>NZ_JACHMG010000001.1:6784465-8045121 GCF_014204865.1 Amycolatopsis jiangsuensis
ACGGAGGCTTCGTGACCCGCCGCTACGACCGCGATCCGCGTTATTCCCCGGCGTTCGGGAGCGTTTCCCGTGGCTGGGCCGCCGCCGTGCGGGAGCTGCCCAGGACGCCGGTCGTGCTGGCGGTCGACGGGCCGGCCGCGCTCGACTGGCCGGCCGCGCTCGCCGGTCTCCGGGAAAGCCTTGCCGCGGAAGGGATCGCGCACCGGACGTTGGATCTGCGGGAGTACGAAGCGGACTGGTCCACCGTCCGCGCCCGCACCGGCGACGACGGCACCGACCCGTACTACCTGAAACTCGCCCGCAACAGCGTCGCGGACGTGTACCGCGAGCTTCCGCGCCCCGCGCGTCCCGCCGCGGGCGTGCTGATGGTCTGCGGGCCCGGCGCCGCGCTGGTCGACCACGATGTGCTGTGGTACGCGGATCTGCCCAAGCGGTATGCCGAAGCGGCGGTCGCGGCGGGGGAGCTGCCGGTGGGGGTGAACCTCGGCCGCCACCGCGAACCCGGCGACCTGCGCCGGCTGTTCTACGCCGACTGGCCGATGCTCGACGCGCACCGCGACCGCCTCGCCGGGGACGTCGATCGCTGGTTCGACGCCCGGCAGCCGGAAAGCCCGGCGTCGCTCAGTGGCGCGGCGATGCGGGTGACACTGGCGGCTCTCGCCACGCAGCCGGTACGGACCCGGCCCTACTTCAATTCGACGCCGTGGGGCGGCCAGTGGGCTGCGCGCGAACTCGGTTTCGCGCCGCAGCGGGGAAATACCGCACTCGGCTACGAGCTGATCGCGCCCGAGTCCGGGGTGGTGGTCGGCAGCGACGCGGAAGCCGAGGTCGAGCTGCCGTTCCAGCTGCTGTGCGTGCTGTACCCGGTGGAGATGCTCGGCGCCGAGGTGCACGCGGAGTTCGGCACCTCGTTCCCGATCCGGTTCGACTACCTCGACACCGTCGACGGCGGCAACCTCTCGCTGCATCTGCACCCGCGCGCGGACTACATGCGTGCCCACTTCGGCTGGCCCTACACCCAGCACGAGTCCTACTACGTCACCGAAAGCGCCGGTGCGCGCGTCTATCTCGGCCTGCAGGAGGACGCCGACCTCGGCTTGATGCGCAAGCAGGTCGAGGTGGCGATCGAACGCGGCGAGCAGCTGGAGGTGGAGCGCTTCGTGCAGCACCACCGCGCGCGAACGGGACAGCTCTACCTCATCCCGGCGGGCACCCCGCACGCTTCCGGCGCCGGCAATCTCGTGCTGGAGATCAGTGCGACGCCCTACTTGTACTCGCTGCGGTTCTACGACTGGCTGCGCAAGGACGCGCAGGGGAGGTCCCGTCCGCTGCCCTACGCGCACGGGTTCGCCAACCTCGAGCACGCACGCCGGGGCACCGCCGTCGTCGACGACCTGATCCAGAGCCCGGAAACGCTTCGCGGCGGCCGGGGCTGGCGGGAAGAACTCCTCGGCGCGAATGCGGAGATGTTCTACGAGGTGCGGCGTTTCGTACTGGACGCGGACGCCGAGGAATCGGCCGAGGACGACACGGCCGGGCGGTTCCACGTTCTCAACGTTTCCGCGGGGGACGGGGTGCTGCTCGAAACCGCCGGCGGCGCGCGTCACGACCTGGTGTTCGCGGAAACGCTCACGGTCCCCGCCGCGACGGGTGCCTACCGGCTCCGCCCCCTGGGCTCCCGGCCGGTTCATGTGGTCAAAGCCCTGGTCCGCTGACCGGGGATCGGGAGTGCCCGCGCCTCGCGGCGGCCGAAGGAGAAGGGGAAGTCACGTGAACCGTTCGCCCGCACCGTCCCGCGCGCGTCCCGGCGCCGCTCCGTCCCGTTCGCTCATCGTCATCGCCGGCGTCAGCAGCCTCGGCGGCCTGCTCTTCGGTTATGACACCGGGATCATCTCCGGCGCGCTGCCGGCCATCGCCGGGGCGTTCGACCTGGCTGAGACCGGTCAGCAGCTGGTCACCAGCGCCATCGTGGTCGGGGCCATCCTCGGCGCGTACGCCTCGGGACGACTGTCCGACCGGCTCGGCCGCCGCCCGGCCATCATCGTGGCAGGCGCGGTGTTCGCGATCGGCGCCGTGCTCGCCGCTGTCGCGCCGGAAGCGTGGACGCTCGGCATCGCCCGGCTGGTACTGGGTTTCGCGGTCGGGCTCGCCGCGCAGGCGGTCCCGTTGTATGTCGCCGAACTCGCGCCTCCCGCCCGCCGTGGCGGTCTGGTCGTGATGTTCCAGCTCGCCATCACCGTCGGGATCCTGTTCGCCTACCTCGCCGGCTACGCGCTCGACGGCAGCTGGCGGTGGATGTTCGGTCTCGGCGCGCTGCCCGCGGTCATGCTGCTGGCCGGAATGCTCGCGCTGCCGGAGAGCCCCCGGTGGCTGTTCACCCACCACGAGACCGCGGCGGCGCGGGCCGTGCTGCTCCGCGTCCGTGCCGACACCGCGGTCGTGGACGAGGAGCTGGGCCAGCTCGCCGAAACCCCGGCCACCGGTGACCAGCGCCGGCTGCGGACACTGCGCGCGCGGTGGCTCCGCCCTGCTCTCGTCGCCGGTCTCGGGCTGGCGATCGCGTCGCAGATCACCGGGATCAACGCGATCATCTACTACGCCCCGACGATCCTCGGCGACGCCGGCTTCGGCCGTTCCGCGGCCATGCTCACCACGGTCGGCGTCGGCGTGGTCAACCTCGTCATGGTGATCCTCGGAATCCGGCTGGTGGACGCGATCGGCCGCAGGCGGCTGCTGCTCGTGCTGATCCCCGGTGCGGTGCTGAGCCTCGCTGTCGTCGCCGTGGTCCTGATGACCGAGCCCGCCCCGCAGGGGGCCGGCCGGTGGCTCGTGATCCTCGGCGTGCTCGGCTACGTCGCCTGCAACGGCGGCAGCCTCTCGGTGGTCGTGTGGCTGGCCGGACCGGAGATGTACCCGCTGGGGGTCCGTTCGGTCGCGGTCGCGGTGTCCGGCTTCACGGTGTGGTTCTTCGACCTCCTGGTCAGCCTCACCACGCTCTCGCTCACCAGCGCGCTCGGCACCACCGGCACGTTCTGGCTGTTCGCGGTGGTCAACGCCGCCGCGTTCCTGTTCGTCTTCCGGTTCGTGCCGGAAACCCGCGGGCGCAGCCTGGAGGAGATCGAAAGCGCACTGCGTTCCGGTACGTTCACCGCGATGCGGTGAGACAGGCAGGTCGGCGGATGCGTGAAACGGAACCGGTGCCGGTGCTGGAAGTCGGCGGTACGCACGTGACCGCCGCGCTGGTGGATCTGGCCGGCCGTGCGCCGGTGGGCAAGACGGTACGGCTGCCGCTGTCCACGCACGGCAGCGCGGTGGAGATCCTCGACTGCATCGGCGCGGCCGCGGCCATGGTCGGCGCGCCGGCGGCGGCGCGGTGGGGGGTTGCCGTGCCGGGCCCGTTCGACTACGCGCGCGGAATCGGCTTGTTCCGGGACGTCGGCAAGTTCGACACGCTCTACGGCATGGACCTCGGGGCGGAGCTGGCGCGGCGGATGCGGCGGGCGCCCGCCGGACTGCGGTTCCTCAACGACGCGGACGCGTTCGGCATCGGCGAGTACCTGGCCGGAGCGGCTGCCGGGCACCGGCGCGCGGTCTGCCTCACCCTGCGCAGCGGGGTCGGTTCGGCGTTCCTCGACGGCGGCGTTCCGGTGAACGAGGGGCCGCTGGTACCTCCGGAGGGCAGCGCCTACCTTCTACGGCACCGGGGCAGGCCGCTCGAGGAAACCGTGTCGCGACGGGGAATTCGCACTGCCTACCTCCGGGCGACGGCCGGTGACACGGGCCCCGCGCCGGACGTGCGCGGCATTGCCGATCGTGCGCGCCGCGGCGACGAACACGCACGGTTCGTGCTGGTCGATGCCTTCCACTCGCTGGGTGTGACGATGGCGCCGTGGCTGGAGAAGTTCGCGGCGACAGTGCTCATCGTCGGCGGTTCCATCGCCGCGTCGTGGGACCTCGTGGAAGAACCGCTGCGCAGGGGTTTGCGGACGAGCTCGGACGCCGAGCCGCGCGTCGCGGAGCGTGCACTCGACGCACCGCTGCTCGGCGCTGCCTGGTGGTCGGCGCAAGCCGTTCGTACCGGCGAAGAGGCCGCTGATCGCCTACAATGAGGGCGTTACCACCGTTTTCACAGAGCTCGGTTCACAGCTCGATCTCACAGAGAGTGCCTTCGCAGTGCCCCCGAACGGCAGCACCGGCCCCACGGGCACTGCCGCGCCCACCATGCGCGACGTCGCCGCGCGCGCCGGGGTCAGCGCGATGACCGTGTCGCGGGTGCTCAAGGACGAGAACGTCAGCGCGGCGACCAGGGACCGGGTCCTCACCGCGGTGCGCGAGCTGGGTTATCGCCGCAACGAGGTCGCCCGCAACCTTCGCCTCGGCCGGTCCAGCGGCATGATCGGACTGGTCGTCACCAACCTCGGCAACCCGTTCTACTCCCAGCTCGCGCTCGGCGCCGAGCAGGTGGCCGAGAAACACGGCCTGCGGCTGGTCCTCGGCCACACCGCGGGACTCGCCCAGCGCGAATACGAACTGGTCGACGACCTGGTGTCCCGCCGGGTGGACGGGATGATCGTGGTGCCCGCCGGGTCGGCGCAGCAGCACCTGGATCCGGTGTCGCTCGGCGGTGTCCCGGTCGTGCTCGCGTCGAGCCCGCCGGCCGGGATCGAGGTCGACGCCGTGCTCGTGGACGACTTCGGCGGCGCTCGCGCGGCCACCGCGGACCTGCTCGCCGCCGGGCATCGCGCGGTCGGCTTCCTCGGCAACCCGCCGACGTTGTTCACCGGCGCCGAACGCTTCCGCGGCTACTGGGCGGCACACGAGGAGGCCGGCCTGGTGCCGCGCGAGGAATGGATCCGCCGCGGCCCCGACGACATCCCGACCGCCGCGGCGGCCGCGCGGGAGCTGCTGGACCGTGCCGATCCGCCGACGGCGTTGTTCTGCACCAACAACCGGATGACACTGGGTACCTACCGCGAGATCCGCCGGCTCGGCGCCGCGACGGCGCTCGCCGGATTCGACGATTTCGAAATGGCGGATCTGCTCGACCGGCCGATCACCATCGCGTCCTACGACCCGGGGGAAATCGGCCGTCGCGCGGCGGAACTGCTCCTGAGTCGGCTCGAGCAGGGCCCGAACGCGGTGCCAGGGTTGACCCGCCGCCTGGTGGTACCGACCACGCTGGTGCACTACGGCCGCTGATCGTCGCGCCGTCCCGGAGATGGCTGTGGGCCGTGTTCCGCACTCACCGCTGCGAGCCACACGAGTCGCGGACCACGAGTTTCGTCGGCAGCCGCACCGGTTCCGGGACCTCGTCGCTGTCGAGCATCGACAGCAGCGCGCCTGCCGCGGCGGTGCCGAAGCCCCGCTTGTCCTGGGCCACCGTCGTCAACGCCGGGTCGACCAGCGACGCCACTTCGATGTCGTCGAAACCCACCACCGCCACGTCGTCCGGTACCCGGCACCCGGCCGCGCGAGCCGCCAGCAACGCCCCCACGGCCATCTCGTCGCTGGCCGCGAACACCGCCGTCGGTGGGTCCGCACGAGCCAGCAGGCGCCGCATCTCCGCGAATCCGCTCTCGCGGTAGAAGTCCCCGGTGACGACGAGGTCTTCGCGGAAAGGCAGCTCCGCTTCCGCCAGCCCACGCAGGTAGCCGTCGGTGCGGGCGGCGGCGGGCACGTTGCCGTGCGGGCCGGTGATCGTCGCGATCCGGCGGTGCCCGAGCGCGGCCAGGTGCCGGACGGCGTCTGCCGCACCCGACGCGTTGTCTGAGGTCACGTAGGTCGCGCGTGGTCCGGAAAGGGCCACGTCCAGCGCGACGCACGGCAGTCCGGAATGGGCGAACGCGCTGAACGCCTCGGCGTCGGTCCCGCTGTCGATGAGCACCAGACCGGCCAGATGGTGGCGCCGCGTCATGCTGACGTACGCGACCGGGTCGGCCAGCGAGGCGCCGGGATTGCGGCTGCCGCTGTCGTCGCTCGTGGCGAGCATCAGCAGGTGGTAGCCGCGCGAGCTCAACGCGGATTTGAGGCCCAGCAAGAGGTCCTGCAGAAACGGGTGCCGCCAGCTGTGCCGCCGGTGGTCGGTGTCCCAGACCAGCCCGACCATCGTCGAGCGCTGCCGCGACAGCGCCCGCGCCGCTTCGTTCGGCGAGAAGTCGAGGTCCCGCGCGACCCGCTCGACGTGTTCGCGGGTCGCCGCGCTGACCGTCGCGGGACGGTTGAACACCCGCGACACGGTCGCGACCGAAACCCCGCAGAGCTGCGCAATCTGGCGAGCGGTGACCATGTCGACCTCCGGAGCTGTAACGGGTTACATCTGTAGCACACGGCGTCTGTCTGCAGTAATGCCGATCAAGGTTACCGCTTCGTTACTTGACGCGCGTCGCCTGGGAGCGCTCTCATAGGTCCTGCGTTTTCCGACCGGCCCGCAGAACAACGGAGATCTCATGCGCCCGAAAACGACATCCCGCAGAATCCGCCTCGTCGCCGGCGCGGTGTGCGCCGGCCTGGCCGCGGTCGCCGCACTGAGCGGCTGCGGGAGCGGAGACTCCGGCGGGAAGGTCAAGCTCAGCCTCGGCCTGTTCGGCAACTTCGGCTACCCGGCCCTGATCAAGGAATACCAGGCCGCGCATCCGAACATCGAGATCACCGAGCGGACCGCGGCCTACTCCGACCACCACAAGAACCTCGCCGCGCACCTGGCCACCGGCGGCGGTGCCGCGGACATCGAGGCGATCGACACCGGCTACGTCGCCCAGTTCAAGGCCACGCCGGACAAGTTCGTCGACCTCAACACCGTCGGCGGCGACAAGCTCAAGGACCGCTGGCTGAGCTGGAAGTGGGCGGCGTCGCAGGCCAAGGGCGGGCAGCAGATCGGCTACGGCACCGACGTCGGCGGCCTGGCCATCTGCTACCGCCGCGATCTGTTCGAGAAGGCCGGGCTTCCGGTCGACCGCGACGAGGTCGCCGCGCTCTGGCCGACCTGGCAGGCGTTCTTCGCCACGGGCAAGCGTTTCCAGGCCCACGCTCCGAACGGCGTCAAGTTCATGGACGGCGGCCCGACCGTGCTCAACGCGATCTTCGGCCAGGCACCCGTCGGGTACTACGACCGGAGCGACAAGCTCGTCGTCGACAGCAACGCGGCGCTGCGCCAGGGCTGGAACCAGGTCGTCGACGCGGTCAAGTCGAACCTGAGCGCCGGGCTGCTCTACAGCACGCCCACCTGGAACACCGGGTTCACGCAGAGCCAGTTCGCCACGGTCACCTGCCCGGCCTGGATGATGCCCAAGATCAAGGACCAGGCGCCGGACACCGCGGGCAAGTGGGACGTCGCGACCGTGCCCGGCGGGGGCGGCAACTGGGGCGGCTCGTACCTGACGGTTCCGAAACAAGGCAAGCACACCAAGGAAGCCGCCGACCTCGCCGCGTGGCTGACCGCGCCCGAGCAGCAGGCGAAGGTCTTCACCAGCGAGGGTCTGCTCCCGTCGACGCCGTCGCTCTACGACGACCCGAAGATCTCCGGCTACACCAACCCGTTCTTCAACGACGCGCCCGTCGGCAAGCTCTTCACCGATGCGGCGAAGAACCTGAACCCGCAGTACCAGGGCCCCAAGGCCGGTGACGTCCAGACGGAGTTCGGCAACGCGATGCAGCGCGTCGAGCAGGGCAAGCAGGACGGAGCGGCAGCGTGGCAGCAACTGGTGGGCGACGTCGCGAAGCTGCAGAGTTGATGGCTTCACCCGGAACGCTGAGCCGGGCCGATCGGCGGCACAAGTGGAGCGTGAAACTGTCGCCGTTCGGCTTCATCAGCCCGTACTTCCTGATCTTCGGCATCTTCGGGCTGTTCCCGTTGCTGTACACGGCTTTCGTGTCGTTGCAGAAGCGGAACCTGCTCGACGCCGACGCCGCGACGTTCATCGGGTTCGGCAACTACGAGCGGCTGCTGCTGCACGACCCGTACTTCTGGAACGCGATGGGGAACACGGTCAGCCTGTGGCTGATGACCACGATCCCGCAGATCCTGTTCGCGCTCGGCATCGCGCACCTGCTCAACCGGCGGCTGCGCGGACGGACGCTGTTCCGGATGGGCATGATCCTGCCGAACATCACCTCGGTGGCGGCGGTGACGATCATCTTCGCGCAGCTGTTCGGCCGGGACTTCGGTCTGGTCAACTGGGTGCTGAGCTGGTTCGGGGCCGGTGAGGTCGACTGGCAGGCGGGCACGGCCAGCTCGCACACCGCCATCGCGGCGATGGTCGTGTGGCGCTGGACCGGCTACCACGCCCTGATCTTCCTGGCGTCGATGCAGGCGATCCCGTCGACCATGTACGAGGCCGCCACCCTCGACGGCGCCAACGGGTGGCAGCAGTTCTGGCGGATCACCGTGCCGCTGCTGCGGCCGCAGATCATCTTCTCCACGGTGATCGCGACGACCGGGAACATGCGGCTGCTCGCCGAGCCGCTGCTGTTCAACCCCGGTACGGCGGCCGCCACCGGCGGCTCGGACCGGCAGTTCCAGACCGCCGCGCTCTACCTCTACGAACAGGGTTTCACCAAGTACGACTTCGGCTACAGCTCGGCGATCGCGTTGGTGCTCGCCGTCGTGACGATGCTCGTCGCGGGCCTGTCGTACCTGGTGACCCGGCGCATCCAGACGGATTGAGGAGCGGACATGACCACCGTGCTGACCCCGCCCACGACCACGCCAGGGCGGACCCGGCGGATCGTCCGGCGCGTCACGAGCCCGTGGACCTACGCCGGGCTGATCGCGATCCTCGCCGGTTCGGCGTTCCCGGTGTACTGGTCGCTGGTCGTCTCCTCGCAGACGAACGAGGCGGTCGGCAGCGTGCCGCCGGTGCTGCTGCCCGGCGGGCACCTGTTCGAGAACATCGCCAGGGTCTTCGACGAGACGGACTTCGCGCTGGCGCTGGGGAACTCGCTGATCGTCGCGGGCACGATCACCGTCTCGGTGGTGCTGTTCTCGACACTCGCCGGGTTCGCCTTCGCCAAGATGCGGTTCCGCGGGCGCACCGCGTTGCTGCTCGTCGTGGTCGCCACCCAGGCGATCCCGACCGAACTGGGCGTGGTCCCGCTCTACATGATGATGGCCGACCTCGGCTGGGCCGGGCAACTGCAGGCGGTGATCGTCCCCGGCCTGGTCACCGCGTTCGGCGTGTTCTACATGCGCCAGTACTTCGAGCACGCCCTGCCACTGGAGCTGCTGGAGGCCGGGCGGATGGACGGCTGCGGGCCGCTGCGGCTGTTCTGGCACGTCGCCCTGCCCACGGCCCGCCCGGCCGCGGCGGTCCTCGGCCTGTTCACGTTCATGCAGGCCTGGAACGACTTCTTCTGGCCACTGGTCGTGCTCGTGCCGGAGAACCCGACCGTCCAAACCGCACTGTCCACTCTGGCCAGTGGTTACACCACCGACTACACGCTCGTGCTCACCGCCGCGACCATCGGCACCATCCCCGTCCTCGTCGTGTTCCTGCTGTTCGGCCGCCAGATCGTCGGCGGCATCATGCAGGGCGCGCTCAAGGGCTGACCTCTCCGGAGCTCATCGTGACTTCCTCCCTCCCACCCGGCTTCCGCTGGGGCGTCGCCACTTCGGCCTTCCAGATCGAGGGCGCGACCACCGCGGACGGCCGCGGACCGTCCATCTGGGACACCTTCAGCGGGGTGCCCGGTGCGGTGGCGGGCGGCGACACCGGCGAACCGGCGGCCGACCACTACCACCGCTGGCGCGCCGACCTCGACCTGCTCGCCGAACTCGGCGTGGACGCCTACCGGTTCTCGATCTCGTGGCCCCGCGTGCAGCCGACGGGCCGCGGCCGTGTGGAACGCCGTGGTCTCGACTTCTACCGCAGGCTCGTGGAAGGGCTGCGGGAAAGGGGGATCGAGCCGTTTCCGACGCTGTACCACTGGGATCTGCCTCAGGGCCTGGAGGACCGCGGCGGTTGGCGGTCACGCGACACAGCGTCCCGGTTCGCCGATTACGCCGCTCTCGTCCACGCGGAACTCGGTGACCTCGTCGAGCACTGGACGACGCTGAACGAGCCCTACCCGTCCGCGGTCGCGGGCTACGGCGAGGGCCGCCACGCACCCGGGGCGAAGGAGGGCCACGGCGCGCTCGCCGCCGCGCACCACCTGCTGCTCGGCCACGGCCTCGCGGTGCGGGCGATGCGGGAGCAGGCGCCTTCTCAGCACGAGTTCGGCATCGTGCTCAACCAGTCGCCGGTCGTACCGGCATCGGATTCGGCCGAGGACGCCGCCGCGGCGTCCCGCCAGGACGCTCTGTTGCGCAGCCAGTTCACCGACCCGCTGTTCGGCGGCCGGTACGCACCCGGCCTGGAGACGATGTTCAGTGCCGTTTCGGACTTCTCCTTCCGCCGCGACGGCGACCTGGAGACGATCGGCCTGCCGCTGGACTACCTGGGCGTGAACTACTACTACCGCCTGCACGTGGCGGACGCGCCGTACCGCGAGCCCGACCCGGCCCGCCGCTCGGTGGCCGACATCGGGGTGGACACCTCGCGGTTGCCGGACGTGCCGCGCACCGGCATGGGCTGGCCGGTCGAACCGGACGGCCTGACCGAAGCCCTGGTCGGCCTGCGCAACCGCTACCCGAAGCTTCCGCCGTTGTACGTCACGGAAAACGGCTGCGTCTACCCGGACCGAAGCGACTTCGCCGACTACGAGCGCATCACCTTCCTGAGCGAGCACATCGAAGCCGCCCGCGCGGCGGACGTCGACCTGCGGGGCTACTTCTGCTGGTCGCTGCTGGACAACTTCGAGTGGGCCCACGGCTACAAGCACCGGTTCGGGCTGGTGCACGTGGACTACGCGACACAGGCCCGCACGCCCCGAGCGAGCTACCGCTGGTACCGCGACTTCATCGCCGGAGAACGCGAACGCGGAGCGTGACGCGCTGACGGCGTGTGGATTCCACGGTCTCGAATGCCGCTGAACCACTTCGGTTCCTACCCGTTCGGGAACGGTACGGAGCGCTGCGCCAACGCGCACTCGATACGGCGCATGCTGCGGCGCTGTCCGAGCAGCACCAGGAAGTCGACGAGCAGGCGTCCGGCGGCGGGTCCGGTGACCACGGTGCGCAGTGCCGCCACCGACGCCTTGGGGAGTTGTTCCGCGCCGTTCTTGATCAGGGCCGAGAGCGCGTCCGCGGTCCAGGCAGGCAGGTCACCCAGCGCGTGGTGGGCTTCGCGCAGCGCGTCGAACTCCGCTTCGGTGATCTGGCGGCTTGGACCCGGTTCGTCCGCTTCGAGGAGCGTTGTCGCGACCGACGCCGCTTCGGCCAGCGATTTCACCCGGGGTCGCAGCACCGCGGCCGCGCGGCGGAGCAGGGCACGCTCGTCGCCGGTCAGCCGGGTGTGCGACGGAAGCTGCGGCACGAGCGCCTCGGCGAACTCCTCGGTGGTCAGGGCCCTCAGGTGGAGGGTGTCGAGTTCGGCGAGGCGCTGGACGTCCAGCCGGCCCGGCCGGGTGCGGATGCGCCGGACGTCGAGGTGCTCGACCAGTTCGGCGGGGGAGAACACCTGGCCCTGCGTGGGATGCGACCAGCCCAGCGCGGCCA
Organism: Amycolatopsis jiangsuensis; assembly: GCF_014204865.1. Taxonomy (NCBI): domain Bacteria; kingdom Bacillati; phylum Actinomycetota; class Actinomycetes; order Pseudonocardiales; family Pseudonocardiaceae; genus Amycolatopsis; species Amycolatopsis jiangsuensis. Next base: position 6,796,056 of record NZ_JACHMG010000001.1, read on the forward strand.
GGTAGTTGACGATGGTCCGCGGCAGGAAGCCCGCGTCCCGGTACCGCAGCGTGTCCGCGGCCGGGTCCTCCTGGCTGTTGAGGATTTTCGCGTTCGAGGCGAGCACCATGGGCACGTGCCCGATCCGGGGGACGGCATCGGTGAGGCCGATGCGCTGGAGCGCCCGGTAGGCGGCGAGCTGGCACGGCATCAGCGGAAGCATCGCGTCGCCGCGGAGGTTGTGCGTGATGCCCATCAGCACGTCGTCCACCGGGCCGGCGAGGGCGAAGGTGGGCCGTCCGTTCGCGCGCACCAGCACCGGGTCGGCCACGGCGCCGGCCTTGAACACGACTTCGCCACGCACCAGGTCGTCGAAGACCGTTTCGCTGGCGGGCATGCGCAGCCGCAGCGAGGGAAGCCGGCCGGCGGCGCGGTGCGCGGCTTTCTCCCGCTCGCTCAGGTACCGGTCGGCGTTGTCGTATCCGAGCCGCGGGTCCTGGCCGGCCCGGGTACGCCGCTCGGCGACCTCTTCCGGGGTCGAAAAGGACTCGTAAAGCTCGCCGGCGCCCAGCAGCCGCCGGGTCACGTCGAGGTGGAGCTCACGGCGTTCGGTCTGCAGATAGGGGCCGTGCGGACCGCCGGCTTCGGGACCCTCGTCCCAGTCCAGGCCGAGCCACCGCAGCACCTCCAGCACCGGCTGGTAGAACTGCGCCCGCACCCGTGCCGCGTCGGTGTCCTCGATCCGCAGGACGAAACGGCCGTGGTGGTGCCGGGCGAGGGCCCAGTTGAAGACCGCCATCCGCACCAGGCCGAGACTCGGCCTGCCGATCGGCGAGGGGGCGAACACGGTCCGTACCGGACCGGCCGGAGTGGCGATGGTGGTTTCTCGGTCGGGCAAGATGCTCTCCACGGGTCGTCTCCGGTACCGGCCGGGGGACGCCCCCGGCACCTGGCGGGTCATGAAGCGACGGTCGTCCGGGCGCGTTCCCGGCGCGCGGCCCACGCCACCACCGCGCCCGTCGGCAGGCTCGCGAGCAGGAACACCGCGCCAAGGACAAACCACCCGGGGGCGCCCCAGGAGATCATCAGGAACGTCAGCAGGGTCGGGGCAACCATCACCGCCGCCGCGTAGCCGGTCATCGAGAAACCCTGGTACTGCCCCTGCTTGCCGGGCGGGGCGAGTCCGAAGGTGATGGTCCACACGGCCGCGGACACCAGCATTTCCCCCAGCGCGAGCACCGCGCCGGCCGCCACCAGCAGCACCACCGACCAGGACGGCGAACCGAAGGCCGAGAACGCGAAGAGCGCGCACGCGGCGAGCAGGACGAGTCCGGACATCCGGGCTGCGCGCACCGCGCGTTCCATCGTGCCCACTCGCGTGCCGATCCGGATCTGAAAGAGGATCACCGCGACGCTGTTCAGCACGAACAAGACGGTCACCACCGCGGTCGGTGCGTGGGTGTGCCGGGTGATCCACAGCGGCACCACCAGCTCGAGCAGCACGGTGTGCAGTGAGAGCACCGCGGTGATGACGGTCAGCGCCGCGAAGGGCGCGTCGCGCAGCACTGCCCGTTTCGGCTCCTCCTTCGCCGGGACCGGCGACGGCGGTACGGACGGCAGCGCCGCGAACAGCGCCGCCGAAACGAAGTAGCTCAGCACATCCGCGGCCAATACCACCGAGAACGCGGCCGGGGTCGCGATCTGCAGGGCGATCCCGCCGGCCGCCGCCCCCACGCCGATGCCGATGTTGTTGACCGAGCGGACCACCGCCTGGGTCCGGACCACGCCGTCCTCGCCGACCAGTCCCGCGATCAGCGACTGCAGGGCCGCGCGGGAGCCCCGCTGCACCACCACGAAGAAGCATGCGGCGACCAGGAGAGCGGGAAAGCTGCGCACGAACAGGTATCCGGCCGTGCCGACGCCGTTGAGCGCGACGAGCCACGCGGTCGTCGAACGGGGACCGAGCCGGTCGGCCAGGTGCCCCAGCGGCATGCCCGCCGGCAGCCCGACCGCACCGGCGATGGTGAGGCCGAGGCCCAGTGTGGCCGGCGACAGCCCGGCGACTTGGGTGAAATAGAGCGCCGAGCAGGTCATGAACGCGCCGTTGCCCGCGGTCAGGAACAGGCTCGCCAGCGCGATCCTGCGTGCGGCCGGGGGTATGGTCCGGAACACCGGAACTCCTTCGCGTCGGCCCGGCAGGGGCGGATCGGCAGGGGTGGATCAGCAGGGGTGGGTCGGCAGGGGTGGGTCGGCAGGGGTGGGTCGGCAGGGTGCGAATCGGCAGGACCAGCTCGGCAGGCCAGGTCGGCAGGGTCAGGTCAGCAGCAGTCGGGGCCGGCGGAGGTCGAGCCAGGCGGCGAGGTTGAGACAGCGCTCCAGTCCGCTGCGCACCCCGGGCGCGTCCGGAGCGCGCAGCGCCCGGTCCAGCCACCTGTCGCTGATCAGGTCGAACACCGGGTGCTGCCGATCGGAGCGCAGTTCGGTCGCCTGCTCGCACAAAGCCGACAGGTAGCCCACCGCCTGGATCGAGGGGTAGGCGCTCTTGACCCGCGTGGCGACCGAATGCGGCAGCAGTTCCCTGGTGGCCGCACGCAGCAGGCTCTTCTCCCGTCCGTCGAAGCTTTTCGCGGCCCAGGGCGCGTTGTGCACGTACTCCACCAGCCGGTGGTCGCAGAAGGGCACCCGCACCTCCAGCCCCGCCGCCATGCTCAGCCGGTCCTTGCGGTCCAGCAGCATGCGCATGAACCGGGTGATGCCGAGGTGGGAGGTGATCCGGCGGGCGCGGGCCGCTTCGTCGTCGCCGGGCAGATGCGTCACCTCGGCGACCGCTTCGGCGTAGCGGTCGCGGGTGTAGGCGGGAATGTCGAGCAGCTCGAGCAGTTCGGGCCGCAGGACGGTGCCGTCGCGGCCCTGGCCACCGGCCGGTGCGCCGTTCGCCGGGGACATCCACGGGAACGTGCCCGAGCACTGCGCGTCCCTGGATCGGTGCCAGTGGTACCCGCCGAACACCTCGTCCGCGCTCTCCCCGGAAAGCGCGACCGTCGAACGCTCGCGGATCGCGCTGAACAGCAGGTACAGCGAAACGTCCGTGTCGCCGGTTCCGGCAGGGACGTCGCGGGCGGCGATCACCGTGCGCCGGACCGCCGGATCGGCCATCGCCGCCGCGTCGAGCACGATCTCCGAGTGGACGGTGCCCACGTGCGCGGAGACCTCGCGTACGTAGGGCGCGTCGGGGGTGGGCCGAGCCGCGTCCGGTACGAAACTCTCGCTCTGGCTGGCGAAATCGACGGAGAAGCTGTGCACCTTCTCACCGCGGCCGGCCAGTTCGCGGGCGGCGTGGGCGGTGACCGCGCTCGAGTCCAGGCCGCCGGAGAGCAGCAGACCGAGTGGCACGTCGGCGACCAGCTGCCGGGTCACGATCTCCGCCAGCAGGTCCCGCACCCGCGCGGTCGTCGTCTCGAGGTCGTCGCGATGCTCCACCGTCTCCAGCGACCAGTAGGTGCGCTCGTGCGTGCCCCGGGTGCCGACGGTGACCACGGTCCCGGGCCGGACCTCGCGCATCCCGGCCCACACCGCGTGCCCCGGGGTCTTGACGAACGCGAACAGCTCGCGCAGGCCGTCGAGCCGGACCGCCCGGTCGGCCAGCGGATTCGCCAGCAGTGCCTTGGGTTCCGAGCCGAACACCACACCGTCCGAAGTGGACTGGTAATAGAGCGGCTTCACGCCCATCCGGTCACGGACCAACACCAGCGCCGAGGTCCGGCCGTCCCACACGGCGAACGCGTACATGCCGTTGAGCCGTTCGGCGACCGCATCGCCCCACTCCACATAGCCGCGCAGCACCACCTCGGTGTCGCCCGTGGTACGGAAGTGGTGACCCCGGCGGCGGAGTTCGGCGCGCAGCTCGGCGTAGTTGTAGACCTCGCCGCTGTAGGTGAGGGCCACCCACCCGTCCGGGGTTTCCAGCGTCATCGGCTGGGTGCTGCCCGCCAGGTCGAGTACGGCGAGCCGGCGGTGGCCGAGCGCCGCCGTGCCACGGGGGTCGACCCAGGTGCCCCCCGCGTCCGGGCCGCGGCAGGCCATCGTCGCGGTCATCGCCGCCAGCGCTCCGGCTTCCCGACGCAGGTCACGCTCGAAGGCGACCCATCCGGTGATCCCGCACATGCGTCTTCTCCTTCGGGCAAAAATTCCCTTTGTAAGCAAGGAAAATGGTTCTGTCGAGGAAGCTACCAGCGGCCACGGCGGACCCGGTCCGATCGCGGTAAGCACCGTGTCACCGCGCGGTAATCCCGGCTGTGCCGCGGTGTGCGGGACCTCATCGGGAGTCCTCCCCGAACAGCCGCGGGAAATGAGCGATGTCGCGGGAGATCCGATCGACCAGAGTGGCCATGTCCGGCTCCCCGTCCGGCAACCGCAGTCGCTGCCGGTTCCGCCGCACGGTCGCGGGCGGCAGCGGCAGTCCGCCCACCGCCGCGTAGCGGATGGCTCCGGACGCGTCCCGGCAGGGCAGTACGTCGCCGCGGGCGTGCTTGCTGGCGCTGAACGGGACGTCGAGCGTGCCGTCGGCGAACGCGGCGACGACGGCGCGGGCGGGATCCCCGGCACCCAGCACCGGGCCCGCGAGCGCGTCGACTTCCGCGAGCAGCCACGCCAGCTCCTCATCGACGGCCTCCTCGTCGACGGTGACGAAGTCCAGCAGCGGCGAGTTCGCGACGGCGGCCAGGCGCAGCCCGTCGACGTTGGCCGGTGCGTCGGGGATGCCCAGTGCTTCCTGATGGGTCTTGGTGACCAGCTTCGCGGCACCGCCGAGCCGGGCGGTGAGCGCCCCGTAGAAGATCAGCTGGTCGGCGTGCGCCCGCTGGGCGGGGAACACGCCCATGAACTCGTGCAGCACCGGGTACACCTCGACACCGGCGGGCAGGAAGCGTCGCGCCAGCAGGGGAATGGCCCGCAGCGCCGCGACGTCCTGGACCAGGTTTCCGCCCTGGGGATAGGACAGCGACAGGCACACCACGCCTTCGGCGGCGGCGAGGCAGGCCTCGATGATCCCGACGGCGAGGCTGATCGACGGCGGGACCAACACCGCGGTCAGGGTGCCGAACAGCTCGCGGTCCAGCGTGAGGCCCGCGCGGTGCAGCTCCGCGGTGCGCGCGTCCACCTCGCGCCAGCAGGCCAGTGAGTGCGCCAGCGGCACGTCCTTGCAGTACGGGAGGTTGTAGGAGATTCCGCCGCCTTCGAACGAGGTCGCGCCCGCGGCCACGGAGACTTCGAACAGCGCACGCGCGTCGGGGGAGCCGTGCCGGATCTCCACCGGGACGGACACCGATTCGATCAGCTCGCGGCCCCGTCGCCAGCCGTGGGTGACCAGCGGATACCCGTTGAGCGCCGCCGGATCGGTGTTGACCGCGCGCAATGCCTGGTCGAACCGGTTGAGCCGGGTGTAGGAGTCGATGGTGAGGGTCAGGATGTCCGGCGCCGCCCCAATCTCCAGCGCGCGCAGCAGCCGGAGCATCTCCGCGTGGCCACCGACCCCGCACCGGGGCTGGATCGCCGGCACCCCGCTGGCGGCCGCCCGGGCGAGCACGTCCCGCGCGGTCAGGACGCCGCGGTCCCGCGCGTACCGAGCGGAGTCGGCCGGGGTGGGGAAGCCCGAGTCCGCGCCCGGCCCGGGGAAGGACCGCACGGTGGCGGCGCTCATCCGGCCCGGGGCGCCCGCGCGGCAGCGGCGCGCCGCTCCAGTTCGTGCAGCAGCGGGACCAGGTCGCCGAGCCCGGTCAGGACGTGGTCCACGCCGAGCGCGCGCAGCCGGTCCTCGGTGCCGCCGTCCTTGTGGCTGCCGACCGAGAGGTTGCCGCCGAGCACGACCGGGCAGGCCAGCTCGCCGGCGGCCCTGGCGGCCGGCAGCGGACGCAAGTCGTCGTAGGCGTGACCGTTGAGGCTGCCGACGACCACCGCGAGCGTCTCCGGGTGTTCCCGCACGGCCCGCGCGAACTCCTCGATCGAGGTGCAGGCACCGAGGTTGTGCACGGTGTAGCCCTCGGCCCGCAGCCGGTGCGCGATGAGCTGGTTGGCCACCGAATGGGCGTCGCTGGCGGTCACGCCGAGCACGAGCACGCCCCGGCCGCTGCCCGTGGTCCCGGTCATCACCGCACCTCCTGCAGCGCGGCCTGTTCGCGGGTCGCGCGCACGTCCCGTTTCCCGTTGGCGTCGACCTCGATCCGGGACACTGCGCGCACGCGGCGTGGCACCAGCTCCGCGGGCAGCAGTGTGGCCAGCTCCGAACGGATTTCGGTTTCCGACGGCACGGTCTCGGTGCCGCGGTGGTCGAAGACGACGAAGGCTTCCACGACGTCCAGCGTGCCGCCCCGGATGACGTCGAACGCGGCGTCCGCGACCCGGGGCAACGTGAGGGCGTGGCGGCGCAGCTCCGCCTCCTCGAAGCGGTGGCCGTTGACCTTGAGCTGCCCGTCGGCCCGCCCGAGGTGCAGCAGCGCTCCTGAGCGGAGTACCTCGACGATGTCCCCGGTCCGGTAGGCCCGGCCGCCGAAGGCCGGGTCGTCGAGGAACCGGCCGCCGTCCCCACCGAGGTAGCCGCGGGCGATCCCGGTGCCGGCGACGACGAGCTCGCCGTGCCCGCCGGGTGGCACCGGCTCTCCCCGTTCGTCCAGCACGTACGCCCCGGTGTTCCAGGCCGGTGTACCGATCGGCACGGTGGGCAGATCGGGGAGGTCGCGGACCTCGCTCCGATGCGCGAAACAGCCGATGGTGGTCTCGGTCGGCCCGTAGTGGTTGACGATCTGCACCCCGTCCAGCCGTTCGCCCATCGCCTTGAGCAGCACCGGTTCCAGCGGTTCGCCGCCGATCATCAGCCGGTGCGCGACGGCGCGGTAGTCCGGTCCGAGCACCCGCTCGAACAGCCGGAAATGGCTCGGCGTGGCCTTGACGAAGTCGTAGCGGCGGTTCCGGCGCTCGAACAGGCTCGCGTAGTTCCACGAGCTTTCCAGCAGCACGATCGTGCGCCCGTGCGCCAGCGGGACCCACAGCGAGGTGAGTGCCAGGTCGAAGCTCATGCTGGCGAAGACCGGGCAGGCGGCCCCGCCGGCGCCGGGCAGGACGTGGCCCGCCGCCCAGCCGATGTAGTTGACCAGCGACCGATGCTCGACGCGGACTCCTTTGGGCAGCCCGGTGGAGCCGGAGGTGAACACCACGTAGGCGACGTCTTCGGAACGCGGTTCGCGCACGGCTTCGGCGGCGGCCACCGGGCTCGCCGCCGGCAGCCGCGAGGTGTCGACCCCGGGGTAGCCGAACGTGCAGTCCGGGTCGCCGGTCCCATCCCACAGCACGAAGCGGGGGCTGACCTGCTCGAGGATGAGACGGACCCGGCCGGGCGGGTTCGTCGGGTCGATGGGGGCGTAGGCCGCGCCGGTGGCCATCACCGCGATCATCGCTGCGATGCTCTCCGGGCTGCGGCGCGCGACGACCCCGACGAGCTCGCCGGGCCGCACCCCCATTTCCCGCAGTGCGGCGGCGATCGTGACCCCGCGCTGCCACAGGGCGCGGAAGGTGGTCTCGCCGTCCTCGCTCTCGATCGCCACCGCGTCCGGAGTGCTGCCGGCCCGCTCGCGGATGAGGGCCACGACGGACGCCGCGGCCGGCTCCCGATGCTCGCCGACGAGCGTCGCGCCCGGGAATGCTCCTGATCGTTGGCCGGTCACTGGAGTTCCTCTCTTCCTCGGCCCGGGGTGCGGGGGCTAGCGCCAGCCACGGCCGGAAACCCCGCGGAAGTCCCACGCGTCCGGCTTGTCCAGGCCCGCCAGCGCGGCGGGCACGGTCGCGGCGCCGGTCTCCCGGATCAGCAGGCTCGGCAGCGGCCGGTCGCGGGTGGGCCGGCCCGTCGGCTCGACGAACTCGGCGCCGAGCTCGGCCAGGCACGACAGCACCGAGCGCGGCAGGTCGCGCGTCCACATCAGCAGCCGGGTGCCGGGCAGTGACGCGCCGGCGAGGCGGACGAGGTCGGCCTGCACCTCGGCCCCGATCGCCTCGCAGTCGACGATCGTGGTGGGTGTCGGCCCGTCGTCAGTGTCCACACCGGACCGATGGGCGACCAGATAGCCCGCCGGAGCACCGGAATCGAACCTGGCCATCAGATAGTGGTACTTCGCCAGCGGGTTCGCCGCGCGCCAGCGGAAGTACGCCGCCGTGCGCGCGACGCGAATCCGGTCGTCCGCGGGCAGGCCGGCGACGACCTCGGCCATGGCTTCGGCGTCCGGTGCCGTGGCCGAGGTGATCCGCACCCCGGTGCGCGCGCCGCGGGCGACGGGCAGTGCGGACCACGGGCCGCGGAAACCGTGCCCCGGCAGGCGGTTCAGTACCGCCTGGCCCCAGGGGCCGACCTGCCGCCAGCCTCGCAGCAGCATCGCCGGGACCGTGCCCTGGTCGCCGAAGTCCAGCAGCCACGGGACGTTGTCCCGGCGAAGGCGCGCGAGCACCTCGTCGACCATCTCGTGGAAGACCGGCCCGTTGCGGTGTGCCGGCGCGACGACCGTGTCGGTCAGGCACGGGAGCATGCACCGCTGCCCGTCGACCTCCCAGCCGGAACCGAACACGCCGACCATGCCGGCCAGCTCCCCGGCGGGAGTGCGGGCGAGCACGGTGTAACGGCCGTCCAGATACGGGTTCGCGCGGTATTTCCAGTCCAGGTAGGCGCCGTTGCCCGCGAGCCCGCCCCGCAGCAGCGTCTCCTGCAGGAGGCAGACCTCGTCGTGGTCCCCGGGCGCGCAGCCGGTGAGCGCGAAGTCCGCGGCCACCTCAGGCGGCTTCCTGCTTGGCCCGGACGAGCCGGGCGATCCGCTCGAGGGTGCGGAAGTTGTCCTGGCTGATGTCGGCGCCGGTGATGTGGATCCCGAAGTGGTCCTCGAGTGCGACGAACACCGCGAGGAAGCGGGAGGAGTCCAGCACCCCGCCGGCGATGAGGTCGTAGCCGGCCGGGACCGGCTCGGCGGGCAGGACCTCGTCCAGGCACGAGCGAAGCCGGTCGAGGAGGGCCTGCTCGGCCGCGGTCGCCTCGGTTCTCATCGGTCACCTCAGATCCGGGTCGGGCGGTGGTCCGGGTTTCCCGAACGTAGCGCGGGCGCGCCCGCGCCCGGGTAATCGCGGCGTACCGCCCGGCTGGTTACCCGGCGATTACCTCAGCACGGGCGGTTACCCCGCGGTGAGCGGGCCGCTGCTGCCATTTACCCGATGGTGGGCGGGACGTTGCGACGCCCCGCCTAGCGTGACGGTGCGGACGTCCCGCCGGGCTCGCATCCCACCGCAGGACCGAACACGGAGGTCAAGGTGTCGAAGGGATCGTACGAGGAAGAAGCTGCTGCCGGGTACGCGCGGTCGCGGTACGAAATGCTCGACGCCGGCCGGGTGCTGCCGCAGCCGTTCGACGGGGTCGTCAAGACCTCGGCACCGCGTGCGGACGAGGTCTCGTCCCTCACCGCGCCTCTGTTGCGGCAGCACGGCGCCGCCATGGTGCTGCTCGACGAACCGTTCTCAGACGAGGAGTATCTCGCCTTCGGCGCAGGTCTCGGCACTGCCACCGAGGAAACCGACCCGGCGGTGCAGCCGTTCGTGACCCATCGCGTGATCCTGAACCTGCTCGGCGCGAACCGGCGCACGGACGATGTGGCGCTGCAGCCCTTCGCCGAGAACTCGCTGTCGCTGCACTCCGAAGGAAGTGGCCGGGTGGCCGCCGAGCAGCCGCGGTACATCGTGCTGATGTGCTGCCACCCGGGGCCCCGGCCTTCCTCCGCCCAGACCGTCCTGGTGCCGATGGACGGCGTGGCGGAGCGGTTGTCCGCGCGTGAGCGCGAAGTGCTCTCCCGCACCCGTTACGCGCACTTGCCTCCCGGGGAGACGATCCTGCGCGAGCACGAGGGCCGTCCGGCGTTCTCGTTCCGCGACTTCCTCGGCGGCAGGCTCGACTGGGTCAACGACGGCGGCGACGAACCCGAAGCCGTCGATGCCGCCTTGGTGCGGCTGCACGCGGCCATGTATGCGCCGCTCGCGCAAGGCGTGCACTGGCAGCCTGGGCTGCTGGTCGTGATCGACAACCGCCGCCACTTCCACGGCCGGACCGCCGGGAGCGCACCGGCCGGCGCGCCCCGTCATCTCAAGCGGCTGCGCATCCGCTGACCGGCGTCGTGAGGAAAGGTATGGCCTTGACCGCACGTCCGCGGCTGGAACGCACGACTGTCGGCACGGCACCGGCCCGGGCCGGACAGCCGGAAGCGGCCGTCGATGCCTATACATTGGAGACCGGCACCGGCTTCGCGATCACCGCGTGGAGCTACGGCGCGACGTTGGTGGAAGTGCTGGCCGCCGACCGGTTCGGGCGCCGCGCCAACGTGTGCCTGCGCCTGCCGGACCTGGACGCCTACCTCGACCGCGCGCGCAACCCGTACGTGGGCGCCACGGTCGGCCGCTACTGCCGCTGCGTGGCGGGCGCGGAGTTCGTCATCGACGGCGTGCGTCACCGGTTGGCCCGCAACGAGGGGCCCCACCACGTGCACGGCGGTCCGGAAGGACTGGACCGGCGAGTGTGGTCGGCCGAGGCGGCACGGGACGGCGACGCGCTCGAAGTGCGGTTCACGGTGACCAGCCCGGACGGCGACCAGGGTTATCCCGGCGAGCTGACAGTGCAGACGGCCTACCGCGCCGAACCCGACGGCTCCTTGGTGATCACCCACGTCGCGAGCACGACGGCGCCGACCGCGGTCGGGCTGACCAACCACGCGTTCTGGAACCTCGCGGGCGAGGGCACGGTGGACGGTCACCGGCTGCACCTGAGGGCGACCGAGGCGGTCCGCTTCGACGAGCACCTCATCCCGCTCCCCGGACCGCCGGAAGCGGTGGCCGGGACGGCCCGGGACTTCACGGTGGACCGTCCCCTCGACGGTGTCCGCGTGGACAACTGTTTCGTCGTTCCGGACAGGCGGGTGCTGGCCACCCTGACGCATCCGGGCAGTGGCCGGGTGATGCGGGTCAGTACCGACCAGCCGGCGGTCGGGGTGTACACGGGGGACTGGTTCACCGGGCGCCCGCGCGGCGGGATCTGTCTGGAGACCGGTGCGTTCCCGGACGCGCCCAACCGGCCGGACTACCCGTCGGCCCGGCTCGATCCGGGGGAGAGCTGCCGGCATCGGACCACGCACCGCTTCGAGGCGGCCGAGCCGGTGCGGTAGGGCCGCGGGCGCCGGCGCGGTTCAGCCGAGCCTGCGCTGTCAGCCGAGCCGACTCTGTCAGCCGAGCCGGTGCTGGAGGTAGACCCGGCGCGGCGTTCCGTCGCCGCCGAACTCCCCGTCACATCGGGAGAACCCCAGCAGCACCATGGTGTCCACTGTGGACTCCAGGTCGGGGTTCGCCTCGGCACGCAGTACGTCTGCGCCCTGTTCGAGGGCGAGGCCGACCGCGCGGCGCAGGCACTGCAGGCCGGCGAGGGACCCCGCGGTCACCAGGTCGGGGCGGACGGCGAGCCTGCTCAGGTACGCCGGCGTGCGCGCGAACGGGAAAACTCCGGCCGGTTCCTCGAAAGGCGGCTGCCACGTCAACGTGAACATCGCGGCCAGGCGGTCGCTGTGCCGCAGCACTTGCACCACCCCGGCGCGCACCCGGGACTCGGTGGTGGCCGGGTTGCGCGCCGGTACCGGGGAACCGAATCGGTCGCCCTGGTGCCGGTCGCTCGCGCGGAGCAGCGTGTGGACCTCGTCGGCGTCTGTCGCGACTTCCCAGTGGGACACGGTCGTTTCCCTCCCGTTCGGTGGCCGAAGGGTGCGCACGCGGATGCGTACCGGCCGGCCGGCCCGGTCCGTACGCATCCGCGCGGCGATCACCGCGGCAGGTCGGCGCAGGCCTCCGCGCCCTGTTTCTCCTCGGCGAGGAAAATGGTCTGGGCCATCATCCGGTAGTCCCGCATGCTCTCGCGGAACACCTCGATGGACTCCTCGGGATGCACCGAGTCGATCACCGCGTTCGGGCCGATCGCGTTGAACTGGTGCGAGGTGCCACGGGGGATCTGCATGTCCACCCAGGAGTTCTCCGGCACGATCAGGTTGTAGCGGGTGCGCCGGTGCCCCTCCGGGGTGCCGGGCAGGTCGTCCTCGAAGGCTTCGGGTGCGAACGGCGTCACCCCGGTGACGTCGCCGACGATGAACGGCGACAGGCTGGAGACGCGGATGCGGGTACCGGGACCGGTCATCATCCGCACGAACCGCAGCCCGGTGTGCAGGTGCATCCGGGAGCACATGTCCCGCTCTTCGACGTCGTAGAAGTCCATCAGATAGCGGTCGGCGAAGTACCCGTCGAAGGGGCTCGCCAGCATGTAGACGTCGCCCTCCTCGAAGGTCTGGGCACGCACGATGCCCTCGGCGTCGGCCGTGGTGGCCACTTCGGACTTGTGCGCTTCGCGGACCACCGAAGCCAGCCGGTCGACGATCGCGAAGGCGATGTCGGCCGGCCACTGGGCGACCGGCGTCACCCGGTTCTGCGCGGGATCGCGGAACCCGATGAGGTCCTGGACCTCGTTCTCCTCGTCCGGGGTGTGCTTCATGGTGGGGGAAACGGCATCCATCGACCCATCCTTTTCCTCGGCGTTCCGGATCCTGCCCGGCGGTGAACGGCGATTCGTGGTCCCGCGAGGGAGCCTGGCCGTCCTCGAAAGTACGTCGGCGGGACGATATCTGTACAGTGCCGGAATCCCCCATTCGCACATCGACTGGTAATTGCGGGTTCGACGGCGGTGGTCAGAAAGATCTGCGATTAATCGCAGGGCCGGTTCCGCGCGAATCTTCGACGACGGGGTGCCGGGCCGGCGCGGAAAACCGGGCGGCCCCCCGGTGGCTTCCGATACCTCGCGATTACCCAGGACAATCTGTGTCGTTCCCGGCGATTACCCGGTGATGAGTAAGTGAAGAGCGGCTGGTTGACCATTGTCCGGATCGAGCCGCTAACGTGCTCGATATCGCCAAAATCGTGGCGTAAAACGCCCGTAGCCATGTTTGTCGCACCACCCGCGCAGCCGGCGTCCTCTGCCGGCCCCACCCGCGCCTGCGGATCCGATGAGAGTTCCGATCAGGCCCCGGCCCAGAACGGAGCCCGGTTCATGCCGCTGTTCGATCCCCCGTCTCGGCCCCGGCGCATTGCGGTTCCCGAAGAGGTCCGGGCCCGCGCCGCGCTCGCCCGGCCCGTCGAGACGGACCTGGACACCTTCTGCCCGGACGTCGACGACCGGCTGCTCGAGGTCATCGCCCGCGCCCCGGATCCCGGGGACGCCTTCGCACTGCGGGATCTGTGGCTCGGCCGCGTCGAGCACGAACTCGGAGGCCGGGCCCTGCGACCGGAACTGGCCGGACTCTGGCGCGGATCGCGGCCCCGGCGCGAGGTCGACGCCGAGGAGGCGCTGTCCTCGCGAGCCACGATCCGGTTCGTGAAAGAACTGTTCAACTGGTACTTCCGCGACGACGTCTACGGTGCGCTGGCGGCCGACCGGCAGCTGCTGCTCTCCAGTGGAGCGGTCGACGAGGAACGCTGGGGGCTGCCGGCCGCGCTGAAGGACTGCGTGCGGTTCGCGCTCGACCGGGACTGGTACGGCTACTCGGATTCACGCGGCCGGGTGCCGGCGCGCGAGGCCGTCGCCGCCTACGAGAACGCCTCGATGGACCAGGACGTCTACGACGGGCACAACGTCGCGCTCACCATGGGTGGCACCTTCACCGTGAGCACCCTGGCCGACTTCCTGCTCACCGGCCGGACCGGACCGACCGGCCCGGCGCTGTGCGGTATCCCCAACTACCCGCCGCTGGTGGAGGCGGTCGCCCGCCGTGGCGACGTCCGGCTGGTGCCGCTGCCCAGCACCGCGGGCCGGATTTCGCTCGAACCGCTCATCCGGGCCCTGTCGGCCGACACCCCGCTGGTGATGCTGCAGACCGCGGCGAACCCGACCGGGGCCCTGATCGACGAGGACGAGCTGGCCCGGCTGATCCGCGCGGCGGGTCCGCGGACCACGGTCATCCTCGACGAGTGCCACGAATGGCTCGGGCCGCGGCGTACCCGGGGCACCGCCCGCGCCGCCGGCCACGTGGTACGCGTGTCGAGCCTGTCCAAGAACTGGTCCGCACCGGGCATGAAGATCGGCTGGATCCTGGCCGGCCGGGAGTTCATCGAGGACTACTACGAACACGCGTCGACCACTTTCGGTGGCCCGCCGTCGTTTCTCTACACGGTGGTGGAACTGCTCGCCCGGATGGAACGCTGGCTGGTCACCGGCCTCGACCGGCCGGGCGCGGCCGAGCTCGCCGAGTTCGAGTCGTCCTACCACCTCGACGCCGATCGGCTGGCAGCCGCGTACACGGGCTACCGGCAGGAGCGACGGGAACGCGAGGACGCGTTGACTGCGCTGCGCGAGGCCGCGTGTCACCGGTTCTCGGAGGCGGCGAGGGTGACCGTCCCCGCGTACTCGATCAACGCCGCGATCCACTTTCCCGGCTGGAACGACAGCTACCGGTGCTTCCGCGAGCTGCTGCGCACCACGGGTGTCTCGACCTACCCCGGCATCCTCAACTTCTGCTTCTCCGGCGCGGTGGTCCGGGTGACCACGGCGCGGCCGTGGGCGGAACTGGCGGAGGCCGGTGACCGCCTCGCCTCCGCCGTGCCGGGGGTGCTGCATGCCTGAGTTCGCTGCCCGTGCCGGGCACAAGGTGCTGCTGGGCATGATCCACCTGCCGCCGCTGCCGGGCAGCCCGTACCACCGCCGCGGCGCGCTCGGCCGGATCGTCGAGACCGCCGTGCGCTCGGCACGCGCCCTGGAGAACGGGGGCGCCGACGGCTGCCTGGTGCAGACCGCGGACCGGGTCTACGGGACGGGGGACGAAGCCGACCCGGCCCGCGTGGCGGCGATGACGCTCGTGGTTTCGGAAGTCGTGCGTGCGACCGGGCCCGGATTCCGGACCGGTGTGCAGATCATGCGCAACGCCGTCTCCGCGTCGCTGGCCGTGGCGACGGTCGCGGGTGCGTCGTTCGTGCGCGCGGCCACCCTGGTCGGTGCCACGCTCAGCCCACAGGGCCTGGTCGAGGGCGATCCGCTGCGCGTGATGAGCTACCGGCGCAGCATCGAGGCCGAGGACGTCGCGCTCGTCGCCGACGTCGACTCGATGCACTTCTCGTGGCTCAGCGGGGACAAGACCACCGGCCAGGTCGCGAAATGGGCCGTCGACGCCGGCGCCGACGCGGTCACCCTCGCTCACCGCGACGAGGACCGGACCCTGGCCATGATCGCGTCGGTCCGCGAGACGGCGCCCGCCGCGCCGGTGCTGCTCGCGGGGTACACGAACCACCGCAACGCCGCCCGGCTGGTGGGCGCGGCCGACGGTGCGTTCGTCGGCACCTGCCTGGAAAGCGACGGCTGGGGCGGGGAGGTCGAGGAACAGCGGGTGCACGACTACGTGACCGCGGTCCGGGCGGTGGGGGAATGACGAGCCGGGAAGGGCGGAACGGCGGATGAAGCCGGAAGTGCTGGTGCGGCAAGCGGATCGGCTCGGCGACGACCTGCGCGCGCGGGCCGGCGAGAGTATCGCGCGGGCCACGGAGCTGACCGCGGCCGGCGCCTTCGCCGGGATCGGCCGGGTGGTGTTGGTCGGCAACGGCGATTCCCACCATGCCGCCCACGCGGCCGCGCTGGCGTTCGTGAAGTTCGCCGGCGTCGCGTGCGAACCCCTGCCCGCGCAACGGTTCGCCGACTACCCGGGCCCCGGGATGGGCCGGGGCACTCTCGTCGTGGGGATCTCGGCCTCCGGCGGCAGCCCGATGGTGGTCGAGGCGATCCGGCGGGCCAGGGAACTGGGTGCGGTGACTGTCGCGGTGACCGGCCGGCCGGGCAGCGCCCTGACCGACGCCGCGGAACATCCGTTCGTCGCGACCCTGCCCGGTCTCGAACCCTCGCCAGGGGTCCGCACCCACCAGCTCAGCCTGCTGCTTCTGCTGGCGCTCGCGATCGGGATCGGCACACGCCGGGCGGTACTGTCCACAGTGGAGCAACAACGGCTGGCAGGCGAACTCGGCGCGCTGGCGGACCTGGTCGAGGAAACCGCGGCACTGGCCCGCCCCGTCTGCGCGCGGATCGCGGCCGAGGTCGCGAACGCTCCGCTGCGGATCTTCCTCGGCACCGGCCCGAGCCACGGCAGTGCCCTGCACGCCGCGGCCAAGATCGTCGAATCCGCCGGCTTGCCGAGCCTCGGGCAGGACACCGAGGAGTGGTGGCACGTCGAGCGCTTCTGCCGCCCGGCGGACCTGCCGGTGTTCGTGCTCGCCCAGCCCGGTACCGCGCACCGGCGGGCGGTGGCCCTCGCCGCGCGGGCCCGGCAGCGCGGGCGGCGGCTGCGCTTCGTGGGCGAAGCCGGCGAATACGGCGCTCCGGACGTGCCGATCGCCGGTCCGGTGCGGGCGGAGTTCGCGCCACTCGTGTACGGCGTCTTCGCCCCGTACCTGGCCGCGGACGTGGCGGCCGAGCTGGGCCACGAACCGTTTCTGGCCGACCTGTCCGGCTGAACCCTTCCCGACCGACCTGAGGAGACCGACGACATGGCAGACGCCTTGGCGGGGCGGACCGGCGACGCACTGGTCGCGGCCCTGCGCGAACTGGTCCTGCGGCAACTGCCGGCCACCGAGGCGGAGCTGGGTCCTGACAGCCCGCTGCGCGAGGCCGGTCTCACCTCGCTGCGCACCGTCGCGACGCTGGTCGCCATCGAGGACGCGCTGGGCAGGGACCTTCCTCCCGAGCTGATCACCGCGGAGACCTTCGGTAGCCTCCGTACGCTGGCCGCCGCGATCGAGCCGGTGGCCGCGGCCACCGGGATCCGCTGATGACCGAGCCGGTGCCGCGGATGCGCTTCGGAGTCCACTCCGGACAGCAGTACGAGAGCTACGACGAGATGCTGCGGCTGTGGCAATGCGCCGAGGAACTCGGCTACGACTGGTGCTCCGTGTTCGACCACCTGCGCCCGCCGATGGGCGGGCCGGCCGGACCCTGTTTCGAGGGCACGACCCTGTTGTCCGCGCTCGCCGCGAGTACGCGCCGGATCCGCTGTGCGCTCATGGTCGCCCCGGTGGCGTGGCGGCACCCGGCCGTGCTGGCCGCGCTCGCCGCCACTATCGACCACGTCAGCGACGGCCGCGTCGAACTCGGCATCGGCGTCGGCGGCGCGGATCTCGCGCACACCCAGTACGGTCTGCCCCGCCCGTCGCGCGCCGAGCGGTCCGGCATGCTGGAGGAGACCGCCGCCGTGCTGCGCGGTTTGTGGTCGGGAGGCCCGGTCTCCTTCGCCGGCCGGCACTACCGGCTCGACGATGCCCACCTGCGTCCCGCGCCGGTGCAAGCCCGGCTGCCGCTGGTGGTCGGCGGGGTGAGCGATCCGGTGCTGCGCACCGCGGCGCGCTACGGAGACGTCTGGAACAGCTTGCTCGCCGAACCGGACCGGTACCGTGCGCGCAGCGCGCGGCTGGACCGCGCGTGCGAGGAAGCCGGCCGGGATCCGGCGCGGGTCCGCCGTTCGATGACGTTCCGCGCCTTGCTCGTGGAGGACCGCGCGGAGCTGCCGCGCGAACTCGACCGGCTGCGGCGGCGCTACCCGCCCGATTCCCCGGTGTGGCCGGAGTACCTGGTCTTCGGTACCCCCGCGCAGTGCGCCGAAGCGTTGTGGCCGTACCGGGAACTCGGAGTCACCGATTTCGTGCTCGGCGTCCGGCCGCCGGTGGACTGGCGCTCCGTCACGCTCTTCGCCGACCAGGTCGTCCCGCTGCTGCGTGGCCGGCGCGCCGCGGCGTGACCGGGTGGCCCGTCCCAGATCCGCATGTCCCGGCCACACCGGTGAGAAAGGGAAACTACGATGGGCAACTACTATTCGGAGGGGTTCGCCTCCTTCTTCGACACCAGCTACACCGGGTGGGTCAACCGGTTCTCGCCGAAACTGGTCGCGCACCTGGCGCGGGTGCCCGGTACCGACCGCACGGCGGTGGACATCTGCTGTGGCACCGGGGTGACCGCGGCCTGGTTCCTCGACGCGGGATGGACGCTGCACGGCGTCGACGGGTCCAAGTCGATGCTGGACCTCGCGCGTGCCCGGCACGCCGGAGCGATCGCGGCGGGCCGGTTCGCGGTGACACAGGCCGATGCCCGCGAGTTCACCCTCCCGGCGCCGGTGTCCGCGTGTGTCAGCATGGACGGCGCGCTCAACCACCTGCCGTCCACCGAGGACCTGCGCGAGTGCTTCGCCGCGGCGTACGCGGCCCTCGCCCCGGGCGGTGAGTTCGTCTTCGACCTCTACGAGCAGACGCACTTCCTGCACTGGAACCACGTCACACTCACCGACACCCCCGACGCGGTCGTGGTCAAGCGCGGCGTCTGGGACACCGACACCCGCACCGGGATGCTGCGCGTGTCGGGGATGTTCGGTGCGGGCGACCGTGCCCGGCGCGTGGACCAGACACTGACGAGCTGGTACTACGACCACGAAGACGTCACCGATGCCCTGCGAGCGGCGGGTTTCGCCCCGGTGCCGCACGAGTTCGGCGGGGCGGACCTCAAATGCGATTCGGGGTCGTGCTCGCGGACCGACGTCCCGTGCCGGGCGATCTACGCGGCCCGCAAATCCTGACCGTCAGCCGGACGGGACGGTGCCAGCGCACGTCCCGTCCGGCTCTGCTCGTGCTCACTCGGCCGAAGGGGCCGGCCAGATGGTCCGCCGAACCCGGTAGTCCGCGACCGACGCGGCAAGGTGCTCCGGACGGCAGCGGACATCGACGCCACCGAATGCGGTCCCGGCCCCGGACACCCAGTTCACCGAGATTTCCTTCGCACGCAGCACTCGTGCGACCTCGAGCGCTCGCGTCGCCGGGCCCCACACACTGGCGGCGTGCGACGGCGAGGAGTTCGCCAGCCGTACGGCCGCCTCGGGATCGGCGGCCGCTTGCACGGTCAGCATCGGCCCGGGCACCTCGCCCCGCACGGCCGGGGCGTCCGGGGCGAGGTCGGCGAGCACCCGGGCAGCGCGCCAGAAACCGTTGCGCTCCGGTGGTTCGAGGCACATCCCGGACTCGAAGGAGAACCCGGCGTCGCTGGTGGCCACCGCGGTGTCGAACAGGGTGAGCTGCTCGAGTCCGTTCATCGGCCCGAAGTCGGCTCCCGCCCGGCATCCGGCCACTGCGTCGGCGAGCCCGTGCACTGCCTGCTCGTAGTTCTCCCTAAGCGTGATCACCCGTGCGGGGGCGAAGTTCTGTCCCGCGTTGTGCATCCGTGCTCGGGCCAGGGTCCGGTAGGTCTGCGCGGGCGCGCCGGGCAGGACCACCGCCGGGCTGTTTCCGCCCCACCACAGGTACGCAGGCCGCAGCCCCGCGCCATGGGCGATGTCGATGGCGCTTCCGGTGTCGCCCGCGAAGGAGAGCGCGTCCACCGGGCCCGCCACCAGACTGCGGCCGGTCCGGCGGTCACCGGTGACCACGTTCAGCACGTCCGCGCCGAGGATCGCCACCGCGTTCTCGGCGAGGAGCTGCATCGAGTCAGGGGTGCTCTCGGCCGGTTTCACCACTACCGCGTTGCCCGCGGCCAAGGCGGGCAACGCCTGCTGCAGCGCGGAAAGCAGCGGATACGACCAGTGCACGAGCACCCCGGCCAGCCCGAGGGGGGTGGCGCCGTCGGCGGGTGGTGTCCCGGCCACGCCGGCGTAGGCGCGCAAGCGGCGCACTCCCGCGGCCACCTCGAGCCGGGCATCGCCGCGCGGCTTGCCCGTGCCGGCACATTCCAGGTCGACGTACTCCTCGATGCGCTCGCCGAGGTGCCCGGCGAGCGTGGCCAGCCGGTCCGCACGGTCCGGGCCGCTCAGCCGGGACCACGTCCGTGCCCCGTCCCGCGCGGCGGCGACCACGGCGGACACGGCGTACTCGTCACCGATCGGTGCCAGGCCGCGGACCTGCCCGGTGCGCGGGTCGAGCAGCAGGGTCGCGGACCCTTCCCCGGTCATCGTCAGTTCGCCCCCCGGAGAAACCGCTCAGCCTCGGCCGAGCGCGCTCAAGTCGTCCCGCAGCTGCGGGCGCAGCACCTTCCCGGTCGTGGTCCGGGGAATCGCCGGCAGTGCGATCACCTGGGAGGGCAGCACGCCCTCGGGGAAAGTCGCCCGCAGCGAGCCGGTCAGCCCGGCGGTGCCGGTCTGGCCCTCGCCGGAAAGCACCACTGCGGCGACGATCTTCTCCCCGGCGAACCGGTCCGGCACCGTGACGCACGCGGCGTCCCGGACCTGTGGCAGGGCACGCAGCGCGCGATCCATCTCGTCGAGGGAGACCGATTCCCCGGCGACCTTGGCGATGTTCTTGAGCCGGCCGGTGAGGACGAACAAGCCGCGGCCGTCCCGCTCGATCCGGTAGCCGAGGTCCTGGGAGTGGAACCAGCCGCCGCGGAAGGCTTCGCGGGTCGCGTTCGCGTTGTGCACGTAACGCGACATCACGTTGTGGCCCCGCATGCAGATCTCGCCCACCTCGCCCGCGGGCAGCGGAGCACCTGCCGGGTCCAGGACCGCGACCTCGTTGCCGTAGACGGCGGTCCCGACAGAGGGGATGTCCGCCTCGAGCATCAGCTCCCGGTAGGTGGCGTCGGACAGGCTCGGAGGCAGCGTGCAGGAGAAGTTCGTGGTCTCGGAAAGCCCGTAGCCCTGCAGCACCCGGGCTCCCAGACGGTCGGCGACGGCCCGCGCCGTGCGGCTGGTCAACGGTGCCGCGGCGGAGACGAAGTAGGCGAACTCCGCGGGGAGGCGGGGACGGCGCCAGGTCTCCACGAGCGCTTCGAGGATGCCGGGCACGACGCTGGCGATCCGCGGTCGGAAAGTCTGCAACGTGGCGGGATAGCCAAGTGGGGAGAAGGATTCGCACAGCACCGTGTGCGCACCGGCGAGCATCGTGCCGAGCACAGTGAAGTGCAGGCCGTTGACGTGGTGGATGGGTAGGCACGCGAGCACCCGGTCGCCGCGGACGAGACCGTGGTGGCGCCGCACGGCTTCGGCGTTGGCCACCGCGTTGACGTGGGTCTGGGCGACGAGCTTCGACGCGGCCGTGGAGCCCGACGTCGCGAAGTAGAGCGCGTCGGCGGCCGGGTCGAGCGGGGGTGGCGAAGCCGCCGGTTCCGCCGGCTCCCTCCAGTGCGGCAGTGCTCGCGAGTCCGGATGCGGGGCGTCGGTGCCGGGAAGGTGCAGGGTGGCCAGCGCGCCGGCCGCCTCGAGCTGCAGGGCGTGCCGCTCGGGAGGGTCGGCTGGACCGAGCATCAGCAGCCCGAAACCGGCACGGAGGACGGCCAGCACAGTCAGGACCGAGGGCACATCGTTCGTCGGCGCGAAGGCGAGTACGGCGGGGCGGGTGGTGCCGAACTCGGCGCACAGCCACCCGGCCAGTGCGCGGCTCGCGGCGGCGGCGGTGCGGTAGTTCACGGTTGTCTCGGTGCCGTCGTGCGCGACGGCGGTGACGAAGGGAGCGTCGCCCTGGCAGGCGGAAAACCAGTCGAGGCCGTCCAGCGGGGTACGCCATGGCGAGGCGGGTACCACCGCGGCCGGGTCCCCGTAGTGGTGTGCGCGTACGTCGTCCGTGACTGTCATCGAACGGCACCTTTCCCCGCTGCGCCGGCTTTCCGGCTCTCCGGACGAGCGTAGGACCGGCGGTGCGCCCGGGCGGTAATCCGGGAACCGGAGCGGAAAGCGGGGAGTAACTGCGCAGGTCGCGCGCCCGGGTCAGCTGATCGGGAAGCCGACCGCGGCGTTCCCCTCACCGGGCCGCGGCATGCGCGTCGCGTGGATCAGCTGTTCCTTGCGTGCTCGCACCGGCCCCGGTACGCGCGACAGGGCGACCTCGCGGAGCCGGGTGTTGGTGAACGCGTACCGCGCCGAGGTGGTCTCGCCCGGATGCCGGACACAGCGCAGCACGCCCCGGTTGACGAGCAGGCGCAGCCACCGGCCGCTGGTGCGGTGCCCGTCCTCGGCCGCCAGGGTGGCGACGACGGCTTCGGTGACCTCGGCACCGCCGATGGCCACGTCGTAGAGCACGGCCCGTGCCTCGGCGGGAAGCAGGTCGAGCGCGACTTCGAGCCGTGACCGCACGGAGTAGGGGACGGTCTCCGGCAGGCATCCCGGATCCGTCAGGTCCGGGCCGGTCAGCCGTTTGCCGTATTCGATCGCGAACAACGGGTTCCCGCCGAGTCCGCCGGCGAGCGGGACCACGGTTTCGGGAGGGTCCGCGGGTACCGCCGCGTCGACCGGGGAGCGAGTGGCCTTGAAAGCCTCCCACATGACGCGCGCGGTCTCGGCATCGCCGAGGGGCCGCAGGCTGAGCGACGTGCTGTGCAACTTCCCCCCGCCCCAGGACCGCCGCCGCGCGAGCAGATCCGGCCGGGCGCTCGCGACCACGAGCAGCGACACACCACCCGAGCTTTCCAGGAGGTGGTCGACGAAATCCAGGACGAGGTCGCTGCTCCACTGCAGGTTCTCCACCACCAGCACCATCGGCCCGCGCGCCGCGAGCGCCTCGAAGAACTGCGCCCACGCGTCGAAGGTGTCCGCGGTCCACGCCCGTTCCCCGGGATCGGCCTCCAGCAGGACGCTCAGATGGGACAGGATCCACGGCGCCCGGCGTTCGTCGACGAGGCCGTTCACCACGTCGCCGAGCCGGGCGGTCGCGAAGGGCATCGCGTCGGCGGGACCGATGCCCGCCGCGGCGCGCACCAGTTCGGCCAGCGCGGTCACCCGGCTGCCCGCGCTGATGGCCGAGGGGGTGCGGCCGACCAGGACCGTGGCGCTCTTCCCACCCGCCCGCGGTGAGCGCCTGCGCCACTCGTCGAGCAGGCGCGTGCGGCCCGAACCGGCTTCGCCGAACAGGGTCAGCAGATGCGGCTGCCGGAGCGTGCAGGCGCCCTCCAACGCGGCGTCGAGTGCGGCGAGCTCGTGCTCGCGTCCGACGAAGGGAAGGTGGTCCGGCCGGTTGAGCAGGCACACCGCTTCGGTGGTGGTCGGGCAGACCCGCACCGGGCCCGCGGCGTCGTCGGCCAGCAGTCGCAGGCAGAGCTCGACCAGCTCGTCCGACGGCTGCGGCCAGGACGCGGCCGGTCCGCCGTGCCGCACCACGGCCGGGCCGGTGGCCACGACGACCCGTACCTCGAACGGCAGCTGCTGCCCGTCCGCGGTGTGACACCGCGGCTCGGCGGTCAGCCGGCCGTTGATGGCGTGGGCCAGCTGCAGCGCCTGCCAGGGTTCGGCCTCGCCTCGCGCCTCGGCCCCGGCGGTGACCAGCCACACCGGTGCCGGGGACAGTCCGGTGATGCCCTGCCACACCTCGTGTGCGCGACCGAGAAGTGGTGCGCCGTCGCCGTCCGCCGTCGCCACGCGGGCCCGGCGTGCGCGGGCTTCGGCCCGGACGAGGTCGTCGAGGTAGTCGCGGACGGCGGCCAGTTGCCGCGGCACCGCGGACAGCCCGGGCGCGGGACCCGCGGCGATCACCACCGTGCTGATGCGCTTGACCTCCTCGAGCGGGATGTGTACGCGCTCGGCCGGCTGGTTCTCCGCCGGGTCCGCACCGGCCGCCGGCGCCTCGGGAGACCGCGGCCCGGCGACGACCGGGTCCGGCACCTGGTCCAGCGAGCTGTCCTGGGTGAGGATCGCGTGTTCGAGCTGCTGCAGCTCGGGACTCGGGTCCAGGCCCAGCTGTTCCACCAGGGCACCGCGGGTGCGGCTGTAGACGGTGAGCGCGTCGGCCTGCCTGCCGCGCTGGTAGAGCACGCGCATGAGGAGCCCGCACAGGCGTTCCCGCAGTGGCTCCTGCTCGACGAGCACTTCCAGCTCGGTGAGGATTTCGCGATACCGTCCGAGGTGGAAGTCCGCCTCCATCCGGTCTTCGAGAGCCGTCAGCCGCGCGTTGCCGACGGTGCCGAGTTCGGGCCAGTCCAGTGCCTGGTCGGCCAGGTCGGACAGGGCCGCGCCCCGCCACATACCCGTCGCCTCGGTGAGCAGTTCGGACGCCTGCTCCCAGCAGCCGCCGGCGAGAGCCGCGTGCCCCTGCACGGCCACCTGGTGAAACCGGACGAGGTCGATGTCGTGCGGCTGGATGCGCAGCAGGTACCCGGGGGAGCGGGTGAGCAGCAGCGGCGGCTCCGGGCTCTCGTCGGTGGCGAGCATCTTCCGGAGGCCGGAAACCGCGTTGTGCAGCATCTTCCGCGCGGAAACGGGGGCCTCGTCCGGCCACAGCGCGTCCAGGAGCTGGTTCACCGAGATCAGCGAGTTGTGCCGCAGCAGGAGCAGCGCGAGAGTGAGGCGCTGCTTGACGCCGCCCAGCGGTACCCGCCGTCCCCGTGAAGTGACTTCGAGGGGCCCGAGCAGTGAAAACTCCATACAGTCGCTCCCAAGGATCGCCAGCCGGACCGTCCTCAATTTCGATTAATCGCGGTTGTCGATTCTCACAGCGAATACTCCCGGTGTGCGGAACGGTGTGATCAATACGGCTGACCTTAGATGATCGATGATGCGACGGCGGGACAGCGCGGACCGTCGGTACACGGCGTTCAGTACTTACGGGCACCGGCACGTGGAGGCATCCGGGTGAGGGCATGGGGAAACCGATGATCACTCGGCGTGGTGAAGGTGGTGGCCGTAGTAAAATTGTTCAGAGCGAGTACTTCGTGTTTCAATGTCAAAAAGAACGACTCGGTCGCGGCTCCGTCGAAAGGCGGCCCGGTGCAATTCTGTCGATTGCCGAGCGTTTCGCAGAGCACGGTAAAGGTATGCGCGGTAGGTCGGTTCGCGGTCGGAGCGGAAGACCGATCCGGTCTCTCGGCCTTCCCCGCCGCGCGGCGGCGGCCACCTTGCTGGTCTCGCCAGCGAGTTCGGCGGCCGGGTTGACCACTGGTGGCAGAGCCGAGCAGTCGGCGGGAGAACGGGTCGATTCCGTTCGCGAGGCGGATTTCGCCCTCGTCGGTGGGGGGATTTCGGCTCACGCCGTGTGCGGCGCCGGCGCGGTGAAGTCCCGTTTCGCCGGATCCGGGGACGGCACCTCCTGTTCGTCCGGAGGATCGACCCTGAAGTCGCGAGACAAAGGCGACGTCCGGCCCGCTCCGTGCCCGCCTGAGCTGACGGGCATCCTCCGGCGGCACATCGTGAAGTACGGCTATGGCCAAGATGGCCGGCTGTTCGTCGGTGAGGGACTGGTCTCGATCCTCCTCCGACGGCTCTGTGGGCCGGCCAATCCGTCGCGGTGCCGTTGGAGGTCTACGCGAGCTTCCGCGACGGAGAGAAGGAGGCTGATCGAGCGTGTGCCCGGCTACCGGCTACCGGCTCCGGTGAGGCTTGGGCGCGCATGGCGCGTGGGCCGCCGCATCCGACCGCAGTCCGTCGGGAACGACATGAATCGGCCCCTACCGCGTTCGCGCTGGTAGGGGCCGCTCTGGCGTTCCCATCCTTGACGTGCCCTCGGCAGGATTAGCCGAGGATGGGAACGGGGCTGGCCAGGGGGTTTCGCTGGCAAGTTGGTGGTCGAGGCGAGTTTCGCGTTCCCGGACTCGGATCGGGGGGGGGGGGGGCGGTCATGAGCGCCAGTTTGAGGACCGTCGCTCGGTTTGTCACATAACGATGGGTCTGGTCGTCGGGCTCACGTTTCTTTTTGGGTTCGGCAACGTGTTGAACTTGGCGTTGAAGCTGCAGGTGCCGGTGTTCGTGGCGCCACTGGTGGCGCCTGCCGTTGACCTGACGGTCCTCGGGTTGCTTGGTTGGTACCCGGCACCTGGCCCTGTCTGGCGCCGGTGACGAGGAGTTGCGTCCGGCTCGGCACCTGCTGCTCGCAGCGAGTGTGGTGACGCTGCTGCTGAATGTGGCGGATCCGGTTTGCCCGGGTTTGTGGGGTAAGGCTGCGTTCGACTCGGTTGGTCCGCTCCTTCTGATCGGATGGGCTGAGAAGGCGGCGGAATTGCGTCGGATGCATCATTCGACACGGTCGATGGCGCGCTCGACCTGCCTGGTCAACGTGGCAAGGCGTCATCGAGGACCACAGCAAGTTGTAGTTTTCTGCCCGCCCAAGCCATGCGCGACCCGGCCGTCCGGTTTCGCGGAGATCGGCGGCGGGGTGACGACGATCGTCACCCCGCCGCGATCCCGAAGAATCCGGTTCCTCAGCCCCAGACACCTGCGGCAGCTGCCTCGCGCGCGTATTCCGTGAAGTCCTTCGGCGCCCGGCCAAGTACCCGTTCCACATCGCCTGACGGCTCCTCGACCAGGTCTGCGGATTCGGCCATGGTGGCGGCAACCTCCTTATCCAGCCCCAAAGTCACCATCCGCTCGGCATACTGGGGCACGGTGAGCTCGGTGTACTCGATCCGGCGCCCCAGCGCCTTCCCGATCTCTTTCGCCGCCTGCGCGAACGTCAGCGCGCGAGGCCCGTTCAGGTAGTACTCCTCGCCCACATGGCCATCGTCCAACAGCGCGGCGACAGCCACGTCGGCGATGTCGCCGGCATCGATGAAGGCAAACGCCGAATCACCGTACGAGGTCGCCATGACACCGCTCCGGATCTCCTCGCGGAACTTCTGGATGTAGTCATCGCTGAAGTTCTGGTTAAACCAGCTTGGAGTGACGGTCGTCCACTCCATCCCGGACTCTCGCAGCGCGCTTCCGACGGCGGAATCGGATGGCCAGATGTTGAGCAGCACGAATCGCCGCACGCCCGCGGCGGCCGCGACTCGAATGAACTCACTGACGACCTCCTGTTCCTCGTCCGCGCCCAGTCCCGGGTACACCGCGTAGAGCCGATCGACTCCCCGAAGAACATCGGGCCAAGTGGTCGAGTCGTCCCACGAGAAGAGCGGCTCCGAGCGACGCGAGGCGCTACGGGCGGCGACGCCTGCCCGCTCCAGTCGTTCCATCACCCGTCGGCCAGTCTTGCCGGTCCCTCCCACCACGAGGGTCTCACCGGTCCGCGCTGCCTGATTCATCTGCGTCCTTTCGCTTTGGCGACGGCGGCATGGCGTCTGATGTGAACGCCATACCAAAACTGTACACTGTTCAGTAACTGAGCATCGTACAATAACAGTAGACTGTTCTACATCCCGCAACCGGGGACGTCGAGTACTGGAGAGGTGCACGTGCACGACACGGCCGTGGAGACCAGACGGGAGAGGCTGCGTCGGAGCACGACGGCGGAGATCAAGGAGATCGCTCTGCGTCTCCTCGTCGAAGGAGGTCCGTCGGCGCTGACGCTCCGTGCGGTCGCGCGTCAGATCGGCATGGCTCCCAACGCCCTGTACGGGTACTTCGCCTCCCGTGACGACCTGGTCGTCGCCCTCCGGGATGATCAGTACGCGGCTCTCGCGCAGGCCGCCCGCGACGGCCGGGACGTCGCCGCAGCACAGGGTGTCGATGGCCGGCTGCGCGCCTGGGCGCACGCGGTGCGCGAGTGGGCGCTGGAGAACCCGACCGGCTGGCACCTGATCTTTGACGGTCCGACCGGCGGTCACCGCTCGGCACCGTGCCCCACCCCTCCGGATGGGGACTTCGACATGTGCATGCCGCTGCTCGAGTTCGCGGAGGCCACCCTGCCGCATTCCCAGCTCATTGCCGCCTCGACCGCGTACCGGTGGTCCGACTTCGACGACGCGCTGACCGAGCGCGTGCGGGCCGCGCTGCCCGATCTGCCCCCGGAGGGCATCGCCTTGGGACTCCGGATCTGGGCGCGACTGCACGGTCTGGTCGCCTTCGAACTCGACGGACGCCTCCGGGCACCCTCGACCGTCGCCGCGGCCATTTATGACGACGAGATCACATACCTCCTGCGGTCCGCCGCAGCCGATGAGATGGACAATCCGCCCGAGGATCGATCCGAGGAGCGCTAGTAGTGCTTTGTTAGGTGCTGTTGGGTGGGGGTTTTGTTGGGCTGGTTCGGGTCGGGATGGGTTGTTGGCAGGTGTGGCAGGTGCCGGTCCAGGCGGCGAGCAGGTTCTGGAGTTCGCGCAGGACTGCGTAGAGGGTCGGGCCTGCGCAGGGGCTTTTGGGGTGCGGCGGAGCTGGGTGCAGATGGCCTGGGTGACGGCGGCGAGGGTGACGTGGCGGTGCCAGCCGAGCCAGGAGCGGCCTTCGAAGTGATCCAGGCCGAGGTCGTCTTTGAGTTCGCGGTAGTCGTGTTCGATGCGCCAGCGGATCTTCGCCAGCCGCACCAGATCCCGCAGCTTCGTGTCGGCAGGGTGGAGAGCCAGTAGTCGGTGGGTGCGGGTTCCCCTGGCGGCCATTCGGCCAGCAGCCAGCATTCGGGCAGGCTGCCGTCGCTGCCGCGGGGGATGGTGCGGTTTGCCGGGCGGACCCGCAGGGCAAGGAACCGTGATCGCATGCTCGTAGTCGGATTGTCCGCCGTCTTGCGTGAGCCGTGGCGCCAGAGGACGTATCGGCCTGCTGATCGCCCGGCCGCCATGACCAGGCTCTTCAGGTCCTGTGGCGGGTCGGGGAAGCGCGGCTGCGGCGGTCGTCCGGTCCCCTTCCGCGCCGGGGTCACCGGCACCGCTTCGGCGGGGTGCGTGGTCGCGGTCGGGCTGACGGCGAGGGCGTAGGTCAGGCCGCGTTCGGTCAGGCCGAGCCGGAACTCGGTGGCGTCGCCGTAGCCGGCGTCGGCTACCACCGGCCGTGGCGGCAGCCCCCACTCGGTGGTGGTCTCGTCGAGCATGTCCAGCGCCAGCCGCCACTCTCCCGATGCCGCAGCTCGTCCGGGATCGCACTGCGGGCCCGCCGGGCCTTGATCTGGGCCACGGTCTTGTCCTCGACGGCTTTGGCGTCGTCCCAGGACTCGGGCAGGAACAGCCGCCAGTCGATCGCGGCCGAGGCCCAGTCGGTGACCGCGTGCACGCTCACCCCGATCTGGCAGTTCCCGGTCTTGCCCAGCGCACCGCAGTACATCCGCGCCACACCAGGGGAATCCTTGCCGTCTTTGGGAAAGCCGGTGTCATCGATCACCAGTGCATCCGGGTTGACGAACTCACCAGCCCATCCGGCCAGGCGTCGCCGGACCTCGACGTGGTCCCAGGTCGAGGTGGTGACGAACTGCTGTAGCTACTGGTGATCGACACCGAGCCGCTGCGCCATCGGCTGCATCGACTTACGTTTGCCGTCCAGCATCAGCCCGCGCAGATACAGCTCACCTTTCGCCCGCTGATCACGCCGCGCGAACCCACCGAACATCCGCGCAGCGAACTGTTCGATCACCGGACGAACCTCATCCATCTCCTCCGGAAGCACCCGCACAGGAGATCACAGCGACACCGGGAGCTTCTGGATTCGCGAAGACGCGATCGTCGACAAGCTCCGCCGAAGCCTGCTCGACAGCACAGTCCGAGACCTCGGCGCCGCCCAACGGGAACGAAAACAACGCATCGCTGCCCTACGGCGCGAGATCGACGACACCACCCGGATGATCAAAAATCTTGTCCGCAACTTCTCCCGTATCGACACACCGACCGAGGACTTCGTCCGAGACATCAACGAGGAACGCGCTGAACTGCACCAACGCAAGACCCAACTCGAAGCCCAGCTCGCCGAAGCCGACGAGGCCAACCAGCAGGCACCCAAACCCGACCTTCTCGACACCCTGCCCATGGGCGAAGTCCGGATCGACGAACTACCCGAAGACACCGCACGGCGACTGTTCGAGGCTCTCCGGCTCGAACTCCGCTACCACAAGGACACCAACCAGATCAAGTGCGCGGTCACCCTGGCCGGAACAACGCTGCCGGCGACGCGTCACGCCTCCCAAGAAGCCGTCATCCTGCCGTTCGACCGAGAGCAGCGGCTTGACCAGCGGAAACACAACAACGAGAACAAGGAGGGTGTCATGTCTAGCACCTCTCCCGTTCCCATCCTTATGGTGCCCTCGGCAGGATTCGAACCTGCGACACCTGCCTCCGGAGGGCAGTGCTCTATCCCCTGAGCTACGAGGGCTTGCCGCGTTGGCGACTGGGGAAGCTTAGCGCACGCCGTCGTCGGGGGTCGCAGCGGAGGGGGCTTCGGGCATGGCCCGGGGGGCCGATGCGCGCTAGCGTCGATCTTGGATCAACCGGAGGGAGACTGTGGTGAGTGCGGAGCCGTTCCAGGTCAGGGTTGCCGAGTCCGAGGTCGCGGATCTTCGGGAGCGGTTGCGGCGGACCCGGTGGCCGGAGGCGGAGACGGTGCGGGACTGGTCGCAGGGGGTTCCGCTGGAGTACGCGCGGGAGCTGTGCCGCGGCTGGGCCGAGGACTACGACTTCGGGTTCGCGGCGCGGCTCAACGCCTTCCCGCAGTTCCGCGACACTGTCGACGGGCTCGGGATCCACTTTCTGCACGTCCGCTCGCCCGAGCCGGACGCGTTCCCGCTGGTGATCACGCACGGCTGGCCCGGTTCGGTGCTGGAGTTCCTCGACGTGCTCGGGCCGCTCACCGATCCGCGGGCGCATGGCGGGGACCCGGCCGACGCGTTCCACGTCGTCGCGCCCTCGCTGCCCGGCTACGGCTGGAGTGACAAGCCCGCCGAGGCCGGCTGGGGAGTGGGCCGCATCGCGCGGGCCTGGGACCGGCTGATGGTCTCGCTCGGCTACGAGCGTTACGGCGCCCAGGGTGGCGACTGGGGTTCGGCGGTCACCGGCGCGATCGGCGAGGTCGCGCCGGAGCGGGTGGCCGGCGTGCACGTCAACATGGCTTCGGTGCAGTCGGCGCTCTTCGAGGATGCGACGCCGGAGGAGCTCGCCGCGGCGGAAGCGGCGAAGGAGTTCGCCCGCACCGGACGCGGCTACTCGGGCCAGCAGTCCACCCGGCCGCAGACGCTCGGCTACGGCCTCACCGACTCTCCCGCGGGCCAGGCGGCCTGGATCGCGGAGAAGTTCTGGGCCTGGACGGACAACAACGGGCATCCGGAGGACGCGCTGTCCCGGCAGCAGATCCTCGACGCGATTTCGGTGTACTGGTTCACCGCTTCGGCGACGTCGTCGGCCCGGCTGTACTGGGAGAGCTTCGGCGCCTTCCGCAGCAGCACTGTGTCCGCGCCGTCCGGAATTTCCTTGTATCCGCGGGAGATCAGCCGCCCTTCGCGGCGCGAGGCCGAACAGCGCTACACCGACCTGCGCTGGTACGAGCAGATGCCGCGCGGCGGGCACTTCGCGGCCATGGAACAGCCGGAGTCGCTGGTGGCGCAGATCCGCGGCTTCTTCCGGCTCGTGCGCTGAACTCTCCCACCCTGCGGGAAACCCGCCCGCGGGGGATGGGCCCGCACCCGGCCAGGTGGTAGAAGTGAACTAAGGCTACCCTGTATTGCACATATGCGCATCTGACTATATGTTGCTGTGGGGTACGGATCGGTCCGCGCTGCGTGACGGGAGGCGAGCATGGGACACGGCCACGGTCACGGCCATGCCGCCGCTCCGGCGAGCGCCTCCGGACGGTACGTCCGGGCACTGCTGGTCGCCCTCCTGGTCGGTGCGGGCTTCATGGTGCTGGAGTTCGTGGTGGGGTTCACCACCGGCTCGCTGGCCCTGGTGTCCGACGCGGCGCACATGTTCACCGACGTGCTCGGCGTCGGGATGGCGCTCACCGCGATCATCCTCGCGCGCCGCAGCGGCCCGACGTTCAGCCGCACGTTCGGCATGTACCGCGCCGAGGTGCTCGCCGCGCTGGCCAATGCCGTCCTGCTGTTCGGGGTCGCCGGCTACGTGGTGGTGGAGGCGATCGGCCGGATCACCGACCCGCCGGAGGTGCCAGGGCTGCCGGTGCTGCTCGCGGCGGCGGCCGGGCTGGCCGCGAACGTCGTGTCGTTCGCCGTGCTCCGCTCCGGCGCGCGGGAGAGCCTGAACGTCCGGGGCGCCTACCTCGAAGTGCTTTCCGACCTGATCGGTTCGTTCGGGGTGCTGGTGAGCGGTGCGGTCACGCTGACGACGGGCTGGCGGTACGCGGACCCGATCATCGGTGTCGCGATCGGGCTGTTCGTGCTGCCGCGCACGTGGACGCTCGCGCGTCGCGCGCTGCGGATCCTGTTCCAGCACGCGCCTGCCGGCGTCGACGTGTCCGAGATCAGCACGGAGCTGGCCGCGCTGCCGGGGGTCTCCGACGTGCACGACCTGCACGTCTGGACCCTGACCTCCGGGATGGAGGTGGCCTCGGCGCATCTGACGGTGACGGGGGAGGACGAGCAGACCGCGGTGCTCACCAGGGCGCAGGACCTGCTGGCCACGCGGTACTCGATCAACCACGCCACGTTGCAGGTCGAAGCTCCGCAGTGCGCCCGCCGGTGCGCCGAGCTGTCCTGGTAGACCGGAAACATGCGCAAGGACTTCGACCCCGCGGAGATCGCCCCGTCCGCCTTCTACCGGCTGCTGACCGCAGGCGTCGTACCGCGTCCGATCGCCTGGGTGTCCAGCACGTCCGAGTCCGGCGTGGACAATCTGGCGCCGCACTCGTTCTTCACGGTCGCCTCGGCCGCGCCCGCGGTACTGCAGTTCACCTCGGTGGGACGCAAGGACACCCTGCGCAACGTCGAGGCGACCGGCCAGTTCGTGGTCAACCTGGCGTCCGAGGAACTGTTCGAGCAGGTCAACGACACCGGGACGGATTTCCCGCCGGAGCTCAGCGAGTTCGACGAGGCCGGGCTCACCCGGGAGCCGAGCCTGCGGGTACGTCCGCCGCGGGTCGCCGAGTCACCGGTGTCGTTCGAATGCGAACTGCACAGCACCGTCGGGTTCGGCGCCTCCACGGTGGTGTTCGGCCGGGTCGTGCATCTGGCGGTGGCCGAAGACGTCCTCGACGGCGACCACCCGCTGATCGACCGGCTGCGTCCGCTCGCCCGCCTCGGCCGCGACGAATGGTCCACCCTCGGCGACGTCCGCAGGATCTCCCGCAACCGCTACGCCGACCGCGCCCGCTGACCCGGTGGCGCGTCCGTGAGGGCCCCCTGCAGGGAAACTGGATGCCCTGAAGGCCACCTTCACAGACGGCCTTCACGGACGTCACGCGGCCGGCGCGGTCAGGCGGCGGGCAGCGGCTGCGCGCCCCGGGCCTGGAGCATCTGCTTCATCTGCTCCATCTCCGCGCCCTGCGAGGTCAGGATGCTCCGGCACAGTGCCTTCACCGCGGGGAGATTCGTGTGCTGCTGGGCGTATTCGGCCATCGGCACCCCTCCCTGGTGATGGCGGAGCATCAGCTGCAGGAAGAACACGTCGAGCGACTTCCCGCTCAGCGTCCGCAGCTTCGCCAGCTCGGCGTCGGTGGCCATCCCGGGCATCACGGCGCCGGAGGCGGCCTGCGTACCGCCGGACATCTGCATGCCGCCGTGTCCGCCCGGCGCGCTCATCCAGGACATCAGCGGTCCGGTGGACTGCTCCGGCTGGTCCCACAGCATGAGCCAGCCCTTCATCCGGCCGACCTGGTCGGTCTGCGTGCTCGCGATGTCGAACGCGAGCTGCCGGATCTCCGGGTCGTCGGTGTGGTCGCGCGCCCAGTTGGCCATGGTGACCGCCTGCAGGTGGTGCACCGACATGTCCTGCGCGAACCCGACCTCGACCGAACCGGTGCCCGGGCTCGCCGCGGTTTCCTCCCCGCCGGACAGCCGCGCGGCGAGCAGGCCGATCGCGAAGCCGACCAGCAGCACCGCCACCAGCGTTCCGCCGATGATCACCCAGCGCGACCAGGCCGGCCGTTCTGCCGGTTCGGCAGGGTCCGGTTCGGTGCTCGTCATCGGATCACTGCCCGCCCGGCATACCGGTCTGCTCGTTGGCGGCCCCGGTGCTGCCCTTGTAGTCCATCGGTTTCGCGTCCGGGCCCGGCTTGCTCGGGTCGAACGGCGGCGGGTTGGCCGGGTCGAACTGGCCGGGGCCGAGCGCGTCGCAGGACGCGCCGATCTCCGGGTACACGCCGTTCGGGTTCGTCCGGAGCGCGGCGATGAACTGGTCGATGCGCGGGTCGTCGGCCTTGTCCAGCTTCAGCTGGTGCCCCCAGGACTGCAGGGAGATCGGCTTGTCCAGACCGGGATAGGGCGACATCATCGTGTAGGGCTTGCCCTTGACCCTGGCCGAGAGCTGGGCCAGCTCGTCGCCCTTGACCTGGTCCGGGTTGTAGGCGATCCACACCGTGCCGTGCTCGAGCGCGTGCACCATGTTCTCGTTGCGCACCGCGGTCGGGTACACCACGCCGGTGCACGAGGCCCAGTAACCGTCGTGCGGTCCGCCGAAGGGCGGACTCTGGTCGTAGGCCACCCGCTCGGTGGGCAGGATGTGCACCGAACCGGCGTACTGCTTGGTGACCACGCCCGGGATCTTCTTGGACGGGTCCGGATTGCTCGCCGACGGCGCGAACGCGGCGGCCGCCTCGTCCCGCGACTTCTGCTCCCGCTGCGGTGCCGACTTCACCAGGTAGTAGGTGACGACGCCGGCCAGGAGGCAGACCACCACGACCACGCCGATGATGGTGCCCCAGGGCGTGTGCTTCTGGGTGACGACGGAACGGCCGCGGGCCGCTTTCACCGCCCCCTTGCCGGAGGCGCCCTTCTTCCTGGTTGTCCCGTTCGCCATGGTTCCCGCGATCTCCTCGTGAGTGCTGGAGAGACCCGGACGGGCCTGCCGGGGGCCCAGTGTAGAGACCGGACGTCGGATCACCGTGAACACCCGGTGAGCCGTCCGGCGGCGCGGGCGGGGCGGGCCGGTGTGCGCGCGGTCTCCCCTGGCCGGACCGCCGGAGCCCGCGCGCGCGGGCGCACCTAGAATCCGGCGAGTGACTCCCGCCGCTCTCGCCGCTCTCGTCCGCAGCTCCGCCGTGCAGGTCCTCACCGCACGGGGTGCCGACGAAGCCGTGCTCCCGGACCAGGTGACCATCGAACGGCCGCGCAATCCGGAACACGGCGACTACGCGACCAACCTGGCGCTGCAGGTGGCGAAGAAGGCCGGGCTGCAGCCGCGGGAGTTCGCCGAGGCGCTGGCCGAGGTCGTCGCCGGGGCGGACGGCGTGGCCGCGGCCGAGGTGGCCGGCCCCGGCTTCCTGAACTTCCGGCTGGCCGCGGACGCCCAGGGCGAGGTCGTGCGCCAGGTGCACGCCGCGGGCGAGGCCTACGGCCGCGGCGACGCGCTCGCCGGACGCCGGATCAACCTGGAGTTCGTCTCCGCCAACCCGACCGGCCCGATCCACCTCGGCGGCACCCGCTGGGCCGCGGTCGGCGACGCGCTCGGCCGGGTGCTCGCCGCGCAGGGCGCCGACGTCACCCGCGAGTATTACTTCAACGACGCGGGCGCGCAGATCGACCGGTTCGTGCGGTCGCTGGTCGCCGCCGCGAAGGGGGAACCCGCTCCGGAGGACGGCTACGCCGGCGCGTACATCACCGACATCGCGGCCGAGGTGCTCAAGGCCGAGCCGAGTGCGCTGTCGCTGGCGGAGGACAAGCGGCACGAGACTTTCCGGCGGGTCGGCATCGAGCTGATGTTCAGCCAGATCAAGCAGAGCCTGCACGAGTTCGGCACCGATTTCGACGTGTACTTCCACGAGAACTCGCTGCACGAATCCGGTGCCGTGGACGCGGCGGTGGCCCAGCTCAAGGACTCCGGCAACCTCTACTTCGCCGACGGCGCCTGGTGGCTGCGTTCCAGCGAGTACGGCGACGACAAGGACCGCGTGGTCCTCAAGAAGGACGGCGACCCGGCCTACATCGCCGGCGATCTGGCCTACTTCAAGGACAAGCGCAACCGCGGGTTCGACCTGTGCATCTACATGCTCGGCGCGGACCACCACGGCTACATCGCGCGGCTCAAGGCGGCGGCCGCGGCGTTCGGCGACGACCCCGGCACCGTGGAGGTGCTGATCGGCCAGATGGTGAACCTGGTCAGCGAGGGCAGGCCGGTGCGGATGTCCAAGCGCGCGGGCACGGTGATCACGATCGAGGACCTCGTCGAGGCGGTCGGCGTGGACCCGGCGCGCTACGAGCTGATCCGCTACTCCGTCGACTCCACCCTGGACGTCGACCTCGACCTGCTGCGCAAGCACTCCAACGACAACCCGGTGTACTACGTGCAGTACGCGCACGCCCGGCTGTCGTCCTTGCAGCGCGGCGCGGCGGAACTCGGCATCACGTCCACAGTGTCCGATGCGACTGTCGACTTCGGACTGCTGACCCTGCCCGCCGAGGGCGA
This sequence comes from Amycolatopsis jiangsuensis, assembly GCF_014204865.1. Taxonomy (NCBI): domain Bacteria; kingdom Bacillati; phylum Actinomycetota; class Actinomycetes; order Pseudonocardiales; family Pseudonocardiaceae; genus Amycolatopsis; species Amycolatopsis jiangsuensis. The sequence goes on from NZ_JACHMG010000001.1 coordinate 6,832,252, forward strand.
CCTGATCCGCACCCTCGGGGAGTTCCCCGCGGTGACGCGCCGGGCCGCGGAGATGCGTGAACCGCATCGGGTGGCCCGCTACCTCGAAGAACTCGCCGGCGCCTACCACAAGTTCTACACCGTCGGCCGGGTCCTTCCGCAGGGCGACGAGGAGGCCACCCCCCTCACGTACGCCCGGCTCGCCCTGTGCGAGGCCGTCCGCCAGGTGCTGGCGAACGGCCTGTCGCTGCTCGGTGTCTCAGCTCCGGAACGGATGTAACCATGGCGCACCCCGCGGGACCCCGCCACGCCGACGTCTACCCCCATGCCGACGCCTCCGGGTTCCCGCCCGCGAGTGCCGGCGAACTCGACCAGCTGCCCGCGAAAGTGTGGCCGCGCAACGTCTATCGCGCCGCCGACGGCGTCGTCCGGATTGCCGGCGTGGACGTGCGCGACCTCGCCGAGACCTACGGCACCCCGCTGTTCGTGGTCGACGAAGCGGACTTCAAGTCCCGCTGCGCCGACTACGCGGAGGCCTTCGACGATCCGGCGCTGGTGCACTACGCGTCGAAAGCCTTCCTCTCCATCGAGATCGCCCGCTGGGTGGCCGAACAGGGGCTGAGCCTCGACGTGTGCAGTGGCGGCGAGCTCGCCGTGGCCCAGCGCGCGGACTTCCCGCCGGAGCGGATCACGTTGCACGGCAACAACAAATCCGTCGCCGAACTGGAGGCCGCGGTCGTGGCCGGCGTCGGCACGGTGGTCGTGGACTCGTACTACGAGATCGCCCGGCTGGCCGAGATCGCCGCCCGGCGCGAGGTCGAGCAGAAGGTGCTCGTGCGGGTGACCGTCGGCGTCGAGGCGCACACCCACGAGTTCATCGCGACCGCCCACGAGGACCAGAAGTTCGGCTTCTCGCTGGCCTCCGGGGACGCCGCGGAGGCGGTGCGCCGGGTGCTCAACGCCTCGTCGCTGCGGCTGGTCGGCCTGCACAGCCACATCGGCTCGCAGATCTTCGACGCGGACGGCTTCGAGGTCGCCGCGCGCCGGGTGGTCGGGCTGATCGCCGACCTGGCCAAGGAACACGGCCGTGACCTGCTGGACCAGCTGACCCTGATCGACCTCGGCGGCGGGTTCGGCATCGCCTACACCGAGAAGGACAACCCGCCCCCGCCGGCGCAGATGATCACGCAGATCCGCGAGATCGTCCGCAAGGAATGCTCGTACGCCGACCTGCCGGTGCCGCGCATCGCGGGGGAGCCGGGCCGCGCGATCGCCGGGCCCGGCACGTTCACCCTGTACGAGGTCGGTACCACCAAGGACGTCGCGCTCGGTGACGACACCGCCCGCCGGTACGTCAGCGTGGACGGCGGGATGAGCGACAACATCCGGACCGCGCTCTACGACGCGGTGTACGACTGCCGGGTGGTTTCCCGTTCGGCCGCCGACGGGAACGAGCCGGTGCTGCCCAGGTTGTCCCGGGTCGTGGGAAAACACTGTGAATCCGGTGACATCGTGGTCCGGGACTGCTGGCTTCCCGACACGCTGGCTCCCGGCGACCTGCTGGCCGTCGCGGCGACCGGTGCCTACTGCTATTCGATGGCGAGCACGTACAACCGGCAGCCGCGACCGGCGGTGGTGGCCGTGCGCAACGGCAGCGCCCGGATGCTGCTGCGGCGGGAGACGACGGACGACATGCTGCGCCTGGAGGTGTGAGGAGTGCCCACTGAGTCCTCCGGGACCACTTCGCCGTTCGACAGCACGGGGACCACTGTGCCTGCCGGAACCGCGGGGTCCCCGCGGAACGACGGGCCCGTGGCCGGTCGCCCGCTGCGGGTCGCCCTGCTCGGCTGCGGCACGGTCGGCAGCGAGGTCGCCCGGCTGCTCGGCGAGCAGGCCGCGGAGCTGGCCGCGCGGGCCGGGACCCCGGTCGAGCTGGCCGGGATCGCGGTACGCCGCCCGGACAAGCATCCCGAGCTGCCCCCCGGTCTGCTGACCGAGGACGCGGCCGGCCTCGTCGTCCGCGACGACGTCGACGTGGTGGTCGAGCTGGTCGGTGGCATCGAACCGGTGCGCGGCTGGCTGCTCGCCGCGTTGAACGCCGGAAAGTCCGTGGTCACCGCGAACAAGGCGTTGCTGGCCGAGCATTCGGCGCAGCTGTTCGAAGCGGCCGACGCGGCCGGTGCGGACCTGTACTTCGAGGCCGCCGTGGCCGGGGCCATCCCGCTGCTGCGCCCGCTGCGCGAATCGCTGGCCGGCGACCGGATCACCCGCGTGATGGGGATCGTCAACGGCACCACCAACTACATCCTCTCCGCGATGGACGCGACCGGCGCCGGGTACGCGGAAACGCTCGACGAGGCGAGCCGGCTCGGATACGCCGAGGCGGACCCCACGGCCGACGTCGACGGCTACGACGCGGCGTCGAAGGCGGCCATCCTGGCCTCGCTGGCGTTCCACACCCGGGTCACCGCGTCGGAGGTGCACCGCGAGGGCATCGGCGCGGTGACCGCGTCCGATCTGGTCGCGGCCCGGGTGCTGGGTCGCACGGTGAAGCTGCTGGCCATCTGCGAACGGGTCATCGACGACGACGGCGCGGAGTCGGTCTCCGCACGCGTGCACCCGGTGATGATTCCGCGCGGCCACCAGCTCGCCGGGGTGGGTGGCGCGTTCAACGCCGTCTACGTCGAGGCGGACGCGGCCGGTGAGCTGATGTTCTACGGCCAGGGCGCCGGTGGCTCGCCGACCGCCAGCGCGGTGCTCGGCGACCTCGTCGCGGTGGCCCGCAACCGGGTCGCCGGCGGCCGTGGCCCGCGGGAGTCCGCGCACGCCGCCCTGCCGGTCCGGCCGATGGGCCAGACCCCGACGCGTTACCACGTGAGCCTGGACGTGGCCGACCGCGCCGGGGTGCTCGCCCAGGTGGCGCAGGCGTTCGCCGAGCACGGGGTGAGCATCGCCGCGGTGCGCCAGCGCGACGCGAACGACACCGCGAGCCTGGTCGTGGTCACCCATCTGGCGCCGGACGCGGCACTGCAGTCCACTGTGGACGAGATCGCGAAACTCGACGTGGTGCACGAAGTCGTCAGCGTGATGCGCGTGGAAGGCGAAGACCAGTGAGCCTCGTGGGTGGCAGGGCCGGTTCTCACCGGCTTCGCCACTCACGAGGCTGTTACCCGGATGTGGGTGGAGACCAATGAGTGCCTGGCCCGGAATCATCGAGGCGTACCGCGAGCGGATCCCGGTGCCGGACGGCGCCAGGGTGGTGACCCTCGGCGAGGGCAACACGCCGCTGCTGCCCGCTCCGCACCTGTCCGAGCTGACCGGCTGCACGGTGTACCTGAAGGTCGAGGGCGCCAACCCGACCGGCTCGTTCAAGGACCGCGGCATGACCGTGGCCATCACGCACGCACTGGCCAGCGGGCTCAAGGCGGTGATCTGCGCGTCCACCGGCAACACCTCCGCCTCGGCCGCCGCCTATGCCGCGCGTGCCGGACTGACCTGCGCGGTACTCGTGCCGCAGGGCAAGATCGCGATGGGCAAACTTGCCCAGGCGGTCCTGCACGGCGCCCGCATCCTGCAGGTCGACGGCAACTTCGACGACTGCCTGGAACTCGCCCGCAAGACCGCCGCGGACTACCCGGTCACGCTCGTCAACTCGGTCAACCCGGTGCGCATCGCCGGCCAGAAGACGGCCGCGTTCGAGATCTGCGACGCGCTCGGCACGGCGCCGGACGTGCACTGCCTCCCGGTGGGCAACGCGGGCAACATCACCGCCTACTGGGCCGGGTATTCGGAGTACGCGGCGGACGGTGTGGTGAAGAACACGCCCCGGATGTTCGGCTTCCAGGCGGCGGGCGCGGCCCCGCTCGTACGGGGCGAACCGGTCACCGACCCGGACACCGTCGCCACCGCGATCCGGATCGGCAGCCCCGCGTCGTGGGCCGGTGCGGTCGCCGCCAAAGCGGCCTCCGACGGGCTTTTCGAGGCGATCACCGACGAGAAGATCCTGGCCGCCTACCGGCTGCTGGCCAGCCGCGAGGGCGTGTTCGTGGAGCCCGCCTCGGCGACCAGCGTCGCCGGCCTGCTCGCCACCGTCGCGGACGGCCGGCTGCCGAAGGGCGCCACGGTCGTCTGCACGGTCACCGGCCACGGCCTGAAGGACCCCGCCACGGCGCTGGAAGGCAACGTCGAGGTGGAGCCGCTCGCAGTGGACCCGACCGCCGTGGCGGCGGCACTGGACCTGCGATGACGGTGCACGATGCCGCCTCGGCGGGAAAGCGTGCGTCGGCGGTGCACGATGCCGCCGGCCGTGGCGCTGGGCCGGGAGACGTGTTCCGCGCCAAGGTGCCCGCCTCGACGGCGAACCTCGGTCCCGGTTTCGACACGCTCGGCCTCGCGCTGGCCTGTTACGACGAGGTGGAGCTGCAGGTCACCGAGAGCGGCCTCAAGATCGAAGTGCTCGACGCCGGTGCGGGCGGGGTGGCCGACGTGCCGACCGACGAAACCCACCTGGTGGTCCGTGCACTCCGGCGGGCCTGCGACCACCTGGACGTGCGGCCGCCGGGGCTGCACCTGCGCTGCCACAACGCCATCCCGCACGCCCGCGGGCTCGGCTCGTCGGCAGCCGCGGTGGTGTCCGGGGTCGCGCTGGGTTACGCGCTGGCCGGACGCCCGCTCGACGACACCGCGCTGCAGCTGGCCGCGGAGTTCGAAGGACACGCCGACAACGCCGCGGCGAGCCTGTTCGGCGGCCTGGTGGTGGCGTGGTGCGAGGACGGCCGGTTCCGCGCCGAACGGGTCACTCCGAACGAGCGGATCCGCCCCGTGGTGGCGATTCCCGCGGACCGCTCGTCCACCGACGCCACCCGCGGCCTGCTCCCGCAGCACATCCCGCACACGGACGCGGCACACAGCGCGGGCCGCACGGCGCTCACCGTGCTCGCCATGACCGAGCGTCCCGGTCTCCTGCTCGCCGCCACCGAAGACCGGCTGCACCAGGAATACCGCGCCGAGGCGTACCCGGCCAGTTCCGCGCTGGTGCGCACGCTGCGTGCCCGCGGCGTCGCGGCCACCATCTCCGGTGCCGGTCCGACCGTGCTCGCGCTCACGTTGTCGGGAATACTGCCCCCCGACGTGGACGTTGACGGTTTCGAGGTCGCCGAGCTGGGTGTCGATCGAGCAGGTGTGCAGGTCGGAACCCGGTGACGCGGGCCACGGCAGCGTGCGCCACGCGGGGGGTGGTTGTTGCACCCGGCCTGGGTGCGGTCTACCCTCGGGGGCGTTCGATCACCGTGCGTTTCCGCACCCGGTGCGGGTCTCCGCTCCTCGAGAGTCCCGGAGTCCGCAACCTTCGTCGATCCGCCGCTCCGCACCGCCTGGCACGCGGGAAGCGGGACGCGAGGCGGGTTTCCGGTTTCGGCGGTGCCGAATTCCGCTTCCTCCCTCCGGAGGAGGCAAACACCCTGTGCTGGCAGCGCTTCGCTGTGTTTCCCGCGGCGCAGCGCAACCCGCCCGCATCGGAGGCAGAAGCCGTCTCTCGCGATTCGGAAGCGAACGGCGGCAGCCCGCTGATCCACCTGGAGGCGTGGATCGGTCAGGAAGGACATGTGTGAGCAACACCGATCTGTTGAGCGGCGACGTGGAGACCCCCGCCGCGGCCGCTGAGAACAATGGGGCCGCGGCCGCTCCGAAGCGCCGCACCGGGGGCCTGTCCGGGATGGTCATCGCCGAGCTCCGCCAGCTGGCGGGCGAACTGGGTGTGGGCGAGACCACGGGGATGCGCAAGGGTGACCTGATCGCCGCGATCCGCGAGCGCCAGGGCAAGACCAGCCGCAAACGCGCCACCGCGGGTGAGACCCTTCCGCTGGAGGGCGTCGGCGAGGCCGCGCCCCAGGTGGAGAAGCAGGAGAAGCCCGCGCGGACGCCGAAGCCGGCCGCCGAGGCGGAACCGAAGACCGAGCAGCCGCGTGGTCCGCGGACCGGCGACGAGCCGAAGGTCGAGCCACAAGCCGAGACCAAGGCGGACGTCCGGGCCGAAACCAGGTCCGAGGCACCCGCGGAGAAGCCGACGCAGTCCGACGGCCAGTCCGAGGGCCAGCAGCAGGAGGAGGGCGGCCGCAGCCGCCGTCGCCGCGGCGGCTCGAACCGCGGGGACGGCAACCGCGACGGTGGCGGCAACCGCGACGGTGGCGGCAACAACCGGGACGGTGGCAACAACCGTGACCGCGATGGCGGCAACCGCGGGGACGGCAACCGGGACGGTGGCAACAACCGCGACAATCGCGACCGCGACGGCGGCAACCGCGACGGCGGCAACCGGGACGGGAACCGCGACCAGCGTGGCAACCGCAACCAGGACAACCGCCAGCGCGGCAACCAGGACAACCGCCAGGACAACCGCGCGCAGAACGACGACGACGAGGAAGGCGGCCGCCGCGGGCGGCGCTTCCGCGACCGTCGCCGCCGGGGCAGCGGGGGCGGCCGGGGTGAGGGCGGCGCGCCGGACACCGAGATCCGCGAGGACGACGTCCTGCTGCCGGTCGCCGGCATCCTGGACGTGCTGGACAACTACGCGTTCGTGCGCACCTCGGGCTATCTCGCCGGGCCGAACGACGTGTACGTGTCGCTGTCGCTGGTCCGCAAGTTCGGCCTGCGCCGCGGTGACGCGATCACCGGCGTCGTGCGCCAGCCGCGCGAGGGCGAGCAGCAGCGGCAGAAGTTCAACCCGCTGGTGCGTGTCGACTCGATCAACGGGCTGGAGCCGGACGAGGCCAAGCGCCGCCCCGATTTCACCAAGCTCACGCCGCTGTACCCGAACGAGCGGCTGCGCCTGGAGACCGAATCGCACAAGCTGACCACCCGCGTGATCGACCTGATCATGCCGGTCGGCAAGGGCCAGCGTGCGCTGATCGTGTCCCCGCCCAAGGCCGGTAAGACCACGATCATGCAGGACATCGCGAACGCGATCACCACGAACAACCCCGAGGCCCACCTCATGGTCGTGCTGGTCGACGAGCGTCCGGAAGAGGTCACCGACATGCAGCGGTCGGTGAAGGGCGAGGTCATCGCCTCCACCTTCGACCGCCCGCCGTCCGACCACACCTCGGTCGCCGAGCTGTCCATCGAACGGGCCAAGCGGCTCGTCGAAATGGGCCACGACGTGGTCGTGCTGCTCGACTCGATCACCCGCCTGGGCCGGGCCTACAACCTGGCCGCGCCCGCGTCCGGCCGGATCCTCTCCGGTGGTGTCGACTCGACCGCGCTGTACCCGCCGAAGCGTTTCCTGGGTGCCGCGCGCAACATCGAGAACGGCGGCTCGCTGACCATCTTCGCGACGGCGATGGTGGAGACCGGGTCCACGATGGACACGGTGATCTTCGAGGAGTTCAAGGGCACCGGCAACGCCGAGCTCAAGCTGGACCGGAAGATTTCCGAGCGCCGCGTGTTCCCGGCGGTCGACGTCAACCCGTCCGGCACCCGCAAGGAGGAGCTGCTGCTCTCGCCGGACGAGCTGGCGGTCACGCACAAGCTGCACCGGGTGCTGCACGCGCTGGACTCGCAGCAGGCCATCGACCTGCTGATCTCCCGGCTGCGCAAGACGAAGACCAACATCGAGTTCCTGATGCAGGTCTCGAAGACGGCCCTCGGCGGCGGCGAGGACGACTGACCCCACAGGTACACAGCAGGAAGGCCTCTTTCAGGGAAACCTGAAAGAGGCCTTCTCTGCGTTCGGGTTACTGGTGCGGGACGGCGGCCGGGGTCCAGCCGCGGTAGTTGCTGAAGTAGCTCGTGGAGCTGCCGTGGCCGATCTTGCCGCCGACGGCCGTCGCGTAGAACCCGCCGTTGCCGTCCGCGATGCCGACGTGCCCGTACGCGCTGATGTTCCAGTAAACGAACGAACCGGCCGGCGGCTTTCCGCTGGTGTGCTTCGGGCTCGCGCCGTTCCAGTGCGCGTTGGCCGAAGCCCAGACCCCGGTGGTGCCGTAGGAGTTCTCCGCGGCCTTCTCGCAGTAGTGCTCCCAGCCGGTACTGCCCATGTGCGCCTTGTACCAGGCGATGGCACCGGACGCGGTCCCGTCGCCCGCCGCGTCGACACCGGCCTCGGAGAGCACGGAGAACGTGCCCGCGGCGGGGTTGGTGTCGGTGGCAGTGATGGTGCTCGCGTTCGCGGCCGGGGCGACGGCCACCGCGGACGCGGCCAGTGCGGCCACCGCGAGGGGCTTCGCCAGCCGGGCGAGCAGGTCGGTTGTGCGCATGGTCCGGACCTCCTGTCAGTGATTCACGGACCTTCGGAGAATCGCGCCGGAAAGTACAAGAAACGTACAAACCGCAGGTCAGTCATCACCCGCGGTGGTCGCGCCGGGGGAATAGCCGGTCCTCGGGGTGCGTTCCAGCCCATGCCGGTACGTCTGGCACAATGATCCGCTGAAGTCCGGCACCGGTTCACCCCGAACACCGGGGACCCGGGGCCAACGAGAGAGGACACCATGAAGAGCGGTATTCACCCCGAATACGTGACCACCTCCGTCACGTGCAACTGCGGGAACACCTTCAGCACCCGCAGCACCAAGGACTCGGGCCAGATCCACGTCGAGATCTGCTCCAACTGCCACCCCTTCTACACCGGTAAGCAGAAGATCATGGACACCGGTGGCCGGGTCGCCCGGTTCGAGAAGCGCTACGGCAAGCGGCAGAAGAACGACGCCAAGTAGCTCGATCGACGGCGCCCACCCGGACTCCGGGTGGGCGCCGTCTTTCTGTCCGGGCCCGCGGGAAGAAGGTGAGGCGGCGAAGTGGATTCGAGTTCGCTCAAGGGGCTGCTCGACGAGCACGCGCAGCTGGAGCAGCAGCTGGCCGATCCGGCGGTGCACGCTGACCAGTCCCGCGCGCGCAAGCTGGGCCGGCGCTACGCCGAGCTGAGCCCGGTGGTGCGTACCGTGCGTGAGCTCGACCAGGCCCGCGACGACCTTGCCGCGGCCCGAGAGCTCGCGGCCGAGGACCCGGCCTTCGCCGACGAGGCCGAGGAGCTGGCCGCGACCATCCCGCAGCTCGAGGAGAAGCTGACCGAGCTGCTGCTGCCGCGCGATCCCTACGACGGTTCGGACGTCGTGATGGAGATCAAGTCCGGCGAGGGCGGCGAGGAGTCCGCGCTGTTCGCCGGCGATCTGCTGCGGATGTACCTGCGGTACGCGGAGCGTCACGGCTGGAAGGCCGAGGTGCTCGACTCCACCGACTCCGACCTCGGCGGGTTCAAGGACGTCACGCTGTCGCTGAAGAGCAAAACCGCGGACGTGGACGGCGTGTGGTCGCGGCTGAAGTTCGAGGGTGGCGTGCACCGCGTGCAGCGGGTGCCGGCCACCGAATCGCAGGGCCGGATCCACACCTCCGCCTCCGGCGTGCTGATCTACCCGGAACCGGAGGACGTCGAGGTCGAGGTCGACCCGAACGACCTGCGGGTCGACGTGTTCCGCTCGTCCGGCCCGGGCGGCCAGAGCGTGAACACCACCGACTCCGCGGTGCGCATCACGCACCTGCCCACCGGCATCGTGGTCTCCTGCCAGAACGAGAAGTCCCAGGTGCAGAACCGGGCACGGGCACTGCAGGTGCTGCAGGCGCGGCTGCAGGCGATCGCCGAGGAGGAGGCCGCCGCGAAGGCGTCCGACGCCCGCCGCTCGCAGGTGCGCACGGTGGACCGTTCGGAGCGGGTGCGCACGTACAACTTCCCGGAGAACCGGATCTCCGACCACCGGGTCAACTACAAGGCCTACAACCTGGACCAGGTGCTCGACGGCGAGCTGGACGGCGTGCTGGACGCGCTGGCCGCCGCCGACCGCGAGGAGCGGCTCGCCGAGCAGTCCGGCTGAGCTCAGCGCGCCACCGGCAGCACCTCGGCCCGCGGCTCCCCAGCCGGTTCGGGCCCGTCGGCCGCGCCGGCGCGGGGGAGCAGGCTGAGGATCCCGAACACGATCGCCAGCACCGTCGGGAACAGCGTGAGCAGCTGGTGCTTCACGCCCTCGATGCCCTCGCCGAGCGCGGACAACCCGAGCTGGCCCACCGCGAAGAACAGCAGCAGGAACAGCACGATCCCGTATTCCCGCCGCCGGTGGCGGAACGCGCGCACGCCCGCCCACGCCACGAGCGCCCAGAGCGGGACGAGCACGAACAGCCCGAGCGGCGCGGCGAGCGCGGACAGGCCGGAGAACACCGGCACGCGGTACTCCTTGGCCAGCGGGGGCTGTCCGGACAGTTCGCCGAAGCTGCCGAGGTTGCCCGGGCGCGCCGTGAGCGTGTTCACCCCGCCCTGCTGCAGGATCTGCGCCACCCGCGCCGGATGCGACGCGTAGTAGTCCGCCACGTTGCGGCGGCTGATCCGGTCCTCGTACTGCGGGTAGCTCGGGTCGTGCTTGGCCCCGTTCGCACTCCACCAGCCGGTGCCGACGTACTTCTCGAACGATCCGGGAAGGCCGAGCGCGGCGAGATCGCCCTTCGTGTCGTGTTTGCCGTCCACAATGGAATTGAAGATCGCGTTGTACATGTTGGCCTGGCGGTACTCCGCGTTGGCCGGGTCGCCCTGGGACTGCATGGCGAAGGTGCCGGCGCCGACGATCGCGAGCACCACCACCGGCAGCGCCCAGCGAGCGCGCCCGCGGGCCCCCGGCGGGCGCACCAGCAGCACCGCGAGCACGAAGAGCGGGATGAGCACCAGAGTCTGGGACTTGGCGTTCAGCCCGATCAGTCCACCCAGGACGGTCACCACGGCACCGGTCCGGCGCAGGCCGAGGCGGCGGTGCATCAGCAGCAGCCCACCGCAGATCAGCAGGATGCCCAGGAACGCCGCGCCCTCGCTCAGCACCGAGGCGAAGTAGCCGAAGAACGCGGAATCACCCATCACGAGCAGCAGCAGCGCGGTGGCCAGTACCCGGTGCCACCCGCGCAGGTCGAGCCCGAGCACGGTGAGCGTGATCGCGGCCGCGACCAGGACGCAGGTCAGCACGCCGAGCACGATCAGGTTCAGCACCCCGGCCACGCCGAACAGCTCGCCGAGCTTGGTCGCCGCCCAGTCGAACCAGCTCTGGCTGGACACGTATGCCGAATCGCACGGCGGCGCGGCCCCGTAGCCGAATCGCACGAAGTCCTCGGACGGCCGGTCGAACTCCTGCGCACCGAGCTTGCACAGCAGCCGCCAGCCGTCCCCGTTGTCGGCCATGCCGACCGGACGCGGGACGAGGAACCGCACCAGCAGCAAGGCCAGCGAGGCGGTGAACACTGCCAGGCCGAAGCGCAGTTCCCTGAAACGCACGCGGCGAGTGTAGGAGATGGCCCGCAGGCCACCGGACGGACCGCTCCGGCCGGGCGGCCCCCGGCGGCACGCCGGAGTCGATACCCTGGGCGGCACCCGTGTTGTGTCAGGCTCGACGAGTGAAGGAACACCAGTGAATCGGCAGCCGCTGCGCCTGGCCATCATGGAGGCGACCCGGATCCTCAAGGAGGCGGGCGTGGACTCGCCGCGGGCGGACGCGGACCACATCGCCGCGTACGTGCTCGGGGTGGAGCGGGGCCGGCTGCCGATGGTGCCGCTGGTCGACCCGCCGGTGATCGAGGCGATCGGGCAGCTGGTCACCCAGCGGGCCAAGCGCATCCCGCTGCAGCACCTGACCGGCTGGGCCGCACTGGGCAACGTCACGGTCAACGTCGGTTCGGGCGTGTTCGTGCCGCGCCCGGAGACCGAACTGCTGCTCGAATGGGGCGTGAAGTTCCTGCAGGGCCGCGAATACCCGGTCGTGGTCGATCTGTGCACCGGCTCCGGCGCGCTGGCGCTGGCGGTGGCGCACGACCGTCCGGACGCGGTCGTGTACGCGGTCGACGTGGACCCGCAGGCGCTCGCCTGGGCCCGGCACAACGCCGACGTGCACTCCGACGCCGGGCACACGCCGATCCGGCTCTACTCCGGGGACATCGCCGATCCGACGATGTTCGCCGAGCTCGACGGCCTGGTCGACCTGGTGCTGTGCAATCCGCCCTACGTCCCGGAAGGCACCTCGGTACCGCCCGAGGTCGGCGAGCACGACCCGGCGCGCGCGGTGTTCGCCGCGGAAAGCGGGCTGTCGGTCATCCGGCACGCCATCGCCGCCGGCGCCCGCCTGCTGCGTCCCGGCGGCGGCCTGGCCATCGAACACGACGACACGCACGGTTCGGCGGTCCCGGCGCTGGTGCGGTCCCGCCGGGTCCTCACCGGCGTCGAGGACCACCCCGACCTCACCGGCCGCCCACGCTTCGTCACCGCGCGCCGGCTCGGCTGAGCAGCGGCGGGCCGACTTTCGTCGTGCGGCAGCGGGGTGGTTCGGGGCCGCCGTGGGTGGATCGGGCGCTAGCGTCAGGGGACCTGCGAGTTCCCGGCGTGAGAGGTGACGGATGGGCCGCACGACTTTCTCCCTCGCCGCCGCGGTGCTGCTGGGCGCCGCGCTGACCGCCGGGACCGCGGCCGCCGACCCGCTCACCCGCGGCTGGCCGGCGCCGATCGACTCCGCCCACTGGGCCGACCAGGCCTCGATGACCTGGGATGACTACCGCGCGGTTCCCGGAACGGACTGGGCCGATCCGGCGCGCGAGGCCACCCAGCGCACCTTCACCGGCGCGGTCGTGCTCACCGACTATCCGGACCAGGACTTCGTCGTCACGAAGGCACCGCACTCCACCGTGTTCGGCAATCCCGGACCGGAGGTCAGCGGGCTGAAGCGGGAGCAGGTCGCGCAGTACTACCAGGACTTCCTGAACAAGCCCCAGCCGCTCAATCACGGGCACACCATCAACGAGTACTGGATGGAGGACTCCGGCGGCAGGCTGGGCGTCGACCTCACCGCGTTCGGGCCGTACCGGATGCCGGGCAAGTCCTTCGAGTACGGCATGGAGTTCCAGCAACAGGACTGCCCGGCGGACGCGAACTGCGCGCGCAACCTGCGGCTCGACGCCGCGGCCGCGTGGCGGGCCGAAGTCGGGGACGAGGTGGCCGACCGGTTCGACTTCGTCTTCTTCCTCTCCGCCGGACAGGACGAGAGCTCCACCTGGCAGGAGTTCGGCGAGATGAAGTTCGGCTCGCCCGAGCAGGTGCCCGATGAGTTCGGCCCGCCCGGCGGCGGGCAGAACTGGGCGCACACCCGGTACGTGCCGTGGACCTCGTGGGCGTCGGCGGCGAGTCTCTGGCCGAACGCGGCCGACGGCTCCTCCACCCAGGCGGAAAGCTCCGGCCAGGGCGTGTTCGCGCACGAGTTCAGCCACATCCTCGGCATCGGGGACAACTACAACAACCCGTTCGGCGATCCCCCGCAGCGCAGCTACACCGGACCGTGGGAAATGCTGTCCCGCGGCAGTTTCAACGGCCCCGGCGGACCGCACACGCGCTGGCAGATCCCGGCCACCCAGGGCGGTTCCATGGGGGCGCACCACATGCTGCGCAACAAGCTCAAGCTCGGGATCGTGGACCCGCAGGAGGTCCTGCAGCTCGACCGTGACCGGCTCGCCACCACCGGCCCGGTCACCGCCCGGATCACCGCGCGCGAAGCGGCTCCGGCCCCGGGTGCCCACCGCGGTCTGACCGTCGCGCTCACCGGCGGCGACCGCGAACCCGCGTGCGACCAGGCGGGCGACCCACGCTGCGACGGCGGCGGTTACGACGCCTACAGCCTCGAAGTCGTCGACCGGATGGGCTCGGACTCCTTCGCCCCCGACTCCGGGGTGCTGCTGGCCAAGACCAAGAAGGAGGACGACGCCCCGTTCGAGTGGATCGTGGACGCCAACCCGCAGGACATCGGTCTCACCGACTACGTGCGCCCGGACGGCACCCCGGTCAAGATCGGCATCGGCGACTACCGGCAGCTCGATGACGCCACCTTCAAGGCCGGCACCGGTGCCTCCGGCGGCTACGAATACACCGACGAGGCCAACCGGCTGCACTTCTTGGTGACCGACCTGGAACGCGACTCGCGCGGCGTGCTGTCCTACACCGTCACGGTCTCCTCACTCGACGGTTCGGGTCCGCAGTCCCGCGGTGCCCGGCTGTGGCCCGCGCCGCCCGCCTTCACCCGAGGCGGACTCGCCAGCTGCGATTTCCCGCTGCTCAACACCGGCTCGGCTCGCGGTGCCGAGGCGCCGTACGACACCGACACCTACCGGCTGAGCGCGCGCACCACGGCGAACGGCTGGCAGGTCCGCCTGCCGAACGAGCTGGCGACCGCGAAGTTCGGCGGCACGACCCACGTACCGGTCTCCGTGAAGCGTGGTCCCGGCGCCCCGCACACCGCCCGCGTCCAGCTCACCGCGACGTCGATCGCCGACCCGGCGAAGACGGCCACCGCCGGCTGCACCGCGATCGGCTTCTGAGCCACCACGGCGGCGGCCGCCGGGCAGGCCAGGGCTAGGCTGCAGCGCATGAGTGCGGTGTACGACTGCGGCAAGCGCGAATCCCGGGCCGAAGGGCTGGCCGCCGCGGCCGGCGCGGTGCGCTCGAGCCGGTTGGTGGTCCTGCCCACCGACACCGTCTACGGCATCGGTGCCGACGCGTTCGACGCGGGCGCGGTGCAGGCGTTGCTGCGGGCGAAGAACCGCGGTCCGGACATGCCGGTCGGGGTGCTCGTCGGCTCCTGGTCCACTGTGGATGGCCTGGTGCTCGGCATGCCGCCGCAGGCACGGGCGCTGGTGGAGGCGTTCTGGCCGGGCGACCTGTCCCTCGTGCTGCCGCACGCGCCGAGTCTGCAGTGGAATCTCGGCAACTCGCGCGGCACGGTGATGCTGCGGATGCCGCTGCACCCGGTCGCGCTGGAGCTGCTGCGGGACGTGGGCCCGATGGCGGTCTCGAGTGCGAACGTGTCCGGCCGCCCGCCCGCGGCCACCGCCGCGGACGCCCAGGAGCAGCTCGGCGAATCGGTCGCGGTGTACCTCGACGGCGGGTCCGTCGGCGAGGCCGTGGCTTCGTCGATTGTGGACCTCACCGGCGACAGCCCGGTGGTGCTGCGCGAGGGCGCGGTCACCAGGGCGGCGATCGCCGAGGTCATCGGCGTGCCGGTCGAGTCGATCGGCTGAGCGGGCCGGGCCGTGGCCGCCGCCCCACTGGCCCCGGTCCGGTCGCGGTAGCGTGACGCGGTGACTCCGACCCCCCGGCAGATGTGACGCGGTAATGCCTCCTGTGCAAGGACTTTTCCCGACCCGGGAGTATCTCCTGGTCGCACTGACCGCGACCGCGGTGACGTATCTGCTCACCGGGGTGGTGCGCAAGGTCGCGATCCGGATCGGCGCGATCGCGAACCCGCGGGCCCGCGACGTGCACGTGACGCCGATCCCGCGGATGGGCGGCGTGGGCATCTACCTCGGGCTGGCCGCGGCGATGGGACTGGCGCACCAGTTGCCCGCGCTGAGCCACGGGTTCGACGTCTCGCTCGACACGGTCGGCGTGCTGCTCGCGGCCGGCGTCATCTCGCTGATCGGGGTGCTCGACGACCGCTTCGAGCTGGATGCCTGGACGAAGCTGGCCGGGCAGGTCATGTGCGCCGGGATCCTGGTCCTGTTCGGCGTGCAGTGGGTGACCTTCTGGGTGCCGTGGGGCGGGGCCGACGGTTCCCTCGGCTCGGTGCTGGTGCTGGACCGCAACCAG
Organism: Amycolatopsis jiangsuensis; assembly: GCF_014204865.1. Taxonomy (NCBI): domain Bacteria; kingdom Bacillati; phylum Actinomycetota; class Actinomycetes; order Pseudonocardiales; family Pseudonocardiaceae; genus Amycolatopsis; species Amycolatopsis jiangsuensis. The sequence continues at coordinate 6,847,871 of NZ_JACHMG010000001.1, forward strand.
GGTGCGCTGCTGACCGTGCTGATGGTCGTGGTGATGGTCAACGCGATGAACTTCGTGGACGGGCTCGACGGGCTGGCCGGCGGCCTCGGGTTCATCGCCGCCTCGGCCACCTGCGTGTTCTCCCTCGGCCTGCTCGGCAACTCCGGTGGCGACTTCGGCAGCTACCCGCCCGCGCTGATCGCGGCCACGCTCGCCGGCGCGTGTCTGGGCTTCCTGCCCTACAACTTCCAACCGGCCAGAATCTTCATGGGCGACTCCGGGTCCATGATGATCGGGCTGGTGCTGGCCGCGGCCACCATCTCCGCGAGCGGCCGGGTCAGCTACACGCGGTTCTCCGCTTCGGACGCGCTGGCCCTGCTCTCCCCGCTGGTGGTCGTGATCGCGGTGTTGTTCGTGCCGGTGCTGGACCTGGTGATGGCGGTGATCCGGCGGACCAGGCGAGGGCAGAGCCCGTTCGCCGCGGACAAGATGCACCTGCACCACCGGCTGCTGGAGATCGGCCATTCGCAGCGTCGCGCGGTGCTGCTGATCTATTTGTGGGCGGGCATCCTCGCCTTCGGCGCGGTGTCGGTGACGTTGTTCGACAGCCCGGCAGTGTTCTGGTCGATCGGTGTCGCGCTGGTGGCGGCGGTGCTGGTGTCCCTGGTCCCGCGGCTGCGCGCGCGGCACCGCCCCGGAGGCTGATCCCGGCTGCGGCTACACTGGCGGGTCGAACCGAGCAGGGAGCCAGGTGTGAGCGAGACCGAGACCGAGAACCCGCATGCCGCCGTCGTGCAGAAGGCGGCCCGCGCGATGACCCGGGCCTCGCTGCTGGTGACCCCGCCCGTGGTGCTGGTCTGCATCGTGGTGTTCGCCATCGTCTTCGGGCAGGCCGGTTTCCTCGGCTCCCTCGTGGGCGGCGCGCTGGCGCTGCTCGCGTCCCTGTCCACCCTGGGCATGATGCGGTTCAGCGCCGGGCAGGACCCGATGTTCGTGATGGTCATCGCGCTCGGTGGGTACGTGGTGAAGGTGGTCCTGCTGTTCGCCGCGCTGACCCTGCTCAAGGGCGTCACCGCCCTGCACCCGCTCTCCCTCGGCATCACGATGATCGTGGCGATCCTGGTGGCCGCCGCGGTTGAGTTCGCGGCCTTCCGGAAGACGAAGATCCCGGCCATCATCCCCGCCGGAAGCTGATCTTCGCGCCCGGTTCGAGACGGTGGTCCCTGCCGGACCCGGGACCTAGGTCCTCGGCCGTTCGGCTGGTAAGGAGTACGCCTGTACGGCACCGATTGACCTGCTGGTATGGTCCGCTTCATGGGTGGCGGCCTCGGCCGCGCACTCCCTCGACGAAACCGCGATCAGCAGTGTGGCGACCGACTGGTTCTCCTCGTCCCGCCGCTGGTCCGAAGTAGACCGCAGGGCAGTGTTCACGCGAGACATCCCCGGTGTGCGGAGCGGCATCATGGGTTCCGCGCGCAGTGGGTAAGCCGCCTCCGACGTCCCGAAACCTATCGGGTACGTTTAGTCCAGATCGTGACGATTCCCCCGGCGGAGTGAACGCCGGCCGGGAGAACCGGAAGGAGCGCAGTGGGCGCGCTGGTACTGGCCGAGGGCGGGACATTCACTCCCCCCGGCGCCGAGGCCTTTGAACTGCCACCCCTCTTCGGGTCGGGCTATTGGGGCGAGTTCACCAAGCCGATGCTGCTTGCCATCATCGCGGTGGTGCTCATCCTGGGCTACTTCCTGGTGGCTTCGCGCAAGCTCAAGGTCGTGCCGACCAAGGGCCAGTTCATCGCCGAATCCCTTTACGACTTCAGCCGCAACAGCATCACGCGGGACCAGATCGGCGCGAAGGAATTCAAGCCGTACATCCCGCTGGTGCTCGCGCTGTTCACCTTCTGCCTGGTGAACAACCTGTTCGGGATCATCCCGTTCTTCCAGTTCCCGACTCTGGCGCGGATCGGTTTCCCGCTCGCCATGTCGCTGCTGGTGGTCTACCCGGTGTACCACTTCGTGGGCATCCGCAAGCACGGGCTCGGTGGCTACCTGAAGAAGGAGCTCGCCCCCGCGGGCGTGCCCGGTTTCGTGCTGCCGCTCTACAGCCTCATCGAGTTCGCGACCAAGTTCTTCATCACGCCGCTCACCCTCGCCATCCGGGTGTTTGCCGCGATGTTCGCCGGGCACCTCATCATCGTGGTGTTCACCCTCGGCGGGTCGTTCCTGCTCACCGAGACCTCGAGCTGGGCGCTGAAGCCGGTTTCGCTGGTCGCCTGGATCATGGCCATCCTGATGACCTTCCTCGAGGCCTTCATCCAGATCCTGCAGGCCTACATCTTCGCCCTGCTCTCCGCGGGGTACATCGGTGCCGCGCTGTCCGCGGAGCACTGAGAAAACCACAAGCCCCGATCCGCGTGAGTGCGCGGACCGAAGTGAAGGGAAACGCACGTGAGCAACATCCTCCTCGCCCAGGCCGCCGAGCCCGCCAACATCAACGCCGGCCTGGCCGCCATCGGCTACGGCCTGGGCGCGATCGGCCCGGGCATCGGCGTGGGCCTGATCTTCGCCGCGGTCATCAACGGCACCGCCCGTCAGCCGGAGGCGCAGGGCAAGCTGCAGGGCATCGGCTTCTCCACCTTCGTGCTCACCGAGGTGCTCGCCCTGATCGGTATCGTCATCTACTTCATCGCCTCCGCGGCCTGAGTCAACCGCTCTCGCTTTAAGGAGACGCTGTGCTGAAGACCGAAGTGGTGCTGGCGGCCGAAGAGCACGCCAACCCGATCCTTCCGGACCTTCCGGAGCTGATCCTCGGCATCGTCGCCTTCCTGATCCTGCTGTTCATTCTCAAGAAGTACGTCGTGCCTCGGTTCGAGACGATGTACGAGGAGCGGGCGCAGAAGATCGAAGGCGGCATCGAGCGGGCCGAGAAGGCCCAGGCCGAGGCCGAGTCCGCGCTGGCCGAGTACAAGGCCCAGCTGGCCGACGCCCGGTCCGAGGCCGCGAAGATCCGGGACGACGCGCGGCTCGAGGCCGAGCAGATCAAGGCGGAACTGCGCTCGGACGCCGAGGCCGAGGCCCAGCGGATCGTCGCGCAGGGCCAGGCCCAGCTGCAGGCCCAGAAGGCGCAGATCGTGGCCGAGCTGCGGGCCGACCTCGGCCGCAACGCGGTGGAGCTGGCCGGTCGCATCGTCGGCGAATCGCTCGAGGACGAGGCGCGCCGCCGCGGCACGGTCGACCGGTTCCTCTCGGAACTCGAAACGACCGGTGCCGGTCGCGGAGCGGGAAAGTAGACCACAGATGACGCTGCATGCTGCGAGCCGGGAAGCGCTCGACCTCGCCGAGAACCGTCTCGGCGAGGTACTTGCCGACGCGGGGGCCGACCCCTCGGCGGTCGGGGACGAGCTGCTCTCGGTCGTCGACCTCCTGGACCGCGAAATCGGCCTGCGCCGCGCGGTCGGTGACCCTTCGGTGGACCCGGAGAGCCGCCGGGGCCTGGTCCGCCGGCTGTTCGAAGGCAAGCTGAGCGAACCGGCCCTGCAGGTGCTCGACACCGTGGCGGGCAGCCGCTGGTCCAGTCCCCGCCAGCTGGTGGACGGGCTCGAGTTCCTCGGTCGCTCGGCGCTGCTCACCGCGGCCGGGAAGGCCGGGTCGATCGAGACCGTCGAATCCCAGCTGTTCCAGGTCGCGCGGATCGTCGCGGGCTCCCCGGAGCTCGATGCCGCGCTGTCCGACCTGACCGCTCCCGCCGATGCGAAGCGGACGCTGGTGCGCGGGCTGTTCGCGGACAAGGTCGACGTGGTCACCGAAACCCTGGTCGAGCAGGTCGTGCGCCGGGCGAAGGGCCGCGGCGTCGGCTCCGGGCTCGACACGCTGGTCGCACTCGCCGCGCAGCGGCGGGAACGCTCGGTCGCGTACGTGACCAGTGCCAACGAGCTCAGCGATGACCAGCGGGACCGGCTTTCGGCCAAGCTCGACGGGATCTACGGGCGGCCGATCGCACTGCACGTCGAGATCGATCCGGCACTCGGCGGCGGGCTCGTCGTCCGGGTCGGGGACGAGGTCATCGACGGCAGCACGTCCGGTCAGCTGGCGGCACTGCGCCGCACGCTGGCCCGGTCCTGAAGCCGCGCCCGTCGGCACACCAGACTTTGCACACTGACGAAACAGAAGCGAGAGCGGGAACGAAATGGCGGAGCTGACGATCTCCTCGGACGAGATCGCCCACGCGATCGAGAACTACGTCTCGAGTTACGCCCCCTCAGTGGAGCGGGAAGAGGTCGGTGTCGTCGCCGACGCCGGTGACGGTATCGCCCACGTCGAGGGGCTGCCCTCGGCCATGGCCAACGAGCTGCTCGAGTTCCCGGGCGGCGTGCTGGGCGTGGCGCTGAACCTGGACGCGCGCGAGATCGGTGCGGCCATCCTCGGTGACTTCGACGGCATCGAAGAGGGCCAGCAGGTCAAGCGCACCGGCCAGGTGCTGTCCGTCCCGGTCGGCGACGGCTACCTCGGCCGGGTCGTCAACCCGCTCGGCCAGGCCATCGACGGTCTCGGCGAGATCGAGACCAGCGGCCGCCGCGCGCTGGAGCTCAAAGCCGCCTCGGTGGTCGAGCGCCAGCCGGTGGCCGAGCCGATGCAGACCGGCATCACCGCGATCGACGCGATGACCCCGATCGGCCGCGGCCAGCGCCAGCTGATCATCGGCGACCGCAAGACCGGCAAGACCGCGGTCGCGGTGGACACGATCATCAACCAGAAGGCCAACTGGGAGACCGGCGACCCGCAGAAGCAGGTCCGCTGCATCTACGTCGCGGTCGGCCAGAAGGGCTCCACGATCGCCTCGGTGAAGACGGCGCTCGAGGACGCGGGCGCGATGGAGTACACCACCATCGTCGCCGCCCCGGCGTCCGACTCGGCCGGCTTCAAGTGGATCGCCCCCTACACCGGCTCGGCCATCGGCCAGCACTGGATGTACGAGGGCAAGCACGTGCTGATCGTGTTCGACGACCTGACCAAGCAGGCCGACGCCTACCGTGCGATCTCGCTGCTGCTGCGCCGCCCGCCGGGCCGCGAGGCGTTCCCCGGCGACGTCTTCTACTTGCACTCCCGCCTGCTCGAGCGCTGCGCGAAGCTGTCCGACGAGCTGGGTGCCGGTTCGCTGACCGGGCTGCCGATCATCGAGACCAAGGCCAACGACGTCTCGGCCTACATCCCGACGAACGTCATCTCGATCACCGACGGTCAGTGCTTCTTCCAGTCCGACCTGTTCAACGCCGGCCAGCGTCCGGCCATCGACGTGGGTATCTCGGTCTCCCGCGTGGGTGGTGCCGCGCAGGTGAAGGCGCTGAAGGACGTGTCCGGTTCGCTCCGGATCGACCTGTCGCAGTACCGCGAGCTGGAGTCCTTCGCCGCGTTCGCCTCCGACCTCGACGACGCGTCGAAGGCACAGCTGGAGCGCGGTGTCCGGTTGTACGAGGTGCTCAAGCAGCCGCAGTACTCGCCGGTCCCGGTCGAGGAGCAGGTCGCCACGGTGTTCCTGGGCACCAACGGGCACTTCGACTCGGTGCCGACCGAGGACGTGCGCCGGTTCAGCCTGGAGTTCCTGGACTCCGCCCGGCGCAAGCACGCCGAGCTGCTCGGTGCGATCCGGGAAACCGGCAAGTTCTCGCCGGAGAACCGCGAGGCGCTGGTGGCCGCGCTGCAGGAGTTCAAGAAGGAGTTCACCACCTCCGAGGGCAAGCCGCTGGCCGAGTCCTCGGACGCGATGGACGCCGACAAGGTCGGGCAGGAGACCGTCAAGGTCAACAAGCCCGCTCCGAAGAAGTGAGCTGGTAGCCCATGCCCGCACAACTCCGGGAGCTTCGCTCGCGCATCAAGGCGACGAAGTCGATCGGCAAGATCACCAAGGCGATGGAGCTCATCGCCACCGCGCGGATCACCAAGGCGCGGGCGAAGGTGGCCGCTTCCCGGCCGTACGCGGACGAGATCACCAAGGTGCTCTCGGCGCTGGCCGGCGCGGCGGCCAACCTCGACCACCCGATGCTGGTCGAGCGCCCGAACCCGTCGCGGGCCGCGGTCCTCGTCGTGACCAGTGACAAGGGCCAGTGCGGTGGGTACAACACCAACGTGCTGAAGGCGACCGAGGAACTGCTGGCGCTGCTGCGGTCGGAGGGCAAGGAGCCCGAGGTCTACGTGACCGGCAGCAAGGGCCTCGGCTACTACCGCTTCCGCGGCCGTGAGGTGGCGGGCAGCTGGACCGGGTTCTCCGACCAGCCGTCCTACACCGACGCGGTCGAGGCGGGCCAGACGCTGGTGAACTCGTTCCTCTCCGGTACGCCGGCGGGGGAGCCGGGCAGCACCGGCGGGGTGGACGAGGTGCACGTCGTCTACACCGAGTTCGTGTCGATGCTGACCCAGCGGCCGACCGCCAAGCGCGTCGCACCGCTGGAGGTCGAGTACTCCGACGAGCAGGAGGAGAAGCCGGCCGGGCTGCTCCCGAGCTACGAATTCGAGCCGAGCGCGGACCGGCTGCTGTCCGCGTTGCTGCCGAAGTACATCAACACCCGGCTGTACGCGGCGCTGCTCGAGTCGGCGGCCTCGGAGCTCGCGGCCCGCCGGACCGCGATGAAGGCCGCTTCGGACAACGCGAACGAACTGGTGAACACGCTGACGCGGGAGGCGAACCAGGCCCGCCAGGCGCAGATCACCCAGGAGATCTCCGAAATCGTCGGTGGCGCGAACGCGCTCACCGCAGCAGGAAGTGATGACTGATGACCAGTACTGAAGCCCCGCGCGCCAAGGGGCGCATCGTCTCGGTGACCGGGCCGGTCGTCGACGTCGAGTTCCCGCGCGGTTCCGTCCCCGACCAGTTCAGCGCGCTCAAGGTCGACATCGAGTTCGAGCAGCTGCGCAAGACGGTCACCCTCGAGGTCGCCAGCCACCTCGGCGACAACCTCGTGCGCACCATTTCGCTGCAGCCGCAGGACGGTCTCGTCCGCGGTGCCGAGGTCACCGACACCGGTGCGCCGATCAGCGTGCCGGTGGGCGACAAGGTCAAGGGCCACGTCTACAACGCCCTCGGCGAATGCCTCGACGAGCCGGGCTACGGCGCCGACCTCGAGCGCTGGGGCATCCACCGCAACCCGCCGGCCTTCGACCAGCTCGAGGGCAAGACGGAGATGCTGGAGACCGGCCTCAAGGTCGTCGACCTGCTGACCCCGTACGTGCAGGGTGGCAAGATCGGCCTGTTCGGCGGTGCCGGCGTGGGCAAGACGGTGCTGATCAAGGAGATGATCACCCGGGTCGCCCGGAACTTCGGCGGTACGTCGGTGTTCGCCGGGGTCGGCGAGCGCACCCGTGAGGGCAACGACCTGTTCCTGGAGATGTCCGAGGACGGCGTCATCAACGACACCGCCCTGGTCTTCGGTCAGATGGACGAGCCGCCGGGCACCCGCATGCGCGTCGCGCTCTCCGCGCTGACCATGGCGGAGTACTTCCGCGACGTGCAGAACCAGGACGTGCTGCTGTTCATCGACAACATTTTCCGGTTCACCCAGGCCGGTTCGGAGGTGTCCACCCTGCTGGGCCGGATGCCTTCGGCGGTGGGGTACCAGCCGACGCTGGCCGACGAGATGGGTCAGCTGCAGGAGCGGATCACCTCGACCCGAGGGCGTTCGATCACCTCGATGCAGGCGATCTACGTGCCCGCGGACGACTACACCGACCCGGCGCCGGCGACGACGTTCGCCCACCTGGACGCCACCACCGAGCTGTCGCGTGGGGTGTTCCAGAAGGGCATCTTCCCGGCGGTGGACCCGCTGGCCTCGACCTCGACGATCCTCGACCCGGCCATCGTCGGTGAGGACCACTACCGGGTCGCCTCCGAGGTCATCCGGATCCTGCAGAAGTACAAGGAGCTGCAGGACATCATCGCGATCCTCGGCATGGACGAGCTGTCGGAAGAGGACAAGCTCACCGTGCAGCGGGCGCGCCGGATCGAGCGGTTCCTGTCGCAGAACATGCTCGTCGCCGAGGCGTTCACGCAGATCCCCGGCTCGACGGTGCCGCTGTCGGAGACCATCGAGTCGTTCGACCGGATCACCAAGGGCGACTTCGACCACTACCCGGAGCAGGCGTTCCTGGGCATCGGTGGCCTCGAAGACCTGGAGAAGAAGTACCGGGAACTCACCGGCAAGTGAGGACCGGGGGACGGCGGGGCGGATGTCCATTGTGGACTGATGGCCCCGCCGTTCTGGTAACCGAAGCCGGACCTATTACACTCGGTGGTGACCCCCCGAGCGAAGGAGTGCTACGTGGCTGAGATGTCCGTGGAGCTGGTGGCCGTCGAGCGCCGGCTCTGGTCGGGTACCGCCACCTTCGTGGTGGCACAGACCACCGAGGGCGAGATCGGACTCATGCCGGGCCACGAGCCGGTGCTCGGTCAGCTGGTCGAGGGTGGCGTGGTGAAGGTGACCACGACCGACGGCGAGGTGCTCACCGCGGCCGTGCACGGCGGTTTCCTGTCCGTCACCGCCACCGGGGTGAGCGTGCTCGCGGAGAGCGCGGAGCTGTCCGACGAGATCGACGTGGCCGCCGCGCAGGAGGCACTGTCCACCGGTGACGAGGCGGAGCGGACGAGGGCCACGGCCCAGCTCCGCGCGGCCGGGCAATCGGTCTGACCGGGCGACGCGAGCGGAGGCCGGGCCGTGGAGATCGCCATCGTGGTGCTGATTCTCCTGGTCGCGGCTGCGCTCGTGGTCGGCTGGTATCTCCAGCGGTGGGTCCGGATGCGTCGTGGTGGCGGCGTGAGCGTCGCGTTGCGCTGGCGTCCGGATCATCCGCGGGCCAGCTGGCATCTGGGTCTCGGCCGGTACGAGGGCGAAGAGTTCGTCTGGTACCGCGTGTGGAGCCTGCGCACCGGCCCGGACCGGGTGTTCCAGCGGGAGAGCATGCAGATCGCCGACCGGCGGGACCCCTCCGGTTCGGAGGCCTACGCCGTGCCCGAAGGATCGACCGTCCTGCGCTGTGAGTCGCCCACGCAGGAGGCGATCGAGATCGCGATGGGTCCCGGTGCGCTCACCGGCTTCCTGTCCTGGCTGGAGTCCGCCCCGCCGGGGCGTCGGCTGCCGCACGCCTCCTGAGCCGCGGGGGTACCGGCTCAGCGTGCCCGGCGCGCGGTGGCACCGACGAGGTCGGTGGACCGGCCGGGTTTCCCGCCGTGCACGTCGTGTCCGCTGTTCACCTCGACGAGTTCGGCGTCCGCGATCAGCGAGACGATCCGCCGGGCGTCGGCGCCGTCGATGGCTCCCTGCAGGAGCCCGTCGGGCCCGTACTTCCAGTTCGCGTGGATCAGCGTGGTGGGTGCCTCGATGGCGCGCAACGTCTGCTCGTGGTCGAAGCCTTCGTCCCGGCTCCCGCTGTGGAAGGCGGCCCCGAACCGGGGATCGTAGGCCGCGATGGAGCGCTGCAGGTCGTTCCAGCTCGGCGGCAGGTACCAGAGGCCGATCGGCCGGTCCGGATGTGCCGCGTGCCGGGCGAGGCCGGACCGGACGATCCGGTCCGCGCTGCCGCCGAAGCACTCCCACATCTTCTGGTGCGCGAACTGGTAGGCGATCCAGTCCGGTTCGCCGGAGCGCAGGAACGCGTGGCAGGTGGTGGCCGGATCCGCCCAGTTCCAGGTCTGCTCGGCCCGCGGCAGCAGGGTGGTGAACAGCGGGGGATCCTCGAGCACGGCCGCCCGGACCAGATCCGGCCGGTGCCCGGCGAGCCAGGCCGCGAGCTGGCCGCCCGAGGAATGTCCCGAGACCACCACCGGCGCGTAGTTCCGCCAGTCGGCGCCCTGTCCGTGGATCAGCAGCAGCGGCGGGGTGCCGGCCGCCGATCCGGCGGCGTAAGTGAGCGTGCAACCCGCGAGTTCGACCCGGCGTTCGGTGAACCCGGCACGCCGGGTCCGGGCCCGCGCCCAGTCGTGGGCCCGCCGGTTCCGCAGCGCCCAGCCGCCCGCCGCGAGACCGGCCGCGGCCAGCCCGAGGCCGGCCGGCTTCAGCCCCCGGGCCGCCACAGCACGTCGCCCTCGGGGTTGGCCAGCCGGGCGAGGATGAACAGCAGGTCCGAAAGCCGGTTGAGGTACTTCGCCGCGAACGGGTTCGTGGTCTCCGGCTCCTGCTCGGCCAGCGCCCATGCGGACCGTTCCGCGCGGCGGGTCACGGTGCGGGCCTGGTGCAGGTAGGCCGCCCCCGCGGTGCCGCCGGGGAGGATGAACGAGGTGAGCTTCGGCAGCCGGTCGTTGAACTCGTCGCACCAGCGCTCGAGGCGTTCGAGGTAGGCCTCGGTGATGCGCAGCGGTGCGTACGGCGGGTCCTCCTGCACCGGAAGGCACAGGTCGGCGCCGACGTCGAACAGGTCGTTCTGGATCCGGCGCAGCACCCCGGCGATCTCGTCGGTCAGCCCGCCGAGCGCGACGGCGAGTCCGAGCACCGAATTGGCCTCGTCGGTGTCGGCGTACGCGGCGAGCCGCGCCGAGGTCTTGGGCACCCGGGTGCCGTCGCCGAGCGCGGTCGTGCCGCTGTCGCCGACCTTGGTGTACACGCGGTTGATGCGAACGGCCATGCACCGACTCTACCGGCCCCGCGTCGGGCAAACCTGGGCGAGAGGGCATGATTGGCGGCCATGAGCGAGCACTTCGACGTGCACGGCGGGGCACGGCTGGTCGGTGAGGTCGACGTCGTCGGCGCCAAGAACAGCGTGCTGAAGCTGATGGCCGCGGCCCTGCTGGCCGAGGGCACCACGACCATCACGAACTGCCCGCAGATCCTGGACGTTCCGCTGATGGCGGACGTGCTGCGCAGCGTCGGCTGCACTGTCGAGATCGACGGGGACACCGCACACATCACCACCCCGGCCGAGCTGTCGCACCGGGCGGATTCGCCGGCCATGGGCAAGCTGCGGGCCTCGGTCTGCGTGCTGGGCCCGTTGGTGGGCCGGCTCAAGCAGGCCGTGGTGGCGCTGCCCGGCGGCGACGCGATCGGCTCGCGCCCGCTGGACATGCACCAGAACGGCCTGCGCAAGCTCGGGGCCACGAGCACCATCGAGCACGGCTGCGTGGTCGCGAAGGCCGAGACGCTGCTGGGTGCGCAGATCTGGCTCGACTTCCCGAGTGTCGGTGCCACCGAGAACATCCTGATGGCCGCGGTGCTCGCCGAGGGCACCACGGTGATCGACAACGCCGCGCGTGAACCGGAGATCGCCGACATCTGCACGATGCTCACCGAGATGGGCGCGAAGATCGAGGGCGCGGGCACGTCCACGCTGACTGTGCACGGCGTGGAGCAGCTGCAGCCGACCGAGCACCGCGTGATCGGCGACCGGATCGTGGGCGCGACCTGGGCGTTCGCCGCCTCGATGACCCGCGGCGACCTGACCGTGCGCGGGGTCAACCCGCACCACCTCGACCTGGTGCTGGACAAACTGCGCCTGGCAGGCGCGGACGTGACCACGTTCGACGACAAGGGTTTCCGCGTGGTGCAGCCGGAGCGGCCGAAGGCGGTGGACTGGGTGACCCTGCCCTATCCCGGGTTCGCCACCGACCTGCAGCCGTTCGCGGTCGCGCTGTCGGCGGTCTCCGAGGGCACGTCGATGATCACGGAGAACGTCTACGAGGCGAGGTTCCGCTTCATCGAGGAAATGATCCGGCTCTCCGGCGACGCCCGCACCGACGGCCACCACGCGGTGGTCCGCGGGGTCGACAAGCTTTCCAGCGCGCCGGTCTGGGCCTCCGACATCCGGGCAGGCGCGGGCCTGGTCCTGGCCGGCCTGTGCGCCGACGGCGTGACCGAGGTCTGGGACGTCTTCCACATCGACCGCGGCTACCCGCACTTCGTGGAGAACCTGAACCGCCTCGGCGCCCGCATCGACCGCGTGACCGGCGAACCGGAGCGGGCGTAGCCAGCGGCCGTATCCGGGAACCGGACGCGGGGTCCGTGATGACGGCACTGCCCGAGTGGATGGTGCTCCCGCCCGGTGGTTTGTCCGCCGCTGACTACGAAGCGCTGGATGAGGACATCTGCCGGGCGATCGAAATCGTCGACGGTGCCATACCTGGTCGTCTACGACGCTGGCCTCGATCTCGACGCGGTGCTCCGGCCGAAGCACTGCCATCTCGTCGTCGAGGTGATGTCACCCGGCTCGGTCACCGTTGACCAGATCGACAAGCCCGCCGAATACGCGGCCGCGGGCATCCCGCGGTTCTGGCGCATCGAGAACGCCACGGACGAGATCGGCGGCCTGACGGTCTTCTGCCACCGGCTCGACGGCACCACTCGTTCGTACGTCCCGGTCGGGGCGCACCAGCGGAAGCTGGCCGTCTCCGATCCGTTCGAACTGTCCCTGGACCTCGCCACCCTGCTCTGAACCGAGCCGTTCAGCTCTCCAGTGCCAGGGTCGCGCCGAAGCCGAGGAGGGCGGTGCCGGTGACTCCGTCGAGGGTGCGGCGGACCTTGCGCCGGCCGAGCCAGGCGCGTACGCGGTGGACGAAGAACAGCAGGGCCAGCAGCCACAGCCCGCCCAGTACGGCGACCGTGTAGGCGAGGATCAGCGCGTCCAGCGTCGTCGTGTGCCCGGGGTCGAGGAACTGGGGCAGCACCGACAGGTAGAGCACCAGCACTTTGGGGTTGGTGATGTTCGACAGGAAGCCCTCGCGCCACCGCCGGAAGCCGCTCGCCCGCTTGCGCTGGGTCTCCGCGACGGTGTCGTAGTTCCCGCGCCACGCGCCGCGCAGCGCCTGGAAGCCGAGGAAGACCAGGTAGGCGGCGCCGAGCCACTTGAGCGTGAGGAACACCGGTTGGGACCGCGCGATGACGACGCCCAGGCCGAGCGCCGCGGCCGTGCCCTGTACCGCGTTGCCAGCGAAGATGCCGGCGGTGGCGAGCAATCCGCCCCGCGCGCCGCCGGACAGCGCGTTCTTCAGCATCACCATCGTGTCCGGCCCCGGCGCGAGCACGATCAGGACCACGATCACCAGATAGCTGCTGTACCCACTCCACGTCACGTGTGCCCAGCGTAGAGGTCGGATCCGCGGTCGTCGCGCGGATTTCCGTCACAGTGTCCGGACGGGTGGGACACGTGTCCCGGGGCCCGGAGGTCACCCGGGCGTGTCCGATTCCACCCCGCGACTAAGTTACCGACGGGTACACTCGGGCGGTCGTCTCCGCGTGAGAGAGGTGCCCCGTGCCCTATCCGACCGACCACGAGCGCGACCGGCCCTGGGTGATGCGCACCTACGCGGGCCACTCCTCGGCCGCCGCGTCGAACGAGCTGTACCGGCGCAATCTCGCCAAGGGGCAGACCGGCCTCTCGGTGGCCTTCGACCTGCCGACGCAGACCGGGTACGACCCGGACCACGTGCTCGCCCGCGGGGAGGTCGGCAAGGTCGGCGTGCCGGTCTCGCACCTGGGCGACATGCGGCGGCTGTTCGACGGCATCCCGCTCGCCGAGGCGAACACCTCGATGACCATCAACGCCCCCGCCATGTGGTTGCTCGCGCTGTACGTCTCGGTCGCCCGTGAGCAGGCCGAGGCGCAGGGCCGGGACGTGGGCGAGGTGCTGGCGAAGCTCACCGGCACCACGCAGAACGACATCATCAAGGAGTACCTGTCCCGCGGCACCTACATCTTCCCGCCAGGGCCGAGTCTCCGGCTGATCACCGACATGATCACCTGGACCGTGCGGCATGTCCCGCGGTGGAACCCGATCAACATCTGCAGCTACCACCTGCAGGAGGCCGGCGCGACGCCGACGCAGGAGGTCGCCTACGCCCTGTGCACCGCGATCTCGGTGCTCGACGCGGTGCGTGACTCGGGCCAGGTGGCGCAGGCGGACATGGCGAAGGTGGTCGGGCGGATCTCGTTCTTCGTCAACGCCGGCGTGCGGTTCGTCGAAGAGATGTGCAAGATGCGTGCGTTCACCACGCTGTGGGACGAGCTGACGCGCGAGCGGTACGGCGTCGAGGAGCCGAAGGCACGGCGGCTGCGCTACGGCGTGCAGGTCAACTCGCTGGGGCTGACCGAGGCGCAGCCGGAGAACAACGTGCAGCGGATCGTGCTGGAGATGCTCGCGGTTTCGCTCTCCCGCGGTTCGCGGGCGCGAGCCATCCAGCTGCCGGCCTGGAACGAGGCGCTCGGCCTGCCCCGGCCGTGGGACCAGCAATGGGCGTTGCGGATGCAGCAGGTGCTGGCGTACGAGACCGATCTGCTGGAGTACGAGGACATTTTCGACGGCTCGCACGTGGTGCAGGCCAAAGTGGACGAGATCGTGGCCGGGGCACGCGAGGAGATCGCGCGGGTACAGGATTTCGGTGGTGCGGTGGCGGCGGTGGAGAGCGGCTACATGAAGTCGCAGCTGGTCGCATCGCTGGCCGAGTACCGGCGCGGGATGGAAAGCGGCGAGCGGATTCTGGTAGGGGTCAACAAGTTCGACACCACCGAACCGTCGCCGCTGCAGGCCGAAGGGGCCAACGCGATCGAGACCATCGACCCGGCGGTGGAAAAGGCCGCGGTCTCGTCGATCGAGAAATGGCGTGCGGAGCGGGATGACGACGCGGTGGCCGCCGCGCTGACCGCATTGCGCGCCAAGGCGTCCACTTCGGACAACCTATTTGAGGCCACTGTGGACTGTGCGCGAGCCGGGGTCACCACCGGTGAATGGTCCGGCGCGCTACGGGAAGTGTTCGGCGAATACCGTGCGCCCACCGGGGTCTCCGCGGCTGCCGCGGCCGGTGGCGGTGACCCGGAGCTGCAGCGGGTGCGCGAGCGTGTCCGGCGCACCGAGCGGGAACTGGGTGAGCGACTGCGCATCCTGGTCGGCAAACCCGGGCTGGACGGGCATTCCAACGGCGCCGAGCAGGTCGCGGTGCGGGCGAGGGACGTCGGGTTCGAGGTGGTGTACCAAGGGATCCGGCTGACCCCGGACCAGATCGTGGCGGCCGCGGTGCAGGAGGGCGTGCACGTGGTCGGGCTGTCCGTGCTGTCCGGTTCGCACCTGGAGATCGTCCCGCTGGTGGTGGACGGGCTGCGCGCGGCGGGCGCCGGGGACGTCCCGGTGATCGTCGGCGGCATCATCCCGCCGGACGATTCCGCGCTGCTCACCGAACGCGGGATCGCCAGGGTGTTCACGCCGAAGGACTACGAGCTGACCGGCATCATGGCCGGCATCGTCGACCTCGTGCGCGAACGCCACGGGCTGGCCGCGGACTGAGCGCCGCCCGCTATCCGAGGATTCGTGCGGTCGAGGTGACCGTGGCGAACCCGCCGCCGTGCAGGTTCGTCGCGGTGCTCCGGCTGAGCTCGTCCGCGCTCAGCACCGCGCCGTCCGGTCCGGCCAGATCGAAGGTGAAGGTCGCGTCGAGAGCGAAAGTGACGTCGTAGCCGAGGTTCCCGCCCATCCGGGCGGTGGTCTCGCAGCAGAAGTTGGTCTGGATCCCGGCGAGCACGAAGCTGTCGATCCCGTGCCGCTCGAACCAGGCATCGAGGTCGACGTCGCCGATGAACGCCGAGTTCACCTCCTTGCCGAACACGAGATCGGCGCGGGCGCCGTCGAGTTCCGTCGTGAAGTCGTTGCCCGCCTGGCCGGGACGCAGTGGAGAATCCGGTTCGACCGAATCTTGGTGCACGAGCACGATCGGGTCGCGCCGCATCTGCCACGCGTCGAGCAGTGCCTTGATGTTGGCCTCGGCGGCCGGGTTGTTGCGGCGGCCCCAGAAGGCGGCGTCGTCGAATCCACGCTGGACGTCGATGAGAAGGAGTGCGGTCATGGCTGCCAGCCTGGCCGGTGCGGTGGCCGTCCGGGGAATGGCAGAAGGAGCGCCGTGCGGTACTTTTCTGCCATGCACACGATCGGGGTGCTGCTCCTGCCGGGCAGCCGGGCGTTCGACCTCGCCGTGGTCTCGGAGGTGTGGGCGCAGGACCGCACCGACAGCGGGATCGGCCCGTTCACCATGCGGCTCTGCGCGCCGGGGCGGGCGCGCAGCTCGCTGTCCCCGTTCGGCGACGTGGCCGCGACGCACGGGTTGACCGGGCTCGAGGGCTGCGATCTGGTGCTTGCGCCCGGCCGGGCCGACCCGCTGGCCGAGGTGCCTGCGGCCGTCCGCGCGGCGCTGCGCCGGGCGCTTCGGGCCGGCAGCACCGTGGCGGGCCTGTGCACCGGCGCGTTCACCTTGGCGGCCGCGGGATTGCTCGACGGCCGGCCGGCGACCACGCACTGGCGGCATCTCGACGAGCTGGCCGTCGCCGCGCCCGCCGCCCGGGTGTGCCGCGACGTCCTGCACACCGAGGACGACGGCGTGCTGACGTCCGCCGGAGTCGTCGGCGGGCTCGACCTGTGCCTGCACCTGGTCCGGCGCGACCACGGCGCGGAGGTGGCCGCCCGGCTCGCGCGCCGTCTCGTGATGCCGCCGGCGCGCGAGGGTGGTCAGCAGCAGTACGTCGAATCCCCCTTGCCCGCAAGGGCTTCCCAGCCCGGTATCGCGTCCACTATGGACTGGGCGACAAGCAGGCTGCACTCCGGTATCGGCGTGCCGGACCTGGTCAGGCACGCGGGGATGAGCACGCGCACCTTTCACCGCGAGTTCAGCGCGGCGACCGGAGTGACGCCCGGGCGCTGGCTGCTCGTGCAACGGGTGCGGCACGCGCAACGGCTGCTGGAGACAACCGACCTTCCGGTGTCGCGCGTCGCCGAACGCTCCGGGCTGGGCACCGCGGCGAACCTGCGGCGGCGGTTGCGGACGGAAGCCGGCGTCGGCCCGGACTCCTACCGGCGCACGTTCCGTTCGCGCGGCCACGGGGTTACGGTCGGGGCATGGGCGAGTACGAACACCTCCTCGTGAAGCGGGACGGCGACACGATCACCGTCACGATGAACCGTGCGGCGCGGCGCAATTCGCTGTCCGCCGAGCACCTGGCCGAACTGCTCGCGGCGTTCCGGGAGGCCGGGGAGTCCGATGCGACCGGCATCGTGCTGGCCGGAGCCGGCCCGGTGTTCTCCGCAGGACACGACTTCGGCGACGTGGCCGCGCGCGACCTGATGGGCGTGCGTGAGCTGCTCACCTTGTGCACGGAGCTGATGCGCACGATGCAGTCGGTCCCGCAGGTGGTGCTCGCGCGCGTACACGGGCTGGCCACCGCCGCGGGCTGCCAGCTGGTCGCTTCGTGCGATCTCGCGGTCGCCGCGGAATCCGCCGGTTTCGCCCTGCCGGGCGGGAAGGGCGGCTGGTTCTGCCACACGCCCGCGGTCCCGGTGGCCCGCGCGATCGGCCGGAAACGCCTGATGGAACTCGCCTTGACCGGCGACGTGGTCGACGCGGCCACGGCACTGGACTGGGGCTTGGTGAACCGGGTCGTGCCGGACGAGTCGCTGGATTCGGCGGTGGCCGAACTGCTGGCCCGCGCGACCCGCGGCAGCCGGGCGAGCAAGGCGATGGGGAAGCAGACGCTGTACGCACAGCTGGACCGCCCGGAAGCCGACGCGTACGGGATCGCGCTGGAAGTGATGGCCTCGGCCTCGCAACTGCCCGGCGCGCGCGAAGGAATGGCGGCGTTCCTGGAGAAGCGCAAACCGGAGTGGCCGGACTGACCCCTCCTCCTCCGAACTGCGTGCTGAGTCCGATGAGAACCGGCCCCAGTACGCCACAAGGGTCAGCGGCGTTCGTGGAGGAGCAGCAAGGTGTACGCGGCGATGGTCTGCGCGTCGGTGATCTCGCCGGCCGCGATCATCTTCTCCACCTCGCCACGGCCGAACCACGCCGTGCGCATGTCCTGTTCCTCCGGCTCGCGTTCCGGTTCGCCCTCGGTCAGGCCGGTCGCCAGGTACACGTGCCCGCGCTGGCTGGCCATGCCGGGGGCGACCTCGAGCAACCCCAGCTCGGTGATCGTCTCGGCGCGCAGGCCGGTCTCCTCGCGCAGTTCGCGGCGGGCCAGCTCGGCGGGCGGGACCTCCGCGAGGTCGGGTGCGGTGCCCTGCACGAACTCCCAGCGCCGCGCGCCCACCGGATAACGGAACTGCTCGACCAGGTGCAGCCGGTCGCCGTCGAGGGGAATCACCAGTGCGTAGGTCGGTTTGTCGACCACGCCGTAGATGCCGGGGCTGCCGTCCGCGCGGCGGATGGCGTCCTCCCGCACCGTCATCCAGTTGTTCCGGTACACCTCGCGGGTCGCGACACGCTGAATGGGGTCCACCCGACGAGTATCGCCGAGGCTGTCCTACCCTCGGCGGGTGCGTCTCGTGATCGCTCGGTGCCAGGTCGACTACGCCGGCAGGCTCACCGCCCACCTGCCGATGGCCACCCGCCTGCTGCTCGTCAAGTCCGACGGTTCGGTGTCGGTGCACTCCGACGACCGCGCCTACAAGCCGCTGAACTGGATGAGCCCGCCGTGCTGGCTCATCGAGGACGGCAAGCTCTGGATCGTGGAGAACAAGCAGGGCGAGAAGCTGGTCATCTCGATCGAGGAGATCTACCACGACCACGCCCACGAACTCGGGGCCGAACCGGGGCTGCAGAAGGACGGCGTGGAGGCGCATCTGCAGGAGCTGCTCGCCGAGCACATCAAAACCCTCGGCGACGGCTACACGCTGGTGCGCCGCGAGTTCCCGACCGCGATCGGCCCGGTGGACATCATGGCCCGCGATCACGAGGGCCGTTCGGTGGCCGTGGAGATCAAGCGCCGCGGCGAGATCGACGGCGTCGAGCAGCTCACCCGCTACCTCGAACTGCTCAACCGCGATCCGCTGCTGGCCCCGGTCCAGGGTGTGTTCGCCGCGCAGATCATCAAGCCCCAGGCCCGGACGCTGGCCGAGGACCGCGGGATCCGCTGCCTGACCCTGGACTACGACGCGCTGCGCGGCGTCGAATCGGACGAGTTCCGGCTGTTCTGAGGCGGCCGCTCAGGCCGCCGATCCACCACGCCGCTGGTAGGCCTTCGCGTCGAACCACGAGCGGACCGTGTCGTGGAACAGCGTCGAGATCACCAGCGCCGCCAGCAGCAGGCCGACCAGCGCGGTGAACCCACCGGACACCAGGGTGATCACGCCGTTGAGCGCGGCCAGTCCTTCCAGCACCAGCAGCGGCCAGCGACCCCAGTCGTAGCCGAGCAGGATGATGACCGCCGACGCCACCAGCGCCACCGCGAAGAAGTAGGACACGAACTCGGCGAAGTACAGCACTCCGTCCACGTCCTGTCCGTGGTCCTGGCGGTCGCTCACCTCCACCTGCATGAGCACACCGAAGAATCCGTTGAACAGCGCCTGGACGAAGACGAACGCGAGCGCGGCACGGAGCCGGCCCGGCATGCGGGGGCGGAACGCGGAATCGGGCATCGGAGCGGGTCCTTTCGGGCAGGGTCGGAAATACGGGCACGCTAGGCGGAATCGGATGGGACCCCTCCCGGTGAAAACGCCGCTGCCACGGGATCGACCACGACCGCACACGCCGGCCGGTCCGCACAGTGAACTCACAGGTCAGACACGGGTCGGAAAAATTTCCCGGAGTCGGCGTGACCCTTCGGAATCCATGCAGTACTGTCCCCGTCGGACAGGAACGATGGTGTTTCCTGTGGGAGAATGTTTGATTCGGAGGTGGCCGGGTGCTCGTCCTCGCCGACGCGAACCTGCGGCTCAACGCGAGTCCGATCGACTACATCGAACTCGCGTTTTATTTCCTGCTGGTGCTGGGCATCGGCTATCTCGCCAGGCGGCAGGTGTCCAGCAGTCTGGACTTCCTGCTCTCCGGCCGATCACTACCGGCCTGGGTGACCGGCCTCGCGTTCGTCTCCGCGAACCTCGGTGCGGTCGAGGTCATGGGCATGTCCGCGAACGGGGTGCTCTACGGCCTGCCGACCGTGCACTACTTCTGGATCGGCGCCATTCCGGCGATGCTGTTCCTCGGCCTGGTGATGATGCCGTTCTACTACGGCTCCAAGGTCCGCAGTGTCCCGGAGTTCATGCGCCGCCGGTTCGGCAAACCCGCGCACCTGGTCAACGGCATCAGCTTCGCGGCCGCGCAGATCCTGATCGCGGGCGCGAACCTGTTCCTGCTGGCCAGCGTCGTGAACCTGCTGCTGGGCTGGCCGCTGTGGCTGTCCATCGTGATCGCCGCCGCGATCGTGCTCGGCTACACCGCGCTCGGCGGTCTCTCCGCGGCGATCTACAACGAGGTGCTGCAGTTCTTCGTGATCGTCGTGGCGCTGCTGCCGCTCACCATCGTCGGCCTGATCAAGGTCGGTGGCTGGCAGGGCCTGGTGGACAAGATCACGAACAGTCCCGGTGGCACCGACCAGCTGAACTCTTGGCCCGGTGACAACCTGACCGGCTTCGGCAACAACTTCCTGTCCGTGCTCGGCATCGTGTTCGGTCTCGGGTTCGTGCTGTCCTTCGGGTACTGGACCACGAACTTCGTCGAGGTCCAGCGCGCGATGGCGTCGAAGAGCATGTCCGCCGCGCGGCGCACGCCGATCATCGGCGCGTTCCCGAAGATGCTGGTCCCGTTCATCGTGATCATCCCCGGCATGATCGCCGGTGTGGTCGTGCCGGAGTACCTGGCCGACAAGGGGATCCTGCTCGACGGCGGTACCGCGCCGAGTGGTGTCACGCCGAACAACGCGCTGCTGCTGCTGATGCGGGACCTGCTGCCGAACGGCATCCTCGGCATCGCGATCGCCGGTCTGCTGGCCTCGTTCATGGCCGGGATGGCGGCGAACCTCAGCTCGTTCAACACGGTCTTCACGTACGACATCTGGCAGACGTACGTGAAGAAGGACAAGCCGGACGGCTACTACCTGAAGCTGGGCCGGACCACCACGGTCGTGGCCACCGTGCTGGCCATCGGCACCGCCTTCATCGCGTCGAACTCGGCGAACATCCTGACCTACCTGCAGGACCTGTTCTCCTTCTTCAACGCGCCGCTGTTCGCCACGTTCATCCTCGGCATGTTCTGGAAGCGGATGACCCCGCACGCCGGCTGGAGCGGCCTGGTGTTCGGCACGCTGAGCGCGGTCACCGTGTGGGGCCTGTCGCAGGCGGAGATCCTCCCGCTGACCGGGCAGGGCATCAGCTTCGTGGCCGCCGGCAGCGCGTTCGTGGTGGACATCGTGGTGAGTGTCGCGGTCTCGCTGGCCACCCAGCCGAAGGCGGAGGCCGAACTGGCCGGGCTGGTGTACTCGCTGACGCCGCGTGGTTCACTCAAGCACGACGACACCGGTGAGAACGCGGGCTGGTACCGCAAGCCGGGCCTGCTGGCCGGCATCGTGCTCGTGATCACCATCGCCCTGAACATCATCTTCTGAGGAGGCCCGCATGACCGAGTCCTCGCGGCCGCACAAGGCGGGCGCCTTCGACATCCGGCTCATCATCGCGCTGCTGCTCGGCGTGTACGGCGTGGTCCTGACCGTGCTGGGTATCGCCTTCACCTCCGAAGCGGACAAGGTGAAGGCAGCCGGGGTGAACATCAACCTGTGGGCCGGGATCGGCCTGCTGGTGGTCACCGCGGTATTCGTGCTGTGGACGGTCATCCGCCCGCTCGTGGTGCCGCCGTCGACCGAGACGGCCGCCGCGGAAGCGGGCGAATAACCGGGTTGCCACCACGTCCGGCGGCTCGTCCCGCTAGGTTGCCGGACGTGGTGCACGATCGCCGGCCCGGCCGGCTCCCGAAGCTGTTCGTCCTGCTCATCGCCGCCGCGCTGGCCGTGTCCGCGTGCGGCGGGCCGGAGCTGGGCAAGGAGAATTTCGCGCGCACGACCGTCCCGGCCTCGGCAGGCGGCGATCCCGCCGGGCCGATCACCGATCCGGCGGCCGCCCCGGAGGTGCTGCGCGAACTGCAGCCCTGCCAGTTCGTCGGGCAGGACGTGCTCGAGCAGCTCGGCACCCCGCAGGACGAGCCGTCGCCGTCCGGCGTGCGGTTCGACGTGTGCCGGGGCTCGGTGACCGATCCCGGTGGCAAGGACATCTCGGTCGAGGTCACCGTCGGTGCGACGGTGCTCTCCGCCGCGGACAGGACCACCGGGCAGGTCGGCGGCCTGCCGCAGGTCGAGGCGCCCGCCGGCGCCGGCTCGTGCACAGTCAGCGTGCTCACCTCACGCGAGCCCGATCTCGGGATCTCGTTCGACATCAACTACTCCGGCGGGGACGCCTGCCCGGTCGGGCGCACGTTGGCCACGGCGGCGGCGAAGACCCTGCACAACGCGCCGCAGAAGTACGCGCCGAGCAAGGGAAGCCTGCTCGCCGCCGATCCGTGCGCGGTACTCGGCCAGTCCGCGGTGGACGGCGTGCTCACCGGCGCCGAGCCCGAGGCCACCGGGCTGCACAGCTGTCAATGGGGCAGCACGGCCCGGGTCGAGGTGCTGCTGTTGCCGGGCCGCCCGCCACTGGAGGGCAGTGGCTGGCTCAAGGCCGACGTCGGCACGCCGAGCCAGGCGTTCCGGAAGCAGGGCACCTCCGGCGGGTCGAGCTGCCAGGTGCACTGGCAGCACCGGCCGTGGCAGGCAGGCGACGTCGAGATCGCCCAGCTGGAGTACAGCAACTCGGACGCTGAGGCGGCGAGCGACGATCCGTGCGGCAAGGCCGTGACCCTTTCGAAGCAGCTGGCCGCGAAACTGCCGCAGCCGTGAAGGCCGCCGTCACGGACTCTCCGCGCGGGCGGTACAGGCACTAGGTTGGGGGGATCCACCACGCCGACGTGCCGGAGGCCCCCGTATGAAGAAGATCATCAACGATCCGGCCACCGTGGTCGCGGAGTCGCTGAGAGGCCTCGCGCTCGCGCACGCCGACCTCGTGCGGGTGCAGGACGATCCGGCGCTGGTCGTCCGGGCGGACGCCCCGGTGGCGGGCCGGGTCGCCGTGGTGTCCGGTGGTGGTTCCGGGCACGAGCCGCTGCACGGCGGGTTCGTCGGGCCGGGCATGCTGGACGCCGCGGTGCCCGGCCCGGTCTTCACCTCACCCACGCCGGACGCGGTGCAGGCCGCGCTCTCCGCGGTCACCGGGGCGGCAGGTGCGCTGCTGATCGTCAAGAACTACACCGGTGACGTGCTGAACTTCGAGACCGCCGCGGAACTGGCCGCGGCCGAGGACCTCGACGTGCGCAGCGTGGTCATCGACGACGACGTGGCGGTGAAGGACTCGACGTTCACCGCCGGCCGCCGCGGCGTGGGCGGCACCGTACTGCTGGAGAAAATCACCGGTGCCGCGGCCGCGCGCGGTGATTCGCTCGACGCAGTGGAAGCGTTGGCACGCAAGGTGGTCGGGCAGGTGCGTTCGATCGGGGTGGCGCTCACCGCGCCGACCGTGCCGCACGCCGGCGAGCCCAGTTTCGACCTGAGCCCGGACGAGATCGAGTTCGGGATCGGCATCCACGGCGAGCCGGGCCGCGAACGGATACCGGCCGAACCGGCCGACGCGCTGGTCGCCCGGATGGTCGAGGCGGTCGTGTCCGATCTGCCGTTCGCCTCCGGGGACCGGGTGCTGCTGTTCACCAACTCGATGGGCGGCACCCCGGCACTGGAGCTCTACCTCGCGCACGGCATCGCCGAGCGGCTGCTGGCCGAGCGTGGCATCGTGGTCGAACGCAGGCTGGTCGGCCCGTACGTCACGAGCCTCGAGATGCAGGGCATCAGCCTGACCCTGCTGAAACTGGACGACGAGCTGACGCAGCTCTGGGACGCGCCGGTGCGCACTCCCGCGTTGCGGTGGGGGATCTGATGGGGTGTTCTGCCGAAGGTTTCGCCGCGGCGCTGCGGTCCGCCGCCGAGGTGATCGCCGAGCACCGCGCCGAGCTGGTGGACCTCGACCGGGCGATCGGCGACGCGGACCACGGCGAGAACCTCAACCGGGGCTTCGCCGCGATCGTCGCCGCGTTGGACGCCGGCGTGCCGCAGACCCCCGCCGCGGTCGCGAAGCTCGCCGCGACCACGTTGATCTCCAAGGTCGGCGGGGCAGCGGGTCCGTTGTACGGCACGGCTTTCCTGCGTGCGTCGGCGAAACTCGGTGACGCGGCGGAGGTCGACGCCGGGCAGCTGGTCGAAGCACTGCGTGCGGCGCTGGAGGGAGTACAGGCGCGAGGCAAGGCGGTCGGCGGCGACGCGACGATGGTCGACGCGCTGATCCCGGCCCTGTCCGCGGCCGAGGGAGCAGCCGGTGGGTCGGTGGCCGAGGTGCTCACGGCCGCGGCCGGCGGTGCCGACCGTGGCGCTGAGTCCACCGTGGACTTGGTGCCGCGCAAGGGCCGGGCGTCCTACCTGGGCGAGCGGGCGGTGGGACACCTCGATCCGGGGGCCCGTTCCACGGCGCTGCTGCTGCGTGCGTTCGCGGAGGCGGCCCGGTGACTGTCGGAATCGTTCTCGTGTCGCACAGCGCCAAGCTGGCCGAAGGGCTGGCCGAACTGGCCGCGCAGATGGCTCCGGAGGTGCGGATCGCCGCGGCCGGTGGGCTGTCCGGCGATGGCGGCCTCGGCACCGACTACGACGAGGTCGTGGCCGCCACCCAGCGAGCCGACTCCGGCGACGGCGTGGTGCTGCTCTACGACCTCGGCAGCGCGCAGATGACCGCGGAGCTGGCGGTGGAGTCGCTGGCCGATCCTTCCGCCGCGGTGGTGGTCGATGCGCCGCTCGTGGAAGGCGCCGTGGCGGCGGCCGTGGCCGCCCAGTCGGGCGCGGACCGCAAGGCGGTCGGCGAGGCCGCGGCGAGCGCCGGTCTCGCTCCCGATCTGGCGGCGGTCGACGCGCCGGCCGAGGAAGGCGTGGAGGAGAAGGAACTCACGTTGAACAACGACGTGGGCCTGCATGCGCGTCCGGCGGCTGTGCTGGTGCGCAGCCTCGCGTCGTTCGAGGCGGAGGTGTCGGTGCGCCTGGGTGAGCAGGAGGCCGACGGCCACAGCGTGCTGGCGTTGATGTCGCTGGGTGCGCGGCAGGGGGACCGGATCGTGGTCCGGGCAAGGGGTGCGCAGGCGGCCGCAGCGATCGCGAAGATCACCGAGCTGGTGAACACGAACTTCGGTGAGTAAACCGGTCGCCGTCCGGGTGACTTCACCGTGACTGACTCGATTCCGAAGTGCCCTCCGGAGGGCCCGCGTGGCACAGTGGCCGGAAACTACCAGCGGGTAACCTCCGGAGGCCGGCAGTGGCACGGGAAATCTCGACGGTCGGAGTGGTCGGTCTCGGCACCATGGGCGCGGGCATCGCCGAGGTGCTCGCCCGCAGCGGACTCGACGTGGTCGCGGTGGAACTGGACGCCGCCGGCGTCGCACGCGGGCTCGGCCACCTGCGTCACTCCACCGCACGCGCGGTGGCCGGCGGCAAGCTCACCGACGCCGGGCAGACGGCGCTGCTCGGGCGGATCCGTTGTGGCACTTCACTGTCCGAGCTGTCCGAAGTAGACCTGGTGATCGAGGCGATCCCGGAAAGCCTGGCGGCGAAGGCGGAAGTGTTCGCGCGGCTGGACGAGATCACCGGCGCGGACGTGGTGTTCGCGTCCAACACGTCCTCCCTGTCGATCACTGAGATCGGCGTGCACACCGCACGTCCGGGCAAGGTCGTGGGGATGCACTTCTTCAACCCGGCGCCGGTGCTCGAGCTGGTCGAGGTGGTGCGCACCGTGGTCACCGAGCCGGAGGTGGTCGAGGAGGTGGTGGCCTTCGCTCGCCGGCTCGGCAAGGCGCCGGTGGTGATGGGCGACCGGGCCGGGTTCATCGCCAACGCGCTGTTGTTCGGCTACCTCAACCACGCCGTGCGGATGTACGAACAGCGTTACGCCACCCGGGAAGACCTCGATGCCGCGATGCGGTACGGCTGCGGCTATCCGATGGGTCCGCTGGCGCTGCTCGACCTGATCGGTCTGGACACCGCGCAGGAAATCCTGGACACGATGTACCACCAGTCCCGCAACCGGCTGCACGCACCGGCACCGTTGCTCAAGCAGATGATCACCGCGGGACGGCTCGGCCGGAAGAGCGGACGTGGGTTCTACGCCTACGAGTCGCCGGATTCCCCGGTCGTGGTGGGCCGTGAGTCCACTGTGGATTCTGCCGGAAAGACCGGCGCGCGGACAGTGCGCACGGTCGGCGTGGTCGGCACCGGAACCATGGCCACCGGAATCGCCGAGGTGTTCGCGAAGCGCGGTTTCGACGTGGTTCTCCGGGCGCGGAGCCAGGAAAAGGCCGCGGCCGCGGTGGCGAAGGTGCGCACCTCGCTGGATCGGTCCGTGACGAAGGGGCGACTGTCCGAAGAGGACGCATCCGTGGCCTACGAGCGGATCCGGCCGGTGGCCGCGTTCTCCGGCCTCGCCGATGCCGACCTCGTGGTCGAGGCCGTTGCGGAGGAGCTTTCGGTGAAGCGGGAGGTGTTCGCGGCGCTCGACGCGGTGCTCCGGCCGGGTGCGGTGCTCGCCACCACGACGTCCTCGCTGCCGGTGATCGCCTGCGCGGCGGCCACGTCACGGCCGGAGGACGTGCTCGGCCTGCACTTCTTCAATCCCGCGCCGGCGATGAAGCTGGTGGAGGTGGTGAGCACGATCGCGACCGCCCCGGAGGTCACCGCGACCGCGAACGCGGTCTGCGCGGCGCTCGGCAAACATCCGGTGCAGTGCGGCGATCGAGCCGGCTTCATCGTGAACGCGCTGCTGTTTCCCTACCTCAACGACGCGGTGAAGATGCTCGAAGCGCACTACGCGTCGGCCGACGACATCGACACCGCGATGAAGGTCGGCTGCCGGCTGCCGATGGGCCCGTTCGAACTCCTCGACGTGGTCGGCCTCGACGTCGCACTGGCCATCCAGCGCACCCTGTTCGGCGAATACCGCGAGGAAGGCTTCGCGCCCGCACCGCTGCTGGAGCACCTGGTCACCGCAGGACGGCTCGGACGCAAGGCGGGCAAGGGTTTCCGCGACTACTGAGCGGTTCGGCGGCGGTCTTCCGGTGGCAGCAGTGGACCACCCTGCCACTGCTGGAAGACGAGGTTCGTGTGCACGCGCGCGATTTCGTCGCGGGAGGTCAGTTCGTCCATCACCAGGCGCTGGAGGTCGGCCGCGGACGTGGTGGCCACGTGCGCGAGGAAATCGTCCGGGCCGGTCAGGTGGTACACGGCGCGGACCTCCGGCAGGCCGAGCAGATGCGCGACGAACCGTTCGACCAGCGGCCGCCGGTGCGGACGGACCTGCACGAACAGGAAAGCCTCGAGCGGGCGTCCCAGCAACGCCGCGTCGACCTGCGCGCGCTGGCCGGTGATCACACCCGCCTCGCGCAGCCGGTTGACCCGGTCCAGGCAGGTGGAGGGGGCCAGCCCGACGGTGGCGGCCAGGTCCTTGTTCGACGTCCGGGCATCGTTCTGCAGCACTCGCAGGATTTCGAGATCAACCGGGCTCAGTTCGAGTACATCCGTCATTGCCGAACTTTATCCGAAAATCTTGCGTCGAACCCGGCTGGTGGCCGAGCGTGGTCGGTATGACTTCCGCCCTGCACACCCGCGCTGTCCACGCCGGCCGCGACGATCTCGCCGACCTCGGTCTGCATGCCGCCCCGATCGACTTCTCCACCACCTACCCCGCACGCGACAGTGCGGAGGAGGCCCGGCGGATCGACGAGTTCGCAGCGGGCGGCGAGGTCACCGGGATCTACGGCCGGATCGGCAACCCGACGGTCGAGCGATTCGAGCGGGCGCTGGCCGAGCTGGAGGGATTCGACCACGCGGTGGCGTTCGCCAGTGGGATGGCCGCGGTGTCGGCCTGCCTGCTTTCCGCTGTGTCGCAAGGGAAGCCGCACATCGTCGGGGTGCGCCCGCTGTACGGCGGCACCGATCACCTGCTCACCAGCGGCCTGCTCGGCACCGAGGTCACCTGGGCCGCGCCGGAGGAAGTGGCCGGCGCGCTGCGGCCGGAGACCGGGCTGGTCCTCGTGGAAAGCCCGGCGAACCCCACATTGTCCGAAACCGACCTGGCCGAGCTGGTGGACGCCTGTGGCGCGGTGCCGGTCCTGGTGGACAACACCTTCGCGACCCCGGTACTGCAGCGGCCCGGCCGGCACGGCGCGCGACTCGTGGTGCACAGTGCCACGAAGTTCCTCGGCGGCCACGGCGACGTGATGGGTGGAGTCGTGGCCTGCGGCGCCGAGGAGGCCGCTCGCCTGCGTGGTCTGCGGTTCGCGACCGGTGGGGTGCTGCATCCGTTGGCGGGATACCTGTTGCTGCGCGGGCTTTCCACGTTGCCGCTGCGGGTGAAGGCCGCCTCCGCGACGGCGGCTGAACTCGTCGAACGGCTCGGCACGCACCCCGCCGTGCGCAGCGTGCACTACCCGAGGCTGGGCGGTCCGCTCGTCTCCTTCGAGGTGACCGGCGACCCGCACGCGGTGATCGGCGCGGTCCGGCTGATCACGCCCGCGGTGAGCCTCGGCAGCGTCGACACGCTCATCCAGCACCCGGCGTCGCTCACCCACCGGATCGTCGCCGAGGACGACCGCACCGGTGCCGGGATCACTGCCGGACTGCTCCGGCTTTCCGTGGGGCTCGAAGACGTCGAAGACCTGTGGCAGGACCTCGACCAAGCGTTGAAGGCCGCTTAACCACAGCAGCCGCCCCCGCAGCAGCCACCCGACGGCGCGGAGGCGGCTGAACCGGTCAGCGCGACGGTGGTCAGCAGCTTCACCGTGTCGGTGTGTCCCTCGGGGCACGGTGCCGGCGCGGCGGATTCGGCCATCGGCCGCTGGAGCTCGAACGTTCCGGTGCAGTCGCGGCAGCGGTAGGCGTAGGTGGGCATGCGGGGATTATCGCCGCCGGAGGGCGGCAGTGGGAAGCTGTCCGGGTGGATGTGCCTCAGTACGCGGATGTTCCGCACCTCGGTCAGGTTGTCCCTTCCCTGCTCGCCATGCTGGGGGTGCCAGGGGAATCCGGCACGCTGGCGGTGCCGGAGGCACGCAGCGCCTGCGTGCTGCTCATCGACGGGCTCGGCTGGCAGCTGCTGTCCGAACACGCCGCCGACGCACCGGTGCTGACCGAACTGGCGAAAAGTCCGTTGCGCGTCGGTTTTCCGTCGACCACGGCGGCCGGCGTCGCGGCCATCGGCACCGGCCTCGCCTCGGGGGAGCACGGGATGGTCGGGTACACCTTCGAGGTTCCGGGTGTCGGGGTGCTGAACGCGCTGCGCTGGCGTTCCCACGACGACGGCAGTGACCTGCGTGGTGCGTTGCCGCCGCGCGAAGTGCAGCCGTTGCCGACGACGTTCGAGCGCGCTGCCGCGGCCGGAGTCGACGCCGCTGTGGTGTCGTCCGCGCAGTTCTCCGACACCGCATTGACCCGAGCGACCCAGAGCGGCGCGCGGTACGAGGGCGTGCACGCCCTTGGCGACCTGGCCGCGCGGACGCTGGAAGTGCTGGCAGGGCGGTCTTTCTGCTACGCCTACCACAGCGAGCTGGACCTGGTCGGGCATCTGTACGGCCCGGGCTCGACCGCGTGGCGGATGCAGCTGAGGCAGGTCGACCGGCTTGTCGAGTCCCTTGTGGACGGGCTGCCGGCAGGCGCGCTGCTCGCGGTCGTCGCCGATCACGGCATGGTGCGGATCGGCGAGAAGCTCGACCTCGAGTCCACTCCGGAGCTGCTGGAGGGCGTCCGCGCGTTCGGCGGCGAAGTGCGGGCGCGGCACGCGTACACCGAACCCGGCGCGGAGGCCGACGTGCTCGCCGCGTGGCAGTCCGTGCTGGGCGAACGGGCCTGGGTACGTTCCCGCGACGAGGCGATCGAGCAGGGCTGGTTCGGCACCTCGGTCAGCGACCGCGTCCGTCCGCGGATCGGAAACGTGGTCGCGGCGGCCCGCGGAACGTTCGGCATGGTCCGCGAACTGGCCGAGGCGGCCGAATCGTCCCTGCTCGGCCAGCACGGTTCGCTCACCGAAGCGGAGCAGCTGGTGCCACTGGTGCTGGCGGCCGGCTGAGGCTGCTGCGGGTGGTGTTGGCGGTCGGCTGAGGCCGCTGGTGCCGTTGGTGTTCGCGGCCGGCTGAGGCAGCCGGTCCCGGCGGCTCCCGGACCCGCCGGTTACCGTGGACGCGTGCCCCGACGCAACCGGCCTCACCCCGGCCCGGCCGGACGCCCGGAACCCGGTGCGGTGAGCGGCTGGGCCCGCACCGAATCGGCCCCGGACGGCGATTGGCTCGTGCGCACCGTCCCGGGTGCCCAGGCCGGCAAGACCTACCGTTGCCCGGGGTGTGACCACGAAATCCGCCCCGGCACGCCGCACCTGGTCACCTGGCCCGCCGACGAGACCGGCGGGGTGGCCGACCGCAGGCACTGGCACCGCCCGTGCTGGGAGGCCCGTTCCCGCCGCCGCCCCGGCCGGCGCTGGTGAGCCTCGGGCGGCCGGCCGAACGAGCGCCGTCCTGCGCCGCGCTGGCGCTGGTGAGCCTCGGCCGGCTGGCCGGCCTCCTGCCGCGCACAGCCCCGCCTCACCGCCGGAAATGCCGCGAAGGCGTCCCGCCGCAGATTTCCTCCGCATACCGCGTGAACCCCAGCTTCTGCACCACCCGCAACGAGGGCGTGTTCGCCACGTTGACGCTGATCAGCACCGGAATCGACGGCACTTCCCGTTCCGCCCAGCCCACCACCGCCCTGGCCGCCTCGACCGCGTAGCCCTGCCCCCAGTACGCCGGACTCAGTCGGTAGGCCAGATTCAGCACTGTCTCCCCGCGGTGGTTCCGGGTGCGCACCCCGGCGAGGCCGATCACCTCCGCGTGACCGCGCTCCCGGACCGCGCAGTAGCCGTAACCGTGTTCCGCCCAATGCGCCAGCCAGCCGTCGAACAGCCCCGGCAGCACGGCCGCGTCCGGGGAATCCGGGTCGGACCGTTTCGCCCTCGGATCGGCGTGCAGTGCCAGGATGGCCGCACGGTCGGTCTCCACGAACGGGCGCAGCACCAGCCGCTCCGTCTCGATCTCGTTCAGCACCCCCCGACGCTAGCCGCCGGGTACGACGGAATTCCCGGGGAGGAGACACAATCACGGCCATGACCGAACTGCCCCTCCTGCTGCTGCATGCCTTCCCGCTCGACGCCCGGATGTGGGATCCGGTGCGTGCTCCGTTGGCGGAACGGCTCCGGGTGATCACCCCCGACCAGCGCGGTTTCGGCCGAAGCCCGCTTCCGGAGACCGGCCGCGAACCCGGCTTGGCCGACGCCGCCCGCGACGTGCTGGCACTGCTCGACAAACTCGGTCTCGACCGGGTGGTGCTCGGCGGCTGTTCGATGGGCGGCTACCTGGCGATGGCCGTCCTGCGCCTCGCCCCGGAACGGATCGGCGGGCTGGTCCTGATCGACACGAAAGCCACCCCGGACACCCCGGAAGCCGCACAGAACCGGCTCGACCTGGCAGACCGCGCCGAAGCTGAGGGCGTCACCGGCTGGCTGGCCGGACAGAGCGTGCCCGGCCTGCTCGCGGACACCGCCTCCGCCGAGCTCGCCGGCCATGTGCGTGACCTGATCGACGCCCAGCCGCCGTCCGGGGTCGCCTGGGCCGCCCGCGCGATGCGGAACCGCCCGGACTCCCGGGAACTGCTGCGCCAGGCCGACATCCCGGCGCTGGTGCTCGTCGGCGAACACGACGGGATCACCCCGCTCGACGCCGCGAACACCATGGTCGAGGCGCTGCCGGACCCGACACTGACGGTCATCCCGGACGCCGGGCACCTGACCCCGCTGGAAGCGCCCGCGAGCGTGACCGAGGCGATCCTGGGCTGGTACCCGATCAGCTGAGAAAGGCACGCAACGCCGCTCGCGCTTCCTCGTCACGGCGCGGAAAACGCTTCGTGACCAGAAGCTGCCAGACGACCGCGAACAGCTCGCGAAGCCGCGTACACGTGGCGAGTACCGCTTCGTCCGCTTCGCCGGGGTACGCGGCCAGCATGTCCGGGCCGCCCTGCCTCGCGAGGACAGCGAGGTCCCATTCGAGCGGTCCGCGCCAGGTGTCCTCGAAGTCGAGCCAGCACGGCCCGTCGGGCGTCTCGACGAGGTTGCCCGGATGCGCGTCGCCGTGCAGTGGCCGGCCTGGGCCGGTGGGCAGCTCTTGCGCGAGCCGCACCGTTTCCGTCCGGATGCGGTCGGCTTCGCCGGCCAGCGAGGCACCGTGTGAGTCCAGCATCCGCAGCAGGTCCTCGACGGGGCCGCGGGTGGGGAGTTCGCCCGGATAGTCACGCAACGCCTCGTGGACCCTGGCCAGGGACCGCGCCGTGCCGCTGGCGGTGTGCCGATGGTCCGGATCGTGCCGGGTCCAGTGCCAGAGCGTGACCGGCAGTCCTTCCGTGAAATGCGGTCCGGCCGGGGGATCGATGGTCGGTGAGACGACGCGCACACCACGTTCGGTGAGGTGGCGCGACACCGCCACGTCGCGGGCGAGCCAGCCGGCCGGGTCCGGTCGCGCCACCCGGGTGGCGCCGGGTGCCCGCGCCACCACCGGACCCATTCTCACCAGCACGTTCGACCGTGCGTGAAGCACCTCCGCGCGGTCGGTGGCGAGCCCGAGCCGGCGCCCCGTGGCGAGCGCCGCGAAGACCGCGGCGGCCGTGTACGGGTCGGTCATCCCGTGATCTAAGCAGCCGGTGCGAGCGACTGTCGGTGACGAGGGCTACGATCCTGCTAACCGCCCGGACCAGGTCCGCCTGAGCCCGGACGACCCGGACGATGACCACCACAGTTGCAGTGTTGGAGGCAGGAGTGACGGCCGTAGCCCCGAAGCCGATCGCCACGCGCCCATACCCCGTGCGCGAGTCGGCAAAGGGTTCGTACCTGCTGCGGTTGTTCCGCACGACGGACCACAAGCAGATCGGGATCATGTACCTGGTCACGTCGTTCGCCTTCTTCATGGCGGGCGGCGCGATGGCGATGCTGATCCGCACCGAGCTGGCCCGCCCGGGTCAGCAGTTCCTCTCGCAGGAGCAGTACAACCAGCTGTTCACCATGCACGGCACGGTGATGCTGCTGCTGTACGCCACCCCGATCCTGTTCGGGTTCGCGAACTTCGTGCTGCCGCTGCAGATCGGCTCGCCGGACGTGGCGTTCCCGCGGCTGAACGCGTTCTCCTACTGGCTGTACCTGTTCGGCGGCCTGATCGTGCTGTCCGGCTTCCTCACCCCGGGTGGCGCGGCCGACTTCGGCTGGTTCGCCTACACCCCGCTTTCGGACGCGATCCACTCGCCCGGCGTCGGCGCCGACCTGTGGATCTCCGGTCTGGTGGTCTCCGGTCTCGGCACCATCCTCGGTGGCGTCAACATGGTCACCACCGTGGTGTGCCTGCGCGCGCCCGGCATGACCATGTACCGGATGCCGATCTTCACCTGGAACATCCTGGTGACCAGCATCCTGATCCTGCTCGCCTTCCCGATCCTGACCGCGGCGCTGATGGGCCTGCTGGCGGACCGGCATCTCGGCGCGCACGTGTTCGACCCGGCCAACGGCGGGGTCATCCTCTGGCAACACTTATTCTGGTTCTTCGGCCATCCCGAGGTCTATATCGTCGCGCTACCGTTCTTCGGGATCGTGACGGAGATCTTCCCGGTGTTCAGCCGCAAACCGGTGTTCGGCTACAAGGGACTGGTCTTCGCGACGCTGGCGATCGCGGCCCTGTCGGTCGCGGTGTGGGCGCACCACATGTACGCCACCGGAGCGGTGCTGCTGCCGTTCTTCTCGTTCATGACGTTCCTCATCGCGGTGCCGACCGGCGTGAAGTTCTTCAACTGGATCGGCACGATGTGGAAGGGCCAGCTGTCCTTCGAGACGCCGATGATCTTCTCGATCGGCTTTCTCGTCACGTTCCTCTTCGGCGGTCTGACCGGCATCCTGCTGGCCGCGCCCGCGATCGACTTCCACGTGTCGGACAGCTACTTCGTGGTGGCGCACTTCCACTACGTGCTCTACGGCACGATCGTGTTCGCCACCTTCGCCGGCATCTACTTCTGGTTCCCGAAGATCACCGGCCGGATGATGGACGAGAAGCTCGGGAAGTGGCACTTCTGGACCACGTTCATCGGCTTCCACGGCACGTTCCTGGTGCAGCACTGGCTCGGCGCGGAGGGCATGCCGCGGCGGTACGCCGACTACCTGGCCAGTGACGGGTTCACCACGCTGAACACGATCTCCACGATCGGCGCCTACATCCTGGGCGCGTCCACGCTGCCGTTCATCTGGAACGTGTTCAAGAGCTACCGCTACGGCGAGATCGTCACGGTCGACGACCCGTGGGGCTACGGCAACTCGCTGGAGTGGGCCACGTCCTGCCCGCCGCCGCGGCACAACTTCACCGAACTGCCCCGGATCCGCTCCGAACGCCCGGCGTTCGAGCTGCACTACCCGCACATGGTGGAGCGGCTGCACGCGGAGGGCGAGATCGGCTTCTTCGGCAAGGCCCGCCACGGCGGCGCCCCCTCGCAGAAACTGGTCGACGCCACCATGCCGGGCGAGCACGGCAA
Source organism: Amycolatopsis jiangsuensis (assembly GCF_014204865.1). Taxonomy (NCBI): domain Bacteria; kingdom Bacillati; phylum Actinomycetota; class Actinomycetes; order Pseudonocardiales; family Pseudonocardiaceae; genus Amycolatopsis; species Amycolatopsis jiangsuensis. Next base: position 6,882,304 of record NZ_JACHMG010000001.1, read on the forward strand.
GGACAACGCGGGCGAACAGTAACCACCCGCAGGACTCGACAAAGGCGGGCAACCCTCCATCAGCTGGGTTGCCCGCCTTTGCCGTACCCGGAACCGACCGGGGCTGGCGGTGTTCGTGCCGTCGCCCGGATGCACGCCGATAGGCTGGGCTGCCGGCCTGCTCCGCCCGGGAGCCAGGTCGGTCTCCGGGGCTGCTTTGGTCCGGGGCTGCTTTGGTCCGGGGCTGCTTTGGTCCCGGGGGCCCGGCACGCTCCGCGCGCAAGAGGCCGGTCTCGGGGGCCGGGGCCTCCGCTGCGCCTCCGCCGGGACCTGATCCGCCCCTGGCGACTGCGCGCTCCACTCGGGATCCGGATCGGCCCGTGGAGACCGTGCCCCGCGCCCGGGACCCGGATCGGTCGCCGGCGGCTGGGCCCTGCGCCGGGGGCCCGGATCCGTCCCTGGCGACTGCGCCCTCCGCCGGGACCTGATCCATCCCTGGAGACTGCGCGCTCCGCCCGGCACCCGGACCGGCGATGGAAACCGGTTCCTGCGCCCGGATCGGCCGCTGGCGGCTGGGCCCTCCGCCCGGGACCCGAATCGAGCCCGGAGGCTGGCCCCTCGGCCGGGGCGACGGACCGTTTCGCCAGGTGTCCTGGGCACGAGGCCGTGAGCCGGGCGTGGGTCCGTACACCCGCCTGAGACGCCATGAGGCGACCGGCCCGGGGCGGCCTGCCCCTCTCTTGCCACGCGGAGCGCGCCTTGCCACCCGGAGCGCGCGGGGACCGCCGTGTCGCTCGTACGTTCGCCCGTGACGCGGGGGCCGCGTTCACCGGGGTCCGAGACGGATGCCTCGCCAACCAGGCCGACCTCCCGAGCGCCGCGCCGGGGCCCGTACGCCGGTCACCGCTGCTGAGCGCAGCGGTCTGGTCGCTCGTTCGTGGTGCCTGGGGTGTGAAGCAGGGCACGCCGACGTTCTGTGCTCCTGCCCGGAGGGCCAGACTGGGCGGGTCCCGCACCCGCCGAACGAGGGAGAGATCCCAGTGTCCCAGACTCCCGTGCTGATCACGACGACCGGACCGGACAAACCGGGCGTTTCGTCCGTGTTGTTCGCCGTGCTCACGCGGCACGACGTGGACGTGCTCGACGTCGAGCAGGTGGTGATCCGCGGGAAGCTGGTGCTCGGCGTGCTCGCCGGGGTCTACCGCGATCCGGAGGGGTTGCAGGAGTCCGTGGAACAGGCGATGGCGACCGTCGGGATGCAGGTCGAGGTCCGCATCGGGGACGCGATCGGCGCCGATCCCTTCGCGCTCGGGCGGCGCGATTCGTCGCACGTGCTGGTGGTGCTCGGCCGTCCGGTGACCGCGCGCGCGTTCTCCGAGGTGGCCCGGCGGCTCGCCGCGGTGGGCGCGAACATCGACTCGATCCGCAGCGTCGCCGACTACCCGGTGACCGGGTTGGAGCTGTACGTCTCGGCGCGCGACGAGACCGGGACCGCCGACGCCGAACTGCGCTCGGAGCTGGCGGACGCGGCGTCCGCGGCCGGTATCGACGTCGCCGTGGAGCGGGCCGGGATCACGCGCCGAGCCAAGCGGCTGGTGGTCTTCGACGTGGATTCCACGCTGGTGCAGGGCGAAGTGATCGAAATGCTCGGCGCGCACGCCGGCGTCGAGGACCAGGTCCGCGAGATCACCGAGGCCGCCATGCGCGGCGAGCTGAACTTCGCCGAATCGCTCGAACGCCGAGTGGAGCTGCTGGCCGGACTGCCGGTCACGGTGCTGGACGAGGTCGCCGCTCAGCTCGAGCTGACGCCCGGCGCACGCACCACGGTGCGCACGCTCAAGCGGATGGGCTTCCGCTGCGGCGTCGTGTCCGGTGGCTTCTCGCAGGTCATCGACCATCTCGTGGACGATCTCGGGCTCGATTTCGCCGCGGCGAACGAACTGGAGGTGCACGAGGGCAAGCTCACCGGCCGGGTGACCGGCGAGATCGTGGACCGGGCGGGCAAAGCCGACGCGTTGCGCCGGTTCGCCGGGGAGTACGGGATTCCGCTCGGCGCGTGCGTGGCGGTCGGCGACGGGGCCAACGACATCGACATGCTCGCCGCGGCGGGCATGGGCGTGGCGTTCAACGCGAAGCCCGCGCTCAAGGAGGTCGCGGACACCGCGCTGTCCCACCCGTACCTCGACGCGGTGCTGTTCGTCCTTGGCGTCACGAGGGCCGAGGTGGAGGCGGCCGACGCGGCGGACGGGCTCGACCTGGTGCGCCAGTGAACCCGACCCTCGAACCACTGCGCAGCCGCTACGCCTCGTGGCTGGGGATGCCCGCGTCGGAGACGTCGGACACCTCCGACGAGGAGCCGGACCAGGTGCGCGCGATGCCGATCATCCTGCGTATCGAACGAGCCGAACCGCCCGGCCGCACCGCGTTGCTCGAAGCAGCCGCCGCGGCCGCGCTGGCAGTGTGCCTCGACGAGCGGTCCGCGCCGGGCGGTGAATGGGCCGAGCCGATGCACGCGTGGCTGGACAACCGCATCCGCAAGGTTTCCCGCCGTGCCCGTGGTGCGCACTGGCAGGCGGTGCTCGACCTGCCCGGGATCACCGTGGAGGTCGGCGGCGCCCAGGCCCGCGCGCTCGTGCCGGGCCTGGTTTCGCAGGCGCCGAAAGAGGTTTCGCGCCTGCAGATCTCCGGGAGCGAAGTGGCGCCGGACGAGCCTGGCCCGGCGCCGGACGACGTGCCGGTGCTGTTGCTGAATCCGGACGTGCCGATGACCGTCGGCAAGGCCGCCGCCCAGGTCGGGCACGCCACGATGATCCTCGCTTCGCTGCTGCCGGACGAGGCGCTGGCCGCGTGGGCGGCGCGGGACTACCGGGTCGCGGTGCGGACGCCGTCCCCGGTGCGCTGGACGCGGCTGTGCCCGGTCGACGATCCGGAGCGCGGCTGGCGGGGCCAGCGGGTGGTGGCCGTGCGCGACGCCGGTTTCACCGAGGTCGAACCCGGCACCATCACCGTGCTCGCGCAGTATCCCAGCGTTCGGACGCGGAACACCGCGGCCTCCGGCGCGGTTGGAGCCGGAAACCGGACGGAAGGGGCTTCCCGATGACACTCGAAGTGCAGCGCGAGGGCGAACACAGCTTCGTGGGCCGCAACGAACGCGGTGCGGAGGTCCGCCTGGGCCGCTCCGGTGCGGAAGGCGCGTTCTCGCCGGCGGAGCTGCTGCAGATCGCCACCGCCGGCTGCTCCGCGGTGACCGCCGAGGAACTGATCACCCGCCGGGTCGGCGAGGACTCGAAGTTCCGGGTCGCGGTCACCGCCGACCGTCGCGAAGGAGCCTCCGAACTGGACGCGGTGCACGTCTCGTTCGACGTCGACCTCTCCACCCTGGACCCGGACAAACGCGAGGCCCTGGCCGGCGCGGTCGACCGGGCGATCGAACGGCTCTGCACAGTCCGCCGCACCCTGACGAAGGGCATCCCGGTCACGGAGACCTTCCCCGGCAAGTAAGGCAGCCCGGCGCGCAGTTGCTGGGTGCTGCTGGAAGCCGGAACGCCGCGGCCCGCCCTGGCTGCGAGAACACATCGCGACGAAGGCCTCCGCGGCCAACCGTGCGGGCACCGACCTCACGCCACACCCGCCCCGCGGACGGTGCCGTGGCCAGCAGACGCCCCGGCTGCAACCCGTGGCTGACGACCCGCCAGCCGCGCGTGACATATGCGCCGGGGCGCAGCTGACGGCTTGCGTCGTCACTCGCGACCTGCGTGGCCGGACGCGCTTGCCGGCTGTGCGTGGCCACAGGACGGGCACCCGGTACGTGAGCCGCGAATCATCGCTCGCCCGGGCCCGACGGCCCGATCCCCGACGGCGCTCACACATCCCGACAGTGTCCGCCGGATCCTCGACGGGGTTCACTTGGCCAGAGAGTTCGTTGATTCCCTGGCCTGCCGGATCCTCGCCGGGGTTCTTTCGTTCAGAGAGTGTTCGTTGATTCCCTGGGCCGGCGGATTCTCGACGGGCTCACTCGTTCAGAGAGTGTTCGTCGAATCCCTGGCCCGCCCGCCTGGTCCCGGACGGCCGATCGCCGGCGCCCGCCCGTTGATACCCGACCCCGCCCGTCTGGTCCCGACGGCCCGGCACCTCACCCGACCCCGCACCTCACCCGGCCACAGGGTCGAGACCGGGCACGTCACCGTGCGGGGGTGCTCAGCTCTGCCAGACCACGTAGGCCTGGTCGGCGTCCGTGGTCATGGCCTCGATGAACCTCTCGTTGTCGAAGCCGGGGAGGGTTTGCAGGCGTTCTATCAGCGCGTCCGCGGCCGGGTCGCCGCTCGGGATGGCGGTGCCCTTGCCGTCGGAGCCGACGAGCATGAAGAAGACGTCCTCGTTCCAGGGGCCGTCGGGGATGACTCTCACCATCACGGACTGCAATTCCGACCACGTGACGGCCTCTTCGCTGCCATCGGCGAGCGTGCGCCGCACCCCGGTGTCGTCGACACTGACGGTCCGGGATCGGGCGCTGGACGGATCCTGGGTCAAGCGGTGCTCCCTGTCGTAAGCGTTGCGGATTACCGTACCCGCCCGGGTTGTGCCCTGCCTCACGCGGGCGCGGCCGCGTCGAGCCGCTTCAGTGCGTCGCGGGCGACCTGCGGATCCGTGGTGGGCCAGAACGGCGGCAGCGACGCGCGCAGGAAACCGCCGTAGCGGGCGGTGGCCAGCCGCGAGTCCAGCACCGCGACCACCCCGCGGTCGGTGACCGAACGGTGCAGCCGCCCGGTGCCCTGCGCGAGCAGCAGCGCCGCGTGCGTGGCCGACACGGTGAGGAACCCGTTGCCGCCCCTGGCTTCCACCGCGCGCTGCCGCGCCGAGGAGACCGGATCGTCCGGTCGCGGGAACGGGAGCCGGTCGACGACGACCAGCTGCAGCGACGGCCCCGGCACGTCCACGCCCTGCCACAGGGTGAGCGTGCCGAACAGGCAGGTGCGCGGATCGTCGGTGAACTGCCGCACCAGCAACGGCGTGGCGTCGTCGCCCTGGCACAGGATCGGGTGGTCGAGCCGCTCCCGCATCGCCTCGCTGGCCTGCTTCGCCGCGCGCATCGAGGAGAACAGCCCGAGCGTGCGCCCGCCCGCGGCCTCGACCAGCTCGGCCAACTCGTCCATTGTGGACTCCGCGAGCCCGTCGCGGCCCGGGGACGGCAGGTGTTTGGCCACGTACAGGATGCCGTTGCGCCGATGGTCGAACGGCGAGCCCACGTCGAGACCCGTCCACTTCGGCCCGCTGTCCTCGTCCGACGGCACTTCCTTGTCGGTCGCCGCGCCCGGCGCCTTCTCCACCCGCGCCCCGCCGGGCGGCAGGCCCCACTGCCGCGCCATCGTGTCGAACGCGCCGCCGAGGGTGAGCGTGGCCGAGGTCAGCACGGTGGTGTGCTGGTTGAACACCCGCTCCCGCAGCAGCCCGGCCACCCCCAGCGGCGCGACCTTCAACGCCGGCGGCCGCGGAGTGGCCGAGTACTTGTCGCCGGTGAGCCAGACGACGTCGCGCTGGTGGGCCTGGTCGTCGGTGTACGCGTCGAGCAGCCGCACCGCGACGTCGTGCACCTCCTCGACCAGCGAACGTGCCAGCTTGCGCGCGGTGGCCTCGTCGACGTCCTCCTTGCGGTCCGAACCCAGCGCGGTGAGGCATTCCTTGGCCGCGTCGCGGACCGCCGGGATCGCGCCCCGCAACGGCTGCGGCAGCGTGTCCAGCCGCCCGGCGGGCAGATCGTCGAGGATCAGCGCCAGCCCGTCGGACGATTCCAGCAGCCGGTCGGCGATCGCCGCGTCCATCACCCGGCCGCAGCGGCGTGCGGCCGAGGACACCATCGCGCTGGTCAGCTCGCCGGTGGCGACGGAGGTGACGCGGTCGACCAGATCGTGCGCCTCGTCGATCACCACCAGGTCGTGGTCGGGCAGCACCTGGTAGCCCTGCAGCGCGTCGATGGCCAGCAGCGCGTGGTTGGTGACGACCACGTCGGCCTTGCCCGCCTCGCCGCGCGCGCGTTCGGCGAAGCAGTCGGTGCCGATCGGGCAGCGGGCCGCTCCGAGACATTCCCGCGCGGTGACCGAAACCTGCCGCCACGCCTGGTCGGACACCCCGGGCACCAGCTCGTCGCGGTCACCGGTCTCGGTGTCGGAGGACCACTCGCGCAGCCGCGTGACCTCTTTGCCCATCCGGGAAACCGCGAACGGGTCGAACAGCTGCGCGTCCTCCGGCTCGTCCGCCGGACCGCTGTCGAGCCGGTGCAGGCACAGGTAGTTGCGGCGGCCCTTGAGGATCGCGAACGTCGGCAGCCGGCCCAGCGGCTTCTTCAGCGCTTTGGCCAGCCGGGGCAGATCGCGGTCCACCAGCTGGCGCTGCAACGCGATGGTGGCGGTGGAGACGACGACCGTGGTGTCCTTCTCCACCGCGTGCCGGATGGCCGGCACCAGGTAGGCCAGCGACTTTCCGGTGCCGGTACCGGCTTGCACGGCGAGGTGCTCGCCGGTGCGGATGGCGTGGCCCACGGCATCGGCCATCTTGACCTGGCCGGGGCGCTCGGCGCCGCCGACGGACTCCACCGCGTGGGTCAGGAGTTCGAGGACGCCGGGGAAATCGGTACGGGCGGGCACAGCGACACACGATAGCCGCCGGGCCCGACAGGATCGTCGATCCGGCGCGAACGGGCCGTTCGCGCCGGATCGACGGAGTGGCTCAGTCCTGCTTGCGGAAGCGGGAAACGGCCGCCCATGCGAGCGGCAGCACACCGGCCGCGACGACGATCTTCAGCACGTCACCCACGAGGAACGGCACCACGCCCTTGCCGAACGCGGTGGTGAAGTCGTAGCCGCCGGCGGCCATCAGCCACGGCACGCCGAAGGCGTAGATCGCCACGTTGCCCAGCGCCATGGTCCCCGCCGTGCGCAACGGCGTGCGGTCCCCGCCGCGGCGCGCGAGCGCGCCCACGAGCGCACCGGCGACCACGAAGCCGACGATGTAGCCGGCCGAAGCGCCGGACAGGCCGGACGTCGCACCCTGGAACCACGGCACGCCGGCTGCGCCGACGAGCAGGTACAGCAGCATCGAGGCGGCGCCCCGGCGCATGCCCAGCGAAGCGCCCACGAGCAGCGCGGCGAACGTCTGGCCGGTCATCGGCACCGGCGTACCGGGGATGGGGATCACGAGCTGGGCGGCCGCGCCGGTCAGCACAGCACCCCCGGCGACCAGCGTCAGATCGCGCACGAGCGCGCCGGGCACGAGGTCGGCCAGCACCTGACGGCGGCCGGTGAAGGAAAGCGACGACACGGGACCTCCCACGACGAAAACGGACGTCTGAGGAGGTTAACGCCCCCCGGTCGGGACCGGCTGGACAAGTTGCGTTCCTCACCACACCACACGTCCGGGTGGTGTAGGGGTTGTGGCGTTTGGCCACCCCGGCGCGCTGCCGATCTCGAAGCACGGGCGAAGGGAGACAGGCCGATGCGTGCACGGAACCGGCCGGCGGGAGCGTCGGCGGTGGTGCTGGCGGTGGTGCTGACCGGAATGCTGGCAGGAGTGGTCGCACCGGTGGCGCACGCCGATCCGGTCACCTCCACCGGGTGGGGGTCCGCGGGCAGCCTCGACGTCCTGCTGGACGACCAGCACGTGGTCACCGGTGAGCTGGCACGCTGCGACGCCGACGGGCCGTCGTCCGCGCGCAGCAGCGGCGGAGTGGCCGGCGACGTCGCGGACTTCGGCTTCGGCGGCACCACCTGCGGGCGCGACGGCGCCGTGGCCACCGTGCAGGCCGGCGGTCAGCGGTTCGAGACCGATCTGCTGCGCCGCTGGGGCGGGCCGGTGCTGAAGGTCCGGACCTACTCCTCCGGCTGTGCGACCACCGAGTCCGGCAGTACCGGCTCGATGTCCATCGGCGAGGTCAGCGGCTTCACCGTGCCTTCTTCAGTGCCGGCGAACTACCTGATCACCATCCCCGGCGGCGAGGCGGGCACCGCGCTGGCCACTGTGACGCTGAACGAGACCGTCACGCCACAGCCGGCCGACGGCAGCCTCGTCACGCACGCGGTGCACCTGAAGCTGTTCCCGCAGGGCGGGCCGGCGAGCGGTGACCTCTACCTTGGCACCGCGGCGTGCAACCCGTACGGCAAGGGCGGTGCCCCACAGCCGCCGTCCACCGGCGGTGGCGGCGGAGCGGGCACCGCTCAGCCTGGCGGCAGCGCGGGGGCGCCGGCATAGGCGACGCCTGCTTCGTCGAAGTCCTTCAGCGCCGCCTCCACGGTGGGGCGTGACGCCCCGACGGTGAGGTCCAGCAGCACGCGTACGCCAAAGCCCGCGCGTGCTGCGTCGAGCGCGGTGGCGCGTACGCAGAAGTCCGTGGCGACGCCGACCACCTCGACGTCCGTGACGTCGTGCGCGCGCAGCCAGTCCTCGAGCGTCTCGCCGTCGCGCGACTTGCCCTCGAAACCGGAGTACGCAGCGTCGTACTCGCCTTTCGAGAACACCGCTTCGATCGGGACGACGTCGAGCGCCGGGTGGAACGAAGCACCGGGTGTGCCCGCTACGCAGTGCGGCGGCCAGCTGTGGTTGAAGTCCGGCGTCTCGCTGAAGTGGTCACCTGGGTCGATGTGGTGGTCACGGGTGGCCACCACGTGCGCGTAGCCGCCGGCCGCAAGGTGCCGGGAGATGGCGTCGGCGGCCGCCGCTCCGCCGGCCAGAGCCAGCGAACCGCCCTCGCAGAAGTCGTTCTGCACGTCCACCACGATCAGCGCGGTTCCCATGGCCGGCTCCCTTACAGAAACGTCGTCGGTATCGCGGGTTCGCCGTGCGACAGCTTCAGGCCCTCCCACGGCAGGCTGACCTGCGCCCGCCGCAGCCGGGCGCGCGCGTCGTCCAGCGTGGGCAGATCATCCACCGTCCGGCCTTCGCGCACCAGGGGGATGTGCAGCTCGCGGTCGTGTTCCTCGGCCGCCGGACGCTCCGCGGTGGCCGTCCACACGACCTCTTCGACGGCGGTGCCGGTCGCCCGGTGCCGCCGCAGCGCGCTCTTGCGGCCGCCGCGGGACTCCTTGTGCGCACTGCGCTTCGCGACCGGGCGGCCGTCGACCTCGACGAGCTTGTAGACCATGCCCGCGGTCGGCGCGCCCGAGCCGGTCACCACCGAAGTGCCGACGCCGTACGCGTCCACCGGTTCCGCGCGAAGCGCCGCGATGGCCTGCTCGTCGAGGTCGCCGGACACGACGATCCGGGTGTCCTTCGCGCCGAGGGAGTCGAGCTGCTCACGTGCCTTGCGCGCGAGCGGCCCGACGTCACCGGAGTCGATGCGGATCGCGCCCAGCTCGGGCCCGGCGACGCGTACAGCGGTCTCGATGCCGGCAGTGATGTCGTAAGTGTCCACGAGCAACGTCGTGTCCGCGCCCATCTTGTCGACCTGCGCGCGGAACGCTGCTTCCTCGCTGTCGTGCAGCAGCATGAAGGCGTGTGCGACAGTGCCGCGGGTCGGGATTCCGTAGCGACGGCCGGCTTCGAGGTTCGACGTGGTCGCGAAGCCGGCCAGGTACGCCGACCGCGCGGCGGCGACTGCTGCGTACTCGTGCGTACGCCGCCCGCCCATCTCGATGATCGGCCGTCCGTGCGCGGCGCCCGCCATGCGCGCCGCGGCCGACGCCACCGCGCTGTCGTGGTTGAGGATCGACAGCACCACTGTCTCCAGCACCACGGCTTCGGCGAAGCTCCCGGTGACGGTGAGGACCGGCGAACCGGGGAAGTACAGCTCGCCTTCGGGATAGCCGTCGATGTCGCCGCGGAACTCGTAGTCCGCGAGCCAGGACAGCGTGGCCGCGTCCACGACCGCGGTCTGTTCGAGCACTGTCAGCTCGGCGTCGGTGAACCGGAAGTCCGCGATCGCCTCGAGGGCTCGCGCGGTGCCGGCGACGACGCCGTAGCGCCGCCCGTCCGGCAGCCGCCGGGCGAAGACCTCGAACACGCACGGGCGATCCGCGGTGCCGTTCGCGAGGGCGCTTGCCAGCATGGTCAGCTCGTAGTGGTCGGTGAGCAGCGCTGTGCTGGCGCTGGTGACCGGCTCGGGTGAACCCATGGGGTCAGCCTATTCACCCACACGGCCGGACCTGGCGCGGCGTGCCGGGTGACCGCCGTGACACCATGGTGCGCATGTCCACGCCTGTTGCCTCCGAACAGACGCAGGTTGATCCACTCGGGGCCGAAGCCGCCGAATCCGACCAGCCGTGGCGGACCATCGTGTGGAACGATCCGGTCAACCTGATGTCGTACGTGACGTACGTGTTCCAGAAGCTGTTCGGCTACAGCCGGGACCACGCCACGAAGCTGATGCTCGACGTGCACCACAAGGGCAGGGCCATCGTGTCGTCCGGCAGCAAGGAGAAGGTGGAGACCGACGTGGCGAAACTGCACGCCGCGGGGCTGTGGGCGACCATGGAACAACCCTCGTGAAGGCCTGGCGGCGCAAGGGCGAGGTCATCCTGGCGGGGTTCGAGCAGCAGGAGGCCGCGGTGCTGCGCGGCCTGGTCGGGCAGCTGGAGGACATGCTGCAGGCGCGGGCGGAGGAGGCCCCGCAGGACGAGCTGGCCGAGCTGACCGGCATCCGCACCGGCCCCGCCGAATCGCCGGACGACCCGGTGCTCTCCCGGCTGCTGCCGGACTTCCACCGGCTCGACCCGGACAACCCGAGCCGCGAGGACCTCGATTCCGCCGCCGCGATGCGTTCCCTGCACGAACCGGAGCTGGTGGAGGCGAAGGTCGGGGTGGCGCGGACCGTGCTCGACACGCTGCCGCGCGACGGCGGCCAGGTGCGGCTGAGCTTCGAGCAGGCGGACGCCTGGCTGAACGCGCTCAACGACGTGCGGCTGGCGCTGGGCACCGCGCTCGACGTCACCGAGGACATGCCCGACGAGCTCCCGGACGACGATCCGCGCGCGCCGCACCTGGGCGTCTACCACTGGCTGACCTGGGTGCAGGAGACCCTGATCCAGGCTGTCACCGCGTGAACGCGATCACCGATGTGCCGGGCGTGCTCGTCGGGCACCACCAGCGGCTCGGCGACGGCTGGGCCACCGGGACCACGGTGGTCCTGGTGCCGGGCGGAGCGACCGGGGCGGTCGACCAGCGCGGCGGTGCCCCGGGCACGCGCGAGACCGATCTGCTGAAGCCGGAAAACCTGGTGCAGCGCGTGAACGCGGTCTGCCTCTCCGGCGGCAGCGCGTACGGCCTCGCCGCCGCGGACGGGGTGATGCGCTGGCTCGGCGAGCGTGACCTGGGATTTCCGGTCGGGGCGGAGCCGCACGAGGTGGTGCCGATCGTGCCCGCCGCGGTGCTCTTCGACCTTCCGCGCAGCACCTGGGGCAACCGGCCGGACGCCGATTTCGGTTACGCCGCTTGCGAAGCCGCGACGACCGGTGCGAGCGGTGTGCACCAGGGGACTGTCGGCGCGGGCACCGGCGCCGTGGTCGGTTCGCTCAAGGGCGGCATCGGTACGGCGAGCGAGCAGGTCGGCGAGGTGACCGTGGGCGCGATCGTCGCGGTGAACGCCGCCGGCGAGGCCGTGGACTTCGGCACCGGGCGGGCCTTCACCGCCGACCACGAGGTGGACGGCGAGTTCGGCGTCTGCTGGCCGGACCGGCCCGGTTCGGTGCCCGGGCAGCGAACCGACTTGAACACCACCATCGGCGTGGTGGCCTGCGACGCGGCGCTCTCGAAGGCCGAGGCGCAGCGTCTCGCGGTGGCCGGCCAGGACGGCCTCGCCCGCGCGGTGCGCCCGGCACACAGCATGTTCGACGGCGACACCGTCTATGCACTGGCCACCGGTGCGCACGAGCTTCCGGCGCGGCCCGGCCCGTTCGCGTTCGCGGACCGCGCCGGCGCACTGGACGCGCTGTGCTCGGCCGCCGCGCGGGTTTTCGCGCGGGCGATGGTGCACGGTCTGCTGTCGGCGACCACAGCAGGGGGAGTGGCCGCGTACCGGGACGTGTGGCCGGAAGCGTTCGGCCGGACGTAACCGGGCTCTCATCATGTGGACAGGGGTGGTCCACCAGCTAAGATGTGCGTGTGCTCCGGATCCGCCGTGAACTCGTCGACGAGATCGTCGCCCATGCCCGTCGTGACCACCCCGACGAGGCCTGCGGGGTGATCGCGGGCCCGGCCGGTACCGATCGCCCCGAGCGCTTCATCCCGATGGTGAACGCCGCGCGTTCGCCCACGTTCTACCAGTTCGACTCCGCGGAGGACTTCCGCCTGTACCGCGAGCTGGAGAGCAACGACGAGGAGCGGGTGGTGATCTATCACTCGCACACCGCGACCGAGGCATACCCCTCCCGTACCGACGTGAACATCGCCGGGTACCCGGAGGCGCACTACGTGCTCGTGTCCACCAGGGACCCCGATTCGCACGACTTCCGCTCGTATCGGATCGTGGACGGCGAGATCACCGAGGAGCCGGTCGACATCCTCGACTGAGCTGCCGGAATAAGCGCGGAGCCGGCGGCGTCGCAAGACGAAGGCGCCCGCGAGAAGGAACCCACCGGAGGTAGAAACCCATGGCCGTGACCGTGTCCATCCCGACCATCCTGCGCACCCACACCGGCGGCGAGAAGTCCGTCGAAGCGGCCGGGAAGACCGTCCTCGAGATCATCGACGACGTCGAATCGCGCCACGCCGGGATCAAGGCGCGCCTGGTCAAGGAGGAGAAGCTGCACCGCTTCATCAACGTCTACGTCAACGACGAGGACGTGCGCTTCGCCGGTGGCCTCGACGCCGAGGTGAAGGACGGCGACACCCTCACGATCCTGCCCGCCGTGGCCGGCGGCGCGCGCTGAGGCGATGACCCGCTACGAATCCCTCCTCGACGCGCTCGGCGGCACGCCGCTGGTCGGCCTGCCCCGCCTGTCGCCCACGGACGACGTGCGGCTGTGGGCGAAGCTCGAGGACCGGAACCCGACCGGTTCGATCAAGGACCGTCCCGCGCTGGCCATGATCGAGGCGGCCGAACGGGAGGGCACGCTTCGCCGCGGGTCCACCATCCTCGAGCCGACCTCGGGCAACACCGGGATCTCGCTGGCCATGGCCGCCAAGCTCAAGGGCTACGGCCTGGTGTGCGTGATGCCGGAGAACACCTCGACCGAACGCAAGCAGCTGCTGCAGGCCTACGGAGCGCGAATCGTGTTCTCGCCGGCCGCGGGCGGTTCGAACGAGGCAGTGCGGCGGGCCAAGGAGCTGTCCGAGCAGAACCCGGACTGGGTGATGCTCTACCAGTACGGAAACCCGGCCAACGCCGACGCGCACTACCGCGGCACCGGCCCCGAGCTGCTGAAGGACCTGCCGACGCTCACGCATTTCGTCGGCGGCCTCGGCACCACCGGGACCCTGGTGGGCGTCGGCCGCTACCTGCACGAGGCGAAGCCGGACGTGCAGATCATCGCGGCCGAGCCGCGGTACGGCGAGCTCGTGTACGGCTTGCGCAACCTCGACGAAGGCTTCGTACCCGAGCTGTACGACGCCAGTGTGCTCAACGGCCGGTACTCCGTAGGCGCGTACGACGCCCTTCGTCGCACGCGTGAGCTGCTGGAGCACGAAGGCATCTTCGCGGGCATCTCCACTGGCGCTGTGCTGCACGCGGCGCTCGCAGTGGCGGAGAAGGCTGCCGCGCGCGAAGAAAAGGCAGACGTCGCCTTCGTCGTCGCGGACGCGGGATGGAAGTACCTGTCCACGGGCGCGTACGCAGGCTCGCTGGACGAAGCGGCCGAGCGCCTCGACGGCCAGCTCTGGGCCTGAGCGAAGAGCCCGTCACGGTCGCTGCCGATCGTGACGGGCGCTCGACCTGCCCGACCCGTTCCCGAAATCAGGGATTTCACCCGAGGCAGGACACACGGGGCGCCACGTAGCCTGGGTTTCGTGAGCACACTGCCTCCTCTTCCGACGCCGCCCGCGGGTGGCGGTACGAGCCGGCCCGCGGATGTGGCCAAGCGTGTCCTGCCGCCGAATCCGAAGGCGGCGGCGTTCGTCGCGCTGGGCTTCACCCTGGTGCTTTACCTGGTCGAGCTGGCCGACGTGATCCTGCCGGGGAACCTCGACCACGGCGGGGTGCTGTCGCGGCAGGCCGACGGTCTCGACGGAATCCTGTGGGCGCCGCTGCTGCACGCCGGCTGGTCGCACCTGTTCTCCAACACCGTGCCGGTGCTGGTGTTCTCGTTCCTCGCGATGGCCGCGGGCATCGGCCGCTGGGTCGTGGTCACGGCGATCATCTGGCTCGTGTCCGGGGTAGGCGTGTGGCTGGTCGGACCGGCCGCCACCTACACGGTCGGCGCGTCCGGGCTCGCCTTCGGCTGGCTGGCGTACCTGCTGGTGCGCGGGCTGTTCAACCGTTCGCTCGGGCAGATCCTGGTCGCGGTGGTGCTGCTCGGGGTGTGGAGCGGAATGCTGTGGGGCCTGCTGCCCGGCAATCCGGGAATCTCCTGGCAGGGCCACCTCTTCGGGGCACTGGCCGGCGTCTTCGCGGCGTGGCTGACTTCACGCGGCGAGCGTGCCCGAGGACGTAAGGCGGCTCCGGAGATCCCCGGTAATCTCGGGGTGTGAGTCTTTCCGGCGCGCCCATCGGTGTTTTCGACTCCGGCGTCGGTGGGCTCACCGTCGCGCGGTCCATCCTCGAGTTGCTGCCGGCCGAGCAGCTGCGCTATGTCGGCGACACGGCACGCAACCCATACGGCCCGCTGCCCATCGCCACCGCTCGCGCGTACGCGCTCGAAGCGCTCGACAACCTCGTCGAGAGCGGTGTGAAGGCGTTGGTGATCGCGTGCAACACGGCGTCCGCGGCGTGCCTGCGTGACGCGCGCGAGCGTTACGACGTACCGGTGGTCGAAGTGGTGTTGCCGGCTGCGCGGCGCGCTGCGGTGGCCACGCACAGCGGACGTGTCGGCGTGATCGGCACCGAGGGCACGGTGCGTTCGAGGGCGTACGACGACGCCTTCGCCGCGGCGCCGGACGTACGGCTCACCAGCGTGGCGTGTCCGCGCTTCGTCGACTTCGTGGAGCGCGGGATCACGTCCGGGCGACAGATCCTCGGGTTGGCGCAGGGGTACCTCCAGCCGTTGCTCGAGGCCGAGGTGGACACCCTCGTACTGGGCTGCACGCACTACCCGTTGCTGTCCGGCGTGCTGCAGATCGTCATGGGACAGGAAGTCACTCTCGTCTCGAGCGCCGACGAGACCGCGAAGGACCTGTACCGCGTACTCACCGAACGAGATCTGCTCGCGCAGCGGGCGGAATCACCGCAGCACGAGTTCGTCGCCACCGGCTCACCGGAGCCGTTCACCAGGCTGGCGCAGCGGTTCATGGGCTTCGCCCCCGGTGTGCTCGCCCCGGCCGGCGCGCGCGAGCGGAGTTAGGGTGACCGGGTGCGACTGACGATCCTCGGGTGCTCGGGCAGCATCCCCGGGCCGGACACGGCCGCGTCCGGGTACCTGCTGGAGGCGGAGGGCTTCCGGCTGGGGCTCGAACTCGGGAACGGGGCGTTCGCCCAGCTCCAGCGGGTGCTCGATCCGTTCGATCTGGACGCGCTCCTGCTGTCGCACCTGCACTCCGACCACTGCGCGGACGTCAACCCGCTCACGGTGCTGCGCCGCTATCACCCCGCGCCGCCGTACCCGTCCCGTCCGCAGCGTTTGCCGTTGTACGCACCTCCGGACGCGCCTTCGCGTCTCGGACACGCGTACGCGGCCGACGCGGACGAGCGCGCGTCTGTGGATCTGTCGGACGTGTACGAGTTCCACGCGCTGCGCGAGGAGACGGTGCAGATCGGGCCGTTCGACGTCACGGCTGCCGCGGTGTACCACCCGACGCCGGCGTTCGGCCTGCGCATCACGTACGGCGGCAGCATCCTCGCCTACACCGGCGACACCGGCAAGTGCCGCGCGCTCGGCGAGCTGGCGGACGGCGTGGACGTACTGCTGTCCGAAGCGTCGTGGACCGACGCCGGTGACCGGCCCGAAGGCGTGCACCTGTCCGGCAAGGAAGCCGCCGAGCTGGCGAAGGACGCGGGCGTGGGCCGGCTGCTGCTCACCCACATCGCGCCGTGGACCGACCGGCACGCCGTGCTCGCCGAGGCGCAGGCGGTTTTCCCGGCGGCCGAACTGGTGGCCCAGGGCGCCGTCTACGACATCTGAGCGCGAAACTGACGGAGGCAGGTCCTAGACTCCGGCGCGTGGCGAGAAAAGATGGCAGGAACGACGACCAGCTCCGTGAGATCACGATCACCCGTGGCTTCCAGAAGTGGCCTGCCGGATCGGTACTGATCGAATTCGGCAACACCCGCGTGCTGTGCGCGGCCAGCGTCACCGAAGGGGTGCCGCGCTGGCGGGCCGGTTCCGGGCTGGGCTGGGTGACCGCGGAGTACGCGATGCTGCCGTCGGCGACCAACACCCGCGGCGATCGTGAGTCGGTGAAGGGCCGCATCGGCGGGCGCACGCACGAGATCTCCCGGCTCATCGGCCGTTCGCTGCGGGCCTGCATCGACCTGGCCGCGCTGGGTGAGAACACCATCGTGATCGACTGCGACGTGATCCAGGCCGACGGTGGCACCCGGACCGCGGCGGTCACCGGCGGGTACGTCGCGCTGGCGGACGCGATCACCTGGCTGGGCGCGGCGAACCGGCTCAACGACCCGAAGCCGCTGTCGTCCTCGGTGGCGGCGGTGAGCGTCGGCGTGGTGGACGGCCGGGTCCGCCTCGACCTCCCGTACGAGGAGGATTCCCGTGCCGAGGTGGACATGAACGTGGTCGCGACCGACGCCGGCACCCTGATCGAGGTGCAGGGCACCGGCGAGGGTGCCACGTTCGCGAGGTCCACTTTGGACGCCATGCTGGACCTGGCGCAGGCCGGCTGCACCGAGCTGACCGTCAAGCAGAACGAGGCGCTGGCGCTGCCCTATCCGGGCGAGCTGCCGGCACCCCGTCCGGGCAAGAAGAAGGGGTCGAAGTGACCCGGGTGCTGCTGGCGACCCGCAACGCCAAGAAGCTGACCGAACTACGCCGGATCCTGGAGGCGGAAGGCGTCCGCGGGATCGACATCGTGGGCCTGGCCGACGTTCCGGAATTCCCCGAAGCCCCGGAGACCGCCCCGGATTTCGAAGGCAACGCGGTGGCGAAGGCCCGCGACGCGGTGGCCGCCACCGGCCTGCCCGCCATCGCCGACGATTCGGGTCTGGCCGTGGACGCGCTGAACGGCATGCCGGGCATTCTGTCGGCCCGCTGGTCCGGCACACATGGCGACGACGAAGCCAACCTGGCTCTGGTTTTGGCCCAGCTGACCGACACCCCCGACGACCGCCGCGGCGCCGCCTTCGTCTGCGCCGCGGCACTGGTGACCCCGGCCGGCAAAGAAACCATCCTCCGAGCCGAATGGCGAGGCACCCTCACCAGAGAAAAACGAGGCACCCACGGCTTCGGCTACGACCCGATCTTCACCCCCGAGGGCACAACAACCACCTCAGCAGAACTCCCCCCAGAAGAAAAAGACGCCCACTCCCACCGCGGCAAAGCCCTACGAGCACTACTACCGGAAATAGCAAAACTGGCCCCAGAAAACAAGAACTGAGCCGACCAGCAGTAGCAGCCGCCGCCCCAGCCTCAAACCGCAAGCGGAAAACCCAAGCCACCACCGCACCCACTCCCCCCGCACCCCGATCCGAAGCCAAAACACGGGCTGGAGGAGTTTGTCAAGGTACTCTTCCCATCCTTGACAAACTCCTCCAGCCCGTAGTCACACTTCCGCTTCGGGGTGTGGGCGGTGTTTCCAGCTCCGGCGCGCACCAAGTTTCCCGCTCCGGCGCGCGCGCCAAGTTCCCTGCTCCGGCACGCACCACCTCCACTCCCAGCCACACCCGAGAACTGTCAGCAACCCATAATCCCGCCCCACACCACCTAGCCCACCCGGACCCCTGCCCATATCCTCCCACCCATGTGCGCCGACATCCTCCTGGCCGAGGACGACCGGAAGCAGGCCGATCTGGTCCGCCTCTACCTGGAACGGGAGCAGCACACCGTCACCACGGTCCCGGACGGTCGCGAGGCGCTCGCCCATCTCCGTGCCCATCCGCCGGACCTGGTCATTCTCGACATCATGCTGCCCGGCATGACCGGGCTGGAGGTCTGCCGCGTGCTCCGGCGCGAATCCGCCCTCCCGGTCCTCATGCTCACCGCGAGGTCCACTGAGGACGACCTCATCCACGGCTTGGACCAGGGAGCTGACGATTACCTCACCAAGCCCTACAGCCCGCGGGAGCTGATGGCCCGGGTCCGGACCCTGCTGCGCCGCACCCGGGCGCCGGGCGCGACGGGGCCGCTGCGCGTCGGTGGCCTGGTGATCGACTCGGTCCGGCACGAGGTCACGGTCGACGGCCGGCGCATCGAGACGACTCCGGGCGAATTCCGCCTCCTCGAGGTCATGGCCGCGCATCCGTACCAGGTCTTCACCCGCGGCCAGCTCCTGGAACGCCTGCACGGTTTCGACCGGTACATCACGCAGCGCGCCATCGACATGCACGTGATGAACCTCCGCAAGAAGATCGAGCCATCCCCGCGAAGGCCGGAGCGGCTGCGCACCGTCTACGGGGTCGGCTACAAGCTGACCGCTCCCGATGCGCCGTAGCGTCCTGGTCCGGTTGATCGCGGTGTCCGCTTTGGTCGCGGTCTGCGCGATCGCCGCCACCGCGTGGCTGGCCGCCCGCACCACCTCGGGCGCGATCGAGCGTGAGCAGGGCCAGGTCTTCGCCGACGACGGCACGATCTACCAGGGCCTGCTCGCGTACGCCGCGCAGCACCCGGACTGGTCCGGCGTCGACGCGACCGTGCGCGACTACGCGGACAGGACCGGCCGCCGGGTCACGCTCACCACGCCGCAGGGGCAGCTGATCGCCGGCTCCGATCCGGGTTCCGGACCGCTTCCGGACCAGCCATCGGTGGTGGTCGACCCGCTGTCGGTCGACCCGGGGCTGGGCGTGCCCTCCACGCCGGACCGCATCGCTCCGGAAGCGGCCGGCCCCTACACCTTGCCGGACACCGAGCGGGCGACCCTGACGCGTGTCGCCGAGCGGGTGCTGCGCTGCGTGCGGAGCTACTCCGGCATCGGCTCCATCGAGGTTTCCGCCAGCGGCCGCCCGCGCGTGACGACTCCCGACCCGACCTCGCTCGCCCGCTGTGACGCCTCGGCGCTGGAAGCGCCCACCGCGACCGAAAAGACCGCACTGAACCGGTTGAACGACCTGGTGAACGCGTGCCTCGGCCGTAACGACCGCACGACCGCCGCCGCGCAGCTGGCTCTGACCTGGACCTTCGACGGTCCCGTCACCAGCGCCACCGACCCGACCGTGGTCACCTGCTTCACCTCGGCTCGTCGTGAACAGCTCACCCCGTACGTCGCGCCGGCGGCCTGGCTCTACATCACCGAAAACGGCGGTGATCCGCCGCCGAGCGGATTCACGCTGTCGACCGCGAACCAGATCCGCCTCGCCGGGGTGGCCGGCGTGATTCTGGTACTCACCGTGGTCGTCACCGGGCTGGCGTCGATCCGCCTGATCCGTCCGCTGCACGCGCTGACCGGTGCGGCGCAACGGATGGAGGCCGGCGAGACCGGCGCCCGCGTGCGGGTACGGGGCAAGGACGAGATCGCCCGGCTGGCCCGTGCGTTCAACGACATGGCCGAGGCGCGGGAACAGCTGGAGAACGCCCGCAAGGCCATGGTGAGCGACGTCGCGCACGAGCTGCGCTCCCCGCTGGCCACGATCCGCGGCTGGCTGGAGGCGGTGCAGGACGGCCTGAGCCGGATGGACGGCGAGCTGGTCGCCTCGTTGCTGGAGGAGGCCGTGCACCTGCAGCACATCGTCGACGATCTGCAGGACCTGGCTCTCGCCGACGCCGGTGCGCTGCGCGTGCATCCGGAGCCGATCGACGCCAACGCACTGCTGGCTCAGCTCGCCTCCGCACACGCAGCGCGGGCCGCGGAGTCCGGGCTGCGCCTTTCCGTGCCGCCGATGGCGGATCCGGCGATCACCGCCGACCCGGTGCGGTTGCGGCAGGCGCTCGACAACCTCGTTTCGAACGCCGTCCGCCACACTCCTCGCGGCGGCTCGGTCGCCGTGACCGGCCGGCGCGAGGGGGACGAGGTGGTGTTCGAGGTGACCGACACCGGCGAGGGCATCGCCACCGCGGACGTGGAGCACGTGTTCGACCGGTTCTGGCGGGCGGACCCGTCCCGCAGCCGCGCCTCCGGCGGGAGCGGCCTGGGGCTGGCCATCGTCCGCAACCTCGTCGAGGCACACGGCGGCACGGCCACCGCGCGCAGCGCACCAGGCCGCGGTACGACGTTCACCCTCCGCTTCCCGGCCGGCCCGCCGAGTCCGTGAGGACAGCTCAGGTGAGGCCGAGGTCCCGGATCAGCTTGGCGACGTGACCGGTCGCGCGGACGTTGTAGAGCGCTTTGCCGATCCTGCCGTCCGCGTCGACGATGAAGGTCGACCGGATCACGCCCTGGACGACGCGGCCGTAGTTCTTCTTCTCGCCGAACGCGCCCCATTCGGTGAGCACCCGCTTGTCCGGATCGGACAGCAGCGGGAAGGTGAGCCCTTCGGCGGCGACGAACGTGGCGAGCTTCTCCGGCTTGTCCGGGGAGACGCCGAGCACCTGGTAACCGGCGTCGTTCAGCTCGGCGAGGTTGTCGCGGAAGTCGCAGGCCTGTTTCGTGCAGCCGGGAGTGCTCGCGGCCGGGTAGAAGTACACGACCACGGAACGGCCGCGGAAGTCGCTCAGCGAGACGTCCTTGCCGGTGCTGTCGGGCAGGGTGAAACTCGGGGCGGGGTCGCCGGGGGAAAGTCGCTGCTCGGTCATGGGCGCAGCGTAATTCAGGCCCTGCCGCAGTAGGTGACCGCGGCGGGTTCGCCCGCGCTCGGCCGCAGCCGCATGACCAGCCTGGTCTCCCGGAGCGGGACGGCGAACGCGATGGTGAGCTGGGTCGAGCGGCCGGGCTGCAGGTCCTCGCCCGCGTGCGCGATCCCGCCGAGGCCTTGGGTCGCGTCCACCACCTGTTTGACCTGCCGGCCGGCGACGTCCGCGGTGACCGACAGCCCGGAGAGCCGATAGGTCTCCGGCCCGTTGTTGCTGACCTCGATGGCGAACGACGCGGCACGCGCGCTGCGCGGGTAGGCCGCCGGGCTCGGCTGGAACGACTGCGGGGCGGACACCGACACCGTGACCCCGCTGGTGAACCGATGCTCGGCGCCGAACTGCAGCTCGCCGGTGCCGAGTGCGGAAGCGGCCTTGGCCGGCGCGGTGGGGCCGGCCCCGGCGCCGAGCGCGGCGGTACCTTCCCGTGCGTCGACCCCGCAGGCCGTCACCAGGCACAGCAGGCAGGCGGACACCAGCAGCTTCGGGGTGCGCGGGGGCGCCATCGCGGTTACTCCAGTCGGGGTGGGGCGAGCGGCCGTTCGGCCCCATAGCCGGACGGACCCGCCCCACTCTGACTGCACATGCAGCTGCGCGGGCAGGAAGACGCGGACCTGGTGTCGACCCGTGGCCGATCTGTGACCGAAAGGGCACACCGCGTGACAGTCGTCACCGATATGCCACTCAGACGGCGACCGCGAACAGCAGGATGAACACCGCGACACCCGCGCCCCACGCGACCATCAGCCAGCCGAAGTCACGCACCGGATCGACCGCCCGGCTCTCCTCCCCGGGGACGTACACGCCGCGGTTCTCGAACCAGTCCGCGCACTTGCGGAGCAGGCGCAGTGGGTTGCGTGACGGCACGGCGCACCTCCTCGGGGAAGGCCCAGCCTACGGGCAGGACCACCCCACGGTCAGTCCGCCGTCGGTGTCGACCACGCGAGCTGCGGGAGTGCCACCAGGTGCATGGGAAGACAGCGTTACCGCGGACGTGCCGGGACTAACCGCCGCGCGCGAGTTCCACGAACGACCGGACCAAGGGCGGCGTCCATGCCCGGCGCCAGGCGAGCACCACACGGCTCGGCGGCACGTCGGACAACGGCACGGTGGTGAGCCCGTCCGGCACCGGATGCGCCAGCGGCACCAGTCCGACCGTGCCGTTCCACAGCACTGCCTGCACACATTCGTGGACGGTGCGGATCACCGGGCCTTCGCGCAACGGGCTGCCCGGCGGGACGGCGTTCCAGTAGGCGCGCCACCGCGGGTCGGTGCCCTCGGGCAACCGGAACCATGCCCGGTCCGCCAGTTCCCGGACTGCCAGGCTTTCCCGTCCTGCCAACGGATCGTCGGCTCGCAGCAGTGCGCCCACCGGGTCGTCGCGCAGGACGTGGGTGCCGATGCCACGGTCGTCGAACGGCAGCCGCGTCAGTGCGACGTCGACGAGCCCGGCCCGCAGCCCGGCGGCCGGATCGGACAGATCGGCTTCCCGGAGGATGATCCGCACTCCGGGGTGCCGCTCGCGGAAGCGGGCCGCGACCGCGGTGCCCGTCTGGTCGACGCCGTCCCCGAGGGTGCCGAGGGTGAGGTTCGCTGCCGCGGTGACCCGGGCGCGGGCGCGTTCGGCAGCTTCGAGCAGTGTGCGGGCTTCCTCGTACAGCGCGGTGCCCGCGTCGGTGAGGGAGACACCCGCCGGGGATCGGTGCAGCAGCACCGCCCCGAGGTCGGTTTCGAGTCGTTTGACCGCGCGGCTCAGCGGCGGCTGGGTCATGTGCAGCCGCGCCGCCGCGCGCCCGAAGTGGCGCTCCTCGGCGACGGCCACGAAATACCGCAGCGAGCGCAGGTCCATCACCGGCCACGATACCGATCGGGTATCGGCGGTGCGGAACCGGTGTTGGACGGCTCCCCGAGACCGGCGCTGGACTGGTGCCAGTCCCGTTCCGGCTCCCGACGAAAGGTTCTGTCGTGCCCGAATACCCGTATCCCGATCCCGTCGTGCGGCCTGCCGGCGCCCGGGAAGTCGCCCGTGATCTCGTGGTCCTGCCCGATGCCGGCGTTCCGCTCGTCCCGAACGTCGGGGTCATCGGCGGCACGCATTCGGTGCTCGTGGTCGACACCGGGATGGGCCCGGACAACGCGGAGGCCGTGCTGCGGTTCGCCACCGACTACGCCCGCGGCCGCCGGATCTACCTGACCACCACGCATTTCCACCCGGAGCACGCGTTCGGCGCGAAGACGTTCGCGGGCGCGGCGACGTACCTGCTGAACCGGGCGCAGGCCACGGATCTGGCCACGAAGGGCACCGGCTACCTGGAGATGTTCGCCGGGCTGGGCGAGCCGATCGCCCGCAGGCTGGCCGGTACCGAACTGCCCGCACCGGACGTCGTCTACGACACTTCGCGGGATCTGGATCTCGGCGGCCGGCTCGTGCGGCTGCGAGCCACCGGTCGTGCGCACAGCCGAGGGGACCAGGTCGTGACCGTGCCCGACGCGGGTGTGCTGTTCACCGGTGACCTCGTGGAAACGGGGCAGTTCGCCATCTTCCCGTGGTTTCCGCCGCACGACACGGACGTTTCCGGAGTGCGCTGGATCGAGGTGCTGCGCCGGCTGGCCGAGGACTCGCCGAAGCTGGTCGTCCCGGGGCACGGCGAGATCGGTGGTCAGCAGCGGATCACCGACGTCCGCGAGTACCTGGAACTGCTGCGCGACGAAACGTGGCGCCGCCGGGACTCGTCCGCGAGCGAGGAGACGACGACGGCCGAAGTACGCGCGGTACTGCTGAAGCGGCATCCGGAATGGGCGGGGCAGGAGTGGATCGAACCGGGAGTGGCTTGTCTGTGCGCCGAACACGCGCAGTCTGCCGGGCACGCAGAACACGCAGAACACGGGCAGTCCGCCGGATGACGCCGTCACGCCGCCTCGGCGGTCGGTGACCGGACCGGGCGGAGCGGCGCACGGCCCCGGACCGGCGCACCGGCACCGGACCGGCGGTGCATTCCGCCGACCCGGTGCCGCGTCAAGCCGCTACCAGCTCAGTTGCGGTACCGGAAGAGGATCCGTCCCCGCTCGAGGTCGTAAGGGCTGATCTCGACCAGCACCCGGTCGAACGGGAGGATCTTGATGTAGTTCTTCCGGATCTTTCCGCTGATGTGCGCGAGCACCCGGTGCCCGTTCTCGAGTTCGACCTTGAAGGTCGCGTTGCGAAGGCATTCGGTGACCGTGCCCTCGACTTCGATTCCGCCGGATTTACCTGCCATGGTGTCCCATTCTCTCGCGGAGCTTCGGGTGTTCAGTGCTGGACGAGTTCCGTGCTGCTGGCGGTCCAGCGGGCGCCGATGCCTTCGAACAACGCGATGCCCGCGGTGTTCGATTCGTCGACTTCGGCGGACGCGGTGGGGATTCCGGTGTGGTGCAGCGCGCCGAGCACGTGCGCCAGCAGCGCCCGCGCGATGCCACGTCGCTGTCGCTGCGACCGTACCGCGACCAGCCCGATGCGCGGACGGCGGAGCGGGGTCAGCCGCAGCAGCCCGACGTACTGGTCGCCGAGCACCGCCGCGACGAACTTCAGCGGATCGAGCAACGGCGTCCCGTCCGGCCGGGCGAGTACCTCGGCGGGCATGGAATCCCAGCCCGCCGCGGCCTCGACCTCGGCACGGATCGCCGCATACGCCTCCCGCAACGGCGTTTCCCGCGTGGTACCGGCGGGCAGGATCCGGACCCCGTCCGGTGGCGGGCCCGCGGTGAGCCCGGTGACGCGCGGATCCGTGGTGACCACGTATTCCCGCTCCCGCCGCCGCACGACGAGGCCGGCCCGCCGCCACCCCGCGTAGACCTCCGCGTCGGCATTGTCGGCGACCGTGTACAGCGGTTTCGGCAGCTGCGCCAGCATGGTGCCGGCGAGCCGGTCGAAAACCGTTTCATGCCAGGTGTCGACGCTGAGGAACAGCCGGCCGTCGGGCCGCGGGGACGCCTCCGCGCTTCCCACGACCCGGTCGTCTGCCTCGGCCTGCCATTGCCGATCCCCGACGCGCGTGACCACCACGGTGCGTTCGTCGAAATCGGAAGTGAAGTGTGCGAATTGCATTGTTGCCGCCTCTCCGGGGGTTCTGCAGAGGCGCCCCGGCGACGGCTATGTCATCGCCCGGCCGTGACGACAAGGGGGAGCACCCACATCGATACCACGTACATGGGACTCACCTCCTCGATCCGAGTCACGGCCGACGACAGGGTAACAGCGCCTTCGTAGCGCGGTCCAACGGTTTCCCGTCGCCGGGCGGGCCGCGACGCGGCTTCACGGGACCAGGACGAGTTTTCCCGTGTGGACCTTGCGCAGGAAGTCCTCCTGCGCTTGCCTGATCGCGGCGAGTGGGTAGGTCTTCGCCACGACCGGGCGGATGTGCCCCTTCTCGACGTGGTCGATCACATTCGCGAAAACGACGTCGTCCTGGAACGTGCAGCCGAACAGCGACAGGTCCTTGAGATAGATCGTGCGCAGGTCGAGCAGGTTCTCCGCGGTCGAGAACGCGCACGGGACCGAGGCCAGTTCCGCATCCGACCAGTCGCACCGGACACCGTAGGCTTCGCTGCCCGGCGCCACGACGTACTCGGCGAACCCGCCGTCGCATTCGCTGCCGAGCGTCCAGCACGAATACCAGCCGAGCCGGCCATCCGTCCACGTGTCAGGTCGGCGGAGCACATTCAGGCGACCCGATCACGCAGGTGATTTTCCTTCGCGTTTCGGACGATACGGTGCGGTGAACGGAATTCGAGGGCGACCTCGTGTATCTGCTTCAGTCCCTGTGCGCGATTATCCCGGTTGTGCTCACCCTCGACGTCGTGGATCAGATGGCTCTCCACGTCGGTGATGCCACAGTAGACGAACGTCCCGACGTCGAGCTGGGTCCGCATGGCCTCGTCGTACCCGTATTTCGCGTAGGTTCGCCTGCTTGACCCGCCGATCCCGATCAGGATGGTCGGGACATTGCCCAGAAGCGCGGAAGGTGGTTCCTTTCCCCGATCCTGGACGCCCTTTCCGAACTGGTATGCCCAACCGCCGGTGAAGACCCGTTCGAGCCAGCCCTTCATGAGCGCCGGCATACCCCACCAGTAGACCGGGAAGACGAAGGCGAGCCGGTCCGCGGCCTCGACCCTGCGGTGCATCACGGCGACGTCGGCGGGAACGGGACCGCCCCAGAAATGCGCGTGGTCGGCCTCGGTGAAGCGTGGATCGAAGTTCTCGGCGTGCAGGTCCAGGACGTCGACGGAATGTCCTTCCCGCCGGAACGGCTCGTTCAGCGCGTCCATGACGGCGGCCGGGTATTTGTCGGTGAAAGGATGAGAGAAGACGGTCAGCAGATGCATGATTTCCGGTCCGATTTCGTGAAGTGGGGTGCAGTGCTGTGCCGCGGCGAAACGCCGAGGACGCTCATCGTGCCGCTTTCACCAGAGTGGCGGCGGCTGCCCGTGCGGCGGAAACGGCGTCCGCGCCGGAATAGCTTGCGACCGACGTCGCGCCCTCGAACAGGACGAGAACCTGTTCGACGAGTACGTCATTTCGGCGGGAGCCGATCTCGAGGGTGACGATCCGGTCGATGAGTTCGCGAAGTATTCGTCGGTATTCGGCGACGACTTCGGAAACCTCGGGCGTTTCGCCGCCTGTCTCACCTTGGGCACGGAGAAACATGCACCCTCGCGTTCCCTCCGCGTGGTTCCAGTCTCCAAGCGCGGCGAACAGCGCGTCCACGCTGTCGACGTCCGTCTTGTCGAAGAAGCGAACGCATCGCTGTTTCAAAACCGCGGCGATGAGCGCGTTCTTGCTGCCGACGTGTTTGTAGAGCGTCCGGGAGGACACCTCCGCGGCCGCGGTGAGCCGGTCCATTCCGGTCGCGGTGAAACCGCAGCGATCGAAGAGGTGCTCGGCGCTCGAGACGATGCGTGTTTTCGTGTCCATCGTCCTCGAGGGTAAAACGGTCGTTTTACCCTGTCAAGGCAGGCCGGCAGGCGTCCCGGACCAGGCCGGCCAGTACCCGGCGGCGTTCGTCGGTCGCGTCCGCGGCCGCGTCGCCGAGCATGAGCCCGGCTGTCGACGGGACGGCGAGCCACCATGCCGCCAAGGCGCGGGCGAGATAGAGCAGGTATCCGGGATCCACGTCGTCGCGCAGCAGTCCGGCCTTCTGTGCGCGGGCCACGGCGGCGAGGTTGTCCGTGTAGTGCGCCGCGCGTTCGGCCGCTGCCGCGATCGGTTTCCCTTGTCGAGTCGCGGTTTCGAGGCCTTCCCACAGCAGCAGTCGCAGATAGTGCGGGTAGCTGCGGTGGTGGTCGTAGACCCGCACAGCGAACTCGCCGAGGTCCTCGGCCAGCTCCGCGGTCAGCGGAACCGCCGCGGCGAGCTTGGTCATCTCCTGTTCGAGCACGGCGGCGAACAGCTTCTGCTTGCTCCCGAAGTACTGGTAGATCCGCTCTTTGTTGACCCCGGCGCGCTCCGCGACCCGGTCCACGCGCGCGCCCAGCGGGCCGTGCTCGCTGTACTCGTGCACGGCGGCGTCCATCTACGACCTGCTCGCGACGCACCCGCTCGGCGCCGACACCGGCGAACGCGAGCTGATCGAGGCCATCTACGCCGAGGACGTCGTGTTCGACCGCGGCGCGGGGCTCGAAGGCGCGGCCGGTCGCGAAGCGATGGCGCAGCTCGTCGGCCGCGACGAGCACCACGCCGCCATCGCGGGCGGCCTCGCCCATTTCGGCAGCCTGCCGCTCGTCGACCTCTCCGGGGACACCGCGGTCGCCGTCTCCTACCTCGCGCTGATCACCCCGGACGCCCACGGCGAGTCCCGGGAACTGGCCAACCATGGAACCTCGCAGGGCTACCGGATCCACCGGGTGCTCGCCAACCGCTGGACGCTCGAGCGCGGCACCGACGGCTGGCGCATCGCCTCCCGGACCCTGTTGCCGGCGGACGGTTCAGGCCCGGCGCTCGACCTTCTCCGTGACGCGGGTTCGGCTCACCTGCGAAACGGCGACAGAGAGCGGCGGTGAGCACCGCGGTCGAGCGTCGAACGAGACTTTTCGCGCGTTTTCAGGGTCGTTGTAGGCCGGTCAGCAGCAGGTCGAGGTAACGACGGCCGACGGCGACCGGCTCGGCGCCGGCGAGTGCCGTGTGGACGTGCACGGCGTGGGCGACCCCGCACATGAGGGAGACCAGATCGGCTTGGGAGAACTCGGGATCGATCGTGCCCGCCGCGTGGACGCGGTCCAGCAGTTGGCCGAACAGGCCGGTGACCCGCTGCTTGAGCTCGGTGGTGCGCTCGAGCGTGTCGGTGGGGGAGGTGAACACCGGTGACACGGACGCGTCGGTCAGCTGAGCCTCGATCCCCGCGGCCAGGAACCCGCGCAGCGCCTGCCACGGGTCGGGGTCGGCCAGTGTCTGCTCGGCGTGCTCGGCGAGTGCCTCGAACGCGGGTGCGGCGACCGTCTCCAGCAGTGCCTCCGGCGTGGGGAAATGCCGGTAGACGGTGGCGACCCCGATGGACGCCGTGCGGGCCACGTCGTTGAGCTGCAGCGGTCTGCCTTCGTCAAGGTAGTGGCGGGCGGTCTCGACAATGCGCTTCCAGTTGCGGGCGGCGTCCTTGCGCAGTGGAGGGGAGGTCACGTCCCACAGGATAACCGGATGACGTATCCGATTGTGGTAGGGTGAAACGGATAGTCCATCCGTATCGAGGCGAGGGGTTCTCGATGACCACCACCACACGCGACAGCGTCGACGTCGCGGGGACGAGGCGGACGTTCACCACCGTCGCGTCCACAGCAGACTCGGCGTCCCGCGCGCTCGTCCTGGTTTTCCACGGTTCGCGCCAGTCCGGCGACAAGCATCGCGCGTTCACCAGCCAGGCCTACGACCGGTTCGCCGCCGCGGGCACCGCGGTGGTCGCCTACCTCGACGGCTATCAGGGAGCCTGGAACGACGCGCGCCGGGAAAGCCGGTTCGCCGCCCGGCGGGACGGGATGGACGACGTCGGCTTCGCGCGGGCGGTGATCACCAAGCTCGCCGCCGATCACCGGATCGATTCGCGCCGGGTGTTCGCGATCGGCTATTCCAACGGCGGCCAGCTGGTCATGCGGCTCGTCCACGAGGCGCCGGAACTGCTCGCCGGCGCGGCCGTGATCGGCGCGACCATGCCCGCACCGGAGAACTTCCTCGCCACGGAGGCGCCGCCGGCACCGCTGCCGATGCTGTTCATCCACGGCACGAAGGATCCGATCGTCTCCTACGGCGGCGGCACGATGGGCTGGTGGAAGCGGCGGTTCTTCAAGGTCGGCGGCAGGAGCTGGTCCGCGCCCCGGACGGCGCGGCACTTCGCCGAACGCAACGGCAGCACTGCCGGTCCCGTGATCACGCGCGAACCGGCCCGGCCCGGAGCCGTCACCGAGGTCGAGCGCTCGGACTACCGCGAGGACGGCGCGCCGCCCGTGGTGCTCTACACCATCCATCGCGGCGGCCACACCGTTCCCGGTTCGGCAGGCAATCCCCGGGTGCTCGGCAGAACCAGCCGTGAGGTCGAGGCCGCCGGCCTGATCGGCACCTTCTTCGGACTGCTGGTGGGCTCGGGCGCGGACTCGTCGCCAGTCGGTCCACAATAGACCGCGACGGCCGGGAAGCGGTCAGGCGACCAGTGCCCGTAGCTCGTCGCGGACAGCGTCGAACGCGTCGAGGTTCCGCTCGACACGGCTGATCGCGAGGGCGCCCTCCGTCGCGGCGATCGTCATTGTCGCGATGCGGGTCGCGCGTCCGGGGTCGATGCCGTGGCCGGCGAGGCCGCGCGCCAGGCTTTCGCGCCAGCCGGCGAAGAAGCCGGCGCCGGCCTCCGACAGCTCCGGCGACTGCGCGGCGCGTTCGATCGTGATCGGCACGACCGGGCATCCGGCCAGGAAGCCGGACTCGGCGAACTCGGCGGCGATCCGGTCGAGGCACGTTTCCAGGAGATCCGCCGCGGAGGTGCTCTTGGCCACCGCGCGTTCGATCCCCTCGAACACCTGCGAGGCGCGCAGGGCGATGACCTCGCCGGCGATCTCGTCCTTGCCGCCCTTGAAGTGGAAGGTGACCGAGCCGCGAGGCGCGCCGGAAGCCTCGACGATGTCGCTGATCGCGGTGGAGCCGTAACCCCGCTCCCGCATCGCCCGCAGTGATGCCTGGATGATGCGGTCGCGCGTGTCCGTTCGCTGGCCCATGTCGGTTCCCCTCGTGCTCTTACGGCCGAAATAGTACGTCCATACGAGCGGGCATGTGCGCGTGCTTGCTAGTATGACCGTACGAGCTACCTGTGGAGGAGTGCTTCATCATGGCCAGCTATCCGTTGGACAGGACCGCGTTGGTCGTCGTCGATGCCACCAACGACTTCATTTCCGAGGGCGGCAAGGGATATCCCGGACTGCGAGGTGTCCTGGACGAGGTCGGCACCGTGGGCAACATGAAGCGGGTGCTGGAGGCGGCCCGCGCCGCGGGAATCCAGGTGCTGCACGCTCCGATGGAGACCCAGCCGTGGGACTACGGCCCGTGGAAGCACCGCACTCCGAGCCACGAGGGCATGTTCGCGGCGCAGCTTTTCCAGGCCGGCACCTGGGGCGCCCGGTTCCACCCCGACTTCGTGCCCGTCGAGGGCGAGGTGGTCGTCACCCCGCACAAGACGTTCGATGCCTTCCACGGCACCGATCTCGACACCCAGCTGCGCCAGTGCGACCTCGACCACGTGATCGTGTGCGGGCTGACCACCAACACCTGTGTCGACTCGACCGGCCGTGACGCGGTGGAGAAGGGCTACGACGTCACGTTCGTCCCCGACGCGGTCGGCACCTTCACGATGGACATGCACCGAGCGACGATCGAACAGAACTGGCCCCGCTACGCCCACCACATCCTGACCAGCGACGACGTCATCGCCGAACTGGGGTGACGCTCCCAAGCCTGACGCTGCGGTGCTGGTCAGGACGTTGTGGTGGGGCCGGAGAGACTCGAACTCTCACTGGCACGGACCTAAACCGTGTGCCTCTGCCAATTGGGCTACGGCCCCGGGGAATCTCGTCCGGATCGTAGCGCGTGCCCCGTTCGGTGCTGCTCGGCGTGGCCGGTCGCCGGAAGGGGGGTGCTGTCCTCTACCGTTGGGTGCCAACAGTCCGATGCGGCGAGGAGGGCACGTGGCTCGCGACCCCGAGACCATCGAGCGTGAGATCGAGCAGGCCAGGACGTCCCTGGTCGCGACGCTCGACCAGCTGGGCACCAAGGCCAACCCGCAGAAACTCGCCGACGCGGCGAAGGACGGTGTGCGCGCCAAGCTGGACAACCCGAAGGTCAAGTACCCGCTGATCGGCGTCGGCGCAGTGGTCGCGGCGCTGCTGATCCGCAAGCTTTTCCGCTGAGTCCTGCCGGGTTTCCGGCTCAGTGCCGCAGCCGCTCAGCGGCCGATTCGGCACGCAGTGGCGCACGCACGGGGTGGTGGGTGGAAGCAGCGGCCGGTGACAGCGTTCCTGGCCGGGCTGCGAAGCTTCCGGCTGTCCGGCCCGGCCGGGTCATCACCTGCAAAGTCCGATCCGCGCGGCACGCCGGTAGACAACCGTCACGTAGCGTTGCTCAGACGGTGATTTTCGCCCCGCGACAGACCACTCGTTCAGCGGTCACTCACCTGAGGGGCGCGGAAGGGTGATGTGGGCCGGCCGCGTGACCCGGGCTGCGTTGCGACGAGCGATGTGAGCTTGTGAGTGCCCTGTCTGCGGTAGCTCCGACAGGCTCGAGTCGGCGTGCCGAGGCTTTCGCGATCGCGAAGCTCGGCGTGCGGCTCCCGGGTACGTGCAATTGTCGCCGCGGTGAAGCAAATGGCCACGGTGTCACGCAGTGCTGCGACGCTGTCCGCCGCTTTGCGGTGGTCCTGCGTAAGGGGAGGCTGTCCGTCGCTTCGCGGTGAGTCTCCCGCGAAGCGTCCCAGTTGGTCGCTTGGCGGTGGGTGCTGCGTGAGCGACCCGGTTGGTCGCTTGGCGGTGGGTGCTGCGTGAGCGACCCGGTCGGTCGCTTCGCCGTGGATCCTGCGTAGGGAGTCGTCGGGGGATCAGGCGCGTCCGGCCGGGTGGGTGGCCGGCGCGCCTGCTGTCACACCCGGGTCGTTCGCCTCCTCGGCGGGGCGGTCGTCGACTTCCTTCGGGAGCTGCTTGCTCGACGGGAGTCCTGGTTTCGCGCTCGCCGCCTTGCCGGGGGTGCCGGGAGCGGGGCCCGTGCCGTCGGCAGGCGGGGTCGCGTCGGGGCTCTGCTGAACCGCGGCAGGGGAGCCGGAGCCGGGGCTGGACGGGGCCGTCGCTTCCGTGGAGCCGGCGACGGGGGCCGCAGTGCCGGCCGCGTCGGAGCCCGAGCCGACCGTGGCCGGGGTGCCGGCAGTGGCGGCCGCACCGGCGGGAGCGGCGCCCGAGGTGTCCTTCTTCCCGCCCGGCGGGGGCACCTGCAGCGGGGCCTGTTCCGGCAGGGTCAGGCGGGCGGCCATGTAGGTGCTGGTGAACTCGAGCGCGTTGCCGTTCAGCAGGTGCACGACCGTGGTCCGCTCACTCGTCGCCATTTTCTCGACCAGCTGGTCGGCACGGTCCCGGGCGGCGATGATGCCCGGCGCCTTCGCGGTCAGCTCCTTGCCCTGCCCGCTGACGGTGATCGTCCAGTCGTCGTTGTCGTGCTCGTATGTTGCCGTGATCGTTTCCACCACTGCCTCACCCCTCTCGTCATCAGCATGCGTCACCGGCTGGGACCCGGCGACCGCAGGCTCATGACGCGATTCCGGCGCTCCCCCGCCGCAATCGCGACACTCCGTGAGTCTTTCTACCGTGTCATCGATACCGTAAGAAAACTCTGTGTCACAAGTAACGGGACGAGGTTTGCCCTGAGTGACGACCGAATGGCCTAATGCACGCGCATCTTCACGCGCACGTCAGGTCGCTCGCTGTGACAAGCCGGTCCAGAGCAGGTCCATGGCGTACTCGGTCGCCATCCGGGGGGTCACCTCGGGAAACCGTTCGCACCAGATCGCGAGCCGTTCGCACGCCCCCACCACGAACTCGGCAGAGGCCTCGGTCCGCAGGGTGTCCTCAGCGTCGAAATGGCCGCTCATCAGCGACGCGATCAGATCGGTCTGCTGGCGACGGGTCTCCTCGATCTCGTCCGCCGCGGGGGTGCCGACCAGCGCCATCTCCTGCCGTAGGAGGGACCACGCCTCCCCCCGGTCGCGGATGAACTCGAAGAACGCCAGCAGCCCCCGCTGCAGTGCGTCCTCGGCCGACGTGGCGCGCGCTGTCGCCTGCTCGGTGGCTTCGCGCAAAGCCGAGCGCGACTGCCGGATGCAGGCGAGCAGCAGCCCCTCTTTCGAGTGGAAGTACTCGTAGAGCATCGGCTTCGAGACGCCCACCAGCTCGGCGATCTCGTCCATCGAGGCCGCCGCGTAGCCGCGTTCGGTGAAGACCCCTTCGGCGACCGCGATCATCTGCTGCTCACGTTCGGCCCGGGGCATGCGCTTGCGCTTGGCGGTGGTCACGGCGCACACTCTACCGTCAGTAACCTTACTCGGAGTAGGATGGACTTCGGGTAACAGGAAAAGGAGGGCGCATGGGCAACCGCACGGAAACCGGGGTGATCGTGGTCGGCACCGGGTTCTCCGGGCTCGGCATGGCGATCCGGCTGCGCAAGGACCGCCGCGAGGACTTCGTGGTCCTCGAGAAGGCCACCGACGTGGGCGGCACCTGGCGCGACAACAGCTACCCGGGCTGTGCCTGTGACATCCCGTCGCACATGTACTCGTTCTCCTTCGAACAGAACCCGGGCTGGTCGCGCGCGTACTCGACGCAGCCCGAGATCTGGCGCTACCTGCGTGAGGTCGCCGGCAAGTACGACCTGCGTCGGTTCATCCGGTTCGGCCAGGAGATGACCGGGGCGCGCTGGGACGCCGACGAGAACCGCTGGCACGTGACCACGAAAAGCGGTGACGAGTTCGTGGCCAAGGCACTGGTCTCCGGTGTCGGCGCCCTCCACCGGCCGCAGATCCCGCGGCTGCCCGGCATCGAGCGGTTCGCCGGGCGCACCTTCCACTCCGCGGAGTGGGACGACGACTTCGACCTGGCAGGCAAGCGCGTCGCGGTGATCGGCACGGGGGCGAGTGCGGTGCAGTTCGTTCCGCGGATCGCGCCGCAGGTGGCCGAGCTGACGCTGTTCCAGCGCACGCCGCCGTGGATCATGCCGAAGGCCGACCGTGCCGTTCCCGGCTGGCTGCGCGGACTGTTCCGTGCGCTGCCGCCGGCGCAGCGACTCTACCGCGACGCCCTGTACTGGACTCTCGAAGCACGCGCGATCGGCTTCAACGGCCACCCGGGGGTGATGAAGCTCGGACAGCGGCTCGCGAAGAGCAACATCGACCGTGCGGTCAAGGATCCGCAGCTGCGGGCGAAGCTGACGCCGGACTACACCATGGGCTGCAAGCGCGTGCTGATTTCCAACGACTACTACCCGGCCCTGGCCCGCGACAACGTCGAGGTGGTCACCGAAGGCGTGGCCGAGGTCCGTGAGCACAGCGTCGTCGACGCGGCCGGGGTGGAACACGAGGTCGACGCGATCATCTACGGCACCGGTTTCCACGTGACCGACGCGTTCGACAACCTGGAGATCATCGGCCGCGAGGGACGCAACCTCGCCAAGGAGTGGGCGAGCGAGGGGATGCGTACCCATCTCGGCATCACCGTCAACGGCTTCCCGAACCTGTTCTTCCTGCTCGGGCCGAACACCGGGCTGGGGCACAACTCGGTGGTGTTCATGATCGAAGCGCAGGTCGCCTACATCGCGCAGGCGCTGCGGCTGGCCGGCGACGGCGCGCTGGATCCGCGGCCGGAGGTCCAGGACCGTTTCAACGCCGACGTGCAGCGCAAGCTCGCCAAGGGCATCTGGACCCAGGGCGGCTGCACGAGCTGGTACCTCGACGCGAAGGGCGTCAACCGCACCATCTGGCCCGGTTTCACCTGGCGCTACTGGCTCGACACCCGCTCCGTGCGCCGCGAGGACTACGAACTGCTCGGCTGAAAACCGGCGGAACGAAGGGGACTTTCGCGGCAGGGGAGGAGCCGCGAAAGTCCCCTTCGTGGTGTGCGGGCGG
Source organism: Amycolatopsis jiangsuensis (assembly GCF_014204865.1). Taxonomy (NCBI): domain Bacteria; kingdom Bacillati; phylum Actinomycetota; class Actinomycetes; order Pseudonocardiales; family Pseudonocardiaceae; genus Amycolatopsis; species Amycolatopsis jiangsuensis. The sequence continues at coordinate 6,917,405 of NZ_JACHMG010000001.1, forward strand.
CCCGCCTCAGGTGGGGGCGAGGTTGCGCAGGTGACCGACCAGCTCGGCGGTCGGCACGCCGCAGAGCTCGGCCATCCGCTCCAGCGCGGCCAGATCGAACGAGACCTCGTACGACCCGGCACTCGCGGCGGTAGCGGAAACGGCGCTGGACGCGGCTCGGGCCGCGCTGCCGAGGCCGGCACCGGGAGTGGTGGTGGGCTTGGTGCCGCCGCTGTAGGCAGTGCTGGGAGTGCCTCGGGACGTGCTGCCGGGGGCGGCTCCGCTGCCCGGAACGCCCGACGCAGCACGGGGTGCGGTCCCAGGCGCGGTATCGCTGCCCGGCGTACCCGGGGTCGCTTCACTGCCGGAGACGGCCCCGGTACCCGTGGTTCGGGGCGCGCCGCCGGGAGCGCGCCCCGCAACGCCTGGGGGAGCCGTTCCCGAGCCCGCTGCGGACGCGGTGTCGGAACCGGTCGGGGGAGCCGTACCCGAATCCGCTGCGGATCCGTGGCCGGGACCGGCCGGAGGGGCCGTACCCGAGCCCGGGGCAGTGCCGTGACCCGGAGCGATCGCGGCGCCCGGCCGGCCTCCGGCCACCGGACCCCCGGCGGGGACCGCCAGGCCGCTTTGCCGCAGGCGGCCTTCGGCCCAGCGGCGGAGGGGGTTCAGTTCCGGTCCGGCCTCGGTGATCACCCGGCGCAGGTCCACCCGGATCCGGCCCGGTTCCTCCACGAACACCCGTCTGTGCACCTTCGCCAGCAGGTCCTGGGGGAGCTCGTCCATCGCGACGCACAGTTCCACCAGGCGCACCACGGAACACTGCCGCGTGCCCAGTTCGTACGTCGCCAGTGTCTGCAGGGAGATCTCGCTCTGCAGATGCTGGTTGAGCTCCTTGCGTGTCCAGCCCCGGCCGCGCCGGAGCTTGCGCAGCTCGTCCCCGAGTACCCGCTGGTAGTGCTCAGCGTCGATGGCCACTGCCGTCCCTGCCCCTCCCGAATCCCGCAGCACGTGCGTCTTGCGGAGGTGAAAGCGACGAGGTGGCGGTTCCTTACGCGGATTCGGCGAAGAACTTTCGGGAACCGGCCCTGGCTACCCCGAACGGAGCAGCCGGACCGGTCAGTTGACGCAGGGCACACCCTCCGCGGTGATCGGCTTCTCGTCGTTCTCGGTGGCCGGCGGGGCGGACGAGCCCGGCGACGCGGCCGGCGCCTGCACCGCGCCGGACCCACTCGACGAACCGTTGCCGGGCTCGAAGTCCGAGCCGAGGAACACCATCACGTGCCCCTTCGACACGCTCTTGTCCTCCTGCACCGTCGCCTCCACGCCGAGCGCGTCGGCGACCGCCTTGCCGGCCTCCTCACCGCCGCTGGGTACCCAGATCACCGACGTTTTGCGCGAGCTGGCGTTGGCCGTGTCACCGGCGCCGAAACCCTTCCCGGCCAGCTGCTTCGACACGCTCGCGGCCAGGCCGTCGCGGCCGGAGGCGTTGCGCACGTCCACGGTGACGTCCTGGTGCGAGGCGGCCTGCTGCTGCGAGGGCGGGGCCTGCCGCCCCTGCTGCGGCCCGGCGAGGCCCTGCACGAACTCCCGCACCTTGTCCGGGTCGACCTGGACTGCGACCCCGTCGTTCGGGGTGTGGTACTCGACGTTCTCCACCGGAACGGTGCGGAACTCCAGCTGGCCGCCGGTCAGGCCCTTCATCTGCTGGGCGAAGCCGAAGATGTCCCAGTTCTGGTTCAGCGTCACCGATTTCTTGATCGCGTCGATCAGCGCGTTGAGCTTCGACGGGTCGGTCAGCGTGCCCGCGGACAGCACCTTGCGCGCCATCCCGGCCATGAACACCTGCTGGCGCACCACCCGATCGAGGTCACCGCGCGGCAGGCCGTGCCGCTGCCGGACGAACTCGAGCGCCTGCACCCCGGCGATGGTGTGCTGGCCCTTGGTGAATTTCGCACCGGAGTACTCGTCGTCGACGTCGTCGTTCAGGCACACGTCGACGCCGCCGATGGCCTTGGTGATGTCGCTGAACCCGAGCAGGTTGATGGCCGCGTAGTTGTCGATGGTGGAGCCGGTCAGCTCCTCGACCGTGGCGATCAGCTCCTTCGCGCCGGCCTGGTTGGCCTGCACGTCGAGCTGCTTCGGGTCCGTCACGCCCTTCGCCTGCAGGTCTTTGCGGGCCTCCAGCATCGCGCGGGCGTACGCGGAGTTGATCTTGTGCTTTCCGTAGCCGCCGGGGATGTTCACGTACGAATCGCGCGGCAGCGAGATCGCGACGGCCTTGCTGCCGTCGTTCGGGATGTGCACGAAGATCAGCGAGTCGGTGTTCAGCTCGCCGTCGGCCTCCCCGGCGCGCAGCTGCGCGAGCAGTTCGGGGGAGAGCGGATTGCCCTGGGCGTCGGTGCGGCTGTCGAGGCCGACCAGCAGGATGTCGCGGGCGCCGTCGGCGGGCTGGTCGCCGCCGCCGTTCTCGATCACGTTCGCGTAGTTCAGGCCGTCGACCAGGCCCTGCAAGGAAGCCCACGCGTACCCGGTCAGGCCCATCACCAGCAAAGACACCACGGCGACCGCGACTTTCGCGCCGCGCAGCGGATTGCGGCGGGGCCGGACGGGACGCCGGGACGCTCCTCCCGGGCGCGTGCCGGGCGGGGGCTCCCGGCGGGCGCGCGGCGGCGGGGCGGACGGTGGCGGCGTGCGCCGGCCCGTGGCCCGCCCGGGCGGCTCCTGCCAGGAGCGGGCGGGGCGTCGATCGCCTTGCCCGTTCCGAGGCGGGTGGTCCACGCGGTCGGCTCCTTCTCGTCGTTCGTTCGCTCCGGTTCCGGAGACGCCTGTCCTGGGGACGCCTCTTCTGGAGACGCATGGTGCCGGGGCCGGGTTGCGGAGGCTGCGCACCTCCCCCGGCCCGTGTGGTGTGCACCACCATCGTCCGGCATCCAGGGTACTTTCGCCCGGCCGGCGGTATGCGTGTCGCGTGCGTCAGGTCACGGCGCCGGCCGGACGCCGCACCGGCCACACGCACGACCCGGCCGCGACCAGCGCGAACGCCGCGGTGGCGACGTGCAGCACCACGGTGACCGCCCCCGCGGAAACCCCGCCGCCCGCCTCCATCAGCGCGGGCACGCAGGCGACCGCGCAGACCAGCCAGGTCCCCACGCTGGCCGCCGTGGCGGTCCGCACGGTGTGCAGCAGCAGCACGCCGAGCAGCAGGTGCACGAGGCTTTGCACCGGGTCGAACCGCACGCCCATGACGTCCGCGTCGGCGGCCACGTCCCCGAACCGGGCGAGTGCCAGGCCGAACACGCCCAGCGTCGCGTAGCCGATCCCGAGCGCCGCCGCGGCCCGCGTCAGCAACACGGGCACCCGCCCGGTCGGCGGCTCCGGACGGACCGGCGCCGGGGCGGGCTCGTCGCGCACCGCGCGCGGATGCCGTTCGAACCACCAGAACACCAGTCCGGCGGGGACCAGCAGGAGCGCGACGGCCACCGCGGTGCGCGGGCGGAGCAGCCAGGACAGGCCGTCGGCGATCCGGCCGGGCAGGTACACGAGGGCGATCAGCAGCAGCATCGCCGACAGGAACGCCAGATACAGGCTCATCGGCGCGCGAAGCACCAGACTCGTCGCGCGGCTCACCCAGCCGAAGCCGGCCCAGCGGCGCAACGGCGCGGCGAGCAGCCCGGCCAGGCCCAGCTGCGTGACGCCCAGCAGCAGTACCGCCCACGGCGGCGCGGAGAGCGCGGCCGGTGCGCCCGGGCTGCCCAGCAGGATCGGTGAGGTGCCGGACACCGACGTCGCCGCTGCCAGCCCGGTCACGCCGGTGACCGCGGCGACGCCGAGCAGCGGGCGGGGAAGGAGGACGCCGTCTGCGTGCGCGAAGGCCACCTGCTGGGCCAGCAGCGCCAGCGCGAGCGTCGCGCCGTAACGCGGCCACGACGAGCCGGTGCCCACGGCGGCCAGTTCACCGGCCACCACGAACACCGACAGCGCGGCGACCGACCACAGCCGCACGCGGCGGTACAGCGCCAGCAGTACCGGAGCGCTGACGATGGTCAGCAGGTACACCCCCAGCAGCCACAACGGATGCAGCGCGATCCGCATGACCGTCGCGCTGGTGCCCGCCGGGATGCCCAGCAACTCGAGCGCCAGGGGCACGAGGAACGCCACCACGGCGAAGATCAGCGCGGGACGCAGCAGCGGGCTAGCCTGTTCGGCCAGGTAATGCCGGTAACCACGGCCGCGTTCGGCGTGCCAGCCGGCCGCGTTCGCACGCCCGCAGGCGAAGAACAGGACCGGCGCCAGCTGTGCCAGCCAGGTCACCGGCCACCACGCACCCTCCGGCGCGCCCGCCCAGTCGGCCAGCGCGGTCACCGATTCGCCGACCATCAGCAGCACCGCACCGGCCGCGCCGACCACCGCCCACGGCCGGGGCACGCCTCGCCGGAGGAACGGCCGCGGTGACGTGCGACGGGCGGTGAGCCACCCGCGCATCCGGGCGACGAGCAGACAGCCGATCACCAGCACCCCGGCCACCAGCGAACCGATCGGGTCGCCGACCGGAGGTCCCCAGCGCTGGTGCCACGAGTTCACCGTCAGCCCGGATGAATACAGCGACGCGACCACTCCGCAGGTACCTGCGGAGTCCATCGGGTTGATGTCGCACGCGTGGTGCATGTCCGACGACAGCCGGGCGTCCAGCGAGGCCCGTACCTCCGGGCCGAGCGGGTGCCCCTTCTTGTCGGCGTAGCGGAGCAGGTCGTAGCCGAGGTCGTGCGCCTTGCAGGGGACGGCGAAGTCCCACTTGGTGTTGTCGTCGCCCCACGGGGTGGAACAGCCGCCGTCGACGTGCACCGCACGCACCGTGCCGTCGCGAGCCGGCAGCGCGCCCGGTTTGACGTCGGTGACCGCGGTGAAGTCGGACGGCAGCTGGGCGAGCGCCGTCGGCTTCGCGCCCGGGTGGGTCAGCGCGGCGATGGCGTTCTGCGCGGCGAGCACGTCGCCGGTCGGCGGCCCCTGGTCGGGCGGTGCGGCGGGACGTGAGGCGATCACCCCGAAGCCGAACACCACGAGCAGGACGAGCAGCAGCCAGGCAGACGTCGACCAGGGACGTCGCACGCGAACGGCGGCCGGGGCACGGTCGGCTGGCATGCGCTCCAGGGTGCCAGCCTCCGCGGTGTCCCGGCAGGCGGCCGTCCCCCATCGTGGTCCGGGGGCTTTCCGGAAGCGGGGAACCCGGCCACCCCGGCTCAGCCCAGGTCGACGTCCAGATCGATGCCCAGCAGTGCGCTCGCGTTGCCGTGGGCGATCTTGCGCCGGTCGAGTTCGCTGATCGGCGTGCGCTCGATCCAGTCGGCGGCTTCCGCGTTCTCCGAATACGGGTAGTCCACGGAGAACAGGATGTGGTCGGCGCCGACGGTCAGGATCGCGTTGGTCAGCGCGTGGTCGGAGAAGGTCCCGCTGGTGGTGACCCAGATGTTGTCCGCCACGTACTCCGGGATCGTCTTGCGCAACCGCCTGCCGAACGGATTGTCCTCGAACCGGTGCTGGGTGCGCCACAGCAGCGCCGGCAGCCCTTCGCCGAGGTGCCCGACGATCAGCTGCGTGGCCGGGAACCGGTCGAAATGGCCGCCGAGCAGCAGCCGCACCACGTGCGACGCGGTTTCGGTGCCGAAGCCCCAGGTCGCGCCCTTCATCTCGGGATGCCCGGCGTAGGTCTCCAGTCCCGGCCGCGGATGCAGGTACAGCGGCACGTCGAGTTCGGCGACGGCTTCCCAGAACGGGTGGTACTGCTCCTCGTCCAGGTAACTTCCGTGCGCGCTGTCGCCGACGTTGGTGTAGCCGTTGACGAGGACCCCGCGGAACCCCAGTTCGCCGACCGCGCGCCGCAGTTCCGCCGCGGCGCCCGCCGGATCCTGCAACGCGACCGCGGCGAATCCCGAGTACCGGTCCGGCCGCTTCGCGACCTGTTCGGCGAGGAAGTCGTTCTGGCGGCGTGCTTCCGTGGTGGCCGCGACCGGGTCGAGGATGCTCTGGATCCCCGGTGCGGTCAGCGAAAGCACCGAATGCTCGACGCCCGCGGCGGCCATGCTGCCGAGCCGGGCCTCGCCGAACTCGGGCAGCTTCGCCATCACCGGGCGGTAGAACTCCGGCGTCACGCCACCGCGGTCCGCGACGTCGGCGAGCACCTCCGGATCCGCCAGCACCCTGGCCACCTTGTCCGGATGCTCGTAGGCCTCTTCGAGCGCGATCTTCGGCAGCCGGGTCACGAGGTGCTCTCCTCCGGTACGGGAACGTCTGCCGTGCACGGTATCGTTCGCCGCCCGGCGGCTTCGGTTCCCGGCGAAAGTCGCCTCACGCCGCCGGTGGCGGTTCGGTGCTTTCCGCGAACCGCACCTGGTTGCGGCCGCCTTCCTTGGCCGTGTAGACCGCCGCGTCGGCTGCCTGCAGGAGGCTGTCCAGGCTCGCCCCGTCCGGCCCCAGCAGGGCTACCCCGATCGAGGCGGTGCGGCCGCCGATCAGTGCGGAGCCGCCGCGTTTGTCGGTGGTGACGACGCGTTGTTCGGCGATCGCGGTGCGGATGCGTTCGGCGGTCACCTTGGCCGCGGTCGCGTCCGCTTCCGGCAGCAGAACCAGGAACTCCTCGCCGCCGAAACGGCCGGTGATGTCCTTGGGGCGGGTGACCTCGTCGAGGGTCTGCGCGACCGTACGCAACACGTCGTCACCCGCCGGATGGCCGAATGTGTCGTTGATCCACTTGAAATGATCCAGATCGATCATCAACAGCGCCAGGCTTTCCCCGCCACGCACCGCACGGGTCAGCGCGCGTTCCGCGGATTCGGACCAGCCGCGCACGTTGGAGATCCCGGTCTTCGCGTCGGTACGGGCTTCCGACTGCAGTTGGTTGATTTCCGCCAGCCGGTTGCCCAGTACCGTGATCAGCACCAGGATCACGATCGCGGGCGGGATGTTCACCAGCAGAATGGTGGCGATCGTGCCGAGGCCGATCGTGGACAGTTCGAGCAGGTTGTCGTCCTTGGTGCCCAGTACGTTGCGCAGCGTGGGTGTCGCGGTGCCGCCCAGCGCCAGCAGGCCGCCGATCACGATCGCCTGCAGTGCCGCGTAGCAGAACCCGACGAGCATCAGGATCCCGAACACCGGCAGCGAGTTCGACGGCGACAGCCGTGCCAGTTCGGCGGAGGCGAAAGCCTCGAACAGCTCGTGCGCCAGCAGCGCGGACACCGCGTGCGTGAATGAGGTGAACAGGAACTTGTGCGGTGGCCGCCGGGAATTGAACCAGCGCTGCCCGCGCACGATCACCAGCAGCAGCAGGGTGAGGTGGATCGGCAGCAGCAGCGCGCCGGGGAAGACCCAGATGCCGGACAGGTCGATGTGCACGGCCGTCAGCCGGTTGCGACGGCGTTCCTCCTGCCGCCGGGTCAGTTGGATGTGGACGGTCGCGCACACCGCGAGCACCCCGAACCGGCCCCAGTCCAGCAGCGCGGGCCCGGGGGAGGTCACCACGCCCGCGGTCAGCACCGCGATCGCGATCACGTCCCAGGACAACAGGAAAACGATCATCCGCCGTGGTTTGGTCCACAGGTCCCACGACGGCACGGGGTTGCCGGAGATCAGCTCGCGCAGCCGCGTGAGCGCCCCGGGACGCGCCGCAGCGTCGTCCCCGGAAGCCGGCGGCTCACCGTGCGCGGGTCCGGTTCCCGGCATCGGGCAGTGCCTCCTGCCGTGTCTCGTGCGGTTCGCGGATGATTCCCGCTGCCGCTTCGTCCTCGGTTACCGGTATCATCGCATCAGCCGGCCATTCGGCGGTCGTCCGTCGCCTGAGGCAGAATTCGCAGGTGTCCCCGTACTCGGTGGCACCTGCGGAGCAACGGCTCCCGAACCAGCGAAGAAAATTGCGGTACCCGTGTCTCCACCGTCCCCGGAGGTGAGGTGTTTTCCCATGCGTGACCGTGAGGCGTGAATATGCGCGTGCATTTTCCGGTGAATTGTCCCGAACGGAGGTGAAGAACCGTGCGTGACCGCGAGGCGTGAGTTCCGTGACCGAGACGAGAGCGATTCGTGACAATGTGGGTGGAGGTGTGTCCCGTGCGTGACCGCGAAGCATGAAAATGACCGGCGACCCGGTTTCTCCGGCGAAGCGCGACACCGGCCGGAGCGACGAGACGAACACGGGAACCCCGGCACGGGAACCCCGGCGACGGGACGTCTGCACGGCACTGCTGCCGTGGACTTCCTCGGGGCGCCGCTGTGTGTCGACGTCCAGGTAAGGAGACGCCGCACGGGGACCGTCGCACCAACGCCGTCGCGCGGAGACCGCTGCACGCTGAGTCTTGCGGGGTGAGTCCCTGCGCGAGGACTCCTGCGTACTGACCGCTGCACGGAGACCGTTGTGCGGAGCCGCTGGATAGAGACCGCTCCGCGCAGGCCGCTGGACGAAGCCTGCTCCCCGTTGACCGCTCGCCGCAAGCCGCTCCGCGCAGGCCGCTGGACGGAGGCCGCTCACCGCGGGCCGCTTTCCGCAGGCCGCTGCCCGTAAGCCGCTGGACAGTGGCTTCACAGGCCCGAACCGGCCTCGGCTGTGTGCCGGACCCGGGTCCAGGAGAAGGCGGTGGGGATCGCCAGCGCGACGCCGGCCAGGCCGGCCAGTGCGATGGCGGTGACCGCGGAGCCGGTTGCCTCGGCGATCACCCCGCCGAGCGCGACGCCGACTCCCTGCGCGACGCGCAGGCCGGTGCGGTACAGCCCGCCGGCGCCGCCGCGCAGGTCGTTCGGCACCCAGGTGGAGAACGTGGCCGTCACGGTGATGATGTAGGCCCCCGTCGCGCCGGCCAGCGCGAGCAGTACGAGCGCGAGCACCAGGTTCGGCTGCAGCAGGAACAGCGCCAGCAGGGCGAGCGACGCCGTCGCCAGCACGCCGAGCAGGCGCTGGCGGACCCGGGCGGACGCGAACCTCGACAGCAGGAACGCCCCGGCGACGAAGCCGAGCGGGTCCGCGGCGAGCAGCCAGCCGACCGCCGCGGACGGTGCGTGCAGCTGCTGCGCCAGCGGCGCGGCCAGCCCTTCGGGCACCACCGCCAGCCCCACCAGCCAGGACAGCGCGATCAGCACCCGGAGCCGGCGCTGCCCGAAGACCCAGCGCGTGGCGGAGAACCAGGTGCTGTGCTCGCCGCCCGCGGCAGGCCGGTCGCGCACCCAGACCCGGACGATGACCGCGGCCACCGCGAAGCTCACCGCGTCGATCGCCAGCGCCCAGGACGTGCCGACCGCGGTCACCAGCAGCCCGCCGCCGGCCAGGCCGAGCAGCTGCACCGTGTTCGTGGTGATCCCGCGCAGGTCCTGGCTGCGCAGGTACAGCTCGTCGTCGTCGAACACCTCGCGGGTGATCGCGTTCTGCGCGGCGTTCGCCGGCGAGGCGGCCAGCTGCACCGCCACCAGCAGCAGGCACAGCACGACCAGCGGCATCCCCGGCACGCTCATCAGCCCGACCAGTACCGCCTGCGCCGCCGCGCTCACGCTCAGCACCGCGCGCCGCGGATAGCGATCGGCCAGGAAGGACAGGCCGAGGCCGCCGGCCAGCGCGGGCAGGAAGGTCAGCGCGTAGACCACCGCGGCCCACAGCGCCGATCCGGTGCGGTGGTAGACCAGGATGGAGAGCGCGACCTTCGCCAGCTGGTCGCCCGCGCTCGAGATGGCCTCGGCCGCCCACAGCACGCGGTACTCGACGTTCCGCAGCGGCGCGGTCAGCGCTGCTGTCGCGTCGGTCGTCACGAGTCGATCACTTCCCCCTCCCCGGCCGGGTGAACATCGGGTGCCCGTCCGCATTCTGCCCGCGGCGGTGACGACTCCGGCCGGGACGTCACATTCCGCGCCGGTCCGCTCCCCGGCGCAACCGTCAGTATGCCGCCGATCACGCGCCGGTGTCCTGGTTTCCCGATCAGGCGTGCGGGATCGGGTGATCTGCTGCCGGATACGCGGAGCAGATCGGCCGTCCCTCGTTCGGCGCAGACCGCCCGCCGCTCGCCGCCGCCGGCGCGCCCGTTGCGCCGAATGGCCCAACACTGGAAGTGACTCGGCGGGACAGCCCCTCGTCCCGCCGGGCACGTGACGGGGAGTGGGTATGGACAGGCTCATGCAGGACCTCATGCGGGACAAGGCCGTGGTCGTGACCGGCGCCGGACGCGGGCTCGGGAAGGCGTTCGCCGTGCACCTCGCCAGGGCCGGCGGCGCGGTGGTGTGCAACGACGTCGACGCCGAGCCGGCCGAGCGGACGGCGGCGGCCATCCGCGCGCACGGCGGCCGTGCGGTCGCGAGCGGGCACAGCGTGGCCGACCCGGCACAGGCGCAGGCGATCGTGGATCGCTGCGTGGCCGAGTTCGGCCGGATCGACGGCCTGGTCAACAACGCCGGGCTCAACTACGAGGCGCTGCCATGGGAGGACGACGCCGAGCAGGCCAGGCGGCTGGTCGAGGTGAACGTGCTCGGAGTGATGTACACCGGGCTGGCCGCGATCCGCGCGATGGTCGACTCCGGTACCGGTGGTTCGATCGTGAACATCTCGTCCGGGGCGTCACTCGGTCAGCGCAAGCTGGGCGCCTACTCGGCGAGCAAGGGCGCGGTCGCCTCGCTGACCTACTCGTGGGCGCTCGACCTGGAGGAGTCCGGCGTGCGCGTGAACGCGGTGTGCCCGGTCGCGCACACCCGCATGGTGTGGAAGTCGGAGCGGGCGCTGCGCGCGTGCCCGCCCGAACGCACCCCGGACCGGATCGCGCCGGTCGTGCTGTTTCTGCTCGGTCCGGGTTCGCACGGCATCACCGGGCAGCTGATCCGCTGCAACGGCCCGCAGCTGCACGTGATGGGGCAGCCCTACCTGAAGCAGCCGATCCTGGAACGCCCGGTGTGGGACAGCGAAACCGTGCAGAAGGCGTTCGACGAGGTGTTCTCCGCGCACCTGGAGAACTACGGGCTGGAGAAGCGGGTCCCACCCCGGCTGCGCAAGTGGACCGACACCTCCAGCCGGATCGCCTGACGTCCCGCGCGGCCGGCTCAGCCGGGGTAGAGCTCGCCGATGGCCGTGGCGTAGCGGTCGTCGATCACCCGGCGCTTGAGCTTCAGCGTGGGGGTCAGCTCACCGGATTCCGGCGTCCACGTGTGGCTGATCAGGTGGTAGCGCTTGATCTGCTCGATCCGCGCCAGCCGGCCGTTCGCCGACGCGACCGCGCGGTCGATCTCGGCACGCACTTTCTCGTGCGTGGCCAGCGCGTCGAGGTCGGCCGCCTCGATGCCGTTGGCCGCGGCCCAGCCGGGGGCGATCTCGTCGTCGAGCACGATCAGCGCGGTCACGTACGGCCGTCCGTCGCCGATCGCGACCGCCTTGCCGATCAGCGGGTGCTCCGTCAGCAGTCCCTCGATCCGCGTCGGCGCGATGTTCTTGCCGCTGGAGGTGATGATCAGTTCCTTCTTGCGGTCGGTGATCGAGACGAAGCCGTCCTCGTCGATCGTGCCGATGTCGCCGGTGGCGAACCAGCCCTCGGCGTCCGTCGCCGGGGCGATCGCACCGTCCTCCTGCAGGTAGCCGAGGAACACGATGGGTCCGCGCACGAGTAGTTCGCCGTCTTCGGCGACCTTCACCTCGACGCCCTCGAGCGGCTGCCCGACGCTGCCCGCGCGGAACGACAGGGCGCTGTTCGTGGTGGCCGCGCCGGTGGTTTCGGACAGGCCCCAGACCTCCTTGATCTCGACGCCCAGCCCGGCGAGGAAGTACAGCACCTCCAGCGGCAGCGCGGCCGCGCCGCTGGAAGCCACGACGAGCTGGTCCAGCCCGAGCAGCGCGCGCACCGGCGCGAGCACGGTCTCGTCGGTCTCCGCGATCCGGGCAGCCAGCTCGGCCGGCACCTCCTCGCCGGCGCTGCGCAGCTTGTAGCCCTGCTGCAGCAGTTCGTTGGCCGACACCAGCGCTTCACGCCGGTCCTCCGGCACCCCGGCGAGCATGTTCTTCAAGCCCGCCACCATCTTTTCCCACACCCGCGGGACACCGAAAAAGCTCTGCGGATGCACCTGGGCCAGCGCCGCGACCACGCCGGAGGCGTCGGCCACGGTGTGCACGTGGCCCGCCCAGAGGGTCGGCAGGTAGATCGACAGCTCCCGCTCGGCGACGTGCGCCAGCGGTAGATACGCGATGTTGGTGGCGTACAACGGAGTTCGGTGCACGCGCCCGACCGCGTACCCCTCGTGGATCGCGTTGCGGTGCGAGAGCACGACGCCCTTGGGATCACCGGTGGTGCCGGAGGTGTAGATCATCGACAGCGGATCGTCCGGGCCGATCGCCTGCCAGGCCCGTTCGAACGCCTCCGGATCCTCGGCGAGCGAGCTGCGGCCCGCCTCGCGCACCGCCGAGTACGGGACGAACCGCTCGTCCCCGGCCGGGATCGCGTCCTCGTCGAGCATCACGACGTACCGCAGCGCGGGCAGTTCGTCGAGCACCGTCAGCCAGCGGGCCAGCTCGTCCTCGCCGGCCAATACGACGACCGGGGCGGCGCTGTGCCGGGCGACGTAACGGATCTGGACCGGGCTGAGCGTCGCGTAGGCAGTGCACGAGATCGCGCCGAGGTGTACCGCCGCGAGGTCGGCGACCAGGTGCGCCGGCGAACTCGGCGCCATGATCAGCATCCGGTCGCGGCGGGAGAGCCCGAGTCCGGCCAGGCCGCGGGACACCTCGGCGATCTCATCGCGGAACTCGTGCCAGGTGAGCGTGGGCTGCCCGGGCAGGTCCAGCGAGGTGACCGCCGGGTGGTCGCCGTACTCGACGGCATTGCGGTGCAGCAGGCGCGGGATCGTCTGGCCCTCGGCCAGTTCGGACGCGGTCTGCTCGGTGGCTGCGGTCTGCGAGGTGGTCAACGCCGGCCCCTCCTGGACGAGGATTCGTGGTGCCGGTCACTGTAGGACCTCCCGGCCGGTGGGAACAGAGAATCGCGGCCAGTCAGCGGTGACCGCCGTTCGCGCCCGGACAGGCATTCCCGCACCGGCCGCCGCGATGGTTTCCACTGGTTGCTGCGGCCGTCCGCACCGGCTGCTGCGGTCGGCTTCACCTGCCGCCGCGGTCGTCCCCCGGCGTCGTCGCCCTGGCTGTTTGAATGGGGGCGACCCCGTCTGTGAGGAGTGCCGATGACCGAGCCGCTCGCCGTTCGTGAGCTGGCCGCCGCGCTCGACGCCGCCGATCCGCTGGCCGCGAAACGTGCGGAGTTCGACCTCGATCCGGCCGTCGCGTACTTCGACGGCAACTCGCTCGGCGCGCCGCCGAAGCACGTCGCGGGACGGCTGGCCGCGGTCGTGCGCGAACAGTGGGGCGGGCGGCTGATCCGTTCGTGGGCCGAGGGCTGGTGGGACGCGCCGGTCCGGGTCGGGGAGCGGATCGCTCCGCTGGTCGGCGCCGCGCCGGGACAGGTCGTGGTGTCCGATTCGACGAGCGTGGACCTGTTCAAGACGCTCGTCGCCGCGGTGCGGGCGAATCCGGGGCGAGACGAGATCCTGCTCGACGCGGCGACCTTCCCCACCGACGGGTACGTGGCCGCGCAGGTCGCCCGGCTCACCGGGCACACCCTGCGCCGGGTGCCGCTGGACGAACTGTCCGCCGCGGCAGGCGAACGGACCGCGGTCGTGCTGGCGAACCACGTCGATTACGTCAGCGGCCGGCTGCACGACATGGCCGAGGGCACCGCGGCCGCGCACCGGGCGGGGGCCCTGATGGTCTGGGACCTCTGCCACAGCGTGGGTGCGGTCCCGGTCCGGCTCGACGGCTGCGAAGTGGACTTCGCCGTCGGCTGCACGTACAAGTTCCTCAACGGCGGCCCGGGCTCGCCCGCTTTCGTGTATCTGGCCCGCCGGTGGCAGGAGACGTTCGACCAGCCGCTGGCCGGCTGGGCCGGACACGCCGACCCGTTCGCGATGGAGGCGGGTTACCGCGGCGCGGCCGGGGTGGGCCGGGCCCGTTCGGGTACCCCGGACATGCTGTCGCTGCTGGCGCTCGACGCCGCCCTCGACGTATGGGACGACGTCGATTTCGCGGTAGTCCGGGAAAAAGGCCTCGCGCTCGGTGACTTCTTCTTCCGCTGCCTCGACGAAATCCTCCCCGGCGCGGACGTGCCGACCCCGCGGGATCACGCGCGTGGGCACCAGATCTCCGTGCGTGACCCGGGTGGGGAGCCGGTGATGGCCGCGTTGCACGAGCGCGGGGTGCTCGGCGACTTCCGGCCACCGGACGTGCTGCGGTTCGGGCTGGCGCCGTTGTACACAACGTACGCGGAAGTACTGCGGGCAGTCACGACCTTGCGGGAAGTCCGCGAATCCTTGCACTGAAAGCCGAACAGATTTCACGACAATTCGTCGCGCGGTCGGGAGTGCGTTTCCGCGCTCCCCTTTTCGGGTGACTGCAGGGGTCGGTGACGCCTGCGGTCCGGGTATGCTTGATGCTTGCTTTTGCGCTGGTCGGAGCCGGGTCGTGAGGGGGAAGGCCCGGGATGTCCGGCGTGCCTTTCCGGGGTTGAAAGGGGTCGGTGATGATCCAGGCCCGCGGCCGTGCGATACCGGTTTCCGCTGTGGTGACCTTGCTGATCGGGGTGGTGCTCGGATTTCTCGTGGCGCGCTTCGGCGGTTACCTCGTGCGGTATCCGGTCGAGACGGCGCTCGTCGCCGTGCTGATCGGGTCGGTGCTGGTGCTCGGCTGGGCATGCCGGGAGATGCTGCGCGACCTCGTTCCGTTTCGTCGCCGCGCTGCCGGGCCCGAGCCCGAGCCGCCCGCTGCGCCGCGGTTGTCACTGGCCCGTACACCGGACGGCGTTCGGCGCTGACGAGCCGTCAGCGCCGAACCGGGTTCAGCGGCGGCGCAGCCGGTCGAGCGCGAACGCACCCGGCCCCACGACGGCGATCGCGAGGAACACCCAGGAGTACAGCGCGGCGGGCTCGCCCATGTTCTGCAGCGGCAGCAGTCCGAGCGGCGCGTGCACGGTGAAGTAGGCGTACGCCATCACCCCGGACAGCACGATCGCCGCAGCCCGCGTGTACAGCCCGGCAAGCACCAGCAGCGCGCCGGCGACCTCGATCGCGGAGGCCCACCAGCCCGGCCACTGTCCGAACGGCACTGCCATCCCGTGCCCGTCGACCCCGCCGAGCAGGCCGAAGCCCTGAGCGCCGTGGCAGAGGAACAGGACCGACACGACGATCCGGAACAGCCCGAGCACCACCGGACGGGCCCGATCGGGCAGCGGCCGGGTGGCGGCCGTCGAGGTGCCGGGATCCGGAACGAGGCCGGCCGAGTCGGGAGCGGCTGCGGTCGAGGTGACTGCGGGAGCGGTCGGTGCGACGGTGGAGGTGACTGCGGCTGCGGGAGCGGTCGGTGCGGCAGTGGAGGTACGCATGATGGTGGTCCTTCCGGGTTCTCGGCTGCTTGCACCTACGCGTCGAACGGCCCGGCCGCGGATCGACACCGCGGCGAAAAGTTTTTCCCGCCCGGTTCGATGCCGCTGCGGGCGGGGCGGGCAGACTGGGCCGATGGCTGTCAGGCGCAGCGCGGGGCTGCTGCTCTACCGCCGGTCCTCCGGGGACCGGGTCGAGGTTCTGCTCGGGCACATGGGCGGGCCGTTCTGGGCGAAGAAGGACGAAGCGGCGTGGTCGCTGCCGAAAGGGGAACTGGAGGACGGCGAGGAGCCCGAGGCCGCGGCCCGCCGCGAGTTCGCCGAGGAGCTGGGGCTGCCCGCGCCGGACGGGCCGCTGCGGCCGCTGGGCGAGGTGCGCCAGTCCGGCAAGGTCGTCACGGCCTGGGCGGTGGAGGCGGACCTGGACCCGGCCGAGGTCGTGCCCGGCACGTTCGAGCTGGAGTGGCCGCCGCGTTCCGGGAAGCTGCAACAGTTCCCCGAGGTCGACCGCGTCGCGTGGTTCGACCTGGACACGGCACGCGAAAAGCTGGTGAAGGGCCAGCGAGCGTTCCTGGACCGGCTGGCATCCGGCTGAGCCGCTTGGCCCGGCTGACGCACTGGCCCTGCTGAGGCACACGGGCTCGGGGGCGGACCGGAATCCGGTCCGCCCCCGAGTCATCGAGTGGTCAGAACCAGTGTGCGCGGCCGCCGATGCGACGGCCGGTGCCGCCCAGGATCGCCAGTACCGCACCGATGACCACCAGCGCGATGCCGATGCTCCACAGCACGGGGATACTCGCGATGAATCCGATGACGAGCAGAATGACGCCCAGAATGATCACGTAAACCTCATCCTTCTCTCGGTGGGGACCTTCTGAAGAAACGGTTACCACCCAGCGGCCCGCGGCAAACCGAAGCGCTACCCGAACCGGGTCAGCAGCTCGTCCAGCGAGGTCGCGGTGAACGAGGGCAGGACGAGGTCCGCGTCGCCGAAGTCCAGCGGCGCGGTGATCGGGTTCGGCACCGCGACCGTGGTGAGTGCGGCGGCTTTCGCGGCCGCGACGCCGTGGGGCGAGTCCTCGAAGGCGAGGGCTTCCGTCGCCGGGACCGCCAAGGCGCGCAGCACGGCGAGGTAGGTGTCCGGACGGGGTTTCGCCGGATGACGGTCCCCGGTCGCCACCGAGGTGAAGCGGGCAGCGAGGCCGAGCCGGTCGAGCTGGCCGCACACCCAGCCCGCCGACGAGCTCGACGCGACTCCCAGTGCGAGACCCCGCGTGGCAGCTTCGTCGAGGTAGGCGAGCACGCCCTCGCGCGGTCCGCCGTCGGCCAGCAGCTCGCGCACGCGGGCCCGCATCGCGGGCCGCAGCGCCTCCGGGTCGACCTCGCCGACGTGTTCACGCAGCAGTGCGAACATCGTGGCCGCGGTGTTCTGGGTGCCGATGACCGTGTGCCAGACGTCGAGGGGGAGCGGCACCCCGTGGCTGTCGAACATTTCCTGCCACGACTGCAGGACGGCGGCTTCGGTGTCGGCGAGGGTGCCGTCGAAGTCGAAGATCAGCGCGCGGATCGCCATCGCCTCAGCCGCTGCGCAGGGTGAGCAGGGCGATCTCGTTCGGCGCGAACACCCGGAACGGCGGACCCCAGAACCCCGCGCCGCGGCTGGTGTAGAGCTGGGTGCGCGAACCGTGCCGGGTGAGCCCGGACAGCGCCCGCTGGTCGAGCCGCACGAGCAGGTGGAAGGGCCAGATCTGTCCTCCGTGCGTGTGCCCGGAGACCTGCAGGTCCACGCCGGCCTCCCGGGCCTGGACGACCTGCTTGGGCTGGTGCGCGAGCAGGAACACCGGCACGTCCGGATCGACGCCGGCCAGCGCGGCGGGCAGGTCCGGACCGTGCCCCGGCAGCCCGGACGCGGCGCCGGTCGGGTCGTCGACCCCGGCGAACAGCAGCCGCGCGCCGTCGCGTTCGACGAGGGTCGCGCGGTTGTGCAGGGTGTCCCAGCCGAGGTCGGCCATGTGGTCGAGCCAGGCCTGGGCCTCGCCGAAGTACTCGTGGTTGCCGGTGATGTAGAACCGGCCGAGCGGGGCCTCGACACCGCCGAACGGGTCGACCTGCTTGCGCCGCTTGGCGACCGGCCCGTCCGCGAGGTCCCCGCCGTGGCACACGACGTCCGGCCGGAGCCGGTTCAGCTCCGCGACCACCCGTTCCGACCAGCGGGTGCGGTCGATCGGCCCGAAGTGCGTGTCGGTGACGACCGCGACCCGCACCCCGTCCAGCCCGGCGCCGAGCCGCGGCAGTACCACGTCGACCTCGCGGATCGGCGGCACCCGCATCGCGATCCGGTTCCCCGTGGCGAGCAGCACCGCCGCGACGACGACGGTGGCCGCGGCCACGATCCGGGGCCGCGCCGGATCGTCCACCCCGGACAGCAGCAGGACCAGCCGCAGCAGGTGCCCGAGCACGCTCCAGCTGAACAGCACCCAGACCGCGCCGAGCAGGCCGTCCCCGATCCGGGCCGCAGCGTCGCTCTGCCGCGGCCCGTGGCCGAGGTACATGAGCACCGGGAACGCCAGCATGGCCGCGGCGAACAGCACGGTGCCGGTGACCGTCCCGGCCACCGGCCATTCCGGCAGCGCCACGAGCACCGACCAGGGCTCCCCGAACAACAGCAGCAGAACGGCACCCAGCAGGGCACCCCGGCGAAGTCCACGCATGACGGTCGTCTTTCTCTCGGACACGGACCACCCAGCGTAGCCGGATCCGCCGCCGTGGTGCCGCCGTCCGGGTTCCGCACCCGTCCACTGTGCTCAGCGCACGGTCACGAACGCCCGGACCGCCAGCTCTCCACGGTTTCCTCGACGTCCAGCGGCATCGCGCGCAGCGGCGGCCCGTCCTGCGGGCGGCGGTGCGCCTCGCGGATGCGCTCGTCGAGGTCCGTCACGATCTCGCGAACCTTCGCCTCCGTACGGACTTTCGCGAGTTTCGCCGGCAGGTCCTGGATTTCCCGCGGCAGCGCGAGCGAAGGCGGCAGGAACGCGCCGGCCTCCACGGCACCCTCACGGGCACGGCGCAGCGCCCAGTCGGTGGCGGCGTCGCGACCTGTCGGCGGCGGCAGGGGCTTGCCCGCCCCGGGCAGGTCGGCGAAGTCGCCGCGGGCTTCCGCCGCCGCGATCTGGCGGTCCACCCAGGAACCGAACGACGCGCCGGCTGGTTTGCGGTCGGTCACGGTACTCACCTGCCCTCCGCCACCGACGGTAGTGGACGGCGCCGGCGTACGGAGGGGACCAAAGTCCTGAACCTGTGGGTAGGATCCGCCGAAAGCCACCGGCGCAGGGGAGCGCG
This sequence comes from Amycolatopsis jiangsuensis, assembly GCF_014204865.1. Lineage (NCBI taxonomy): Bacteria > Bacillati > Actinomycetota > Actinomycetes > Pseudonocardiales > Pseudonocardiaceae > Amycolatopsis > Amycolatopsis jiangsuensis. Next base: position 6,936,139 of record NZ_JACHMG010000001.1, read on the forward strand.
ATGACCGTTGACCGCCGGCCCGCCGGTGCCGATCCGGCCGGCCCCGTACCCCGCGACGAGGTCGACCGCACGCTGGCGCTGCTGTGGCGTGAGCGCGGTGCCGAGCCGTCCGAGCCGATCCGCGGGCGCCGTCCCACGCTCGCCCTCGAGCGGATCATCGCCGCGGCCGTGGAGGTCGCCGACGCCGAGGGGCTGGCCGCCACGTCCATGCACCGGGTCGCCAGGGAACTCGGCGCGGGCACCATGACGCTCTACACCTACGTCGCGGGCAAGACCGAGCTGATCGATCTGATGGTGGACGAAGTCCTGCTGGAGCGACGATTGCCCGCGCCCGGCGAACCGCGGGCCGGTGAATGGCGGGCGCAGGTGACGCTCTACGCCGAGCGCACGCGTGACGCCTACCGCCGGCACCCGTGGCTGCGTGAGACCTCGCGGGTGCGCCCGGTGCTGGGCCCCGGGCAGTTCGCCGGCCAGGAGTACCTGCTGTCCATTATGGACGGACTCGGCCTGCCGGTGCGCGAGGTGGTCGCGGCGGCGAACTGCGTGGCAGGCTACGTCGACGCGAACGCCGCGGTCGAGGCGGAGAGCCGGCACCTCGAACGCAGCACGGGGCAGTCCGACGACGCCTGGTGGAGCCGGCGATCCTCGTTCTGGGACAGCTATTTCGACGTCACCGTGCATCCGGCGATGAACCGGGTCTGGCTGGCGGGCGGTTTCGACCGCGGCACCCGGGAGCAGGCCTCCGACGCCTGCGAATTCGGCCTGGAGCGGTTGCTCGACGGGATCGAGGAACGAGTCGGCCGGCCGCTTACCTGAAGCCCGGACTCACTCTCCGACCGGGAACGGGACCCCGGTCAGCTCCTCCGAAACTGTCCACAAGCGACGCGCGCGGTCCGGATCGCGGTCGGCGGCCGGTGCGGTACCGGGCACCGGGCGGCCGGCGCCGAGACGTGCCGGTCCGAAGTAGCTGCCGCCCTCGGCTGCCGGGTCCACCGCGGCGCGCACGGCCGGCCATGCGCCGTGATCCTTGCCCTGGAACAGGGGCGCCAGCAGCCCGAACGCGGGGACCCGGGTGCTGATGCCGGGCCGGTCCGGGGTGCGGCGGTCGAGGCTGAACCCGGGTTGTGCCAGCACCGATCGCACCGGGGAGCCCGCCGCGCGCAGCCGCCGGTCCAGTTCGAACCCGAAGGACTGCACGGCGTGCTTGGACTGGGCGTAGGAGCGGAAATCCGAATAGGACCGTCGTGACTGCAGATCGTCCACATCGAACGGTCGCAGCCGGGTGATCAGACTGCCCATCGGCACGACCCTGGCGGCCGAAGCGGTGAGCACCGGCATGGCCAGCGCGGTCAACGCGAAATGGCCGAGATGGTTGGTGCCCATGGCCAGCTCGAATCCCTGCGCGGTGGTCCGCCGCACGCGGCCCGGTGCGGTGACCCCCGCGTTCTCGATCAGCGCGTCGATCCGGCCGCGCCGCACGAGTTCCCCGGCCGCCCGGCCGACGGAGTCCAGATCCGCCAGGTCGAGCGGGATGGTGCTCACCTCGGCGCAGGCCACCTGTGCGCGCAGCGCGGCGAGCGCGGTACGCAGCCGCTCCGGTGAACGGCCGAGCAGCACCACGTGCGCGCCCGCGGCGGCCAGTTGCTCGCAGGCGAAGTAGCCGATCCCCGCGTTGCCCCCGGTCACCGCGAAGGTGCGGCCGGACAGGTCGGGCAGGGCTTCGGGGTTCCAGGCCACGTTCGCTCCAGTGCTCGGCAGTGCCCGCACTATACGAACGCCCGCGCTATCCGAACGCCGCCGCGCTCACTTCGTGGGCGAGGTGGTGGTCTGGGGCGTGCTGCTGCTCGAGTCCCCGCCCGGGGACGTGGTAGTGGTGCTCGGGCACGACGGGTCGCCGGACGCCGGCGTGCTGCTCTCCGGCTCGCTGCTCTCGGGCGTGGTGCTCGTCGGCGTGGTGGAGCACGAGGGAGTCGTGCTCGTCGGCGTCGTGGAAGTGGGCGTCGTGGACGTCGGGGTCGTGGACGTCGGGGTCGTGGAGGTCGGCGTGGTCGAGGTCGGCGTCGTGGACGTGGGTGAACTGCTCGTCGGCAACTGGGTCGGCGTGCCGGGGTCGGAGGACACCGGTGGCGGCGGCGGGGCGGGCGCACCCGCCGGGCTGCCCGCCGCGGCCTGGTCGGCACCCGGGCCGGGCGGTGCGCCGATCGGCACCTGGCTGTCGGGCAGGTGCGAGACCCCGGCGCGGTAGGCCGCCGCGTAGCCCAGCACCAGGTCCACGTAGGACTGTGAGTTGTTGTACCGGCGGACCGCGACGGCCTGCGTGGCCGGGTCGGACAGGTCCAGCCCGCCGGAGCACAGGTACCGCGCGGTGGCGAGGGTCTCGTCGTAGACGTTGTTCGGGTCCGACACCCCGTCGCCGTTGCCGTCGGAGGCGTAGCCCGCCCAGGTGGAGGGGATGAACTGGGTCGCACCGACCGCGCGGTCCCAGACCTGGTCGCCGTCGTAGCGGCCGCCGTCGGTGTCGCGGATCGCGGCGAACGCGCCGGAGCCGTCCAGTACCGGGCCGAGGATGCGTTCCAGCGTGGTGCCGCTGCTGTCGACGTAGCCGCCGCGCGCGTGATTCGACTCGACCCGGCCGATCGCCGCGATCAGCGCCCAGTCGAGGTGGCAGCCGGGCTGCTCCCCGGCCATGATGTCGGCGGCGTTGCGGTAGGCCTTGAGCATGCTCTCCGGGATGCCGAGCGGGCCGGACGGCGCGGCGGATCCGGTGCCGGGGTGGTAGCCGGGCACGGCCAGCGCCTGGGGCACGGGCGGCTGCGGCAGGCTGCCGTCCACGCCGATCGGCGGCAGGGTGATGCCCGGCGGCAGAGCGGGAGCGGCCTGCGCGGACTGCCCGTCGGAGGCGGTGCGGAACGGCACCGGGAGCCCGGACGAGGTCACCGTGGGCAGCACCACGAGCGCGCCGCCGGCGAGTGCGGCGACCGCCCGGCTCCGGACCGACCGCGATTGCGCGCGGCGCCGGCTTTTCGCCATCCGTCTCTCCCCGCCTGTCGTGGATGCCTGTCTTGGAGCCACCGAGGGCCAAGCTAGCCGATGAATACCCGTTTCGGTGACGGGTCGCACGAAATCTGTCCGTTCCGGCCAACTTTCGTCCGTCCGGCACAGCACCTTCGACGGGTTCTCTTCACCGGCTCTTCACCACCGCCTCCGTGATCCACCGAATGGAGCAATCAGCCGCCGCCGAGTGGCGCAGCAGTGTCCACAGTGGAGGGACTAAAGCGCCTGCGGTATTCCGAGGGTGACAGCCCGGTCCGGCGGCGCACCTGCAGGCGCAGCGTGGCGGTGGTGCCCATGCCGGTGTCCCGGGCGATGCGGTCGAGCCGCAGTTCCCCGCTCTCCAGCAGGCGGCAGGCCAGCCGTCCGCGTTCCGCGCTCAGCCAGGCCAGCGGGGTGGTGCCCAGTTCGTTGCGGAACCGCCGGTGCAGGGTGGCCGCGCTGGTCGTCGCGTGGGCCGCCAGGTCGGCCACGGTCAGCGGCCGGTCCAGATGGTCGCGCGCCCAGGCGAGCAGCGGTGCGAGGGAGGTGTCCGGTGCGGCGGGCACCGGCCGGTCCACGAACTGCCGCTGGCCGCCGTCGCGGTGCCCGGTGAAGACGAGCCGGCGGCTGACCGCGTTGGCGACCTCCGCGCCGTGGTCCCGCTGGATCACGTACAGGCCAAGGTCGAGCGCGGCCGCGCTGCCCGCCGCGGTCAGCACGGTGCCGTCCTCGACGAACAGCACGTCCGGCTCCAGCTGTACCCGCGGGTAGCGCGCGGAGAACTCGTCGGCCCAGCGCCAGTGCGTGGTGGCCCGCCGTCCGTCGAGCACGCCCGCCTCGGCCAGGGTGAACGCGCCGGTGCAGAAACTCATCAGGCGGGCCCCGCGGGTGGTCGCCCGCCGGATCGCGTCGAGGACCGCGGGAGACGCGGGCACCTGCGGGTCCGGCCGGTTGGGCACGATCACCGTGTCCGCGTCGTCCACCGCGGCGAGGCCGGCGACGTCGGCCAGGGTGAACATGCCCTGGTGCATCCGGGCCCGGCCGTCCGGCGCCGCGACCGTGAACTCGTACCACGGCCGGTCCAGTTCGGGCCGGCGCAGCCCGAACAGCTCGGTCGCCACACCCATTTCGAACGGATTCGACCCGTCGTCGACGACGAGCACGACCCGGTGCGAGGATCCTTTCGACATATGCAATTCCTAGCACTTTCCTGCCGCGGCCGTCCGGCAGACCATCGAGGACATGCCGAAACTGCCCCTCGACCTGCAGACCGTGCTGGCCGGCTTCGACGCCGTGTGGAGCCCCCGGATCGTCACCACGGTCAACGACTACGACATTCGCCTCGCGCGGTTCGCCGGCGAGCACGTGTGGCACAAGCACGACGAGACCGACGAGTTCTTCCTGGTCCTCGACGGCGAGATCACGCTCGGCCTGCGCGAACCGGACGGGGAACGCACCGTGCGGCTGTCGCGTGGCCAGCTGTTCGTCGTCCCGCGGGGGACGTTCCACAAGCCGTCCGCGGAACACGAATCCGTGGTGCTGCTCGTGGAGCCCTCGGGCACGCTTTCCGTGGGTGATGACCACGAAGAGGTGCCCGACACCGTGGACGTGACCGTCGGGCACCCCGTCTGAGCTGCTGAGTTTCAAGCTGGGACGGCGTAGGCTCGCGGTCATGAAACGCACTTCCTTCGCGCGGTGGCCGTGCTCGATCGCCCGGACCATGGACCTGCTGGGGGACTGGTGGACGCCGTTGGTGCTGCGGGACGCCTTCTACGGCATCCGCCGGTTCGACGAGTTCCAGCAGGCGCTCGGCATTGCGCGCAACACCCTGGCCGACCGGCTGCGCCGCCTGGTCGACGAGGGGCTGCTGGAGAAGCGGCCCTACCAGAGTGATCCGGTGCGTTACGACTACGTGCTCACCGAGAAGGGCCGCGACTTCTGGGGTGTGCTCGCGGCGATGACCGCGTGGGGAGACCGCTGGCTGGCCGCCGAGGACGGCCCGCCGGTCACGCTGCACCACGAAAGCTGCGGTCACGACACCGAGGCGAAGGTGGTCTGCGGGCACTGCGGGCAACCCCTCGGCGCCGAGGACACGCGCATGCGCCGCGGGCCGGGTTTCCCGCCGCGGCTGGCCGGGCGGCCGGACGTGGAGCACCGCTTCGCCCGGCAGGAGTCCTGAGCGTCACACCCGCGTTGACATGCTGGGTTCATCTACGCAACTATCGTTCGCGAACGTCCCCGGCAGAGTTCCCGGCAGAGGAGGAGAGCCACGATGGAGTGGACCGGCGCGCGGTACGCGGACACCCCGACCGTCGAGGTGGGTACCTGGATCGACGGGACGCCCGAGCAGGTCTGGTCGTTCGTCTCCGACGTCGCGCTGATGCCGGAGTTGAGCGGGGAACTGCAGACCGTGCGCTGGAACGACGGCGTGACCGGGCCGGCGCTCGGCCACACCTTCGTGGGGCGCAACAGGAACGACTCCCTCGGCGAATGGGAGACCACCTCGGTGATCGTCGAGTACGAGCAGCCGCGGGTGTTCGGCTGGGCGGTCGGCGATCCGGAAGAGCCGTCGACGAGCTGGCGGTTCACCCTGGAGCCGGAGAACGGCGGTACCCGGCTCACCCAGTGGATGCGGATGGGCCCGGGGCGGTCCGGGCTGTCGTTCGCGATCGAGCGCATGCCGGAGAAGGAGCAGAAGATCGTCTTCGTCCGGTTGCGCGACCTGGAACGGGCGCTGACCGCCACCGTCGGGGGAATCAAGGACCGGGTCGAGGCCGCGCGGTGATGCGCACGGCCACCACGGTCGAGGCCTCCGCGGGCTGGGAGCAGACGCGGGATTTCGTGGTGGAGGCGGAAAAACTCGGCCTGGACGAATGCTGGGTCGCCGAGGCGTGGGGTTCGGACGCGCCGAGCGTGCTCGGCTTCCTCGCCGCGCGTACGCAGCGGTTGCGGCTCGGTTCGGGGGTCTTCCAGCTCGGCGTGCGCACCCCGGTCGCGGCCGCGCAGGCCGCGCTCACCCTGGCCGAGATGTCCGATAGCCGGTTCTCCCTCGGTCTCGGGGCGTCCGGGCCGCAGGTCATCGAAGGGCTGCACGGTGTGCCGTTCGCCCGGCCGCGGACCCGGATGGCCGAGACCGTGCAGATCGTCCGCAGCGTGTTCTCCGGGGAGAAGATCTCCTTCGCCGGCAAGGCGTTCGAGATTCCGCTGCCCGGTGAGGCGCGGCCGATGCGGTTGTCCACGCGGCCGAACGAGGACATCCCGATCTACCTGGCCGCCCTGTCCCCGGCCATGCTGGAGCTGACCGGGCAGGTCGCCGACGGCTGGCTCGGCACCAGCTTCGTCCCCGAGGGCGCCGGCGACGCGTACTTCCGGCACCTCGACGCCGGGCTCGCCAAGGCCGGACGTACGCGCGGTGATCTCGTCGTCTGCCAGGGCGCCGAAGTGGCGTTCGCCGCCGACGAGGACGAATTGGGCCGGATGGTCGGCGCGCGCAAGAAGGATCTGGCCTTTTCCCTCGGCGGCATGGGTTCGGCCGGCACGAACTTCTACCACGACGCCTACGGCAGGCAGGGCTGGGCGGACGTCGCCGCACAGGTACGCGAACGCTGGCAGTCCGGCGACCGAGACGGCGCGGCCGCACTGGTGACCGACGAAATGGTCCTGGCGACAACGCTGATCGGCACCGAAGCCATGGTCGGAGCACGCTTGCGAGTATGGCGCGACGCAGGCGTCGACACGGTCCGGCTCTACCCGGCAGGGACGACACTCGAAGCCCGCCTCGACACACTCGGCCGCGCACTCGACCTGGTCCGGCACGTGGGCTGATCACCCATCACCGCACGGGTCCGGCCGGGTTGCTTACTGCGCATCAACGTCCTGGCCTGGCACGCGCTGCCCCCGCCGCAGCACCGGCGATTTCCGGCGCGGCCCGGCCGCACGCGGTCCGCGCTTGCGGTCCCGCCTGGTTGTGCGCCGTGCCCGTGCCTGGGATACGGCCTCGCTTGCAGCCACACAACGCACCGTGCCCCGCGCCGTCCAGTCGTGCCCGCGCTTCGTCCGGTTCAGCCACGCGACGACCGTGCCTGCGCCCGTCCGGTTCGACCGTGCCCCGTCTGGCCACGTGACGACCGTGCCAGAGGCACCGCACCGTGCCAGAGGCACAGCTTCGCTGCCGGGTCAGTGCACCTGGCGGTCGTGGCCGTCCCAGTACGGCTCGCGCAGTTTGAACTTCTGGATCTTGCCCGTCGCCGTGCGGGGCAGTTCGGGAAGGAACTCGACCCGTTTCGGGCATTTGTACCCGGCGAGGTAGTCCCGGCAGTGCGTGATCAGGGCCTCGGCCGTGACGTTCTCGTCGCTGACGACCAGTGCGGTGACCAGCTCGCCCCACTTCTCGTCCGGGATGCCGATCACCGCGGCCTCGCGGACCGCCGGGTGCGAGCTCAGCGCGTCCTCGACCTCGATCGAGGAGACGTTCTCGCCGCCGGTGATGATCACGTCCTTCTTGCGGTCGGCGATGGTCAGGTAGCCCTCTTCGAACCGCCCGCCGTCGCCGGTGTGGAACCAGCCGCCCTCCTGCACCCGGTCGGTCTCCTCCGGGTTTTCCCAGTAGCCCTCGAGGTTGGTGTTCGACTGCACCAGCACTTCGCCGTCGGTGTCGATCGCGACGCGCACGCCGAGCGCCGGGGCACCCGCGCGGCCGAGCAGCCTGGCCTGCTCGTGCGCGTCGAGGTCGGCCCATTCGCTGCGGAACCGGTTGACCGTGAGCAGCGGCGCGGTTTCGGTGAGGCCGTAGATCTGGATGAACTCCCAGCCGAGTTCGGCACGGACGCGTTCGATCGTGCGGGTCGGCGGCGGTGCCCCGGCCACGACGATGCGCACCCGGTCCCGCCCGGGGATCTCGCCTTCCCACGCGGCCGCGCCGTCGAGTGCGGCGGTGACCACCGCGGGCGCGGCGCACATGATCGTGACGCCGTGTTCCTGGACCCGGCGCAGGATCTCCGTACCGTCCACTTTGCGCAGCACGACGTGCTTCCCGCCGAGACCGGTGACGGCGTAAGGCATTCCCCAGCCGTTCGCGTGGAACATCGGCAGCGTGTGCAGCAGCACGTCGTTGTCGCTGAGCGTGGTGTGCAGGCCGAAGGTCGCCGCGTTGAGCCAGAGGTTGCGGTGGGTGAGCTGCACCCCCTTCGGCCGCGCGGTGGTGCCCGAGGTGTAGTTGATCGTCGCGGTCGCCGACTCGTCCCCCGCCCACGGGCGCGGTTCGCCCTCGCCGCCCCAGATCTTCTCGTCGTCCTCACCGAGGATGAACACGTGTTTCGCGGACACGCTGTCGCGCAACGCTTCCAGCTCCGGATCCAGCAACACGACCTCGGAACCGGAATGCTCGACGATGTAGCGCACCTCGGCGGGCGCGAGGCGGAAGTTCACCGGCACCAGCACCCGGCCCCAGCCGGAAACGCCGAAGAACGAGGTGAGCAGCCGCGCCGAATTGTGCGAGACGATCGCCACCCGGCCGCCGGCGGGCACGCCGAGTGCGTCCAGGTTCGCCGCCTGCGCACGGGCTCGCCGGGCGAGTTCGCGGTAGCTGACCGAACCCCAGGAGGCCGCGGGCTGGCCGGGTTCGTCCACCACTGCCACGCGGTCCGGGTACACCGTCTCCGCGCGGTCGAGGAAATCGCGGACACCGAGGTCGTAGAACACGTGTCGTTCCCTTCACGTCGTCGGGCACCGCTGCCCTTCCGGCGATGATGACGCTGCCCGCGGGAACCGGGCCACCCCACAAAGTGGGTGCTCAGTGCAGCAGGCCCGCCGCCCGTGCCCGGTTCACCGCCTGGACCCGGTTGGCCGCGTCGAGCTTGCGCATCGCGTGTTTGAGGTAGGACTTGACCGTGTTCGGCAGCAGGCCCAGCCGGGTGGAGATGTCCTCGTTGGTGCAGCCCTCACCGGCCAGCCGGAGCACGTCGATCTCCCGCGGCGTCAGCGGGCCGCCGGGCGGGGCGGGCGCCGGATGCAGCCGTTCGCACACCGCCAGCAGCCGTTGCCGCGCGGACCCGTCCTGGATCGACCCGGCGATCGCGAGCAGCTCCGCACGCAGGTCGTCCTGCTCGCCGAGGGCCGAGGGGGACGGTTCCGCAAGCCGGCGCCGGATCTCCTCCTCGACCTCGATGTCGCGCTCCAGCCTGGCCACCACGGAATGGGCGGCACGCAGGATGCGATCGCCGAACGTGATCGACTCCCGTGTCGCCGCGTACAGCACCGCCCGCGTGGTCTCGCTGACCCGGACGGGCAGCGCGACGATGGCGCGCAGCTGCTCCGGGGCCACCGCGCGGTCGTACTTGTGCGTGATGCCCTGCGCGCTGAGGTAGTCGATCACGGTGGACGGTCTCGCCAGCGCCACGGCCTTGCCGCCCAGCCCGGCGCCGGTGTCCACGCGCAGGTGCTGCAGCGATCCGGTCGCGGTACCACGCAGCTGGTCGATCACCAGCGTGCGCGATCCGGCGGACACCGGGCCGCCCATCGCGACCGGCAGCCCGGTCGCCCGCTGGAGGGCTTGCATCGCGCCGGCGACCAGGGGACTGGCCGCGAGCGCGAGCCGTCCCGAAGAACCCATGGGCACCGTCCCGCTCCGTTCGACCCGCGATGAGCGTTCACGGTACGCGCTGCGTCGCGTTCGGACTACTCATGTGGTTCGGTGGCGGACGTGGCCACCTCCGATTTCGACACCGTCGCCGACCGGCTCTACGCCGGCGATCCGGCGGACTTTGTCGCGGAACGCACGGCGGCCGCCCGTGCCGCAGGGGACGCCGGGCTGGCCCGCCGCATTCGCGGCCTGCGCAAGCCCACCGCCGCCGCGGCGTTCGTGAACCACCTCGCGTGGAAGGATTCCGCGCCGCTGCGCGAGCTGGCTGAACTGGGCGAGCAGCTGCGGGAAGCGCACGAGCACCTGGCCGGGCCCCGGCTGCGCGAGCTGGCGCACCGCAGGGCCGAACTGGTGCGGCGGATCATGGGCGAGGCACACGGATTGAGCGAATCCGTGGCACGCGAGGTGGAGGACACGCTGGAGGCGGTCGTCGCCGGCCCCGACGTGGCCCGGCTCGCCCTGGCCGGACGGCTGACCTCCAAGGCGAACCAAAACGCGGACCAGTGGCTTTCCCTGCCGGTTAAGGAGAGTTCGCGGCCTCGTCCGTCCGCAAAGGACAAAGCGGGGACCGAGAAGGCCGGGCCTGGGAAGGGTCGTGCCGACAAATCGGCGGCCGGGAAGGCTGGGTCTGACAAGCCGGCGTCCGGGAAGTCAGCGGCCGACAAGTCGGTAGCCGAAAAAGCGCGGGCCGAGAAACGACGTGCCGAGCAGCAGCGTGAGCGAGAGGAACGGCGCCGCCGGGAAACGGAAGCGCGCAAGGCGCGTGCGACGGCCGAACGCGACCTGGTGCGTGCTCAGCGGGTGGCCGAACAAGCGAACGCCAGGGTGACCGAAGTCCGGAAACGGCTCACCGAGGCCGAGGACCGAGCGGCGCGGGCCGCCGAGGAGCTGGCAACGGCCCGCGAAGCGTTCGAAAAAGCCGATCAGGCCGCGGAAAACCCCGGCTGAGCCGTCATCCGGGCTCGATGCGCTCGGGAAGAATCCGTTTCACCTCGGCGACACGACACCCGGTTCGGGGAAGCGGCGGGCGGACGACGAGTGGCGTCAGGTCTCAGGCGGCTCCGTCGAGCCAGCGGAACGCCTCGGCGTAGAACCGGGCGGCCTCCTCCGGGCGGTCGTCGCCGTAGAGGTCGCCGCCGGCAGCGTAACCGCGCCGGGTCAGCACATGGCTCAGGAATCGGTACGGCGGCCGGTACTGTGCCACCTCGGCCGGCCCGATCGGGAGCGTCACGCCGGGGTGCGCGGCGGCGAGCGTGTCCCGCTCGTACACCGGGTCCAGCGCCACGATCAGCCAGCGCCCGCCGCGCCGTTCGACCCGGAAGTACAGCCGGGCCGCGGACTCCAGGTCGACCTCGATCTCGTCGACGGTCGTGCGCATTTCGATCACCGCGGGCACTTCCACGAACGCGCGGTCCCCGCGCAGGTGCACCACCGGCGGGCTCAGCCGGTGTGCGGAGGTGTCCCCGCATCCGGCCATCTTCCGGGATTGCTCGACGAACCCTGCGCCGCTGCCGCGGTACCAGCTCAGGCGCACGGTCGCGTCGTCGGCGAAGGCTTCCCGCATCTGGTCCCACCAGCCGCGGTCCCGCCCCTGCCGCTCCTTCAGCACCAGTTGGGTGATCTCGGTGACGTCGTCCATCAGGCCTGTCCTTCCGGTCGGGTTTCCACCCCGCCGCACCAGACCGCGCGGATCGCGCGGGTGGCGGTGAGGTCAGTGGTCGGATCGCCCTCGACGAGGACGAGATCCGCGCGGCCGCCGGAGCGGATCTCGCCGCGGCCGGTCAGCCCGAAGGCCCGCGCCGGGGCGATCGTGGCGGCCCGCAGGATCTCCACCGGGCTCAGCCCCGCCTCCGCGAGCAGCTCGAACTCCCGGTGCAGGCTTTCACCGTGCGGCACCACTGGACCGCCGCCCACGTGCGCGTCCGTTCCGGCGAGAATGTTCACCCCGGCCTCGTGCAGGGCCGCGACGTTGCGCACGGGATCGTCGCCCACGCCTGGGAATCCGGTCATCATCGTCACCGTCGGGATCGCGATCTGCCCGGCGGCCTTCATCGCCGCGATGTCCTCCGGGCGGATGCGCCCGCGCAGTGGTACGTGCGTCACGAACCGGGCACCGGAGGCGACCGCCACCTCGTACGCGCCCGGTGTGGCGGCGTGCACCACGGTGTCGAGCCCGTGCTCGGCAGCGGCGTCGGCCGCCGCGCGCACCGCTTCGGCAGGCGGCCCGCCGTCGCCGGGAGCTTCGGCGACGACCTTGACGTAGTCGACGCCTTCGGCCACCCGGGCTTCCACGAACCGGCGGGCATCGTCGGGAGTCAGGACGATGGCTTCCGGTGGCAGCCCGAGGGTCTTCGCGTGGTTGCCGTCGGGACCGATCGCCGGGATTCCGGCCGTGCGGAGGCTCGCGGAACCGGTCACCGCGCGCAGCGTGGCCACGCGTTCGGGCGGCCAGCAAGCCATGTCCAGCCCGGTCGTCACGCCCCACCGCGCGAGCGCGGCGAGGTGCTCGGGACCTTCGAGGTGGACGTGCGCGTCGATCAGTCCGGGCAGCAGGGTCGCGCCGGTGGCGTCGATGTCCCGCGCACCGGCCGGATCGTCGCTCAGCGTCTCGTCGAACACGATGGTACGCGGCTCGGTGAGCTGAGTGCCGTCGAAGACCCGTACGCCCCGTAACGCGATTCGTTCTGCCACCGAGACCTCCATAAGGAACAATTCTGTTCACTAACGACCGTAGCAGCGGAAGGGAGCGCGAGCCATGAACGAAGCACGGACACGTCGCCGCGGCACCGCGCTGACCGCCGCGATCCATCGCGCGGCGCTGGCGGAACTGGCCCGGACCAGCTTCGCCGAGCTGTCCTTCGACCGGGTCGCGGCGGCCGCCGGCACCGGCAAAGCGGTGCTGTACCGGCGTTGGTCCGACCCCGCCGAGCTGGTGCTGGCCGCGCTGACCGACCCGGCCACCGGCTTCGGCGCGGTACCGGACCGGCCACACACCGGCCGGCTGCGAGAGGACCTGCTGGAGATGCTCGGCCACTTCGTACGCGCGATGGACGAGCCACGCGGGCACGCCCTCCGCCCACTGCTCGCCCAGCGCAACCGTCACCCGCAGCTCTACGACCAGGTGGAACAGCTCGTCCTGCGCCCGCACCGGGAGGTGCTGCTGGCGATCCTGCGGGAGGCGGCCCAGCGAGGCGAGGCGAATCCGGAACGGGTCACCGACCGCACCGCCGCACTCGGACCGCAACTGCTCATGCTCGCCGCTTGGCAGCACGGCCGCGTCCCACGCGAGGAAGTCGAAGCCGTGGTGGACGAAATCCTGCTGCCGCTGCTCACCTGCCCCTGAACACGGCTGACCCGCGCGGGCTCAGCGCGCGTGGTAGCGCAGCAGGACCGAGCTGTCCTCGACCAGCATCGACCGCAGTTCGAGCTGCTTCGGCTCGATGGGCACGCCCATCGCGACCCGCGGCGCGTCCCCGGCCACGAGCATCGGCGAGACGGTGAGCCGCAGCTCGTCGACCAGCTCGGCGGCCAGCAGCGACGCGAACAGATGCGGCCCGCCCTCGCAGTCGATGCGGCGGAGGCCGCGCGCGGTCAGCGCCTCGACCGCGGCCCGCAGGTCCACGTCACCGGCTCGGGCGGCCGGGCGCGGGTCGGCGACGCTCGCCTGTCGTGCGGGATCCCCGGTGGTGGCGTGCAGGCCCGGATCGCCGGCGCCGGCGACGATGACCTCCGCGCCCGCCTCCGACCACGCCGCGCGCAGCTCCGGATCGGTGGCCGCGCTGGTGATCACGATCGTCGGCACGAGCGTCTTGGTGAGCACGGGCGCGTCCGGCGGAAGCGACCGGCCGGTGCTCACCACGGCGATCGGCGCGACCGGGGCCAAGCCGTGCCGGCGCCGCCGTTCGGCAGTCTGCTCACCAGGGTGGATGCCCTCGAACTCCTCGGCGACGGCGGTGCCCGCGCCGAGCAGTACGACGTCCGCGAGGTCGCTGCCGAGGCCGAACACCACGCGGTCGGCGGGTGTGGAGAGCGCGCGGGAACGGCCGTTCACGGTGATCCCGCCGTCCGCGCTGGACACGAAGTTCACCGCCAGCCAGCGCTCGCCGTCCGGGTAGACGTACAGCTGCTCGACGTCGGCCTCGGTGAGCTCGCGCGTGCCCGGGAAGACCTCGCGCATCACAGCAGCCGCACCACGTTCGCCGGCGGACGCGTGCCCGCGATGCTGGCCACCATCTCGGTGACCTGCCGGGTTTCGCGGACCTGGTGCGCGCGGAACATCGCCGCGCCGCGCAGCGCGGCCACCGCCGTCGCGGCCAGCGTGCCGGTGACCCGCTCGCCCAGCGGGAGATCCAGCGTCTCGCCGACCACGCCCTTGTTCGACATCGCCATCAGCACCGGCCAGCCCGTGGCGACCAGGTCCTGGACGTTCCGCAGCACCTCCAGCGACTGGTAGGTGTTCTTCCCGAAGTCGATGCAGGGGTCGATCATCACACCTTCGCGCGGCACCCCTGCCTGCACCGCCTTCCCGGCCAGCGTGGTGGTGGCGTCGACCACCGCGGCCACCACGTCGTCGTACTCCGGGCGGGGCAGTTCGACGCGGGGCTCGAGTCCGTTGGTGTGCGCGCAGATGTAGCCGGCGCCGTGTTCGGCGGCCACGTCGAGGATCTCCGGCTCGAACGCCGCCCAGTTGTCGTTGATCAGGTCCGCGCCGGCGCGGCACACCGCGTCCGCGACCTCCGCACGGTAGGTGTCGACGCTGATGACCAGGTCGGGGTAGTTCTCGCGGGCCCAGGCGACGGTGGGCACGACGCGGCCCAGCTCCTCCGCCACGGTCACTTCGGGACCTTCGCTGGCCGGCACGCCGCCGATGTCGATCAGGTCCGCGCCCTCGGCCACCGCCCGGTGGATCGCTTCCTTGGCCAGGTCCTCCTCGAAGGTGGCGCCGTGGTCGTAGAAGGAATCGGGGGTGCGGTTCACGATGGCCATCACCAGGGCGCGGTCACTGGTGATGCGGCGGCCTCGGAAGACGAGGTCGGGCGTCTGCATGGAATTCTCCCGTACCGGAACGTCGATCTCGCTCGATCATAGGCGAGCCGACGAACGGGGTACGGCCGGCAGGTGGCGGGCGGCGGGACTGCCGGACGGGCCGGAGGCCACCTGCTTCCGGGCGTGCCCGGTGGATCTTCGGCCGGGGCTAGGAAACGAGTGCCTCGTTCACGGTGTGGAATCCGCCGGCGGTGCGGGTGGCGGAGAATTCGATCACCCGGTAATGCGCCAGCCGCCGCAGCACGAGCGGATCGGTGGCGAGCACGGCGTCGAGTTTGCCGCGCAGGCACGGGCGGGTGAGGATGACCTGATCGGCCTCCTCGTTCCCGTTTCCGGAAACCAGGAACAATCCGTGTTCGAAGTGCCCGCGCAACCAGTCCGCGTGTTCGGCGAGTGCGTAGTCGACTTCGTTTCGTGGCGCTGTGAAGGACAGCAGTGCGATGTACATGGGTTCAGGGTAGAACTCGGCGGCGCGGACTGCATCCGCTCGCCGAGTGGTGGGCGCGCAATTCGTTCACCGGTTGGTCAAGAATTTCCAAGATTCGTTTTACCGATACGCGGAGCGCGGTTGCCCGTACGCGCGGCGTACGTAAATCAGCGTAGCCGGGTGCCGCTGCCGGCATGACGACGGGCGGGTCGCGGGCGCCCACACTCGTCGGCATGACTTCCACTCCCGCGGCGGCGCTGCGCCGCATCTGGCACGACGGCCGCGGCATCGAGCGGCTGGCCTTCTCGACCGGCGCGGTGCTCTTCATCAGTGGCGTGGTGAACGCCTTGGTACTGCTGGCATCCGGCGATTCCTGGCTCGGCCCGGTTTCGCTGCGCAAGGCGGTCACGTTCGGGTTGTCCTTCGGTCTCACCCTGGCGACGGTCGCCTGGGCGAGCGGCTACCTGCGGCTGGCCGCGCGCGTCCGGACCGTGTTGCTGGGCGCGTTCCTGGTGGCTTCGGTGGTGGAAGTGACCTTGGTGACGACGCAGGCGTGGCGTGGGGTTCCGTCCCACTTCAACTTCGAAACCGGTTTCGACACAGTGATTTCGCTCAGTCTCGCCGGTGGCGGCGCGGTGCTCGTGCTGACCGCGCTGGGGTTCACCGCGGCCGCGTTCCGCCGTCCGGGGACTTCCGCGCCCAGTATGCGGCTGGCGGTGCGAGCCGGGCTGGTGGTGTTCATGATCGCGCTCGCGACCGGTGCGGTGATGATCGCCCGCGGAGTGACCGAAGCGCGCGGCGGCGCTCCGGAACTGGCCTACACCACCGCCGGTTCGCTGAAACCCCTGCACGCGGTGGCGATGCACGCGATCCTGGTGCTGCCCGCGCTGGCCTGGCTACTCCGGTTCGGCACCCTCCCGGAACCGGCCCGGCTCCGGCTGGTGCGCTGCGCGGTGGCGGCCGACGCCGTGTTCACCGCGGTGATCGGAATCGAGGCTTTCGCCGGAATACCACCATTTTCCGCGTCGGTGCTGCTGCTGATCCTTTCCGCCGGATCGCTCGCCGTTCTCGGCGGCACCGGAGTGGCCGCGCTCATTTTCGCTTTCCGCCGGGAATCGGCGGCGGTGACCAGCCCCAGTTCCGGGTGAAACAGCCGGCCAGATAAAGATCCACCCGGTCGGCGAACCGGCCGAGATCGCGGCCGGTCAGGTCACCGACCCGGGCGATCCGGTAGCGCAGGGTGTTCACATGCAGGTGCAGCGCCGCCGAGGTCTGCGTCCACGAACCGGAATGCTCCAGGAACACCCGCAACGTGCTCATCAGTTCCGAACCGTGGCCGGCGTCGTAGGCGAGGACCGGTCCGAGCACCTTCTCGCCGAACGACCGGCGCAGGTCCTCCGGCACAGCGGCCAGCAACAGCAGGTGCGACGCCACCTCGTCGCCGGCCAGCACCGTCGCGCGGCCGGGGTCGAGCGAGGCCAGCGCCCGCGCGTGCCGGGCCTCCTGGATGCCCGAACGCAGTCCGCCCGCGTCGGCGGCGCGGCTGAGCCCCACCGCCAGCCGGGCCGAGCCGAGTGCGGGCTCGACGGTGTGCACGGCTTCGCGAACCGCGGCGGTCACTGCCGGGCGCGGCGCGGCGAACAGTCCGAAGATCTCGCCGTCGACGGTCGCCACGAGCGCCGGTGCACCGGCCGCGGCCAGCAGTTCCACCAGCAGTGCCTGCGCGAATCCGGGGCCTCCGCCACGTACCTCGGCGGAGACCGTGCCGACCGGCTCGTGCGCCGGAAGACCGGCGGCGGCCAGCCGGGAGGCGAGTTCGGTGGTCTCGCCGGACAGCACCAGCCGCAGCAGTGGTTCGGCGCCGCGGTTCTCGATCCGGCGGGCTTCGTCCACCCGCGAACGTTCCAGCCCCACCAGCGCGGCCAGCTCCTGGACCAGTTCGGCACGCGGTGCCGGCCAGCCGGCCGGATCGCCGTCCACGGCCACGAACCAGCTCGCGACCCGATGCCCGGACCGGCCGGCGGCGGGCAGCAGGGTGAGGGCACCGTCCCGGCACGGCAACCGGTCCGCGCGCAGGAACCGGCCCGTCAGCGCGGCCCGCCGCGCAACCGGCAGCTCGGAGCCACCGGCCAGCTGCGCGCCGGTGGTACTCAGCACCCAGCACTGCGCCCCCAGTTCCTCGGCACCGGCTTCGATCAACGCGTCAAGGCCGTGTCCCGCGGTCGCCGCGGTGACCAGCCGGCGGTGGGAGTCCCGCGCCGGTGCCGACCGTTCCGCGGCCAGGCCCAGGATCACGCGTTCGGCCACTGTCGCGAACGAAACCGACACCGGAACCTCGAACAACGGCAAGCCGGTCCGGCGGCAGGCGTGCACCAGGTACTCGGGCACCGGGCCGCCGGTTTCCGCGGTTCCCGCGCCGAGCGCGACCACCCCGGCCGCGGCGAGCTTGCCGACGAACTCGTCCGCGTCGTTCGGCCCCGGCAGCCAGCGCAGGCCGCACAGCACGATCTCACCGCCGTCGAGGTACCGCGTCGGATCCCGCAGCGTCGCCTGGAACACCCTGGCGAACTCGCGGTCACGGGCCTCCGGGCCGGCGAGCAGGCGCAGGCCGAGGTCCGGGGTGTCCAGCAGCGCGCCCAGCCGCACGTGACCCTCCTTCACCTCCTGTCCAGTACCGCACACCGCACCGGCCCGCGCGTTTGGAGGAACCTACGAAAAACCTCCCCGGCCCGGCCCTCGCTTTCGGTGGATCCGCCGTGGCCGCCGCCACGTCGCGGCGGGTGTACTCGGACGGCGAACGAGGAGAAGGGAAGACCATGGCGATCGTTCTGGGTGACAACCGCTACGGGAAGGCGGAGAACCGGCTCGTGCGCGTCGACCGTGACGGCGACGAGCACCGGATCACCGACCTCACGGTGAGCGTGTCGCTGTCGGGCGACCTGAGTGACACCCACCTGACCGGGGCCAACGACAAGGTGCTGGCCACCGACACGCAGAAGAACACGGTGTTCGCCTTCGCCCGCGACGGGATCGGCGAGATCGAGGACTTCGGCCTCCGGCTGGCCCGGCATTTCGTGGGCACGCAGAAGAGCATCCGCACCGCGCGCGTCCGGCTCGAAGAGCATCCGTGGCAGCGCCTGACGGTCGGCGGCAAGCCCGCGCACCACTCGTTCGCCCGCGCCGGCACCAGTACGCGCACTGCGTCGGTGACCTACGACGGTGCACAGGCGTGGGTGATCGGCGGAGTGCAGGACCTGACTGTGCTCAACTCCACCGGGTCGGAGTTCTGGGGCTTTCCCCGCGACCACTACACCACTCTGGCCGAGACGAAGGACCGCGTCCTCGCCACGACGGTGTCCGCGACCTGGCGGTTCTCCGGCACCGAGGTCGGATGGGCTGCGGCGCACGGCACCGCGCTCGCCGCGCTGCTGGACGCGTTCGGTGGCACGCACAGCCTTTCGCTGCAGCAGTCGCTGTATGCGATGGGACAGCGGGTGCTGGAGGAAGTCCCGGAGATCTGCGAGGTCCGGCTGTCCCTGCCGAACAAGCACCACTTCCTCGTCGACCTGGCTCCGTTCGGAGTGGACAACCCCGGTGAAGTGTTCCACGCCGCCGATCGCCCGTACGGCTTGATCGAAGGCACCGTGCTGCGGGACGACGCCCCGCCCGCCGGGCCGGCCTGGTCCTGAAGGAGGTCACGGTGGAATTCCTGCGCCCGGTGTCGCTCGCGGAAGCGCTCGAAGCCCGCGCCGCACACCCCGACGCGGTACCGATCGCCGGTGGCACCGACGTGATGGTCGAGCTGAACTTCGACCACCGGCGTCCGGCCGCGTTGCTCGACCTCGCGCGGGTACCGGAACTGTTCGGGCACAGCACGGTCGACGGCCGTATCCGCATCGCCGCCGCCACTCCCTACGCGCGGATAATCGACGAGCTGGGGGACCGGTTGCCGGGCCTGGCGATGGCCTCGCGCACGGTGGGTTCGCCGCAGATCCGCAACCGCGGCTCGGTCGGTGGGAACCTCGGGGCCGCTTCCCCGGCAGGGGACACACATCCGGCGTTGCTGGCGGCAGGAGCCGAGGTGGAGATCGCGTCGACGCGCGGCATCCGGCGGCTGCCGGTCGAGGAATTCTACCTCGGCGTGAAGCGGAACGCGCTGGAGCCGGACGAGCTGATCATCGCCGTACACCTGGAACCGGCGAGCGGACCGCAGCAGTTCAGCAAGGTGGGCACCCGCAACGCGATGGTGATCGCGGTGTGCGCGTTCGCGCTGGCGCTGCATCCGAAGCATCGGCGGGTCGGTACCGGAATCGGTTCGGCAGCACCGACTCCGCGTCATGCGCCGGCGGCTGAGGAGTTCGTGGCGGGGGAGCTGCCGTGGGATCGGCCGGTGCCGTTGGCGGATTCGCTGCTGCGGCGGTTCGGCGAGCTGGTCGCGGAGGCGGCCGCGCCGATCGACGACGTACGGGGGAGTGCGGGATATCGCAGACACGCGCTGTCGGTGCTGGCGCGGCGGACATTGACCTGGGCTTGGACGGAGTACTCATGCGTGTGAACGTGACGGTGAACGGCGAACCACGGCAGGCAGACGACGTCTGGGAGGGGGAGAGCCTGCTGTATGCGCTCCGGGAGCGGTTGGGGCTGCCGGGGTCGAAGAACGCCTGTGAGCAAGGCGAATGCGGTTCGTGCACGGTGTACCTGGATGGGCAGCCGGCGTGTTCCTGCCTGGTCGCGGCAGGCCAGGCGGAGGGACGCGAGGTCCGCACCGTCGAAGGACTGGCCGACGGTGAGCGGCTCGACCCGGTGCAGGAGGCCTTCGTGGAGTGCGGCGCTGTCCAATGTGGATTCTGCACGCCCGGGCTCCTGGTCACCGCGCACGACCTGATCGCCCGCACCGCCGACCCGAGTGACGCGGAGATCCGCGAGGCGCTGGCGGGAAACCTCTGCCGCTGCACAGGATACGAGACGATCCTCGACGCGGTCCGCCTCGCCGCGGCCCGGAAGGAGCGGGTATGACCCGCCCGGCACCGGCTCGTTCGTCGCAGGAGTACGACGACACCGTCAGCGGTGGTGTCGGCACCAGCCCGCTGCGTCCGGACGGGACGCTCAAGGTACGCGGCGAATTCGCCTACTCCTCGGATCTCTGGCACGAGGACATGCTGTGGGGCGCCACGCTGCGCAGCCCGCATCCCCACGCACGCGTCCGGCGGCTCGACGTTTCCCGGGCACTCGCCCGGCCCGGCGTCCATGCGGCACTGACCCACGAGGACGTTCCCGGCGAGAACAGCTACGGACTGAAGTACCAGGACACGCCGGCGCTCGCGGCGGACCGGGTGCGTTACCAGGGCGAGCCGGTGGCGATCCTCGCGGCGGACCACCCGGAGATCGCCCGCCAGGCGCTCAAGGAGATCGTGGTCGAGTACGAGGTGCTCGAACCGGTGACCGATCCCGAACGCGCCGCGCACGACGAAACCCTGCCGAAGCTGCATCCTGCCGGGAACCTGGTGCGCTACCAGCGGATCCTGCGCGGTGACCCGGATGCGGTGGCCGACGTGGTGGTGTCCGGGACCTACGAGATCGGGATGCAGGACCAGGCCTTCCTCGGACCCGAATCGGGGCTCGCGGTCCCGGCCGAGGACGGCGGGGTGGATTTGTACCTGGCCACCCAGTGGCTGCACGTGGACCAGAGACAGACCGCACGGGCGCTCGGCCTGCCGCCGGAGAAGGTGCGGCTGACGCTGTCCGGAGTCGGCGGAGCGTTCGGCGGACGCGAGGACCTGTCGATGCAGATCCACTCGTGCATGCTCGCCCTGCGTACCGGCCGGCCGGTCAAAATGGTCTACAACCGGGAGGAATCGTTCTTCGGTCACGTGCACCGGCATCCCGCGCGGATGTACTACGAGCACGGCGCCACCAAGGACGGTGACCTGGTCTTCGTCCGCGCCCGCCTGTACTTCGACGGCGGCGCCTACGCGTCGAAGACCCCGGTGGTGGTCGGCAACGGGACCACGCTCGGCGTCGGCCCGTACGACGTGCCCAACGCCAGGATCGAAGGCTGGGGCGTCTACACCAACAACCCCACCTGCGGGGCGATGCGCGGGCTCGGCGCGGTGCAGCCGACGTACGGCTACGAGTCCCAGATGGACAAACTCGCCGCCGCGCTCGGGATGGATCCCGCCGAACTGCGCATCCGCAACGCGATGAGCGAAGGCTCCACGAACGTCACCGGCCAGCTGGTCGATTTCCCGGCACCGGTGGCCGAGCTGATCCAGCGGGTCCGGGACATGCCGTTGCCGCCCGAACGTGGTGCCGGCGCCGACATCCGCGACCTGCCGGGTGGAGCGTCCAATGTAACCCATGGCGAGGGTGTCGTCCGCGGCGTGGGTTACGGGGTGACGATCAAGAACATCTCCTACGCCGAAGGCTTGGACGACTATTCCACGGCCCGGGTCCGCTTGCAGGTCGTGGGTGGTGAGCCGGTCGCGATGGTGCACACGGCAGCGGCCGAAGTGGGGCAGGGACTCGTCACCCTGCAACAGCAGATCGCGCGTACCGAGCTGGGCGTGCCACGGGTCACGGTGCATCCGGCGGACACGAGCGTCGGCGACGCGGGATCCAGCTCCGCATCGCGGCAGACCTACGTCACTGGGGGCGCGGTCCGCAACGCCTCCCGTGCCGTCGCCGACGCCGTCTACGCGCTCGCCGAACGCAAGCTCGGCCGGTCGGCAGCGGGAATGTCGTTGACCGCCGGAAAGGTCGTTGCCGCAGACGGCGAGGTGGTGGTGTCCTTAGTGGACTTGCTGGGCAAAGAGGTGCTGGAGGAAACACGGGAATTCCACCACCGCAAGACCTACCCGCTGGATCCGGAAAACGGTCAGGGCGACGCCCATGTCCAGTACGGCTTCTCCGCGCACCGGGCAGTCGTGGACGTGGACGTGGAGCTGGGTTTGGTGAAGGTGGTGCAGCTGGACTGCGCGCAGGACGTCGGCAAGGCGATGAATCCGCAGGCCGTGCTGGGTCAGATCCAGGGTGGGTCGGCGCAGGGCCTCGGCCTTGCGGTGATGGAGGAGATCCAGGTGGTGGACGGAAAGGTGCGGAACCCGTCGTTCACCGACTACCTGATCCCGACAGTGCTCGATATGCCGCCGATGCGCGTCGACATTCTCGAGCGCCCTGACCCCCATGCGCCGTACGGAGTACGCGGGGTCGGTGAACCTCCGACCATCTCCACGACCCCGGCGGTCGCGAACGCCATCCGCGCGGCCACCGGCCTCGAACTGCCGCGCGTCCCGATCCGTCCCGAACACCTCACCGGAACCTTGGAGAGCTGACGACCATGACTGTTTCCCTCGACGCGGACCTCGAACACTCCTGGCTGCAGGAAAGCGTGCGGATCGCCACTCGCAACGTCGCCGACGGCGGCGGACCGTTCGGCGCGCTGGTGGTACGGGACGGCGAAATCATCGCCACCGGAGTCAACCGCGTCACACCGACGCTCGACCCGACCGCGCACGCCGAGGTCGTCGCGATCCGCGCGGCCTGTCAGGCGCTCGGCACGTTCAGCCTGACCGGCTGCGTCCTCGTGTCCTCGTGCGAGCCGTGCCCGATGTGCCTGGCCTCTTCGCTGTGGGCGCGGGTGGACCGCGTCCTCTACGCGGCCGACCGGCACGACGCCGCCAAAGCCGGTTTCGACGACCGCGCCTTCTACGAACTCTTCGAAACCCCGCGTGACACCTGGGAAGTGCCCGTCGCCCGTGCGTCGCTCAAGGACCACTTCGCCCCGTTCGACGCCTGGCTCTCCCGGGCCGACCGGATCGAGTACTAGCCCCCACCCCACCGGGCGCTCGTCCCGGTGCTGACCGGAGCACCCGAAAAGCCCTCCGTCCCGCTGCACTCGTGGTGCAGTCAACCCACCGGCAAGGGGAGGACGCATGACCCAGGTACACCTCGACGACGCGGTGACCCCGGCCCCTGGACCCGCTCGCAAGTCCATTGTGGATCGGATGTTCGACCTCCG
Source organism: Amycolatopsis jiangsuensis (assembly GCF_014204865.1). Taxonomy (NCBI): domain Bacteria; kingdom Bacillati; phylum Actinomycetota; class Actinomycetes; order Pseudonocardiales; family Pseudonocardiaceae; genus Amycolatopsis; species Amycolatopsis jiangsuensis. The sequence continues at coordinate 6,959,302 of NZ_JACHMG010000001.1, forward strand.
GGCGCGCGGCACGACCGTCGGCCGCGAGGTCCGCGGCGGAGTAACCACTTTCGTCGCGATGGCCTACATCGTGCTGCTCAACCCGCTCATCCTCGGCGCCTCCGCCGACATCACCGGTGCGAAACTCAGCGCCGCACAGGTGACCACCGCCACCGCGCTCGCCGCCGCGGTGATGACCGTCCTCATGGGACTGGTCGGCAACGCCCCGCTCGCGCTCGCCGCCGGCCTGGGCATCAACGGGATCGTCGCGTTCCAGATGGCACCGCAGATGACCTGGGCGCAGGCCTTCGGCCTGGTCGTGCTGGAGGGTGTCTGCATCGTGCTGATGGCGGTCAGCGGGATACGGGAACGCATCATGAACGCGATCCCCGGCCCGTTGAAGACCGCGATCACCGTCGGAATCGGGCTCTACATCGCGCTCGTCGGCCTGGTGAGCGCCGGGTTCGTGACGCGGACCCCGGACTCGGCGAACTCCACCGTGCCGGTGCGGCTCGGCCTCGACGGGCACCTCGACGGCTGGCCGATCGCGGTGTTCTGCTTCGGGCTGCTGTTGATGACCGTGCTGATGGCACGCAAGGTGCCGGGCGCGGTACTGATCAGCATCGCCGTCGCGACCGTGCTGGCGGTGGTACTGCACGACGGGTTCGGCGTCGGGGACTGGGGCCTGACCACCCCGACGCTGCCCGGGAAAGTGGTCGCCGCACCGGACTTCGGGCTGCTCGGGCACGTCGATCTGTTCGGCGGCTTCGCCTCGGCCGGCGCGCTCACCGCGACCATCTTCCTGTTCACCCTGGTACTGTCGGGATTCTTCGACGCGATGGGCACGATCACGAGTGTGTCGGCCGAAGCCGGGCTGGCCCAGAACGGCCGCGTACCGCGGATGGGTCGCATCCTGCTGGTCGACGGCGCGGGCGCGATTGCCGGCGGGGTCTCGGGTTCGTCACCCAACACGGTGTTCCTGGAGTCGGCCGCCGGGGTCGGCGAGGGTGCGCGATCCGGCCTGGCGAGCGTGGTGAGTGGTCTGTTGTTCGCCGCGACCCTGCTCTTCACACCGATCGCCGGAATCGTCCCGGCGCAGGCGGCAGCGCCCGCACTGGTCGTGATCGGCGGGATGATGGTCGCGCAGTGCCGCAATATTCCTTGGCACGACAGTGATTACACGATCCCGGTGTTCCTCACCGTCGCGCTGATCCCGTTCACCTACTCGATCACCAACGGCGTGGGCGCGGGCTTGATCGCCTTCGTGCTGATCAAGACGTGCCGCGGAAAATGGCGTGACGCCGGCTGGATCCTCACCGTGCTGGCGCTGGTCTTCACCGTCTACTTCGGAATCGACGTGGTCAGGGCGATCTTCTAGCGGAAGGAGAAGGACATGACGCTGATCTTCCTCAACGGCGGTGCCATGCGTGGCGAGCCGCTGCACCACCTGCTCGAGGGCGCCCCGCTGGTCGCCGAAATCGCCACCGCGGCGAAGTACCGGTTCTACTCGGTGGGCGGCCAGTGCCCGGCGCTGGTCCCGGTCGCGCACGGCGGCGCGGCGATCGCCGGCGAGGTCTACGACGTGCCGCTGGACGTGCTGCGCGACCGGGTGCTGCCGGCCGAACCACCCGAACTGGAGCTGGGAGTGGTCGAACTCGCGGACGGCAGCTCGGCGTTCGGCATGCTGCTGCGAAAGCCGCTGACCTCGCACGTTCCGCTGCGCGACATCACCGAAGTCGCCGACTGGCGGGTGTTCCGGGCCGGGGCCGCCGCGTGAGCGTGCTGGTGGCGCCGGACAAGGGTTTGCTCGTCGTGCCGGGGGTGGTGTCGTGACGGTGCCGGTGGCGGCCGACAAGTCCGAATGTTCGCTTGGTGCGGCCGGGGTGCGGTCGTGACTGTGCTGGTGGCGCCGGACAAGTTCAAGGGCTCGCTCACCGCGGCGGAGGTGGCGGACGCGGTTGCGTCGGCCTTCGCCGCGGTGGTGCCCGGGGAACCGGTCCGCCGCCTGCCGGTCGCGGACGGCGGCGAAGGCACGGTGGACGCCGCCGTCGCCGCCGGGTTCCGCCGCGTTCCCGCTCGGGTGACCGGCCCGACCGGCCGGCGGATCACCGCGTACTTCGCGCTCCGCGGCCCGGTGGCGGTGGTGGAACTGGCCGAGGCGTCCGGTCTGTCGCGGCTGCCCGGCGGCGTGCCCGCGCCCCGCACCGCCTCCAGCCACGGCGCCGGCGAGCTGATCGCCGCCGCAGTCGCCGCCGGTGCGACCCAGGTCGTGCTGGGCGTCGGCGGAAGCGCCTGCACCGACGGTGGTGCCGGACTGCTGACCGCGCTGGGAGCCCGGCTGCTGGATGCCTCCGGCAATTCGTCGCCACCCGGCGGTGCCGCGTTGTCCGGACTGGCCACTGTGGACCTGTCCGGACTGTCTCCCGTGGACCTGGTGCTGGCGTCCGATGTAGACAACCCGCTCCTGGGCCCGGACGGCGCCGCCGCTGTCTACGGCCCGCAGAAGGGCGCGACCCCAGCCGACGTCGCCGCGCTCGAAGAAGGCCTGCACCGCTGGTCGGAGATCCTGGGCGCGGAACACGCGACCACCCCGGGCGCCGGCTCGGCAGGCGGTGTCGGATTCGCCGCCCTGGCCGCTCTCGGCGCCCGGATCCGGCCGGGAATCGAGGTACTGCTGGAGCTTCTGGACTTCGCCACCGCAGCCCGCGACGCGCACCTCGTCATCACCGGCGAAGGATCCCTGGACGCCCAGTCCCTGCGCGGAAAAACCCCAGTCGGCGTCCTCCACGCGGCGGGCACCACGCCGGTGGTCGCGCTGGCCGGACGCTGCCTGCTCACCGAGGCACAGTGGCGATCCGCAGGCTTCCACGCGGTGTACGCACTGTCCGATGTGGATCCGGACGAATCCCGATGCGTCGCGGAAGCACCGCGCCTGCTCCGCATGTGCGCGAAACGCTTGGCGCGCGAGTGGTCAGACGAGCGCATGCGGGTTCGTTAGCTGAGGTGTTCGGTTGGTGGCTTCGGATCCGTGGTTGCGGTTGGCGGGTGGGTGCCTGCCGGTTGGTGGCTGCGGTTTCGTCGGTGCCGGTCACGGGTGACTGCCTGTCGGTCGGTCGCCGGGGCCGTCGGCACCGGTCATGGGTGGTCGGTTGTCAGTGGTGGTTGCGTAGGTTCCTGTCGTGCCTGATTGCTTCGGTGAAAGCTGCGTGGCCATGGTCGTTCCCATCGGCCGTGGTTTCATGTTTCGCTTGTATAGCTGCATTTCCCGCTCACCGAGGCCGAATGCCCCGGTCCACCCGATCGTGCAGTGTCGAACACCCGTGCGACCACCATAGAATGGTGTGGTGACCCAGACTTCGTCCCCCAGTCCGCCGCGGGAGCTGTGGCAGCTCACCGCGCGGGAGGTTGCCGCCCTGCTGCGGGAGGAGCTGACGGCCTTGTGGCGACAGGAATCCCGGGTCTGCCAAGTGATCGCCCACCTGGACGCGGGCGGTTCGCGCGAGCTCGGCTATTCGTCGACGACCGCGTTGGTGGCGGAAATGGCGCGAACGTCCCCTGCGGCGGTGCGCAAGCTCGTCGGGCGAGCGCTCGCGGTCAACCCCGGCCACGGTATCGACGGTGCGAAGGTCCCGGCCGTGGCACCGCTGGCCGGGCAGGCGGCGGCCGAAGGTGCGCTCGCTCCCGCTCATGTGGACGCGGTCGTGTCGGTCCTGCAGGCCATCCCCGCCACCGTCCGCGCGGACGATCGGGACCGCACGGAGAAAACCCTGGTCGACTTGGCCCGTACGGCCGGAGTGTCCGAGATCGCCACAGCCGGCCAACGCGCCCTGGACCTGCTCGACCCGGATGGCGCCCCACCTCGTGACCGCCCGGAACCCGACCGTGCCTTGCGGTTGCGCACCCGCAAGGACGGCACCGTGGTCTTCGACGGGCACCTCGACCCCGTTTCCGGCGCGAAAGCGTTGGCCCTGCTGGAGCCCCTCGCCGCACCCCGCCCCGCCGGCCCCGGTGTTGGCCCGGCTGGCGGCGCTGGTGTCGGCCCCGGTGTTGGCCCGATTGGCGGCGCTAGCGTCGGCCCCGGTGCCGGCCCGGCTGGCGGCCCCGGTGCCGGCCCGGCTGGCGGCGCTAGTGTCAACCCCAACCCCAACCCCAACCCCAACCCCAACCCCAACCCCAACCCCAACCCCAACCCCAACCCCAACCCCAACCCCAACCCCAACCCCAACCCCAACCCCAACCCCAACCCCAACCCCAACCCCAACCCCAACCCCAACCCCGGCCCCGGCCACGCGCGACGAGGACGAGCCGAGCGATACGGGGACGCCTTCATGCAGGTCATCGCGCTGGCCGCGAGCCACCCGGACGCACCGAACCACAGTGGTAACCGGGCCGACCTCGTCGTCACGGTCCCGCTCGACGTGCTCCGCAGCGGACTCGGCACGGCCTGCCTGGACCTGGTCACCCGACTCACCGCCGGCGAAGCCCGCATCCTCGCCTGCGACTGCCGCCTCATCCCAGCCGTACTCGACGCGGAAAGCCAGCCACTGGACGTCGGCCGCGCGAAACGGTTGGTCACCGACCCGATCCGCACCGCCCTGGCCCTACGCGACCACGGCTGCGCCTTCCCCGGCTGCTCCCGACCACCCCGTCACTGCGAAGCCCACCACGTGCGCCCATGGTGGAACGGCGGCCACACCAGACTGGACAACCTCGCCCTGCTGTGCGGGCCCCACCATCGCCTGCTCCACCGCAGTGACTGGAGCCTCCGCATCGTCAACGGCCTCCCACAGTTCACCCCACCCGAGTTCCTCGACCCCTGGCAGCAGCCTCGGAGCAACACCCGCCACACCGCTCAACCCCGCGCCGCCTGACCACCCCGCGCCCCACCCCGGGGCGAACCATCGCCACCCTCGCCGGCACCCAGACGTGGGCACACCGACGCCCCGATTCCGTGCGCTTGTCCTACGCTGGCCCCGCCTGCCACGGCAGTCACCCCGGGCGATTGCCGCGACACCCCTGAACCTGAACGGTCGTCGCGCTACTGACCCTCGCCAGCGCCTGAAACTCGTCCGGCGCTGGACCCGACGGTTGCCGGATGCTTGAGCGGTAGTCGGGTTTTTGATCACCGCCAGTCCGGCACTTCGGTACGGCAATGGTCCCGACGACTGTCGTCGTACCCCTACGCCTGAACGGCAGTTGCCCTACTAGCCCTCGCCATCCCCGGCACGTCCGCGCGGTACTGATCTCGACCGCTATTCCTGCGCCGATACGTTCGAGCGGACATGGCTTCGCTGACCGTCGTCAGCCCGAAACATCCGTGCAGCGGCACTCTCGACGGCGGCCGTCGAGACGACGCTTCAATAGCAGCGGCGACGGCGCAGGCGTCGCCGGTACGCCTGAGCGGCAGGCACTCCGTAACGGCAGGAACTCTGTAACGGCAGGAACTCTGTAACGGCAGGAACTCTGTAACGGCAGGAACTCTGTAACGGCAGGCATCCCGCCACCGCGAACATCCCGTTAACCATCGCCAAGCCGTTGCGCCCCGACGCCCCGACGCCCCGACGCCCCGACGGGACGCTCCTGGCGCTCCATGCGGACCCAGCGTTTCCGATGCGACGAACCCAGCGTTCCCGACGCTCGCGACGGGACGCTCGGCCCTCCATAGGAACCCAGCGTTCTCGACGGGTTGGAACCGGCGTTGCGGACGTGACGGCCCCGGCGTCCCTGAGGTGGCAGACTGTGCGCTCCCGACGCGTCGGACCCAGGGTTGCCGACGTGGCGGCCGAGCGCTCCCGACGCGGCGGACCCAGCACCCGGACGCGACAGACCCAGCGCTCCCGACGCTCCAAGCGGACCCAGCGCTCCCGACGCGACGGACTCAGCACACCCCACGCGACGGACCCACCGTGCCACCCCGGGAGCTTTGGTCGGTATCTCCGAGTTTCTCCCGTTTCCGGTTGAAGTCCTGGTGAATTCCCGGGATTGGGCCCCGTTCACTGCGGATTTCTTCACTTTCCGCACGCATAATTCCCGTCCGGTGGTCCGAACTAGTGCGGGAGAGTGGCGTGCCGGGGTCTGTGCGTGCCCGTTGGGTGATGGGGTGCTCCGGGGTGGTGGTGCTGGCCGCCGCGGTGGGGGTCGGCTTTTCGGTGTGGCCGGACGGGGGAGCCGCGCGGGCGTCCGAAATCCAGGTTTCGCGATCGGCCTGTGGGCGGGGCTGGGTCGATCCGCACGCGGGTGAGCAGACGTTCCACCTGCGCAACACTGGCTCGGTCACTGCTGAGGTGGACTTGATCGACCCGGCCACCGGGGTGGTCTACGGCGAGGTCGAGGGGCTCGGCACCGGCACCACCAGGCCCCTGCGCGTGACGCTGGGCAACGGCAGCTACGCGTTCCGCTGCCTGCCCGAGGACTCGTCCGCGATCGTCGGTCCCGCTGTCACCGTGGCCGGCGGTGCGGACCGCAGCCCTGGCGTCGCGCCGGTCACCCGGAACGACCTGCTGGCACCGCTCAAGAACTACCAGGCGCACGTGACCAGCGGCCTCGACCAGCTCGTCGCCGACGTGGCGAAACTGAGGAACGCGATCCACCGGGGCGACCGTCCGGCAGGCGAATCCGCCTGGCTGACGGCACATCTGACCTACGAGCGCCTCGGCGCGGCCTACGACGCCTTCGGCGACTCGGACGCAGCGATCAACGGCACCCCCGACGGCCTGCCCGCCGGCGTCGGCGACCCGGACTTCACCGGTTTCCACCGGCTCGAATACGGACTCTGGCACGACCAGGACCCGGCCACGCTCGGCTCGGTCGCCGACCAGCTCGACAACGACGTGCGGAACCTCCGGGAGTCCTTTCCGGACAGCCAAATCGATCCCAACGACCTCGGCCTGCGTGCACACGAGATCGTGGAGAACACTCTGCAGTTCGAACTGACCGCACACACCGACTATGGCAGTGGCACCAATCTCGCCACCGCGCGAGCCAATCTCGACGGCGTCCACACAGTACTCGACGTCTTGCGTCCTGTGCTGAACACGCGCTACCCGCGCCTATCCACAGTGGACGGGTGGTTGAAACGTGCCGAAGCAACAGTTGAAAGCGCCCGTCGAGCCGACGGCTCGTGGACGCCGGTCAGCGCGCTCAGCCGGCAGCAGCGGCAGAAGATCAACGGCGACGTCAGCGAACTGACCGAACAGCTCGCCCCGATCGCGGCCATCACCGAACCGAGGAGAATTTCGTGAGTACGGTCGCACGTATCCCTCTCCGCGGGGCAGAATCAGCGCCTGCGAAGTACTCCGGCCACGGAGCCGGCAGGGCCGCGGGGTCCCCTCGCAGTACAGGCAGAGACGCTGCCAACAGTTCCTGCGCGGAGCCGGCGTGAACACCGAATCCTCCCGGCGCGGGTTCCTGCGCCGCACCGTGGTCGGCGCTGCGACGGTCGGTGCGGGCTTCGCCACGGGAGCCGTCACTGGCGCCGCCGCGGAAGCGGCCGCGAGTGGCAACGCGAATCGCAGCGCCTCCGCCACAAAACAAGCCGCGAAACAAGCCGCGGAACCAACCACGGAACAAGCCGCGGAACCAACCACGGAACAGGCCGCGGAACCAACCACGGGATCAGCCGCGGAACAAGCCGCGGTCCCATTCCACGGAACGCATCAAGCGGCGATCCTCCGAGCACCGGCGGCACAGTCCGTGGTGGCGTCGTTCGACGTGATCGCCGAAAACCGCGGCGAGCTGGCCGAATTGCTGCGTGAGATCACCGACCGGGCCAGGTTCCTCACTGCCGGTGGTGCCCCGTCCGCGGTCGGGATCACCGCGCCACCGGCCGATTCCGGCGTGCTCGGTCCGATGGTGCCGCAGAGCGATCTCGGCGTGGTGGTCGGCGTCGGTTCGTCGTTGTTCGACGAGCGCTACGGCCTGGCCGGCCGACGGCCGAAGAAACTCAAGCCGATGACCATCTTCCCGAACGACGCACTCGATCCCGCTCAATGCCACGGGGACCTGTCGCTGACGGTTTCCGCGGGAACCACCGACACGGTGCTGCACGCGTTGCGCGACCTCACCCGCGCCACCCGCGGCGGAATGCAGTTGCGCTGGAAGATCAACGGGTTCAGCTCGCCGTCGCGGCCCTCCGGCACCCCGCGCAACCTGATGGGGTTCAAGGACGGCACCGCCAATCCGGTCGACGCCGAGCTGGACCGGCTGGTGTGGGCCTCGGGCGCGGGCGAGCCTGCCTGGACCGCCGGCGGCAGTTACCAGGTGATCCGGCTGATCCGGATGCTCGTCGAGTTCTGGGACCGGGTCTCGCTCACCGAGCAGGAGAACATGTTCGGCCGCCGCCGGGACACCGGTGCCCCACTGGACGGGGCGTCCGAACCGGACGTTCCGCGGTACGCCGACGACCCGACCGGCACCGTCATCCCGCTCACCAGCCACATCCGCAAGGCCAACCCCCGCACCCGGGCCACCGACTCCAGCCGGATCCTGCGTCGTTCGGTCAACTACGACCGTGGCGTGGACGGCAACGGCAACCTGGACATGGGCCTGGTCTTCACCTGCTACCAGCAGGATCTCGAGCGCCAGTTCGAGGCCACCCAGCAGCGGCTGGTGGACGAGCCGCTGGCCGACTACATCTCCCCGTTCGGCGGCGGCTATTTCTTCGCCCTGCCCGGCGTCACCGGTCCCGGCGACCACTTCGGCCGGGCGCTCCTGCAGTGAGCGTCCGGCGAGCTCCCACCACGAGGTAACCAACTCAGGAGGAATCCGCAGTGGACACAGCAATCGGCGGACGGCGCCACCGGCGGTGGTTGCTTGGAGCCGGCGCACTGGCCTCGGCCGCAGTGCTCGCCATCGCCACCGGCTCCGCGGCCACGCCGGCGGACGCGCAACAGCTGCAGGCGCTCCCCGCGTCGTGGCTGCCCACCCGCACCCCGATCAAGCACGTGGTGGTGATCTTCGGCGAGAACATTTCGTTCGACCACTACTTCGGCACCTACCCCAACGCGACCAACGAGAACGGCACCCCGTTCCACGCCGCGCCCGGCACCCCGGAGGTCAACGGACTGGACCAGCACCTGCTGACCGGGAACCCGAACGCCTACAACCCGAAACGGCTCGGCCCTGACCAGGCGCTGACCTGCGACCAGAACCACAGCTACGGCGCGGAACAGGCCGCCTTCAACGGCGGCCGGATGGACAAGTTCGTCGAGAAGACCGAAACCGACAAGTGCACCGGCCAGCCGGTGCTGTTCGGCGAACCCGGCCTCGTCATGGACTACTACGACGGCAACACCGTGACCGCGATGTGGAATTATGCGCAGCACTACGCGCTCAGCGACAATTCGTTCAACACCGTGTTCGGCCCGTCCACGCCGGGCGCCATCGACCTGATCTCCGGCCAGACCCACGGAATGCAGGCGGTCGACCCGGTTTCGCACGAGGCGGTCACGGACCCGTACGTGACCCAGTCCCCGGACGCCGAGGGCATCGGCACGGTGATCAACGATCCGGATCCCGCGTGGGACGACTGCTCGGACAAGAACCACACCGCCACCGACAACCTCGGCGCGATGCGGGGCCGCACCATCGGTGACCTGCTCAACCGGCGCCGGGTCACCTGGGGCTGGTTCCAGGGCGGATTCCGTCCGACCGGCACGGCCAACGGATACGCGGTGTGCGGACAGCAGCACGCCAACGTGGGCAACCAGTCGTCGGTCGATTACAGCCCGCATCACGAACCGTTCCAGTATTACCAGTCGACCTCGAATCCGCACCACCTGCCGCCGTCCTCGGTGCAGGCGATCGGCCAGACCGACCGGGCGAACCACCAGTACGACATCAGCGACTTCGACGATTCGCTGAAGGCGGGCTCGCTGCCCGCGGTCAGCTTCCTGAAAGCGCCGGAGTACCAGGACGCCCACGCCGGATACTCGGATCCACTCGACGAACAGCAATTCGTGGCGGGTCAGATCAACAGGATCCAGCAGTCGCCGGAGTGGCGTTCGACCGCGATCGTGCTCGCCTACGACGATTCCGACGGCTGGTACGACCACGTGCGCCCGGCCGTGGTCAACGGTTCACGCGACGCCTCGCAGGATCAGGCCGTGTGCACCGGCAAACCGGCCGGCCAGGGTGGCTACGCCGACCGCTGCGGTTACGGACCGCGGCTGCCGCTGCTGGTCATCTCGCCCTACAGCAGGGTGAACCACGTCGATCACACCCGGACTGACCAGACGTCCGTGCTGAAGTTCATCGAGGACAACTGGTTCACGGGCCGGATCGGTGACGCGTCGTTCGACAGCCGGGCCGGCAGTCTGGACAGCATGTTCGACTTCTGGTGGCCGCGTGCGGGCAAGCTGCCGCTCGATCCGGAGACGGGCGCGCTCGCCGGCCACTGACCGGAATGCGCCATCCGGAGATGACACCGGGTCAGCGATTCGTCACCCACCGAAGGCCGCCGGGTTCGCCCCGGCGGCCTTCGCCATTCCCGGCTGCGCGGATTCGGGCAGCCGCGGGGACCGGTATTTGCCGGAATGCCACTCACGGCGCGAGTCCTCTGTCGACACGATAGGGTTACCAAAGGCACATCCTGTAGAAGGTGAAGGAACGCGAACCATGGCGCAGAAGGTTCATGTCGAGATGGTGGACGACATCGACGGCAGCATTGCCGAACAGACCGTCCCGTTCAGTCTCGACGGCGTGAACTACGAGATCGACCTGTCCGAGGACAACGCCGCCGCCCTGCGCGACGAGCTGGCTCCCTATGTCGGCGCCTCCCGCCGGGTCGGTGGCCGCAAGGTCCGGATCGCCGCGGGTACCGCCCCGCGTCCGGCGTCCACCGCGGCCGACCGCGAACGCAACCGCACCATGCGCGAATGGGCCGAGGCCAACGGTTTCCAGGTCTCCGACCGCGGACGGCTGCCCGCGGAGATCGTCCGCGCCTACGAGGAGCGCGAGGAGACGGTCGAGGAGACGCCCGCCAAGCCGGCCCGCAAGCGGGGTGGCCGCAAGAAGTCCTGACTCCGGACCAGCCGGCCCGGCACCCGCGGTGACGGGCCACTCCGGCGCCGGTTCATCGGTGCCGCTACTGGCGGCCTCGGACGCGTGCTGCGGCGACTGGCTGCGTCGGGAAGCGGGCAGGCGAGTGTCCACTCGGGACGCGCCGACCAGACGACTGCGCTGGTGTCCACTCGCGACCGTGCGCGGGATCAGCGGCCGAGTCGTTCATCCAGGTCGATCTTCCCGCCCGCCGCCTCGGTGATCGCCTGCATCACGGCGCTCGGGGACAGCGGGTGGCCGTGCTGGTCGGCGTGTGCCCGCATGAGGTTGCCGAGGTGCCGCTCCGGGAGGGTCCAGGTGGGCCAGCGGCGGCGGGCGATGGTGGCCAGCCCGGTGAAGTCCGGGGTGTCCGCCGACGCGGTCGCGTCGAGCAGCCAGTGCAGGTAGGTGCGCTGCACGGCAATGGGAAAGCTGCCCGGATGCCGTAGCTCGCCGTGTCCGGGTACGAACGTGCGCACGTCCGGGAAGACCTTGTCCAGCCAGTCGAGCGCGGTCAGCCAGCCGGGCACCGAACCGAACGCGGCCAGCGGCGTGGCGCCGACGGACAGCAGCCCGCCGGCGAACAGCGTGCCGGTGCGTGGCTCGAACAGCACGAGGTCACCGTCGGTGTGCGCGACTCCGGGGAACGGTACGACCTCCACGACCACGTCGCCGAGGTCGACCTCGACCGGCTCGATGACCGCGTGCACCACCTCCGGCGGCGGTGGTTCCAGCGTGCCCCAGTGCGTGCAGTGGAAGTTCGCCTCGTCGCGCCGCGGCCCGGCCCGGACGTCACCCACCGCCGCGGCCGCGGCCAGCACCCGCCCGCCGTTGCGCAGCGCGACGCCGGTGCCGTTCGAGTGTGAACCGTGCGCGTGGGTCAGCACCACGGTGAGCGGCATTTCGACGGTCGAGTACTTGCGCACGTCCGCGACCAGGTCCAGGGTGTGCTGCTCGGTCCCGCAGGTGTCCAGCAGGAGTACGCCCTCGCGTCCGCGGATCCAGCCGCAGTTCGACACCAGCCACTCGCTCGGACTGCGCACGTAAGCGACCACGCTCGGGTCTGTGTACCTGAGCGGGACGATGTTCCGCCTGATGGCGCTCATACCTTCCCCCTCGCGGGCTGCCGCTCCGGCGGGCCGACCGGACCACTGCATGCTAGTGGAGTTGAATGGTATAGACCAAGCCGGTCGCTGTCAGCAACGGGGAGATCACGTTCCCGGCCGGAAGTCCGGCGAGGCCACGCTGAACAGGCGAAACCGCAGCGTAGGGCACTGAGCCGGTGACCTGGGCGGGACTGACCTGGGTGAGCGGGCAGGCGGTGTCGCCGTCGGACAGCGTCGGACGGCGTCGGGCAAACCGGGCGGATCACCGATTACGGACGGTGGACAGCCGGCGTCGGCCGGGTGGTCGGCCCCGAGTGGACGGTGTACGCCGATCGGCCCTTGGCCCGGGGCTCGCCGTGTGCGCCAGTCGACCCCGTAGCCCTCAGCCGACCGGCAGCCCTCAGCCGTGCACGCCAGTCCTCAACCTACCCGTGCACGCCAGCCGATCCGTAGCTTCCGGTCGCCCCATGTGTGCCAGCCGGGCCGCGGTCCTCAGCCGGCGACGAGAGTGGCTGCGCCGCGGGCGACTGCCTTGGGTCCGTTGCGGGACAGCCGGACTTCGACCGGTGCGCCCGACAGCAGCGGTTGTTCGGCGAGGGCCTGGCGAAGCGGCTTTTCCAGCAGTGACCACGAGCCGGTGACCGAGCCGCCCACCACGGCGCCGGCGATGCCGAGCAGGCCGGCGGCGTGGGCGATCGCTTCGCCGAGGAAGCGGCCCGCGTCCTCGAACACCGCGCCGGCTTCCGGATCGCCGTCGTGTGCGGCGGCCGCGACTGTTTCCGCGGGCAGGTCACGGCCGGTCGCCTCGGCGTAACGGCGGGCGAGTGACCGTCCGGACGCGTAAGCCTCCAAGTGCCCGATCCGCCCGCACGTGCACGGCGCGGGACCGAACCGCCCGAGGTGGCCGATCTCGCCGGCGCCCGTGCCGCCGCCGTGCAGCAGCCGGCCGTCCACGTACAGGGCCCCGCCGACTCCGGTGCCGAGTGCCACGCCGAGCAGATGCCGGTCCGTTGTGGACAGTTCGCCGAGCAGGAAGGCGTTCACGTCGTTCTCCGTGCGCACCGGCACTCCGTCCAGCCTCGCGGACAGCTCCGCGTTCACCGCGGTGCCTGCCCAGCCGGTGAACGAATCGCCAGTGACCACGATCGTGCCGTCGGCCGGGTCGACCACTCCGGCCGCGCCGACGCCGACCCCGGTCAGTGCACAGCGATCCGGCACCAGAGAGCTGACCAGCGCTGCCGCGCGGTCGAGGATGGCCGCGCCGCCGTGGTGTGCCTCCGAAGGCGCGGACGCCGAGGCCAGCTCGCGGCCTTCGGTGTCGCACAGCACGACGAGTGTCTTCGTGGCACCGATGTCCACCCCGGCCTTCACCCGGCTGGGTCCGAAGTGGACAGCGCGGCCCGCCGATCACGTTGCAGCCGCGGATCAGGTACCGGAGAGGAAAGCAGCAACGCCCGGGTGTAGGGGTGTTCCGGGGTGCGCAGCACGACGTCCGCCGGCCCGTGCTCCACCATTTCGCCCGAACGCAGCACCGCCACGCGGTCGCACAGGCTGTCCACCACGGCGAGATCGTGGCTCACGAACAGGCAGCCGAACCCGAACTCCGTGTGCAGCCGCCGGAACACCTCCAGCACGGCGGCCTGGACCGAGACGTCCAGCGCGCTCGTCGGTTCGTCCGCGATCAGCAGCTCCGGCCCCAGCACGAGGGCACGGGCCAGGCTCACGCGTTGTCGCTGACCGCCGGAAAGCTCGTGCCCGTACCGGCGGAGCATCGCCTCCGGGAGCTCCACCGCGTCGAGGAGTTCGCGGACCTTTCGCCGGCGTTCCCCGCGCCCGGCCGAAGTGTGCACGATCAGGGGCTCGGCGACGGTCTGGGCGACCGTCATCCGTGGGTCGAGCGACGAAGCCGGGTCCTGGAACACCGCGCCGATCCGCCTGCGCACCTCGCGTGCGGTGCGGCCGGTGCCGCGCGGCAGCGGACCACCGAGCACCTCCACCGTGCCGGACTTCGGGGTGACCAGCCCGAGCGCGCAGTTGCCGAGCGTGGTCTTGCCGGAACCGGACTCGCCGACAAGGCCGACGATCTCGCCCGGCGCCACGTTGAGGGAAACCTGGTCGACCGCACGGCGTCGGTCGTACTCGACGACCACTTCGGACAGTGCCAGCACCGGACGGGCGGGCTCCTCCGGCAGCGGTTCGTGGGTGAACGAACCGAGCTGCGGGACCGCGGCGAGCAGCTCCCGGGTGTACTCGGCCTGGGGCGTGGAGAACAGCTCGGTGGCCGGCGCCTCCTCCACGAGGTTGCCGGAGCGCAGGACGAGCACCCGGTCGGCGACGTCGGCGACCACCCCCATGTTGTGTGTGATCAGCAGCGTCGCGGTGCCCTCCTTCTCCCGGATGTCCCGGAGCAGGTCGAGGATCTGCTGCTGCACGGTGACGTCGAGCGCGGTGGTCGGTTCGTCCGCGATGATCAGCTGGGGCCGGGCGGCGAGTGCGATCGCGATCATCACGCGCTGGCGCAGGCCGCCGGAAAGCTGGTGCGGATACTGCCTCAGCCGCACCGCGGGTTCCGGCACGCCGACGCGCTCGAGCAGCTCCACGCAACGCGGGTGGTAACGCTTGTGCCGCAGCCGGGCGGGGTCGTGGTTGCGGATCGCCTCGGCGAGCTGGAACCCGACGGTACGCAAGGGGTTCAGCGCGGTCATCGGTTCCTGGAAGACCATCCCGGCGGCCGGTCCGCGTAGTGTGCGCAGCTGCTCGGCGCCCGCGTCGAGCACATTCTGCCCGGTCAGGGTGATCGAACCGGACACGGCCGTACCCGCGGGGAGCAAACCGAGCACGGCCAGTGCGGCCGTGCTCTTGCCCGAGCCGGATTCGCCGACCAGCGCTACGATCTCGCCATGGGCCACGGACAGCGAAAGCCCGTCCACCGCCGTCGATCCGTCCTGATAGGACACCCGGAGATCACGGATGTCCAGCACTGTCTCGCTCATCGCCGCCCCTTCACCGCGAAGGCCTCACGCAGCCCGTCGCCGAGGAAGTTGATCGCACACACGACCAGCACGATCGCGATGCCCGGCGGGAGGATCAGCCACCACGCGCCGTCGAAGGTGTAGGTGATGCCCTTGGACAGCATCGCGCCCCAGTCGGTGTCCGGCGCGGGCACGCCGAGGCCGAGGAAGCTCACGTACGCCACGAGCAGGGTCGCGTCGGCGATCTGGAAGGTCGCGTTGACCACCACGGTGCCGATCGCGTTCGGGATGATGTGCCGGAACACCACCCGCGTGCGGCTCGCGCCGAGCACGGTGATGGCCCGGATGTAGTCACGTTCGCGCAGGCTCACTGTCTCCGCGCGCATCAGCCGTGCCGGCACCAGCCACGACACTCCGCCGATCAGCAGCGCCAGCACGCCGACGCTCGGGGTGACGAGCGTGGCCGCCACCAGCAGCAGGAACAGCGCCGGAATGGCGACGCCGGTGTCGACGATCCGCATCAGCACGGTGTCCGCCCAGCCGCCGGTGTAGCCGGCCACCGCACCCCACACCGCGCCGATCGCGGTCGCGATCAGCCCGGCGAGCACGCCGATCACCAGCGACGTGCGGCCGGCGACCATCAGCCGTCCCAGCACGTCGTAACCCAGGTCGTCGGTGCCCAGCGGGTGTCCGGCGCCGGGACCCAGCCGGGCCGCGGACAGGTCGGTGTGCGACTGGTCGGTGCCGTAGAGCACCGGCCCCAGCACGCAGAACAGGACAACGAGCAGCAGCAGAATGGCCCCGGCCAGTGCGGTCCGGCGCGCGAAGAGCCGGGAAAGGACGGTCACGACCGGGCTCCCTTCACCCGTACCCGCGGGTCGATCGCCAGCTGGACGAGATCCGCGAGCAGGGAACCGACCACAGTGGCCACGGCGACGACCAGCACCACGCCGAGCAGCACCGGGAAATCGGCGTTGCGCGCGGCGTTCCAGAACAACAGGCCGACGCCGGGGTAGTTGAACATGGACTCGATCACCAGCGAACCGCTGAACACCACTGGCACGTAGTAGCCGAGCATGGAGACGACCGAGGTCAGCGAGTTCGGCCAGACGTGCTGCCAGATGATCGTACGTTCCGGAGTGCCCTTGGCCCGGGCCGTGCGCACGTAGTCCTCGGACAGGTTGTCCAAAGTGGATGCCCGCATGTAGCGGCTGAACGCGGCGAGCGCGGCCCCGGTGCCCGCGATCACCGGCAGGACCAGTGAGCCCGGTTGGGACAGCAGCGCGCCGACCGTCTCACCCTGCGCGGCCTGCGCCGGAAACCACGGCAGTACCTGGGCGAAAAGGATGATCAGCACCAGGGACAGGAAGAACACCGGAGTGGCGTAGAGCAGGAAGGTGATCGTGGTGGTCACGTGGTCGACCGCACGGCCGCGGCGGACCGCCTGCCACACCCCGAGCGGGAGCGCGACGACGATCGCGAGCAGCGTGGAGAGCACGGTGAGCAGCAGGGTTTTCGGCAGCCGCTCGGCCAGCAGCGCGCTGACCGGCGAGTTCTGGGTGTAGGAATCCCCGAGGTCGCCGCTGCACAGCCGTACCAGGTAGTCCCAGAACTGCACGGGAAGTGGCTGGTCGAAACCCTGGTCGTGGTTGAACCGGGCGATCTGCTCCGGCGTCGCCTTGACGCCGAGCACACCCCGCGCGGGGCCGCCGGGCAGCAGGTGCAGCAGCACGAAAGTGACCACGGTGACCAGCAGCACGACCACCACGGCGAGCACGAGCCGGCGCACGATGTAGCGCGTCATGTCCTCACCTCGTCCAGAACCAGCGTTGCGGTGCCAGTCCGGCCAACGGATCCTGGCTGACGCCGTGCAGCGCGGTGTCTATCGCGGACACCTGATACGGCGGGTTCGGCAACCAGAGCGCCGGGAGTTGCTCCGCCAGGTAGGCGCTGTAGTCGAGCATCGGCTGGTCCGAGGGGGACAGGTTGGTCTCGGCGATCAGCTCGTCCGCCCGGCGGTCGGAGTAGCTGCCGAAGTTGGTCCCGGCGTCGGTGGCGAACAGCTGGTCGCCGCTCGGGTTGGCCGGGAAGTACCAACTGCCCTGGGTGCCGAAGTAGGACAGCTGCCACGAGCACGAGGCGTCCTTCGGGGTACAGGCGGTTCCGTTGGCCAGCACCGTGTTCAGCGGCTGCGAGTCGATCTTCATCTCGACTCCGATCTTCGACAGCTCGGAACGCAGTTCCTGCATGGTGCCGTCGGTTTCGTCGGAGCCGGATTCGGTGAGCATCGTCATGGACAGCCGGGTTCCGCCTTCGACGCCCTCACCGCACTGCTGCGGGCCGGTGCCGGGCGCGGCGCAGGCGAGCACGCCGTCGGCGCCGGGCTTCCAGCCGTGCCGGGAAAGCAGCTGCCGGGACTTGTCCGGATCGAACGGATAAGGATTGTCCTTCTGTCGTGACGACAGGTATTTGGTGTCGTTGTCCTGCGGGACCGGGCCGTAGCCGACGCGGGCCGAACCGCGCCAGATCACCGAGGTGATGGCCTTCTGGTCGACCGCGTGCTGCAGCGCCTGGCGCACGTAGAGCTGGCGGAACACCTTACCCAGTTCGGGATTGTTGAAGTTGAACGGCGAGTACGTGATGGACCAGCCGTTCCAGGGTTCGACGCGGTAGCCCTGTGCCTCCAGCCGGCTGCGCTGACCGAGGTTCGAAGTGGGCACGTAGCCGTAGTCGAGACCACCGGCGCGCAGCACGTTGTACTCAGCCGCGGAACCGGTGAAAGTCAGGAACTGCACCGTGTCCAGTTTGGCCGGATCGGGGCCCGTGTAGCGCGGGTTCTTCTTCAGCGTCACTTGCCCCGAGGCGGTGAACCCGCTCAGTGCGAACGGCCCGTTGACGACCTTCCACAGTGGATCAGTGGCGTAATTTCCGAGCTTTTTCGCCTGACCGACCAGAAAGTCGAAGACCTGTTTCGCGCCGGCCGGGGTGCGGTCGTGGTCGCCGACCGGTCCGGTGGCGCTCGTGCGGTCCCAGGACTTCTGCGGCATCGGCACCACCAGGCTGAGCTGGTTGGCCGTGAACCAGTCGCGGTTGTACGCCTTGTCCAGGGTGAGCGTGAAGGTGCGTTCGTCGACCGCGTGGAAGGCCTTGACGTTGTCCGGCAACAGCCCGGCGGAGTACTTGCCCCAGTCGTCCTTCCCCGCCCGCAGCACGTTCAGCCAGAACTCCACGTCCCGGCTGGTCACCGGATCGCCGGTGGACCAGGTGAGCGGCTTGAGCGTGATGGTCACCTCGGTACCGTCGGCGGAGTAGCGCGGTGGATCGGCCGCACTGGCCCGGTCGTCGAGAGCGACCGAACCGGACTCGCCGTCGTAGACGTACAACGGGACGTACATGGTGCCGCGGATGGCGCCGTTGTAACTGCCGCCGTATCCGGGAATCGAGATCGGCATGATCCAGTTCGGGGTCGCCGACGGCGGCATGGCGAACCGCACGGTGCCGCCGTCGACCGGTTTCCCGGAACCGCCGCCGTGGTGTTCGGCGGTCCCCGCGCATCCGGACACCAGTAGGGCGCCGGCGAGTGCGCCGCCGAGCGCGGCACGCCACGGGCCTCGCACCATCGGTATCACTTCCAACAGCTTTGATGAAAGCCGTACCCGCGGTGCGCGGGCCGGATCTCGGTTGCCGTGTAATGTTGCACGTGCGACCGTGGTTGCCAAGAGCGCGAGTTGACAGTTTGGTTACATCATCTCTGATTTAAGTGGGTGACCCGGTGGCGCAGGACTCGGCAGGCCCGTTGCGCCTGCTGTGGCTCATCGCCCACGGGCAGGCGGCGTCGCGGATGGAGCTGGCGCGGGCGCTCGGTCTTCCGCAGTCCACCGTGTCCGTGCGCACGCAGGCACTGATCGCGGCCGGAGTGCTGGCCGAATCCGGCGAAGGGCGTTCCGCGGGTGGACGGCGGCCGAAGCTGCTGTCGGTCAACGCGGGTTTCGGTCACGTCTGGGCGGCCGACGTCGGCTCGCGGCACGTGCGGATCGGCGCGCTCGACATGGCCGGCGACGTGCTCTGCGTACGCGAGCGGCCGCTCGACATCGACCGCGACCCGGCGGACGTGGTCGCTGCCTTCGTTGAGGCAGTCGAGGCCGTCATCGCCGAGTCCGACTGTCCTGGCCGGACACTCGGACTTGGCGTGGCCTTCCCGGGGCCGGTCGACGTGGACGCGGGCACGATCACGCTGCCGTCACGAATGCCGGGCTGGCGGGGGTTCGCGGTCCGGGAAACCCTGTGCGAGTACTTCGATCTGCCGGTCGTGGTCGACAACGACGCGAACCTGCAGGCGCTGGGCGAATCCGTGACCGGCCCGCCCGGGCGCACGCTGCTCGCGGTGAAAGCCGGCACCGGCATAGGTTCGGGACTGGTGGTCGGCGGTGAGCTCTACCGTGGCCGCGCCGGGGTGGCGGGCGACATCAGCCACGTGCGCGTGCCCGCGGCCGGTGACCGGCCCTGTGCCTGCGGTAACCGCGGCTGTCTCGAGACGGTGGCCAGTGGCGCCGCGCTCGTGGCTCAGTTGCGGGAGCAGGGGATCGCGGTGGAAAGCACCGCCGAGGTGATGGCCACTGCCGAAGACGGGCATCCGGTCGCGACCACCGCGGTCCGCCGTGCGGGGCTGCAGCTCGGGGAAGTCCTGGCCACTGTGGTCAACTTCAGCAATCCCGACGAGGTGCTGCTCGGTGGCGCACTGTCCGGTTCGGAGGCGTTCGTCGCGGCGGTGCGTGGCGCGCTGTACGAACGCTGCCTTCCCTTGGCCACCAGGGAATTGAGGATCGACCGCGTGCGCTTCGGCGCGGACGCGGGGCTGTACGGCGCGGGTGCACTCGCGCTGGACGAAGTGTTCGACCGAGCGATACGGAGCGGGCGATGAAGAAGCTGCGAGTCGGGATCACCGGAATCGCGATCGAGTCGAGCACTTTCTCCCCACATCGGTCCACTGTGGATGACTTCCGGATACTTCGTGGTGCAGAACTCTTGGGGCGCTACGACTTCCTCGACGCCGAGTGGGCGCGAGACGTGGAGTGGGTGCCGCTATTCGACGCCCGTTCGCTGCCCGGTGGCGCGGTCACCGAGGAGGCCTACGCCGAGCTGTCCGGAGAAATCCTGAGCCGGCTGCGCGCGGCAGGCGACCTCGACGGGCTGTTCTTCGACATCCACGGCGCGATGAGCGTGGCCGGCCGCACCGACGTGGAAGGCGCTCTGGCGCAGGAGATCCGGGCCATCCTCGGTCCGGACGTCCTGCTGTCGGCTTCGATGGACCTGCACGGCAATGTCACCCGTGAACTGGCCTCGGCACTGGACCTGATCACCTGTTACCGCAAGGCTCCGCACACTGACGCGTGGGAAACGCGGGAGCGGGCGGCGCGGAACCTCGTTGCCCGGTTGCGTTCCGGCGGGCGGCCGAAGAAAGCCTGGGTCCAGGTGCCGGTGCTGCTGCCGGGGGAGAAGACCAGCACCCGGTTGGAACCGGCGAAGAGCGTGTACTCCGCGGTGGACGACGTCGAGTCGCTGGACGGCGTTCTCGACGCGGCGATCTGGGTTGGCTACGCCTGGGCGGACGAGCCCCGGTGCCAGGCGGCGGTGGTCGTGAGCGGCGACCACGAGGATGTCGTGCTCGCGCAGGCGCGTCGGCTCGCCCAGTCCTATTGGGATGCTCGGGGTGACTTCGTCTTCGTCGCGCCGACCGGCAGCCTGCAGGAATGTCTGACGCATGCGGTGTCTTCGGCGGAGCGGCCGTTCTTCATCAGCGACTCCGGGGACAATCCGACCGCGGGCGGTGCCGGGGACACGTCGTGGAGCCTGGATGTCCTGCTGCGTATGCCGTCTGTTGTGGACTCTGAGCTGACCACGCTGTATGCGGCCATTGTGGACCCGGAGGCGGTGGCCGCTGCGGTGGCTGCAGGCGTCGGTGCCACGGTGTCCGTTGCGGTGGGTGGAAAGATCGACTCCGGCCCGCACGGTCCGGTTTGGCTCACCGGCCGGGTGGAGGCGATCGACGCGGACGACCCGGTGGCCGGCACCGCCGTGGTGTTCGCCGTCGGTGGCCTGCGGATGATCGTGACCGCGCGGCGCAAGCCCTACCACCTGGAGTCCGACTTCCACGCCCTTGGTCTGGACCCGCGCCGTGCCGACGTGGTGATCGTGAAGATCGGCTACCTGGAACCGGAGCTGTACGACATGGCGGCCGGCTGGCTGCTGGCACTCACCCCCGGTGGCGTCGACCAGGATCTGCTGCGCCTGGGGCACCACGGTATCGAGCGGCCGATGTTCCCCTTCGACGCGGACATGCCCGCTCCGGCGCTCACACCCGAACTGCTCTGACCTTCCTCTTCGGGTGTCACGTTCCGTGACCGTCCGCTGCGGGCGAACGCTGCTGCCTTGACATGCAGGTGTTCACCTGCGTTACTGTGGGTGTGCAACCGGAACTGGACAAGGTGTTCAAGGCGCTGGCCGACCCGACCCGCAGGTACCTGCTCGACCAGCTGCGCGAGGACAACGGGCAGACGCTGGGTGAGCTGTGCCGCCGGCTGGAGATGGCGCGCCAGTCCGTCACCCAGCACCTCGCGGTCCTGGAGGAGGCGAACCTGGTGAGCACCGTCCGCCGGGGCCGGGAGAAGCTGCACTACCTGAACCCGATGCCGCTGCAGGACATGCAGGAGCGGTGGGTGGACCGTTTCGAGCGGCCCCGGTTGCGTGTCCTGAACGCTGTCAAATGCCGAGCAGAGGAAGCCATGAACGAGAAGCCGAGTTTCGTCTACGTCACCTACATCGAGAGCACGCCGGAGCGGGTGTGGGAGGCGTTGACCGACCCCGAGATCACCGCGCGGTACTGGGCACATCGCAACGAGTCCGACTGGCGGCCGGGCTCGTCCTGGGCACACGTGCGGGCCGACGATTCGGGCGTCTCCGACGTGGTCGGGGAGGTGGTCGAGGCGGACCCGCCGCGGCGGCTCGTCACCACGTGGTCCGATCCGGCAGGCCCGGAAGGGCAGGTGCCGTCGCAGGTGGTCTTCGACATCCAGCCGTTCCAGGGAAGCGTGCGGCTGACGGTGACGCACACCGACCTTGCCGACGAGAAGGCGCACCGGGACGTCTCCGGTGGCTGGGCGGTCGTGCTCTCGAACCTGAAATCCTTGCTGGAGACCGGGAAACCCCTGTCGGTGGATCTCAGGCACAAGCCGTGACTAGAGGGCCGCGCAGGTGTCGTTCAACACCTTCACGACGGCACGTGGGCTGCCGGAGATCAGCTCGACGCGGTCTTCGCCGTTGCGGTAGGTGAGCACGCGGCCGAGGTCGAGGTCGACGGCGGTGATCGGGCCGCCGGTGAAGCGGCGGCCGTCGTGCCGTCGGGCCGTGTAGAGCTGATGCACGGCGCGCTGCGGCCGGGAGAACACCGTGGCGAAGTGGTCGCGGTCGGCACTGTCGTCGAACGGATCCGGGGTTTCCTCGGTCGGACGGTCCATGACCGCGGAACGGATCGCCGCGCCTGGCGCCGTCGGGAGCGTGTCGAACAGAGCGGTGGCCAGCCGGGTCGCCGGGATGGGGCGCAGTTCGACCAGGTCGTCGCGCACGGTGGCGAGAACCGCGTCCGTGCCGTGGCGCGCGGCCAGTGCGCTGTGGCGGGTTCCGTCGCGGTGCTCCGACCAGCCGAAGTACTCGCGTTCCGCGTGCCCGAGGGTCTGGAGGGTGCTTCGCCAGTGCGGGGCCAGCGTGCGGTCGTGCGCGAGGTCGAGCCGGGTGAGCAGGTCCAGGGTGGCGGAGTGCAGCCGCTGCCGTTCCGCGTCGTCCGGCCAGAAGTAGCGGTCGACGCCGAAGACCGGATGCGGACTGCCGAGGTCGAGCATGCCCCAGGCAGCGCCGAACGCCGTCGCAGGCAGGGCGACTGTCCCCGTGATGGCGGTCATGCGCCGGCAACCGAAGATCCGTACCCAGGGCGGCGGTACGTGGCGGACATGGCGAGACTTGCGAACGGAGGCGCCGACTGGCTGTGGCACGGGCACGGGCACGGGCACCGGCGCTGACTCTCGCTCTGGCTTCGGCTCCGGTTTCGGAGCTGGCACTGGCCCCGGCTCTGACACTCGCACTGGTGCTGGCATTGGCTCCGGTTTCGGAGCTGGCACTGGCCCCGGTTCCGGCGCTCGCGCTGACTCCACCCCTGGCGCTGGTGCTGGCTCCGCCCCTGGCGCTGGTGCTGGCTCCGCCCCTGGCGCTGGTTCCGCCCTTGGCGCTGGTTCCGGCTCCGACATTGGCACCGGCATCGCGCTCGCCGGCGCCGCGCTCGAAGCTGTTCCCGGGTACCTTCCACCCTGACGAGTGGTTGTTGTGTCGTGACGCGCTTCTGTACGCGCCCGTCACAGCCGGCAGTGCCGGCTTCCCCGCCGGACACGGCGTCCTCCCGCATGGCTGCCCCCTCGGCACCGTTGTCGGCAATTGCAGACACTGGGTACGGTAGCCGATCACTCACCGTTTGTGAGATGTTTCCAAGAATGGTCGGGCGATAAGACATTAATGCCATAGTCATGAATTCTTTGACGGTGAGCACGCTGCTTCCGACGCAATGCGCGGGATTGCCGATGCGCCGGCCTTGACGCCATGCCAGCCCACGTGCCGTGGTGGTCGGAAGGCACAGCGATGCAGCCTGGGTGATCGCCGCTGCCTACGGGCGGCAAGGGTCGCCGTGCGCTGGGCCGACGTTCGTGCCACGCCGTATGCCAGGCTCGCCCCCGACCCGACCCGACCCGACCCGACCCGACCCGACCCGCCCCGACGCGACCCGCCCCGACGCGACCCGCCCCGACGCGACCCGCCCCGACGCGACCCGCCCCGACGCGACCCGCCCCGACGCGAGCTGACCCGCCCACAGTGCGGCAGTGCGTCCGTGCGCACCGTTGTTGGCCCCGCCTTCGAGATGACAGTGGAACCGCGAGTCTCCGCCCCGGCCCCGGCGCACTGGATGGGCCCGGACTCGTGTTCGGCGTCGACCCAGCCGTGTACGCTGCCTGATACGCGCGTATGTCGCCCAGCAAACAGTTCTCGTTCCAGATTCCGGTTTCCTCGCCGATTCAGCACACGTTGGCACGCCCGATGGCGAATTCGTCAGCGAATGACCACGACCGGCCTTGGAAACCTTGCCTGCTCAGGTCATCCGGATGGCCCGCCATGCTCGTGCGGTGACTCGCGATCGAGTGTGGTTTTGGCCTGCTGCCGGGCGGGTTCTCGCGGTCGGTGGCCCTTAGCCGGGTGTGTGGTCGTTGCTGTGACAGGGGAGGGCGAAGTCGGTCGCCGGCGGTTGTGCAAGGGGGTCACCCCGTAATTGTGCACGGGTAGTCGGTGGTTGTGCCGGGGATCGCTGGTCACTGTGCACGGGTAGTCGGTGTTGGAGTCGGTCGCCGGTCGCTGTGCGCGGGATCGTCGGTGGTTGTGCGCGGGATCGTCGGTGGTTGTGCGCGGGATCGTCGGTGGTTGTGCGCGGGATCGCCGGTGGTTGTGCGCGGGATCGCCGGTGGTTGTGCGCGGGATCGCCGGTGCGCTATGCTTCCGCTGCATCCCGTGGAAGTCGGCTTGGCCGCCCACGTGTGATCTGCAGGTTCCGCGAATACCCGGCGGTGGGGCGCGGAGTCAGTGTATCCCCCGGCCGGCCCCATCGGTCCCGGCTGCATCGGCGATCCGCGTCCGAACGTGTCGATCGCCCATCACTTCAGGAGTAAACCATGACACAGCAAGGAATTCTCGATATCCACGGCAAGTCCGCGACACTCGGGTACGAGCCGGGTGGGCCGGTTGTCCCGTTCGGGCTCGTTCGGGAGCACGGGTTGCGGCGCGGCGACGAAATCGTGCTCGACGGCGGGGCGATTCTGTCCGTCAACGGGGCCGCGCCGGGGAGTCCGCGCGGCGAGTTCGAGCGGCTCACTCCGATTCATCCCGACCAGCGGCTCGTGCTCGAGACCAGCCGGCACCAGCTCACCACGCGCGTGCTCGACCTCGTCGCGCCGCTCGGCAAGGGGCAGCGGGCGTTGATCGTCGCGCCGCCGTGGACCGGGAAAACCTCGGTGCTGCAAGCGATCGCGCAGGCGGTGTCGGTCAACCACTCGGAGGCGCACCTGATGGTCCTGCTCACCGACGAGCGACCGGAAGAAGTCACCGATATGCGGCGGACCGTGCGGGGCGAGGTCGTCGCGTCCACTTTCGACCGCAAGCCCGCCGAGCACACCGCGCTCGCCGAGCTGGCGCTGGAACGCGCGAAGCGCCTCGTGGAAACCGGCCGCGACGTGGTGCTGCTGCTCGATTCGCTGACGCGTCTCGGCCGTGCCTACAACCTCGCCTCGCGGCCGTCCGGGCGGGTGCTCTCCGGCGGGGTCGACGCGAGTGCGCTGCACCCGATGAAGAGGATCCTCGGTGCCGCACGCAATGTCGAAGACGGCGGTTCACTCACCATCGTCGCGACCGCGCTGGTCGGCACCGGATCACTCGCCGACACGGTCTTCTTCGAAGAACTGAAGAGCACCGGAAATTCCGAACTCGTGCTCGACCGTACTCTCGCCGACCACCGGGTGTTCCCTGCCGTCGACCTGTTCGGTTCCGGCACCCGCCGCGACGAGCTGATCGTGCCGTCCGCCGAAATCACGGTGCTCGCCGAGGTTCGCCGCGCGCTCGCCGGGCAGGAACCGAAGCGGGCCGCGGAACAGTTCCTCGAACAGGTCCGTACCACCGGGTCCAACGCCGAATTCGTCGCCAGAGTCACGGCTTCGCTCGCCGTACCGGACCGGATGGCGGCCTGAGTGGACACCGAACGCCTGCGCCTCACACCGATCGGCCCGCAGTCGGCCGACGAGCTGTACGACCTGCACACCGATCCGGGCATCGTTCGCTGGTACGGCCAGTGGACCCGCGCCGACGCGCAGGCCCGCGCGACGGACATCGGCCACGGCTGGAACACCGATGGGGCCGGCAAATGGCTTGCCCACCACCGGGAAACCGGGGAGCTGATCGGCCGGGGTGGACTGTCCTACCAGGACGTCGAGGGCGCCAGGTCACTGGAGATCGGCTGGGCACTGCGCGAAATTCACTGGGGAGACGGCTATGCCACCGAGATCGGCCGCGCCGGCCTCGCGTACGCCTTCGAAACGCTCGGAGCGCCGGAAGTCGTCTCCTTCACCGAGACGCACAACGTCCGGTCTCGCGCGGTGATGGAACGCCTCGGATTCACCTACCTGCGCGAATCCGCCATCGCGGCGAGCCATTCGCGCTTTACCTGCGCACGGCCCGGGAACGGTGACCAGCCGGTGCCGCAAATACCCTTCGCCAGCCCCTGGCCACGAGTACGCCCGCGGTGACACCGAGATCACCTGCCGATCCGCGGCGACGTCCGTGGTCGGCTCCTTCCAGCCGAATCGGCGCCGAACCCGTGCCGCGGAGTCGGAGGCTGCTCCGACCTGCGCCTGGCTACTAAGCTGATCATCGCCGAGCTATCGACGAGGAGGAAGTGCGTGGCACAGTGGACCGATCTGGTCGCGTTCATCAGGCACGAGTACCGGGTGATCCGGGAGGACCCGGACGAGATCCGGATCCGGATCACGTTCGCGCAGGATGCGGAGAGTGAGGGACGGGCGCAGGTCGTGGTGATCGCGCGCGAGGTGTTCGACCGGCGCGAGGACTGGGTGCAGATCGCCACCCCGTTCGCCCGGGTGGAGGAGGTGGACCTCTACCAGGTGCTCAGTGAGGCCGGCGCCACCCTCGTCGTGGGCGGCATCGTGGTGATGGGGGAGCACGTCGTCCTGCGGCATTCCCTGCCGCTGGTGAACCTCGACCTCAACGAGTTCGTCGACCCGCTCGAACTGGTCGCCGGTTCGGCCGAGCTGCTGGAACAGCAGTTCACCGGCCGCGACGACTACTGACGCGCTTGGCCCGGCTCCTCGCTCGGGGAGCCGGGCCAAGCTTCAGAACCCGACCGGACGCGGTGCGCGCGGACCGTCCACCCTGGACTGTTCGGCCGGAGGCACCGCCGCGCAGTGCTTGCCTGTCTCCGGCTCGGTGCCCTCCAGCAGGAAGGCGTCGGCCGCGTCGGTGACACACTGGCTGTTCTTGAAGTACGCGCCGTGGCCCCAGCCGTCGTAGGTGAGCAGCGGTGCCCCGGCCTGCCGCGCGGCGCGTTCGGCCCAGCTGTAGGGCGTGGCCGGGTCGAACCGGCTGTTCAACATCAGAACCGGCACGCCAGGGCGGACCGAGAGCGGATGCTGGGGGTTGCGCACCGGACCCGGCCAGCCCGCGCAGCCGGTCGCCGCGGACCAGCCGAGCGGGGAGAGGCGCATGTCCGGCGCGAGCACCGACAACGCGCGGCGCTGGCTCTGCAGCTGCGGGTAGCTGGTGACCGGCAGCCGCCAGTCGGAGCAGAAAATGCTGCCGAACGCACTGGGTACGCTGGTCTCGGTGGCGCCGAACGCGGCGCCGGCGGGCTTGCCGTCCCGCAGCGAGATCAGGTCCTTGGCGAGCCGGCCCCAGGTCGGTCCGTAGAAGTGCTGGGTGACCAGCCCGGCGAGCGCAAGCGGGTCGAGCCGGTCGTCCGGTGTGCCGAGCGTGCCCTGCTCCGCCCGCGAGTACAGGTCCGCCATCAGCTCGTGGAGGTTCTGACCGTGCAGCGCGCACGACGTGGTTCGCTCGCACCACTGCGTGAACTGGCCGAACATCTCCTGCACGGCCTGGGTTTCGGTGCGCAGGAACTCCCAGGTGCTGCCGATGGAGTGGTCCATGTTGCTGTCCAGGACGAGCGCCCGCACCCGGTCCGGGTAGGTCTCGGCGTACTGCTGGCCCATCAGGCTGCCGTAGGAGACGCCGTAGTAGGTCAGCTTCCGCTCGCCCAGCGCCGCCCGGATGGCGTCCATGTCACGCACGACGCTCGTGGTGTCCACGTGCTCGGCCAGCGGCCCGGTGATCCGGTCGCAGCTGTCGCCCAGCGCCCGGTTGTAGGCCAGCAGCTGCCGGAATTCGCCGGAGTTCTTCGGCAGCTGCGGATTGTCCCCGCTGATCTCGTCGAGACCGCAACGCACCGCGGTGCTCTGGCCGACGCCGCGTGGATCGAATCCGACGGTGTCGAACCGCGCGGTGATCTTCGGTGACAGCGACCAGCCGTCCTGCACCTCACCGGCGCCGGCGCCGCCGGGGCCACCCGGATCCATCAGCACCGAGCCGATCCGGTGTGCCGGGTCGGTCGCCTTCCGGCGGGCCAGCGCGAGCTGAATGGTGCCGTCACCGGGATGCTCCCAGTCCAGCGGCACGGTGACGCTGCCGCAGTCGACGCCACTGGCGGTCGGACAGGGTTTCCAGTCGACTCCGCTCGCCACGGCCGGCGCAGCTGCCGCCGCCGGGACAGCTGCCGCCGCCGGCACCGCTGCCACGGCCGGAACCGCCGGCGCAGCCGTCGCCGGCACCCCGGCGGACATTCCGGCCAGCGCCGCGGCCGCCGTGATCAGCACGGCGATCTTCCTGCCCAAACCCATGCGCAGCCTGCCTTTCGGGCGTGAACCGGTGACCTCAGTGGCGTGGATCCTGCCAGAACCTCACCATCCCGGCACAGTCGGGGCTGATCGTCCATTGTGGACAAGAGTGGCCGAACGGCCGGGCCATCACGCCGCTGACCTGCGCTGACCGCCACTGACCGGCGCTGACCGGTACCGACCGACGCTGACCGGCGCTGACCGGCACCGTCAGCGTTTCGTGCGGGCGCGGTAAGCGGCTCACCGCACTCTGGTGGCGTCGAAGCCGAACGATCCAGGGGAGTACCGATGACCAAGTCCGTTCTCGTTTCCGGGGCCAGTGTGGCCGGCCCGTCCGCCGCGTACTGGTTGCACCGCTACGGCTACTCGGTCACCGTGGTGGAGGCCGCGCCCGCGCTGCGGCCCGGGGGTCAGGCCGTCGATTTCCGCGGCGAACAGATGCGGCTCGTGCGTGCCATGGGGCTGCTCGAGGAGCTCAGCGAATACGAAACCGGCATGGGTGACCAGCTGCTGCTCGATCCGGCGGGCAAACCGGTGCTGACGATCCCGAGCCGCTTCATCAGCGGGGAGCTCGAGCTGCTGCGTGGTGACCTGGCCCGAATCCTCCACGAACGCACCAAGGACTACACCGAATACGTTTTCGGCGACCGCGTGACCACGCTGACCGAGACGTCCGACGGCGTCGAGGTGTCCTTCCGCCACGGTGCGCCGCGCCGGTTCGACCTCGTGGTCGGCGCGGACGGGGTGCACTCCGGCGTGCGGGCCGCGGCGTTCGGCCCGGAGGAGCGGTTCCGCACCGACCTCGGGTATTACACTGCGGGGTTCGTCGCACCGAACCACCTTGCCCTCGACCACCGCGGCCTGATCCACAACGAGGCCGGCCGCGGCATCATGATCGCCAGCCACCGTGATCCGGCAACGGTGCACGTCGGCCTGAACTTCCGCGGCGACCCGCGGGGGTACGGCCGGCCGGACCTCGCGCGGCAGAAGGAGATCCTCAGCCAGGCGTACGCGGGTGCCGGCTGGGAGGTGCCGCGGTTCCTGGCCGCCATGGCCGACGCCCCCGATCTGTACTTCGACCGGGTCGGCCAGATCCGCGTCGATCGCTGGTCGCGCGGCCGGGTGGTGCTGCTCGGTGACGCGGCGTGGTGTGCCGGGCCGGGTGGGTCCGGCACCGGACTCGCCATGATGGGGGCGCAGGTGCTCGCCGGGGAACTCGCCGCCGCGGGCGGGGACCACCGGACCGCCTTCGCGCGGTACGAGCAGCGGCTGCGCAAGCCGGCGCACGTCGGGCTCAAGAACGGCGCCGGTTCGGGTGGGTTCCTGGTCCCGCCGACCGAGCGGAAGGTCCGGTCCCGCAATCGCACCTACCGGATGCTCGCGGGCCCGCTCGGTGGCCGGTTGTTCGACTACATGGGTACCCGGGCGGCGAACGCGGTGAAGTTCCGTGAGTACGCGCAGCCGGTCGTGGCCTGAGCCCGGGCTTGCCTTCCCGTGCGGGTCAAGGTTTAGCGTCGCACCCATGCGAATCGGCGAACTCGCCCGGCGGGCCGGGACCACCACGCGGGCCCTGCGTTTCTACGAGGCGCAGGGCCTGCTCCCGGCCGGTCGCGCGGCCAACGGCTACCGCGACTACGACGAGGACGACCTGCGCCTGGTCTCCGAGATCCAGACCCTGCGCACGGTCGGGTTCAGCCTCGCCGACACCCGCCCGTTCGTCGACTGCCTGCGCACCGGGCACGAGGCGGGCGACGACTGTCCGGCGTCGGTCGAGGTGTACCGGCGCAAACTCGACGAGGTCGAAGCCTGCCTGCGTGACCTCGCCGCGGTGCGCGCCGCCCTCCTCGACAAGCTCGCCGCGGCCACGGCCGGGACGGCCGACCCCTGCACCGCACCGGAGGATGCCCGATGACCACCGACGCCACGTTCGCCGCCGACGTCCTGGCGCACGGCAAGCCCGTGCTCGTCGACTTCTGGGCGCCCTGGTGCCCACCGTGCCGGATGATCGCGCCCGTGCTCGCCGAGATCGACGCGGAGCGCGACGACCTGACCGTGCAGACGCTCAACACGGACGAGAATCCCGAGACGGCGCGGGAGTACCAGGTCATGGCACTGCCCACGCTGATGCTGTTCCGCGACGGGGCCCCGGTACGCACGTTCGTCGGCGCCCGTCCCAAGGCCGCCCTGCTCGCGGAACTGGACGACGCACTCGGCTGAGCCGGTGAATTCACCACCGGACTGCCCGCCGAACCGGTAAAAAGGACACACCACACCGGGGAGGCGCCGCCGTGACCCAGTTCGTCCGATCGTATCTGTTCCTCCGGCGCGCCATCGGCGTGCTCGGGATCGCGCTGCCGATCGTCGTGATCGCCGGCAAGCAGCTGCTGGAAGGCGGTGACCTGCTCGGTTCGCTGAGCAGCTACTACTACAGCGACCTGCGCAACGTCTTCGTCGGCATACTGTGCGCCATCGGCGTGTTCCTGATCTCCTACCGCGGTTACGGCGTGCTCGACGACGTCGCGGGCAACATCGCCGCGGTCGCCGCGATCGGCGTCGCGCTGTTCCCCACGACCCCCGCTTCGCCGACGCCGGGACAGCACGCGATCGGCATCGCGCACCTCGTGTTCGCCACGATCTTCTTCCTCACCCTGGCGTTCTTCTGCCTCTTCCTGTTCACCAAGATCGACGGCGCCGCGCCGAGCAGGCGCAAGACCTCGCGCAACGTGGTGTATCGCGTGTGCGGCATCGTGATGCTGGCGAGCCTGGTGCTGATCGTGGTCATCGGGCAGTTCTTCGCCGACGCCACGGCCGCCTGGCATCCGACGTTGTGGCTGGAGTCGCTGGCGGTCGTCGCGTTCGGTGCCGCCTGGCTGGTGAAGGGTGAGACCCTGCTGCCGGACCGGCCGGAGCCGTCCGAGCTGGTTCAGTCCAGCCGGGCGTAGGCGGCCGAGACCCGGGTGAGCCAGGAGACCTCGGCGGCGAACGTCTTCGCGTCGTGGTCGCCGAACGCGCCGGTGTCCTGGCTGACCTCGGGCGCGGACCCGGAATCCTTGGCCCGCAGGGCTCGCTTGATCCGGCGGGCCTCCGTCGCGGCCTGTTCGGCCGGCGTCTCCGGTGCCGGGTCGGTGCGGTCCATGTACGGCCGCAGCGCCCGCCAGCCGTCGCGGATCTCGATCACCCGGCGGTGCAGCAGGTAGTGCAGGTCCGACCAGCGCCGGGCCGACCCGCGCGGCGCCGGCGGCTCGAGCGCGATGTCCGGAGTGGACTCGTACAGCGACTGCCACAGCGGGTAGAGCGCCCGGTAGGAGCGGAGGTTGCGGCGCCAGGACAGGGCGTTGGACACGTGCCCGCCCCAGGACGGCATCGTCAGCGCGGTCGAGACCACCACGATGCCCAGCACGCTGAACACCGACGCCGCGAGCGTCCACGCGCCCAGGTGCAGGCCGAGCGCCGGACTCAGGATGTTCACCGTGCGTGCGGCGCAGTAGAGGAACAGCACCACCGCGCCCGCCGCGAGCATCCGCATCGCCCGGCGCAGCCACGGATTCGTGGTGCCGCGGGCATACGGCAGGCACTGCCGGTAAATCGTCACGCACGGCACCGCCTGCGACACGATGAACAGCAGCAGATAGGTCAGAATCACCGGATCCTTGCTGCCGCTGGAGAATTCCGTCGAGGGCGTGCCCGGCCGGTTGCCGATCGAGAAGAGCACGCCGAGTACCACGCACAGTGCCGCCGCGGAGAGCAGCCAGGCCCGCACCCGGCGGCGTACCGCCGAAAGCGGATTGGCCCACAACAGCATCATGATCTGCGCACTGATGCAATAGGCGACGGCGACGAGGTGCAGCAGGAGAATGGTGAGGTTCGGCACCCCGAACAGCGAGACATCGATCGACAGCGCGCCGAGGGTGAAGGTGAGGCACTGCAGGATCAGCGTCGACATGATTGCGACGTAGGCCCAGTCCCGCCACGATCGCCGGATCGCCGTGAGCTTGTACAGCAATGCCGCGTACGACGCGATCGCCGACAAAGCGAACAGCACAGCCCTCAGTGCGTCCACACCAGACTCCCCAGAATCGTGGTCAGTGCGCGGTGGCCGCCGCCCCGGCTCCCGCTCGCTCGGAACAGGCCACGCCGTCGCC
The DNA here is from genome assembly GCF_014204865.1 of Amycolatopsis jiangsuensis. NCBI lineage: Bacteria > Bacillati > Actinomycetota > Actinomycetes > Pseudonocardiales > Pseudonocardiaceae > Amycolatopsis > Amycolatopsis jiangsuensis. Next base: position 6,992,079 of record NZ_JACHMG010000001.1, read on the forward strand.
GCCGTATCCGGCGCTGCTTCGAGTACCCGCCGCACCGGTTCCCGCACACCGGTGCACGCCACGGGCAGCCTCGGCGGAACTGTCCATGATCGGCGACCTTACACCACCGCGACGTCGTCGCGCAGCCGTCGAAAAGTGGCTTCGGCCAGGGTGAACCTCCGGAGCACCGAGGAAAGCGGGTGCCGCGCCGGCGCGGCGGGTGAACGAGGGCTTGCCGCTTTGTGAACCACCGGTCCGGCCGTGGCCCGGTGCGCTGCGGTTTCGCTGTGCCGAGGCGGTTTCCGTGGCCGGTGATCACGAATCGGTTGCGTTTCGGCAGGAGAAGCGGGGAGGTGGCTCTGTGTCGTGCGCGGTGATCGTGTGGCTACCGAGGGTGGATCACGGTGCGCAATTCACGTGCGATTTTTGGGAACGTCTTGAAAATCCCGGCGGAGGCGGGCAACCTCATGGCCACTGGGCGGGGTTCGGCGCGAGGGAAGTCACACCATGGCGTCTGAGGTATCGGTACGGGGGAATTCGGGAAATCGCCGGGACATCGCGGTGGTCGGCGTGGGCTGCCGTTTTCCCGGCGCACGCAACGTGAACGAGTACTGGGATCTGCTGAGCGAGCCCAAACCGCAGTTTCATCCGGTGCCGGATTCGCGGTGGCGGCGCCAGGCGTTTCACCGCGAGGATTTCCGGGACACGTCCGCGGCGTACTCGGATCGGATGGCGCTGGTCGACGACGTCGCCTGCTTCGACGCCGGGCACTACGGGATCCCGCCGCGGCGGGCGAAATCGCTCGACCCGCAGCACCGGCTGCTGGTCGACCTCACGCGGGAGGCGCTGCAGGACGCGGGCTGGGAGGCCGGCGGGTTCGACCGCGACGACACGTCGGTGATCATGTCGCTCAGCGAGAGCGGCTACCGCGAGATGAGCACCCTGCACATCCGGCTGCGCCAGCTGGCGGGTGGTGAGTTCGGCCGGCCGGGCGGCCCGGAGCTGGCCGAGGCGGCGTCCGCGGTCGGCGGGTTCCACGCGACCGCGCTCGCCGGGCTGCTGCTCAACATGGGGCCCAGCTCGATCAGCAACATCTTCGACCTGCACGGCGAGAGCTACGCTCTGGACGCCGCCTGCTCCGGCGGGCTCACCGCGGTGGCCAACGCGGTGTTCGCGCTGCGGTCCGGCCGGTGCAGGATCGCCGTGGCCGGAGGTGCGCAGCTGGTGCTCACCCCCGACCTGTTCGTCGGCCTGTGCCGGATCGGCGCGATCTCCCGGACCGGCGAATGCCGGCCGTTCGACCGGCGGGCGGACGGTTTCGTGCTCGGCGAGGGGGCCGGCGTACTGGTCCTGCGGCCGCTGGAGGACGCCGAGGCGGCGGGCGACCGGGTCTACGCGGTGATCCGCGGCGTCGGGCTCTCCAACGACGGCACGGTCAAGGGCGGCATGATGCCGCAGGAGGCCGGGCAGCTGAATGCCCTGCGCCGTGCCTACGCGGATGCCGGCGTCGACCCCGGCTCGGTCGGCTACCTGGAAGCGCACGGCACCGCGACCTCGGTCGGCGACGACGTGGAGATCGCCGCGCTGGGCGAGCTGCGCCGGGACGTGGCAGGCCCGGCGTATCTCGGCGCGGCCAAGTCGGTGGTCGGGCACTCGCTCGGCACCGCGGGCATCGCCGGGCTGATCAAGTCCATTCTGTCCGTCCACAAGGGACAGATTCTGCCGCAGCCGGATTTCGAGCCCGCCGAACACCTCGCGCTCGAGGAGGCGGGGCTGCGGGTGGCCACCACGCTCCGGCCGTGGGAGAGCCAGGGGCCGCGCCGCGCGGGAATCAGCGCGTTCGGGTTCGGCGGTACGAACGTGCACGTGGTGATCGAGGAGCCGGCCGCGGCTTGCACTCCCGTGGAGCCGCCCGCGCAGCCGCGGCTGCTGCTGCTCACCGCTCGTGACCGGGCCGGGCTGGCCCGGCACGCCCGCGAGGTCGCCGAGGCGCTGACCAGGGAAAACCCGTCGCTGGCGGAGGTCGAGGGGACGCTGGCCCGGCGGACTCTGTTCCCGGAACGGCTGGCCCTGGCTGCGGACGACCTGCGTGACGCGGTGGCGAAGCTGACCGCCGCGTCGGTGGCCCTCGCATCCGGCCAGACCGGTGAACTGGCGCCGGACGTACACGCCGGCGTCGTCGCGCCGGGCAAGGAGGACGCGGCGCCGTCGGGCACCCCGGCGGAGCTCGCCCGTCGCGCGGTGACCGGAACCGGGGTGCGCCCGCCGTCCACCGGGCTGCCGCGGTGCACCCTGCCACCCAGTCCGCTCAGCCCGCGACGGCACTGGATCGTCGACGACGCGAAGCTCGTGAAGGCGCAGGCCCAGCCACCGCTGGGCGCGGGAACCAGCGCCTCGCCCGGAACCTCGCCGGAGACGGCGAGCCCCTCGTCCGCCCACACCGTCTTGGCCGTGGTTCTGGAGGAGGTCGCCCGCACGAGTGCGTTCCCGGTGGACGAGCTCTACCCGTGGCAGCTGCTCATCGACGACCTCGGGTTCGATTCGCTGATGCTCACCGAGCTGGAAGCCAAGCTGCGCAAGCGGTTTCCGGTGCCGGCCCTGGAACTCGACCAGCAGCCAAATCTGACCGTGCGTGGCGTGGCGGCGCTGCTAGCTCCGGGCGGGGCCGGGCCGGAGAGCGTCGAGCGGACCGTGCCGGTGCCTGCGGCGGACTCGGGCGAGCCGGACTGGGACCCGGCGACCGCGACGATCGAGCGGTTCCCCGAGGCGGCCGCGATCGAGGCGCGGCTGGGGGAGTTCGAGCAGGCGGGCGTGCGCAATCCCTACTTCCGCAAGCACCAGGGACGCATGGACGCGACCACGTCCGTCGGCGACCGGCAGTACCTGTCCTTCTCCAGCTACAACTACCTCGGGCTCGCCGGGCATCCGGTGGTGACCGCGGCCGTGCACGCGGCGGTGGAGCGGTACGGCACGTCGGTGTCCGGCAGCCGGTTGCTCGGCGGTGACCGGGACCTTTCGCGGGCGCTGGAAACGGAACTCGCCGCGTTCCTCGGCACCGGCGACTGCCTCGTGCTGGTGAGCGGGCACGCCACCAACGTCGGCGCGATCGGCCACCTGGCCGGTCCGGACGACCTGGTCGTGCACGATTCCCTCGCGCACGACAGCATTCTGCAGGGCTGCGCGCTCTCCGGTGCCACCCGGCGGCCCTTCCCGCACAATGATCTGGACCGGCTGGAGGACGTGCTGCGCCGCACGCGCTCGCGGTTCCGCCGGGTGCTGATCGTGGTCGAGGGCGTGTACAGCATGGACGGTGATCTGGCCGACCTGCCGCGGCTGATCGACCTCAAACGGCGTTACGGCGCCCTGCTGATGGTCGACGAGGCGCACAGCATCGGCACCGTCGGCCCACGCGGGGCCGGGGTCGGCGATCACTTCGGGGTGGACCGGTCCGGCGTCGACCTGTGGATGGGCACGCTGTCGAAATCGCTCGCCGGCTGCGGTGGCTACCTCGCCGGCAGCGCCGCGGCCGTGCGCTGGCTTCGCTATTCGCTGCCCGGTTTCGTCTACAGCGTCGGGATCACGCCGGCCAACGCCGCGGCTTCCCTTGCCGCGCTGCGATTGCTGCGGGAAGAACCGGAACGGCTGGTGCGGCTGCGGGAGAACTCGCGGCTGTTCCTCCGGCTCGCTCGCGAGGCCGGCTTGCCCACCGGGTCCGCCGAGGGCTCCCCGATCGTGCCCTGCCTGGTCGGCGACTCGGCCACCACGCTGCGGCTGGCGAGCGCACTGTACGAGCGCGGCATCGTGGTCGATCCGATCCTGCACCCTGCGGTGGACGAGGAGCAGACCCGGCTGCGGTTCTTCCTCACCAGCGAGCACGAGGAGGACCAGCTGCGGTACGCAGTGTCCACTGTGGCCACGGAACTCGCCGCCCTGCGCGGCAACGTCCTCACTGCAGGAGCCGCTCGATCCGCTGGATCGGGTTCTCCTGCGCCACCGGTGGTTCCGTGATCGTCTTCGGCTTGCGGCCCATCTCTTCCGAGAGCAGATAGGCGATGATCTCGGCTTCCTGCTCCTGTTCGTCGTCGTAGGTGGCGCGCATCAGCATGTCCCGCACGAGGTCGGGGTCGAGGTTGGGGAACAGCGAACGGGCGCTCTCGTCGTCCAGCAGACCCGAGCCGCGATGGCAGCAGATGATGTGACCCAGCTCGTGCAAGATGATGTGCTCCTGGTGCGCCCCGGTGGTGTTGGCGTCGAAGAAGATGAGGTCTTCCCCGCGTGCGGCCACCCACATGCCGCACGGGTGGGAGGCGGGCATCGGCAGCGGGACGAGGGTGATCGGCCGCTCCCGGATCTCGCCGAGGCGGGTGCACAGGGTCGCCAGGTCGTAGTTCGCCGGAAGGCCGAGCTCGGCGATCCGCCGGACCCCTTCCTCGCGCATCCGCCTCAGCTGGTCGCGACGCTCCACGGCTTCGGGCACAGCAGGCTCACTTCGCCGTTTCGTCGCTGACCGGCGGCAGGCCCTGCATCTGCCGGTACTGGTCCATGATCGTGGTGATCGCCTGCAGGTTCTCCTCCCGCATCCCGGCCGCGCGCATGGCGACGGCGCGCACCCCGGCCTGCCGCATGGCCTCGACCGCGGCCAGCTCCGACAGCACCGATCCGGCCACCTCCTCGTCGAAGAAGTAGGCGACCGAAACCCCGAAGAACTTGGCCAGCGCGGCGAGCAGCTCCTGCGAGGGGTTGGTGCGCTTGCCGGTGCGCAGCTGAGAAAGGTACACCCCGCCGACCTTCAGCTCCGGCGACGCTCGTTTCAGCTCGGCCGCGACCTCGGCATTGGTCCAGTGCCTGCCCTGCGGGCGCACGCTGCGGAACAGGTCGTCGAGTCTGGCGGCCAGAGTCGGCCGGGTGTCTTCGGACATGCTGACTCGCCCCTCCAGTGTCCAGCTGATTGCTCTCAGCTAACACGACTATCTCAGATTAGCGGACAGTTGACAATGGCCGGTCGCCTCCACAAGACTGTGTGCGTCGCGAGTTAACTGATGGCTAACCGCGCACACCCGGGCACAGCGACAGGCGTAGACCGGGCCGGGGCGACGCTGGGGGTGCCGCCCCGCCGGTCCGCCGCGCGCGGGCCCGGGGGCAGCTACCGGACTGCCTCCGGGCTGAGCTGTACCGCCGGGGCGCGGCGGCCTGGCGCCGGGTTGGTGACTTGGCGCCGGTTGTGCCCTGGCGACGGTGTTGTGGCTGTCGCCGGTGTTATGACTAGCGACGGGTTGTGACTGGCGACGGTGTTGGTGAGCTGTCGCCGGGCCGTGACTTGAGGCCAAGCCGTGACTCGCCGCCTGCGCCGTGAGCGTGCTGGACGGCAGCTGGCGCCAACTGCCTACGAGCTATCGCGGCACGCCCAAGGCTGACCGGGTGATCGGCCGTTGGGCCGCATCGATCTGTCGGCTGTCGGCCCGCTTGTTCGACTGCTTGCCGAATACAGCTTGGCTATCGGCCTGCGCGTCGGTTGCTGGCCCGATCACCGGACTGTCTGCCGGCTCCTCGCTCGGCTGTCAGCATGCCTGCCGGCTACTCGCCCAGTTGTCGGCGTGCGTGTCAGCCGCCGAACCGACCGCAGGACTGCCGACCGTCGACCCGGACAGCCGACCGGCTACCGGACTGCTTCCGGGCCGGCGAACTGGGCCCATTCGTCTGCCCAGCGGGTCGCGCGGCGGTGGTCGAGTACTCGGCGGGCCGCCCAGAAGGCGCCTGCCAGTACGCCGGCGGCGCACAGCCAGGTGAAGGTGGCCACCAGTACGCCGTTGGTCACTGCGTCCGTGTGGGTGAGCGGGGCGGTGGTCTGCCTGCCGGTGCGGTCGAGCCAGATCGCGGTCGTGGCGCCTTCGGTGGCCGCGCTCGAGGGGACGGTGACCGGGCCGGTGCGTTGCGCGCCGCCGGGGACGTGCCAGAGCGCGTTCACCTGCGCGGTGCTCGCGATCGGGGCGCTGTCACCCAGTGACGTCTGCTGTTGCGGCGCGGTCGTGAGCACCGTGGCGGTGACCTGGTGCCGTGACCGCTGCTGCGCGTCCGAGGCGGCGGTCTCGGAGGCGATGTCCGCGCGGGCGAACGCGACGGCGAGCGGGATCGCCAGCAACGCAATCAGGACGGCCACTCCGGCGAGCGCGCCCTCGACCCGGTCCGAGCGGCGGACCAAAGGGTTCCGGGCGACGCCGAGGCGTCGCAGCAATCGTTTACAGAAGTGTGGTGGTCTGCCTGCCCGAGTCCTGTACCGCATGCCTGCCATGGTCCTCCCCTCACCCAGGCGAGCGCTGTTATCCGGGCAACGTTTTTCCCGGTTTTACTGGGAATCCGGTGTGTTCCTGCGCACGCCTGCCACGCGTGTGGGTGAACGCCGCGGTTCAGTCGATCAACCGGACGGTGGCCGTCCGGCTGTGTGTCCGGCGGCGGCTGAAGCCGTATTCGGCCACGATGCCGAGCTGGATGCTGCGGTCGGCCGGGGCCCAGTAACCGGTGCGCACGAAATAGCCGTCCATCGCGCAGAGACGGTTGGCGCTCTTGCGGGAGCTGATCGGCTCCCAGCCCCACTGCCGTCCGGTGTGCTCGACCCCGTTGCGCCGCACGTGCAACCGTGGATTCCCGATCTCCCGGCAGTAAACGCCGCCTTCGGCGATGTAGAGCACACCGTCCACCTTGTAGAAGCGCTTGCCGTCGAGCAGACTCACCCGGCCGGACAGGGTGAACCGGACGCGCCCGCCCTCGGCGCCGTCCATTGTCCAGTCGAGACAGAATTCCTGGGTCGGAACCTCGAGCGACTGGGTCATGGCTGTGTTCCTTCCGCTACCCCCGTGGATGCCCACGAGAAAGATAGGGAAAAAACGTGCCCGTGGAAGCAGGTGACAACGATTTTCACCCGAAGAGGCTCGCAGGTCACGCATGGTATTCGAAATGCGATTAATCGAGTTCGGTAATGCTGTCGGGGTAGGCCGGATACGGGACGTGAAAATGCCGGGGGTGCATGGCGGCGACGCACCCCCGGTTTGGCGCTATGCGCCGGTAAGCCGACAGTGGGCGCGTGTCGCGAGCGTGATCGACAGCGACCGTCCGCGCGCCGGTGCGCCCGGAAGCGACCGCCTGCGCGCCGGTGCGCCCGGCAACGACCGCCCGCGCGGTGCGCCCGGTGGCCGGCGCCGCGGGATCAGAGTTCCGCGAGCGCCTTCAGGAGGAGATCGACCTCCGCCGCCGTGGTGTACGGCGCGATGCCGGCACGGACCGCGCCGGTGTCGCCGAGCCCGAGCCGCCGAGAACACTCGATGGCGTAAAAGGTCGACGCCGGTGCGTTGACGCCTCGGCCGGCCAGGTGCTCGTACACGGCTTTCGGGCCGGTGCCGGTGACCGTGAACAGCACTGTCGGAGTGCGGCGCCGGGTCGCCGATCCGTACCGGACGACGCGGGGCAGCTCGGCCAGCCCGGCTTCGAGGCGGTCGAGCAACGCCGTCTCGTGGTCTTCCAGCTCCCGCATCGACACGGCCAGGCGCGCCCGGCGGCTGCCCTCGCCAGGGACCAGCGCGGAGAGGAAGTCGATCGCCGCAGTCGCGCCTGCCAGCAGCTCGTACGGGAGAGTGCCCAGCTCGAACCGTTCGGGCACGGCGTCGCTGGAGGGCAGCAGCTTGTCCGGGCTCAGGGTCTCCAGCAGCTCCGGCGCGGCGGCCAGCAGGCCGAGGTGCGGTCCGAGGAACTTGTAGGCCGAGCACACGTAGAAGTCCGCCCCCAGTTCGGCGACGTCCACCGGGCTGTGCGGGGTGAGGTGCACGCCGTCCACGTAGCTCAGCGCCCCGGCCTCGCGGGCGGCCGCGGTGATCGCCGGGATGTCCGGGCGGGTGCCGAGCAGGTTCGACGCGGCGGTGACCGCGACCAGCCGGGTCCGGCCGGTCAGCAGCGAGGCGAACGCGGACGCCGACAGCTCCCCGGTCTCCGGGTCGAAGTCCGCCCAGCGCACGGTCACGTCCCGGGCCTGCGCGGCCTGGAGCCACGGCCGGATGTTGGCGTCGTGGTCGAGCCGGGTGACCACGATCTCGTCGCCGGGCCGCCACTGCTTGGCCAGCGCACGGGAGAAGTCGTAGGTCAGCTGGGTCATGCTGCGGCCGAACACCACGCCTTCGGGGCGCGCGCCGAGCAGGTCGGCCGCGGCCTGGCGGGCCTCGCGCACCACGCCGTCGGCACGGCGTTCGGCGGCGGTGACTGTGCCCCGGTTGGCGATGGCGGAGCAGAGGGTGGCGGCCACGGCTTCGCCGACCTTGGCCGGTACCTGGGAGCCGCCGGGTCCGTCGAAGTGGGCGGCGCCGCCGTCGAGCGCGGGGAAGTGCTTGCGGATCGCATCTACGTCGTAGGCCACAGCCGACAGCTTGCCCGATCGCGTGCCGGTCCGGCCAGCCGTGGGATCATCCGGGCACCCGCGTGGAAAGGTGCCGCCCGTGCTCGCCGACCTGGTGGACGAACTGCTCGCCCGGCCCTTGCCCTGGCCGATCGTGCAGGCCGGTGATCCGGTGCTGCGCGCCGCGGCCCGGCCGTACGAGGGCGAGCTGAGCGAGGCCGCGTTCGCCGCGCTGATCGAGGGGATGAAGGTGACCATGCGGGAGGCGCCCGGCGTCGGGCTCGCCGCGCCGCAGATCGGGCTCGGCGTGCGGATCGCGGTGGTCGAGGACCGGGCGAACGAGCGCCCGGGCGTGCCCGCGGCCACGCTGGAGACGCGCGGGATCACGCCGCTGCCGTTGCGGGTGCTGGTGAACCCGTCCTACACCCGGGCCGGTGACGAGACCGCGGCGTTCTTCGAAGGCTGCCTCAGCGTGTCCGGCTGGCAGGCGGTGGTGGCTCGTCCGCTGCGAGTACGGCTGAGCGCGCAGGACGAGACCGGTGCGGTGGTGGACGAGGAGCTGTCCGGCTGGCCGGCCCGCATCGTCCAGCACGAAACCGACCATCTGCACGGCATCCTCTACCTCGACCGGGCCGAAACGCGCTCGCTGTCCACGCACGAGGCGGTCGCCCGCCGCTGGGCGCAGCCGACCCCGGCCGAGGCCGCGCGGGAGCTGGGGTTCGAGCTGCCCTGAGTCCACTGTGGAGCGTTCGCGGTTGACACTGCCCGCCGTGGCCGGTGTGATGCATGCTCATGACGACATATCGCGCGTTCGAGGTCACCGGGCCACGGCAGTTCGGCCTGGTCGAGCGTCCGCTGCCGGAGCCGGGCCCGGGACAGGTCCGGGTACGGGTGCAGGCCTGCGGGATCTGCCACACCGACGTGCTCGCCGTGGAGCGCGAGCGGCGCGACGCGATCGTGTCCGGGCACGAGATCGCCGGCGTGATCGACGCGGTCGGCGCGGGGGTACGGGCATGGCGGGCAGGCGAGCGGGTCGGCGTCGGCTTCCTCGGCGGGCACTGCGGTGAGTGTGATCCCTGCCGCCGCGGGGATTTCGTCAACTGCGCCGACCAGCCGCGGATCGGGATCGACGTCGACGGTGGCTACGCGGAATACGTGCTGGTCCGCGCGAGCGGCCTTGCGCGGCTCCCGGATGGACTGTCCGCTGTGGACGCGGCGCCCCTGATGTGCGCGGGGATCACCGCCTACCGTCCGCTGGAACAGGGCGGGCTGCGGCCGGGTTCGCTGGTCGCGATCCAGGGGATCGGCGGTCTCGGGCACCTCGGTGTGCAGTACGCGAAGGCGCTCGGGTACCGCGTGGTGGCGATCGCGCGGGGCACGGAAAAGGCCGAGCTGGCCCAGGAACTCGGTGCCGACGACTACCTCGACAGCTCCGCGGTGGATCCGGGTGAGGCGCTGCGCGAGAGGGGCGGCGCGGCGTTGATCCTGGCGACGGCGGCGAGCGGGACGTCGATGTCCCCGCTGGTGCCCGGCCTCGCGCCGCGCGGACAGCTGGTCGTGGTGGGCGCGGCGCCGGATCCGATCTCGGTCCGTACTGCAGATCTGATCAACGGCACCGTCTCGGTGGCCGGCAGCAAGACCGGCACGGCGATCGAGAAGGAGGACTGTCTCGCGTTCTCCGCCGCCCGCGGCGTGCGGCCGATGGTCGAGACGGTCCCGTGGACCCAGGTTCCGGAAGCCTACGAACGGATGCTGTCGGGCAAGGCGCGGTTCCGGGTGGTGCTCGACTTCACGTCCTGAGTCCACAGAGGACGATCAGGCTGCTTCCAGTTCCAGCAGCCGGCGTTTGCGGTCCACCCCGCCGCCGTAGCCGGTGAGGTCACCGTTGCTGCCGACGACGCGGTGGCACGGCACCACGATGCTCACCGGATTGCGCCCGTTGGCCAGGCCGACCGCGCGGAACGCGCCGGGCCGTCCGATGTGCTCGGCCAGCTCGCGGTAGGTGATCGTCTCGCCGTACGGGATCCGCGTGAGCTGCTGCCACACGGTCTGCTGGAACGGTGTGCCGCGCAGGGCCAGCGGCAGGTCGAACTCGGTTCGCTCGCCCGCGAAGTACTCGCCCAGCTGCCGCTTGACCTCGGTGAACGGACGGTCGTCGCGGTCACCGAAGGTCGCCGGGTCGGGCTGATGCCGGTGCCGCTCCAGGTACAGCCCGGCCAGCGCGCCGTCCCGTGCCACCACGGTGAGCGGGCCGACCGGGCTTTCGAGCACGGTGTGGTTCACGCTGATTCCTCCTCGGCGGGAATGCGGTTGATCGGGTGGTCGCCGGTGGCCCACAGGTGCTGCACGGCGTACGCGCGCCACGGCTGCCACGCGGTGGCGCGAGCGGCCAGCGCTACCGGCCGGGCAGGCAGGCCGAGGGCTTCGGCAGCGACCTTGACGCCGAGGTCGGTGGCCACGAACGCGTCCGGGTCGCCGAGCGCGCGCATCGCGATGCTCTCCACCGTCCACGGCCCGAATCCGGGCAATGCGGACAACTGCGCGCGGGTTCGGTCCCAGTCCCCGCCGACGGCAAGGTCGACCTCGCCGCAGACGAGCGCATCGACCAGGCCGAGCAAGGTGGTCCGCCGGGATTTCGGCATCGCCAGCGTCTCCGGGTCGAGGGCGGCAAGGTCGTCGGGAGCGGGAAACAGGTGCGTCAGCCCGCCTTCGCGGTCCTCGACCGGCGTGCCGTGTGCCAGTACGAGCCGGGCGGCGTGCGTGCGGGCGGCCGCGGTCGAGACCTGCTGGCCGAGCACGGCGCGGACGGCGAACTCCTTCGGGTCGGTCGTGCGCGGCACCCGCCTACCCGGCGCCGCGTCCACCAGCGGGGCGAGCACCGGGTCGCTCGTCAGCTGTTCGTCCACCGCCACCGGATCGGCGTCCAGGTCCAGCAGCCAGCGGCATCGGCTGATCGCCGCCGCCAGGTCACGCAGGTCGGTGAGGCTCAGCCGGCACGCGATGTGGTCCGGTTCGGGACGCAGCGACACCACGCCGTGCCCGTGCGGCAGCCGGAGCGTGCGGCGGTACGCGCCGGCACGCCACTCCTCGACGCCGGGCACCGCCGTCGCGGCCAGGTGCCCGAACAGGTTGTCCGGGCACAGCGGACGCCGGAACGGCAGCCGCAGCGCGAGGACGCTCGGCGACTTGTCCCGCCCGCCGCCGCGTGCCCTCGACCGCAGCTCGCTCGGCGTCAGCGCGAAGACGCCGCGCACCGTCTCGTTGAACGTGCGGATGCTGGAAAACCCAGCGGCGTGCGTGATGTCGCCCATCGGCATCGCGGTGGTCTCGATCAGCAGCCGGGCGGTTTCCGCGCGCTGCGCGCGGGCGAGCGCGAGCGGGCCGGCCCCGAGTTCCGCCCGGACCTGCCGCTCCACCTGCCGGACGCTGTAGCCGAGCCGGGTGGCCAGGCCCTGGACGCCTTCGCGGTCCACCACGCCGTCGGCGATCAGCCGCATCGCGCGGGCCACCACGTCGGCCCGTTCGTTCCATTGCGGTGAGCCCGGCGACGCATCCGGACGGCACCGTTTGCAGGCGCGGAATCCGGCGGCCTGCGCGGCGGCGGCGCTGGGGTAGAAGCGCATGTTCGCCACCTTCGGCGGGACCACCGGACAGCTCGGCCGGCAATAGATGCCGGTGGTGAGCACCGCGGTGAAGAACCAGCCGTCGAACCGGTCGTCTTTCGCCTGCACCGCCCGGACGCAGTGCTCGGTCTGCTCGTGCACGAGGTCCAGTCTGCCTCGCGCCGTACGTTGAACCTCGCGAAAAAACGACATCACCCTTGCGGGACGGGGACCTGCGCCGGGTCACGGGCATCGGCCACGGTGAGCCCGGCGCATCGCCCGGTCAGCCCACGGGGTCCGCGGGTGAGCAGCAGCAACGCCAGGTTCGCCACCAGCCAGAGCGCCGACCAGCCGGGGGAGAAGCCGGAGAGCAGGAAGTAGCCGCCGGAACCGAGGACGAACCGGACGAGGGACCGCCAGGGCGACGGCCGCCTGCCGGTGGCGTCCACGACGGTGAGCAGGACGGCGTGCTGTCCGGGTGTCGCGCCGTTGGTCGCCAGCGGGACCACGAGCAGCAGCAGTACCGCGGGCAGGCAGGTGTAGAGCAGGGTGTCCACTGCCGGGCTGTTGTGCACGGTGCCTTGGGCGACGTACTCGACCGCCAGTACGACGACGTTCAGCACCGCGCCGAACAGCGTCACGGCGACGAGGTCGAGGATCATGCCGAGCAGCCGGCGGCGGGTGCGGACCGGTCGCGGTTCACCGGCCGGCGCCCGGGTGCGACGGCGCAGCCGGGGTGCCAGCAGCGCGCCCATCGCCGCGCCGAGGGTGTTGGTCAGCAGGTCGCCGGTGTCGAACAGCCGGTACGGGCACGGCATCAGGAACCAGACACCGGTGAGCTGGGTCGTTTCGATCAGCAGCGACATCGCGAACCCGCTGGCGATGGCGAACGCGGTGCTGCGCCCGAACAGCCGCCGCAGGAACACACCCCACGGGACGAAGAACGCGACGTTGAACAGCACCTGCCGCAGCGCCGGGTTGTGCAGCAGGCTGGTGTCGAACTCCCGCATGTCGCTCAGGAACTGCACCGGGTTCCACTCCGGGTGCGCCAGCTCGCCGTGAGTCGCGCAGTAGGCCGCGTTCACGTCCGGGATCGGCAGCAGGGTGTAGGTGACCAGCGCGAACGCGTACACGAGGAACGCGGGCGCGGCCACCGCGCGGAACGTGCCCAGCTCGCCCCGTCTGCGGTAGGTCACCGCGACGTAGGGCACCACCAGGACGAACGCGAGCCCGAACCCGGCCAGGACGGCGATGAGCGTCGGGCCGCTCCACTGTGTCATCGAAACTCCACCCTCCGTACCCGGCGAGGGTAGCGGGCGTCCGGCCGCCGGGCCCGGTGGACCCGGCGGCGGAAGGTGGCCCGGCCCGCGCTCAGGGCAGCGACACCGGCGGCAGCCTGCCGCGGCGGTTCTCCCATTCGGCCATGGTGTCGTGGCTACCGCGGGGCGGATTCATGCCGTTGAAGTCATCGAACAGCTTGTCGACGGCCGCGTCGTACTTGCCCGGATTGTTGCCGAGATCGTTGAAGCGGTTGTACATGTCCTTGTAGTCGTCGAAACCGGAGAACCCGTCACCCTTGTTCTTGCCGTCGGCGAGCGGGTAGTCGACGGAGGCGTTGAACTCGATGTCGTCGAGCCCGTCCTTCATTATCTGCCGCTTCTCGTCCATGAACTTCTGGTGATCCGCCGGATCCATGTCCTGCTTGAGCTTCGCCTGGTCTTCCTTGCTGACGTGGTGCTCGTCAACGAACCCCGGCCACCGCCGAGGTCTCCTTCACCGGTGCGACCAAGGGATCGGACACTCGAAACTTCACCCCACCAGTCGGAATGCCGAACTGCACGAGGTTATCCCACCGAGGCCGGCAACCCCGTTCCGCAGGCTTGAGGATCGCCCGCGGGTGGGGCCTGACCTGCCCGCTCGCCCACGTCGCCGGTGGCGGGCCTGCGGGCGACTTCGCGCACGCGATCGTGCCGGAAGGTGGCCATCCGGGCGCCCCTGTTTCCCCCGTACACCCCTGCCGTGCGTTACCGGTGTCCTCGCGCGCCGGCTCGGCTCACCATGAGGGCGGACGGAAGGAGCCGGCATGCTCGTGGAAGAGGACGTGCGCGCGCTCGACGACGTCCGGCGCGGACTGGTGGTGGTTCGCAACGGGCTCGTCGGGGCCGGGGAGTGCTACCTGTGGTCCGCGGGCGGGCGCGTGCCACCGTGGGAGACGGCGGCGGTGGACCGGCTGCGGCGGCGGGGGCTGGTGAGCGTGACCCGCCGGCACGGAGCCGCCACGAGCCCGCTGGTGGCCAGCGGTCCGAACCCGGGCTGACGGAGTCTGACGGTGGCCGGACGGAGCTTGACCGTGGCCGGATCGGGTCTGACGGTGGCCGGGCTGAGCCTGACCGTGACCGGAGCGAGCCCGGCTGCGGAGGGACGCGTCGTGCCGGTCCGGGGCCGTCGGGAGGCGGTGTGCGCCGCCCTCCCGACGACCGGGTGGTCGGACAGCCGGGGCGGAGGTCCCAGTGCACCGCACCCGCGCCGGCCGACCTGGTGAACGAGCCTTCCGGCAAGATCATCACCGAACCTAGCCCACCGGGACCCGGCGGGGCAGGGTCGTTCCCCGATCGGGTGGGCGAGACCACGCTGGTGCGCGAACACCGGGTGGGGGGACGACCGCGACAGGAGCAGCAGGACAGCCGAGGATGAGCGACAACCCGAACGCGCCGCTGGGCGCCCCCTGGTCCGGGCAGCAGACGGTGGCACCGGCACCGGTTCCGGCATCCGACCCGGAACCCGTTTCCCCGCCGCGACGGCCGTGGCGGGGGCTCGCGCTCGCCGCCGGTCTGGTCGTGCTGCTGGCGCTGGCCGGATTCACCGTCACGCACTACGCGACGCAACCGGACCCGAGGCCGAAGCCGCCGGCGGAGCCGTTCGACATCAGCGGGGTGTACGCGAAGGTGCGTCCTGGTGTCGCGGTCATCGACACGGTGCTCGGGCTCGGCGCCGGCGTCGCGTCGGGCACCGGCATCGTCCTGAGCCCGGACGGTGTGGTGCTGACGAACAACCACGTGGTCGAAGGCACCGTCGCGATTCGGGCCGTGCTGGCGGGCGGCCGGGTCCACGACGCGACCGTGCTCGGCTACGACCGCACCCACGACCTCGCGGTGATCAAGCTCGCCGACGCGAGCGGGCTGGCCACCGCGACCCTCGGGGATTCCGGGCAGACCGGGCCCGGCGACCCGGTGCTCGGCGTCGGCAACGCGGGCGGGACGGGCGGCGAACCGTCGTCAGCCCCGGGCAAGGTGACCGCGCTCGGGCGTTCGATCGTCGCCTACGACGAGAGCACCGGCGCCGGGGAGACGCTGCACGGGCTGATCCAGACCGACGCCGACGTCCGGTCAGGGGACTCGGGCGGCCCGCTGGCCGACACCGCGGGCCGGGTGATCGGGGTGAACACCGCGGCCGGCACCGGGTACGAGCTCGAAGGAAGCGATCGCCCGCACGAGAGCTTCGCCATCCCGATCACCCCCGCCGCGGCCATCGCACAGCAGATCGTCGCGGGGAAAGCCTCCGAGACCGTCCACATCGGACCCAGCGCGTTCGTGGGGCTGACCGTGAACGACGGCGGCAACGGCTCCGGCGCGATGATCGCCTCTTTGGTCGCGGGTGGCCCGGCGGCGAAGGCCGGGCTCAAGGCGGACCTGCTGGTGGTCGCGGTCGACGATCAGCCGATCGGGTCCGCGGCCGAGCTCGTCGCGGTGCTGGACCGGCACCACCCCGGCGACCGGCTGAAGATCACCGTCTCCGGACAGGGCGGAGCGCAGGCCTCGGTGACGGTGACCGCGAGCGACGGACCGGCCGGCTGACGACCCGAGCCGTAGCCGTCGGACCGCGTACGGAGGGCGTCAGTCGGCACCGGAGAGGCCTCAGCCGAACCGTTCGTCGAGCCACCGGCGGGCGTGCTGCCACGGCGTGTCCGCCGCGTCGATCAGCCGGAAGTGGTCGACTCCCGGCAGCTCCGCGTAGTCCACTTCGTCACCGGCGTCGCGGGCCGCGGCGACGTAGTCGCGGCTGTGCGTCACGGGCACCCGCACGTCCGCGTCTCCATGGACGACGAGCTGGGGGCAGCCGAGCGGGAGCTGTTCCAGCGGGGATGCCGCCGGATCGTCCCCCGAGAGGAACAGGACCGCCGCGCCTTCGCCCAGCTCCTCGGCCGCGCTGCGAGGCACGTCGGTGACCGGGGCCAGCGCGACGACTCCGGACAGGCCCCCGGATTTCGCGGCCAGCAGCGCGAGATGGCCGCCCGCGGAGTGACCGATCGCGACGGCCGGGGCGGCTGGGGCGGCTGCGCGGACAGCGCTGAGCACGTCGTCGAGGGTCTGCGGCCAGCCGCCGGTGTCGCCGTCGATGCGGCGGTATTCGACGTTCACCACGCGCCAGCCGTCGTCGACCAGATCGGCGGCCATCGCGTCCATCTGGTGCAGGTCGTGCTTGGCTCGCCACCAGCCGCCGTGCAGCAGGATCGCGGTGCCCTTCGCGGGCGCCTCTCCGTGGAGTTCGGCGAACTGGCTGGGTTCGGCACCGTAGCGAAGCGTCTCCATCGGTCCATTAGATCACCGCTGCGCCAGCAGTTCGTGCACTCGCGCGAGGCCGTCGTACGACGCGCGGTAAGCCTCGTACAGCGGGTTCAGATCCGCTGTCGGCTCGAAGACGTGCGAGACGTGCACGGCTGCCGCAGCAGCGGTTTCCACATCGGGATGCAGCCCCGCGCCGACGGAACCCAGCAAGGCGGCACCCAGGGCGGCGCTGTCGAGCACCTCGAGACGTTCGACCGGCCGTTCGAGAACGTCGGCGTGCAGTTGCGTCCACAGGTCGCTGCGCCCGCCTCCACCGGAGAACGTGACCGACGGCAGTTTTCCGCACGCTTGCTCGACAGTCTCCAGCACGTGACGCGCGGAGAACGCGACACCGGTCAGTACGGCACGCGAAAGATCCGCTGTGGTGGTCGAAGAGGTGAGCCCGAGGAAGCTGCCCCGTACGTCGGCGTCCCACAACGGCGCCCGTTCGCCTTGCAGGTACGGCGTGAACACGACCCCGGCGGTGCCTTCGGCAGCGGAGGCGAAGACCTCCGGCACCTCCAGCCCGGACACCCGGCTCCACCACCGCACTGCGTCGCCGGCTGCCTGCGTCGGCCCCGCGTGCACCACGACGTCGCCGCGCGGCGGGAAAGCCACCAGCCCGCGCGCCCGTTTGCTGCTCCGCGACGCAGCGGCCACGACAAGGGACGTTCCGCACGACACCATCGCCCGGCCCGGTTCTGTCGTGCGCGTGCCGAAGACCGCGCCGAACGCGTCCATGGTCCCCACGACGACCGGTGCGTTGCCGAGTTCCGCGCAGCGGCCGAGCGGTTCCTCCGGCGCGAGCAGCTCCGGCAACCGTTCGCCGAGCCCGTCCACGAGTTCCACTGCTTCCGGCAGGTATCCGTGCGCGCCGGCGATCCGGACGCCGGACAGCAGATCGGTGGCCACCCGCCCGGTGAGTCGCGCGCCGATGAAGTCCTTGGGGCTCACCAGCCAGCGTGCCCGTGCCCACGCTTCGGGCCGCTCCCGCGCGAACCAGGCAGCGCGGGCGGCGGCGAACGAGGCATCCAGCGTGACCGGTCCGCCCCAAATGCGCTGCTTGTCCGCCTCGGTGAACCGTGCGTCCAGCTCCCGCGCGATCTCCGCGCACCGCTGGTCCTGCCAGATCACCGCCGGGGTCAGCGGGTTCAGCCCGGCGTCGGCGAGCAGGTGCGTGTTGACCTGGCTGACGATCCCGGCCGCCCGCACCGCGCCGTCGGGAAGTCCGGAAAGGACGGTGCGCAACGCGGTGCACGTCGCTCGCCACCACTGTTCGGGGTCCTGCTCCGCCCAGCCGGGACGCGGCCGGCTGATCGGGTAGGGAACGGAGTGCGCGGCGAGTTCCTCTCCATCGGGAGAGAACGCGGCGACCTTGACCGCGGTGGTTCCGACATCGATGCCGAGCAGGGTGTCCCGGTTCATGACACCAGGGGTACCAGCAGTCGGCCACGGTCGCGCCATAGGCCGTTCCGCCGAGTGCTCGACCTGGGCTGCGGTGACGGCGAGCTGCTGGCAGTCTTCGCCGACCACGGCGCGCAGGCACTGGCCGGGGTCGATCTGTCCGCGCAGCAGCTGGAACTCGCCCGGCACCGCCCCAGCTGGCCACCGCCGACCCGCGGGTCGCGCGGGGCTGCTGCCCGCCGGATTCGGGATCGACATCGCGAAAACCCGGCTGCGGACGTGACGGTTCGCGCTACGGTCGCGGGCATGACCACGCCCGCCGAAGTCTTCCTGCGCGACTACCACGACCGGAAGCCCGAAGCGGCGTCCGAACTGGCCGTGGCGGGGCACATCGTGGGCGACGATCGCACGGTGTACGAGGTCTTCGCCGATCACGTGGGGGTGCCTGTCCGGGTGCTCGACCTCGGGTGCGGTGACGGTGCGCTGCTGGCCGTGCTCGCCGCCCGCGGCGCGCGGACGCAGGCCGGGATCGACTTGTCGCCCGGGCACATCCGGCGGGCGCTGGAGCGGCCCGCGCTGGCGGGCGCGGACCTGCGTGCCGGGCGGGCGCAGGAGCTGCCGTTCGCGGATGGTGCCTTCGACGCCGTCGTGTCGTTCATGGCGCTGATGCTGATGGTGGACGTCGAGAAGGTGGTCGCGGAGGCGGCGCGGGTGCTCGCGCCCGGTGGGACGTTCGCGCTCGGCGTGGGTGGGCCTGGCGAAGGCGCACTGGAGGTGTTCCCGAAGATCGCGCGCCCGCTGTTCGCCGTCGTGCCGGAAGACCGCCGGGTGCCGACCGCCGGCGATCCGCGGACCCGGACCCGCGCCGGCCTCGACGAGCTGCTGGCCCCGGCCGGGTTCGAACCGGTGGCGTGGCACGAGGTGCTGATCGACGTATCCGGCCCGCCGGAGCAGGTGTGGCAGACCTGCTGCGAGACCTACTACCAGATGGACTCGCTCGACGAAACGCAGCTGACCGGGTTGCGGACCGCGTTCAAGGTCGCGACCCGGGACCAGGTCACCGCGGAGGGCCGCCTCCCGGCGAAGGCGCGGGTGCACGTGGCGGTCACGCGGCTGCGGTCGTGACTCCGGCGCCGAACCACCGGGCCAGCGCGGACCGGAGCGCGTCGAGGTCCGGTCCGGCGTCGTCGGACGCCCAGGCGACGTAGCCGTCCGGGCGGATCAGGAGCGCGGTGGGCGTCTCGCCGGCCGCACTGGTGGACACGATGGTGACGCGGTCCTGCCACGGACCGGCCGCGGCGGCCGCCTTCGCGCCGGGTGACAGGTCGAGCAGAACCGGACGGGCAGCGCGGTGCGCGGCGGCGAGTGGTTCCGGGTCGGCCAGCCGGAGGTCCGGCGACCACCGGCCGACGAGCGGATGCGGTTCGTCGCTGTACCGGATGTCGTTGCCGGACAGCAGATCCGCGAGGTGCCCGCGGACCACGTCGTGGCTCAGCAGCTCCTGGAACAGGGCACGCAGTTCGGTGACTTCCGGTCCCGGTGCGGTCAGCGCGCCCTGCGCCTGTGTGTGCATCACGACCCGCCGGCTGACCGGACGGCGTTCGGCGTCGTAGCTGTCGAGCAGGCCGGGCGGGGCCCAGCCGTGTACCTCGGCGGCCAGTTTCCAGGCCAGGTTCGCCGCGTCCTGCAGGCCGAGGTTCAGCCCGGGACCGCCGATCGCGGAGTGCACGTGGGCCGCGTCGCCGAGCAGGAGGATCCGGCCGGCCCGGAAACGGGTGGCGATCCGGGTGTTGCCACCGGCCAGCCGCCGCGGGGGCGGACCGGACCCGGCCGGGGGTGCTTCGATCGGCAGGTCGGTGCCGAGCACCCGCCGGATGCTCGCGCGCACCTCGTCCAGCGTCGGCGGACCATCGTCGGGCGGGACGGGTACACCCCGTTCGGTGGAGTTCACCATCGGCGCGGCCACGGTGAACGGCGCGTAGGTGAACACCCCGGTTTCCGTGCGGTAGTGCAGAAACGGCGGGATCACGTGACTGCCCGCCCGCAGCCCGCCGGTCGCCGGGTCGGTCAGCTCCGCCGGGATCCGCACCTGCGCGGCGAAGGACACGGTGTCGTCGCGGGTGACGCCGGGGAATCCGATCCCGGCGAGCTTGCGCACGAGGCTGCGGCCGCCGTCCGCGCCGACCAGGTACCCGGCGGTGAGCTCGTACCGGCCGCCGGGCCCGTTCACCCGCACCGTCACCGAGTCCGGATGCGTCGAGAACCCGGTGACCTCGTGTCCACGGCGGATGTCCGCACCCAGCGAAGCCGCGTGCTCGGCCAGCGTCCGTTCCAGTTCACGCTGGGGTTTCGGCAGCAGGTGGACCGGATGCTCGGGCAGGTCGGCGAGATCGAGCCGGAACCCGCCGAAGAGGTAGGCGGGCGCCGGTGCCGGCTCGTCCGTTCCGCTGAGCCGTGCGTAGAGGCCGCGCCGGTGCAGCAGTTGCACGACCTGGCCGACGAGTCCGTTGGCGCGCTGTTCTTCCTTGTCACCAGGAAGCCGTTCCAGCACGACCGGGCGTACTCCGGCCAGGCAGAGCTCCGCGGCGAGCAGCAGGCCGTTCGGTCCGCCGCCGGCAATCACGATCTCGGGCATGGCACTCCCTCAAGGGGTCAGGGCAGCACCTCGGCGAGCTGGTCGAACGCCTGGTGCAGCACGGTGTCGAAGGGCACCGGGGGATCGGCGCGCAGCCACTGCGCCATGGCCGCGCGGACCGCACCCCCGGCGGCGGTCGCGATGAGCAGTGGCCGCAGGTCGCGGTCCGGGTCGGCGCCGAGGCGTTCGGCGACAGCCTGGGTGAGCGCCTGTTCGGTCGCCGCACCGGCCTTCAGGAATTCCCCCTGCAGCGCGGGTTCGGTGAGCATCAGCCGGACGCCCTCGGTCCACTGTGGATCGGGTGGCGCGCTGTCGCCTTCGCGATCTTCCTGATGCTGGCCGACTGCCGCTTGCCGCAGCGCGGTCCACAATGGCTCGTCGGCCGGACGCGCCCGCAGGTGGTCCGCGATGCCCTGTGCCCGGTCGTACTGCCGCGCGACGATCGCTTCGGCCTTGCTGGAGAAATAGTTGTTCACCGTGCGCGGGGAAACGCCCGCCTCGCCGGCGATGTCGTCGATGGTCACGTTCCCCAGCCCGCGGTCGACCGCGAGCGCGATCGCCGCCCAGGAAATGGCCCGGCGGGTCTCCTGGCGGCGGCGCTCACGCAGGCTGGGACGTTCGGTCATGACCCGACCTTACGCGCAAACGTGCGTGACACGCAAACTATGCGTGCTCCGCAAGTTCAGGGAATGGCTCGGCACAGGGCGGCGAGTGCTCCGGACCACGCACTCGCCGAGGGCGTGCCGTAACCGATGACCAGGGCATCGCGGTCCGCTTCGGCTTCCGGATGCCGGAACTGGGCGAGGCCCTGCACTGCGAGGTCCTGCCACGCCGAACCCTGCACCACCGCGCTTTCGTTGCCGGAAGGCAGTTCCACCAGCACGTGCAGGCCCGCGGACAGGCCGGTCACCCGGGCGTCCGGGGCTTGTTCGGCGAGCGCGGCCACGAGCTGGTCGCGGCGGCGCCGGTAGCGCAGCCGCATCGCGCGGACGTGCCGGCCATAGCCACCCGAGGACAGGAACTCGGCCATGGTGAGCTGGTCGACGGTGCTGGTATGCAGGTCGGGCTCGCCCTTCACCTCGGCGACCGCGTGCGCGAGCCGCGGCGGCAGCGCGAGCCAGCCGAGCCGCAGCCCCGGGCTCAACGCCTTGCTGGACGTGCCGAGGTACACCACGTGTTCCGGATCCAGCCCCTGCAGGGCCCCGACCGGGCTGCGGTCGTACCGGAACTCGCCGTCGTAGTCGTCCTCCAGCACCAGGCCGCCGGTGCGGCGGGCCCAGTCGATCGCGGCCACCCGGCGATCCGGGTGCAGGGCGACGCCGGTGGGGAACTGGTGCGAAGGGGTGAGCAGCACCGCACCCGCCCGGGGCAGTTCGCCGAGCCGGTCGACCACGGCGCCGTCGGCGTCGACCGGGATCGGTGGCGTGCTCATCCCGGCGTCGGCGAGCTGGCGCCGATGCGTGTACAGGCCGTACGACTCGAGCGCGATTTCCGGCGTACCACGGCGTTTCAGCACCTCGGCCAGCAGCAGGAGGCCGTGCGTCACGCCGGAGCAGATGACGAGGTGGTCCGGATGCGTGCGGACGCCGCGGGTCCGCGCGAGATGGGCCGCCAGTTCGGTCCGCAGCTCCACCCGGCCGAGCGCGCTGGGAAAGCCGAACGCGTCGTCGGATGCCGAGGTCAGCGCCCGGCGGGTCGCTTTCGCCCACTCCACGCGGGGAAACGTGGAAGTGTCCGGCAGTCCGGTGCGGAGGTCGTGGACCCGGCGCCGCGATCGGGCGGGCGCCGGAGCTGCCTTGGCCGAGACGGCCGACGCCCTGGCGGCAACCCGGGTTGCCGCGCCCTGCCGGGCAGTCAGCCAGCCTTCGGCCACCAGTTCCGCGTACGCGTGCGCGACGGTGTTTCGAGCGATGCCGAGGTCCGCGCCGAGTGTGCGGCTGGACGGCAGCTTCGCGCCCGGAGCGAGCCGGCCGGTGCGGATGGCGTCACGCAGCGCCTCCATCAGGCCTTCGCGCAACCGGGAGCCGCGGAGGTCAAGGTGCAGGTCGTCACCTGACGAAGTGGCCCACTGATCGTGCACGGAAATGGACCATAGCAGGAGACCAGTGGGCAGTAACTTCGAAGACATGACCACTACCGAAGATCGCGTTGCCCCGCACGTTCCCCGGCTGAACCTGGCGGAACTCGCGCCGGACGCCTACAAGGCGATGATCCGCCTCGACGCGTCGGTCCGGCGCGGGATCGACCCGGTCCTGCACGAGCTGATCAAGATCCGTGCGTCGCAGCTCAACCACTGCGCCTTCTGCCTCGACATGCACACCAAGGACGCGCTGGCCGCCGGCGAGTCGGTGGAGCGGATCGTGCAGCTCTCGGCGTGGGAGGAGTCGAAGCACTTCTACACCGCGAAGGAGGTCGCCGCACTCGAGCTGACCGAGGCCGTCACGGTCCTCACCGACGGATTCGTCCCGGACGAGGTGTACGCACGGGCCGCGGCGGTGTTCGACGAGGCCGAACTGGCCCAGGTGATCGCCGCGATCACGGTGATCAACGCGTGGAACCGGTTCGGCGTCACCACCCGCATGCTCCCCGGTGAGTACGAGCCCGCGGCACACTGACCGGCACGGGCCCTGCTCGTCACAGGCTGCGGAGCAGGCGCAGCGGGTTCTCCACGCAGTCGGCGACGAACCGCAGGAACCCGCCCGCCACTGCCCCGTCGCACACCCGGTGGTCGAAGGCCAGGGTCAGCTCGGTGATGCTGCGTGCGCGCACCTCGCCGCCGACGATCCACGGCCGGTCGATGATCCGCCCGATGCCGAGGATCGCGACCTCCGGGTGGTTGATGATGGCGGCCGAACCGTCCACTCCGAACACTCCGTAGTTGTTCACGGTGAAGGTGCCGCCGGTCAGGTCCGCCGGGGCCAGCGCGCCGCCGCGGGCCGCTCCGGTGCGCTCGGCCAGCGCCGCGGACAGGTCCTCGACGGACCGGGTGTGGGCGTCCCGCAGCACGGGGACGACCAGGCCTCGGTCGGTCTGCGCGGCGAAACCGAGGTGGATCGCCTTCGAGAGCACGATTTCGTCGCCCTCGACCCGTGAGTTGAGCTCCGGGAATCGCTGCAGGCCGGCCACGGTGAACCGGGCGAACAGGGCGAGCAGGCTGATCTTCGGCACGTCCGGATCGGCGTTGAGCGCGGCCCGCAGCCGAAGCAGTTCGGTGGCGTCGACGTCCACCCACACGGTCGCCTCGGGGATCTCCCGCCGCGAGCGGGTGAGCTTGTCCGCGACGGTTTTGCGCAGGCCCCGCAACGGGATCCGCTGGTCGCCTTCGAATTGAGCGGCGGCAGGCTGTGTGGTGCTTTCGGTGACTGCGGTGCTTTCGGTGAGTGCGGCGATGGCACGTTCCACGTCGGCGCGGCTCACGATGCCATCGGTCCCGGTGCCGGCCAGCGCCTGCAAGTCCACTCCGGACTTGCGGGCGAGCTGACGCACCAGTGGGGAAACCACTCGCTTACGGTCCGATGTGGACGGTGTGGGCGCGGCTGCCGGGCGTGCACCGCGGGCCCGGCGGGTGCGGCGGCCCTGCGCGGCCGGAGTGCCGTAGCCGATCAGTACGTTGCCGCTGCCCTCCGGGGTGACGACGCCGGGCTCGGTGAAGTCCGCCGCCTCCGCCACGGTGATCAGCGGGCTGCCGACGGTGAGCACTTCCCCGGCCGCGCCGTGCAACGTCGCGACCCGGCCGGCGAACGGCACGGGCACCTCGACGCTGGCCTTGGCCGTTTCGACCTCCACTACGGTCTGGTCCACCTTCACGGTGTCGCCGACCGCGACGTGCCAGCTGACGATCTCGGCTTCGGTGAGCCCTTCGCCCAGGTCGGGCAGCTTGAAGACGGCCATCACGCCTCCCCGTCGCGCAGCGGCGCGCTGTCGTCCCACTGCAGCCGGTCGATCGCGTCGAGGATCCGGTCCACGTCCGGCAGGTGGTGCCGCTCCAGATTCGGTGCCGGGTAAGGGATGTCGAAGCCGCCGACGCGCAGCACCGGGGCCTCCAGGTAGTGAAAACAGGTCTCCGACAGCTGGGCCGCTACCTCCGCGCCGTAGCCGCAGAAGCGGCTCGCCTCGTGCACCACGACCGCCCGACCGGTCCGCTGCACCGAAGCGGCGACGGTGGCCAGGTCGAACGGCGCGAGGCTGCGCAGATCGATCACCTCGGCGTGGTAACCCTCTTCTTCCGCGGCTTCGGCGGCTTCGAGCGTGGTGTCCAGCGCTCCGCCGTACGAGATGAGCGTGACGTCGCTGCCTTCGCGGCGTACGACGGCGCGGTCCAGCCCTGGCGAGCTGAGCGCCGGGTCGATGGACCCCTTCTCCCAGTAACGTCGCTTCGGCTCCAGGAAGATCACCGGATCCGGACAGTCGATTGCTTCGCGCAGCAAGCTGTACGCGTCGCCCGGCGTCGCCGGCGTGACGACGCGAAGGCCCGCCGTGTGCGTGTAATAGACCTCGGACGAGTCACAGTGGTGCTCGACGCCGCCGATGCCGCCGCCGTAGGGCACCCGGATGACCACAGGCAGTTCGACGCGGCCCTTCGTACGGTTGCGCAGCTTGGCGAGGTGACTGGTGATCTGCTCGAAGGCCGGGTAGGCGAACGCGTCGAACTGCATCTCCACCACGGGACGCAGGCCGTTCATCGCCATCCCGATCGCGGTGCCGACGATGCCCGATTCGGCCAGCGGCGAGTCGAACACCCGGCTGTCCCCGAACCGGCTCGCCAGTCCGTCGGTGACCCGGAAGACCCCGCCGAGCGTGCCGACGTCCTCGCCGAAGACCAGCACGCGCTCGTCCTCGGCGAGTGCGTCGCCCAGCGCGCGGTTGAGCGCACCGGCGAGAGAGACCGTGGTGTCCAGCGTCGCGGTCATGCGCGCTCCTCGAGTTCCGCGGCGAGTTCGCTCGCCTGGTCACGCAACGCGGCGGTGGGTTCGGCGTAGACGTGCTCGAACAACTCAGCCGGGTCCAGCACAGTGTCGACGTTCATCCGCTCCCGCAACGCTGACGCCTCGTCCTCGGCACGCGCGTCGATCTCCTGCTGTACCTGCTCGGTGAGCAGCCCGTGGTCGGTGAGATACCGCTTGAGCCGGGCGATCGGGTCGCGCTCGAGCCATTCCTCCACCTCCGCGCGTTCGCGGTAGCGCGTGGCGTCGTCGGCGTTCGTGTGCGACTCGATGCGGTAGGTCACGGCTTCGATCAGCGTCGGTCCCTCGCCCGCTGCCGCGCGCGCCACCGCCTGCTCCACGGCGGCGTGTACGACCGCTGCGTCGTTGCCGTCCACCAGCATCGAGGGCATGCCGTAGCCGACGCCCTTGTACGCGAGCGAAGGCGCCGCAGTCTGCTTGGAGAGCGGCACGCTGATCGCGTAGCCGTTGTTCTGCACCAGAAAGACCACCGGTGCCTTCCAGACCGCGGCGAAGTTCAGCGCTTCATGCGTGTCACCTTCGCTGGTCGCGCCGTCGCCTAACAGCGCCAGCGACACGGTGTCCTCACCCTTCGCGCGCGCTGCGTGCGCGAAACCGACGGCGTGCAGGGTGTTCGTGGCCAGCGGCGTGCACTGCGGGGCGACGTTCGCGCCGTACGGGTCGTAGCCGCAGTGCCAGTCACCGCGAAGCAGCGTCAGGACTTCGACCGGGTCCACGCCACGGGCGACCACCGCCATCGAGTCGCGGTAGGTGGGAAACAGCCAGTCCTGGGGTCGCAGAGCGAGGATCGCGCCGATCTCGCAGGCTTCCTGCCCACGCGCCGACGGATACACCGCGAGCCGTCCTTGTTTGGTGAGCGCGGTCGCCTGTGTGTCGAATCGGCGGCCGGAGACCATGCCGCGGTAAAGCCGGAGCAGGACGTCGTCCGCCGGCATCGGAAGCGCGGGCGCGTCGGCTGCGGCGCCGTCCGGGAACACCAAGCCCAGCGGTTCGTCACTGGGCAGGAAATACGACGCGGCGGTGCGTTCCGTGGTGGTCACCGGCAGCTCCCATCGATGCGTGCGGCCAAGACGAGTACCGCAAATCCTCGCTCTCGGTCGAACAAGTATCCAGCGATGTGCCGGAAGTGTGGAACACTGGCCGGCGTTGGCTGTCAACGATGGACGATTGGTCTCCGGAGGAAGCACCGTGCCCGAGCCGGGTGGACGAATGGCGGCGGCCCTGGACGAGGTCGACCTGAAGCTCATCGCCGAACTGAAGGCGGACGGCCGCGCGTCGATGCGCGCGCTGGCCGAGCGGGCGCACATCTCGCGCGCGGGCTGCTACACGCGCGTCGAGCGGCTGCACCGCGAAGGCGTGATCACCGGATACGCCGCGGTGACCGACCCGCGGCGCCTCGGACAGGGACTCGCCGCGTTCGTATACCTGAAAGTCACTCAGAACAGCTGGCGCACGGTCAGCGCCGAACTGAAGCACATACCCGAAATCGAACACGGCGGCCTGGTCTCGGGCGACAACGACCTGATCCTGTTCGTCCGCACGCGCGACGCGGACAGCCTGCGCGACTTGGTGTTCGAGCGCCTGCAAGCCATGCCGGACGTGCTCTCGACGCACACGGTCCTGGTGTTCGACGAGCTGTGACCGGCTTTCAGCCCTCCGCGCGGTCCTTCACCAGGTAGACGGCGTGCTGAAGATGTCCGTCCGCCTCGGCGGACTGCGGCGTGACGCGGTAGCCCGCGCGCTCGTACATGGTGATGTTGCGTTTGCTCGCCGCACCGGTGAACAGGGTGAACCGCCGCAGCGCCGCCGGCGCCTGCCTTTCGGCGTACTCGAGCAGGAAGCGGCCGAGTCCACGCCCGGTGAGATCGGGGGCGACCATCAGCCGGCCGACCTCCCACGCGCCGTCCTCTTCCCGGGCGCGGACGGCGGCGATGAGCCGCGGCCCCTGTCGCACCACCCAGCCCTGCCACGTTCCGATCGACTCGCGCACGTCCGCCAGGTCCTCGTGCAGTGCCGGGATCTCCATGGTGTCGTTCAGCAGCGCTTCCTGCATCCAGCAGCAACGCTGGAGGACCAGCAGCTCCGCCGCGTCGTCGAGGGTCGCCGGGCGCAACCGGGTGCCGGCGAGGCCGAGTAGTTCGTCAAGCTCCACCTGTCCTGTCTAGCGGTGGTCCTTCCGGCGTGCAACGAGTTTCGGACTGGCCGCCCAGCTTTCGGTGCGCGGCTGTCCCGGCAGCGTGGCTGTGGAGAGGGCACGCAGGTCGTCGAACGCTTGCCGCAGACATGCGTCCAGCCTTTGCGTGGGGTCGTCGATCCACGACTGGACGGCGTGCTGATAAGCAGCCCAGCCGGTCCGGGCAGCCAGGCCGGCCAACCCGGCCGCGACACCGCGCTGCCGCAGCGCCTCCGCCGCGGCGTCGGTGAGCCATGCGTGCTTGGCCAGCTCGCGTTCGCGCAACGCCGGGGTCGCTGCGATGACTTTCCAGCGCGGTTCGGACCACGGGTGGTTGTTCTCCAGAGCCTGCGCGGTTTTCCGGAACGCGTGCAGCAGCGTCTCGAAAGGCTCCAGGCCTGCGGGCGCTTCGACCACCGTCTGCCTCAGCTCGGCGCCAAGGTCGGCTTCACCGTCGAAGAGCACTTCACGCTTGTCCGGGAAGTGCCGGAAGAACGTGCGCTCGTTGACCCCGGCTCGGGCGGCGATCTCCGCCGCGGTGGTCCGGTCGAATCCCCGTTCCTGGTACAGCTCCAGGGCCGCCTGCTGAAGACGGCGGCGCGCTGCTGCTCCGCTGCGTGGCACTCCCCGAAACTACCACGATGTGTCAGTGACTGGCGTCACGTTGCGCCAGTCACTGACGCTACGGGTAGTGTCAGTGACTGGCGCTACCCCGTCACAAGGAACAACGAGGAGAGTTTTCGATGCATGTCTTCGTCACCGGTGGTTCCGGCCAGACCGGCCCCACCGTCGTCACCGAACTCGTCGCGGCCGGCCACACCGTCACCGGCCTTGCCCGCTCGGACTCCGCCGCGGCCCGGCTGGAGTCGCTGGGCGCCACCCCACACCGCGGCTCCCTCGAGGATCTCGACAGTCTGCGTCGCGGCGCCGAAGCCGCGGACGGCGTCCTGCACATGGCCTACGGCGGTGACTTCGCCGACCCGGACGGCCTCATTCGCCGTGACTGCGCCGCGATCGAGGCGCTCGGTCAGGCGCTGGCCGGGTCCGGCAGGCCGTTGGTCAGCACGTCGGGCACGTTGGTGGCCAGGGCAGGCCGGGTCAGCACCGAGCAGGATCCGCCGGATTCCGATTCGGTCGCCGCCTTCCGGATCGCCGGTGAACAGGCCTGTCTGGACTTCGCCGCTCGGGGAGTCCGCGCCGCCGTCGTCCGGCTCGCGCCGACCGTGCACGGCCCGGGCGATCACGGATTCATCCCCGCCCTCATCGCGGCTGCGCGCAGGGTGGGCGTCTCGGCCTACCTCGGTGACGGCACCAATCGCTGGCCGGCGGTCCACCGTGCCGACGCCGCGGTCCTGTTCCGGCTGGCCTTGGAAAAGGCGCCCGCCGGCAGCGTGCTGCACGGAGTCGGCGAAAGTGCCGTCACGATCAGGAGTGTCGCGGAGCGGATCGGGCAGGTCCTCGGCCTGCCCGCCGTGTCGCTGACCCTGGCGCAGGCCGCCGACCACCTCGGAAGCCCTTTCCTGGCCCGGTTTTTCTCCCTCGATGTGCCGGTGGCCAGCGAGCACACCCGGGCCCTGCTGGGCTGGACGCCAGAGCACGCGACGTTGCTGGCAGACCTCGAGGACGGCGACTACTTCACCCCGGAGGCCAGCATCCGCGCCGAGGAAGTCTGGGCGCCACACAACCGTTGACGTGCGCGCCGCGGGATCGGTGCGCACGTCCGAGGCGGCCGGGTTTCTGATCGGCGGGGTGGGCCTGGCCGGTGCCTTCCGGCTGCCCCCACACGGCCCGGCGTGCCGACCAGCGCCTTCTGCGTTGCCGCTACGTGCTCCTTCCACTCGGGTCACGCTGGTGCTGTGCCGCACAAGGGCGGCGGCGCCCTGACCGATATTGCCTGCCGACCATTTCGCTAGGAGCGGAAGCGGGAGTCGGGTCCCGGGGGAGATCGGTTTTTCGCGAAGGCACTGTCGCCGCTGGGCCGCTCACGAGCCCAGGGCGAACTCCGTGCCGAACGGATCGCGCACAGTGACCACTCGCCCGTACGGCGTGTCCTCAGCGGCCACGACCACGCCGCCGATGCCGGCCCCACGGGCGGCGGCCGCATCGGCGTCGTCGGCCAGGAACAGTGTGCCCCATCCGGACACAGCCTGCGGATTCCCCGTGACACCACCGATCTCGTGCCCGTCCGGCCGGCGCAGGAAGGTGAAGTCGATGCCCGGCAGGTCTTCGTTACCGTCGAGGGTGAAGCCGAACACCGTGCGGTAGAACTCGCGCGCCGGCTCGGGGTCGGGGGTGATGAGGTCGTTGCGCATCAACGTTCCCGGCTCGTTGACCAGCCGGCAGCCCGGCAGAGTGCGCCCCTGCCACAGCCCGAACCGCGCCCCGGTCGGATCGACCACGAGCGCCGCCCGGCCGCGGTCGCCCCGTTCGTGCGGCTGCACCTCGACCACCCCACCCGCGGCGACGACGGCTTCGGCCGACCGGTCGCAGTCGTCGGTCGCGAGGTAGATCGTCCAGCCCGCGGTGCCACCCCGCGTGAGCCCGGCGACCGGAACCCCGCGGAACAAGCAGTCCACACCGCCGCGGTCCCCGGCTCGGGACTCGCTGGCTTGGGGCTCGTTGGCTTGAAGCTTGCTGGCTTGGGACTCGTTGGCTTGGGGCTTGTTGGCTTGGGGCTTGTTGGTTTGAGGCTTGTTGGCTCCGGACTCGCTGGCTCGGGGATCCCTGTGGCCGAATTCGTTGCGGTCGGATTCCCTGGTTCTGGACTCCCCGCTCCCGCGT
The DNA here is from genome assembly GCF_014204865.1 of Amycolatopsis jiangsuensis. Lineage (NCBI taxonomy): Bacteria > Bacillati > Actinomycetota > Actinomycetes > Pseudonocardiales > Pseudonocardiaceae > Amycolatopsis > Amycolatopsis jiangsuensis. The sequence goes on from NZ_JACHMG010000001.1 coordinate 7,022,598, forward strand.
TCCCCGCTCCCGCGTTCCCCGGTTCCGGGCTCCCCGTTCTCGAACCCTCCGCTTCCGAACCCTCTGCTTCCGAACCCTCTGCTTCCGGACTCTCGGCTGTCGGACTCTGGGCTGTCGGCATTCCCGCTGTCAGGCCCTTCGCTTCCGGACTTCCCGGACCCGCTCTCCCTGCCCTCGGGGTCCTCGCTTCCGGACTCCCCGCTTCCGGACCGTTCGCCTCCGAATTCCCAGCCGAAGACCGTGCCGTAGTAGGCCCGCGCGCGATCGAGGTCGGGGACTGTCAGCTCGATCCACACCGGCGTGCCGAGCGGTTGGTTCTGGTCGACTGCGCTCATCGTTTCTCCGCTTCCTCGGGCGACTGCCGGCACGCTAATTCGCATCGCGGACAGCTCCGGTCCTCGTTCGCTCACGATGTGAGAGGCAGTGGCCGCGCGTCGGCGACCGAGCGCATGCTGATCTTCGGACTCCTTTCCGCTTCGACCCCCGATCGGCAGGCACGTAGTGATCAGGTGGCCACTCGGCAACCCGGCATGGGCCGCACTGGACGGTCCGCACGCTCCTCTCGCGGAACGAAAAGGCCAGGTCCTGCGCTACCCGACGGACGTCTCCCCGTTCCTGGCCGTTCCGGACCATCCGGACGCCGGCGTCTGGCAGGACATCGCCGACCTGGCCGGCCCGGCCAGCACGGTGGCGGTCGTGGGCGGAGTGGATCTGCCCCTGCCGGAGGGCTGGGCGCAGGTGGCGGAAACGCCCGCGGTGCAGATGGAAGGCACCGCGCTCCCGAGCGAAGACCCAGCGGTTGTGGGCGTCACCGACCAGCTGGGCGACACCGCGCTCGCTGGTGACCGGGTGGCGTTGCCCGCGACGAGCCGGTTCGACGCTCTTTCGGAACTCGTTCGCCTGACCGATGCCGATGTGCCGGAGATGCTCGACCTGGTGGCCCGCACCCGGCCGGGGCCGTTCCTCGCGCGCACCGTGATGCTGGGGAACTACCTGGGCATTCGCCACGATGGCGCGCTCGTCGCGATGGCCGGTGAGCGGCTGCGGCCGCCCGGGTGGACCGAGATCAGTGCAGTGTGCACCGACCCCGCGTTCCGGGGACACGGGCTGGCCGGCCGGCTCGTGCAGGCGGTCGTGGCGGGCATCCGAAGCCGAGGTGACGAGCCGTTCCTCCACGCCGCGGCCGTCAACACCGGCGCGATCCGGTTGTACGAGCAACTCGGTTTCCGGCTCAACCGGACTGTACGGTTCACCACCTACCGCACCCCGGATCGGTAACCGGGCAAGCCCGGCCGAATGCGCCGCGGCCGGGCTTGCGCACGGGTTCTCCGGGGCGCAGTGGCCGGTATGTGAACCGGCGGTGTGGTGTAGCTCGGTTCGGCGGTGTGTGGCGGTCGGCCCAGGGTTCGGGCGGGATTGCTCTTCTGGCGGGAATCTGGCGAAAGACGGCGATCCGGCCGGTGTCGAAAGGCGTCGGCGACGCGTTAACGTGCTCGCGTGAGCAAAGTTCTCCTGTCGATCCATGTGGTGGCCGCGATTCTGGCGGTCGGGCCGGTCGCGGTGGCTGCCAGTATGGTCCCGCCGGCGATACGGCGTGGTGATCACCGGATGCTGCAGACGTTGTACCGGATCTGCCGCGTCTACGCCTGGGTGTCGCTGGCGGTGCCGGTGTTCGGTTTCGCGGTCGCGGGCACCATGAAAGTCACCGGGGACACGTGGGTGCTCGTTTCGATCGGCCTGACTGCCCTGGCCGCCGCGGTGCTGGTACTGCTGATGTTGCCGAACCAGCGAGCCGCCCTCGCCGAACTCGCGCCCGACGTAACAGCGGAGGAACCTGGCGGCACGCCCGGACCGGCTGCTACCGCGGAGGAACCGGCGGCGGGGCCGCTCGGGGCGACGGGACTGACAGCCGGGCCGGTCGGGGTGGCGGGGCGGGCAGCCGGGCACGTCGGGGCAGCGGGCCCACCGGTCAGGCCAGTCGGTGCGGCGGGCCCACCGGCCAGGCCGGTCGGTGCGGCGGCTGGGGCCCCGGGCGCCGCGATAGCGCCCCACCCGTCCGCGGGGGTGGCGCGGCTTGCGGCTCGGCTGGGGATGACGACCGGGGTGTTCAACCTGCTCTGGGTGGTCGTCACGGTGATCATGATCGTGCGGCCGGGGTCGTCTACCGGGGTGTGACCGTGCGGGCGAGAATTTCCGCCAACGGACGGGGATGCAGTAGCGGATCGATGTGGCCGCCGGGGAGGGAGTGCACGTCGAACGGGTTGGCCGGGGTGAGTGCGTCGGCCTCTTCGATGAAGCGGTCCTGCAAGGCGATCGGCATGCTGGTGTCTTCCGGGAACCGTACGTAGGTGCGCGGCACCGTGCCCCAGGTTCCGGCGTCGGCTCGGTCGGTGCCGCCGTCGAGGGACTCGTCCGGGTCCATGATCGCGAGGAACGCGAGCAGTTCGGCGTCGGTGGTACTTTCGTGCACCATCGCCCGTCTCAGCGCGGCCAGGTGCGCGGGATCGCCGGTACGCCAGTTCATCCGGAGCGCGCCGAGCCGTTGCGGATCGGCGACCAGCACGGCTGCCGCCTCGGCCAGCGCCGTCGACTGCAACGCGGGCTCTGCCGAGTAACCCGCGACGGTGCTGTCCACGCAGCACCAGGCGGAGACGTACACGAGCCGCTGCACCAGTTCCGGCACCGCGTTCGCGACGCTCGTGAGCGCGAGTCCGCCACGGCTGTGCCCGACGAGTACGACGGGTCCGTGCTCCCGCGCCCGCCGGACGAGGTCGATCACGTGCGCCGTCACGTCCGCGTGCGTGACCGCGGCCATCGGCGAGGCTTCCTCGGCGAACGCCGCCAGATCCTGGGTGTGGTAGGCCATCGAGAACCCGGCCGTGCCGCGGCCGGGCAGGTCGACGCCGAGGGACCGGTGGCCGAGCAACGCCAGCTCCCGCTGCAGCGCGGAGAAACACCGGCCGCCCGTGTTCGAGCCGGGCACGAGAACGAACGTGGGATGCATGTCGCTGATCCTGCCACATGTGCCGCGACGGGAAGACCGGATTTTGCCGGAAGCACGATGTCGGAGTCCATTGTGGATGGTCAGGTGCGGGGCATATCGCAGGTGGCTAGGGGGTTTTAGGGGTCGTTGTGCTTCGGGCTGCGCGGATAACGTGGCCTGTCGACAGGAATCCGGGGCCGTCCCGGTGCTGAGGACGGAGAGGCGGTGGGACGACATGACGGGTAGCGCGGACACCGACGAGGACAGCTGGTTTCGCCGCTTCCACAGCTCGCCCGGTGCGCGGGCGAGGCTGGTGTGCTTTCCGCACGCCGGGGGATCGGCCCCGTTCTACTTCCCGGTGTCGAAGGCACTCGCGCCCGACGTCGAGGTGCTGGCAGTGCAGTACCCAGGGCGCCAGGACCGACGGCACGAACCGTTTCTGACCACGATCAGCGCCCTCGCCGAACGCATCGCCGCACTGGTGCGCGGGCGGGATGATCTGCCGCTGGCACTGTTCGGGCACAGCATGGGCGCGATGGTCGCCTACGAGGTCGCCCGCATTCTGGAGGCAGCGGGCAGCCCCGTGGAGGCACTCTACGTGTCCGGCCGCCGCGCGCCCTCGCGGCACCGCGACGAGAACGTGCACACTCGCACCGACGACGGCGTGCTCGACGAACTGCGCCGTCTGAGCGGCACCGAGATGGACCTCTTGGGCGACGACGACGTGGTCCGGATGATTCTTCCCGTCGTGCGCAACGACTATCGCGCCGTGGAGACCTACCGCTACCAGCCTGGGCCGCCGCTGGCCGCACCCGTCGTCGCGTTCACCGGGACCGAGGACCCGGTCGCGTCCGTGGACGAGGTGCGTTCGTGGGGCGAGCACACCGCGGGGGACTTCGAGCTGGTGCCGCTCGCGGGCGGGCACTTCTTTCTGACCCGCCATCAGGACGTGATTCTCCGGCATCTGACCGATCGGCTCGTCGACAGGGGGCGTGCGCATGTCTGAGGCAGCGGCGGTTGAGGGAGCGTTCGAGAACCGGCTCGGGGAGCTGCGTGAGATCAAGGAGGCTGCCCGTCGCGGGCCCGACGACGCGGCGACCGCCCGGCAGCACAGCCGGGGCAAGCTCACCGCGCACGAGCGGATCGAGCTGCTGCTCGACCCCGGCACGTTCACCGAACTCGAGGCGCTGCGGCGGCACCGCGCGACCGGCTTCGGGCTGGAGCACCGGCGTCCGTACTCCGACGGTGTCGTCTGCGGCTGGGGAACAGTGTACGGCCGCACGGTTTTCGTCTACGCACACGATTTCCGCATTTTCGGCGGTGCGCTCGGTGAGGCACACGCCCACAAGATCCACAAGGTGATGGATCTCGCCGCGGCCGCGGGGGCACCGCTGGTGTCGCTCAACGACGGCGCCGGTGCGCGAATCCAGGAAGGGGTGACCGCGCTCGCCGGCTACGGCGGCATTTTCCAGCGCAACACCCGCTGTTCGGGCGTGATCCCGCAGATTTCGGTGATGCTCGGACCCTGCGCGGGCGGCGCAGCCTATTCGCCTGCGCTGACGGATTTCGTGTTCATGGTGCGGGAAACGTCGCAGATGTTCATCACCGGCCCGGATGTGGTGCAGGCCGTGACCGGCGAGGAGATCACGCAGAACGGCCTCGGTGGCGCGGACGTGCACGCCTCGACCACGGGCGTCGCGGCCTTCGTGTACGACGACGAGCGCTCGTGTCTGGAAGACGTGCGGTACCTGCTTTCGCTCCTTCCTGCCAACAACAACGAGGCCCCACCGGTGGAGCCGACCGCCGACCCGGCCGATCGGCGCACCGACCGGCTGCTCGACCTCGTGCCGACCGATGCGGCGCAGGCGTACGACATGTGCGCGGTGATCGAGGAAGTCGTGGACGACGGCGAATTCCTCCAGGTGCACGCGGGGTGGGCGACGAACGTGGTGTGCGCGCTGGCCCGGCTGGACGGGCACGTGGTCGGCATCGTGGCGAACCAGCCGGCGACGCTCGCCGGGGTGCTCGACATCGAGGCGAGCGAGAAGGCGGCGCGTTTCGTGCAGCATTGCGACGCCTTCAACATCCCGCTGGTGACGCTCGTGGACGTGCCGGGTTTCCTGCCCGGGGTGGCACAGGAGCACGGCGGGATCATCCGGCACGGGGCGAAGCTGCTGTACGCCTATTGCAACGCGACGGTGCCGCGAGTGCAGGTCATCCTGCGGAAGGCCTACGGTGGGGCGTACATCGTGATGGACTCCCGGTCGATCGGCACGGACGTGTCGCTGGCCTGGCCGACGAACGAGATCGCCGTGATGGGCGCCGAGGGCGCGGCGAACGTGATCTTCCGCCGCGAGATCAACGCGGCCGACGACCCGGAAACGGTGCGGCGCATGAAGATCAAGGAGTACCGGACCGAGTTGATGCATCCGTACTACGCCGCCGAACGGGGTTTGGTGGACGACGTGATCGAGCCCGGCCGCACGCGCGAACTGCTGATCCGCTCGCTCGCGATGCTGCGCGCGAAGCACGCCGACATCCCGGCGCGCAAACACGGGAACCCGCCGGTCTGATGCCGGAGCCGACGTTGCGCATCGTGCGCGGGAACCCGGACGACGTGGAGACGGCCGCGCTGGTGGCGGTGCTTTCGGCGCTGGGTTTTCCGGGTGGAGTGGGTGCCGGTACTGCTGCCGGTGTGGCCGGTGCTGTCGGAGCGGTGGGTGTTGGCAGTGCGGTGGGTGTTGCTGGTGGGGTGCGTGCTGTCGGTGCCGCGGGTGTTGGCGGTCGAATGGGCGCCGGCGATTCGGTGGGTGTTGGCGGTTCGGTGGGGTTTGGCGGTCTGATGGGCGCCGGCGGTGCGGCGAGTGCTGGCGGTGCGGCGGGTGCTGGCGGTGCGGCGGGTGCTTCGGGTGCCGGGGCGGCGTCGGTGCCCGAGGTGAGCGTGCCACGGCCGCGACGGCCGGTTTTCGTTCCGGCGACCAGTTGGCGGACGGCTCGCTGACGTTGTGGCGGATAGCCGCGCGCATACCGGGTGATTCCCGGGTGGGCGCGGCTTTTTGCGGTACCGGTCGGGTTGCTCGACGTGGCTGGCGCACCGGGGCTGACACCGAGAATGGCGCAGAGTGCCCGAGGTGAGTCCTGCGGTGGTGCGGGGAAGTGGCGGGTGAGTGGTGCTTTTCGCAGCGGCGGCTTGGGCGCCGTGAGCCCGAGAGCGGCTGAATGGGCGCGGTGAGTCCGGGAACGACGGGGTCGTGGAGTGGTGAGTTCGTCGTTGTGTCGGTTGGGGAGTGATGGGTTTGGGGTGGGGCTTGGTGTGTGGTGCGCTCTGGGGTGGCGGGTCGTGAACTGGTGAGTTCGCCGTTGCGTCGGCTGAGAAGTGATGAGTTCGGGAGTGGGCTCGGCGAGTGGTGCATGGGGGAGTGGCGGGTCGCGGATCGGTGGGCGGGGGATGGTGAGCGGGGCGGGTTTGGTGAGTGGTGCATGGGGGAGTGGCGGGTCGCGGATCGGTGGGCGGGGGATGGTGAGCGGGGCGGGTTTGGTGAGTGGTGCATGGGGGAGTGGCGGGTCGCGGAGCGGTGGGCGGGGGACGGTGAGTCCGCCGGTGCGGTCGAGAAGTGGTGAGTTCGCCGGTGCGGTCGAGAAGTGGTGAGCTCGCCGTTGTGTCGGCTGGGAGGTGATGAGTCTGGAGTGGGATTGGCCTGCGTTGCCTTCTGGATTGGTGAATTGCGGGACGGCAGGTGCGGGGTGGCGAGTTCGGGAGCCCGCGGGCTGGTGAGGTCGGGAGGGGCCTCGGCGAACGGTGTGTCGGGCGGCGGTGGGTTGAGGAGTGGTGTGTCGGGCGGCGGTGGGTTGAGGAGTGGTGTGTCGGGCGGCGGTGGGTTGAGGAGTGGTGTGTCGGGCGGCGGTGGGTTGAGGAGTGGTGTGTCGGGCGGCGGTGGGTTGAGGAGTGGTGTGTCGGGCGGCGGTGGGTTGAGGAGTGGTGTGTCGGGCGGCGGTGGGTCAGCGAGTGGTGAGTCGGACACCAGCGGGTCAGCGAGTGGTGAGTCCGTCAGCTGGTCCGGAGAGGACGGTCGCTGCTCCAGCGAAGTCCGGAGCGAGCGGCGCGTCCGGACCGACCGTCTTCGGTGCCGGGTAGCACCCGTGCATCGATCGGACCACAGGCACAGCAGGGAAAACAGACTGTCCACAAGAGACTCGGCAAGAACGGCGGTAGTGCGCATGAACCCAAGCTACCGCGCCCCCTCGAACATGTGCACGGTATCGATCCGGTGATTCACGCGCGTACGGCTGTGCGGTCCAGGTAGGTGAGTACGGCGCGGATGCGGCGGTTCTCGTCGCGGCTGGCTTCCAGGCCCAGTTTCGCGAAGATGTTGCTGATGTGGTTTTCGACCGCTCCCTGGGTGATCACCAGTGCCTTCGCGATCGCGGCGTTGGACAGGCCCTGGGCCATCCGGGACAGGACCTCCGTCTCGCGGGCGGTGAGGCTGTCCAGCGGATCGCGGCTGCGGGACAGCATCTGGGCCACCACGTCCGGGTCGATCGCCGACCCGCCGCCGGCCACGCGGCGGACCGCTTCCAGGAAATCTGCCACGTCGGCGACTCGTTCCTTCAGCAGATAACCCACTCCGGAGGTGCCTTCGGCGATCAGGTCCACCGCGTAACTGCCCTCCACGTACTGCGACACCACGAGCACCGGCAGCCCGGGAATCTCCTTGCGGGCGGCCAGCGCGGCCCGCAGTCCCTCGTCGGTGAAGGTGGGTGGCATCCGGACGTCGGCGATGACCAGGTCCGGTCGGTGTTCGCGGATGGCGCCGAGCAGCTCGTCGCCGTTGTCGACGGCGGCGGCGGTTTCGATGCCGACATCGGCCAGCAGGCTCCGCACCCCGGCACGCAGGAGCACGGAGTCCTCGGCGATCACCACACGCATGGTCGGGCCTCCACAGTCAGTCACCAGCGGACAGGAAGATCGGCACGCACGACGGTCGGCCCGCCGGCGGGGCTGACGACGGTCAGCACGCCATCGATCGTGGCGGCGCGGTCGGCCAGCCCGGCCAGGCCGCCGCCGGGCCGCACCGAGGCGCCGCCGTGACCGTTGTCCATGATTTCCACGACGACGGTGTCGTCATCGCGGGTCACGTGCACCGACGCGCGGTCGGCGCCGGCGTGCTTGGTCACGTTGGTGAGGGTTTCGCTCACGATGAAATAAGTCGTGGTCTCGACGGGTGCCGGCGGCCGCGGTTCCACGGTAACCTCGACCTCGACGGGGATGGGCATGCGAGCGGTCAACGACGAAAGCGCGGCGTCGAGGCCGCGATCCTGCAGCACGGGTGGGTAGATGCCGCGGGCCAGGTCGCGGAGTTCGGACACGGCCAGCTTGGCGTCCGCGTGCGCGGCGCCGATCAGGTCGCGCACCGCGGAAGCGTCGTCGTTGTCGAGTTTCAGCTGTGCCCGGCCGAGACTCATCGCCACGGCCACCAGCCGTTGCTGGGCCCCGTCGTGCAGGTCCCGTTCGATCCGCCGGCGCTCGGCCTCCACGGCGTCGACGCCGCGGGCGCGCGAGTCCTGCAGCTGCTGGGTACGTGCCTCCAGCTGCGAGGTGCGGTCCGGCCCGAGGAACGACGCCGCGAGCGCGGCGTGCATCGTCCCGATCCGCGGTGCCACGAAGATGCCGAACGGGGGCACCGCGATCGACACCACCCCGGCCACGAATTCCACGATCCCCAACGGAAAGGCGATCAGCACGAACGTCAGCGCCCGCCAGGTCGCCCGGTCGAGCAGCCGTGCCTGCCACAGCGCCAGCAGCCCGGGGCCGTGCGGGCGGCGCAGGACCGGTTCGGCGATGCCGGCCTGCAGCATCGTCCGTACCCACCGCCGTTCGAACGAGGCGAAAGTATAGGTAAGCGACGTCGAGACGAGCAGGATCGGAATGCCGATCCACAGCATGGTGGTGCCGAGCCCCACGAGCAGGGTGATCAGCACGACGAGGAACGCGGCCAGCCGGATCGGGAAACTCAGCACGAGGAACCCGATCGCGCGGATCGCGGGCGGCCGCGGGGTCACCGGCATCCCGCGATCCGTTCCAGTTCCGGCACCAGATCGTCCAGTGCCGGGGTGGCCAGCATCTCGTCCCGCACCTCGAGTGCGCAGTCCCGGAACGAGGGTTCCTCGATCAGCCGGCGCACGCCCTCGCGTACGCCGGCCGGCGTCACGTCCTCCAGGTCCAGCAGCAACCCGTTGCCCCGCTTGACCTGCGCCACCGCGGAGCCGCGTTCGCTCCACGTGGTACCCGGGATGACCAGCTGCGGCACACCGTTCACCACGGCGTTGCCGATGGTCGCGCCGCCGCCCTGGTGCACGATCGCCGAACACGACGCGAGAAGTTCGTTCATCGGCACGAAATCGACCGCGCGCACGTTGCCGGGGATCGCGCCCACCGTGGCCAGCTGGCCCGCGTTGAGCGTCGCGACCACTTCGATGTCGAGTTCGGCCAGTCCCTCGAGCAGGTCGCCCACCGACGTCTCCTCGACGCCCAGCACCTGCCGGTTGGAGATCCCGAGCGTGAGCAGCACCCGGGGCCGCGGCGGCGGCCGCAGCACCCAGTCCGGGATCGCCATCGGCTTGTTGAGCGGGACGAACCGGGCCGGCAGGTAGTCCACGTCCACGCCGTCGTACCGCAGGTACGACGGATGGCAGTCGATCGTCTTCACGCCGTAACGCAAGGCCTCGTCGTAGTCCGCGCCGAACCGGCCGACCGCGGAGGACATCCACGTCACGAACGGGTCCGCCGCGTCGTCCTCGGAGCGGCTCGCCCGCAGGTCCCGGTACTGCGCGCCGATTCGCGCGGTCTGGTCGGCCGCGTACATCATCCGCACGTGCGGTACGCCGATCGCCTGCGCGACGATCGGGGCCGCGTAGATCATCGGATCCCACACGACGAGGTCGGGCTGCCAGTGCCGGGCGAAGCGGACGAGTTCGTCGAGCAGCACGTCCGGGGTGGTCCAGCGGAACACCTCGACCCAGTGCTCGTACACCGTGCGCACGTACTCCTCGGTGTAGCGCTCCGGGCGGCTCTCCGAGATCCGGAAGTCGCCCTGCATCGCGTTGTCGCCGTCCACCTGCAGCTGCCGGTGACGGGCGATGTCGAGCTCCGGCCCGAACCACATGGCGTCGAGCCCGGTCTCGGCGAACGAGGCGACCTCGCGCGGATTGCGCTGACCGGCGAAGCGCACCTCGTGCCCCGCCGCGGCCAGGGCCCAGCCGACCGGGGCCATGCTGTAGACGTGCGTCCTCGTCGGGAAGACCATCAGCATCACACGCATCGCGGCTCTCCGGGGTTTTCGTTCGGGCGACAGGGAAGACGGTAGGGCCGCGGGCCCACGGCGCCGACCCGGAAAGACGCGGTTAGGGGTCGCCGCCGCCGGGGCGCGCGGAGTGGTTCAGGCCCGCTTTAGATCCCCCTTAGGGGCTGGTCGCGGCGTGGCCGCGGCGGATAGACAGGTAACCGGTCCGGAATGGAAACCGGACGCGGAAGACGAACGAGGTGATGAGCATGGCCGTGGCACCCACCGCGAAGGGCTGGGTCCCGTTCGGCGAGTACCGCACGTGGTACCGGGTCACCGGAGTGCTCGGGGGCGCGCTGCCCGCCGTGGTCGTGGTGCACGGCGGTCCGGGCAGCACCCACGACTACCTGCTGGGCCTGAGTGACCTGGCCCGGCACGGTTTCCCGGTGGTCCACTACGACCAGCTCGGCAGTGGTGGTTCGACCCGTCTGCCGGACGCCGGCGCGGAGTTCTGGACGCCGGAGCTGTTCGCCGACGAGCTGGACAACCTCGTGTACCGGCTGGGTATAGAGGACAACTACGTCCTGTATGGACAGTCCTGGGGCGGGCTGGTGGTGGCCCGGCACGCAGCGGCGCGCCCGGACGGGTTGCGTGGTCTCGTGATCGCCAACTCGCCGGCCTCCTACGAGCTGTGGCGCAGCGAGATGGACGTGCTGCGTGCACAGCTGCCGCCCGGTGTCGACGAGGGGCTGCGTGCGCACGAGGCCGCGGGCACGACCGGCAGCCAGGAGTACTTCGACCTGATGCGGGTGTTCTACGACCGGCACGTGTGCCGGGTGCTGCCCTGGCCTGCCGACTACCTCGCGTCGTTCATGGAAATGGCCGACGACAACACGGTCTACTCGGTGATGAACGGCCCGAGCGAGTTCACCGTCACCGGCACGCTCAACAACTACTCGGTGATCGACCGCCTCGAGGACATCGAGGTGCCGACCCTGCTCATCTCCGGTGCGCACGACGAGGCCACCCCGGCCACCGTGCAGCCGTACCACGACCACATCCACGATGTGCGCTGGGAAATCCTTCCGGAGTCCAGTCACGTCCCGCATCTCGAGGAACCCGAACGGTTCCACGAGGTCCTGCTGGGTTTCCTGCGGGACGTCCACCCCCTCCCCGCCGAAAGCGAGGTCGCCAGTCATGGCTGAGGAAAGCCGGTCCGGTTCGGCGGTCGTGTTCCCCGGCATGAGCCCGTGCCGGTTCGCCGATTTCGGCAAGTTCCTGCTGATCAACCCGTTCGCGCGGAGGCTGATCAAGGAGGCGGACGCGCGGCTGGGCTATTCGCTGGTCGACCGTTTCCGCGAAACCGAGGGCGACTACTCCGAGTACGCCCAGGTCGGGTTCATGCTCACCTGCGTCGCGCTGGCCGAATGGGCCGAGCAGGAGTACGGGATGAGCCCGGACTACTGCACCGGCCCGAGTTTCGGCGAGAAGCCGGCCAGCGTGTACGCCGGATCGCTCACCTTCCCGGACGCGGTGTGGATGACCGCGGAGCTCGCGCGCTGCCTCGACGAGTTCTTCGCCACCGAGTACACCGACGTGGTCACGCACTCGTTCGTCCGCACCCCGGAAGAGAAGCTGCGGGACGCGCTCACCGAACTCGACGGCCGCGGCGAATGGTCCGACATCTCCTGCTACATCGACCACGACTTCTACATGGTCTCGGTGCGGGAGCGGAACCTGGACTGGCTCAAGCAGACCGTGCGGAGCATGGGCGGGTTGTCCCTGTACACCATGCGTCCTCCGCTGCACTCGCGTGCTTTCGGTGCGCTGCGGCGCAAAGCGGAGGACGAAGTCCTCGGTGCTCTCGACTTCCACGACCCCCTCCTTCCGATCGTCGCCGACCAGGACGGTGCGATCCTGCGCACCGGTGACCAGGTGCGCGCGATGCTGCTGGACAGCATCGTCGAGCCACTGCGCTGGCCGGACGTCGTCTCGTCGCTCGAGCAGCTCGGCGTGCGCAAGCTGTGGGTGGCCGGCCCGGACACGCTCTTCGGTCGCGTCCGCGCGACCACCAGCCGGTTCGAGGTGACCACGGTGAACCCGCGCCTGGCGTTGCAGCCTCGCCGCCGCGGCGCGGGCCCCCGGGTCAGCTAGCCGGCTGCAGCCGCGCCAGCGTCGCCCACAGCCGTCCCGGGTTCTCGAACGTCTCCAGGGTCAGGGCGTCGTCGGAGAACCGGACGTTGTACGTCTCCTCCAGTACTGCCAGCAGTTCGACGGTGGCGAGCGAATCGAGGCCGTACTCCTTGAGCGGGGTCTCGGGGCTCAGCGCCTCGTCGGCGGGCAGGAACGGGAGGAACGGACGAAGGGTCTCGTCGAAAGAGCTGTCCCACATGGCTACTCCGGTGGCTGGGTCGGGCACTGGCACCAGGCAGGGAAACCGACCGCCCGGTTCGGTTTTGGACTCTACCCCGCGCCGCCGTCCGGGAGCGACGTGCCGGCACCCCTATTCACCGCGGAGGACGAAGATGGACCTGAGCACCATTCCCGGGCTGCACGCGCGTTTCCTGCGTGGCCTCGCCCGTTCCGAGAACGGCCCGGCCGTGTACGTGGGCGGGCAGCCGATCAGCTACCGCGAGCTGCACGAGCGGGCCCTGCTGTGGGGCGGCGCGCTGGCCGAGTCCGGGGCGCGCACGGTAGGGGTGCTGGCCGGCAAGGGCGTGACCGCCTACGCCGGGATCCTCGCCGGGCTCTACGCGGGCGCCACTGTGGTACCGCTGCGGCCGGACTTCCCGGCGGCCCGCACCGCGCAGATGGTCGAGGCCGCCGAGGTGGACGCGATCGTCGCGGACGAGCGTGGTCTCGCGTTGGCTCCCGAAGTCGGTGCCGGGCTGCCGGTCCTGGCCCCCGAATGCGGGACGGGTAGCGGGGTACTGCGCGCGCGGCCGGCGCAGGCACTGGTCGCCGCACGCGAGGTGCGGCGGAGCGACACCGCGTACGTGTTGTTCACCTCGGGTTCCACCGGGCGGCCGAAGGGGGTCCGGATCGGGCACAGCGCTACCGAACACTATTTCGGCCTGCTCGACGACCGGTACGACTTCGGCCCGGACGACGTGTTCTCCCAGACGTTCGACCTGAACTTCGACTGCGCGATGTTCGATCTCTTCTGCGCCTGGGGCGCCGGGGCACCGGCTGTCGTCCTGCCTGGCGCGGCTTACCGGGACGTCCCGGCGTTCATCGCCGAGCACGGGCTGACCGTGTGGTTCTCCACCCCGAGCGCGATCGACCTGGTGCGCCGGACGGGACGGCTCACCGCGGGCGCGTTGGCGGGCCTGCGCTGGAGTTTCTTCGCGGGGGAAGCACTGACCGTGCACGACGTCGCCGAGTGGCGCGGCGCGGCAGGCAACTCCGTGGTCGAGAACCTTTACGGCCCGACCGAAGCGACCATCACCGTCGCCGGATACCGGTGGGACGACGTGCAGACCCCGCGCGTGGCGGTCAACGGCGTCGTGCCGATCGGCGCCGTCCACGACGGGCACGAGTACCTGCTGCTGGAGGAGACCGAAGCGGGGGAAGGGGAACTGGCCATCGCCGGTCCGCAGGTCACGCCGGGTTACCTCGATCCGGCAGACGAACGGGGCCGGTTCCTCGACCACGAGGGCCGGCGGTTCTACCGCACCGGCGACCGGGTGCGCCGGCTCGGCGGCGACGATCTCGCCTACCTCGGCCGGCTCGATTCGCAGGTGCAGGTGCTCGGCTGGCGCGTGGAGCTGACCGAGGTGGAGCAGGCGCTGCGGGACTGCGGGGTGGCCGACGCGGTCGCGCTGGGGGTTTCCGGAAGCAGCGGCACGGAGCTGTTCGTGTTCTACACCGGCGTGCAGCGGCCGGTGATCGAGTTGGTGCGGGCGCTGCGCGCGGTCCTGCCGGAGGGCGTGATCCCGCGGCACTACCGGCATCTGGCGGAGTTCCCGCTCAACTCCAACCGCAAGATCGACCGGAAGGCGTTGTCCGCCCGTGCCGCCGAACTGCTCGTGCCGGTTCCGGTCGGCTGACCGGTCAGCGGCGCACGGCGACGAGCCGGCCCAGCGGTGTTTCCACGATCTCCGGATCGCGGAAGCCGGCCGCTACCGCCTCCGCCGCCAGTTCCTCGGCGGAACGGCCGAATGTCGCGCCCTGGCGTCGGTGGAAGAGCTGGTCGAGACGGTCCCGCGACCCGGCCTGCTCGGTCAGCGGCGGGAACAGCTCCTGCATCAGCAGCAGCCCGCCGGGGCGCACCGCGCGGCGGATCGCGGCGAGTGTGCCGGGCCGGGCTTCGGCGGCGAAGAACGGCTGCGCCCAGAAGCTCGCCGCGAACGTGCCCTCGTCGGTGAGCTCGCGGGCGTCCAGCGTGCGGATTTCCACTCGTTCGGCCAGTCCTGCCTGGTGCGCGCGGGAACGCAGTTCGGCGGCGACCTCTTCGACCACCTCGACGCCGACCGCGTGGAGCCGGTCGAAGAGGGACGTGGTGGTCAGCAGGAATCCGCCGACCCCGCTGCCCACGTCGAGCAGCGGGCCGCCCTTCTCCAGCAGCTCGCGGAATTCCGGTAGGGCCTCGTGGATCAGCCCGAACAGTGTTTGCGTGCCGGCGGTGACCCGCAGGCCCGAGTCCTCGGCCAGCGTCAGCGCGTCCGCGCCGCCGAGGCGGCGGACGGGCTCGGCGACCCGCGCGATTTCGCTTCGGCTCAAGTCCACTGCGGCCAGGACGGCAGGCAACTCGATGCCCGCGACCCCGTCCACCAGCGCGGCGAACGCCGGGGTGAGCAGCCAGTAGTCCTCGTGCGCCTGCGCCACCTCGGCGTTGCCGAGCACGGACAGGGCGTCGGTGACCTGCCCGGCCGCGATTCCGGAGGAGCCGGCCAGTTCCGCTGCGGTCGCCCCGTTCCGCAGGCGGCTGAGCCAGCCCGCGTCGTGCGCGGCCCGCAGGAGGGCGAGCAGTTCGGCGCCGGTGGACCAGCCCCGCACCGCCGACCGGGCGGCCATCGCTGCTTGGATCCGTTCGACGCCGCCGTCTTCAGCCATGGTCGCTCCTGCCGTGGTCGGTTCACCTGCGATAACCACCCTAGCGGGCTCGATCACCGGTTCAGTGACGGTACCCGGTACCGTCACCTAGGCTGGTCCCATGGGCAGATGGGAACCGCACGCGCGGGAGCGGCTGGTGCGGGCCGCGCTCGAGCTGTTCACCGAGCAGGGCTACGAAAAGACCACGGTGGTGGAGATCGCCGAACGGGCCCGGCTCACGAAGAGCACGTTCTTCCGGCACTTCCCCGACAAGCGCGAGGTGCTTTTCGCCGGTCAGGACGTGCTGGCCCAGCTGCTCTCCGACGGGGTCGCCGACGCACCCGGCTCCGCCACGCCGTTCGAAATGCTCGCCGCCGCGCTGGAGGCAGTCGCCGGGGCCTTCCCCGAGGAACGGCGCTCGTTCGGCCCGCGGCTCCGTGCGGTGATCGGCGGCAATCCGGAGCTGCAGGAGCGCAACGCGCAGAAGTCCGCCCGGCTCGGCGCGGCCATCGAGGACGGGCTGGCCCGGCGCGGGTTGCCGGAGGTCACCGCGGGCCTCGCCGCCCAGCTGGGCACGTTCGTGCTCGGCCGGGCCTACGCCGAGTGGTCGGACCCGGACTGCGCGAAGCCGTTCATCGAGATCGCCCGGCACGAACTGCGTGCGGTGCGGGCCGCGGTGGACACGCTGGACACGGAGTTCGTCCTGCCCTGACCGGCCGCGCGCGGACCCGGGACCGGACGGGAGTGAGCGCCCCTTAGCGCCTGCTGCCTAGGGGCGGCTAGGGGTGTGGCCTCCGCTGCGCGCACGGATAGCTTTCCCCGCGTCGGGGAGTGGAAATCCCCCGCCGGCACGGTGATTCTGGGGAGTGGCAGTCGTGAACGATTCCGGGTCCGCGGTCCATGCTCTGCTCGACGCGGCGGTGGCCGACGCGCCGGACGCGCCGGCGGTGCGCGATCGCGTGGGCAGGTGGACCTACGCCGAGCTGGCCGCGTGGAGCCACGCGGTGGAGACAGTGCTCGCGCGCCGCGGTGTGCGCCGTGGTGACCGCGTGGTGGTGCAGCTGCCCACGGACCGGGCGCTCGTCGCGCTGTTCCACGGCACCTCGCGCCGGGGCGCGGTGTTCGTGCCGATCAATCCGGCGATGAAGCGGTTCCACTTCGATTCCGTGGTGGCCAACGCGGATCCGGTGCTGGTCCTGCGTCCGGACGAGTTCGGTCCACTCTGGACCGAAGTCGAACAAGCCCACGCGGACGGCGAGCGGGCCGCGGCCACCGCGGTGGAGCCGGACGACATCGCGGTACTGGTCTACACCTCCGGCAGTACCGCCGCTCCCAAGGGCGTGATCGGCCCGCATCGGCAGGTCACCTTCGCTTCGAGGGCGATCCAGCAGGTGCTCGGCTACCGCCGCGACGACGTCGTCTTCTGCCGGTTCCCGATGTCCTGGGACTACGGGCTGTACAAGGTTCTCCTGGCCACGCTGGGGCGCAGTGAGATCGTCCTCGCCGATGCCGAATCCGACCTGCGGCTGCTGCGGCGGATGCGCGAGGTCGGTGCGACCGTGGTGCCGATCGTGCCGTCGCTGGCGAGCATGATCGCCACTCTCGCCGAGCGCGACGCGGGTCCGGCCGCCCCGGTGCGGCTGTTCACCAACACCGGTGCGGCGCTGCCGGATTCGACGATCAGCAAGCTGCGCGAGGCGTTTCCGGGTGTGCGAGTGGTCCGGCAGTTCGGGCAGACCGAGTGCAAACGGATCACCGTGATGCCGCCGGAGCAGGACCGCGACCGTCCCGGTTCGTCCGGTCTGCCGCTGCCTGGCACCTCGGTGCACATCCTGGCCGCGGACGGCACGGCGTTGCCCGCCGGGGAGATCGGCGAGATCGTGGCCGCCGGACCGCATGTGATGCCCGGGTACTGGCGTGCGCCGGAGCTTTCCGCCCGTGCGTTCCGCCGTGACGAAACGACCGGGCAGCTGCGGCTGCACACCGGCGACTACGGCAGGCTCGACGAGGACGGCTACCTCTACTTCGAGGGCCGCCGCGACGACATGTTCAAGCGCAAGGGCATCCGTATGTCCACTGTGGAAATCGAAGCGGCCGCGATGGACATTCCCGGAGTACGCGCGGCCGGCGCGATTCCGCCGAGCGACACCCGGGATCTGGCTCTGTGCGTGGAGAGCGATCTGCCGCCGACGACTGTGCTCAAGGAGCTGGCGAAACGGCTGGAACCGCAGAAGGTGCCCGCGCTGTGCCACGTCGTGGACGAGTTCCCGCTCACCGCGCACGGCAAGAACGCCACGAAGGAACTCGCCCTGCTGGTGGAAGGTGTCGCGAAATGAGCAACCACGACGCGCTGGCCGAGCGGTTCGGCACGCCGGCCTACGTCTACGACCTCGACGTCGCGGCCCGGTCACGGGACCAGCTGTTCGGCCTGCTGCCGGAGAACTTCGCGCTGTACTACGCACTCAAGGCCAACCCGCACCCGGACCTCGCGCGGGAGCTTCGCGAGGGCGGCTGTCGTGCGGAGATCAGTTCCACCGGCGAACTGGCCAACGCGCTGACCGCCGGGTTCGCCCCGGAGCACATCCTCTACACCGGACCGGGCAAAACCGACGGAGAACTGGACGCCGCGATCACCGCGGGCGTGCGGCTGTTCTCGGTGGAGTCGCTGACCGACCTGCGGCACGTCGGCGCCGTCGCGGACCGGCACGGCACCGTCGCGCGCTGCCTGCTGCGGGTGAACACCACGCAGGGCAGTGCCTCGACCGGTATCCGGATGATGGGCAGGCCTTCACAGTTCGGGATCGACGCCGAAACCCTGCCGGGATCGATGCCCGCGTTCAAGGCTGTGGCCGGGACACGGGTGGTCGGTGCGCACTTCTTCACCATGAGCAATGCCCAGGACGAGGACTCGTTGCTCGGCGAGTACGAGTTCGTGTTGCAGTCCGCCGCGCAGCTTCGGCAGGAAGCCGGGCTTCCGTTGGAGCTACTGGACATCGGCGGCGGCTTCTCGTCGCCATACGCGGTTGTCGGGCAGCGGACCGACTATCCGAAGCTGCGCGCCGGACTCGAGCAGCTGCTCGACCTGTACCTGCCGGGCTGGCGTACCGGCGAGGTGGAGCTGGCGTGCGAATCCGGCCGGTACCTCGCCGGCAGCTGCGGCACGCTGCTGGCCGGCGTGGTGAACGTGAAGGAGAGCCGGGGCAGCCGGTTCGTGATCCTCGACGCCGGGATCAACGTGGTCGGCGGGCTTTCCGGGATCGGACGGCTGCTGCCCGCCGCGGTGGGCATCGAGCAGGCCGGCCACGAGCCGGGACACCTCGTCGGTCCACTGTGTACACCAGGCGATTCTCTGGCGAAGGCGGCGAAGCTGCCCGAGCTGGCCCCGGGTGACGTGGTCACGGTGCCGAACGTCGGCGCCTACGGCGTGACCGCGAGCCTGATCAGCTTCCTGGGCCGACCCGCGCCGACCGAGGTGGTGGTGCGTGGTGAGGAGATCGTGTCGGTGTCGCGTTTGGACTACCAGCGCGCGTACGAGGTTTCGTCATGAGTGAGGAGGTCCGCGCGTACGGCGGTGGGGTGGTCACCGAACCCGGCCGTAGCACGGTGATCGTGAGCAGCATGGCCTCCGATTCGCACACGTGGAACCTGGTCTACCTCGAGCTGCTGGTCGGTGAACTCGGCTTCGACGTGGTGAACCTCGGCGCCTGCGTGCCGGATGAACTACTGGAGTCCGAAACCCTCAGTCGCAGGCCGGAAATGCTCGTGCTGAGCAGCGTCAACGGGCATGGCTACCAGGACGGGCTGCGTGTCGTGCAGCGGCTGCGGTCGTTTCCGGAGCTGCGGAGCCTGCCGATCGTCATCGGCGGGAAGCTCGGCACCGGAGGCCCGCTGTCGGAGGAGCAGACCGCGGAACTGCTGTTCGCCGGGTTCGACGCGGTGTTCGACGACCAGCAGGGCGCGGCCGCGTTCCGCCGGTTCGCCGCTGCACTGCCGGGGGCCGCCACGGTGTCCGTGGAGGGGGCGTGAGTCCCGCCGCTGTGATCCCGCACGGGGAGGCGGCGTGAACTTCGAGGCGTTCGTGGCGCGGCAGCACGCGGCCGGCCGGTTGGTCGTGCAGCCGCGCATGGGCTTCGCCGACCCGGGTGTGATGCGGGACGGTCTCGCCGCGACCAAGCGAGCCGACGCCACGACCGTCGGAACCATCACGCTCGACAGCTACACCCGCGTTTGTGACACCGATTCCGTGGATCACGCACTGCGCAACGGCATTCCCCTCAACGGTTACCCGATCGTGAACCACCCGCCCGCGGTCACCCGGCGGATGCTCGACGGCATCGAAGGGCCGGATTTCCCGGTGCAGGTCCGGCACGGTTCGGCACGGCCTGCCGACATCTTCCGCGCGATGATCGCCGCCGGCCTGCACGCCACCGAGGGCGGGCCGGTGTCGTACTGCCTTCCCTACAGCCGCACGCCACTCGACGAGGCCGTCCGCAATTGGGAGCACTGCTGCGAACTGCTGGTGGAAGCCGGTGGGCGTCCGCATCTGGAGACGTTCGGCGGCTGCATGCTGGGCCAGCTGTGCCCGCCGAGTGAGCTGGTCGCGATCAGTGTGCTCGAGGCGTTGTTCTTCTACCGCAAGGGGTTGCGCAGCATCTCGGTGAGCTATGCCCAGCAGACCAACCTGGGACAGGACCAGGAAGCCGTGGCCGCGTTACGCCGGTTGTGCGCGGAGTTGCTGCCCGAGGCGACTTGGCACGTGGTCATCTACGCCTACATGGGCATGTACCCGCGCACGCCCGAGGGTGCGATGTCGTTGCTCGGCAACGCCGCCCGGCTGGCTGTGAGCACCGGGTCGGAGCGGCTGATCGTGAAGACCGCGGCGGAGGCGCACCGGATCCCGACCGTCCCGGAGAACGTGTCGGCGCTCGAACACGCCGGCGCGTCGGCAACCGGCCGACTGGCCACTGTCGAGTCGGACAACCAGGTCTACCGGGAGGCCTGTGCGTTGGTCGACGCGGTCCTGAACAGTCATGCCGACCTCGGCCGCGCGATCGTGGTGGCTTTCAAGCGCGGACTGCTGGACGTGCCGTACTGCCTGCACCCGGACAACGCCGGACAGGCGCGCAGCCGGCTCGACGCCGAGGGCCGGCTCGGCTGGTCCGAACTCGGCTCGCTGCCGTTGCGCGGGGTGGCGGAGCACGCGCCGGGTGGCCGGATCACCTCGTCGACGCTCATGTCGGCGCTGTCGTACGTGCAGCACACCCATGACACCCGGGCATTGGACCATCCGATGACCGCGATTGGAGGGGATTCACGATGAGCACGCGCCGGACCGTGCGGGCCTATCCGTTCGACATGCACGAGATCTCCGTTTCCGAAACCTACCACCGGCTGCAGCGCGAGGAGCCGATGAGCCGGGTGCAGATGCCCTTCGGGGAGCAGGCCTGGCTGGCGACGAAGTACACCGACGTCAAGCTGGTGATGACCGACCAGCGGTTCAGCCGGGAGCTGGCGCAGGGCCTCGACCAGCCGCGGATGCGCCGCCAGCAGATGGGTGACGGCATCATGGGCATGGACCCGCCGGACCATGCGCGGCTGCGCCGGCTGGTGTCGAAGGCGTTCACCGCGCGCCGGCTGGAGGCCATGCGCGACAGCGTGCGGAACCTGGTGAACGAGCTGCTCGACGGCATGGTCGCGAGCGGCGACGCGGCGGACGTGGTCGAACAGCTGGCGCGTCCGCTGCCGGTGACCGTGATCTGCGATCTGCTCGGCGTGCCGCAGGAGGACCACAAGATCTTCCGTGAGTGGACGCAGGCGCTGGTCAGCGACGCCACGGCGAAGGGTGACGTGCTCGACGTCTACGGCGATCAGCTGGACGAGTACGTGGCCGGGCTGGTCGCGCAACGCCGTGAGGAGCCGACCGACGACCTGCTGGGCGCGCTCGTGTACGCACGGGACGCCGGGGACAAGCTGACCGAGAACGAGCTGATCTCCATTGCCGGCGCGGGACTGCTCACCGGGGGCGTCGAGACGGTGTCGACAGCGCTGCCGAGTTTCCTGTTCACCTTGCTGACGCAGCCCGAACTGCTGGCTCAGCTGCGAGCCGATCCGGACCTGATGCCGACGGCGATCGAGGAGCTGCTGCGGTACGTGCCGATCAACACCGCTGCGATGTTCGCCCGCTACGCGCGCGAGGATGTGCGGTTCGGCGACGTCGTGGTGCGCGCGGGCGATCCGGTGCTGCCGGCGTTGCACGCGGCCAACCGGGACCCCGAGGTGTTCGCGAATCCGGACGTCATCGACCTGACCCGGAGCCCGAACCCGCACGTCGCTTTCGGGCACGGCCCGCATCACTGCATCGGTGCGCAGCTGGCCCGTCTCGAATTGCAGGAAGCGCTGAAGGCGATTCTCGCGCGCTTCCCGGACCTGCGGCTCGCGGACGGGCGTGAGGGTGTGAAGTGGGAGTTCGGCGTGATCGTGCGCGGCCCGTCGCTGCTGCGTATCGCTTGGTGATCCCGGCCGCACGATCCGGCCCCTAGCGGGCTTTTCTGGGGATCCGCGCCGGGGATGTCCGGCTTAGGTTTTCCCTGACGACCATGAATGCTGCCTTGCTACCGCGGTGGAGTGCGCAATGCGTGAGAGTGAGAAGAATCGTGAATCCGGCTTCGCGGAGCGGTTGCGCGCGGTGCCGCCGGGAGACCGCGGCGGCTACCTCGCCGACGTGGTGCACGAGGGCACCCGTGCCGCGTTGCGCGCGGTGCTGCCCGAGGTGCCCGCGGTGCTGGATCCGGAGAAGGCGTTCTCCGACCACGGTTTCGACTCGCTGGCCGCAGTGGAGCTGCACGCGCAGCTCACCGAGGCGACCGGTCTCGACCTGCCGGTGACTCTCGCTTTCGACCATCCGACACCGGCCGCGGTCGCCCGGTTCCTGCACGCCGAGGTGTTCGGCGCCCAGCCGGCGGACGGCGTGGCGGTGCGGGGTGCGGTGGCGGACGAGCCGGTGGCGATCGTCGGCATCGGCTGCCGCTATCCGGGCGGCGCGATTTCGCCGGAATCGCTGTGGCAGCTGGTCGCGGACGAGGTGCACACCATCTCCGGATTTCCCACCGATCGCGGCTGGGATCTGGAGGGCCTGTACGACCCCGATCCGGACCGGCCGGGCAGCAGTTACGTGACCGCGGGGGGTTTCCTGCCCGGCGCCGGCGAGTTCGACGCCGGGTTCTTCGGCATCGCGCCGCGGGAAGCGTCCGCGATGGACCCGCAGCAGCGACTCGTGCTCGAGACCGCGTGGGAAGCGCTGGAGCGCGCGAAGATCGATCCGGGCACGCTTCGCGGCACGCCCGCCGGGGTGTACATCGGTGCTGAGGCGCAGGAGTACGGACCGCGGCTGCACGAGGCTCCGGACGGTCTCGACGGGTACCTGCTCACCGGGAACGCGCCCAGCGTGGTTTCCGGGCGGGTCGCTTACGCGCTCGGCCTGGAGGGGCCGACGCTCACTGTGGACACTGCTTGCTCCGGTTCGCTGGTCGCTCTGCACCTTGCGGTCCAGGCGCTGCGCCGCGGGGAGACCCAGCTGGCGCTTGCCGGTGGCGTGGCGGTGATGGGCGCGCCGGGAACGTTCACCGCGTTCAGCCGGCAGCGTGGCCTCGCCGAGGACGGCAAGTGCAAGGCGTTCGCGGGTGCCGCGGACGGCACCGGGTTCGCCGAGGGGGTCGGCGTTCTGGTGCTGGAAAGGCTTTCCGACGCGGTCGCGAACGGACACACGGTGCTCGCCGTCGTCCGTGGTTCCGCGATCAACTCCGACGGTGCCTCGAACGGCTTGACCGCACCGAACGGGCCGTCACAGCAGCGGGTCATCAACCGTGCGCTCGCGGACGCCGGCGTGTCGCCGTCCGAAGTGGACGCTGTCGAGGCGCACGGCACCGGCACCCGGCTCGGTGACCCGATCGAAGCCCAAGCCCTGCTGGCCACCTATGGCCAGGACCGGGACACACCGTTGCAGCTGGGGTCGGTCAAGTCGAACATCGGGCACACCCAGGCCGCGGCCGGGGTGGCCGGTGTGATCAAGATGGTCGAAGCGATGCGCCGCGGCGTGCTGCCAAGGACCCTGCACGTGGACGAGCCGACGCCGCACGTCGACTGGACCGCGGGCGCGGTCGAACTGCTGACCGCCGCGCGCGAGTGGCCGCTGACCGACCGGCCGCGCCGGGCCGGTGTTTCGTCGTTCGGCGTGAGCGGCACGAACGCACACGTCATCATCGAGCAGGCGCCCGCCGTCGAAACGGAGCAGGCCGAGGGCGACGAACTGCCGATCGTGCCGCTCGTCGTGTCTGCGCGCAGTGAAGAAGCGCTCCGCGCGCAGGCCGATGCTCTGGTGTCCACTGTGGAGCGGGAACGGCTGACCGACGTCGGGTACTCGCTTGCGCTCACTCGGGCTGACCACGATCAGCGCGCGGTGGTCGTCGCGGAGAACACCGCGGACGCCGTGCGTGGGCTGCGTGCGCTCGCCGAAGGGGCGGCGGATCCGGACGTCGTGCTCGGGGAACGGGTTCCTGGCAAGCTGGCCATGCTCTTCACCGGCCAGGGTTCGCAGCGGCTCGCCATGGGACGGGAGCTGTACCTGGCGCACCCGGTGTTCGCCGACGTCTTCGACGAGGCCGTGGACCACCTCGACGTGCAGATGGACCGCCCGCTGCGCGACGTGCTGTTCGGCGAGGACGCCGAGGAGCTGAACGGAACGCAGTACGCGCAGGCCGCGCTGTTCGCGGTCGAGGTCGCACTGGCCCGGCTGCTCGAGTCGTGGGGGGTGCGGCCGGCGATGCTGCTCGGCCACTCGATCGGCGAGCTCGCCGCCGCGCACATCGCCGGGGTGTGGTCGCTGGCCGACGCCTGCCTGGTCGTCGCTGCACGCGGCCGGCTGATGCAGGCGCTGCCCGAGCGCGGGGCGATGGTGGCCGTCGCGGCCACCGAGGACGAGGTGCATCCGCTGCTGAACGAGCAGGTGAGCATCGCCGCGGTGAACGGGCCTTCGTCGGTCGTGGTGTCCGGCGAGCGCGACGCGGTGGACGCCGTCGTGTCGGTGTTCCGGATGCAGGGCCGCAAGATCAGCGAGCTACGGGTATCCCACGCCTTCCACTCGCCGCTGATGGAGCCGATGCTGGCCGAGTTCCGGGAGATCCTGGAGGTCGTCGAGTACGCCGCGCCGACCATTCCGGTGGTGTCCAATGTGACCGGACGGGTCGCGACGGCGGAAGAGCTGTGCTCACCGGGATACTGGCTGTGGCACGTCCGCCGTGCGGTGCGCTTCGCGGACGGAGTCGCGACGCTGGCCGAAGCGGGGGTGACCACGGCGATCGAGGTCGGTCCGGACGCCGTGCTGTCGGCGATGGCCGCGACCGGACCGTATGCCGAGACCATCGCGTTCGCCGCCGCGCTGCGCCGGGACCACTCCGAGACCGGCACGCTCGCCGTCGCGCTCGGCCGCCTGCACACCCGTGGTACGGCCGTCGACTGGGCCGCGTTCTTCGGACCGGCCCGTGCGGTCGATCTGCCGACTTATGCCTTCCAGCGTAAGCACTACTGGCTGACCGCTGCGTCCGGGCAAGGTGACGCGAGCGGTCTCGGTCAGCTCGCCTCGGGCCATCCGCTGCTGGCCGCCGAGATCGGTCTGGCCGGCGACGACGGCCTGGTGCTCACCGGACGGGTCGCCCTGCGTACCCACCCGTGGCTCGCCGACCATGCGATCGCGGGGTCGCCGGTGCTGCCCGGGACCGCGTTCGTCGAGATGGCGCTGCACGCCGCGGCGCAGGTCGGGTTCGGCGTGCTGGACGAGCTGACGCTGCAGGCGCCGTTGACGCTTCCGGAGACCGGTGGCGTCGCGTTGCAGGCTCTCGTCGGCCCGGACGTCGAGGGTCGTCGCACCATCGAGTTCCACTCCCGCTCCGACCAGGACGCCGACGCCGCCTGGACCCGGCACGCGGTCGGGGTGCTCGCCGCCGGGCCGGTGGTGGAGGCCGCGAGTGCCGAGTGGCCGCCCGCCGGTGCGGAGGTCGTGGCGACCGCCGAGCTGTACCGCGAACTGGCCGGGCAGGGCTATGGCTACGGCCCGTTGTTCCAGGGACTGCGCACGGCGTGGAAGCTCGACGACGTCGTGTACGCGGACGTCGCGCTGCCGGCCGGCGGCCGGGACGCTGCGTTCGGCGTGCACCCGGCGCTGCTCGACGCGGTCCTGCACGCGACGGACTTCGCGCCGGGCGAGGTGCGCGAGCCGGACGAGATCCGGCTGCCGTTTGCCTGGACCGGCGTGCGGCTGCACGCGACCGGCGCGACCGAGGTGCGGGTCCGGATCGCCTCCCCGGCCACCGGCGGGGTCTCGATCGACGTCGTGGACCCGGCGGGTGCGCCCGTGCTGTCCGTCGAGTCGTTCCGGTCGCGGCCGGTCCGTGAAGCCGACCTGGGCACGCAGGCACGTGATCTGCTGTACACAGTGGAATGGACGCCGGTCCCGGCCGGGGGAGAGCTGCCTTCGCTCGCCGCGCTGGCCCCCGTGCCGGGTTTCGACGTGCCGGTCGTGGACTCACTCGCCTCCCTTGTCGAGGCCCCCGACGTCGTGCTCCTGCCTCTTGTGAGTGCTGAAGCCGCTTCTCACCGGCCTCAGCGCTCACGAGGCAAGGTGGCGACGGTCGCGAAGCAGACTGTGCATCGTGTGCACAGCGTGGTAGGGCAGTGGCTGGGAGGTGATCGCTTCGGTTCGTCTCGGCTGGTCGTGCTGACGGACGGGTCGCTGTGCGACGCGGCTGTGCGCGGGCTGGTGCGTTCGGCGCAGGCGGAGAATCCCGGCCGGATCGTTCTGGTCGAAGGCTCGGTCACCGAGGCGACCCTGGCTACGGCGCTCAGTTCCGGGGAGCCGGAGCTGCGCATCGAAGACGACGCAGTGCTTGCCGGCCGGCTGGTTCGGCTGGCTGCCGATGCCGGCGCGCCGGCCTGGCCGGCCGAGGGCACGGTCCTGATCACCGGCGGCACCGGTGGCCTGGGCGCTGAGGTCGCCCGCCACCTTGTGACCGAGCACAGTGTGCGCAGTCTGCTGCTCCTCAGCCGCCGTGGCGAGAACGCTCCGGGCGCGCGTGAGCTGGTCGAGGAACTTGCCGAGCTGGGTGCCACCGCACGCGCCGTTGCCTGCGATGTGAGCAAGAAGCGGTCGCTTTCGGCCGCGCTGAAGAAGGTGCCTGCGGATCAGCCGCTGGCCGCGGTGGTGCACACCGCCGGCGTGCTCGACAACGCGCTGATCGGTTCCCTCACCGCCGAGCGGCTCGATGCGGTGCTGGCGCCGAAGCTGGACGCGGCCTGGGCACTTCACGAGCTCACCGCGGACCTCGATCTTTCGGCGTTCGTGCTGTTCTCCTCCTCGGCGGGGCTCGCCGACGGTGCGGGGCAGGCGAACTACGCGGCGGGCAACACCTTCCTCGACGCGCTGGCCGAACACCGCCGTGCGGAAGGGCTCCCGGCGACCTCGCTGGCGTGGGGCCTGTGGGCGCCGGACGCGGGCGGAGCGCTCGGCATGGGCGCGACCCTGTCCGAAGTGGACCGAAACCGGATCGCCCGGCTGGGCTTGGCACCGCTGACCGTGTCGGAAAGCCTGGCCGCGCTCGACGCGGCGCTCGGTACCGACGCGGCCGCGGTGGTTCCGACCCGCGTCGACCGCGCCGCACTCCGGGCACGTGGTGAGGACGTTCCGGCGGTGCTACGGGGGCTGGTGCCCGCCGGCCGTCGCCGCGTCGCGGCAGCGGTGCCGTCCGGGGAGCTGACGCCGGAGCAGCAGTTCGCCGGCCGCTTCGCGCATCTGGCCGAGGCGGACCGGGACCGTGCGCTGCTGGACCTGGTGCGCACGCACGTCGCCGCGGTGCTCGGCCACGACGGTGCCGAGGCGATCAGCCCGGCCCGCCCGTTCGGCGAGATCGGCTTCGACTCGCTGGCCGCGGTCGAGCTGCGCAACATCCTGGACTCGGTCACCGGCATGCGACTGCCCGCCACGCTGGTGTTCGACTACCCGACGCCGCGTGCGCTGGCCGAGTACCTGGCGTCGCGGCTGACCGGGCTGGCGCCGGCGCGGCCGGTCGCGCCGGTCACCACGGTCGACCCGGAGGAGCCGATCGCGATCGTCGGCGTCGCCTGCCGCTACCCGGGCGGGATCGAGACGCCGGAGGACCTGTGGCGGCTCGTCGCCGAGGGCGAGGAGGCACTGTCCCCCTTCCCGGCCGACCGCGGCTGGAACGTCGACGCGCTCTATGACCCGGAGCCCGGCAAACCCGGACGCTCCTACGTCAGACATGGTTCGTTCCTGCACGACGCGGCCCAGTTCGACGCGGACTTCTTCGAGATCAGCCCGCGCGAGGCCGCGGCCATGGACCCACAGCAGCGGCTGCTGCTGGAGACCTCGTGGGAGGCCTTCGAGCGGGCCGGAATCGACCCGGTCTCGCTGCGCGGCAGCGCCACCGGTGTGTTCGCCGGCGTGATGTACCACGACTGGGGCACCCGGCTCGGCGCTGTCCCGGACGACATCGCCGGGTATCTCGGCAACGGCAGCCTCGCCAGCGTCGTGTCCGGCCGCGTTTCCTATGCCCTCGGTCTGGAAGGGCCGACGGTCACCGTGGACACCGCCTGCTCGTCGTCGCTGGTCGCGCTGCACTGGGCGGTCCAGGCGCTGCGGCGCGGCGAGTGCACACTTGCGCTGGCCGGCGGCGTCACTGTCATGTCCACTCCGGACACCTTTGTCGACTTCAGCCGCCAGCGCGGGCTTTCGGCGGACGGCAGGTGCAAGGCGTTCGCGGAGGCGGCCGACGGCACCGGCTGGGGTGAGGGCGTCGGCATGCTGCTGGTCGAGCGGCTGTCCGACGCACAGCGCAACGGACATCCGGTGCTCGCCGTGCTCCGCGGTTCCGCGGTGAACCACGACGGCGCGTCCAACGGTCTCACTGCTCCGAACGGACCTTCGCAGCAACGCGTCATCGCCAAGGCGCTGGCGGACGCCGGCCTCACGTCGTCCGAAGTGGACGTTGTCGAGGGCCACGGCACCGGGACCACGCTCGGCGACCCGATCGAGGCGCAGGCGCTGCTGGCCACCTACGGCCAGGGACGCGAACAGGACAGCCCGCTCTGGCTGGGTTCGATCAAGTCCAACCTCGGCCACACCCAGGCCGCGGCGGGCGTCGCGGGGATCATCAAGATGGTCATGGCGATGCGGCACGAACAGCTGCCGCGCACGCTGCACGTCGACCGTCCGTCCACCGTGGTGGACTGGGACGCCGGTTCGGTCCGGCTGCTCACCGAAGCTCGCGAGTGGTCCGCCGGGCGGCCGCGCCGGGCCGCGGTGTCCTCGTTCGGCATCAGCGGCACGAACGCGCACGTCATCCTCGAGCAGGCGCCGGAAACCACTGTCGAACAGGTCGCCGAGACCCGGACGGTGGTCCCGGTCGCGCTGTCCGGCCGGTCTGCCGCCGCGGTCAAGGGCCAGGCCGCCCGCCTGCGTACCTGGCTGGCCGGTCACGAGGACGTGCCGGTCGCCGAGATCGCCCGGTCGCTCGCCGAAACGCGGGCCGCGCTGGAACACCGCGCGTTCGTCGTGGCCGGGACGACGGCTGAGCTGGCCACCGGTCTCGACGCACTGGCCGCCGGGGAACCGGCCGCCGGCCAGGTCACGGCCGGCAAGCTCGCGTTCCTGTTCTCCGGGCAGGGTGCTCAGCGGGTCGGCATGGGCCGCGCGCTGTACGAGGCTTACCCGGCCTTCGCCACCGCGTTCGACGCGGTGTGCGCGGCGCTCGACCCGCTGCTCGACGTGCCGTTGCGCGACGTCGTCTTCGGAACCACCGAGCTGGCCGACCGCGGTCTGCTGGACCAGACGCAGTACACGCAGACCGGCCTGTTCGCCGTGGAAGTCGCGCTCTTCCGGCTCGCCGAGTCCTGGAGTATCACGCCGGACGCGCTGGCGGGGCACTCGATCGGTGAACTGGCCGCGGCCCACGTCGCGGGTGTGCTGTCCCTCGAGGACGCAGCGAAGCTGGTCGCCGCGCGTGGCCGGTTGATGGGGGCACTTTCGCAGCGCCGCGGCGCAATGGTGGCGATCTCCGCACCGGAAGACGCGGTGCGTGACCTGCTACGTGGTCACGAAAGCGACGTGAGCATCGCCGCGGTGAACGGTCCGGCGACCGTCGTCGTCTCCGGTGACGCCGACGTGGTCACGCGCATCGAGCAGAACGCCGACGGACTGCGGACCCGGCGGCTGCGGGTGAGCCACGCGTTCCACTCGCCGCTGATGGAGCCGATGCTGGACGAGTTCCGGGAGATCGCGGCGGAGCTCACCTATTCGGCGCCGAAGATCCCGATCGTGTCCACAGTGACCGGTCGGCCGGCCACCGACGACGAACTGCGCTCACCGGAGTACTGGGTCGCCCACGTCCGCGAGGCGGTCCTCTTCGGCGCCGCGGTGACCGTGCTCGCGGAAAGCGGAGTGCGGACGTTCCTGGAGATCGGCCCGGACAGCGTGCTTTCCGTACTCGGCCCGCAGAGCGCTGCCGAGGACGTCGAGTTCGTCCCGTTCGGACGTCGGGACCACGACGAGGTGCGTACGGCGCTCGCCGCGGTCGGCCGGCTGCACGTGCGTGGCGCGGCGAAGCTCGGCCCGTTGCTCGGCGACGGTCCGGTGCGGCTCGACCTGCCGACATATGCCTTTCAGCACAAGCACTACTGGCTCGATGCGACGCCTTCCGGCGACGTGACCGCGGTCGGGCAGCAGCCCTTGGCGCATCCGATGCTGGGTGCCGTGGTGGCACTGTCCGGTTCGGACACCACCGTCCTGACCGGACGACTGTCGGCCGGATCGGTGCCGTGGGTTGCCGATCACGTGGTCAAGGGAGCGATCCTCGTGCCCGGCACCGGATTCGTCGAGCTGGCGGTCGCGGCCGGTGACCAGGTGGGCCATCCGGTGGTGGAGGAGCTGACGCTGCAGGCGCCGCTCGTGCTGCCGCCGGACGGCGCGGTCGCGCTGCAGGTGGTGGTCGGCCCGGCGACGGGCGACCGCCGTCCGGTCACGGTGTACTCGCGGGCGACCGACGCCCCGGCTGACGGTGAGTGGACGCAGCACGCGACGGGTACGCTCTCCGCGGCCGCTCGTCCGGAGCCGGCGGGGTTGACCGAATGGCCGCCGCCCGGGGCGACCTCGATCCCGGTCGAGGGGGCCTACGAACGCCTGAGCGAGCGTGGTTACGGCTACGGCCCGGCTTTCCAGGGGCTCAGGGCGGCCTGGCGGCGGGGCAACGAGGTCTTCGCCGAGGTCGCGCTCCCGGAGCCGGCCGCGTCCACCGCGGGCTCCTACGGTCTGCACCCCGCGCTGCTGGACACCGCGATGCACGCCGATCTGCTGGGCGATCCGGACGGTTCGACGTTGCTGCCGTTCGTGTGGAACGGCGTGACCCTGCACGCGGTCGGTGCTTCGGCGCTGCGGGTGCGGATCGTGCGGCTGGACGGCGACGAACTGTCCGCCATCGAAGTCGCCGACGGCGAAGGCCGTCCGGTGGCTTCCATCGAGTCGCTGGTCTCCCGGCCCGTGCGGGCGGAACTGTCCGCCCGGCCCGCCGACGCGGCTGCCGGTTCGCTGTGGAAGATCGGCTGGCAGCCGGTGGCGGTCGCCGCCGCGGAGACGGACGAGGTCGTCGCTGTCGGCCGCGGCCGGGTCGGCGTGGCGGCCACCTACTCGGGTTTCCCGGACCTGATCGGTGCGGTGGACCGGGGTGAGCCCGTGCCCGGGATCGTCACGCTGTCCGTGCCGGAGCAGGACGGCTCGGTTCCGGAAGCAGTTCGCGCCGGAACCGCGTGGCTGCTGGCGCAGATCCAGGCCTGGCTGGCCGAAGGGCGGTTCGCGGGCACCAAGCTCGCGGTCGTCACGGACACCGCGGCCCCTGCTGGATCCACTGTGGACGTCCGACAGGGAGCGTTGTGGGGCTTGGCCCGCGCTGCGCAGGCCGAACACCCCGGTCGGATCTTCCTGGTGGACGCCGATTCCGGCGCCTCGGTGGAGACGATCGCCGCGGTGGTTTCCTCGGGTGAGCCGGAATCGGCGATCCGGACGGGTTCGGTGCTCGTGCCGCGGTACGTGCGCACGGAGCCGGCGGGTGCCGCGCCCTGGGGCTCCGGCTCCGTTCTGATCACCGGTGGCACCGGCGGACTCGGCAGCTTGCTCGCGCGGTACCTGGTGGCGGAGCACGGCGTCCGGCAGCTGGTCCTCACCAGTCGCCGTGGGCTCACCGCACCCGGTGCCGAGCAGCTCGCCGAAGAGCTGGCCGACCTCGGTGCCGAGGTCACGATCGCGGCCTGCGATGTGGCCGACCGGGCGGCGGTCGAACGGCTGCTCGCCACGGTGCCGGACCTCACTGCCGTGGTGCACGCGGCCGGTGCCGCGGACAGCGGTGTCTTCGATTCGCTCACCGCTGAGCAGGTGGACACGGTGCTGCGGCCCAAGGTCGACGCGGCCTGGTACCTGCATGAGCTGACCGAAGGTCGCGACCTTTCCGCCTTTGTCCTGTTCTCCTCGGCCGGTGGCCAGGTGTTGCCGGCGGGCCAGGCGAACTACGCGGCGGCCAACGCGTTCCTCGACGGGCTCGCCGAGCATCGTCGTGCTGCCGGGCTTCCGGCGACTGCGCTGGCCTGGGGCCTGTGGGCGGAGAACACCGGACTCGGCGGCGATCTCGCCGAAGCCGATCTCGCCAGGATGGCGCGCCTCGGCCTGCCCGCGGTGACCGCGGAGCAGGGCCTCGCGTTGTTCGACCAGGCGGTGTCCGCAGAGGACGCGGTGATCGCGCCGCTGCGGGTCGACGTCGCCGCGCTTCGCGGACGTACCGACGAACTTCCGGCGCTGCTTCGTGGCTTCGTGCCGCCGAAGGCGCGGCGCGTGGCCAAGGCAGCCAAGGCCGCCGACAACGCACTGGCTGCCGAGCTGGCCGCGCTGGTCGAGAGCGAGCGTGACCGTACGCTGCTCGACCTCGTGCGCACTCAGGTCGCCACTGTGCTCGGCTACGCCGACAAGTCCGAAGTGGACGGCACACGGGCGTTCAAGGAGCTGGGTTTCGATTCGCTGGCCGCCGTCGAGCTGCGCAATCTGCTCGGCACGGCCACCGGGCTTTCCCTGCCCGCGACGCTCATCTTCGACCATCCGACGGCCAAAGCCGTTGCCGACTTCGTCAAGGGCAAGCTGCTCGGCGCGGTGGCGAAGGGCCCGGCCGCCACGGCAAGGACGAACGCCTCGATGCAGGAGCCGATCGCGATCGTCGGCATGGCCTGCCGCTATCCCGGCGGGGTGCGGTCGCCGGAGGACCTGTGGCAGCTGCTGGTCGACGAGGTCGACGCGGTCAGCGGGTTCCCGACCAACCGCGGCTGGGACATCGAGGGCATCTACGACCCGGAGCGCGGCAAACGCGGCAAGACCTACGCCAACGAGGGTGGCTTCCTGCACGACGCCGCCGAGTTCGACCCGGCGTTCTTCGGCATCGGCCCGCGTGAGGCGATGGCGATGGACCCGCAGCAGCGGTTGCTGCTGGAGGCCGCGTGGGAGGCCATCGAGCGGGCCGGGATCGACCCGAGCGAGCTCAGGGGCAGCCTGACCGGCGTCTTCACCGGCGCGATGTACGACGACTACGGCAGCCGGGCACCCGGTGCGCCCCTCGACGTCGCCGCCTACATCCCGAACGGCAGCTCGGGCGCGGTGGTCTCCGGCCGCATCTCCTACCTGCTCGGCCTGGAGGGGCCGTGCATGACGGTGGACACCGCATGTTCGTCCTCGCTGGTCACCCTGCATCTCGCGGTGCAGGCGCTGCGTGCCGGGGAGTGCGGGCTCGCGCTGGCAGGCGGGGTGACCGTGCTGTCGCAGTCGGACCTGTTCGTGGACTCGAGCCGGCAGGGCGTGCTCTCGCCGAACGGCCGGTCGAAGTCCTTCTCCGCGGCCTCCGACGGCGTCGGCTGGGCCGAGGGCGCGGGCCTGCTGCTGCTGGAACGGCTTTCCGACGCGCACCGCAACGGGCACGAGGTCCTCGCGGTGGTCCGCTCGAGCGCGGTGAACCAGGACGGTGCGTCCAACGGTCTCACCGCCCCGAACGGCCCGTCGCAGGAGCGGGTCATCCACGCGGCGCTGGCCGCCGGTGGTCTCCGCCCGTCCGATGTGGACGCGATCGAAGCGCACGGCTCGGGCACCAAGCTCGGTGACCCGATCGAGGCCCAGGCGCTGCTGGCGACTTACGGGCAGGACCGGGACCGCCCGCTGTACCTGGGTTCGGTGAAGTCGAACATCGGACACGCGCAGGCCTCCGGCGGCGCGGCCGGCGTGATGAAGGTCGTGCAGTCGCTGCGGCACAACCTGCTGCCCAAGACGATGCACGTGGACGCGCCGTCCCCGGTCGTGGACTGGACCACCGGCGACATCGAGCTGCTGACCGAAGCCCGGCCATGGCTGCCGAACGGCCATCCGCGCCGGGCGGGCGTCTCGTCGTTCGGCATCAGCGGCACGAACGCGCACATCATCATCGAGGAGGCACCGCCCGCCCCGGCCGAGGACAACCGGCGGACCGCGCCGGAACTGCCGGTGGTTCCGCTGCCGCTGGCGGGTTCGGTGGCCCAGGCGCTGGCGGACCAGGCCGCCCGGCTGGCGGCACACCTGCGAGCACGTCCGCAGGTGCGGCTGACCGACGTCGGTTACTCGCTGGCCACCGGACGAGCCGCGCTCGACCACCGGGCGGTGGTGCTGGCGTCCGACCGCGAAGCGGCGTTGAAGGCACTCGACGGACTGGCCGAGGGCCGCACGCCGGCAGGCACCGTGACCGGGACGACGAGCGCGGCGGACCTGACCGCCTTCCTGTTCACCGGTCAGGGTGCGCAACAGCCGGGTATGGGGCGTGAGCTGTACGACGCGTTCCCGGCCTTCGCCGGTGCTTTCGACGAGATCTGCGGGCTGTTCGACGCCGAGCTCGAGGTGTCGTTGAAGCAGGTGATCTGGGCGGAGAAGGGCTCGGCCGAGGGCCGGCTGCTGAACCAGACCGCCTACACGCAGTGTGCCCTGTTCGCGGTCGAGGTTTCGCTGTACCGGCTCGTGGAGTCGTGGGGCCTCGCTCCGGACTACGTCGCCGGGCACTCGATCGGTGAGCTGGCCGCCGCGCACGTCGCCGGAGTCTTCCCGCTTGCCGACGCCTGCGCACTGGTCGTGGCTCGCGGCCGTCTCATGCAGGCGCTGCCTGCCGGCGGTGCGATGGCCGCGGTCGCTGCCACTGAGGAGGAAGTGCGTGCCGCGCTGCCGCCCGACGTGGACATCGCGGCGGTCAACGGCCCACGTTCGGTGGTCATCTCCGGTCCGGAGGCCGCGGTCCAGGCAGCGATGGCCGGCTTCTCGGAGGCGGGTCGCCGGACGAAGCAGCTGGTCGTCTCGCACGCGTTCCACTCCTCGCTGATGGAGCCGATGCTGGCCGAATTCGCTTCCGTGGCAGGGAAACTAACCTACTCGCCGCCTGCGGTTCCGGTCGTGTCCAACGTGACCGGACGCGTCGCGACCACCGAAGAGCTGTGCTCGCCCGAGTACTGGGTGGGTCACGTGCGGGAGGCAGTGCGGTTCGCCGACGGCGTCGGATCACTGCTCGCGGCGGGGGTGACGCGGTTCGTCGAGCTGGGCCCGGACGCGGTGCTGACCGGCATGGCCCGCGAATGCGACACCGCGGCGGCCGACCGGCCGGACCGGATCGTGCAGGTGCCGGCGATGCGGCGTGGCAGGGCCGAGGTGTCCACTGTGTTCACCGCGCTGACCACTGTGTACTCACGAGGCGCGAAGCTGGACTGGCGAGCACTGTTCTCCGGGCAGGGCGCGTCCACAGTGGATCTGCCGACCTACGCCTTCCAGAACAAGTCCTACTGGCTCGAAGCCACGAAGCGCGGTGGCGACGTCAGCTCGCTCGGTGCTCAGGCGGCCGCACACCCGTTGCTGGGCGCGCTGGTGGAGCTGCCGGACGGCGGGGCCGTGCTGACCGGCAGACTGTCGGCCACGACGCAGCCATGGCTGGCCGACCACGTGGTCATGGGCCGCACCATGCTGCCCGGCACCGCGTATGTCGAACTGGCGGTGCACGCCGGTGACCAGGTCGGCTGCGGTGTGCTGGAGGAGCTGACCCAGCAGGCCCCGCTGCTGCTGCCCGAGGACGGTGTCGAGCTGCGGGTACTGATCGGCGCGCCGGACGCGAGCGGGCGCCGGGAGCTGTCGGTGCACAGCCGCGGCGAATCCGGGTGGGTCCAGCACGCCGCGGGCACGCTGGCCGGCGAGCCGCGGCAGCCGGACTTCGCCTTGACGGAGTGGCCGCCGGCCGGTGCCGAAGCGGTCGACCTGGCCGGGCTGTACGACGACCTGGCCGGGCTCGGCTTCGGCTACGGCCCGACGTTCCGCAACCTGCGGGCGGTCTGGCTGCGCGAGGACGAGGTCTTCGCGGAGGTCGCGCTGCCCGAGGGCGCCGCCGCGAGCGAATTCGGCCTGCACCCGGGGCTGCTCGACTCGGCACTGGGCGCGACCGACTTCCTGGTTCCGGGGGGTCCGAAGGCGCTGACCGAGACGACGATCCCGTTCGCCTGGAACGGCGTCTCGCTGCACGCCGGCGGGGCGGCCGCACTGCGGGTGCGGGTGCGCAAGACCGGCAGCGGATCGGAACTCGCCCTCGCCGACGCGGCGGGCACCCCGGTCGCCTGGATCGAATCGCTGGTCACGCGGCCGGTTTCGGAGGGACAGCTCGGCGCGAAGGCGCCGGAGTCGCTGTACCGCATCGACTGGCAGCCGGCTTCGGGCGTGCGGCTGGCACCCTCGCTGGACGGCTGGGCGGTGCTCGGCGAGGACGACCTTGGCCTCGGCGTTCCGGTGCACGACGAGGTCGTCCCGGCCGCGGTGCTGGTCCTTCCGGTCGGTTCTGCCGAAGGTGAGGTACCTGCCCGGGTGCACGAGACCGTGCAGAAGACCTTGTCCCGACTGCAGAACTGGCTGTCCACGGCGGACGGCAAGCTGGTGGTGGTGACGCGCGACGCGGTGGCGGCCGGGGAGCCGGATCTGGCGCAGGCGCCGGTCTGGGGCCTGGTGCGTGCCGCGCAGGCGGAGCACCCGGACCGGATCCAGGTGGTCGACCTCGACGACGCGGCCGACTCGGCACGTGCCCTGCCCGCGGTGGTGGCTTCCGGGGAGCCGGAGGCGATCGTCCGTCGCGGCGAGGTCCGCCTGCCGCGGCTGTCCCGCGTCACCGAGGTCGGCGAAACGCCGGACTGGGACCCGGACGGCACGGTGCTGATCACCGGGGGCGCCGGCCTGCTCGGCGGGCTGCTGGCGCGGCACCTGGTCTCCCGGGGTGCCCGTGACCTGGTCCTCACGAGCCGGAAGGGCCTCGACGCGCCAGGTGCCAGGGAGCTGGTCGAAGAGCTGGCTGCACGGGGTGCGAAGGTGACCGTCGCCGCCTGCGACGTGGCCGACCGTGCTGAGCTGGCGCAGCTGCTCGACACGCTGCCGCGGCTGACCGCTGTGGTGCACGCGGCGGGTCAGATGGACAGCGCGGTCGTCGACGCCCTCACTGCGGAGCAGGTCGAAACCGTCCTGCGGCCGAAGGTCGACGCGGCCTGGCACCTGCACGAGCTGACCGCGGAACGGGACCTCGCGGCGTTCGTCCTCTACTCGTCGGCGGGTGGTCTGCTGCTCGCCGCCGGGCAGGCGAACTACGCGGCGGCCAACGTGTTCCTCGACGCGCTGGCGGAATACCGCGTGGCCCGTGGCCTGCCGGCGACGTCGCTGGCGTGGGGCCCGTGGGAGGGCACCGACGGCGAGGTGGACCTGGCGCACATCGCCCGGTCCGGAGTCGCGGAACTGCCCGTGGCCGAAGGCCTGGAGCTGTTCGACGCCGCACTGGCGGCCGAATCGCCGGCGCTGGTCCCGGTGCGGCTGGCCGACCTCAAGGCGGCGGACCGCCTGTCCCCGTTGCTGCGGGGGCTGGTCGCCACGGCACCACGCCGGACCGCGGCCGTCGCGGTACCGGCCGCACCCGAGGCCGGGTTCGCGGACAAGCTCGCCACGCTCGCGGCGGACGAGCGCGACACAGCGGCGCTGGAGCTGGTGTGCGAACACGCGGCCGCGGTACTCGGGTACGACGACGGCTCCGCGGTGGGCGCCGAGAAGGGCTTCACCGACCTCGGCATCGATTCGCTCGCCGCGCTCGAACTGCGCAACCGGCTCGGCGCCGCGACCGGCCTGCGGCTGCCCGCCACGGTGATCTTCGACTATCCGAGCCCGCTCCCGCTGGCCCGGCACCTGCTGGCCGAGCTGGCGCCGGAACCCGCGCCGGAGGAGCAGGCGGGTGCCGCCAACGGCACCGACGGCGGCACTGAGGGCGGCACAGTCAACGGCACCGACGAGACCGCCGCCTCGGTCGCGGCGATGGACCTGGCCGATCTGGTCCGCTCGGCGATGGGCGGCACCGGCACCGACGAACGGGGTGAGTCCCAGTGACCGAAACGCCTTCGACAGGGCCATCGACCGAGCCTTCGACAGCGCCATCGACCGAGCAGATCGTCGCCGCGCTGCGCCAGTCCATGACGGACAACGAACGGCTCAAGGCGGACAACCGGCGCCTGGCCGCGCGGCAGCACGAGCCGATCGCCGTGATCGGCATGGGCTGCCGCTACCCCGGCGGGGTCAGCACTCCCGGGCAGCTGTGGGAACTGGTGGCCGGTGGGGGCGACGCGATCGGCGAGTTCCCGGGCGACCGGGGCTGGGACGTCGGCGCGGTCTTCGACCCCACCGGCGCCCGGCCGGGCACCTCCTACTCGAACGAAGGCGGCTTCCTCTACGACGCCGCCGAATTCGAGCCGGAGTTCTTCGGCATCTCGCCACGGGAGGCCATCACGCTGGATCCCCAGCAGCGGTTGCTGCTGGAGACCTCGTGGGAAGCGGTGGAACGCGCCGGGATCGTGCCGTCGACACTCCGCGGCAGCGACACCGGCGTGTTCGCCGGGGTGATGTACCACGACTACGGCGCGGGCAGCAGCGACGGCAGCCTGATCTCCGGCCGGGTTTCCTACACACTCGGGCTCGAAGGTCCGTCGGTGTCGGTGGACACGGCGTGCTCGTCCTCGCTCGTCGCGATGCACCTCGCGGCGCAGGCGCTGCGCCGCGGTGAGTGTTCGCTGGCGCTCGCCGGCGGGGTGACCGTGATGGTCACGCCGGACATGTTCGTGTACTTCAGCGAGCAGCACGGGCTTTCCTCGGACGGGCGCTGCAAGGCGTTCGGCAGTGGCGCGGACGGCGTCGGCTGTTCGGAAGGCGCGGGAATGCTGGTGCTGGAGAAGCTTTCCGACGCTCGCCGCAACGGGCACCAGGTGCTCGCAGTGCTGCGGGGCAGCGCGGTGAACTCGGACGGCGCGTCAAGTGGCATCACCGTGCCGAACGGTCCCGCGCAGCAGCGGGTGATCCGCGCGGCACTGGCCGACGCCGAACTGCAACTGTCCGATGTGGACGCTGTGGAAGCGCACGGCACGGGTACGAAACTGGGCGACCCGATCGAAGCCCAGGCGTTGATCGCCACCTACGGCAAGGTGACCACGCCGGAGCGGCCGCTGTACGTCGGTTCGTTCAAGTCGAACGTCGGGCACACCCAGGCCGCGGCCGGGGTCGGCGGGGTGATCAAGATGGTGGAGGCGTTGCGGCGCGGTGTGCTGCCGCGAACGCTGCACGCGGACGAGCCGTCGCCGCACGTCGACTGGGCGGACGGCACCGTCTCGCTGCTGCGGGAGGAACAGCCGTGGCCGGATGCCGGACGTCCGCGGCGGGCCGGGATCTCGTCGTTCGGGATCAGCGGAACCAACGCGCACGTGATCCTGGAGCAGGGCGACCCGGTGCCCGCGGCCTCCCCGGAGGCGGGCCCGGTGACCTGGTTGCTGTCGGCGTCGTCGCCGGAAGCCGTGCGGGCACAGGCGGCACGGCTTGCGAAGTTCGTGCCCTCGTCGCCCGCTTCGGCGGCTGACCTGGGGCTTTCGCTTGCCACCACGCGGACGCTCGGCGAGCATCGGACCGGCGTGGTGGCGGCCGACCGGGAGTCCGCGGTGCGGACGCTGACCGAGTACGCCGCCGGCCGGAACCCGGCCGGGACCGTCGAGGGCGTCGCCGAGCCCGGCAAGACGGCGTTTCTCTTCACCGGCCAGGGCGCGCAACGGGCGGGGATGGGGCTCGAACTGGCGGTCGCGTTCCCCGCGTTCGGTGCGGCGCTCGACGAGGTGGCCGCCGAACTCGACCAGCACCTGGACGTGCCGCTGCGCACGCTGCTCGCCGACCCGGAACTGCTGGACCAGACCGGGTACACACAGCCCGCGCTGTTCGCGGTCGAGGTGGCGGTGTTCCGTCTGCTGGAGTCCTGGGGTGTGCGTCCTTCGCGGCTGCTGGGGCATTCGGTCGGCGAGATCGCCGCTGCTCACGTCGCCAGGGTGCTTTCGCTGGCCGACGCCTGCACGCTGGTCGCCGCGCGGGCCCGGTTGATGCAGGCGCTCCCGGCCGGTGGTGCGATGGTGGCGGTCCAGGCCCGCGAGGACGAGGTCCGCCCGCTGCTCACCGACGGAATCTCGATCGCGGCGATCAACGGCCCGGATTCGGTGGTGCTCTCCGGTGCCGAGGACGAAGTGCTTGCGGTGGCGGAGAAGTTCACCCGCACCTCGCGACTGCGTGTCTCGCACGCGTTCCACTCGCCGTTGATGAAGCCGATGCTCGAAGAATTCGCGACGGTGGCTCGTAAGCTGACCTACTCCGCGCCGTCCATGCCGATCGTGTCCGCTGTGGACTCGGCGGCCGACCTGTCCACACCGGACTACTGGGTGCGTCAGGTTCGCGCCGCAGTACGGTTCTCCGACGGTGTCCGGACTTTGCTGGACGACGGAGTGCGAACCTTTGTGGAGGTCGGCCCGAGTGCGGTGCTGACGGCGATGGGGCAGAGCTGCCTTTCCGGAGACGACCGTGCGACGTTCGTTCCCGTGCTCCGCAAGGACCGTCCGGAAGGTGAGTCGGCGGCCACGGCAGTGGCGACGTTGTTCACGCTCGGTGCCGCGGTGGACTACCCAGCGTTCTACGACGGCGCGCACGTGGCCGAATTGCCGACTCATGCCTTCCAGCGCAAGCGTTACTGGCTGGACAACCCGACCGGCGCCCGAGCCCGCGGCGTTGCCGAGGTGGGACAGCGGGAGGCGGAGCATCCGTTGCTGGGCGCCGTCGTCGTCGCCGCGGACGCCAGCGGTGCGGTGCTGACCGGACGGCTGTCTTTGACTGCGCAGCCGTGGCTGGCCGACCACGTGGTGCAGGGATCGGCGTTGTTCCCGGGCACCGCCTTCGTCGAGCTGGCCGTGCGGGCGGGTGACGAGGTCGGATGCGGGCGGGTGGATGAACTCACCCTGGCCGCCCCGCTGATCCTTCCGGAGAAAGGATCGGTGCGGTTGCAGGTCACTGTCGGAGCCGAACAGGACGACGGCAGCCGGTCTTTGGGCATCTACTCCCAGGCCGAGGACAGCGACGAGTGGGTGCAGCACGGCAGTGGCCGGTTGTCCGCGCCGCCGGTGGCTGCTCCGGCGCCCGCGCAGTGGCCGCCCACCGGGGCGACCGAGATCGACGTGACCACGCGGTACGACGAGCTTGCCGCACAGGGATTCGACTACGGTCCGGTGTTCGCCGGGCTACGACGCGCCTGGCAGGCCGGCGACGTGCTGGCCGCCGAGGTGGCGTTGCCGGAACACGCCGACGCCGGTGCGTTCGGGCTCCATCCCGCGTTGCTCGACTCGGCCTTGCACACCATCGGACTGGCCGGGCCGACCGAGGACAAGCCGGTGCTGCCGTTCACCTGGGCCGGGGTTTCCCTGCACGCCGGTGGTGCGTCGAGCCTGCGGGTGCTGCTCTCGTCCGCGGTGGAGAACACTGTTTCGCTCACCGCCACCGATCCGTCCGGAGCGCCGGTACTCAGCGTCGATGCACTGGCGTTGCGGCCGATCGCGGACGACGCGTTCGCGGCTTCCGGACGGTCCGCAGTGGACGATTCGCTGTTCCGGGTGGAGTGGGTCCCGTGGCAGGGCAAGGATGTCACCGGAGTGACGTCCGCCGTGCTGGGTGCCGATGAGTTCGGCCTCGGCGGGGAGTCGCATGTGGACTTCGACGCGTTGGTCACCGCCATCCATCATGGGGCGGCCGTGCCCGACGTCGTGTACGTGCCTTACGTCGCGCCGGAAACCGCCACGCCGCAGGACGCGCGGGAGGCCGCGCACGGGCTGCTCGCGTTGGCGCAAGCCTGGGTCGGCGAGGACGCACTGGCTGCGTCCCGGCTGGTCGTCGTCGCCTCGGGTGCAATCGCCACCGGTCCGGAAGAAGGCGCCGAAGACCTGACCCATGCCGCGCTCTGGGGTGTGATCCGGACGGCTCAGCTGGAGTATCCGGAACGGTTCATGGTGGTGGACCTCGACGGCGGGCCGCTGCCACTGGGCACGGTGCTCGGGGCGATGTACTCGGACGAGCCCGGGGTGGCCGTGCGGGACGGCGCGGTACTCGTGCACCGGCTCGCGAAGTACACGCCGGAACCCTCCCCGGTCGCGCTGGACCCGGACGGGACGGTGCTCGTCACCGGGGGCACCGGCGTGCTGGGGCAGCTGATCGCCCGGCATCTGGTGACCGCGCACGGTGTCCGGCAGCTGCTCGTGACGAGTCGTCGCGGCCCGGACGCGCGCGGAGCGGCGGAGTTCGTGGCGTCGTTGGAAGAGCTGGGTGCGCAGGTCTCGCTGAAGGCGTGCGATCTGGCCGAGCGGGACAACGTCGCCCGCCTGCTGGGCGACATCCCGGCCGAGCACCCGTTGACCGCGGTGATCCACACCGCCGGTGTCGTCGACGACGGCGTGCTGCTGTCGCTGACG
This sequence comes from Amycolatopsis jiangsuensis, assembly GCF_014204865.1. Lineage (NCBI taxonomy): Bacteria > Bacillati > Actinomycetota > Actinomycetes > Pseudonocardiales > Pseudonocardiaceae > Amycolatopsis > Amycolatopsis jiangsuensis. The sequence goes on from NZ_JACHMG010000001.1 coordinate 7,064,868, forward strand.
CCGGAACGGATGGACGCGGTGTTGCGGCCGAAGGTGGACGCTGCCTGGCATCTGCACGAGCTGACCGCGTCGATGGATCTCGCGGCGTTCGTGCTGTACTCCTCGGCCGGGGGCACGCTGGGTGCGGCCGGGCAGGCGAACTACTCGGCGGCGAACGTGTTCCTCGACGCGCTGGCGCACCACCGTGCCGCCGCCGGAGCGCCGGCCGTTTCGCTGGCATGGGGACTGTGGTCCGAGGGCGGGATGTCCGGGGAACTCGCGGACACCGACCTGATCCGGATGGCGCGTTCGGGTGTGTTCGGACTGTCCTTCGCCGACGGTCTGGAGCTGTTCGACGCGACCTTCGGGACGACGCAGCCTTCGCTGGTCCCGGTACGGCTGGACATGTCCGGGCTGCGCGCGGACGCGCATTCGGTGCCGGCGATGCTGCGGGGGCTGGTGCGGAACGGCAGGCGGCGGGTCGAGGCCAGTGACGACTCCTGGTCCCGGGTCACCGCGCTTCCGGCAGCGGAACGGGCTCGTGCCGTGGTGGAGCTCGTGCGGGGGACCGCGGCGGTGGTGCTCGGGCACGAGCGCACCGACGCGATCGATCCACGCAAGGGCTTCATCGAGCTGGGCTTCGACTCGCTGACCGCGATCGAGCTGCGCAACCGGCTGGACGCGGTGACCGGAATGCGCTTGCCGGCCACGGTGATCTTCGACTATCCGTCGGTGCAGGTGCTGGCCGACCACCTCGTGGCGGAGGGACCTTCGCCCGTCGAGGCGCAGCTGGCCGCGCTGGAGGACGTCCTGCGGGGCCTCGATCCCGCCGAGGCCGCACCGGTGGCGGAACGGCTGAAGGCGCTGGTCGCCGGACTACAGCGGGACGAGGACGTGGCCGGCGCCAGCGCGGACGAACTGTTCGCGTTGCTGGACAAGGAGCTGGAGGCTCGCTGAGTCCGGCGCCGCAGCCGTCCGACACCGCACTGGAGTCGGTTCCGTGCTGAAGCAGGCGGGAGTGGCGGCAGCCGCGGTGCTGGTCTGGGGCGAATGGTGGAACTGGCGCCGGTCTCGTTTCCCGGCGGCGGCCGGCGAGGGCGCTGCCGAAGCGGTCGTCGTGCTGGGGTATCGGAATCCCCAGCCGGCGGCCAACTTCGTCAACCGCTGGCGGGTCCGCGCCGGGCTTCGCTCGATCCGCGTTCCGGACCGGACTCGCGTGATCTTCAGCGGGGGCGCCACCGGCGACGGCCCGGCCGAAGCCCGGTTGATGGCCGGCTACGCGAAATCTGTGCTCGGCCACGACGGCCCCGTGCTCATCGAGGACGAGAGCCGGACGACGTGGGAGAACATCACCAACGTCATCCCGCTGCTCGAGCACGTCGACCGGATCAGGATCGTTTCCCAGCCGGCGCACGCGTTCAAGGCTCGTGTCCATCTCCGGCGGCAGCGCCCCGATCTCGCCGCGAAGCTGGCGCCCGCGGACGACTACCGCTTCGGGGAATGGCTGCTGCTCAAACCACTGCTGGCGCTGCACGGGATCCGCTCGCTGCGCGGTCTCGAACCCGGTGAGCGGAAGCTGCCACCCTGGCCTGGCCGGCGTGCTCAGTCCTCCTGGGCCATGCCCAGCGAGCACAGGGAGCCTGCCAGCGCGATCAGGTCGTAGCGGGTGTCCTCGGGGTCGGTCTCCCACAGGGCGGAGAGGACTTCCGCGGCCCGGTCGATGTCGCCGTTGTGCTGTTTGAGCGCGATCCACATGGCCGCGGCCACCGGCTCGCACTCGATGTGCCGGGAGGTGTCGCGGCAGGTCAGCTCCAGGTGGCCGTTGGCCAGCATCCGCTGGGTGACGCCGGGAGCGGTGGTGATCGCCATCATGACTGACCTCCGGGGGAGTGGTTCCTCGTCCTTGGTGTCACCAGTTTCGCCGACCGTGGCCGGGTGGACCATGGGGTCGGCACCTGAACCCGGCATGGGGTTTCCCCACCCCTAGACCGACGGGTTCTCCGGGAGCCACGACGTCAGCCGCGCGGCCACCACTTCGAGCACCGCGGGCAGCTGGTGGTGCAGGTAGAAGTGCCCGCCGGGGAACACCTCGACCGCGCACTCACCGGTGGTGTGCCGGCGCCAGGCGTCCGCCTCGGCGAGCGTGGTGACGGGATCCGCGTCGCCGGTCAGCACCTGCAGCGGGCACGCCGGTTCCACGCCAGTGCGGTGCCGGTAGGTCTCCACGGCGGTGTAGTCGCCGCGGATCGCGGGCAGCACCATGCGCAGCAGCTCCTCGTTGCCGAAGACGCCGGCGTCGGTGCCGCTGAGTTCCTTCAACGCGGCGATCAGGCCCTCGTCGTCGCGCTGGTGGACGTACTCGATGCGGTGCGCGGACGGCGCACGGCAGGCGGAGGCGAACAGCCCGGCCGGCGGACGGCCCTGCGCCTGCATCCGGCGCGCCACCTCGTAGCCGACCGTGGCGCCCATGCTGTGACCGAACAGCACCAGCGGCAGATCCGACCACTGCCGCAGGTCCTCGGCGATCGCGTCGGCCATGGCGCCGACGTCGTCGAGACACCGCTCACCACGGCGATCCTGCCTGCCGGGGTACTGGATCGCGACCACCTCGGCTTCGAGACCGGCTTCGGTGGCCGCGCGGGAGAACGGGAAGTACGCGGTCGCCGACCCGCCGGCGTGCGGCAGGCAGACCAGCCGCGCCCGGGCGCGGGCGGACGGGTGGAAGCGCCGGATCCACCGGCTCACGGCGGTTTCGTTCAGGACAGTCACAGTCCCAGGAGTGTTCGGACCGCACGCGGCCGCGGCAACCCCTACCGCCGTGCACACGCCGCGTAGCCGATCTCACCTGTTCGAGTGACTTTAGGTTGCGGTTGGCTGTGCTTAGGGGTCGCCTGCGACGGTTCTACCTGCAGAGAACCAGGACTGTCGGGTCGAGGAGCTTGCGATGGGCGAGAACTGGGGGCAGAACCGCCGCACCGAGCCACCCGAGGCCGTAGCACTGATCGAAGGGTTGCTGATCGAGTGCGACGCGGGCACGGGGGACACGGTGCTGATCGGCGGGGGGCCGGCCAGCGGGAAGACACAGGTGTTGAACCAGGTGGTGGCGCGGGCGCGGGAACTGGGCGTGCTCACCCTGACCGCGGCCGGGGCGGCGGACGAACGGGAGATCGACGGCGGGGTGCTGGACCAGCTGCTGGCGAGCCCGGCGCTGCCGACGGCGACGACCACCGGGGACACCGCCGGTGAGGAGGACCGGATCGCCGCGCTGTGCGGTGCGCTGCACCGGCTCGCGCGGGAACGGCCGGTGCTGGTGGCGGTGGACGACCTCCAGCACGTGGACGAGACTTCGGCGCGGCTGCTGCTGCGCCTGCAGCGGCGGGCGCGTTCGGCGGCGTTGCTGCTGATCGGCACTCATCCGGACAGCTGGTACACCGGCGACGGCCTGCGGTTCGCCGCACAGCCGCACTGGCACGTCCAGCTGAGGCCGTTCACCGTGGAGGCGATCGCGGAGCTGGTCGCCGACCACGACGACGACGGGCTGCCCGAGGAGATCCACCGGCTCAGCGCGGGAAACCCGTTGCTGGTCAGTGCGCTCATCGACGCGCACCGCGGCAGGGTGGACCACGGTCCGGTGTATTCCGAGGCAGTGCAACGACTCCTGCACCGCTACGGTTCGCCGCTGCGGGAGGTCGCCACGGCGATCGCGGTACTGGACAGCGAGGTGACCACCGAAGCCGTCGCCACTGTCGCCGGCGTGGACCCGCTCGAAGCCGAGGCCTCCACCGGTCTGCTCACCGAAACCGGGCTGGTCGACGGCGTGCGGTTCCGGCAGCAGCCGGCCGCGGCCGCGGTGGTCGGCGGGCTCCGGGGGCCGGAGAAGGTGCGGCTGCACGCTCGCGCTGCCGAAGTGAAGCACGCCAGGGGCCTGCCGGCACCGGAGGTCGCGCGGCACCTCGTCGCCTGCGGTGCGGCCGAGGCGGAGTGGGCGCTGCCGGTGCTCGTGGCCGCGGCGGAAGAGGTGATGCTGGGCGACGACGTCGACTTCGCCACCCGGTGCCTTCGGCTCGCCGCGTCGGTTTCGACCGCCGAATGGGAGCAGCAGAGCATCGCGCAGCTGCTGGCCAAGATCACCTGGCGGGTCAACCCGGCGGCCGCCGCGCCACATTTGGCCACACTGCGGGCGTCGAGCAGCTGCCTGGACCAGTCGGACCGGCTCGCGCTCGTGCGGCAGGCCTTGTGGTTCGGGGAACGGGAGACGTTCGAAACCGCGGTGGCCGGGCTCGGCGACGACCTGGAACCACTGCATCCGCGCATCGCCGCGGAGCTGACCCTGGCCGCGTACTGGCACTACGGCACTTCGGCGCCGGTGTCGGCGGAGCCCGACGATCCCTGGCTGCGCACAGCGGAATCGCTGGCCTCGGTGTGGCGTACCGGCGGCACCGAGGAAACCTCGGCGAGTGCCGAGCGCATCCTGCAGAACTGCCGGTTGTCCGACACCTCACTGGAAGCGCTGGCCACCGCGATCCTCGCGCTCGGCTACGACGGCCGGACCGACCGTGCCGAGGGCTGGTGCGCCTCGCTCGCCGAGGAGGCGGAGTACCGCGGTGCGGTGACCTGGAAGGCGATGCTCGACGCGATCGGCGCGGGCCTGCTGCTGCGCCGGGGCGAGCCGGCGGCGGCCGCGGACCTGGCGAACCGCACGCTGGCCTTGCTCGACGCGCCGAACTGGGGCGTGGCGATCTGCTATCCGCTCGGCACGCTGCTGGCCGCGCACACCGCCGCCGGTGCGTTCAAGGCGGCGGCCGGGGTGCTGCGGCATCCCCTGCCGGACGTGGCGTTGCGGACGCTCGGCGGGCTGCGGTACCTCCGTGCTCGCGGGCAGTTCCACCTGGCCACCAACCGTGGTCTCGCCGCCGTCAGTGATTTCCAGCAGTGCCAGCGTTTTCTTCGCGAGGAGGAGCTCGACCTGCCGGCCGTGGCGCCGTGGCGGACCGATCTCGCCGAGGCGAACCTGCGGCTGCGGAATCCGACGCTGGCGGTGGAGCTGGCCAAACAGCAGCTGGGCGACAGTGCGCCGACGGACGCCTACACGCGGGCTTCGGCACTGCGCGTGCTCGCGTTCGCGGGGGCCCCTTCGGCGCGGCACGGCCTGCTGACCCGGGCCGTGGAAGGGTTCAAGGACTCCGGTGACCGGCTCGAGCTGGCGCGCACCGTGCGGGCGATCAACCAGCTGAGCCAGCGAGCGGAACGCTCGGCGGGCCTGGTCAAGCCGGTACGGGTACCGCGGCAGCCGGCGGCCCGGTCGGTCGCGCCGCGGCCGGTGGCGGGCGGACCGGCTCCGCAGCCGGAACTGCCGGCGCCACTGCAACCACGGCCGGAATCGGACCCGGCCGGGCCGGTCGACACGACCTTGTCATCCACCACGCTGTCCGACGCCGAACTGCGGGTCGCGGAACTGGCCGCGCACGGGCGGACCAACCGGCAGATCGCCGAGACGCTCTACATCACGGTGTCCACTGTGGAGCAGCACCTGACCAGGGTGTACCGGAAACTGGGCGTCACCGGGCGCAGCGCGCTCGCCGGTGAACTGGCCGGTGCGGGCACCGCGCGGTGAAGACCGGAGAGGAAACCGCTCCGGCGGTACTGACCGTTTTCGAGTTGCGGGTGGCGGAACTCGCCGCGACCGGCACTCCCGCCACGGCGATCGCGGAGACACTGGGGGTATCCGCGAACGCCGTGGCGGAGCAGCTGCGGACGATCTACCGCAAACTCGGCCCGCCCCGTTCCGTCAGCCGCGGCGGTCGGTGACCACCGCGCTGATGATGTCGTCCAGGGTGCGGGTGGGTACGAAACCGATCTGGTTGTAGGCACGGGTGCAGTCCGGGATGCGGCGCTGCATGTCCTCGTAGCCTTCGCCGTAGGCTTCCTCGTAGGGAACCTTCGCGATGGTGCTGGCCGAGCCGGTCGCCGCGATCACCCGCTCGGCCAGCTGGGAAATGGTGGTCTGCTCGGTGCTGCCGAGGTTGAACACCTTGCCGTGCGCCGATTCGTCGGCGAGCAGGTCCACCAGTGCGGGCACCACGTCGTGCACGTGGCAGAAGCAGCGCGTCTGCTGACCGTCGCCGAACACGGTGATCGGCTCGCCGGCCAGCGCCTGCGTGACGAACCGCGGGATGACCATCCCGTAGCGTCCGGTCTGCCGCGGGCCGACCGTGTTGAACGGTCGCACGATCACCGTGCGCAGGCCGTGTTCCTTCGCGTACAGGTAGGCGAAGGTCTCGTCGAGCGCCTTGGCCTCGGCGTAGGACCAGCGGTTCTTCAGCGGTGAACCGATGATCCGGTCGCTGTCCTCGGTGAGGCCGTCGACGGTGTTCTTGCCGTAGACCTCGCTGGTGGAGGCGACCAGGATCGCCGCGTCGTGCCGCAGCGCCGCGTCGAGCAGGATTTCCGTGCCGTGCAGATTGGTGCGCAGGCTGTCCAGAGTCCTGTCGAGGATCGTGAAGACGCCCACCGCGGCGGCGAGGTGGAACACCGCGTCGACGCCGGGCATGCATGCCTCGACCGTCGACGGGTCGGTGATCGAGCCACGGACGAACCGGAACCCGGGATGCCCGGCGACACCGGTGAGGTTGTCCAGGGTGCCGGTGCTCAGGTTGTCGAGCGCGACGACCTCGTCGCCGCGCGCCAGCAGGTGCTCGGTGAGGTGGGAGCCGATGAACCCGGCCCCGCCGGTGATCAGGTAACGCACGGTCTCTCCTTCAGTGTGCGAACAGCGCGCGGTCGAAACGGTAAGTGGCGTCGATGACGGTGGGGCACTGCTCGATCCAGTCGTAGCGGTGTCCGGGGTGGACGGTGTGGATCAGCACGACGTCCCAATCCCGTCCGTCCGGGTCCATGACGCTGTCGAGGGAACCGCCGGTCACCCGGACGTTCGGCACGAGCGGATCGTGGTAACCGACCTTCGCGCCCTTCGCCGCGAGCAGGTCGAGGATGTCCAGCGCGGACGACGAGCGCACGTCCTCCACCCCCGGCTTGTAGGTCACGCCGGCCACCAGTACCCGGGTGCCCGACATTCCCTTGCCGTCGCGGGAAAGGGTGTTCAGCACCCGGTCCACGACCTGCTTCGGCCGTTCGGCGATGGCGTGCATGGCCTGCGTGACCAGTGGCGCGTTGCTCTGCGTCGCCCGCAGCTGCCAGAGCAGGTAGTGCGGGTCGCAGGGAATGCAGTGCCCGCCGACGCCCGGGCCGGGGTGGAAGGCCATGAACCCGTACGGTTTGCTGGCCGCCGCGTCGATCACCTCGATCGGGTCGATCGAGAACCCGTCGCTGATCTCGGCGAACTCGTTGGCCAGCGCGATGTTCACCGCGCGGAAGGTGTTCTCGTACAGTTTGGTCATCTCCGCGGCCTCCGGGGAGCTGACGCAGTGCACGGCGGGGGTGAGCACGGTGATCACGCGCTGCGCCATCGCCGTGCAGACCGGCGTGACCCCGCCCAGCACACGCGGCGTCTCGGCCTGCGTGTGCGTGACGTTGCCCGGGTCGATCCGCTCCGGGCTGGAGGCCACGAACAGATCACGCCCGACGGTGAAACCCTTGGCGGTCAGGGGTTTCACCAGCAGCCGGTGCGCGGTGCCGACGTAGCTGGTGGAGGTGAGGATCAGCGTCTGGCCGCGGCGCGCGTGCGTGACCAGCTGCGCGCACGCGCTCTCCAGCGGGCCGAGGTCGGGCATCAGGTACTCGTCGAGCCCGGTCGGCACGCACACCAGCACGGCGTCCGCGTCGGCGATCCGCGACGAGTCGGTGGTGAGCCGGAAATCCTCCTGGTGCACCGCCTTTTCGAGCCGGCGGTGGTCGGCCTCGATCAGGTCCACGCGGCCGGAGCGGATCGCGTCCAGCCGGTTCTGCGACAGGTCGATGCCGATCACCTCGACCCCGCCGGCGTGCAGGCCCAGGGCGGTGGGCAGGCCGACGTACCCCATCCCGAGCACCGCGACCGAGGTCAGCGTGGCGGGTTCGGCAGTGGTTGCGAATTCAGCGACAGTACTGGTCATCCCGGTTCACCCGTTTCTGGCAGGGCAGTGGAAGAATGGCGGACAAGCGCGGATCGCGGTGGTCACCGGACCGTGCGGACGATCTCGAACGCCTCGGCCAGCCCGACCGAAATCTGCGAGCCGCGGTATTCGGCGAGGGCGCGCACCCCGCGTTCACTGCGTGGGTTCGGCCACGGCTCGAGTTCCTTGCCGTAGGCGCGCAGTGCCTCGATCTTGCGTTCGAGGTGGGTTTCCTCGAGCACCTGCCAGCAGTTCGGCCGGAAGGCGACCGGCAGCCCGGAGGCCTCCCCGACGTCGGTGGCGGAGCGGATCTCGAACGTGCGGACCTCGCGCACCGGGCCCTTGCCCGGCCGGCCCGCGACCCGCGCGGCCCGGCTGACCAGCGCGTGGTCGGTGCTCAGATCGCACATGCTGGTGGTGAAGACGGTGTCCGGTTCGAACTCGCGGACCTCCTGCTCGACCACCCGGTTGATGTCCAGGTGGCTGACGGTGTCCAGCCGGTTGTCGCCGAACTCGTGCACGCGCACCCGGTCGACACCGAGGGTTTTCGCGGCCAGCTCGATGGCCGCGGTGCGGTTGACGACCCCGGCGCCGCTCACCGAGCGCGAACCGTCGTCGTTGGTCAGGATGCAGAGCGAGACGGTGACGCCCTCGTCGGCGAGCCGGGCGATGGTACCGCCCGCGCCGAGCGTTTCGTCGTCGCCGTGGGCTCCCACGACCAGAAGCCTGCGTGTCACCGTGTGCATACCGTTCCCCAGTCCTAGTGCTAGCCGAAAGCGGGCTCCCCAGCGAAAACGAGCCGATGAAAGTGCTTGGCACGTCAGGGAAATCTGGCATCCGCCGAGGTGAGGCGACAACCCCTAAAGACCGTCTAAAGCGGACCTTGGCGTGCGGGGCTGCGGGCGTGGCAGGGGCCGTTAGGGGTGGGTCGTGGCGGGCGCGCGCTCGTATCGTCGCTGGCGTCCGGCGCGATCGACGTGGAAGGAACGAAGACACGTGGGCAACTCCGAGGACAAACTGGTCGGTGCGCTCCGAGCGTCGGTGAAGGAAACCGAGCGGTTGCGCGAAAAGAACCGCAAGCTCACCGAAGCCGCGCGCGAGCCGATCGCGATCGTCGGGATGGCCTGCCGGCTCCCGGGTGGCGCGGACACGCCCGAGGACCTCTGGCGGCTGCTGCACGACGGGGTGGACGCGATCGGTGAGTTCCCCGCCGACCGCGGATGGGACCTCGACCGGCTCTACGATCCGACCGGAGAGCGTCCCGGGTCGAGCTACGTGCGGGAGGGCGGTTTCCTGCATGAGGCGCTCGGTTTCGACGCCGACCTGTTCGGCATCAGCCCGCGCGAAGCGTTGCTGATGGACCCGCAGCAGCGGCTGCTGCTGGAGACGTCCTGGGAGGCCTTCGAACGCGCCGGGATCGCGCCGCATTCGGTGAAGGGCAGCCCGACCGGTGTGTTCGCCGGCACGATGTACCACAACTACCAGGGCAGTTACGGTTCGTCCGGGGTCATCTCCGGCCGGCTCGCCTACACCTTCGGGCTCGAAGGACCCGCGGTCACCATCGACACCGCGTGCTCGTCCTCGCTCGTCGCACTGCACCTGGCGGTGCAGGCTCTGCGCAGCGGTGAATGCACACTCGCCCTCGCCGGTGGCGTCTCGGTCATGTCCACTCCGCGCACCTTCGTGGAGTTCTCCCTCGACGGCACGCTCGCGCGCAGTGCGCGTTGCCGGGCGTTCGCCGACTCCGCGGACGGCACCGGCTGGTCCGAGGGCTGCGGCATGCTGCTCGTGGAGCGGCTCTCCGACGCGCGCCGCAACGGCCACCCCGTGCTCGCCCTCGTGCGTGGCACCGCGATCAACCAGGACGGCGCTTCCAACGGCATGACCGCGCCGAACGGGCCGGCGCAGCAGCGCGTGATCCGGCAGGCTCTGGCGAACGCTCGCCTGAAGCCCGACGAGGTCGACGTCGTCGAGGCGCACGGGACGGCGACCAGACTGGGCGATCCGATCGAGGCGCAGGCGCTGCTGGCGACCTACGGTCAGGACCGCGAGGAGCCGTTGTGGCTCGGTTCGGTCAAATCGAACCTGGGACACACACAGGCGGCCTCCGGGGTGTCCGGCGTACTGAAACTCGTGCTGGCGCTCGACCACGGCGAGCTGCCGAAGACCCTGCATGTCGACAAGCCGACCAAGCAGGTGGACTGGTCCGCGGGCCGGGTCGAACTGCTCACCGAGGCGCGGCCGTGGCAGCGGGCCGGCCGGCCGCGTCGCGGCGCGGTCTCGTGCTTCGGACTGAGCGGGACCAATGCGCACGTCATCATCGAGGAGGCGCCGGACCCGGAGGCGGTCGAGGACGTGTCGGCGGACGACGCGGCGGTGCCGTTCGTGCTGTCCGGCCGTACTGCGCAGGCATTGCGGGCGCAGGCACAGGGCCTGGCAGAGCACCTTGCCGCAGATCCGGAGCTGCCGCTGCTCGACGTGGCACGCACGCTGGGTGCCGCGCGCACGCACCTGGACCACCGTGCGGCCGTGGTCGGCAACTCCGCCGAGGAACTGCGGAACGCGTTGACGGCGCTCGCCAACGGTGAGCCCGGCGCGGTGAACGGCCTGGTGCGAGGAGACGCGACGGTCGCGTTCCTGTTCTCCGGACAGGGTTCGCAGCGGCTCGGGATGGGCCGCGAGCTGGCTGCGGCGTTCCCGGTGTTCGCCGAGGCTTACGCTGCCGTGTGCACGGAGCTCGACCGGTATCTGGAGCGTCCGATTCGGACGGTCGCCGAGGAGGACGCGGAGGCGCTGACCCAGACCGGGAACACTCAGGCCGCGCTGTTCGCGTTCGAGGTCGCGCTGTACCGCCTGGTCGAGTCGTGGGGGATCGCACCGTACGCCTTGTGCGGGCATTCCATCGGTGAGCTCGCCGCCGCACATTGCGCCGGCGTGTTCTCCCTCGCTGACGCCGCGAAGCTGGTAGCCGCTCGCGGTCGGCTGATGCAAGCGCTCCCGGAGGGCGGCGCGATGGTGGCCGTCGAAGGTACTCCGGAGGAAGTCGCCGCATACGATCCACAAGGGACAATCGACGTCGCCGCCGTGAACGGTCCGCGGTCAGTCGTCCTCTCGGGTGCTGAGGCCGCGGTGCTCGCGGTGGCCGAGAAGTTCGCCGAGGCCGGCCGTCGCACGACGCGGTTGAAGGTTTCGCATGCGTTCCACTCGCGGTTGATGGAACCGATGCTCGGGGAATTCCGTGCGGTGGCGGAAACTCTCACGTACACGCAGCCGTCGGTGGCGGTCGTGTCCAGCGTGACCGGCGAAGAGGTGCACGCCGAGCTGGCCGACCCGGAGTACTGGATACGCAACGTCCGCGAGCCGGTGCGGTTCGCCGACGCCGTGCGTGCGCTCACGGCCGAAGGCGTGACCCGGTTCCTGGAAGTGGGTCCGGATTCGCCGCTCAGCGCCGTCGTCCCGCAGTCCGCCGCGGACGCTGTCGCCGTTCCCGCGCAGCGGCGCGAGGTGCCGGAGGACGTCGCACTGATCACCGCGCTGGCGACGCTGCACGTCCGCGGCGTTGTTCCGGACTGGGCCGCGCACTTCGCCGCGCGCGGCGCCGGACATGCCGACTTGCCGACCTACCGTTTCCAGCACCAGCGCTACTGGCTGGACGTGGAAGCCGGTTCCGGCGACGTCACGGCGATGGGGCTCGACCCGGTCGGCCACCCGCTCCTGGGTGCGGCGACGCTGCTCGCGGATCCGGACGGCGTGGTGCTTTCCGGCCGGATCTCCACCGCCACCCACCCCTGGCTGGGTGAGCACGTGGTGGGCGGTGCGATCCTGGTGCCCGGGACGGCGTTCGTGGAGCTGGCCGTGCGGGCCGGTGACGAGGTCGGCTGCGGCCGGGTGCGTGAGCTGACCCTGCACGCGCCGCTCGTGCTGCCGGCCAAGGGCGCGGCCCGGATCCAGGTGCGGATCGGCACGCCGACCGCGGAGGGAACCCGCCCGATCAGTGTCCACTCGCGCCCCGACGATCTGGCCGCCGCGGGCGGCTGGACCCGGCACGCCGACGGGACGCTGGCGCCCGCGGCGGCCGGAGCCACCTTCGAGCTGACGGAGTGGCCGCCCGCCGGCGCCGAGATGATCGACGTCGAGGGCATGTACGACGTGCTGGCCGAGGCGGGAATGGCGTACGGCCCGATCTTCCGGGGTTTGCGCGCGGCCTGGCAGCACGGTGAAGACGTCTACGCCGACGTTTCCCTGCCCGAGCAGGACCGGCTGGGCGCCGAGGCCTTCGGCCTGCATCCCGCCGCGTTCGACGCGGCACTGCACGCGGTGGGTCTCAGCTCCGCGGCCGGCGAAGGCACCACGTTGCCGTATGCCTGGTCCGACGTGGAACTGCTCGCAACCGGTGCGACCACGCTGCGCGTGCACGTCCGTCCGTCCGGTCCGCAAGCGGTGGAGTTGCGGCTCGCGGACGCGACCGGTGCGCCGGTGGCCCGGGTCGGCACCTTGCAACTGCGGGAGATCAGCGACGAGCAGCTGGCCGCGGCACGGACAGCGCCCGGTGGCCCGGACTCGCTGTTCCAGGTCGAGTGGGTCCCGGCCACGCTGCCCGACGTCGCGGGAACCGGCTACGAGGTCTACCGGGTCAAGGCCGGGAATGACGCCAAGGCAGCGAAAACGGCTGTCCACAACGCACTCGCGACCGTCCGGGAGAAGCTGGCCGAGGGATCCGGCACGCTGCTGGTGGTGACCGGCAGTGATCTGGCCGGCGCCGCCGTGGCCGGGCTGATCCGTTCGGCACAGGGGGAGAACCCGGGCCGGATCGTGCTCATCGAGGGCGATCCGGCGGACGAGCAGCTGGCGGCGATCGCCGGTGGCGACGAGTCGGCTGTGCGGGTGACCGGCGGCGAGGTGCGCGTCCCCCGGCTGGCGCGGGCCGTACCGGAGGCCGCCGAGCCGATCGACTGGGCAGCGGGAACGGTACTGCTCACCGGCGGTACCGGGGCGCTCGGGCGGCTCGTCGCGACGCATCTCGCGCGCCACGGTGCGAAGAAGCTGCTGCTCGTGAGCCGGCGTGGGGACCAGGCACCCGGCGCGGGGGAGCTGGCCGCGGAACTCGCCGAGCTGGGCGTGGAACCGATCGTCGCCGCGTGCGATCTGACCGACCGGAAAGCCGTCGCTCGGCTGCTCAAGAAGCATCCGGTCACCGCTGTGGTGCACGCGGCGGGGGTGCTCGATGACGGTGTGTTGTCCTCGCTCACTCCGGCGCGCATCGACAGCGTCTTCGACCCGAAGGCACTCGCTGCCTGGCATCTGCACGAGTTGGCCGGTGACGTGTCCGCCTTCGTCACCTTCTCCTCGGCTGCCGGGGTGCTCGGCGCACCCGGGCAGGCGAACTACGCGGCCGCGAACGCTTTCCTCGATGCGCTGGCCGAACACCGCCGTGCCGAGGGAAAGCCGGCTCACTCGCTGGCCTGGGGCATGTGGGAATCGGCATCCGGCATGGCCGGCGACACCCAGGGCAAGCACGGGCTCGGCGCGTTCACCGCGGACGAGGGGCTGGCACTGTTCGACACCGCCGTCGCCTCAGTCGCCGCAGCGACCGTTCCGGTGAAACTGGACCTGTCCGCCTGGCGGGCCGCCGGTTCTGTGCCCGATCTGTTGCGCGGCCTGGTCCCGACGGCTCGGCGTACGGTGTCCGAACAGGACGCGGATGCGGACTCCCTGCTGGGCAAGCTGATCCGGCTGCCCGCGGAGAAGCGGCTGGAGCAGCTGCGGGAACTGGTGGCGCAGCACGCGGCCGCCGTGCTCGGGCACAGCTCTGCCGACGTGATCGACGCCGACCGCGCTTTCAAGGACCTCGGCTTCGATTCGCTCACCGCGGTCGAGCTGCGCAACACGCTGAACGAGGCCACCGGCCTGGGCCTCACCGCGACGCTGGTCTTCGACCACCCGACCGCCGGTGAGCTCGCCGCGCACCTGCACGAATCGCTCCTGGGTGACGTGGGCGAGGCACCGCGGGAGGCCGCGCCCACGGTGCTGGGCAGCGACGAGCCGATCGCGATCGTCGGCATGGCCTGCCGGTTCCCCGGCGGCGTCGGCACGCCCGAGCAGCTGTGGGAGCTGGTGGCCGCGGGCCGCGACGGGATCGGGGACTTCCCGTCCGACCGGGCCTGGGACATGGCGCACTGGCTGCCGCAGATCGCTCCGGACGGCGGCACGCCGCAGGGCGGATTCGTACCCGGCCTGACCGACTTCGACGCGGCCTTCTTCGGCATCAGCCCGAACGAGGCGGTCATGATGGACCCCCAGCAGCGGATGCTGCTGGAATCGTCGTGGGTCGCACTGGAGAACGCCGGGGTGGATCCCGTGGCGCTGAAGGGAAGCGACACAGGCGTGTTCGTGGGCGTGATGCAGTCGGACTACGACCCGGGTGAAGCAACGGAACAGGGCGGGCTCTACCGCGGTTCCGGTGCGCTCAGCAGCGTGGTCTCGGGCCGGGTCGCCTACGCGTTCGGCCTGGAGGGCCCCGCGGTCTCGGTGGACACGGCCTGTTCGTCGTCTTTGGTTGCACTGCACCAGGCAACCCAGGCGTTGCGCGGCGGGGACTGCTCGCTGGCGCTGGTCGCCGGGGTGTCCGCGCTCGTGTCGCCCGCGCCGTTCGCGCAGTACGGAACGGTGGCCAAGGACGGTCGCTGCAAGCCGTACTCGGCGGCAGCCGACGGTTTCGGCTGGGGCGAAGGCGTCGGCGTACTGGTGATCGAACGGCTCTCCGACGCCCGTCGCCACGGGCACGACGTGCTCGCCGTCGTGAAGTCCAGCGCGGTCAACGCGGACGGTGCCTCGAACGGACTGACCGCACCCAGCGCACCGGCGCAGGAACGACTCATCCACCGTGCCCTCACCGCGGCCGGTCTCGAACCCTCCGAAGTGGACGCCGTCGAGGGACACGGTGCGAGCACGCCACTCGGCGACCGCATCGAGACGTCCGCGCTGCTGGCCACCTACGGTCGCGACCGCCCGGCCGAGCGCCCTCTGTGGCTGGGTTCGGTGAAGTCGAACATCGGGCACACGCAGGCGGCCGCCGGCGTCGCCGGAGTAATCAAGATGGTGCAGGCCCTGCAACACGGTGTCCTGCCGCCGACCCTCCACGCCGGCGAGCCGACCCACGAGGTCGACTGGGCCGCCGGGACGGTGCGGCTGCTGGACGAGTCCCGTCCGTGGCCCGAGGTGGACCGGCCACGCCGGGCCGCGGTGTCGGCGTTCGGCTACAGCGGCACCAACGCGCACGTGATCCTGGAGCAGGCACCCGCGCCGACGCCGGCCGAGGCTGTCGATCGCACCGACCCGGGCGGACCCCTTCCGCCGCTGGTGCTCTCCGCCCGGACGGTGGCGGCGCTGCCCGGCCAGGCCCGTGCGCTGCTCGGCCGGCTCGACGAGGTCAGTGTCCTGGACCTCGTCTACTCCCAGGCCGTCCGCCGCCCGCTCTTCCAGCACCGCGCCGCGGTGGTCGGCTCGGACGCGGCGGAGCTACGGGCCGCGCTGATCGCTCTGTCTGCTTCGGACACGTCGGAAGGCTCGGTCATCGGCCGGGCCCGTCCGGGCGGCCGTACCGCGTACTTGCTGCCCGGGCAGGGAACTCAGCACGCCGGCATGGGCGCGCAGCTCTACGACGCTTTCCCGATTTTCGCCCACGAGCTGGATCGGGTCTCCGGAAAGTTCGACCCGTACCTGGGGCACTCGCTGCGCGCGGTCATGTTCGCCGACGAGGGTACGGTTGAGGCCCAGCTGCTGGACCGTACCCAGTTCGGTCAGGCTGCCGTGTTCGCCTTTTCCGTGGCGCTGTACCGGCTGCTGGAGTCGTGGGGTCAGCGCGCGGACGTGCTGATCGGACACTCGGTCGGGGAGATCACGGCCGCACATCTGGCCGGGGTGTTCACTTTGGACGACGCGGTGAAGCTCGTCGCGCACCGCGGACAACTGATGGCCGAGACACCACCTGGTGCCGTCTTCACGATCGAGGCGACTGCTGACGAGGTGCGGCCGCTGCTCGGTGAGAAGACAGCGTTGGCCGCCGTGAACGGGTCGAAGTCCGTAGTGGTTTCCGGTGCCGAATCAGGCGTTTTGGCCGTGGCGGAACACTTCGGCAAGCTCGGCAGGCGGACCACGCGGCTTCCGATCGACTGCGCGGTGCATTCACCGCTGCTGGACGAGATTGTCGAAGAGCTGGAGGAGATCGCCGAGGAATTGGCCTACGACAAGCCCGTCATCGAGGTGGTCTCGACGGTCACCGGCGAAGCGGTGACGGACGAGCTGCGCGATCCCTCACACTGGGTCGCCAACTGCCGCGGCACGGTCCGGTTCGCCGAGGCCGTCCGGGCGGCGGGCGCCACCCGATATGTGGAGCTGGGCACCGACGGTGTGCTCACCGCGGCTGCGCAGACCTCGCTGGACGACACCGAGGACGTCGTCTTCGTGCCCGTGCTCCGGAAGAACCGGCCGGAAGTTGCCGCAGCGCTGCTCGCGGCCGGTCAGCTGCACGTGTGCGGAGCCGGTCTGGATGTGGGGAAGCTGTTCTCCGGTCGAGTCGCGAACACGGTTTCCCTGCCGGCGTACGCCTTCCACCGCACACGGTATTGGCCCACGGTGGACATGGAGGCACGCCGGGACATTGGTGAGGTGGCGTTGACCGGTTCACCGCTGACCGTGGCCGGATCGTCCACTGTGGTCCTGCCGGTCTCTCTTTCGCGGTCCACCTGGCCGTCCGGGGACGTGTTCCCGACGGCAGGTTTCGTGGAACTGGCCGTGCGAGCCGGAGACGAGGTCGGATGCGGGCGGCTGGTACGGCTGCGCACCGATGCCCCGCTGGCCCTCGGTGACACGACGATCGAGCTGCAAGTCGTCGTCGGCGAGCCCGATGGCGACGGCCGCCGGCCGGTCACCGTCCACTCGCGAACCGGGGAGAGCTGGGTTCGCCACGCGGAAGGAGTCGTGGCCGCGGACGTCGGCCCGGAGCCCGAGCCGCTGACCCAGTGGCCGCCGGCGGACGGCTCGTCCCACACCGAAGTCGACCTCGCGCCCGGGGACCGGGCCGGGCAGTTCGGGGTGCACCCGATCGCACTCGACGCGGCACTGTCCAGTGTGGGTGGCCAGCCGGTGGAATGGCACGACTTCCGCCTGTTCGCCACTGGTGCGTCGCGTCTGCGGGCCAAGCTGACGCGGACCGGTGACGACTCGGTTTCGTTGCTGCTCACCGACCTCTCCGGTCAGCCGGTGGCTTCCGCGGCATCGGTGGTGCTGGGTGAAGCTGAGTCCGCGGCGACTGGCGCACACCGGGTCGCGCCGGTGAAGAAGCGGCGCTCCGTGGTCGAAGAGTCCACTGTGGATCTGGAGATCACCGAGAAAGGCCTGCGCGAGTTCGTGGTGGCGCAGGCAGCCGACCTGCTCGGATACGGCGACACCGACGCCATCGACCCGGATGCGCACTTCCTCGAGGCGGGATTCGACTCGCTGAGCGCAGTGGAGTTGCGCAACCGCATCACGAGCGCGACCGGCATGGCGCTGCCGGCGTCGGTCGTGTTCGACCACCGCACTCCGGCCGGACTCGCCACGCACCTGCTCGGTGCGCTCACCGGACCCGGAACCGGGGAGAACGCGAATCCGTTGAAGGACATGTTCTTCGGAGCGGTTCGTGGCGGCCGGGTCGAGGACGGCATCGCACTGCTGGCCGCCGCGGCGAACCTGCGGCCGAAGTTCACCGGAGTCGCCGACCTCGGCGAGGAACCCCGTGCACTCGACCTGGCCGAAGGCCCGGCCGCACCCCGGCTGCTGGCCGTTCCGCCGCCCGCGGCGATGGGTGGCGCCTACCAGTACGCGAAGCTGGCCGCCCGGTTCCGGGGAACGCGGGGCTTCTCCGCCCTGCCGACGCCCGGTTTCCTGGCCGGGGAACGGATTCCTGCCGACGTCGAGTCCCTGCTGGACGTGCTCGCGGAAAGCGTCCGGCTGACCGCGGGCGACGAGCCGTTCGCGCTGCTCGGCTACTCCTCCGGGGGTGTGCTGGCCTACAAGCTGGCCGCGCGGCTCGAGGAGACCGGCCGGGCTCCGGCCGCGATCGTGCTGCTCGACAGCTACGAGATGAACGGCGGCGGGGAGCAGACCGCGGACACCGTCGCGGACATGGCCTCCGGCATGCTCGAACGGGAGGACCAGTACGGCCCGTTCGACCGGGACAAGCTCACCGCGATGGCGCACTACCTGGGCTTGCTCGACGGCCTCGGCCTGCCCGCCGTCTCCGCGCCGACGGTGCTGCTGCAACCCGAGCACCGCTTCACCACCGCCGGCGACGATCCCGCGCGTGCGAGCGAAGACCCGGCGACCTGGCGTACGACGTGGCACCGCGCGGACACCGTGGTGACGGTGCCGGGCGACCACTTCAGCCTGGTGGACTCGGACGCCGAGACCACCGCGAAAGCCGTGCACACCTGGCTGGAGACCCTCTGAACGGCGGGGCACACCCGTCCCGCTTCGCCCCGGCCGTAGGGTCCGGTGGTCAGGACTCCACGAGGGAGGCGCGATGAGCAGGCAGCAGCGGGAGCAGGTCGACGCGGCGATCCGGGCACGTCCCCCGGGCAATCACGAATCCGTCGAGCAGTTCCGTGCCGAGTTCCGGGAAACGATGGCCAACACCCTCGTTCCCGGCGGGATTCGCACCGAGGAGACGAAGCTCGGGGGCCGGCGTGCCCTGCTGGTGGAACCCGCCGCCGATCCGGGACCGGGCACGATCCTGTACTTCCACGGTGGCGCGTTCGTCGTCGGCTCACCCGAGACCGCGCTCTCGCCCACCGGGAACCTGGTGACCCGGACCGGTTTCCGCGCGTTCTCCCCGGACTACCGGCTGGCCCCGGAGGACCCGTACCCGGCGGCGGCCGACGACGCGCTCGGCGCCTACCGTGACCTGCTGGAGCAGGGCGTGGACCCGGAGTCGATCGTGTTCGCCGGGGACTCCGCCGGTGGTGGCCTGAGCATCACCACCTGCTTGTCCGCTCGCGACGCGGGACTGCCGTTGCCCGCAGCGGTCGTGGTGTTCTCCGCGTGGCTGGACCTGACCGGCACCGGCGAAAGCATCGTGACCAGGGCGGCCGCCGATCCGATGTTCACCCCGGAATCGCTGGCCGGGCCCGCGGCGCTGTACCTCGCCGGGCAGGACCCGCGGCAGCCGCTGCTCAGCCCGGCGGTCTCGGCCGACTTCACCGGGTTGCCGCCGCTGCTGCTCCAGGTGGGCACCAACGAGATCCTGCTCGACGACTCGACCAGGGCGGCCGCGCGGGCGCGGGAGGCAGGGGTGGACGTGATCCTGGACGTCGTCGCCGGCGTGCCGCACGTGTTCCCGTGCTTCACCGGGATGCTCGACGAGGCCGACGAGGCGCTGGACCGGGCGGGACTCTTCCTGCGCCAGCGGGTCAGCGCGCGGCGCTGAGCAGGGCGGCGATCCCGTCCAGCACGCGCTCCAGCGCGAACCCGGCCGTCGCCGGGGCGGGGAAGCGCCCCGCCTCGGCGAGACCGGCCAGATGCGGGTAACCCTCGTCGGCGAGCCGGGGCCGCAGGAAGGCGCGTACGTCGTCCACCGGGGTGTCCGCGGAGTCCGGGCCGGTCAGTGCCCGGCGCCGTTCCGCGGTGGTGTGGGCCAGATCCGTGACCAGCTCGGCGCAGCCCAAGGCGTCCACTTCGGACAAACCGGCTCCGGTCAGGGTGACCAGCAGCAGTTCCGTCCAGCGCAGGCGGTGCGGGGTCAGGCCACCGCCGCGGTAGGGCACTTCCAGCAGCCACGGCCGGGCCGCGTACCGCTCGAGCGCGGCCTCGGTCCACGCCCGGACCTCCTCCCGCCAGCTGCCGGCGGCCGTCCGCTCCGGCGGCGGCCCGAACCCGGCGTCGGCGAGCAGGGCGACCAGCTCGTCCTTCGACCCGACATAGCGGTACAGCGCATTGGTGGTCAGGCCGAGCGAGGCGGCGATGTTCGGCAGTGACGCCGCGGCCAGACCCTCCGTGTCGGCCAGCTCGACGGCGGCCGCGACCACCTCCGCGACGGTGTGCGCGGGCTTCGGGCCGCGGCGCGGCCGGGGGCCGCCGAGCCAGGCGGGGGCCAGGCCGGGAGGGAGATCACGCGGGTCGGGCTCGATCGGCATCTTTCGCTCCGGGACGTCCTTCAGTAAACTGTGCAAGTCTTACACTGATCTGGGCTGGGGGCGAGCGGACGTGAGCGAGACCAACCGGTCCGGGTTCGGGCGGGTCACCGAGCTGGACCGGAAGCTGGCGGCCACCGAGATCGAGCACGCCCGCTCCGCCGGACAGTACGACGGGCAGGAAGCGGCCCGCCGACTGGCCCGGGTCCGGCTCGCCGGTTCGCGTCCGGCGTTGCGCGCGGCGATCGAGGGTCGTCCGGATGCGCCGGCGCCCGCGCTGCTGGAGGCTGCGCCGCGGCTGGCGTTCGGGCTGTGGGTGCTCGTCGCCGGGGTGAACGTGCTGATCTGGTTCTTCATCGGGGTGATCGGCGGCCAGTGGGACCCGCTGTGGCTGCTGTGGGTCCTGCTCGGCGGTGGCGTGCTGGTCGTCGGCGTGTGGAGCGTCCGCGACTTCGACCGGCGCACCCGCGCCGCCGCCCGCGGGTCCGGCTGACCCCTGCGGGCCCGGTACCCCTCAGGCTCCAGGGGAGGGGTGGCTACCGCTTTCGCCCGGGTTCCGCTAAACTGTGCACGCCTTACACAGTTAATTGACTCCGCCGAAGCCGTATTGGGGGCCTCATGCCGGAGAGCACCGGAGAAACCCGCTCAGCGAGCGGACTCGCTCGCCGGATCGTCACCATCGTCTGGGCCGTCGTCAGTGGCGTCCAGTTCGTGATCTGGCTGCTGATGAGCCTGATCAGCATGTCCTTCAAGGCCCCGTTCTGGCTCTGGACGGTCGGCGTCGGCGGGGTACTGCTCGCCCTGTGGTGGTATCTCGGCTCGGAACGCCGGGGTGCCGG
Organism: Amycolatopsis jiangsuensis; assembly: GCF_014204865.1. Lineage (NCBI taxonomy): Bacteria > Bacillati > Actinomycetota > Actinomycetes > Pseudonocardiales > Pseudonocardiaceae > Amycolatopsis > Amycolatopsis jiangsuensis. The sequence continues at coordinate 7,085,904 of NZ_JACHMG010000001.1, forward strand.
GAGCGGATCGGAGTGAACGACGTGCCCACGATGACTTCCGTCGAGACACCGGTCCAGCTGGACGCGGTGCACAAGACCTACGGCTCCGGCGAAAGCGCGGTCGAAGCGCTCGCCGGGGTCTCCGTCGGCTTTCCGGCCGGGTCCTTCACCGCGGTGATGGGGCCCTCCGGTTCCGGCAAGAGCACGCTGCTGCACTGCGCGGCCGGGCTGGACAAGCCGACCTCGGGCCGGGTCACCCTGGTGGGGACCGACCTGAAGGGCAAGAGCGAGACCAAGCTGACCGAGCTGCGCCGGCAGCACGTGGCGTTCATCTTCCAGTCCTTCAACCTGATGCCCGCGCTGAACGTCGAGCAGAACGTCACCCTGCCCACCCTGCTGGCCGGCCGCGAGCCGGACCAGGCGTGGGTGAGCCAGGTGCTCGCCCGCGTCGGGCTGACCCAGCGGGTGAAGCACCGGCCGGGTGAGCTGTCCGGCGGGCAGCAGCAGCGCGTGGCGATCGCCCGTGCGCTGGCCGCCCGGCCGCAGGTGGTGTTCGCCGACGAGCCCACCGGCGCGCTCGACACGAACACCGCGCTCGAGGTGCTCGGGCTGATGCGGGAGCTGGTCGACGCGGGCCAGACCATCGTGATGGTCACCCACGATCCGGTCGCCGCGTCCTGTGCCGACACCGTGCTGTTCCTCGTGGACGGACAGATCGTCACGCAGATGGCGACGCCGACCGTGGAGGCGGTGGCCGGCACCCTGGCGCAGCTCGGCGCCCGGGCCAAGCAGGCCAGGGGGCAGCGGTGAGTTCGCGGCGGGTGGTGCTCGGCCTCGCGCTGTCGAGCCTGCGGTACCGCGCGGCGGCGTCACTGGCGTCGTTCGTCGCGATCCTCATCGGGTGCGGACTGCTCATCGCGTGTGCCGGTTTGTTCGAGACGGCGATCGTGCTGAAGGCGCAGCCCCAGCGGCTGGCCGCGGCGCCGGTCGTGGTCGGCGGGTCCGCCGGTTTCAAGCTGCCGGACGAGGAGTCCCAGGTGGTCCCGTACGCCGAGCGTGCCGGGCTGCCCGAGGACGGGATCGCGAAGATCTCCGCGGTCGAGGGCGTCGGGCAGGCGGTGCCGGACGTGTCGTTCGCCGCGGCGCTGCTGCGGGACGGTGCTCCGGCGGCCGGGTCCGGTACCTCCGTCCTTTCCGGACACGGCTGGGATTCCGCCGCGCTCGGCGGGTACAAGATCGTCGAGGGCGCGGCGCCGGGCGCGACCGGCCAGGTGGTGCTCGACGCGGCCACCGCCGGTGCGGCCGGGATACGTCCGGGGACGACTGTGGACCTCGCGGTCGCCGGGGCACGGCAGTCCTTCCTGGTCTCCGGGATCGCCCGGCCCGCCCAGGAGGTGCAGGCGCCCGGGTTCTTCTTCTCCGCGGCCGATGCCCAGCGCTACAACCCGCATCCGGGCAGCGTCGGGCTGGCCGGGGTGTTCCCGGCCGACGGGGTGGACGCCGACGAGCTGGCCGGCCGGATCGCCGAGCAGGTGCCGGGGCTGACCGTGCTGACCGGGGACGACCGCGGCGCGGCCGAATTCCTCGGCGTCGACGCCGGGCAGCTGCCGTTGATCCTGCTGGCCGCGGTGTTCGGCGGCATGGTCCTGGTGGTCATGGCGCTGGTCGTCTCGGCGACGATCAGCCTCACCGTCCGGCAGCGGCAGCAGGAGCTGGCGCTGCTGCGGGCCACCGGTGCCACGCCGAAGCAGGTGCACCGGATGGTGCTGTTCGAGACGATGGCGGTCGGGGTGCTCGCCGCGGTGTGCGGCGCGGTACTGGGCAGCCTGCTCGGCGGCCGGATCTTCGCCACCAGCGTCTCGCTCGGCATCGTGCCGCACGAGCTGGCGTTCACCCAGGACATCATCGCGTTCGGTGCCGGGATCGTGGCCACACTGGCGATCACCTACGCCGCCGCGTGGTTCGCCGCGCTGGCCGCGGCCCGTGCCCGGCCGATCCAGGCGCTGGCCGAGGCCTCGATCCCGGGCGCCAAGGTGAACCCGTTGCGCCGCATGGGCGCGGTGGTGTTCGCCGCGGCGACCGTGCTGCTGGCCGCGACCACCCTGTTCATGCCGGCAGACACGGCGTCCGCGATCGGCGGGCCCGCCGTGCTGACCGGCGCGATCGCGGTGGCGTTGCTGGGGCCGGAGATCATGGCCTGGGTGGCGGACCGGTTCGGCCCGTTCATCCGGCGGGTCGCCGGACGCGACGCCACGCTCGCGGTGATCAACTCGCGGGCCCGTGCCGTCGCGTTCGCCGCGGTGCTCACCCCGGTCACGCTCGCGAGCGCGGTGGCGCTCGGGAACGTCTATTCGGAGACGACCGCGCAGAAGGCCCAGGTCGCCGCGTACGCCGGGCAGCTGCAGGCGGATGCCGTGGTCAGTTCGGAGGCGGGCGGGATCTCGGCGGACGAGTTCGCGCGGATCCGCAGCACGCCCGGGGTCGGCACGGCTTCGCCGCTGGTCACCAGCTCCGGCTGGATCGAACAGCCCTACGACGGCAACGGCAGCGATCCACTGCGCCTGCTCGGGGTCGCCGGGCAGGACCAGGGCGGCACCGTACTCGCCACCGAGGTCACCGAGGGTTCGCTGGAGCAGTTGCGCGGCAACACCGTCGCGCTGCCCGAGGACGTCGCCGACGACCTCGAGATCAAGGTCGGCGACCAGATCACCATGCGGCTCGGGGACGGCGCCCAGGTGCCGGTGAAGCTGGTGGCGCTGCTGGACAGCCCGTCCAGCTACGCGAGCATGGTGCTGCCTGCCGACCTGCTCACCGCGCACACCACCAGCGGGCTGGCCCCGCAGGTGCTCGTGCGGGCGGCCGAGGGCACCGACGCCGACACGCTGGTGTCCGCGCTGTCGGACCGGACCGCGAACTGGCCCGGTTCCACAGTCGGGGATTCGGACGCGCTCGCCGAGAGTTTCCAGGCGAGCGCGGACGTGGAAGCGCTGATCAACTACCTGCTGGCGGTGCTCGCCATCGCCTACGCCGCGATCGCCGCGGTGAACACGCTCGCGGTGGCGGTGCTGGCGCGGCGCCGGGAGTTCGGCGCCCAGCGGCTCGCCGGCGCGGACCGGCGGCAGGTGCGGCGGATGCTGTTCGTGGAAGGCGGGATCGTGTCGGTGACCGGGCTGGTGCTCGGCATCGTGATCTCGCTGTTCACCGTGCTGCCGATGGCGATCACCACCGGCGAGATCATCCCGTCCGGGCCGATCTGGGTGTTCCTGGCCGTCGTGCTGGCGATCTTCCTCATCGTGTGGCCGGTCACCGCCCTCTCGGCCCGGCTGGCGATGCGGCGCAACCCGATCGACGCGGTCACCCTGCCCGGTCAGTGACAACCACCTCATGAGTGGCGAGTCCGGGCACAACCGGACTCGCCACTCACGAGGCTGCTCGATTTCCCGTTTCCGGAGGGATCCCATGCGTGTACTCCTGGCCGCGCCGTCGTCGCCGTCCCGTCTGCACAGCCTGGTGCCCTTCGCGTGGGCGCTGCGCTCGGCCGGGCACGACGTGAAGATCGCCGGACGTCCTTCGTTCGTCGAGGAAATCCTGCGTACCGGCTGTGTCGCGGTCGACCTCGAAGGCGGGGACGAGGCGGAGCTGGCCGAGTCCGCCGCTCTGGTTGAGTTCGCGAAGCTGTGGCGGCCGGAGGTCGTGGTCTCCGACGCGCAGGCACCGGCCGGTACCGCCGCCGCGCGCGCGGTGGCCGCAGTGGCTGTCCGGCTGCTGGGCGTGCTCGACGAACCGGACGCGTCCGAAGTGGACCTCGCGCTCGACGTCGTCCCGCCCTCGTTACGGGACCCGGGATCTTCGGCAACGCCGGTGCGACACGTGCCGTACTTCGGACCCGCCGTCGTGCCGGCTTGGCTCCGCCGCAAAGCGCGGCGCAGCCGGATCCTGCTTTCGCTGAACGAAGCCGCGGCCTTCGGTCCCGTGTTCGCCGCCGTGTCCGATGTGGACGCCGAACTGGTGTGTGCAGTCGAGCCGAGTGCGCTGCCCTCGGACATTTCCTTACCCGCCAACGTGAAGCTGGTTGACGCCGCGCCACCCGCGGCCGTGCTGCCGACCTGCGCCGCCGTGGTTCACGACGGGGATGGCGCACTCGCGTTGGCCGCGGTGGCTTCGGGGCTGCCGCAGCTGTCGCTGGCCGAGTCCGCTTTCGGCCGTCGGGTGGCCGGTGCGGGCGCCGGGTTGGTCGGCGCGGCGGACGGGATTTCCCGGCTGGTGGCCGACGATGCGCTCCGGGCAGGGGCGGCCGCGCTGGGTGCGGAAGTGGCCGCGTTGCCCGCACCGCGTGCCGTGGTGGCCGATCTCGCGCGGTGAAAGTGGGGCGGTCGCGGCCCCGTTAGGGGTGGGTCGGTCACCAGGTCGTCGGTAGCGTTTCGGGCGTGGCACCTTCCACCCTTTTCCGCGGTTAGGTGGGCGACTGGCGTGATGACCGATTTCCTGTCCGGCGGCATTTCCCGCACTTCCGGCACCGAACCGGGAGGTGCGGTATGACCGGCGAGAACGAGCGCAAGCTGCTCGACTACCTCAAGCGTGCGACCACCGATCTGCGTGAGGCCAAGCGGGCCCTGCAGGACGTGCGCGAACGGGACACCGAACCGATCGCGATCGTCGGCATGGCCTGCCGTTACCCGGGCGAGGTGGATTCGCCGGAGGCGCTGTGGGAGCTGGTCGCCGATGGTACCGATGCGATCGGCGGGTTCCCGTCCGACCGCGGCTGGCCGCTCGACACGTTGTACGACCCCGCCGGGGAACGACCCGGCACCACGAACACCCGCGAAGCGGGCTTCCTGTACGACGCGGCGGAATTCGATCCGGAGTTCTTCGGTATCTCACCGCGTGAAGCACTCGCGATGGATGCACAGCAGCGGCTGTTGCTGCAGACTTCCTGGAACGCTCTCGAACGGGCCGGAATAGTCCCCGAAACACTGCGGGGAAGCGACACCGGGGTGTTCGCGGGCGTGATGTACCACGATTACGCGGGGCACGCGGCGGCCGGCAGCGTGGTGTCCGGACGGGTCGCCTACGCACTCGGCCTGGAAGGGCCGGCGGTGAGCGTGGACACGGCGTGCTCGTCGTCGCTCGTCGCCTTGCACTGGGCGACGCAGGCGCTGCGCCGCGGTGACTGTTCGCTGGCGTTGGTCGGTGGTGTCACCGTGATGGCCACGCCGGAGACCTTTGTGTACTTCAGCGAGCAGCGCGGCCTCTCCGACGACGGCCGGTGCAAGGCGTTCGCCGCCGCGGCGGACGGCACCGGCTGGGGTGAAGGCGCCGGCGTCCTCGTGGTGGAACGGCTTTCCGAGGCGCGTCGTCTCGGGCATCCGGTGCTGGCGCTCGTGCGCGGCTCCGCGGTGAATTCCGATGGTGCGTCGAGCGGGCTGACCGTCCCCAATGGACCGGCGCAGCAGCGCGTGATCCGACAGGCACTGGTGTCGGCCGGACTGACCACCGCCGAGGTCGACCTGGTCGAAGGCCACGGCACCGGGACGAAGCTGGGCGACCCGATCGAGGCGCAGGCGTTGCTGGCCACCTACGGTCGTGACCGGCCCGCGGACGAACCGCTGTGGCTGGGCTCGTTCAAGTCGAACGTCGGGCACACCCAGGCGGCCGCCGGCGTCGGCGGCGTGATCAAGGTGGTGCAGGCGATCCGGCACGGACTGCTGCCGAAGACCCTCCACGTCGATGCACCGTCACCGCACGTGGACTGGTCCGCCGGCGCAGTGGAACTGCTTACCGAAGCACGTGCCTGGCCCGAGACCGGCCGTCCGCGCCGCGCCGGGGTCTCCTCGTTCGGCATCAGCGGTACCAACGCGCACGTGATCGTCGAGCAGGCAGAGCCGGTCGTCGAAGACGCTCCGGTACGGGCTGACCTGCCGGTGGTCGCGTGGCCGGTGTCGGCGGACTCCGCGGACACTCTGGCCGCGCAGGCCCGGCGGCTGGCCGAACAGGCCGAGGGCGCACCCGCTGACGTCGGCTTTTCCCTCGCGACCACGCGTACCGCGTTCGACCACCGGGCGGTCGTGGTCGGGTCGTCCCGCGAGGAGCTGCTGGCCGGGCTGGCCACGCTCGCCGAGAACGGCCCCGGGGTGATTCGCGACCGCCGGAACGACGGCAAGCTGGCTTTCCTGTTCACCGGCCAGGGTGCGCAACGGGCCGGTATGGGTACGGAGCTGGCCGCGAAGTACCCGGTGTTCGCAGCGGCTTTCGACGCGATCTGCACCGAGCTGGACACGCATGTGGATCGTTCGTTGCGGACAGTGCTGGAGGACGCGGAGGCGCTGGAACAGACTGGCTGCACACAACCTGCGTTGTTCGCGTTCGAGGTGGCGTTGTTCCGGCTGTTGTCCTCGTGGGGTATCAAGCCGGACTATGTGCTGGGTCATTCGATCGGTGAGCTGGCTGCGGCTCACGTCGCGGGTGTGTTGTCGCTTCCGGATGCTGCTGCCTTGGTCGGTGCACGGGCGCGGTTGATGCAGCGGTTGCCTTCTGGCGGGGCGATGGTGGCTCTGCAGGCGGCGGAGGACGAGGTCGCGCCGTACCTCACCGGCGAGGTGAGCATCGCCGCGATCAACGGCCCGGATTCAGTGGTTCTTTCCGGTACCCAGGAGGCTGTCGACGCTGCAGTGGCGCGGTTCGCTGATCGGAAGTCGAGCCGGCTGAAGGTCTCGCACGCGTTTCATTCACCGCTGATGGAGCCGATGCTGGACGAGTTCGCGTCGGTCGCTCGTGGGGTGACGTATCGACAGCCGGAGATTCCGGTGGTGTCCACTGCTGGTGGAGATGTGTCCACTGCGGACTACTGGGTGCACCAGGTCCGCGCTGCGGTGCGCTTTCACGAGGGCGTGCAGCTGCTTGCCGACGAAGGGGTCCGTACCTTCCTGGAGGTCGGACCTTCCGCAGTGCTCACCGCCGCGGCGACGTCCGGATTCGATGACGACTCGCTGGCCTTCGTGGCGGGTCAGCGCAAGGACCGCGGTGAAGCCGAGACGGTGGTCAGCGCGGTCGCGACGTTGCACACCCGCGGTGTCCCGGTGGACTGGGCGGCCTTCTACCCCGGCGCACGCCGTGTCGACCTGCCCACCTACGCCTTCCGTCGCACTCGCTACTGGCTGCCTGCCACGGCCGGATCCGGCGATGCGGCCGGCCACGGGCAGCAGCCGTCCGCGCACCCGATGCTCAGCGCGGTGGTTCAGGTCCCGGAGACCGGGGCGACGATCCTCACCGGACGGCTGTCGCCCGAGGGTTGGGTCGCCGACCACGTGGTTCTCGGGACGGTTCTTCTGCCGGGCACGGCATTTGTCGAGCTGGTGCGCTGCGCGGCGGACGAGGCCGGCTGCGCGCACATCGAAGAGCTGACCCTCGAGGCTCCGCTGGCTTTGACCGAGGCGGTGTCCGTTCAGGTCTCCGTGGAAGCTGCTGACGAGGCCGGACGCCGCAGCGTCACTGTCCATTCGCGACCGGACGGATCCGACGACTGGACTCGGCATGCCAGCGGCTTCGTCACTCCGGTGACCGAGGCGCCGTCGTTCGACCTGACCGCGTGGCCGCCGCCAGGGGCGACGAAGGTGGAGCTCGACGATCCGTACGCGACACTTGCCGATCTCGGTTACGACTACGGCGCCGCGTTCCGAGGCCTGCGTGCGATGTGGCGCAGTGGTGAGGATACTTACACAGAGGTCGTACTGCCGGACGGCGCCGACGCGCGTGACTACGGTCTCCACCCCGCGTTGCTCGATGCGGCACTGCACGCCCAACTGCTGGGTCCGGCGCCGGAAACCGGCGAGGCCGAGCCGATGCTGCCGTTCTCGTTCAGTGGCACGACGTTGTATTCCGCAGGTGCTTCGGCGCTGCGAGTGCGCGTTGCACCGTCCGGCCCGGACGCTGTCACGGTGCAGATCGCCGACGCCACCGGCGGGCCGGTCCTCTCGGTCGACACGCTGGCCGCCCGGGCGATTTCGCTGGACAAGCTGGCGCCCGCCCGCGACTCGCTGTACCGCGTCTCGTGGGAACCGGTCAGCGCAGTCGCCGAGCCGGGCGACGTCCGGATACTGGAAGTGTCCACCTCGGACACTGAAGTGCCGGCTGCGGCTCGTGGCGTGGCCCGGCAGGTGCTTGCTGCGGTAAGGGAAACCCTTACCGGTGAAGGACGACTGGCTGTGGTGACCCGAGGCGCGGTGTCGGTGTCCGGTGAGGACGTCCACCCGGCGCTGGCGACGGCTTGGGGTCTGGTCCGTGCGGCGGAGGCGGAGAATCCGGGCCGCTTCGTGCTGGTGGACGGAGATCCGGCTCCGGCACTCGCCACTGGTGAACCGGAGGCCGCGGTCCGGGACGGGAAGGTCTACGCGCCCCGGTTCACCGCGGCGGCTGTGGAGCCGGCCGAGCTGAACTGGCGAGGCACCGTGCTGATCACGGGTGGCACCGGTGGCCTCGGCGCGATCGTCGCCCGGCACCTGGTCACCAAGCACGGCGTGCGCGACCTGCTACTCACCAGCCGTCGTGGTCCGGACGCTCCGGGCGCGGCCGAACTGCGTGCTCAGCTGACCGAACTGGGCGCGGAGGTCGCGATCGAAAGCTGCGACGTCGCCGACGCCGCTTCGGTGCGCGCGCTACTCGCCAAGACAGGAGTGACCGCGGTGGTCCACGCCGCTGGTGTGCCATCCGCGGGGCGGGTCGAAAGCCTGACCGAGGACGAAACCGACCGCGTCTTCGCGTCCAAAGTCGACGGTGCCTGGCACCTGCACGAGCAGACCGGCGACCTCGACGCGTTCGTGATGTTCTCTTCGGCGGCGAGTACCGCGCTGGCTGCCGGGCAGGCCGGATACGCCGCGGCGAACGCGTTCCTCGACGAGCTGGCGCGGCACCGCCGGGCACAGGGCCTGCCCGCCACGTCGCTGTCCTGGGGCGCCTGGGCCGAGGACGGCGGCATGGCAGGCGAACTGGACGAAGCCGGCCTCCGCCGCCTGCGCCGGCTGGGTACCCCGCCGATGGAGACTTCGGAGGCGTTGGCCCTGCTGGACGCCTGCCTCACCGCGGAGGACGCCGTCCTCGCGCCGGTGCGGCTGGACCTGTCCGCGCTGCGTGCCCGGACCGATGGCTTGCCGCCGGTGCTGCGTGGTCTGGTCCGCAGCACGCCCCGGCGGAGCCCGGCCCGCGCCGGCGGGGACGTCGCGACGCGGTGGGGCGCGCTGCCGGACGAAGAGCGCGCGCCCTACCTGCTCAACGTGGTGTCCGACCAGGTCGCCGCGGTGCTCGGGTTCACCTCGGCGGCCGCCGTCGAACCCGAGCGGGCGTTCCAGGAAATGGGCTTCGATTCGCTGACCTCGGTCGAGCTGCGCAACCAGCTGGGCACGCGCACCGGAGTGAAGCTCACCGCGACGATCGTGTTCGACCATCCGACGCCGGCTGCCCTCGCGCGGCGGCTGCACGAACTGCTCGGGGCGGGCAGCGGCCCTGCCGACCCGGTGCTCGCCGAGATCGACCGGCTGGAAGCCGTGCTCGGCGGGGCGGCGGGCGCGCTCAACGGGTCGACCGCGAAGGTCGCCGCGCGGCTCGACGCGCTGGTCCGGAAGTGGGCCGACGCGCACTCCACCGGGAACACGGCAACCACTGGGACAACGGGCACCACCGGGTCCGCCGATCTGGGCGAGGCCACCGACGACGAGCTGTTTGCCGTCCTGGACGACGAATTGGGCATCTCATGAACGGTCACGCCAAGGACACCGGCGACGCACCTTCCGCGGAGGCGGCAATGCGCAACGAGGACAAGCTCCGCGAGTACCTGAAGCGGGCGACAGCGGACCTCAAGCAGACCCGGCAGCGGCTGCACGAGCTGGAGGCCCGTGACACCGAACCGGTCGCGATCATCGGCATGAGCTGCCGCTACCCCGGGGGCGTGCGCACTCCGGACGACCTGTGGGACCTCGTCGACGAGGGCCGGGACGCGATCGGGGAATTCCCCGCGGACCGCGGCTGGGACGTCGAAGGCGTCTACGACCCGGTACCCGAGCGTCCGGGCAAGACCTACACCCGCCACGGCGGTTTCCTCTACGACGCCCCGGACTTCGACGCCGAGTTCTTCGGTATCAGCCCCCGTGACGCGCGTCGCGCGGACCCGCAGCAGCGGATCCTGCTGGAGGCTTCGTGGGAGGCCTTCGAGCGCGCCGGACTGGATCCGCAGTCGTTGAAGGGCAGTCCGACCGGCGTCTACGCCGGGGTGATGTACCACGACTACAGCGGTGGCAGCCCGGACGGCAGCCTGGTGTCCGGCCAGGTCTCCTACACGCTCGGGCTGGAAGGTCCGTCGGTCTCGGTGGACACGGCCTGTTCGTCGTCGCTGGTCGCGTTGCACACGGCCGCGCAGGCACTCCGCCGCGGTGACTGCACGCTCGCGCTGGCCGGTGGGGTCGCGGTGATGGGCACGCCGGAGATGTTCGTCGACTTCTGCAGCCGCCGCGGCCTGTCCGCGGACGGACGCAGCAAGTCCTTCTCCGACGACGCGGACGGCACGTCGTGGGCAGAGGGCGTGGGAGTCCTGGTGCTGGAACGGCTTTCCGACGCCCGCCGCAACGGGCACCGCGTGCTCGCGCTCCTTCGCGGCTCGGCAGTGAACCAGGACGGGGCCAGCAACGGCTTCTCCGCACCCAACGGGCCTTCGCAGGTACGGGTGATCGAGGCGGCGCTGGCCGACGCCGGACTGTCCGTGTCCGATGTGGACGCCGTCGAGGCGCACGGTACCGGTACGGCGCTCGGCGACCCGATCGAGGCGCAGTCGCTGCTGGAGACCTACGGGACGCGCACGGCCGGGGAGCCGTTGCTGCTCGGTTCGATCAAGTCGAACCTGGGCCATCCGCAGGCCGCTGCCGGGGTGGCCGGCGTGATCAAGATGATCCAGGCGTTACGGCACGGGCGGCTGCCGCGGACTCTGCACGTCGGCACGCCGTCGAAGCATGTCGACTGGGCTTCCGGCGCCGTCGAGCTGCTCACCGAGGCGCGGGACTGGCCCGTGCTCAGGCGCCCGCGTCGTGCCGCGGTGTCGTCGTTCGGGGTCAGCGGCACGAACTCGCACGTGATCCTGGAGCAGGCGCCGGCCGAAGCCGAGCCGGAGCCGGTGACCGCGCAACCGGTGTACCCACTGGTCCTGTCGGCGAAGACACCGCCCGCACTGGCCGCCGCTGCCGGACAGCTCACGTCCTCGGTGGACGATCTCGCCGACGTCACGTACACGCTCGCCACCGGACGGGCACAACTCGATCAGCGGGCCGTGGTCCTCGCGCACGATTCCGAGCAGGCGACGGAAGCCTTGGGCGCGTTGGCCGCCGGCCGATCGCGACCCGACGTGGTCACCGGTACCGCCGACGTCCGCGGACGCACGGTGTTCGTGTTCCCCGGCCAGGGTTCGCAGTGGACCGGGATGGCGTTGGAGCTGCTGGATCATTCGCCGGTGTTCGCCGAGCGACTGTCCGAATGCGACGCCGCGCTGCGGCGGTTCACGGACTGGTCGGTGCTTTCGGTACTGCGGAGCGAGCCGGGTACGCCACCCGAGGATCGCGTCGATGTGGTCCAGCCGATGCTGTGGGCAGTGATGGTCTCGCTCGCCGCGGTATGGCGCGCGCATGGTGTGCAGCCGGACATGGTGATCGGTCACTCTCAGGGCGAGATCGCCGCGGCGACTGTCTCCGGTGCACTGTCGCTCGAGGATGGTGCGCGGGTGGTCGCGTTGCGCAGCAAGGCGATCGGTGACGTGCTCGGCGGTCGGGGCGGCGGGATGCTCGCCGCCGGCCTCTCGGTCGCGGACCTCGAACAGCGGCTCGACGCCTGGGACGGCCGGATTTCGGTGGCCGCGGACAACGGTGCGACCTCAGCGGTGCTGTCCGGCGACGGCGACGCGCTGGACCAACTGCGCGATCAGCTGGTCGACGATGGCTTCCGTGCCAAGCGGGTGCCGGTGGACTACGCCTCGCACTCCACGCACGTGGAGCACCTGTCCGAGCGGCTGCTGGCCGATCTCGGCCCGATCACTCCGCACCGCGGCACGGTCGCGATGACGTCGACGGTCACCCTCGACGCGGTCGACGACTCCACTGTGGACGCCGCCTACTGGTTCTCCAACCTCCGCCGGACGGTGCGGTTCGCGCCGGTCGTCGCGCAGCTGGCGGCGGCCGGGTACACCCGGTTCGTCGAGGTCAGCCCGCACCCGGTGCTGACCATGAGCATTCAGGAGACGCTGGACGAGGCCGGGCACTCCGGTGCGGTCGCCGGCACGCTGCGCCGCGACGAAGGCGGCTTGCCCCGCTTCGCGACTTCGCTCGCCGAGTACTTCGTGCGCGGTGGCGCGGTCGACTGGGCTTCGCTGACGCCGGGCGGACGCGTGCTCGAACTGCCGACCTACCCGTTCCAGCACAAACGCTTCTGGCACGAGCCGGAGTCCGCCGTGCCGGATCCGGCGCTTCCGGTGGCCGATCAGGACTTCTGGCGGGACGTGACCGAGGGCGATGTCGACGGGCTCGCGTCCCGGCTCGGGATCCCGGCCGCGCCGCTGTCCGAAGTCGTCCCCGCGCTGGCCGCTTGGCACGGGCGCCGGACTGAGCGGTCCACTGTGGACTCGTGGCGATACCGGGTCTCCTGGGTTCCGCTCACCGGCGTGACCGGTGGGCTGACCGGAACGTGGCTGGTCGTCGTTCCGGCCGGGAGTGCCGAGGCGGCGGAGATCGCCGACGCGCTGGCCGTACACGGCGAGGTCGTCCGCCTCGTCGCCGCGGAGCCCGCGAACCGCGGCGCGCTGGCCGAGCTGGTGGGGCAGGCGACGGCGGTCCGGCCGTTCGACGGAGTTCTGTCACTGCTCGCGTTCGATCGGTCCGAACATCCGCTGGCGCCGGCTCTCGGCACCCCGGTCGCGGCGACGATCGCGCTGCTGCAGGCCTTGCGGGACAACGATCTGGACGCCCCGCTCTGGGTCGGCACCCGCGGTGCAGTCGCGGTGGACGCGTTCGCCGACGCCGATCCCGAGGCGGCCGCTGTCTGGGGTCTCGGCACCGTGGCCTCGCTCGACCAGCCTGGCAGCTGGGGCGGGCTGGTGGATCTCGCCGACGCGTCCGGTGCGGCTCGGCTGGCGGCGGTGCTGTCCGGAGTGGACAACGAAGATCAGGTGGCGATCCGGCAGTCGGGCGTGTTCGCGAAGCGGATGGTGCGTGCGCCGCTGGGGTCGGAGACCGTCGAGCGGTGGTCGCCACGCGGCACCGTGCTGATCACTGGCGGGACCGGGGCGGTCGGCGCGCACGTCGCCCGCTGGCTCGCTGCGCGTGGCGCGCAGCACCTCGTGCTCACCAGCCGTCGGGGCCTCGACGCGGATGGTGCCCGTGAGCTGGTCGACGAGCTTTCCGGTACCCGGGTGACGGTCGTGGCCTGCGACGTCACCGACGAGACCGCGCTGGCCGGCGTGCTCGCCGAGCACTCGCCGTCCGCGGTGGTCCACGCCGCCGGGGTGCTGGCGAAGGAACCGGAGCTCGCCCAGGTGAGCCCGGAGGAGTTCGCCGCGGCGACCCGCGCGAAGGTGACCGGAGCGGCGCTGCTGGACCGGCTGCTCGGCGACACCGAGCTCGACGCGTTCGTGATGATGTCCTCCGGCGCCGCTGTCTGGGGCACCTCGGGTCAGCCCGCGTACGCGGCCGGCAACGCCTACCTCGACGCTCTCGCCCGTAGTCGGCGCGCGGCCGGCCGCACAGCCACCGCGGTGGCCTGGGGCTCGTGGGGTGGCGGAGGCATGGTCGACGCCGAGGCGAGCGAGGTGCTGCGCCGCATGGGGTTGGCGGAGATGGAGCCACGGCTCGCCGTGGACGCGCTCGGCCAGGCCCTCGACCAGGACGAGACACAGCTCGTGGTCGCGGACATCGACTGGGCCGCGTTCGCGCCGGTCTACCAGCTCACCCGCCCGCGGCCGCTGCTGCGTGCGCTGCCGGAGGCCACGGCCGAACCCGCCGAGACCGGACCGGCCGGCGCGGGTGACCTCGCCGGCCGGCTGGCCGCGGCGGCACCGGCCGAGCAGCGGCGGATGCTGCTGGACCTGGTGCGTGGTGAGGTCGCCGCCGTCGCCGGCTACGACGAGGGCGGTGCGGTCGAGCCGGCGCGCGCGTTCAAGGAGCTCGGCTTCGACTCGGTGACCGCGGTCGACCTGCGCAACCGGCTCGGCTCGGTGACCGGCCTGAAACTGCCCGCGACCGTGGCGTTCGACCACGTGAACCCGCAGGCGCTGGCCGAGCACCTGGGGACTCTGCTCCGCGAGGACGACGGCGAGGTCCCGGTGGAGGTCGAACTCGACCGCGTCGAGGCGGTCGCGGCGAGCCTCGACGCCGCGGAGATCGATCGCACCCGGATCGTGGCCCGGCTGCAGGCGGTGGTCGCCTCCCTGCACCAGACCCTGTCCGGCTCCCCGGGTGGTGCCGACGCGCTGGCCGGCGCGAGCACCGACGAACTGTTCGCCCTGATCGACGACGAGCTCGGCGCCTGACCCGCTCCTGATCCTGCGACAAGAGGTTCTCATGTCTGACGAGAAGAAGATGACCGACGAGAGCAAGCTGGTCGACTACCTGAAGCGGGTGACCGCCAACCTCCAGGAGACCCGGGCGCGGCTGCGGGCGGTCGAGGCCGCGGAGTCCGAGCCGATCGCGATCGTGGCGATGGGCTGCCGGTACCCGGGTGACGTGCGTTCGGCCGGGGACCTGTGGCGGCTGGTCGCCGGCGGTGGCGACGCGATCGGGCCGTTCCCGTCCGACCGCGGCTGGGCGCTGGACCGGCTCTTCGACGCCGATCCGGACAGTCCCGGCACGAGCTACGTCAGCGAGGGCGGCTTCGTGCACGAAGCCGGTGAGTTCGACGCGCCGTTCTTCGGCATTTCGCCGCGCGAGGCGCTGGCCATGGACCCGCAGCAGCGGATCGTGCTGGAGCTGGCCTGGGAGACCCTGGAGCGGGCCGGGATCGCCCCGCATTCGCTGGCGAAGCAGCCGGTCGGCGTCTTCGTCGGCAGCGGCGGCCAGGACTACTACGACGAGCTGCCGCCCTCGGTGCTGGCCGGCGAAGTCGAGGACTACCTCAGCACGGGCAATGCCGGCTCGGTGATCTCCGGGCGGATCGCGTACGCGCTGGGCTTGGAGGGCCCGGCCGTGACGATCGACTCGGCGTGCTCGTCCTCGCTGGTCGCGATCCACCTCGCGGTGCAGTCCCTGCGGCAGCGGGACTGCTCGCTCGCCCTGGCCGGCGGCGTGATGGTGATGTCGCGACCGGGCCCGTTCCTGGCGTTCAGCCGCCAGCGTGGCCTGGCCTCGGACGGGCGGTGCAAGGCCTTCTCCGACAGCGCGGACGGCACCGGCTGGGCCGAAGGTGCCGGTACCGTCCTGCTGGAGCGCCTTTCCGACGCCCGGCGCAACGGTCACCCGGTGCTCGCGGTGGTGCGCGGGTCGGCGGTCAACTCCGATGGCGCGTCGAACGGTCTCACCGCGCCGAACGGTCCTTCGCAGCAACGCGTGATCCGGCAGGCGCTGGCCAACGCGCGGCTGTCGGCGTCCGAAGTGGACGCTGTGGAAGGGCACGGAACCGGGACCACGCTCGGCGACCCGATCGAAGCGCAGGCGGTGCTCGCCACCTACGGACAGGACCGGTGTGGCGGGAGCCCGCTGTGGCTGGGCTCGCTGAAATCCAACATCGGTCATGCCCAGGCCGCCGCCGGGGTCGGCGGAGTGATCAAAATGGTCGAGGCGCTGCGGCACGGCCTGCTGCCGAAGACCCTCCACGTCACCGAACCGTCCACTGAGGTCGACTGGGACTCCGGTGCGGTCGAGCTGCTGCGTGCCGAACGTCCGTGGCCGGCGGGGGAGCGTCCCCGCCGTGCCGGAGTCTCGTCGTTCGGGGTGAGCGGCACCAACGCACACCTCATCCTCGAGGAGGCACCAGAACCCGAGGCGACCGAAGCCGTGCCACCGAGCTGGCCCGAGAACGTTCCGGTGCCGCTGCCGTTGTCCGGGCACGGCAGCGGAGCGCTGCGTGCCCAGGCCGCTCAGCTGCCTGTCGGCGCGCACTCCACACTGGACTTGGGGTTTTCGCTCGCTACTTCACGGTCGCCGCTTTCGCACCGCGCGGTCGTCTTGACCGACGACGTCGAGCTGGCGCGCGCCGCGCTGGCCGAAGGGACGTCGGCACCCGGCCTGATCACCGGCGCACCCGTGGAAGGGCTGACCGCGTTCCTGTTCTCCGGACAGGGCGCGCAGCGAGCGGGTATGGGTGCCGAGCTGGCCGCCGCGTTCCCAGTGTTCGCCGACGCCTTGGATCAGGTGTGCGCCGAACTGGACCGCCATCTCGACCGTCCCCTGAAGACAGTCATCCTCGAAAAACCGCGTCTGATCAACCAGACCGGTTATACCCAGCCTGCGTTGTTCGCGGTCGAAGTGGCGTTGTTCCGGTTGCTGGCGTCGTGGGGAATCAAGCCGGACTATCTGCTGGGGCATTCGATCGGAGAACTGGCCGCGGCGCACGTCGCCGGGGTGTTGTCCCTTCCGGACGCTGCCGCTCTGGTCGGCGCGCGGGCCCGCTTGATGCAGGCACTGCCCTCGGGTGGGGCGATGGTCGCTCTGCAGGCGACGGAGGACGAGGTCGCGCCGCACCTCACCGACGAGGTGAGCATCGCCGCGATCAACGGCCCGGCTTCGCTGGTGCTGTCCGGCGTCCGGAGTGCGGTCGACGCGATGGTGGCGCGGTTCGCGGACCGCAAATCCAGCAAGCTGAAGGTCTCGCACGCGTTTCATTCACCGCTGATGGAGCCGATGCTGGCCGAGTTCGCGGCGGTGGCCCGCGGACTGACGTATCACCAGCCCGAGATCCCAGTGGTGTCCACAGCGGATGGCGATCTGTCCACAGCAGACTATTGGGTCGGTCAAGTCCGCGCCGCGGTGCGGTTCCACGACGGCATCCGCACTCTCGCTGGCCATGGCGTCGCCCGTTTCGTGGAGGTCGGGCCGGACGCGGTGCTGTCCGCGCTGGTCCGGCAGGATTCCGACGCGCTGGTGGTTCCGGTGCTGCGCAAGGACCGCGCGGAACCGGACACGGCGCTGACGGCACTCGCTGAACTGTTCGTGAGTGGTCTCGTGCCGGACTGGGCCGCAGTTTTCGCCGGCCGCGGCGCACGGCGGGTCGATCTGCCGCCGTATGCCTTCCAGCGCAACCGGTACTGGCTCGACGCCCGCGCCAACCGGGACGAGGTGGCGGCCGCCGGCTTGACCTCCGCAGGGCATCCGCTGCTCGGCGCGGCTGTCGCGCTCGCCGGCACCGATGGTGTCGTGCTGACCGGCCGGCTGTCCGTGGAAACCCACCCGTGGCTGGCCGAACACCGGCTCGGCGACGTCGTGACGGTGCCGGGCACCGCGTTCCTCGAGCTGGTGGTCCGCGCCGGTGACCAGGCCGGCGCCGGCCGGATCGAGGAACTGACCCTGGGCAGCCCGCTCGTGCTGCCGGCCCGGGGCGGAATCCAGCTGCAGGTCACGGTGGGTGCGGCGGGGGATCGCGACGTCCGTCCGGTGTCTGTCCACTCGCGACCCGAGGAAGCGGATGCGGACTGGACTCTGCACGCCAGCGGCAGCGTCGCTCCACAGTCGCGGGCCGGTGGCGTGGGGCTGACGGAATGGCCGCCCGCCGATGCCGAACCGGTCGCGATCGACGGCCTGTACGACGACTTCGCGGACACCGGACTGACCTACGGTCCGCTGTTCCGCTCGTTGCGTGCGGTGTGGAGCCGTGGCCGCGAGGTGTTCGCCGAGGTCGAGTTGCCCGAGGACAGCGACGCCGAGCGGTTCGGCCTGCACCCGGCCGCGCTCGACGCCTGCACGCACGCCCTTCGGGTCGCCGGAGGCGGGGACGGTGGGGTCGGCCGCGTCCCGTTCTGCTGGACTGGCGTCGAACTGCACGCCACCGGTGCGTCCGCCTTGCGGGTACGGTTCGCGCCGACCACGGAGGACGGCTTCGAGATCACCCTCGCCGACCCGTCCGGCGCTCCGGTGGCCACCGTCGCCGAGACAGTGTTCCGCGCGTTCACGACACCGGTCGCGGCGGACCACACCGCGCCGCTGTACCGCGTCGAATGGCAGCGAGTCACCGCGCCGGCCGCCGAGGCCGACGTGTCCGGTGCCGAGATCCTCGACGTCACCGGTGAATCCGGAACCGCGGCGGAGACCCACCGCATCACCAACCACGTTCTCGCCGCACTCCAGAACTGGCTTGCCGAGGACCACCCCGAGGACGCGCGGCTGGTAGTCGTGACCCGCGGTGCGGTCCCGGCCGGTGGCGACGTCACCGACCTCGCGGCCGCGGCGGCCTGGGGTCTTGTCCGTTCGGCGCAGGAGGAGAACCCGGACGCCTTCGTGCTCGTGGATCTCGACGGCGAGGCCGGCGTCGAGGCCGTGCTGCCGAAGGTGCTGGCCTCCGGCGAGGCGCAGGTCGCGGTACGGCTCGGTGAACTGCTCGTGCCACGGCTGGTCCGGACCACCCCGGAGCTGGACCGGCCGTACTTCTGCCCGCACGGCACCGTGCTGGTGACGGGTGCCTCCGGTGCGCTGGGCGGAAAGCTCGCGCGGCACCTGGTCACCGAGCACGACGTGCGCCGCCTGGTCCTGGTCAGCCGCCGCAGCACCCCCGAACTGGAACAGCTGGCCGAAGACCTGCGGGCGCGTGAGGTCGACGTGCGGCTCGCGCGGTGCGACGTCGCCGACCGGGCCGCGCTCGCCGAAGTCCTCGCCGCGATTCCGGCGGAGAACCCGCTGACCGCGGTGGTGCACGCCGCGGGTGTGCTCGACGACGGTGTGGTCACCGCACTCACGCCGGAGCGGGTCGGGCGTGTGCTCGCCCCGAAGGTCGACGGCGCACTGAACCTGCACGAACTGACCCGGGACACCGCGCTGTCCGCGTTCGTGCTGTTCTCCTCGGTGTCCGGTGTGCTCGGCGCACCCGGACAGGGAAGTTACGCGGCTGCCAACGCGTTCCTCGACGCGCTCGCCTCGCACCGGGTCGCGCACGGCCTGCCCGGCCTGTCGCTCGACTGGGGTCTTTGGGGCGAGGTCGGCGGAATGGGTGGCACGCTCACCGACGAAGAGGTGCACCGGCTGGGCTCGAGCGGGATAGTCCCACTGTCCACCGCGGAAGGACTCGAGCTGTTCGATCGCGCGCTGGCTGTTCGTCAGCCGACCGCGGTGCCGGCGAAGCTCGACCTGCCGGTCCTGCGCACGCTCGACCGGCTGCCGCGGACGCTGGACCAGCTCGTCGGCCGGACACCACGGCGGGTGGCCGCGGGTGCCGCGAGCGCCCCGGCCGATTCGTTCGCCGCCCGGCTGATCGCGTTGCCCGAGGAGGACCGCCAGGACGCGGTGCTGGATCTGGTGCGTGGCCACGCCGCCACCGTCCTGGGCTACAGCGGTGCGCACGAGATCGAGCCGAGCGCCCAGTTCCAGTCGCTCGGGTTCGATTCGCTGACCGCCATCGAGCTGCGCAACGGCCTGACCGCGGCCACCGGGCAGCGGCTGCCCGCGACGCTGATCTTCGACCACCCCACCCCGTCCGCGCTGGCCGCGCACCTGCTCGGCGAGCTGGCCGGGACCGCCACCGAGACGGTCACCGTGACCGCGGCGGCCTCCGACGAGCCGATCGCGATCGTCGGCATGGCCTGCCGGCTGCCCGGTGGCGTCACCTCGCCCGAACACCTGTGGGAGCTGGTCGCCGAGGGACGTGACGGCATCGGGGACTTCCCGGCCGACCGCGGCTGGGACCTCGACGGTCTGCTCGACCCGGCCGGCCGCCGCCCCGGCACGACCTACGTCGCGCGAGGCGGGTTCGTCTACGACGCGGGTGACTTCGATCCGGCGTTCTTCGGGGTTTCGCCGAAGGAAGCGCCGATGATCGACCCGCAGCAGCGGCTGCTGCTCGAGGCCTCCTGGGAGGCGCTGGAACGGGCGGGGATCGACCCGGTCTCGCTCAAGGGCAGTCCAACCGGGGTCTACGCGGGGGTGCAGTACCACGACTACGTCGGCGCGAACAGCGCCGGATCGATCGTCACCGGCCGCGTCGCCTACACCCTCGGGCTGGAAGGTCCCGCTGTCAGCGTGGACACCGCGTGCTCGTCTTCGCTGGTCGCCATGCACATGGCGGCGCAGGCGCTGCGGGGCGGGGACTGCTCGCTCGCGCTCGCCGGCGGTGTCACGGTGATGGCGACACCGGAGACGTTCGTCGAGTTCAGCCGTCAGCAGGGGCTGGCCGCGGACGGTCGGTGCAAGGTCTTCTCCGACGACGCCGACGGCACCACGTGGTCCGAAGGCGTCGGGATTCTCGTGCTGGAACGGCTTTCCGACGCGCGCAGCAACGGTCACCCGGTGCTCGCCGTGCTGAAGGGCAGCGCGGTCAACTCCGACGGCACGTCCAACGGCCTCACCGCGCCGAACGGTCCCGCGCAGCAACGGGTGATCCGCGCCGCGCTGGCCGACGCCGGGCTGACTCCGTCCGATGTGGACGCGGTGGAGGCGCACGGCACCGGGACCAGACTGGGCGACCCGATCGAAGTGCAGGCGCTGCTGGCGACCTACGGTGCGCAGGCCGAAGCAGACCGTCCGCTGTGGATCGGCTCGGTCAAGTCGAACATCGGGCACACCCAGGCCGCCGCAGGCGCGGCCGGGGTGATCAAGATGGTGCAGGCGATGCGGCACGGTGAACTGCCCGCGACCCTGCACGTCGGCAAGCCGTCGACGGAGATCGACTGGTCCTCGGGCGCGGTGCGGGTGCTCGCCGAGCCGGTGAAGTGGCTGCCGAACGGGCACACCCGGCGGGCCGGTGTCTCCTCCTTCGGGGTCAGCGGCACGAACGCGCACGTGATCCTGGAAGAGGGCGATCGCCGGGACGTGGCCGCCACGGGCGGCCCGGAGTTCGACGGCCCGGTCGCTTGGCCGGTGTCCGGGCGCGGCTCGGCGGCCCTGCGCGCACGTGCCGAACAGCTCATGTCCTACGTGGACGAGGAGCCGGAAGGAAGCCTCGCCGACATCGGCCTGTCGCTGGCGACCACGCGCAGTGCGTTCGAACGGCGCGCGGTGCTGATCGGCAGCCGGTCGCCACAGTTCGTGCGGGGGCTCGCGGCGCTGGTCGACGAGGAGGAAGCCCGCGGAGTGGTCAGCGGCATCGCCACCGCGGCCGGACGGACCGCTTTCCTGTTCTCCGGCCAGGGTTCGCAGCGGGCCGGGATGGGTGCGCAGCTGGCCGCGCGGTATCCGGTGTTCGCCGCGGCCTACGACGAGGTGTGCGCCGAGCTGGACCGCCACCTTGGCGGCCACCCGGAACTCGACGCTGACCCGCAACCCGGCCGCCGGCTGCGCGAGGTGATCGACAGTGGCGACGGTCTCGACGAAACCCGCTGGACGCAGCCCGCGTTGTTCGCGCTGGAAGTCGCGCTCTTCCGGCTGGTGCGATCGTGGGGTGTGAAACCGGACGTGCTGACCGGGCATTCGATCGGCGAGCTCGCCGCGGCGCACTGCGCCGGGGTGCTCTCGCTGGCCGATGCCGCGAAGCTGGTCGTCGCCCGTGGCGCGCTGATGCAGGCGCTCCCCGCCGGTGGCGCGATGGCCGCGATCGACGCGACCGCGGAAGCTGTCGCGGAAGCGGCCGACGGCACTGTGGACATCGCCGCGGTGAACGGACCGCAGGCAGTCGTCATCTCCGGCCCGGCCGAAGCGGTCGCGACGGTCTCGGCGAAGTTCGAGCGGACCAAGCAGCTGCGGGTCTCGCACGCGTTCCATTCCCGGCTGATGGAGCCGATGCTGGCCTCCTTCCGCACTGTCGCGGAAGGACTGACCTACGCCGAACCGCGGATTCCGATCGTCTCCACGGTCACCGGTGCGCGGGCCGAGGACCTGTCCTCGGCGGAGTACTGGGTGCGTCAGGTCCGGGAAGGAGTGCGGTTCCGGGACGCGATCGTTTACACCATGGCCGAGGGCGTCAGCCGATTCCTGGAGCTGGGACCGGACACCACGCTCACCGCGATGGCCGAGTCCTGTGTGGATGAACGTCCGGAGGGTCTCGTGCTCGCCGCCTTGCTGCACAAGGAGCAGGACGAGGCGATGGCCGCGCTCACCGGCGTCGCTCAGCTGCACGTCAGCGGCGTCGACGTCGACTGGGCGGCGGTCTACGAGCCCACTGGTGCCCGTCCGGTGGCTGTGCCGACGTATCCGTTCCAGCGGCAGCGGTACTGGCTGGAGAGCACCGCCTCCTCGCCGGGGCAGGAAGGTCACCCGCTGCTCGGCACCGCGGTGCACCTCGCCGGCACCGGCGGGATACTGTTCAGCGGCCGGATTTCGGTGGGCAGCCAGCCGTGGCTGGCCGACCACGTCGTCGGCGGTTCGATCCTCTTCCCCGGGACCGGGTTCGTCGAGATGGCGATCCGGGCCGGAGACGAGGCGGGCTGCCCGCGGCTGGACGAGCTGACCCTGGAGTACCCGCTCGTGGTGCCGGAACGCACCGGCGTGCGAGTCCAGTTCGCCCTCGACGCGGCCGAGGACGGCAGCCGCGGCTTCACCGTCCACTCGCGACCGGAAGGCGCGGCCGAGGGCGTGGCGTGGACGCGGCACGCGACCGGCCGGCTCGCGAAGGCGGGCAAGGCGGAGAAGGCAGGTCTCACCGCGTGGCCGCCCGCCGGTGCCGAACAACTGCCGTTGCAGGGCACCTACGAGGAGCTGGCCGCGGAAGGATTGGTCTACGGACCGGCGTTCCGGGGTCTCGTCTCCGCATGGCGCAAGGGTGACGAGGCTTTCGCGGAAGTCCGGCTACCGGCTCCGGTGTCCGATGTGGACCGCTACGGCATTCATCCGGCGGTCTTGGACGCTGCTTTGCACGCGATCGGGGTGTCCGGCGCGGCCGGGGACGAGCCGGCTCTGCCGTTCGCCTGGGAAGGGGTGCGGCTGCACGCGGTCGGCGCCACGACCTTGCGGGTGCACGTCACACCGGTCGGCTCCGGCGCGGTCTCCCTGACTGTGGCCGATGGTGCCGGTGCACCGGTGGTTTCGGTGGACTCGTTGCTGCTGCGCCCGATGTCCGCCGTCCCGCAAGCCGCCGAGCCCGGCGGTGCCGAGTCGCTGTTCCGGCTGGGATGGGAGCAGACCGACTTCGACGCGGTCGCCGAGGTGACGGAGTGGTCCGTGGCCGGGGATGACCCGTTCGGTCTCACCGAATCGCTCGGCGCGGCCGCGGTGACCGAACTCGGCGACGCGTCCGGCCTGCTCGTGCTGCCCGCGGTCGGCGACGACGTGCATGCCGAACTCCACCGCGTACTCGGTCAGCTGCAAGGGTTCCTGGCCCGGCCCGAGGGATCGCTCCTGGTGCTCACCCGGGGTGCGGTGGCGGTCGAAGCCGGGGAGAACCCGGATCCGGTGGGAGCCGCGGTGGCCGGCCTGGTGCGGTCGGCGCAGGCCGAGCACCCGGGCCGGATCACGCTGGTCGACCTGGGCACCGGCGTCCCGACCGGCCGTACCCTGGCCGCCATCGCGGTGGCGGACGAACCGCAGGTCGCGCTGCGGGCGGGTGCGGTGCTGGTTCCCCGGCTCCAGCGCGCGGCCGACGCGGTCACCGCACCGGTGTGGGATGCGGACGGCACAGTGCTCGTCACCGGCGCGACAGGTGCGCTGGGCGGTGCGGTCGCCCGGCATCTGGTGACCGCACACGACGTGCGGCACCTGCTGCTCGTCAGCCGTCGCGGAATCGACGCGCCGGGTGCGGTCGAGCTGCGGGACGAGCTGACCGGACTCGGTGCCGAAGTCACTGTCGCGGCTTGCGATGTGGCCGACCGTGACGCGGTTTCCGCGCTGTTGCGGGATATCCGGGTACCGCTGCGTGCTGTGGTGCACGCAGCCGGCGTGCTCGACGACGGAATCCTGACGTCGCTCACCCCGGAGCGGCTGGACGCCGTGTTGCGTCCGAAGGTCGACGCCGCCGTGACGCTGCACGAACTGACCCGGGAACTCGACCTCACGGCGTTCGTTCTGTTCTCCTCGGCTGCCGGCGTGCTCGGCGCGCCGGGACAGGGCAGCTATGCCGCGGCGAACGCCTACCTCGACGCGCTGGCGGCCCGCCGACGGCAGGAAGGCCTGCCCGGCACGTCACTGGCCTGGGGCCTGTGGGGTGGCGGTATGGGCTCGGCGATCGAAGGTGCGGACGCGCATCGCATCAGCGAAACCGGCATCACCGCACTGTCTACTGAGGATGGTCTCCGGTTGCTGGATTCGACGGCCGGTGCGGCCGAACCACTGCTGGTGCCGATCGCGCTGGACACGGGTGTGCTCGCCTCCTCGGGCGACGACGACCTTCCGGCGGTACTGCGCGCGCTTGCCGGCAGCCCCGGCCGTCGTGCGGCACAGGACTCCGTGGAAGACACCGAGTCGCTGGCGCAGAAGCTCACCGGCCTGCCGCCGGGCAAACGGGTGCCGACCGTGCTCACCCTGGTGCGCACCCACGCGGCGGCACTGCTCGGGCACGCCGGTCCGGAAGCGGTGGAGCCGGACCGCTCGTTCAACGAGGTCGGCTTCGATTCGCTGTCGGCCACCGGGTTCCGCAACAAGCTCAGTCTCGTCACCGGCCTGAAACTGCCGGTGAGCCTGATCTTCGACTACCCGACCCCGCGGGTACTGGCGCAGCACCTGGTGGCCGAGCTGGCTCCGGAAGAGACCGCGGAACCCGAGACGAAACTGTCCGAACAGGACGTCCGGCACGCGCTCTCGGAGATCCCGCTCGAGCGGCTGCGCTCCGCCGGACTGCTCGACGGCCTGCTGGAGCTGGCCGGTGTCCGCCTGCCGGAGCAGGCCGCCGACGAGTTCGAACCGTCCGCTGTGGACGCCGGCACGATCGACGAACTCGACGCGGAAGCGTTGATCTCCATGGCGATCGGCGGCGGGGACGATGACTAGAGCACCCGGTGCGGAGGGGACCCCACCCCTATGTTCCCGCCGCACCCGGCCACTATTGCCGCCCGCGCGGGCGCTGTGGCCCACTGGTAAAAGAAAGTTTCCCGGGCCGGCTCCCCGACGCGTGGCGCCCGCCCTCCCGCTCGACCCGAACGAGGAGAGGTAACCCGATGGTCACCGGCTACGCAATCGAAGCGCGGGGGCTGCGCAAGTCCTACGGCGACGTGGACGTCCTGGAGGGCGTCGACCTGAACGTCGAGCGGGGCACCATGTTCGCGCTGCTCGGCCCCAACGGTGCCGGCAAGACCACGACGGTGCGGATCCTCAGCACCCTCCTGGAAGCCGACGGCGGCACGGTCACGGTGAACGGCCACGACGTCGCCCGGCGCACCCGCCAGGTCCGCGAGCAGATCGGCCTCACCGGCCAGGACACCGCGGTCGACGAGCTGCTCACCGGCCGCGAGAACCTGGTGATGATGGCCCGGCTGTTCCACCTGCCGGTGGGACGGGCCAAGGTGCGTGCCGGCGAACTGCTCGAGCAGTTCGAACTCGTCGAGGCCGCCGACCGCCCGGTGAAGACGTACTCCGGCGGGATGCGCCGCAGGCTGGACCTGGCGATCAGCCTGATCACCTCGCCGTCGGTGCTGTTCCTGGACGAGCCCACCACCGGTCTCGACCCGCGCAGCCGCGCGGCGATGTGGGACGCGATCCGGGCGCTGCTCGACGGCGGCACCACGATTCTGCTCACCACGCAGTACCTGGACGAGGCCGACCAGCTCGCCGACCGGATCGCGGTCATCGACAAGGGACACGTGGTGGCCGAGGGCACCGGGGGGGAGCTGAAACGGCAGGTCGGCACCGAACGGCTCAAGCTCACCTTCGCCACCGGCGCCGAGGCCGCGCGGGCGCAGCGGATCACCGGCGGGCTCCTGGACGCGGAGACGGTCAGCGTCGCGATCGACCACCCGGCCCAGGTGCGGCGAGTGCTCAACCAGGTCGCCGACGGCGGACTGGAGACCACCGGCCTCGAGCTGTCCGAACCCACCCTCGACGACGTGTTCCACACCCTGACTTCGACCGCGGGAGACCACTGATGACCCAGACCCTGTCGAGGGAGACCGAGGGGACCCGGCTCCCCGAACCGCCCTCGCGTGCCTCGCTTTCCCTGGTGCTGTCCGACTACCGCGTGCTGATCGGGCGCAACATCAAGCACATCACGCGCAATCCGGAGATGCTGCTGCAGGCGGTGTCACTGCCGGTCGTGCTGCTGCTGCTGTTCCGGTTCATGTTCGGCCCGGCGATCAACGTGACCGGCGGCCTGACCTACATCGACTACCTGCTGCCCGGCCTGCTGGCGGTCAGCATCGGCTTCAACTCCACCACGACGGTGGTCGGGGTCGCCGCCGACCTCACCAACGGCCTCGTGGAACGGTTCCGCTCGATGCCGATGTCCGCCCCGGCGGTGCTGGTCGGGCACGTGGCGGCCGGGATGCTGCGCAGCTGCGTCTCGTTCGTGATCATGGTGGCGCTCGGTTTCGCGATCGGCTTCCGCCCGGCGGGCGGGCTGCTCGGCTGGCTCGGCGCGATCGGCCTGCTGGTGCTGTTCTCCGCCGGCGTGTTCTGGCTCGCGGTCCTGCTCGGCTCGGTCGCCAAGACCGTGGAAGGCGCGGGCGGTCTCGGCATGATCCTGGTGTTCGTGCCGTACGCCTCGAGTGCGCTCGTGCCCACCGAGCAGATGCCCGGTGTGCTGCGGGTGATCGTGGACAACCAGCCCTTCACGGTGCTGATGGACGCGGAGCGTGCGCTGATGAACGGCACCCCGGTCGGCGGCACGGCCTGGCTCGCGCTGGTCTGGTGGGGTGCGCTCACCGCCATCGCCGCGGTCCTCGCCACGCGCAAGTTCCGGCGGCGGGCCAAGGGCTGACCCCTCGGCTTCGCACCGCTGCCCGTCGTCGGTGAAGGCCTCCTGCGGGGAATCCCTGCAGGAGGCCTTCACGCGTTCACCGGCCTGGGGACAACCCCTGTTCCGCAAGGTCGGCTTTAGATCGTTCCGGCACTCTGCGTGGAGAAACCGGATCACTGCGTGAGAAGAGGTGGCGTGATGCCGACCTGGATCCTGGAGAAGCCGGCCGACGCGCTCGACGCGTGGCTCGCCCCGCTGGCCGACGATCCGGCCGGCGCGGTCGCCTTCCTGTCCGAGGTCACCGACCGGGTCGCCCGCCGCGCCGGCGGCCGGGTGCTCGTCCCGGGCGGTGGCCCGGTCGCCGACGCGCTGGCCGGCGAAGGCTACGAGGTGCACCTGGAACCCGGACCGCGCTTCGACGCCGGCTATCTCGGCGCCGACGTCCTGTCGCGGTTGCCCGACCAGCGCGACCAGCTGCGAGCCATCGGCCGCTACAGCCGGCTGCTGCGCCCCGGCGGGGCACTGGTGGTGCAGGGCCGGCATCCGGATCCGGCGTGCTGGACCGCGGACCGCCGCGTGGAGTCGGTGGACTGCGTCCGCCAGATCGTCCAGCTGGCCGGCGGATCGCTCCCGCTGCGTTACGTGTGGCCCGCGGAGCTCGACCTGATGGCCGAACTGGCCGGCCTCGCCCTCGACAGCCGGTGGGGCGGCTGGTACGGCGAACCGGTGTCCTGCGGCAGCCCGGTGGTGTCGGTGTACCGGAGCTGACTTCGGTTGCTCTGTGACAGCAGCGGCCCGGCTTCCGCGGAAGCCGGGCCGCTGCCGTGGCGCCGTCTTGTCCGCACGACGAAGGACGGCCCGGCTCCACGGGTGGCGGAGCCGGGCCGTCCGACGGGGACGCGGGCCGGGTCAGACCGCGTCCGACATCTCGCCGACGAGGATGCTGTGGTGCAGCTTGCGCAGCGAGCTGCCGGGTTCGATGCCCAGCTGCCGGACCAGGTTCTGGCGGGCGGACGCGAACGTCTCCAGTGCCTCGGCTCGGCGGTTCGACCGCAGCAGCGCGGTCATCAGGTACTCGTAGAAGGTCTCGCGCAGGGTGTGCTCCTTCGCGAGCGCCGACAGCTGGCCCACCACCTCGCGGTGCCTGCCGATCAGCAGTTCGGTCTCCATCAGCAGTTCCAGGCACTCCAGCCGCGTCTCCTCCAGCAGGGCGGCGTAGGCCTGGACGTCGGGGGAGTCGGTGAAGCCGCCGAACACCGGGCCGCGCCACAGGCTCGTGGCCTCGCGCAGGACGTTCGCCGCCTGGCCGTAGCTGCGGTCGTGATGCAGGGCGCGGCCCTGCTCGTAGAGGCGGGTGAAGCGGTCGGCGTCCAGCTCGTCGACGCTGACGTGCAGCGAGTAGCCGCGCGGGCTGGTGACCACGGGACTCTCTGCGGAGTTCTCCGTGGCGTCTCCGGTGTTCTCGGTGCTGCCCCGCAGCAGCTTCCGCAGCTGCGAGACGTACACGTAGAGCGCCGCGCTGGCCCGCGCCGGCGGATGTTCACCCCAGATCTCGCCGATCAGATGTTCGGTGGTGACCACCTGGTTGCTCTTCGCCAGCAGCACCGAGAGCAGCGTTTCGACCTTGCGGGCCCGAGGAGCGCAGACCCCGGGCCGGCCACTGATCCTGAGCTGCCCGAGGATTTCGTAGTTCAACATGCCGTGACCTCCGGTGTCTCTCGCCGGACTCGGCGCGGGCGGCGCCCCCAGTCGCCGCCGCCCGTCTACGTGCCCGGGTCCACTACGGCAACGTACCAAACCGGGAGGTCGGTTTTCAAGCAAAAACCGGGAGGTTGGTCTGTTTCGATCTTGAAATACCGTTCCGGGGCTGGTGAAGCCCGGAAATCTCTTGTAAACCGGGCGGTTGGTATGTAAAGATCGAATGGACGCAGGGGCCGAATCATGTCCTCGGCGGCCTGAGCAGATGGAGAACGACCGTGACCAGACAGGCACGTGCGGAGCAGACGCGGCTCCTGCTGCTGGACGCCGCGGCCGTACTGCTGCACCGGGACGGTTACGCGGCCACGAGCATGGTGGACATCGCGCGTGAAGCAGGCGTCACCAAGGGTGGCCTGTACTTCCACTTCTCCTCGAAGGACGAGATCTGCGACGAGGTGCAGGAGGCAGCGGTCGCGGTGCTGCGCGCGCACGTCGCCCGTGCCGCGGCGCGCGGTCCGGCACCGCATCTGCGCCGGCTCGCCGAGCTCAGCCGTGCGTTGATGGGCTGGCTGCACTCGGATGCCAAGGTGGGCGCGGGTTTCCGGCTCGCGCGGGAGATGGGCTCGAAGGATCCGCGGTTCGCCGCCTTCACCCGGGCCTGGCTGCAGCAGGTGCGCGGGCACGTGGCCGCCGCGCACGCGGCCGGCGAACTGGGCGCGCGCGTGCGCCCGGAAACGGCCGCACTGCTGGTGGTGGTGACCTGCCTGGGCCTGGAAACCGCAGCGGCCGGCGGCACGATCCCGCCGGAGACGGACCTGGTACGCGCACTGGCCGAACTGTGGCGGGTGATCGAACCGGCCGAAACAGCGCAGGCACAGTCACGAACAGGGGCACGGGCGCACGGGTCCGCCGGTCGCTGACGGCCGGGGTCGGTCCGGCGGGTGGCGGTGAGTGGGGATGCTGGTCGCTGGTGGCCGGGTCGGTCCGCCGGTCGCTGGAGCCGGGGGAGTGTGCAGGTCGCTGACGGCCGGGGTCGGTCCGGCGGGTGGCGGTGAGGGGGGATGCTGGTCGCTGGTGGCCGGGGTCGGTCCGCCGGTCACTGAAGACCTGGCCCGTCCGCAGATCGCTGAGTGTCGGGCCAGTTCGCTGGGTGCCGGTGGTCAGTCCGCAGGTCGCTGGACCTCGGGTCCGTCTGCCGGGTGCTGGCGAGCGGTGCCGTTGGTCGCCGACTGCCGGGACAGTCTGCTGGCGCGGCGATCGGGTCAGTCCGCAGGTCGCCGCACGTCGGGCCAACCCGCCGGTCACCGAAGACCGGTCCAGTGCGCCGGTCACCGAAGCCCGGTCCGGTCCGCAGGCGCCGGACCTCCGGTCAGTCCGCTGGGTGCTGGGTTCCGGCCGGGTCGAAGCGGTGCACCCGGCGCGGCGGCACGATCGAGGGCAGCAGCAGCGACCACATGAACGTGACGCGCTCGGCCAGGTCGGTGCGGCCGGTGAGCACCTGCGAGCTCAGCTGGATCCCGGTGAAGGACGAGACGACGAACTGCGCCAGCTCGTTCGTGACGACCTCCTTGCGCAGGTCGCCCGCGGCCTTCCCGGCGATGAAGCAGGCGTCCGCGACGTCGATCCACTCCTTGTAGGCGTTGCCTGCCGGGGTGATGAACGAACCCTGCTCGATGACGAGCCGGATGCTGGCGCGCACCCGCACGTCGGTGCGCAGGCCGCGGGCCATGCCGTGGGACCAGTCGATCGCGGACTGCAGCCCGGGCGCCTGCAGGAGACCACCGGTGCCCGACAGGTCGAACTGCTCCTGGATCAGCGCGTCGGCCAGCTCCTCCTTGGATCGGAAGTGGAAGTACAGCGCTCCCTTGGTGACGCCGGCCTCGGCGAGGATGTCCGAGAGGCTCGCGCCGAGGAAACCGACCTCGTCGAACCGCGAGGCCGCCGCGTCGAGGATGGCCTTGCGGGTCTGCTCCGCGCGTTCCTGCCGAGGCACCACACGCTCCTTTCCACCGGCCGGCCCGGTGCGGACCTTCGCCACCGGCTGAGTCTACCCGGCGACCCGCCGTGAGGCCAGAGAAAAAAACCGGTAGGTAGGTATGGTTTTGTCGCGGGAATTCCGCTAGAAAGTGTCTGGGGGTACTGGGGAAAACTGGGGAAGAATTTTCTGGGAGGGACCGACATGGTCGGTAGTTTGCTTCATGAATCGGCAGGAAGAAATTTCACCACCACCCGGGACGAGGTGCCGGGCGCGTGCTCGGTCGACTTCCAGCGGACCATCCCGCGCAGTCTGGTGCACCGCGCGGCGGTCTCGGAAGTCTTCGTCACCGATCTGAACATCGTCTCCTCGGGCCGGTTCGAGGTCGGCGCGCAGTGGCCGCGCTGGCACGGGTTCTTCGGCCCGCGCACCGGCTCGGTGCACGATCCGTTGCTGTACCTGGAAACCATCCGCCAGGCGGCGATCCTCATCACGCACCGCGCTTACGGCGTTCCGCTGAGCCACAGTTTCATCTCCGACAGCAAGAGCTACACGCTCGACGCGGCCGGAATGGCGACGGAGGGTTCGCCGGTGGAAGTGGTCCTGCAGGCCACGGCGCACGACGTCACCTACCGGGGCAAGCACCTGGGCGGGACGCGGCTGGAGTTCGGCTGCTTCCGCGACGGCGTGCTGATCGGCACCGCGTCGGAGTCCGGCCGGATCGTGTCTCCCGCGGTCTACCGGCGGCTGCGCGGGGACCACTTCGCGGCCACGCCGTTCCAGGCGCCGCGGCTGTCCACGGTCGAACCGCAGCTGGTCGGCCGGGATCGCCGGGAGGACGTGCTGCTCGCGGCCACGCCGGAGCCGGGCACCTGGCTGGTGCGGGCCGACCCGGAGCATCCGGTGCTGTTCGACCACTCGGTGGACCACCTGCCGGGCATGGTGGTGCTGGAAGCGGCCCGGCAGGCGGCCCTGCTGACGATCGGCGAGCCACACGCGCTGCCGGTGCGCGCGGAGTTCTCGTTCTCGTCCTACCTGGAGTTCGACGCGGAATGCCGCGTGGTCACGGACGAACTCGAACCGGATTCGGACGGGGCCAGGGTGGTGCGGGTGGCGCTCGAGCAGAACGGCCGGGCCGCGGCCACCGGCACGCTGGCGATGCGGGTGTCATGACGCCCGGTGGTGGCGACATCCTGGTCACCGGGGCCACCGGATTCACCGGTACGGCGGTGCTGCGCGCCCTGCTCGCGCGCGGCGCCGGTCCCCGGGTCCGGGTGCTGGCCCGCGGGCCGGTGCCGGAGTGGGCGCGTGCCGCGGGAGTGCGCGTCCACCAGGGCGACCTCGCCGACGCGTCCGGGCTGACCGGCCTGTGCACCGGCGTTTCGACGCTGGTGCACCTGGCGGTCCGCATCACCGGGACGGCGGGGGACTGCGCCGCGGTGAACGAGCACGGCACGGCCCGTCTGCTCGCCGAGGCGCACCGGGCCGGTACCCGGCGCATCGTGCACCAGAGCACCTGCGCGGTCTACCGGGACGGCGAACACCGGGCGGCCCCGGAACCCCGCGCACCGGCATGGTTTTCCGGCCGGCCGGGCGCGAGGGTGCCGGCCGCGCCCGGTGCCGCGAGCATCTCGGCGCCGGCTGGTGGAACTGCAGGTCAGAAGGTTCGTGGCGGGGCGGCGCCGGGCGTGGCGAGGGCAGCCTGCCCGGTCGCGGACGTCTCCGGCGGGCCCGGGAAGCGGGCGGCTCTCGAGGTCGGCCCGGAATCGGCTGCCAGCCGGAGCCGGCTCGCCGGGGAACGCCTGGTGCTTTCGTCCGGCGGGATCGTGCTGCGGCCGCACCTGGTGTACGGCGAGGGGGATCAGCACGTCGTCCCGGCCCTGGTGCGGTGGTTGCGGGCGGTGCCGGCGTGGGCCGGCGGCGGCGTGGCGCGGACGTCGATCGTCGCGCTGCCCGACCTGGCCTCGGTGATCACGGCGTTCGCGCTGGACGCCGGGGCCGGGCGGCCGGGGGAGGTGTTCCACGTGGCCGATCCGCGGCCGGTTCGCATGCGCACGCTCACCGGTGCCGTGTGCGGGCTGCTGGGGCTGCCGTTGCCCGCCAAGGATCTGTCGCTCGACGAGCACCGCGCGCGGACCCGGGCGGCACTGCCGTGGCTGACCGAGCACCAGTGGTCCCTGCTCACCCGCGATCACTGGTACGCCAGCGACCGGGTCTGGGCGGTCACCGGGGTGCCGCCCGGACCGGGCCTGCCGGTGCGGCTCGCCGAGGCGGCCGGCTGGTACCGGAAAACACTCGGAACGGAAGATCGAATTCGCCGACCGTGATCGGACGAATCCAGAATGCGATTCCGCCGGTGGCGGCCATCCGAAATCAACCGGATGGCCGCCGCCTTTTTCCGATGAATTCCTCCCGCACGCCATCCCGGCTTCCGGCTCGGTGTTGTCCGACCCGCCGTTGCCCGGGGCGGGGCGGCGTGTCGGGATGCGCCTCGGCGGGCCGGGCGCGGGCACGTGCCAGACTGCCGGGCGATGTACACGCCGTCCGATCTCGCCGACCTGCTCGAATGCGAGCACCGGAGCGTCCTCAAGCAGGCACTGGCCGCGGGGCTGCCCGGTGCGCCGCGGCCCGGATCCGGGCCGGACCAGCTGGCGGTGAAGCACGGCCGGGCGCACGAGGCGGCCACGCTCGGCCGGTTGCGTGCCGAACGACGGCACGTGGTGGAGATCGACGAGCAGGACCCGGTCATCGCGGCGAAGGCGACCGCGGAGGCGTTGCGCGGTGGCGCGCCGGTGGTGTATCAGGCGGTGTTCCACGACGGCGAGTTCTCCGGCCGCGCCGATTTCCTGCTGCGCGACGAACAGGGCCGGTACGAGGTCTACGACACCAAACTCGCCCGGCACGCGAAGCCGGCCGCGGTCGTGCAGCTCACCGCGTACGCCGACGCGCTGCGCCGCGCGGGCTGGCCGTCCGGCCCGGACATGCACCTGCTGCTCGGCGACGGCAGCATGCACAGCCTGCGAGTCGATGACTTCCTGCCGCTGTTCGACCGCCTGCGCAGCCGGTTGCTCGCCCGTCCGGCCCGGTTGCCGCAGCGGATCTGGGCCGACGAACGTCCGGCGTGCACCGGATGCGGGTTCGCGCGGCACTGCGCGTCCGCCCGCGAAGCCGACCGTGACCTGTCGCTGGTCGCCGGCATGCGCGGGGAGCAGCGGCGCAAGCTCGTGACCGCGGGGCTCGCCACGATCGACGCGCTCGCCGTGGCGGCGGAGGAGGACCGGCCACGCGACATGTCCGCGGGTACGTTCGGCACGCTGCGGGCGCAGGCGGCGATTCAGGTGCGGCAGGACGAAACCGGTGAGCCGGCCTACGAGATCATCGATCCGGCGGCGCTGGCCGAGCTGCCGCCTGCCGATCCGGGTGACGTCTTCTTCGACATGGAAGGTGATCCGTACGCGCTCGCCGGCACCGGGCTGGAGTACCTCTTCGGTGCGGTGACGCCGGATCAGCGGTTCACGCCGTTCTGGGCGCACTCGCGCGCGCAGGAGAAGCGCGCCTTCGAGGACTTCATCGACTTCGCTGTGGCCCGCCTCGAGGAAAGCCCCGCTGCGCACATCTACCACTACGCACCGTACGAGGTGACGGCCATCAAGCGGCTCGCCGCGGTGCACGGTACTCGCGAGGAACAAGTCGACGAGCTGGTCCGCAGTGGCGCGATGGTCGACCTGTACGCCGTGGTGCGCAAAGCATTGCGGGTGGGGCAGCGGTCGTACTCCATCAAGTACCTCGAACCGCTGTACATGCCGGATGCGCGGGACGGTGACGTGCAGACGGCCGTGTCGAGCATCGAGGCGTACGAGGAGTACCTGACGCTGTCCTCGGCCGGAAACGCCGAGCACGCCGCCGAAGTGCTGCAAGGCATCGCCGACTACAACGAGTACGACTGCGTGTCCACGTGGCGGCTGCTGGAGTTCCTTCACCGGGTACGGGCCGAAGCGGGCATCGAACTCGCCGAACCGGAGCCGGAGTCCGAAGTGGACGCACTGCTGCGGCGTACCGAGGAGGACGAAGCGGCGGCGCGACGGACCGAACGTGCGGCGGCGATGGCCGCGCTGGTCGATCCACTGCTGGAGGGACTGCCCGACGATCCGGCGGAGTTCACCCCCGACGACCGGGCCCGCGCGCTGCTGGCCGCGTCCGTCGGATACCACCGGCGCGAGACGAACCCGGCGTGGTGGGAGTTCTTCCGCCAGCTCGCCGCTCCGGTCGGTGATCTGGAGGTGGACACCACCTGCGCGGTACCGGTGTCGGTCAGCGCCGGCGAGTGGGTCCCCCCGTCGGGCCGGCTGCGCACGGCGAAGCGCACGCTCGTGATCACCTGCGATCCGGACCGGCCGCATCCGTTCGCGCCGGGGGACGCCGTGCGGTTGCGTTACGGCCCCGATGCCCGCGACGCGAAGGTGGTGTCCGCGTCGGCGGTGGAAATCACCGTCGAGGAGAGCTGCGCGCCCGACCGCACCGCGAATGACCGGCCGGCGGCGGTGCTGCCGGGCAGCCCGGTGCGGCCGTCACCGAAGGACGAGGCTGTCGCTGACCTGGCGCGGCTGGCCGGGGAGGCGCTGCCCACTCTGCCTGCTCACCCCGGGCTCGATCTGCTGCGCCGCACGCCCCGGCTCCGCAACGGTCTGCCCGCGGTGGGCGAGGACGTCGTGGCCACGGTCATCGGGGCGGTCGACGAACTGGACGGTTCGGTGCTCGCCGTACAGGGGCCGCCGGGCGCCGGAAAGACCTACCTGGCCGGGAAACTGATCGCGCACCTGGTCCGGTCGGGCCGGACGGTCGGGGTCACCTCCAACAGTCACAAGGCCGTGGAGAACGTGCTGTCCGCGGCGCTGGGCAACGCGCCTTCGCTGGAGTGCGCCAAGCGTGCGAAGCGGACGCCGGACCCGTCGGCGCCGTGGGAGCAGCCGAAGACCACCACGGCGTTGGTGCGCTGGCGGGAAGAGCGCAACGCCGGGCACCTCGTCGGCGGCACCGCGTGGACGTTCGCGAACGCCGCGGTGCGCGAGGAGCCGTTCGACGTGCTGGTGATCGACGAGGCCGGCCAGTTCGCCCTCGCCGACGCGCTGGCGGTGTCGACGTGCGCGAAGAACCTGGTGCTGCTGGGCGATCCGCAACAGCTGCCGCAGGTGGTGCAGGGCACGCACCCGGCGGGCGCGGAGGCCTCGGCGCTCGGGCACCTGATCGGCGAGGCGGACATCATCCCGCCGGAACTGGGCTATTTCCTGGACCAGACCCGGCGGATGCATCCGGCGGTCTGCGCCCCGGTCTCCCGGCTGTCCTACGCCGGGCTGCTGCACGCGCATCCGTCGGCGGACCGTTCGATCGACGGGTTCGCCTCCGGGCTGTACCTGGCGTCGGTGGAGCATCGCGGGAACACGACACGCTCGGTGGAGGAAGCGGCGGAGGTGGTGTCGGTGATCTCGGCACTGCACGGGCGCAGCTGGCAGGGCCGCCCGCTGGCCGACGCGGATTTCCTCGTGGTGGCGCCGTACAATCTGCAGGCCAGGGTGGTGACGCGGGCCCTGGCCGATGCCGGGTTCGGCGACGTGCGGGTGGGCACCGTGGACCGGTTCCAGGGGCAGGAAGCCCCGGTGGTGGTGACCACCATGACGTCGTCGTCGGCGGTGGATCTCCCGCGCGGACTGGACTTCCTGCTCTCCCGCAACCGGCTGAACGTCGCCCTGTCCCGCGCCCAGTCGGTCGCGGTGCTGGTGTGCTCTCCCGGCCTGCTCGAGGCGGACATCCGGACGGTGGACCAGATGCGGCTGGTGTCCGGAATGCTCGGGCTGCTGCGGGATGCCGTCGCCTGGCCCGCCGGCGTGGTACCGGAGAGTGGGGCGTGAGGGGGCCGTCGGGGGCTTTACGTCGGTGAGGCGGCCCTCGGGGACTGCAAGTAGGCGTAAGTCGCGGGGGCGCCGGGAGTTTGATGCGTCGGTACCCGGGGGCGTCGACACTGTGAGGCGCTGGCAGTCGGGGGCTCGCCCGTTCACTCCTGGGGGACAGCCGTGCCGCGTGGTGGTTCACGGGAGTGTCCGTCCACAGTGGATATTCTTGACGCGGTGCGGGTCCGCCGGTGCTCCCGCCCGGCCACGGCGGTGGTGTGCGCGGCCGGGCGGGAGCACGGTTCCCGGTCCGCGCGGGCGTCGGGGTCGCGGCGCGGCGGACCGGGCGGCGGGTGCCCCGGCCCGGGTGCGGGCCCGGGACGCGGGGCACATGTTCCCGCCCGCGGGCAGATAGGGGAGGCTGCCGCGGCGGACGGGGTGGCGGTAAGGCCGGTGTGGTGGTCGCCTCGCGGCGAATGGCGCTACCGGGCTCCGGACGGACCGGTGTTCCCGGAAGGCAGTGGGTGCGGCCCGGGGACAGCACCACACCGGCACTCCTGTTCAACCGGACGTGGCTTCGGAAAATTCCCGCGGCCGTGCCCGGCGGCCGAAGGCGAGAGCTTTTCGGGTTCGCCCACGGGAGTCGGAGGTTGTCGGGTTCCTGGGACGGGGACGGGGGCTGGTGTTGGTCCCCGGGCGGAGGGTTCTTGCGTTCGGTCTCGGAGTCGGAGGTTTCCGGCGTTGGTGCTCGGAGTCGCGTTCGGTCCCGGAGTCGGAGGATTCCGGCGTTGGTCCCCGGGGTCAGAGGGTTCTCGTGTCCGTTCCCGGAGCCGGAGGCTCTTCGCGTTCGTTCTTCGGGACGGAGGGCCTCGCGTTCGGTCCCCTCGGTCGGAGTGAAGAAATCTCGCGTTTGCGCCCGGGCTGGGGCCGGGGAATCGCTGCTGTGGTGGAGGTGTGCTCCCGCTCTCCGTCGCGCCGCTGGGGGTTTCGGGCGACGGCGAGCAGGAGCACCGGATCCCGCCGCGCGCTGGGGGGAGGTTCGCGCGCGACGGGTGGTTGTGCGCCGGTACGGGGGCCGCCTCGCGGCGGAAGGCTCGACCAGGCTCCGGCCGGACCGGTATTCCTGGAGGGCAAGGGGTGAGGCCCGGGGGCACCCGCGTACCGACACCCAGTACAACGATCTGCCGCGCCGGATGTTCCGGTCGCACACGGTGATCTGGGTCGCGACCATCCGGGTGACGCCACCGAGTCGCCGACCCCCTGGCGCTCCCTCCCCGCCCCACCGAGCGGCGGGGAAAATGGTGGCCCCCTGGGCGCGGAAGGGGTGACTACCAGGGGGCCTGGCCCGCCGCCTGGTCGGGGGGAATGTCACCGGCGAGCGGGTTACCGGGAACACTAGCGGTCGAAGATCATCATCGGTTATGCCACGAATGGGTGAAGCCGGTGCCGCTGACTGAAACAGCCGGTGATCAACGCAGGTATGACGTCCACTCGCAAGTTCCGGCTTCCGGAAACGCGAAATACCATGCGCGACTTGACTCCCGCGCCGGTTTATCACCGGCCGCCCCAGTCGGCCAGGTCTCTCCGGCCCGGCCTGTCCGCGAAACCACGTCCGGAGCCGAACCGTGACCTCCGTCATCCCACGCTTCAACGAACTTGTTCGTAACGAACGCGTTCGTTAAGCTGACTCCATCACCACCGGGTCCGGCCAGGACCCTCCGGACAAAGGGAGTGACCACCATGACGATCACCATCGTTGGCGC
This sequence comes from Amycolatopsis jiangsuensis, assembly GCF_014204865.1. Lineage (NCBI taxonomy): Bacteria > Bacillati > Actinomycetota > Actinomycetes > Pseudonocardiales > Pseudonocardiaceae > Amycolatopsis > Amycolatopsis jiangsuensis. The sequence continues at coordinate 7,124,111 of NZ_JACHMG010000001.1, forward strand.
GGGATTGGGCGGGCTGACGCTCGCTCGTGTTCTTCAGGTGCGGGGCATCGACGCCACCGTGCTCGATCTCGACGCTTCGCCGTCCGCTCGGGCGCAGGGCGGGATGCTCGACATCCACGCCGACTCCGGGCAGGTCGCCTTGCGGGCGGCCGGGCTGTACGACGAATTTCGTACCCTGATCCAGACCGGTGGTCAGGAAACGCGCGTCTACGACCGGCATGCGGTGCTGAAAATGGCCGATCCGGACGACGATGGCGGTGGCGATCGGCCGGAGGTCGAACGCGGGCGGTTGCGTGACCTGCTCCTCGGCTCCCTGCGGGAAGGCACCGTGCGCTGGGGCGCGAAAGTCACCGCCGCCCGGGCGCTCGGGGACGGGCGGCACGAGCTCACCCTCGCGGACGGCAGCTCGTTCACCACCGACGTGCTGATCGGCGCGGACGGGGCGTGGTCGCGGGTCCGGCCACTGCTGTCGGACGCCAGGCCGGGCTACACCGGGATCTCGTTCGTGGAGCTCGATCTCCACGACGCGGACGCGAAACACCCGGACAGCGCCGACCTGCTCGGCGGCGGGATGACCTTCGCACTCGGCGACGGTCGCGGGATGCTGAGCCACCGTGAGCCGGACGGCAGTCTGCACGTCTACGTCGCGCTGCGGGTGCCCGAAACCTGGACCGACACCGTGGACTTCACCGACCGTGCAGCGGCGAAAACCGAGATGCTGAGTCACTTCGACGGCTGGTCCGACCGGCTCCGTGCGCTCGTCACCGAAGCGGAGGGCGAGCTGGTCCCCCGGCGGATCCACGCGTTGCCGGTCGGCCACTCGTGGGCGCGGGTGCCGGGCGTCACCCTGCTCGGCGACGCCGCGCACCTGATGTCCCCCTTCGCCGGGGAGGGCGCCAACCTCGCCATGCTCGACGGCGCCGAGCTCGCCCTGGCCCTGGCCCGCCATCCCGGTGACACCGAACGCGCGCTGGCCGAGTACGAGACGGAGCTGTTCCCCCGTAGCAAGGAATCGGCGAACAGTGCGGCGCAGAGCCTGCTGACCTGCTTCGCCGAGGACGCGCCGCGTGGCCTGCTGGAACAGTTCGGCGCCTGAGCCAGGACACGCCGTTCGCCGGCCGCGCGTGGCAGCATGATCGTACGGTCGGTCCGCAGCGAAGGGAGGCGAAGGCGTGCTTGAACGCACCGAGCTGCTGGTGTCCGGCCCCGCGCAGGCGTTGGGTGCGTTGCTGGACGTGCCGGTGCCCGACCTCGGCCAGGAAGGCCTGCCGCCGCTGTGGCATTGGATCTACCTGCTCGACCGGCCGGCGCAGGCAGACCTCGGTCCGGACGGGCACGCCGAGCGGGGCGTGCTGCCCGAACCACCCGGCCCCGGCAGGCGGCGGATGTGGGCGGGTGGCCAGGTCCGCACCCGCGGGCCGCTGCGGTGCGGCGAGCCCGCGACGCGGACCGCGGAAGTGCTTTCCGTACAGGAGAAGCACGGCCGATCCGGACCGCTGACGTTCGTGTCGGTGGGGCATCGGATCCGACAGGGCGGGCGGCTCGTCGTCGAGGAACGCCAGGACATCGTGTACCGCGACGCGTCCGGCGCGGTGACAGTGCCGGACGCCGGGCCGGTGGTCCCCGCGGCGGACGACGAGTGGCCGATCGAGGTGACGCCGGCTCTGTTGTTCCGCTTCTCCGCGCTGACCTACAACGCCCACCGCATTCATTACGACCGCGACTACGCGCGCGCCGTCGAGGGCTACCCGGGCCTGCTGACGCACGGTCCTCTGCAAGCGCTCGCGATGGCCGAGGCCGCCCGTGCCCGCGGCTGCACAGGCGACGTGCTGTTCGACTACCGTCTGGTCTCGCCGTTGTTCGACGACCAGGGCATGGTGGTGCGGGCCGTCGCCGAAGGCAACCTGGTCACCGCTGGGGTGCGGGACCGCTACGGCCGCCGCACGGCGACCGCCGAGATGCGGAGGGCGGGCTCGTGAACCTCGAGGCAGCGCGTTCGCTGCTGTTCGTGCCCGGGGACCGGCCGGACCGGTTCGCCAAGGCCGAAGCCGGCGGCGCCGACGGGGTGGTGCTCGATCTCGAGGACGCCGTCGGTGCCGGGCACAAGGCGGAGGCACGCGAGCACGTGCGCGCGTGGCTGGCCGAGGGGCACCCGGCGATCGTGCGGGTCAACGCTCCCGGCACGCCGTGGTTCGCGGACGACGTCACCGCGGTCGGCTCACAAGCCGTGGCGGTGATGGTTCCCAAAGCCGAGGACCCGTCCGCGCTTCCGCAGGGCGTACCGGTCATCCCGCTGCTGGAAACCGCGTTGGGCATCGCCCGGGCGAACTCCGTGTGTGCGGCGCCGGCAGTGGTCCGGCCGGCGTTCGGCAGCGTGGACCTGGCCGCACAGCTCGGAGTCGACCACCGCTCGCACGAGGCGCTGCGGCACGCGCGCTCCGCGGTGGTGCTGGCCGCGGCCGCCGCGGGACGGCCGGGACCGATCGACGGGGTGACCACCGCGGTGGACGACGCGGCCGCCCTGTCGGCGGACATCGCCGAAGCAGTACTTCTGGGCTTTACCGCGAAGTTGTGCATCCATCCCCGTCAGGTCGAGGCGGTGCGCCGCGGTTTCGCACCCTCGGCCGCGGACGTGGAGTGGGCCCGGGGAGTGCTCGCCGCGGCGTCGGAAGGGTCGGTCGCGGTGTACGAGGGCCAGATGGTCGACCGGCCGGTGGTCCTGCGCGCTGAGGCTGTTCTCGCCCGTGCGGAGTGATGGCGCGGACCCTCCCGACGGGCCGGCGCGGACGTCTTCATTCCGGCAAGACGACAGGACCGCAAGGACTTTCGGAACGCGGGCCTCTGCTCGTCGCCGCCGAGGCGATCGGCGTCGGCGGGGTCGACGCGGTGATCCGGAGCGGCGCGCTCGCGTCGTACGGCTTCACCGAAGGGTTCGTCCCCGGCAGCGAGGTCGCGGGCCGTCTCACACCCGGCGAGTCGGTCCTGGTGCGCGGTGCGTCGGGCAGCCTCGGGATCATGACGGTGCAGCTCGCCGCCCGCGGCGGGGCGGGGGCGGTGGCGGTCACCACGTCGTCGGCCGAACGTGGTGCGCGGTTGCGGGAGCTGAGGGCGAGCCGGGTTCTCGGCCGGGACGGCGAACGCGGCACCGGGTACGACGTCATCATCGACGTGGTGGCGGGGCCCGGTCTGCCGGTGTTCTTCGACCGGCTCAACCCGAACGGACGGCTCGTGGTGGTCGGCGCGGTCGCCGGCCGGCCACCGGCGGACTTCGGCACGAAACTGATGGCTGCGTTCCAGAGGTCGCTGTCGTTCGCCACGTTCAGCGCGGCCACCGTGCCCGGGACCGAGCAACGAGTGGTGCGGGCCGGACAGTTCGAGGCCGCTGCCCGTGGTGCACTGCAGGCGGTGGTGCACGAGGTGCTGCCACTGCACGAAGCCGTTGCAGCGCACCGGAAAATGGCCGACGGCGAGGTGTTCGGCCGGATCGTGCTGACGCCACGGTGACGGGAATCGGGGATTGCCGCCGCGGCCGGCTTCCTGGTCCGCTGCACGGCGACGCATGTGGGGAAGTGCGGCCAGCGCGGAAGCCTCGCCGCCGGACCGGATCGCCAGGGGTCGGTGTTTCCGCGGAGGTCGCCGGGGTACCGTCCCGGCCGCACGACCCGGCGACCTCCAGCTGCGCGCCGGTGCTCAGCGCAGCGGTTCGAGTGCCTTGGCCAGCGGCTCCAGCACGGCCGGCGTGTGCGGCGGCGGGAGGTAGACGATCGCCAGGTCCAGGCCCGCTTCGCCGAGTGCTTCGGCCTCCGCGGCGACCTTCGCGTAGTCGGCCTCGGGGGAGAGCCGCACGTGTGCCGACAACGTGATCTCGGCCGGATCGCGGCCGACATCGGCGCAGTGCCGGTGCAGCACGTCGCGCTTGCGGGCGAACTCCTCCGGCGTGCCACCGACGAAATTCCAGTGCTGGGCGTACTTCGCGGTGGTGCGCAGGGTGCGCTTCTCGCCGCTGCCGCCGATGCACAGCGGCGGATGCGGGGTCTGGAGCGCCTTCGGTTCGCAGCGCGCGTCGGTCAGCTGGTAGTACTCGCCCTGGAAGGTGGTGGTCTCCCGGGTCAGCAGCCCGACGAGCACCTCGCAGGCCTCCTCGAACCGGTCACTGCGCTCCTTGACCGGGCCGAGCCGCAGCCCGTAGGCACCGGATTCCTCCTCGTTCCAGCCGGCGCCGATCCCGATCTCCAGCCGCCCGCCGGAGACGATGTCGAGCGTCGCGGCCATGTTCGCGAGCAGTGCCGGGTGCCGGTAGTGGATTCCGCTGACCAGCGTGCCGAGCCGCAGCCGCCGGGTGGCCTGGGCGAGCGCGGTGAGCGTGACCCAGCCTTCCAGGCACGGGCCGGTCGGGTCCGAGAAAATGGGGTAGAAGTGGTCGAACGTCCACGCGGACTCGAACAGCTCGATCTCGTCGGCGGCCTGCCAGACCGAAAGCATGTCCGCCCAGACGGTGTCCTGCGGCGAAGTCTTGATGGCGAATCGCATGGACTTCAGCGTAAACCTGGAGCCGGTCCAGCTCGGCTCAGCCGGCCGCGTCGAGCACCTCGAAAATCGTCTCGCGCACGATGGCGGGCGACTCCTGCGGGATGAGGTGGCCGGCGTCCTCGACCACGACCATCCGGCCCTGCTTCGCAGCGGACATCAGCTCGTCCGCGGTCCGGTTGAACAGTGGCCGCATCTTCGCCATCCCACGGTCCACCCGGCCACCCTGCAGGCAGACGGTGGGCACGTCGGGTGTTCCCGCGTCCTGCAGACGGCGCATGACCGGGATCGCGGACATGATCTGTGTCGACTCCCGGATCCCGGCCCGCATGGCCCGCACGGACGCGTGGTCCCGCAGCATGATCGCCCGATCGGGTTCGCCGATTTCCGGGGCGAAGCCGCGGGGAAAGGTGAAGCGCTCGATCGGTCCGGTCGCGCCGATCCTGGCCAGGACGGCCATGACGCGGAACACGACCGCGAGGATCCGGACCTGCCGGGGCGACATCAGCTCGGCCAGCGTGGAGTCGACGAAGACGAGCCCGGCGACGCGTTCCGGATAACGCTCGGCGAACAGCCGGATGATCGGCCCGCCCCAGCTGTGCCCGGCGAGCACGACCGGCGCGGTTTCGCCTACGGCGTCGAGCAGTGCGGCCAAGTCTTCGACAATGCGCTCCAGGGAACGGGCCGCGGGATCGGGGTCGCTGCCACCGTAGCCGGCGCGGTCGTAGCTGAGTGTGCGTGCCCGCGCGCTGACCTCCCGCTGCGTGTGGACCCACTCGGCGGCGGGCGCACTCATCCCGGCCTCGAAGACGACCAACGGGCCGGGTCCCTCGCCTGCCACGATGGTGCGAATTCGGCGTCCGCCGGGGAGGGCGACGATCCGCTCGGTCAGGCCGTCGCCCGGATTCAGTACTGCCATGGTCTCGGCCCTTTCAGCGGTTCCAGCAGGGTGGATGGACTTCGTCCCAGAGCTTCGCCTCTTCGAGCTGCGCGCTGAGCGCGAGCAGCTCGGCGTCGCGGCGGGGACGGCCCGCGAGCTGCACGCCGACAGGCACGCCCTCATCGTCCAGATGCGCCGGAAGCGTGATCGCCGGCGAGCCGGTGAGATTGGCCCACGGGGTGTAGCACGACCAGGCCAGCATCCGGCGCGCCACGGATTCGACACCACGCTCGAGGAAATGTCCCAACGGGACGGCGGGACCGTTGGTGGTGGGGGTCAAGGCGACGTCGAACTCGTCGAGTGCGGCGAGGAACGTGCTGGCGTAGCGGGCGAGAATCGTCTGGGTCAGCATCGCATCGACGCCGGAGAGGCTTTCGCCGAGCGCGAGAAGATGCCGGGTGTAGGGCGTGAGCAGCTCTCGTCGTTCCACGGGAACGGCTGCCGGCACCCCGGTGGCGATCGCGAACCCGAACCAGCGCTCGATCGCTTGCAGCACTGGGTCTTCGTACGCGGCCGGGATCGCGATTTCCCGTACGTCGTGCCCGAGTCCGGTGAGTACGGCCGCGGTGCGCTGCACTGCCCGCACCGCTTCCGGATGGGGCTCTTCCCCGTCGAATCCCGTCGCGCTCCACATCGCGATCTTCAACGGACGCTCCGGGCGCTGGTCGACGGCGGCGGTGAAGCTGGTCTCGGGTCGCCAGCCGTACAGGTCGCCGGGCCACGGCCGGGCCATGACGTCGAGGAGCAGCGCGGCGTCCCCCACCGTACGGGCGATCGGGCCTTCGATGCCGGTGCTGAAGAATCCCGTCGCCGGGGCCAGGCTCACCAGACCCCTGCTCGGCTTCACCCCCACGAGATGGCAGGTCGACGCCGGGGTCCGGGTCGAGCCCGCGCCGTCGCTGGCGTGGGCCACCGGCAGGAGCCCGGCCGCGACCGCGGAGGCCGCGCCGCCACTGGAACCACTCGAATAGCGGCCCGGTGCGTACGGCGTGACCGCCGGCCGCGGTGTCACGTCGTTTTCGGTGTAACAGGTCGCGCCGAACTCGGGCGCGTTCGTCTTGCCGGCCACGACCGCGCCGGCCTTCCGGAGCAGGCCCACCGTCCAGGCGTCGTCCGCCGGGACGTGGCCGGCCAGCGCGGCCGAGCCCGAGCTGGTGGGAATCCCGGCGGTCGCGTGCAGGTCCTTGATGCCGATCGGGAGGCCGAGCAGGGGCGCCTGTGCACCGCGCGACAACCGTTCGTCGGCCTCGGTGGCTGCTTCGAGTGCTCGCTCGTGCGTGACCGTGACGAACGCGCCGAGTTCGCCGCCGAGCCGATCGATGCGACTCAGGTAGTGCCGGGTCAGCTCGGCCGAGGAGACTTCGCGGGCGCGCAGGGCTCGCAGCTGCTGCCCGGCGGACAGCTCGTGCAGCTCGCTCATCCGGTCACCAGCGTTCCGGTGAGCAGCCGGTGCACGGACTGGGCGATCAGGTCGAGGTCCTCGGAGGTGATCGGCTGTCGCGTCAGCATCTGACGGTGCATCAAGGGTCCTTCCAGCAGATCCGCGGCCAGCGGCCGCTCGGGTGTCCCGGCGATCTCGCCGCGCTCCACGGCACGCGTGATCGCCGTCCACATCGGACGGCCACGGCGTTGCGCCATCTCGTGGAAGGCTTCCGCGGCAACGGAATCGTGGCGCAGGTCGGCGAGCAGGCCGATCAGGCCGTCGATCCACGGGGCGGACCAGGCGGCCGCCAGCCCGTCGAGGCAGGCACGCAGATCGGAGTACAGCGAACCGGTGTCGACGTCGGGGATCGGCGGCAGATGCTCGGCGAGCGCCGCGGTCACGAGCCGGGCCTTGGCAGGCCACCGCCGGTAGACGTCGGTCCGGTGGGCGCCCGCGTCGGCCGCCACCCGCGCCAGGCTCAGCGAGTCGTACCCCTCGTCCGCCAGCCGCGCCCAGGCGGCCGCGAGCAACCGTTTCTCGAGATCGGGATCTCGTGGACGACCGGCCACGGCAGCTCCTCCGAATACGCTACGCCTTGTAGCGATATACGCTAGCGGACAGCGGCGGCGAATACCAGTCCGGACTCGGCACTGGGCCGCCGACGTCCACAGTGGACGCGGCGGCGTGGCGTTCGGGTGGGTTCAGTCCGTCGGGCGCTGGAACAGGGCGCCGGTGCCGCGGCCGGGGACGTCGACCGTGCGGAGGTGGCGGAAGCCCTGGCGTCGGTAGTAGGCGTGCAAGGCGGTGTTGCTTTTCCAAGCGTCCAAACGTAACCACTGCTTGCCGTCGCCGGCGGCCCGATGTGCTGCCTGATCGATCATCCACGTTCCGATGCCCTGTCCGCCGCGAGAGCGGTCCACACCGAAGTGGGTGAGGTACAGCGCGCACCGCGGCTCGTCGGCCGGTTGCCAGAATGCCGGGTCGGCGTCGGGGTTGAGGGTCATCGTCGCGACGGGGGTGGCCCCGTCGCTCACGAGGTGCACGATCCCCGCGGCGATTCCGGGGGTGAGTTCCTCGGCGCGCCACGGCACTCCGTACCACTGATCCAGGCCGCGCTCAGTGAGCCAGGGGATCGCCGTGTTGAGGATCGAGAGCAGCGCGTCGACGTCGTCCTCGGTGGCGGGGCGGAGCTGGAGCTGCACGTCGCGAGGTTAACAGCGGGCTGGTGGGATCCGGGCCCGGCGTGCGAGAGTGATGCGCCGCCGCGGGATGCCCGCGGGTGGTGACAACGTTGTCAGAACCAGCTCGGGGGTGACGGTGACCCAGGTGAACCGCAGACGGTTCCTGTCCGGCGGCATCGCGATCGCCGGAGGTGGTGCGCTCGGGGCCTTCGGGCTTTCCGGCACCGCGTCCGCATCGGGCACAACTGTTTCGAGCACAGCCGCGGCCGGCCGGTCGCTCTGCGCCGGTGGTACGGAAATCGCGAGTGGCTGGTCCTACGCCGCGGCCGGCGGCACGGCGTTGTCCGGTGGCCCGATGGCCGGTGGCGCGGCGCTGTCCGGCGACCGGCTCGCCGCCGGGCTGAAACCGGCCGTCGTTCCGGGAACCCCGCTCACGAGCATGACCGCGGCCGGCGAGTACCCGGATCCGGTGTACCGCCACATCGTCACCGACACGGTCCCGGACACCCTGAAGGACACCGGCTACTGGTACCGCGTCGCGTTCGACGTGCCGCGGCTGATCCCGGGCCAGCGGTTCTGGCTGCACTTCGACGGCATCAACTACCTGGCAACGATCTGGCTCAACGGCAGCGAAGTGGGCACCATCGAGGGCGCGTTCACGCGTGGCGACTTCGACGTCACCGACATCGTCGCGAAGGCGCACGGCAAGGCCGCCCTCGCGGTGCTGATCGGCAAGCTGGACTACTCCGAAGGCCCGCTGAAGCCGAGCTACGCCAGCGGCGTCACGCGTGGCGGGCGCAACGGCGGCCCGACCGGCGTCACCCTCAAGAACGGGCCGACGTTCTTCTGCACCGCGGGCTGGGACTGGCTGCCCACAATCCCGGACCGGGACCTGGGCATCTGGCGGCCGGTCACGTGGTCCACCACCGGCCCGGTCCGGCTGGCCGACGTGCACGTCGACCCGACGCTGTCGGCGGATCTGCGCACCGCGGACGTATCGCTCGGTCTCACCCTGGACAACGCGTCCGGATCCGCCCGGAAAATGGTGCTGCGGGGGACGCTGGCCGGACGCGAGTTCACCCGCACGGTCTCGGTGCCGGCCGGAACCGGGACGATCACGCTGACCGCCGACGACGTCCCCGAGCTGCGGCTCGACCGGCCGGAACTGTGGTGGCCCAACGGATACGGCGACCCGTACCGCTACCGGCTCACGGTCGCCGCCGAATCCGGCGGGCAGGTCAGCGACGAGCGGACGGTGGACTTCGGGGTCCGGCGGATCGAGTACACCCAGCGGCTGGAGTCGCCGTCCGGCGATCCGGCCGACTGCCTGTCGATCACCGTGAACAACCAGCCGATCCTGGTGATGGGCGGGAACTGGGGGCTGGACGAGGCGCTCAAGCGCAGTCCCCGCGAACGCCTCGTCGACCAGGTGCGGCTGCACCGGGAGGCCAACCTCAACCTGATCCGGAACTGGAACGGCCAGAGCAGCAGCGAGGACTTCTTCGAGGCCTGCGACGAGAACGGCATCCTCGTCTGGCAGGACTTCTTCAGTTCGACCGAGGGCCCCGGACCGGAGAACACGACACGGGACCTGGCCAACATCCGCGAATGCATCGTGCGGTTCCGCAACCACCCGTCGATCCTGCTGTGGTGCGGCGGCAACGAAGGCCCGCCACCGCAGGAGCTGATCGACGGCCTGGACGCGCTGGCCGCGGAACTGGATCCGAAACGCGCTGTGCTGACCAGTTCCGCCTACGACACCGGAAAGAACGTGATCGCGGGCTACACCTCGGGCGGCCCGTACCACTGGGTCACCCCGGCCACGCATTTCGGCACCAACGACGGGACGCACTGGCCGCCGTTCCACAACGAGGTCGGCTCGTACTCGATCCCGACGCTGGAGTTCATCCGGAAAATGCTCCCCGAATCGTCGTGGGAGCATCCGGACGACTTCTGGGCCGACCGCGACGTCAACGGCAACGGGGGCAACGACGGCGGCGCGGGCTACCTCGACCTCACCGCGCAGCGGTACGGCGAAGTGCGCAATCTCGCCGACTTCGCCCGCAAATCGCAGCTGATGAATTACGAGTGCATCAAATCCATCTTCGAATCGCATGCCGCGCGCATGGTGGGTGCCTCGGCCGGAAAGCCGTATCCGCGCACCGGCGTGATCATGTGGATGACGAATCCCGCGCAGCCCAGTTTCGTCTGGCAGATGTACAGTCATGACCTGGAAGCGCATTCGTCCTTCTACGCGGTGCAGCACGCATGTCGGCGGGTCAACGTGATACTCGATGCCGCGACCTTCGATGTCGTGGTGGCCAACCACACCCGGGCACCGCTACGGGGCACGATCGCCGTCACGCTCTTCGACCTGGACGGAAAACCCTTCTCCAGCAACACCTTGCGGGTGCCGGAAGCGTCGGCTGCCGGGCACACCGTATCGGGCAACGTCGCCGCACAGCTGAAAACCGCGCCGTCTGATATCGCCTTCGCACGGCTCGTCTTCACCGATTCGCACGGTAAAGAGCTGGTTCGCAATTTCTACTGGCTCGAGAACCCTTCCCGTGCCGGCGGGTTCGCCGGGCTGGACGAAATCGATCCGGCCGCGATTTCCGCTGTCGCCAGCGTGCGGCGCGGTCGTGAAGTGGCGGTGGACGTGGCCAACATCGGCGAATCCATGGCCTTGATGCTGCATCTGCAACTGTATGACACGCGAACCGGTGAACGTGTGCTGCCCGCGACGTTCAGCGACAACTACCTGAATCTGGCACCGGGTGAATCGCGCACTGTGCGGGTACCGCTGGAGGCCCGCATCGGGAGCGTCGGGGTGCGCATCGACGGCTGGAAGCTGGACCAGCGTGCTTCCCGGCTGCGGGGACACGGCGTCGCGGTCACGTTCAACCAGGACGCGCTGTCCACCGATCCGCCGGAGCCGACCTTCGCCCGGTAGCCGGGGCCCGCGTCTCGTCGAGCGCCGGGGCGGGACGCCGTAGGCTCGGATGAATGAGCACGGCATCCACCGCGGAACCTCCGATGGTCGAAACGCGGCACCAGACCCGGCTGCTCACCCAGTTGCGCGACGAGGGACCGATGTCCCGGGTCGAACTGGGGGAGCGGCTGGACCTGCCGCGGGCCCGCGTGGGTGCCGAGGTCGCGCGGCTGGCCGAGGTCGGGCTCGTGGAGACGGCGGGCCCGTCGGCGAGCCGGGGTGGCCGGCGGTCGACCCTGGTGCGGCTGGCCGGTGACCTCCGTGTGCTGGCGGTCGACGTCGGCGCCACGTCGGTCGGGGTCGCGCTCACCGACGGCTCGTGCGAGGTGCTGGCGCACACCGTCGAGGGATGCGACGTGCGGCAGGGGCCGCATGTGGTGCTCAAGCGGGTCGGCGAGCTGGCGGAGACGATCCGTGACGAGGCTCCCGGCCGGTTGATCGCCGCGGGCATCGGGCTGCCAGGGCCGGTGAGCTTCGCCGAGGGCATGGCGGTCGCGCCGCCGATCATGCCCGGCTGGGACCGGTTCTCGGTCCGCGACCACCTGGGCGGGCTGCTGGGCTGCCCGATCACCGTGGACAACGACGTGAACGCGATGGCACTCGGCGAACGGCACGCCGGGGTCGCCCGCTCCACCGACGACCTGGTGTTCGTCAAGATCGGTACCGGCATCGGCTGCGGCATCGTGCTCGGCGGCAAGGTCTACCGCGGAGTCGCCGGCACGGCGGGCGACATCGGGCACATCCGGCTCGACGACTACGGGCCGACCTGCGTCTGCGGAGAGACCGGCTGTCTCGAGGCGTACTTCGGCGGCGCGGCGCTGGCCCGCGACGGCCTGACGCTCGCACGCAGCGGCCGCTCGGGTTTTCTCGCCGACGTCGTCGCCGACCGCGGGGCGATCACCGCGCAGGACGTCGGCCGTGCCGCCGCCGCCGGCGATTTCGGCGCAGTCAACCTGATCCGCGACGGCGGACGGCGGCTCGGCCAGGTCGTCGCCTCGCTGGTCAGCTTCGTGAACCCCGGCATGGTCGTCATCGGCGGCGGGGTGGCCCAGCTGGGCCACTCGCTGCTGGCCGAAATCCGCAGCTCGGTCTACCGTCGTTCGCTCCCGCTGGCGACCGGCAACCTGCCGATCGTGCTCTCCGAACTGGGCGACACGGCCGGCGTCATCGGCGCGGCCTGGTCGGCCACGGACCGGGCCTTCACCCTGACCAGCTGACGGCTGCCGGTCTCCTGCCTGTCGGTCTCGGGCTGCCGATCGGCTGCTGGCGATGCCTGGCGATGCCTGGCGATGCCTGGCGATGCCTGGCGGTGGCTGTTGGCGCGGCTTGTCGATCGCTGCGCCGGGTACCGGTCGGCGGCTGCCGCACGCTGCGGTTGCTGCTTGCTTCGTCGGCTGCTTCCGCGTCTCGCACCCGACTCCGCCACCGCCTTCGACCGCAGGCTGCCGCGAGTCTTTCGGCACGTTCCGCAATCGATCGAGTCCGGACGGTAATGCTAAGATCGAACACACTTTTGCACGACAAGTACAAAAGTAAGATCAGAAACGAACGTCTATTCGGGTGAACGCCGCCATTTCTGGCTTGTTGTCACCTTGACGAGTGACGCTGGTCTCCCTACTTTCGCTTTCTGAGTGACAAAGTCGCCGATCGTCGACGGATGAGTGAGGGCAGTGTGGCCGTGACTGAACCCGGGTTCCCGGACCCGGTCGGACCACGCACGGCGAACCTCGCCGCGCTGCTGCGGGCGTTGCGTGCCGGGCCGCTTTCCCGTACGCAGCTCGCGGCTCGGTGCGAGCTGACCAAGGCCACCGTGTCCGGACTGCTCACCGAGCTGTCCGAGCGTGGGCTCGTCCGGCCCGCGGGGATGCTGAACGCGGGCAACGGACGGCCCAGCCGGCTGGTCGAGCTCGCCGGGGACAGCGCGTACGGGCTGGCGCTCGCCGTCGAGGCCGACGGGTTCGCCGCGGTGGCGACGGACCTCGGCGGCCGGGTCATCGCGGAGCGTTCCGAGACCGCCGACGTCGCCTCGCTCGGATTGCCCCGCAGCATGGACGAACTCGCCCTTCTCGCCGGAGAGGTGGTGCGCGCGGACCGTCCGGTCGGGGTCACGGTTTCGGTGCCCGGGCTGGTCGATCCGGCGGCCTCGGTGCTGCGGTTCGCGCCCGCGCTGCGCTGGCGTGACGCGGAGATCGCCGACCTGCTCGCCGCGCGGCTCGGGTTGCCCGCCGACGCCATCACGGTCGACAACGAAGCCAACCTCGGCGCGATCGGCGAAGCGGTCTCGGGCGCCGGTATCGGGGTGCGCGAACTCTTCTACCTCAGCGGCGGTATGGGCGTCGGCGGCGGACTCGTCGTCGGCGGCACCATCCTACGCGGCGCACGGGGTTTCGCCGGCGAGGTCGGACACCTCACGGTCGACCCGTCCGGCGAGCAGTGTTCGTGCGGACGGCCCGGGTGCCTGGAGACCAAGGCCGGGCTGAATGCCGTGCTGCGCAACGCCGCCGCGCCGGGGGACCCGTTGCACGATCCGGCGCTCGGGATCGAAGGCCGGGTGACGTTGCTCAAACATCGTGTACGGGCCGGCGACCAGCGCGCGGTGGCGGCTGTCGCGGAGCTCGGGATCGCGCTCGGCGTGGCAGTGTCCACTGTGGTCGATGTGCTCGACCCGGACGCGGTCGTCCTCGGTGGCTGGTTCGCCGAACTCGGCGAGTGGCTGGTCGAACCGGTCCGGCACGAGCTGTCCGCGCGCATCCTCGGACAGGAGTCGGTCTGCCGCATCGAGGTTTCCGCGCTCGGCACGGCCGCCGCCCTTCGGGGCGCGGCGCACCTGGCCCTCGAACGCCTTTTCGCCGACCCCACGCTCGTCCCCGAAATCCTGGAGAACACTGCGGAGGCACCGGCATGACCTTGCTTTCCGTCCGCGGGATCGTGAAGACCTTCCCCGGCGTCCGCGCTCTCGACGGGGTCGACTTCGACGTCGAACCCGGCGAGGTGCACTGTCTGCTCGGGCAGAACGGCGCGGGCAAGTCCACCTTGATCAAGACGCTCGCCGGAGCGCACCGTCCGGACGAGGGCGAGATCAGCTGGCAGGACGCGCCGGTGACGCTGCCGTCGCCGGTGGCCGCGCTGCGGATCGGCATCGCCACCATGTACCAGGAACTCGACCTGGTGCCCGGGCTTTCCGTGGCGGACAACATCTTCCTCGGCCGCGAACGCGCCAGGTTCGGCTTCACCCGGGTCGGCGAGGCCCGGAGCAGGGCCGCCGCGCTGATGGCCCGGCTCGGCCACCCCGAGATCACCCCGTCGACCGAGGTGGGCCGGCTGCCCGCGGCGGGCCAGCAGCTGGTCTCGATGGCGCGGGCACTGGCCTACGACGCGAAGCTGCTGGTGATGGACGAACCGACCGCGGCGCTGGCAGGGGAAGAGGTCGACAACCTGTTCCGCATCGTCGGCGAGCTGACCGCCGAGGGCGTGGCGATCGTCTACATCTCCCACCGGCTCGAGGAACTGCGCCGGATCGGCCATCGCGTCACCGTGCTCAAGGACGGCAAGACCGTCGCCACCGGGCTCGACGCGAAGGAAACCCCGACCGCCGACCTGGTCGCGCTGATGGCCGGGCGCAAGGTCGAAACCGTCTTCGGCCCGCGGCACGAGGACCACGTCGACCACGGCACGAAGGTGCTCGAAGTGCGGGGGCTGAGCACCGCGGGCGAGTTCGAGGACGTGAGTTTCACCGTGCACGCCGGCGAGGTCGTCGGGATCGCGGGCCTGGTCGGCTCCGGACGCAGCGAGCTGCTGGAGACGGTCTTCGGCGCACGCAAACCCGATGCCGGCACGGTCGCGGTCGACGGGAAACCGGTCCGTCCCGGCAGTGTCTCCGCGGCGGTGAAGGCCGGGATCGGCCTGGCGCCGGAGGAACGCAAGAGCCAGGGCCTGCTGCTGGACGCGCCGGTCGTGCACAACGTGACCCTGGCCAGCCTCGGCAAGTACGCGCGGTTCGGGTTCACCGAGCAGGGCCGGGAAATCGGCGACGCCGGGGAAAGCCTGCGGCGCCTCGATCTCCGGCCCGCCGACCCGCGGCGGATCGTCCGCACGCTCTCCGGCGGCAACCAGCAGAAGGCAGTGCTGGCCCGCTGGCTGGTGCGCGGCTGCCGTGTGCTGCTGCTGGACGAACCGACCCGCGGGGTCGACGTCGGCGCACGGGCCGAGCTGTACCGGCTGATCGCCGAACTCGCCGCGACCGGGGTGGCGATCGTGCTGGTCTCCAGCGAGATCCCGGAGGTGCTCGGCCTGTCCGACCGGGTGCTGGTGCTGCGTGAAGGACGGGTGCTGGCCGACCGGCCGGCCGCGGAACTGACCGAGGGACAGGTGCTCGACGTGATTCTCGAAGGGAGCGCGGCGTGACTGACCAAGCCGAGTCGGTGCGTCCGGCGAAGATGGCCGAACCCGCGCCGCACCAGGAGGACGCCAAGCAGAAGCGGTTCCGGTTCACCGCCGACCCGCGGCTGCTCGGACTGGTCGGGGTGCTGGTGCTGCTGTGCGTGATCGGCCAGCTCACCCGGCCCGACCAGTTCTTCACCGAGGGCAACCTCTCGACCATCCTGCGGCTGGCCGCGGCGATCGGCGTGGTCAGCGTCGGCGTGACGTTCGTGATCATCGCCGGTGGCATCGATCTCTCGGTCGGGTCCATCGTCGCGCTGTCCAGTGTCTGGCTGACCACGCTGGCGACCCAGTCCTACGGCCCGTTCGTGATGGTCGTGTGCGGGCTCGTGGTCGGCGCCGTCTGCGGGCTGATCAACGGGGTGCTCGTCGCCTACGGGAAAGTGGTGCCGTTCATCGCGACGCTGGCGATGTACGTCGCGGCACGCGGGCTCGCCGAGCGGATCAGCGGCCGCCGCACCCAGGTCGTCTCCGATGCCGGCTTCCTCGACTTCTTCCGCGGCGACCTGCTCGGCATCCCGGTGCTGATCTGGATGTTCGCGCTGGTGTTCGTGGTCGGCTGGGTGCTGCTGAACCGGACCACCTTCGGCCGCCGCACGTTCGCGGTCGGCGGCAACGCCGAGGCGTCGCGGCTGGCGGGCATCAACGTCAAGCGGCACACCGCACTCGTCTACGCCGTCGCCGGGCTGTGCTGCGGGATCGCCGCGCTGATGGTCGTCGCCCGCACCACCGCGGGCGCCTCGACCAACGGCATGCTCTACGAACTCGACGCGATCGCCGCCGTGGTGATCGGCGGGACCCTGCTCACCGGTGGCCGCGGCTCGCTGTCCGGCACGTTGATCGGCGTGCTGATCTTCACCGTGCTGTCCAACATCTTCACGCTCAACAACCTGGACACCGACATCCAGAACATCGCCAAGGGCGTGATCATCGTGCTGGCCGCGCTGCTGCAGTTCCGCTCCCGCAAGAAGACCAGGACGAGTTCGTAGTCACCGTGGATGGAGAGCCGTCATGACCGAACACTCTTTGCACCGTCGCAGATTCCTGCTCGGGGGCGCCGCCGCCGGGGCAGGGGTGCTGCTGAGCGCGTGCACCTCGAACGAGGCACCGGCGAGCGACGCCAGTGCCAACGTGGCCAACGCCGGCAGCGACACCAAGCCGGGAAAGCCGGTCAACATCGGCTTCTCCGCGCCCGCCGCGGACCACGGCTGGATGGCCGCGATGACCAAGAACGCCCGTGCGCAGGCGGAGAAGTTCAGTGAGGTCAAGCTGGACGCCACCGAGGGCACCAACGACGTGAACCAGCAGATTTCCCAGGTGGAGACGCTGATCAACGCCAAGGTGGACGTGCTGGTGATCCTGCCCTTCGACGGCAAGGCGCTGACCGCCACCGGCCAGCAGGCGATGGACGCCGGGATCCCGGTGATCAACCTGGACCGGGTCTTCGACACCCCGCTCGCCTACCGCACCTGGATCGGCGGCGACAACTACCGGATGGGCGTCAACGCCGGTGACTACATCGCCGCGCAGCTGAAGGCGAAGAACGTGGCCAACCCGGTGATCGGCGAGGTGGCCGGCATCGATTCGCTGCCGCTGACGCAGGAACGCAGCAAGGGCTTCAAGGACGCACTGGCGCGGCACGGTTTCGCTGTCGGGCCACGGGTGTCCGCCCAGTTCACGCCGGAGTCCGGCGAGCAGCAGACCTCCAACCTGCTGCAGTCGGCGGCCAAGCTGGACGCGCTGTGGAACCACGACGACGACCAGGGTGTCGGCGTGGTGGCCGCGATCGACAACGCCGGCCGCAAGGAGTTCCTGATGGTCGGCGGCGCCGGCTCGCGCAACGCGATGGACCTGATCAAGGCCGACTCCGGGCCGCTCAAGGCGACCGTGCTCTACAGCCCGTCGATGGCGTCCACCGCGATCTCGCTGGCCCGGCTGCTGGGGCAGGAAAAGGGGGTCGGCGACTTCGCCGAGCACGAGATCCCGGCCGAGATCACCACGTACTCCGCGGTGGTCACCAAGGAGAACGTCGCCCAGTACCTGGACGTCGGCTTCGACTCCTGACCGCCGGGACCACGGGATCAGTACACCGAACGAGGAGGGGTATGAGCACGGCAAGGGAAACCATCGGGATCGGCATGGTGGGCCATGCGTTCATGGGTGCGGTGCATTCGCATGCCTGGCGCAGTGTCCACCGGTTCTTCACCCCGCCGCTGATCCCGAGACTCGCCGTGCTCGGCGGACGGGACGAGGCTCGGACCAAGGCCGCCGCCGAGCGGTTCGGCTGGGCGGAAACCGAAACGGACTGGCGGGCGCTGATCGCCCGCGACGACGTCGACCTGGTCGACATCTGCACCCCGGGTGAGCACCACGCGGAGATCGCGATCGCCGCGCTCGAAGCCGGCAAGCACGTCCTGTGTGAGAAGCCGCTGGCCAACAGTCTCGCCGAAGCCGAGGCGATGGCGCGTGCGGCGGAGAAGGCGCGGGAGAACGGCGTCCGGTCCATGGTGGCGTTCAACTACCGCCGGGTGCCCGCGCTCGCGCACGCCCGGAACCTGGTCGCGAACGGAGCGCTCGGCGAGATCCGGCACGTGCGGACGGTGTATCTGCAGGACTGGCTGTCGGATCCTGCCTCGCCGATGACCTGGCGGCTGCACAAGGACAAGGCGGGCTCGGGGGCGTTGGGCGACCTCGGCGCGCACATCGTCGACGCCGCCCAGTTCGTCACCGGCGAGACCGTCACCGGGGTCTCCGCGCTGACCGACACCTTCGTCAAGGAACGTCCGGACGGCAACGGTGGCACCGGGCAGGTGACCGTCGACGACGCCGCGTTGTTCCTCGGCCGGCTTTCCGGCGGTGGCGTGGCGAGCTTCGAGGCCACCCGGTACGCGCTGGGCCGCAAGAACTCGATGCGGCTGGAGGTCAACGGGTCGAAGGCGAGCCTGGCGTTCGACTTCGAGTCGATGAACGAGCTGTCCTGGTTCGCCGGCGAGGACCCGGCGACCGAGGCCGGGTTCCGCCGGATCCTGGTCACCGAACCCGGGCACCCCTACGTCGGGGCGTGGTGGCCGCCCGGCCATCTGCTCGGCTACGAACACACCTTCACCCACGAGGTCGCCGATCTGCTCACCGCGATCGGCGACGGCAGGGACCCGGAACCGTCCTTCGAGGACGGTCTGCGGGTCCAGCGGGTCCTCGACGCCGTCGAGCGCAGCGCGGCCGGCGAAGCCGGGTGGACCGCGGTGCCGGCCGGTGTCGCCGACCGGCACAACTGACCAGCGAATCCGGCCGAAAGGTGGACACATGCCCGCTCAGCAACGCACTGGCCTCTGGTTGATCGGAGCCCGGGGGTCGGTCGCCACGACCGCGGCGGTGGGGCTGCTCGCCCTGCGGGCCCGGATCGCCGGGCCGACCGGCTGTGTCACCGAGCTGCCCGCGTTCGCCGGTGCCGGCCTGCCCGGCTGGGACGACCTCGTGCTCGGCGGGCACGACGTGGTGCACACCCCGCTGGAGAAGCGGGCCGAGCAGCTGGCGCACGCCGGGGTGTTCGGGCAGTCGGTCTTCGCCGCCGTCCGCTCCGGACTGTCCGAAGTGGACGCCGAAATCCGTGACGGCTACCATCCCGCGGCGCATACCGGCGCGCAGGCCCCGGCCGCCGAACGGCTTTCCGCCGACATCCGGGACTTCGCCGAGCGGAACGGTCTCGCCCGCGTCGTGGTGGTCAACGTCTCCTCCACCGAGGCCCCGTGCCCGCGTTTGCCGGAGCACGACGACCTCGGTGCGCTCGAAACGGCGCTGGCCGACCCCGCACGGGCGGTGCTGCCGCCCAGTTCGCTGGCGGCGTACGCGGCTTTGCGGGCGGGCTGTCCGTATGTCGAGTTCACGCCGTCCGCGGGCGTCACGTTGCCGGCGTTGCAGCAGCTCGCCGAGCGGGAAGGCCTGCCGTACGCGGGGTGCGACGGCAAGACCGGGGAGACGTTGCTGCGCACGGTGCTGGCCCCGATGTTCGGCGCGCGGGCGCTGAAGGTGCGGTCGTGGGCGGGCACCAACCTGCTGGGTGGCGGGGACGGCGAGACGCTGGCGGATCCGGTGACAGTGGCCAGCAAGCTGGAGTCCAAAGCGCGTGGACTCGCGGCGTTGCTCGGCGACGACGTCACCGCGCCCCTGCACATCGACAACGTGCCCGACCTCGGCGAGGTCAAGACCGCCTGGGATCACGTGTCCTTCGAGGGATTCCTCGGCGCACGGATGAATCTGCAGTTCACCTGGACCGGCTACGACTCCGCGCTCGCCGCGCCGCTCGTGCTGGACCTGGCCCGGCTGGTGGCGGCCGCGCACGCCGCGGGAGCGCGTGGTGCCCTGACCGAGCTCGGGTTCTTCTTCAAGGACCCGCTCGGCAGTGACGAGCACCGGTTCGCCGAGCAGACCGCGCGCCTGCTCTCCTGGGCCGGGTCGCTGTGAAGGCCTACGTGGAGCTGGTGCGGGCGCCGGCCGCGCTGACCGCGCTCGGTGACCCGGTCGCCGGATCGGCCGCGGCGGGTCTGCGGATGACCGGACGACGGTTGCTGCTGCCGTTGTCCTCGGCCGCCTTCTACTGGGCCGGGATGGCGCTCAACGACTGGGCGGACCGGAAGCTCGACGCGGTGGAACGTCCGGAGCGGCCCATTCCGTCCGGGCGGGTGAGCGCCGGTTCCGCGCTGGCCACCGGGACCGCGCTGACCGCTGCCGGGCTCGGCCTCGCCGCGCTCGGTGGCGGCCGGAAGACGGTACAGGTGGCGGTTCCGCTGGCCGCGGCGGTGTGGGCCTACGACACCGTGTTCAAGCCGACGCCGGCCGGACCGGTCGCGATGGCGGTCTGCCGCACCCTCGACGTGCTGCTCGGCGCCGGTGACCAGCCCGGTAAAGCGGCCGGAGCCGCGGCGGCGGTCGGCGTGCATACCCTCGGCGTCACCGCGCTGTCGACAGGGGAGGTACACGGCGCTGACGCGACGACTGCCCGTGTTGCCCTGGCTACCAGCTGTGCGGCGACAACGTTGGCATTGACCGGACCTGCTCGTGGCGGCTGGCGCCGGCTCGTCTCGATGACGGCTGCCTCGGGGTACGCCGGCCTGGTCGGGCGGGCACAGGCGGCCGCGGTCCGTGATCCGTCGGCGCCGGCTGTGCGCACGGCGACGGTGACCGGCATCCACGGCATGGTCCCCCTGCAGGCGGCTGTCGCGGCCAAGCACACGGTGCTGGGCGCCGCACTCGTGAGCGCCGCCCTCCCGCTGGCCCGGAAACTGTCCAGGAAGGTGAGCCCGACATGAGCTTCCACCTCGGTTACGGCACCAACGGGTTCGCCAACCACCGGCTCGACGACGCGCTCGCGGTCATCGCCGACCTCGGCTACACCGGGGTGGCGCTGACGCTGGACCACGACCACCTCGACCCGTTCTCCGGTGAGCTGCCCCGCCGGGTCGGTCGGCTCGCGTCGCGGCTTTCCTCGCTCGGCCTGCACCGGGTGGTGATCGAGACCGGTGCCCGGTACCTGCTGGATCCGTGGCACAAGCATTCGCCGACCCTGCTGTCCGACGATCCGGCGCCGCGAATCGCGTTCCTGAGCAAGGCGCTGGAGATCGCCGGGGACCTCGGCGCCGACTGTGTCTCCTTCTGGTCCGGTGTGTCCACTGTGGAAGACGACCTCGCGTGGTCCCGATTGCGCTCCGGGGTCGCCGCGGTGCTGGGGCAGGCGGAGCGACACGGTGTCCGGCTCGCCATGGAACCCGAACCCGGGCATCTCGTGCGGCACTTGAGCCAGGTGCTGGACCTGCGCAAGGAACTCGGTGAACCGGAGCTGTTCGGCGTCACCCTCGACGTCGGGCACTGCGTTGCCGTGGAACCGGCCGACGCGGCGGAGTGCGTACGTCTCGCCGGTCCGCTGCTGTGGAACGTGCAGCTCGACGACATGCTGCCGAACGTCCACGAGCACCTGGAATTCGGCGACGGACAGCTGGATCTCGCGGGCACGCTCGCGGCGCTGGCGGACATCGGCTACACCGGGCTGGCCGCGGTGGAGCTGCCCCGGCACAGCCACGCCGCGCCGGACACCGCCCGGCGTGCGTTCACCGCGCTGAGCGCCGCGATGCCGTGGCCGGTGCAGGCGGAACACCGCATCCGTGCGAAGCCTTCGGCCATCGGCACGCTTTTCCCGGCGGTCGGCCGGGTGGCCGGACGCGACGCACTGGAGCCGGCGACCGACCCGCAGGGTCTCGTGCACGGCACGGCCGACGACCGGGTCCGGGTCCGGCTGGTCGCGGCGCTGGCCGAGGTCCTCGACGACCCGGCGCTGGCCGCGGAGCTTCGTGACCTGTACCGCTACGGCGACGATGCCGAGCGGCGCGGGGTTCTGCGTGCGCTCAACGCGACGGAGTCCCCTGGCGCCGAAGTCACCCGCGCCGGGCTGGAGCTGGTCGGGGACGCTCTGCGAGCCAACGACACCCGGCTCGTCGCGGCGGCGATGGGCAGCTTCGGCGCCCGGTTCCTCGACGACCACGCCTGGCGGCACGGGGTGCTGAAATGCGTGTTCACCGGCGTGCCGCTGGCCGCGGTCGCGGACCTGAAAACTCGCGCGGACGACGAGCTGCTGCGGATGCTCGCCGATTTCGCCGACGAACGCCGGGCGGCCGGTCGCACTGTCTCCGCCGACGCTCTGGACCTGCTCAAGGAAGGTGACCAGCGGTGCGCATCTTCGATCCCCACATCCACATGACGTCCCGGACCACCGACGACTACGAGGCGATGTACGCGGCGGGTGTCCGCGCGCTCGTCGAACCCGCGTTCTGGCTCGGGCAACCGCGCACCGGGGTCGGCTCGTTCACCGACTACTTCGACGGGCTGATCGGCTGGGAACGCTTCCGTGCCGGCCAGTTCGGCATCCGGCACCACTGCACCATCGCGCTGAACCCCAAGGAGGCCAACGATCCCCGCTGCCGCGAAGTACTCGGGGTGCTGCCGAGGTACCTGGCCAAGGACGGGGTGGTCGCGGTCGGCGAGGTCGGCTACGACTCGATGACCCGGGAGGAGGACGAGGTCTTCGCGCGGCAGCTGGAGCTGGCCGTGGAGCACGAGCTGCCGGTGCTGGTGCACACTCCGCACCGGGACAAGCTGGAAGGCACCAAGCGGACCCTCGACGTGGTCCGGGAGTCCGGGATCCCGCCGGAGCGGGTGACCGTGGACCACCTCAACGAGGTCACCGTCAAGCTCGTGAAGGACTCCGGATCCTGGATGGGGTTCTCCATCTACCCGGACACCAAAATGGACGAACACCGGATGGTCGCGCTGCTGCGTCAGTACGGCCTGGAGCAGATGATCGTCAACTCGGCCGCGGACTGGGGCCGCTCGGATCCGCTGAAGACCGCGAAAACCGGGCAGGCAATGCTCGACGACGGCTTCACCGAGGCCGACGTGGACCGGGTGCTGTGGCAGAACCCGGTCGAGTTCTACGGCCAGAGCGGACGGCTCACGCTCGATCCACTGCCCGGGTTCAGCGGCGAGCCGCAGGAGTTCGCCGGCAACTCGGTGCTGCGGGGTGCCCGCAAATGATCTCCTACTGCACGAACGTGCATCCCGCGGAGGACGTCGCCGGTATCGTCGCGCAACTGGAACGGTACGCGTTGCCGGTGCGTGAGCGGCTCGGCGCGGACCGGCTCGGTGTCGGACTGTGGCTTTCCGCCCCGGTCGCCCGTGGGCTCGCCGACGATGTGGCTGCGCGCAAAGCGTTGCGTGCGGAGCTGGACGCACGCGGCCTGGCGGTCTACACGCTGAACGCCTTTCCCTACGGTGGTTTTCACGACGAAGTCGTGAAGCACGCGGTCTACCGTCCCCGATGGACGGACCGCGAGCGGGTGGCCTACACGATCGACTGCGTGACCGTCTTGGCCGATCTGCTGGCTGAAGACGCTTCGTACGGCAGCATTTCCACCCTTCCGCTGGGCTGGCGTGACCCGTGGACGGCCTACGACGACCGGTGTGCGTCGGAGGCGATCGACCAGGTCGTTCGGGTGATCCGGATCTTCGCCGCGGCCGGGGACCGGCCGATCCGGCTGGCCGTGGAGCCCGAACCCGGATGTGTCCTCGACACCGTGGACGATGCGCTGGGCTGGCTGTCCGGCCGGGTCGATCCGGCCTACGTCGGTCTGTGCCTGGACACCTGCCACCTCGCGGTTTCCTTCGCCGACCCGGCGGAAACGCTGGCCGCCATCGCGGCGTCCGAAGTGGACGTCGTCAAGGTGCAGGCGTCCGCGGCGTTGCACGTGCCGAAGCCGGCCGAGGCGCGCGATGCCTTGGCGACGTTCGCCGAACCCCGTTACCTGCACCAGGTTCGCGAACTCGACGCGGTCGGGGTGGTGCACCGGGCCGACGATCTTCCCGGCGCCTGGGAGGAGCTGCCCGGAGAGGGGCCGTGGCGGGTGCACTTCCACCTGCCACTGCACCAGGCTCCGGCCGCGCCGCTGGCCACGACCACGGACGTGCTGCGCACGGTGGCCGCCGGGCTGCCCGGCCGGCCGCACCTCGAGGTCGAGACCTACACCTGGAGCGTGTTGCTGGGCGCGGGCGACCTGGTCGGCGGGATCGCCGCGGAACTCGCCTGGGCACAGGCGAACCTGATCGGGGAAGGGAGCGCCGCGTGAAGCCGTTGGTGGTTCTCGACGTCGTCGGACTGACCCCGAAGGCCCTGCGGCACATGCCGAAGCTGTCGGAGATCGCCCGCGACGGCTGGCAGGCCGAACTGGGCACGGTGCTGCCCGCGGTCACCTGCAGTGCGCAGTCGACGTTCCTCACCGGGTTGCTGCCCGCGCAGCACGGCATCGTGGGCAATGGCTGGTACTTCCGCGAGCTGGGTGAGATCTTCCTGTGGCGCCAGCACAACCGGCTCGTCGGCGGCGAAAAGCTGTGGGAGACCGCGCGGGCCGCACACCCCGGCTACACCTCGGCGAACGTCTGCTGGTGGTACGCGATGGGGATGTCCACCGACGTCACGGTGACGCCGCGGCCGATCTACCACGCCGACGGACGCAAGTCGCCGGACGCCTACGTGCGCCCGCCCGAGCTGCACGACCGGCTCACCGGCGAGCTCGGGGAGTTCCCGCTTTTCCAGTACTGGGGCCCCACCGCGTCGCTCAAGTCGAGCAAGTGGGTGATCGGCGCGTCGCGGCAGATCCTGCGCGAGCGCCGTCCGGATCTGCTGCTGACCTACGTCCCGCACCTGGACTACGACCTGCAGCGCTTCGGTCCCGACGCACCACAGGCGGCAAAGGCCGCACGGGAGCTGGACAAGGCACTCGCGCCACTGCTGGACGATGCCCGCAACGCCGGCGCGACGGTGGTCGTGCTCAGCGAGTACGGCATCACCGACGTGCACCGGCCGGTGGATCTCAACCGGGCGCTGCGCCGGGAAGGACTGCTGGAGGTCTACACCCAGGCCGGTATGGAGTACCTGGATCCCTGGGCCTCACGCGCGTTCGCCGTCGCCGATCACCAGGTCGCGCACCTCTACGTCCGCGACGAGTCCGATGTGGATCGAGTACGCGCGATCGCGCACGAACTGTCCGGAGTGGACGAGGTACTGGACCGCGAAGCCCAGGCGAAGTACGGAATCGACCACGAGCGCGCCGGTGAACTCGTCGCTGTCGCCGAGCCCGACTCCTGGTTCACTTACTACTACTGGCTCGACGACGCGCGCAAACCCGACTTCGCCCGCGGCGTCGAGATCCACCGCAAGCCCGGCTACGACCCGGCCGAGCTGTTCTTCGATCCCCAGGACCGGTTCGCCAAGGCGCGGGCCGGGCTCAACCTGGGCAAGAAGTTCGCCGGACTGCGTTACGCGATGGACGTCGTCCCGACCGATCCCCGGTGGGTGCGTGGTTCGCACGGCAGGCTGCCGGATTCCTCTGCCGACGGCCCGGTGCTGCTCTGCTCGGACCCGGCCGGCGAACCCTCCGGCCGGATCGCGGCGACCGGCGTGCACCCGCTGCTGCTTTCGCTGCAAGGACTCAAGTAACCCACCCGCACGACCCGCGTCCCGTTTCCTTGATCGCCGTCGCTCATCGAAAGGATCGCCCATGACCCTGTCCCCGCACCGACGCAGTATCGAGGAGCCCCGGTGAGCCGGCCGATCACCCTGTTCACCGGGCAGTGGGCGGATCTCCCGTTCACCGAGGTGTGCAAGCTCGCCGGCGAATGGGGCTATGACGGCCTCGAGATCGCCTGCTCCGGCGACCACTTCGAGGTCGACCGCGCACTGTCCGAAAAGGACTACGTGCCCGGCAGGCTGCGGCTTTTGGAAGAGCACGGCCTGAAGGTCTGGGCCATTTCCAACCACCTCGTGGGTCAGGCCGTGTGCGACGACCCCATCGACGAACGCCACCAGGCCATCATCCCCTCCCGGGTGTGGGGTGACGGTGAACCCGAGGGCGTCCGGCAGCGGGCCGCGCAGGAGATGGCCGACACCGCACGGGCGGCGGCGAAACTCGGGGTGTCGACGGTGATCGGCTTCACCGGTTCGAAGACCTGGAAGTACGTGGCGATGTTCCCGCCGGTCTCGCAGGCGGTGATCGACGAGGGCTACCAGGACTTCGCCGACCGGTGGAACCCGATCCTCGACGTGTTCGACGAGGTGGGCGTGCGGTTCGCACACGAGGTGCACCCGTCGGAGATCGCCTACGACTACTGGACCACGAAACGCGCGCTCGAGGCCGTGGGCAACCGGGCGGCCTTCGGGCTGAACTGGGACCCGTCGCACTTCGTCTGGCAGGACCTCGATCCGGTCGGCTTCATCCTCGATTTCGCCGACCGGATCTACCACGTGGACTGCAAGGACACCCGCAAGCGGTTCGACGGGCGCAACGGCCGGCTGGGCTCGCACCTGCCCTGGGGCGATCCCCGGCGTGGCTGGGACTTCGTCTCGACCGGGCACGGCGACGTGCCCTGGGAGGACTGCTTCCGGGCACTCAACTCGATCGGCTACGCCGGTCCGGTCTCGGTGGAGTGGGAGGACGCCGGGATGGACCGGCTCCGCGGCGCCGCCGAGGCGGTGACCTACCTGCGGAAACTCCTGTTCGACAAGCCGTCGGCGGCCTTCGACGCGGCTTTCAGCAACCAGAAGTGAGGGCGGTTCCATGTGCGGTGAAGAAGCTGAGAAGTTCCACTCCCGGCGTGCCATCCTCCGTGGCGCC
Organism: Amycolatopsis jiangsuensis; assembly: GCF_014204865.1. Taxonomy (NCBI): domain Bacteria; kingdom Bacillati; phylum Actinomycetota; class Actinomycetes; order Pseudonocardiales; family Pseudonocardiaceae; genus Amycolatopsis; species Amycolatopsis jiangsuensis. The sequence goes on from NZ_JACHMG010000001.1 coordinate 7,150,827, forward strand.
GCGACGGCGGCGGTGGCGGCCGGTGCCGCGGTGACCCTGCCGGGCGTGGCCGGCGCCGCGACCACGACCGCGGCCCAGCCTGCCGGTTTCGGGCACGGCCACCTGCGGGTTCCGGTCGACAAGATCAGCATCCAGCTCTACTCCCTGCGTACCGCGCTGGAGGCGGACCTGGAGGGCACCCTGTCCGCGCTGGCCGACATCGGCTACCGCAAGGTCGAACTCGCCGGGACCTACGGGCGCACGGCGAAGGAATTCCGCCGTCTGCTGGACAAATACCGGATCAAGGCGACCTCCACGCACGTCGGCATCGACGGTGATCTGGACCAGACCATCGCCGACGCACGCACCCTCGGCAACACCCGGGCGAACGTGCCGTTCGCGGCCTTCGACACCATCGATGGCTGGAAGCAGTTCGCCGGGCAGCTCGAGGACGCCGGACGGGCCTTCCGGCGGGCCGGTATCCCGCTCGGCTACCACAACCACGCACACGAGTTCGAGCCGATCGACGGAGTCCGCCCGTACGACGTGCTGGCCGCGAACACCAGCGGCCGGTACGTGCACCTGGAGATCGACCTGTTCTGGGCGGTCGAGGGCGGGGCCGATCCGATCAAGCTGTACTGGCAGAACTTCCCGCGCGTGCCGCAGTACCACGTGAAGGACCGCACCGCCGACGGGCAGATGGTCGACCCGGGTGCCGGGGTCATCGACTTCCCGCGGATCTTCCGCAGCACCCTGCCCAACCTGCACGAGTACATCGTCGAGCACGACATGCCGACCGACCCGCTCGCCACCGCGCAGGCCGGGTTCCGCTACCTGCACACCGTCCGTTTCTGACCGGAAAGGTCCACTATGGACAGGAAGACCAAGAGCGGGCTGTCCCGGAGATCGATGCTCGCGGGGACCGCGGCAGGGGTGCTGGCCCCGGTCGTGGTGGCCGGTGCCGGTGCGACGCCGGCCGCCGCCGCGGGACAGGCCCGCAACATCACCCTTTACGCCGACACGGTGGCCGGCACGACCCGCGTCGGGTACGGGCTGGAGCCCGGCAAGCCGACCATCCCCGGTCCGCTGCTGGAATGCTACGAGGGCGACACGCTGGTGATCGAGCTGGTCAACCGGACCGACCAGCGGCTCTCGATCCATCCGCACGGGGTCAACTACGAGACCACTTCGGACGGTTCGCCGCTCAACAACTCGTTCAACGAACCGTACGAGACCAAGACCTACACCTGGAAAACGCGGACCGCGAGCCAGGCGGCCAACGGTTTCTGGATGCCCGGCAGCGCCGGCTACTGGCACTACCACGACCACGCGCTCGGCGGTGACCACGGAACCGCGGGCCTGATGAAGGGCCTCTACGGCGGGCTGATCGTGCGCAAACGCGGCGATCTGCTGCCCAGCAAGCAGTTCACCGTGGTGTTCACCGAGATGTGGATCAACCACCAGATGGCGCCGGACACCCCGATCTTCGAGGCGAACCTGGGGGAGCGGGTCGAGTTCATCTGCATCGGGCACGGCAACCTGATGCACACCTTCCACCTGCACGCGCACCGCTGGGCCGACACCCGCACCGGCATGCTCACCAGCGCGACGGACAACGCCTCGATCGTCGACAACAAGACGCTCGATCCCGGGTGCTCCTTCGGCTTCCAGGTGATCGCCGGGTCCGGCGTCGGCCCGGGCGCGTGGATGTACCACTGCCACGTGCAGCAGCACTCGGACGACGGCATGTCCGGGCTGTTCCTGGTCCGCGAGGCCGACGGCGGGATGCCGCCCGGTGCGCAGGACGCGATCGACCACTTCAAGGGCCACCACCATCCGACCGCGAAACCGGAGGGCAGTACCGATGCCGCAGCCAGCGCGCACATGCACCACTAGGCCGCCCGTCACCAGGAAGGAGCGAAGCAGATGAGACGACGTGCTTTCCGGTTCGGCCTGCGCCGCAGGTCGCTGTCGGCCCTCGCGGCCGGGGCGGTGGTGGGCGCGGGACTCCCGCTCGTGGTCACGCCGGCCGCCGAAGCCGCGACGAACGTCCCCATCAACGTCCTGGTGTTCCACGGAGCCGCAGGGGACCAGAAGGACCCGGTCCTGCGGGCCACCGACGCGATCGCGAGCCTGGGGCAGGCAAACGGCATCACCGTGACGTCCTCTTCGGACCCCGCGGTGTTCACTCCGGCGACGCTGGCCAAGTACCGCGGGGTCGTCTTCCTTTCCTCGCAGGGCACCGAGCTCGACCGGGACCAGGAAACGTCGCTGCAGAACTACATGAAGGACGGCGGCGGTTTCCTCGGCCTGTCCGACGCGGCCAAGGCACAGGACGGTTCGCAGTGGTTTTCCGGGCTGATCGGGGCGCGCCCGGTGGGCAGCAGGCCGACGCCGCAGGCGATCACCGCGAGCGGCGAGAACCCGCCGAACGAGACCAAGGAGAAGCTGGCCGACAACGACCCGAGCACCAAGTGGCTGAGCAAGGAGCCGACCGGGTGGGTCGCCTACCAGATGTCCGCGCCGATCACGGTGAACAGCTACACCCTGGTCTCCGGCAACGACTACGCCGGCCGTGACCCGAAGGACTGGACCCTGCAGGGTTCCGACGACGGCACCACGTGGACGGACCTGGACACTCGGACCGGCGAGACGTTCGCCGATCGCCAGCAGACCCGCACGTTCCCGGTCACCGGTGCCAAGGCCTACGCCCACTACCGGCTGAACATCACCGCGAACGCCGGGGAACCGCTGCTGCAGCTGGCCGATTTCCGGCTGGACACCGACCAGTCCACCCCACCGCCGGAAGGCGATCCGGCGAAGGCCACCGTCGATGTACTCGACAAGCTGAACCCGGCCACTGCCGGCCTGCCGCAGAAGTGGGTCCGCACCGACCGGTGGCTCAACTGGGACGTCAACCCGGTCGGCACCGTGCACACCGTCGCGCAGGTCGAGGAGGCCGGTTACACCCCGGGCGCCGGGGCGAACGGGCCGTTCCACCCGATCTCCTGGTGCCGCGACTACGACGGCGGCCGCTCGTTCTACAGCGGAATGGGCCGCACTGAGGCCAGCTACGGCGAGGCCGAGTTCCGGCAGCACATCCTCGGCGCGCTGAAGTGGACCACCGGGATGGTGCGCGGCGACTGCAAGGCGGGCATCGCGTCGAACTACAAGGTGGAACGGCTGACCGGGAAGAACCAGCCCGGCCAGCTGGACCAGATCGGTGAACCGCACGGGCTCACCATCGCGCCGGACGGCAAGGTCTTCTACATCGGCAAGGCGGCCTGCCCGACCGGTCCGGTGGTCAGCTGGGACGACCCGAACGTCGGCCTCGGCTGCGGCACGATCCACCAGTGGGACCCGGTGACGAAGAAGCCCAAGCTGCTGACGACGTTGCAGGTGATGGGCAATCGCGGCAGCGGGGACGAGCTGGTCAAGAACGAGGAGGGCCTGCTCGGTCTCACCCTGGACCCGAAGTTCAGCGAAAACGGCTGGATGTACGCCTACTGGATGCCGCACGACTCGATCGACCGGGACAAGCAGGTCGGGCGGCGCACGGTTTCGCGGTTCACCTACGACCTGAAGAACCAGACACTGGACCAGGCCACCCGTAAGGACCTGCTGTCCTGGGAGGTGCAGATCCACAGCTGCTGCCACGCCGGCGGCGGCATGGACTTCGACAAGGACGGCAACCTCTACATCGGTTCCGGTGACAACAACTCCTCCGAGGGTTCGAACGGGTACTCCGGCAACAACTGGACCGCGGACTACAAGGGCATTTCGTTCCAGGATGCCCGCCGTACCGCGGGCAACACCAACAACCTGGCCGGCAAGATCCTGCGCATCCATCCGGAGGCCGACGGCACCTACACTATTCCGGAGGGGAACCTGTTCCCCGAGGACAAGGACCCGGGGGACAAGACCCTCCCGGAGATCTACGTGATGGGCGTGCGCAACATTTCCCGGCTGCACATCGACAAGAAGACCAACTGGCTGCACGCCGCGTGGGTCGGCCCGGACGCGTCCTCGCCGAGCCCGGAACTCGGGCCGGCAAAGTACGAGACCGCGACAATCATCACCGAGGCGGGCAACCAGGGCTGGCCGTACTGCATGGGCAACAAGCAGCCCTACCGCGATCGCAGCAGCACCGACGCGGCCGTGCTCACCGGTTGGTACGACTGCGACAACCCGGTGAACACCTCGCCGCGCAACACCGGTCTGGTGAACCTGCCGCCGGTGAAGAAGAATATGATCTGGTACTCGCCCGACGGCGGCGGTCCGGTGTTCCCGAACCGTCCCGGCAGTTCCGTGCCGACCTACAACGCGGCGGACGCCACCTACACCGAACCGTACCTGCGGGGTGGCGGCCAGGCGGTGATGGACGGACCGACCTACCACCGCGATCTGGTGAACGCCAACAGCGGGGTCGCGTGGCCGGAGTACTGGAACGACAAGTGGTTCATCGGTGACGAGAGCAACGGGCAGAACCGCATCGCGGCCACTGTGGACGCCGAAGGGGTGGCGAACCAGGATCCGCCGTTGTTCGCCGAAACACTGCGCCAGATCATTCCCTCCGGTGGCGGGGACGAGAAGCTGCAGAGCTGGATGGACGCCAAGTTCGGTCCGGACGGCGCACTGTACGTGCTCGACTACGGCAGCGGCTTCTTCAGCCTGGACAGCAACCAGAAGCTGCTGAAGATCAGCTACACCGGGGGAGGGCCCACCCCGGCCGCGACGGTGTCGTCGGCCATGGTGCAGAACAAACCGCTCACCGCGGCCTTCACCGGATCGAAGGCCGGTGGCGTCTCCTACAAGTGGGATTTCGGCGACGGCACGGTTTCCACACAGGCCGATCCACGGCACACCTACGCGAATACCGGGCTCTACACCGCGAAGCTGACCGTGACCTACGCCGATGGTGAGACGGTCACGACGCGGAACTCGGTGAACGTCGGCTGCTTCCTCGCTGATCCCAGTGCGACAGTGACGCTCGGCGACACCGATACCGGGGTGCAGAACCGGAACGCGGGTGGTGGTTGCACCGTCGACGACCTGATCGACGACGAAAGCACGTGGACCTCCCACGCCGGCTTCGTCAACCAGGTCGACCAGGCGGTGGGCCGGCTGAGTGACCGCGGGGTGCTGAGCGACGACGAAGCGGGCAAGATCACCGCCGCGGCCGACGCGTCACCGATCGGCACCAAGGGGGTCACCGGCTACGACGCGATCTACGACGGTACGGCCGAGTCGTTCCGCAACTGGACACAGGCGCCGTCCGGGCAGTTCGCCATGCAGCCGGACGGCTCGCTGAAACCGTCCGGTGGGCTGGGCATGCTGTGGTACTCCGCCCGGCAGTACGGCGATTTCTCGGTGAAGCTGCAGTTCAAGGACGTGGCACCGGAGGGCAGCGCGAACAGCGGCGTGTTCATCCGGTTCCCGGACCTGCGGACCCCATTGGACCAGCGTCCGCCGGGCAGCTGCGGCACGGTCGGCGCGGCACGCACCGATCCGGCCTGGGCCGCGATCTTCTGCGGACACGAGATCCAGATCTACGACGGGGCCACCGGCGAACCGCAGAAGACCGGGTCGGTGTACAACTTCGACTCGCGCACGCTGGACCAGGCGGGCGTGCGGCCGAAGGGGACCTGGAACGACTACGAGATCAAGGTCGTCGGGCAGCACTTCACGATGATCCGCAACGGCGCGGTGATCAACGAGTTCGACAACACCCCGGGCCAGACCTCCTCGCGCGCGGGTGATCCGCCGACCGATCTCCGGCAGTTCGTCAGCGGGTACATCGGCCTGCAGAACCACAGTGACAACGACCTGATGGAGTTCCGCAACATCCGGGTGCGGCAGCTGTAATCCGGAACCCGGCCGGGGGCGGGCGCTCCGCCCGTCCCCGGCCGGTCCCTCGCACGGAAGGTTTCCCCGCGATGTCCCCGAGAACCCTCGTCGTGGCGGTGCTGGCCGCAGCGCTCGCCCTGCTGGGCCTGACGCTGCCGGGCTCCGCGGCGGCCTCGAGCAGTGCCGCCGCCGCGCCGGTCCAGACTCTGACCTGGACCGCGGGCAACAGCACCGACCACTACCTGTCCGCGCCGACCACCGCGGTGGCCGGCGAAACGCTGATCCTGTTCCAGAACACCGAAGCCCTCGGCTCGACGATGTCGCACACGCTCACCTTCGACACCACGACCGAGGGGTACAACCACGACGTCGACCTGAACATCCTCGCCAACCCCTACGACGACCAGGGCGGCGAGCACGAAGCGACCGTCACGCTCACCCCCGGCAAATACCGTTACCACTGCACGGTTCAGGGCCACACCCAGATGCAGGGTGAACTGATTGTGACCGACGGCGGTGGCGGTTCGGACACCACCCCGCCGACGGTGACCGCGACGGTCGACGGGAACAAGGACACCGACGGCAACTACGTCGGTTCCGCGACCGTGAAGCTGGACGCCACCGACAGTCAGTCCGGAGTGGACAAAGTCGAGTACAAACTGGACGAAGGCGAGTGGACCGCGTACTCCGCCCCGGTCGTCGTCGATTCCGTCGGCGCGCACATGGTGCACTACAAGGCGACCGACAAGGAGGGCAACGCTTCCGAGGAAGGAATGTCGTCGTTCAGCGTCGTGGCCGGGCAGCCCGGGGACGACACTCCGCCGACGGTGACCGCGGAGGTGACGGGGGAGCAGGACGCCGACGGCAACTACCTCGACACCGCCACGGTGAAGCTGACCGCCACCGACGCCGATTCCGGCGTGGACAAGGTGGAGTACGCGCTGGACGAAGGCGAATGGACCGCGTACGCGGATCCGGTCGCGGTTTCCGCGCCGGGTATGCACATGCTGCACTACCGTGCCTCCGACAAGGCGGGCAACGCTTCCGAGGAGGGCATGGCGCACTTCACCGTGGTCAGCAGCGACACGACCGCGCCGACGGTCACCGCGGAGGTCGCGGGTAACCAGGACGCCGACGGCAACTATGTCGGCAAAGCGACCGTGACCGTGAAGGCCGCCGACGACGAATCCGGTGTGGACAAGACCGAGTACAAGGTGGACGAGGGCGAGTGGACCGCGTATGCGGAGCCGGTCGTCGTGTCCACTGCGGGTGCCCATACGGTTCATTACCGGGCGACGGACAAGGCGGGCAACGCTTCGACGGAAGAAGCGGCGACGTTCACCGTGGTCGAAGGGGACGACAGCACCGCGCCGACCGTCGCCATGACGGTCAGCGGCGACCTGGACGCCAACTGGTCCTACATCGAAGAAGCGACCGTCACCGTGGAGGCCATGGACACGGGGTCCGGGGTGGCCAAGGTCGAGTACCAAGTGGACGGTGGCGAGTGGACTGTCTACACCGACCCGGTCAAGGTGACCGGGCTCGGCAAGCACACCGTGCTCCACCGCGCCACCGACAAGGCGGGCAACGTCTCGGCGGAGGAAGGCGGCGCGTTCACCATCGTTGCGGCACCGCCGGGCCCGGACGTCTGCCCGGACTCCGACACCCGGGAGACGGTGGTTCTCGGCCTCGCGGACAGCCAGGTCGAAAACCGCGACACCGGCAACGGTTGCACGATCAACGACGTGATCGACGACGAGTCGGCGTACGCGTCGAACGACCAGTTCGTGGCCTACGTCCGGGCGGTGACGCAGGAGCTGCTCGACGGCGGGGTGCTCTCGCCTGCCGAACGGAACCTGATCATCACCGCGGCGTTCGACTCCGGTGTCGGCGGCGGCGCGCAGGCCGGCATCGAGCGGAACCCGGCGGTGCAGAAGGTGGTCAAGGCGCCGGCGCGGATCGTCTGACGCTCCTCGGCGCGGGAAGCCCGGTACGTCGGTCGTCGTGACCACACTGCCGGGCTTCCTCAGGGGTGACCAGTGACGATTTTCGGTGTAAGGCTGGATTCCGGGTTCAACGGGATGGAGGTCACGCCCGGTGATCCCGCGCGGCTGATCGCCGACGCGCAGGCCGCCGACCGTGCCGGACTGGACGTGGTCACCGTGACAACCTGCCGTGCCGGCCCGCACCCATGCTGGCCAGGACGGTCAGTGCGCTGTCGGCGCTGTCGGTGGCCGGATCGCGCTCGGCGCCGGCGCCGGGGCTTTCCGGGACGAGATCGTGCGGCTCGGCGTCGAACGCCGTACCCCGGGCGCAGCGGTGCGGCTGCTGGCCGAGAGCATCACGCTGATCAGGGCGCTCACCGGGTCGTGGATGCCCCCTCGGCGCAGGACTGGCGCGGTGCCGCGTTCGCCGAAGGCCGGGTCGTGATCGACCGGGCCGCAGCCGAGGCGGGCCGGGACCCGGCCGGGCTCGCCACCATCCACAACGTCGTCGGTACGTTCGCCGGCACTCCCGCCGAGCCGTTCTCGCCTGCCGGTCAGGCCGGCATGTCAGGTGATCCGGGCGCGATCGTGGTCGCCGTCGGAGAGGAAGGACGCCAGGTGCTGGCCTTCCGCGGTGACTTCGGCGCGTTCGGCACGGGAGAGGCGGCGCAGCGGGGCGACGGACACGGTGCCTTCCTCGACCGTCCAGGTCGCGGTGACCCGGCCGTCGACCAGCACCACGCGCGCGCCGGCCACCGAGAGGCCGCGGTGCTCGTCGTCGATGATCCGGGTCCGGTCGTGGTAGCCCAGGATGGCGTTGTCGAACGCGGGCAGGAAACGCACCGGTGCCGGGGTCTCCGGATCCGGCCGGGGTGCGCCGGGCAGGTCGAGCAGTTCACGGCCTCGTTCGTCGCGGAAGCTCACCAGTTCCTCGCGGACCGCGGCCACCGCGGCGGGCAGCCCGGCCAGCCCGCACCAGGCCCGCAGGTCGGCCGACGCGGCGGGCCCGAACGCGGCCAGGTAACGCCGGACGAGGGCGGGACCGGCGGCGTCCGCGGGACCGGGATCGCGGCCCAGCCAGGTGCGCATCGGCACGTTCCGCGCCCCCGCCTTCGTGCGCCACAGCCCGCGCGGCGGTAGCTGGACCATCGGGATGAGAGCAGCCACCAGCATTTCCCCCAGCGCGCGGGTACCCGGCGCGGGCCACTGCCCGGCGAGCGCCCGGGCGAGCTCGGGCATCGAACGGGGTTCGCCGTCCGCCAGCACCGCCCGGCCCGCCGCGGCGAGCTCTTCGAGGTCCACGCCGTCGAGCTCGCGCCGGTAGGTGCCGAGCACCCGCTGGCGCAACATCGCGTCGTGCCGGGTCCGCCACGCCAGCGCGTCGTCCGCGGTCAGCAGGTGCACGGTGCGGCGCATGAGATGCGTCCGCACGACGTGGCGTCCGGTGAGCAGGTCGTCGAGCGAGCCGGGGTCGAACGCGGGCAACCGCGACCAGAGCCCGACGAACGGCTCCTGCGGTTCCTGCGCCTGCACTCCGCACAGGTGCGCGATGGCGTCGTGGACGGGCAGATCGCCGCGATCGAGCAGGAGCTGCCTTGCCAGGGTCGCGCGGTTCAGCGCGCGGGTGTCCACAGTGGTCACGCCGTCCGCTCCTTCGCGTCGAGTTCCGCGGAGTCTCTCACGCGTACCGACCCTGCCGGGCGAAGCGGTCAGACAGTGTCCTCTTCTCGCGTGGACAGTCCACGGAACTCCGGCGAGTACCGCATGGCCACGTAGTACAGGCCACCGGCCACGACCGTGCCCAGTATCCACGAGATGTCCGCGCCGCCGACGTGGGCGACCATCGGCCCGGTGTAGAACGTGGTGCTCATGAAGGGGACTTCCACGATGATCGCGGCCAGGTAGGGCAGCAGCGCCCGCCAGTTCACCCGGCCGTACTGCCCGTCCGGATCGAAGAGCGCGGACACGTCGTAGCGCTCCTTGCGCACGGCGTAGAAGTCGACGAGGTTGATCGCGGTCCACGGGATCAGGAAGTAGGCCAGGAACAGGATGAAGTTCTCGTAGTTGGCCAGGAAGTTCCCGCGCCCGGCGATGGCGATCGCGGTGGACACCACCGCGGCCGTGACGAGGTAGGCGATCCGGCCGCGCGGGCCGATCCCGTGCCGGCGCACCGCGGTCAGCGTGGTCGCGGTGGACATGAAGCAGCCGTAGAGGTTCAGCACGTTGATCGCGATGATGCCGAGGATGACGATCACCGCGAAGAGCCCGTGCGCGCCGGGCGCCAGATCGACCACGAACTGGATGGAGCCGCCGTCGAACGCCTGCCCCGCGACCGCGACCGCCACCGCGCCGAAGAGCATCATCCAGATGGTGCCCAGCACCGCACCGGCGTAGGTCCACCAGAACGCCGCGGAGACCGAGGTCGCCTTGGGCAAGTAGCGGGAGTAGTCGGCGACGTAGGGTGCGAAAGTGATCTGCCAGGTCGCCGCGACCGAGACCACCAGCAGGAACGTCCCCGGTGCCGCCCCGCCGCCGTGCCAGGCCTGTGCGACGTGGCCGGTCTGCAGCAGCCGCACGGTCAGGTAGACGAACCCGAGCGCGCTGATCAGGCTGATCCAGCGGTCCACCCGGTGGATCAGCCGGTAACCGAAGACCGCCAGCACCGTGCAGACCGCGGCCACCACCACGATCGCGAGGTCGGTGTTCATTCCGGTCGCCCCGGCCAGCGCCTGCCCGCCGAGCACCGCGCTGGTCGCGAAGAACCCGATGTACATGACGATCACCAGCAGCAGCGGCAGTATCGCGCCGTGGAACCCGAACTGCGCCCGGCTCTGGATCATCTGTGGAACGCCCAGCTTCGGCCCCTGTGCGGAATGCAGTGCCATCAGCAGCGCGCCGGCCAGGTTGCCCAGCACCAGCGCCAGCACCGCCCAGGGCAGCGAAAGCCCCAGCAGCACGCCCAACGCCCCGGTCACCATCGTGGTGACCTGCATGTTGGCCGCGAACCACACCGCGAACAGCCCGCGGGCGCGGCCGTGCCGCTCGGCTTCCGGGACGAAGTCGATGGAGCGTCGCTCCACGGTGAGCGCGCCATCCTGCTCGGCCATCACGGTCTGCTCCTGTTCCCGTCTGCGATGCCGCCATTGAAGGCGACGCGATCCGGAGAACACAGAGCCGCCGCGCGAGATCCGTCTGGTACCTCAGACTGTCCGGCCGGATTCCCGTCGTCCGGGCCTGTCTTCGCGCGAACTGGTGAAATCGACGGCCATCGGTGGTTTCCTCACCGGGTACGGTTTCGCACTCGTTCAGGAGGTTCCCGATGATCCGCCGGGTACTGGCACAGAGCACCGTCACCGACCTCGGCCGGGCCGAAGACTGGTACACCCGGCTCTTCGGCCGTGGGCCGGACGCCCGGCCGATGGCGGGGCTGCTCGAGTGGTATCCGGGGGAGACGTTCGGCCTGCAGGTGTGGGCGGAGCCGGAACGGGCCGGGCACTGCACGGTGGTGCTGGAGGAGACCGATCTCGACGCCGCCGCGGCACACGCCAGCGAGGCCGGCATCGCCCACGACGGGCCGCAGCCGGGCGGCGGTGCGCGCATCCTGCCGCTGACGGATCCGGACGGCAACCGGGTGATCTTCGCCGGCTGAAAGCGCCGGCGCCGGGACGGCGCGGAAAGGGGCCGGTCGCCGCCACCATCGTGGACGCATGCCGGCGACCGGCGGGACGCTGCCGCTGTCGCGTCCCCTGAAGGCGGATCCCCTGCTACCCGCCGACAGACCGGGTGCTGCCCGCCGGCGGACTGCGGAAGGCAGGCAGTCGGCGGGCAGCGGATGTGGACAGTGGAAGGCGGGCGAGGTGACTCCGGATGAGTGCGGAGCCACCTCGCCCGCCGGCTGCCGGACCACCCGCAAGGGGAGGTTGGTGGCCCGGGGCAGGGATTACTTGTTGGTGCCGGGGGTGAGGACCTTGTCGATCACGAAGACCGTGGCGTTCTTGGTGGGGATGTTGCCGCAGAGGACCTTCGCGCCGTTGACGGTCATGTTCTCGCCGCTGCCCTCGATCTTGACCGGGCCGCCCGCGGTGTTGAGCGAGTCCACCGAACCGGCGGCGGACAGGCCCTTGGCGTCGTAGCGCTTGCCGAGGACGTGGTACTGCAGGATCGGCGCGAGCTGGTCGGGGGCCTTGGCCAGCTCGTTGAACTTCGCGTCGCCGAGCTCGTCGAAGGCGGCGTCGGCCGGGGCGAACACGGTGATCGCGGGCTGGCTGTTGAGGGTGTCGACCAGGCTGGTGGCCTTGACCGCGGCGACCAGCTTCGTCAGCAGCGGGTTCGTCGACGCGGCGCTGGCGACCGGCTGCGGGCCCATCGAGTCCAGCGAACCCGGCTCGTTGCCCTGCGGCAGCTTCGAGCAGGCCGGTCCGAACACGTCGGCGTTGGTGGTCACACCGTCGCCGCCGGCGGCGCTGCTGGAGGCCGGGGCCGAGGACGACGGGGCGGGCGCGCTGCTGCTGGAGCTGTCACCGGACGAGGCCTCGTCGCCGCTGCTGCAGGCGGACAGGGCGATCGCGGTGACCGCGGTGAGGCCGATACCGGCGACACGGATCTTGTTCACGGGGGTTCACTCCTCCAAAGCGGCTTCGCAGTCCACTGTGGAACTGCTTGGTGACCGTGATTCGGCGCCGCCGCCGGGGTGGATGGGTGGAAAGTGCAAGTACCCCCGATCGGGTGATGCGGATCACGGATCGGGCGACGGCACCAATACCGGATCCGCTGGTCACCGAATCACCGGTGACCAGTCGCCCGGAAAAGGAAAGCCGCATGCCCGTCGCCCGCACCACCCCGCTCGCCGCCGTGCGTTCGCGGGCGATCGACCGCGTCCGTTCCGAACCAGTGTCGGGGGCCGGGCTTCTCGAGTCGTGTCGCCCGTACGACGACGTGTCCGGCACTGTCCTGTCTACTGTGGACTGTGTACGGACGGCGACTGCCACCCGCCTGCCGGCTGGGCTGGTCCGACTGCGGGGCGCGGGGGTAACACGCTCATGAGCACCGCCGACCTGCACACCCTCGCGGGTGCTTACGTACTGGACGCGGTCACCGATCGCGAGCGCGCCGCCTTCGCCCGGCACCTCGACGAATGTCTCACCTGCGCGCACGAGGTCGCCGAATTCCGCGAGACGGCGGCGGTGCTGGGCGCTGCCGCCACGGATCCGGTGCCGGACGGGCTTCGTGCCCGGGTGGTCTCCGCGGTCACCGCGACCCGGCAGCTCCCGCCCGAAGTGGATGCCGCCCCGGCGTTCGCCGAGCGCGGACCGCGTTCCTGGCGCAAGCGCGCCGGGGGCGGGATCGCGGCGGTGGCCGCCGCGACGGCATTGCTGGCCGGCGGCATCAGCATCGGTATGCAGGAGAACGATTCCGGCACGACGCAGGTAGCCGCTCCCGCCGACGTCCGGTCGGCGCCGGACGCGACGACGGTGCACGCCGACGGCGCCGGCGGTGCCGCCGGTGCGACGTTGTCCCGGCGAATGGGTCTGGTGACCGTCGAGGTCCAGCGCCTGCCGGAGCTCGCCGGCGGGCAGGCCTACCAGCTGTGGCTGATCGGCCCGCGCGGCTCGCAGTCGGCGGGTCTGGTGCACGCGAGCGAAGGGACGGTCAGCGCGGCGCTTCCGCCGGACACCGACCGGATCGCGGTGACCGCCGAACCGGCCACCGGATCGCCCCAGCCGACCACCGCGCCGATCCTGCTGCTCGGTCTCGTCTGAGCGCTCGTGTCCTCTGTGGACTGGCTGGCGCGGCTTGGTCCTTCCGACGCGTCGTCGCCCGGTGGCGGCCCGCATCGTGGCGGAAGTCGGCTCGGGACCCTTTGCGAGTTCCCGCTGCGGCGGGTGGCCGGAAGCGGTCACCCGCTCCACCGGAGGCGCCGCCGGGCGGAAAGTGGGTCCACCGACGAAGGAGGGCGATGGTGGACCGGGTACAGGCGGAGCTGGCGGCCGAGGCCGCCGACGGCGAGCGGCTGGCCGAGCGGATCCGGCGGGTCCAGGGTGGACTGGCCGGGATCACCGGCACTGCCGAGTCCGACGACGGGCTGGTCAGCGTGACCGTCGACGTGCGTGGTGCGGTGACCGAGGTGTGGCTCGACCCGCGGATCTATCGCAGTCCCGACTCGGCCGCGCTGGCCGAGGTGATCGTACGCACCTGTCGCGCGGCCGCGGATTCCGCGCAGCGGCAGGCGTTCGACGCCTCGGTGTCGGTGCTGCCGCCGGACGCGGTGCCCGGCGAGACCGATCTCGCGTTCGACCCGGTGCTGTACGGGCTCGCCCGGGAGGCCTCGCGATGACGTCGATGGAGATGGACCCGAGTGGTACCCGCAGCGCGGCGAACGGCATCGCCGCGGCGGGCAGTGACTTCGGCGGCGCGTGGGCGGCCGCGCAGGGCACGGTCACGGGCCTGTCCGGCGGGCTCGGGCAGGGTCTGCTGGGGCAGGCGTTCATGAAGGGCTACCGGCCCGCGGCCGAGAAGCTTTCCCAAGCCGCGACCCGGATTTCGGCCGGGTTGAAGTCTGCCGCGGAGGCCGGTGTCGGCGCCACCACCGACTACGAGGCGGGCGACCACGGTGCCGCTGCCGCGATGCCGAAGAGCGGCCGATGATTCCCGAACCTGCGAACGAGCTGTACGCCGCGGTGAAGGCCATGGCGAACCCGTGGCCACCGGACAACGAGGAATTCGCACAGCAACTCGGTGCGGCCTGGCAGACCGTCGGCGATTCCGCGACCAAGGCGAGCACCCAGGTCAGTGCCCTCCAGCAGGGACTGGCTTCGATGTGGCGGGACGAGGCCGGCGCGGGCTTCGGCGCGCGGCTTTCCGGCGGCGTGATGTCGTTGCAGCAGATCGGTCAGTCCTCGGCCCAGCTGGCCGCCTCGGCGATCCGTTACGCGCAGGTGCTCGTCGAGATCAAGACCGCGATCACCAAGACGATCGCGGCCAACCTGCCCACTTTCCTGCAGCTCGGCAGTCCGCTGGCCGGTCAGGCGGGTGCGGCGCAGCAGCGGGCGATGGTGGCCGAGATCGCCGCCGCGCTGCGGGCGATGGTCGAGGCCAAGGCCGCCGAACTGGGCGGTGCCACGCCCCCGCCGCCGCCCGGAAAGGACAAGGACGACGGCGTGCTGGGCTCGGTCGCCAAATGGGCCGGAGCAGCCTCCGCGGTCGCCGGCTTCGCCGCGCTCTTCCCGCCCTTGACGCCGTTCGCGGCCCCGGTCGCGGCGTTGACCGGCGGGGTGGCACTCGTCGCGCACGGCATCATCGCGAGCCAGGACCCGACGAACGGCGGGAAATGGGTCGACGTCGGCAGCGACGCCTTGGGCCTCGTCCCCGGCGTCAAAGCCGTCGGTGGTGTGGTCAAGGCGGTGCCGGAGCTGGCCACCACCGTGGACGCGATCAAGAGCACGGTGGACATCGGCCTGCAGGCGCCGGGCCTCATCGCGGAGTACAGCGACAGCCCGGAGGTCGCCGCACACGAGAAGGAAACGCAAATGGGGTCGCTCGCCTCCAATGTGTTCGGCGCGATCAAGGCGGTGCGCTGATGACGCCGGTCAAGCTCACGATGTCGATGCCCGAGCAGTTCGCCGAACTTCCGCCGGAGCAGGACCCGGCCCGCCGTGGTGAACTGGCCCGCGCCGGTGTCGTGCGGCGCGGCACCTGTTTCGCGCGCTCGGCGGCGGATCCGGAGTCGCTCGCCACCGCCGGCTTCGCCGTCCTCGTCCAGGAAGCCGGTGCCTCCGGGGACGGTGCGCTGGACTCGCTCGCCGAAGCGCTGGCCGCGCAGTGCGATACCCGCCGGATCACCGTGGAGGAGTTCCCGGCGGGTGAAGCGCTCCTGGTCGAGGAACCGATCGAACGCGGACGACAGGCGCAGGTGATCTTCGCCTTCCCGGACGGCCAGCGGATCGTCCTGCTCGGCGTCACCGGCCGGGACGACGCGGACTGGCCGGACTTCCGGCGGCTGCTCAAGAACGTCGCGAGCAGCGTCTCGTTCGGGTCGTGAGCCGGACATTCAGCCGAGCACCGCGCTCAGCAGCGCGCCCACCCCGTTGCTGACCGCGTGCACGATGACCCCCGGCCACACCGACTTGGTGCGCACCAGCAGGATTCCGTTGATCGCGCCGACCACGAGCGCGGGGATCAGTGCCAGGTTGATGCCGTGGGCGAGCGCGAAGATCACCGTGCTGCCCAGCACGCTGACCCACGGGCCGAACCGGGTCAGCGCGGTGGAAAGCACCCCGCGGAACGCGAACTCCTCGCCCAGCGGCGTGAGCACGGCGATGAACAGCAGCTGCAGGATCAGCGCGAGCGGGCCGCCGTTGGCCGCGGCCTGGTAGCCGCCCTGCGGATCACCGCTGGTGCTCCCGGTGATCGCCACGACGATCGTGGCCACCAGCCGGACCAGCAGGAAGGCGAGTAGCCCGAACCCGATCGAGAAGAAGACCCACCGGGCGGGGATGGCGCGGACGTTGAACGCCGCCCACGAGCGGATTCGCAGGAAGAAGGCCGCGAAGAACGCGAGCAGGCCCATCACCCCGGACAGTGCCGCGAAGGCGAGGCCGCTCGGCACCGGCGCGTCCTGGGTGAGTGCGCTGATGACCGGCGGGCCCACGAGGTAGCACAGGACGTAGACCACGGCGGCGGCGAGCGTTTCCGGCCAGCCGGGACGCCGCTTGGTCACGTCGGGCAGTTCGGCCGGGGCAGAGGTGGGACGCATGGGAGTTCCTTCCGGAAGGGAGTGGGGATCGGTTCAGGCCAGCGCGGAGATGCCGAAGGCGGCGAACGTCGTGGTGACCGCACCCCAGAGCACGATCGAGATCAGCTCCCAGACGATCACCTTGGTGCGGGGAGCGCCGAACGCGATGAGTGCGGCAGTCGAGATCTGCGTCGGGTGCCCGAGCAGTGCCACGCCCGGTACGCCGAAACGGTCGAACAGCTTGCGGGCGCGAGCCCGGCCCGGCCGGGGCTCGCGGTCCTTGTCCCGCGTCGCGCGTTTGCGCAGGGAGTCGGTGATGAAGGCGATGGCGACCATCACGGCGATGTTGCCGAGTACGGCGCAGATCACCGCGGCGATCGGATGGACGCCGATCACGACGCCGATGACGCTGCCGAGGTAGCTCTCCACGAACGGGACGAACGCGACCAGCGCGACGCCGATCCACTGCAAGGCGCCCGGCCATGCTCCGACGAAGTGTTGCAGGTTCTCGATCATGGTGCTCTTCCCTTTCCGCGGGGAGCCGGACCGCTCCGGCACGCTGTACGGCACACTGTACCGCACAGCGTGCGGGTACGCTAGGGCGCATGGTCACCAGGGAAGAGATCGTGCTGGCCGCACTCCGGCTGGTGGCGGCGCGGGGGATGGGTTCGCTGAGCGTCCGCCGAGTCGCGGCCGAGGCAGGCGTGGGTGCGACGACCCTGCGGCATCATTTTCCGACGCAGGCGCAGTTGCATCTGGCCGTGGCGGAGCGGCTGGTCCACGGGCCGGTCGAGGACCTGTCGATCGCCGATGACGAGCGTGATCCGGCGGAGCGGCTGTCCGAATGCCTGGTCCAGTTCGCTCCCGCGGACGGCCGGACGCCCGCGGTCCAGGGCTGGTTCGAGCTGCAGCGGATGTCGGCGGGAGCGGACGCCGTTCCCGGCGCGCGCGTCATCGTCGAGAGCGCGCGACGGTCAACGGCCGAACGGCTGCGCCGATGGCTGACCGTTCTGGCCGGACGGGGGCATCTCGCGATCGAGGAGGTCGACGGCCAGGTGGCCACCGCGTTGACACTGCTCGACGGGCTCCGCGTGCACGCACTGCTGTCTCCGGGCTCCGGTGACCGGGAGACCGCGGGCAGAGTGCTGCGCTGGTTCGCCGAGCAGGTGGTCGGCGCCCGGCCCGCGGCTTACCGCTGACCTGCGTTCTCGTCCGCGGGCGTGACGAGGGACTGCTCCGCGAACCACCGGAGCATGTCCTCGGCCCGGTCGAGCGCCGCTTCTTCCTGGTCGAACAGGAGTCCGAGCTGCAGCCCGTCCACGAGGGTCGAGAACCGGCCGGCCAGCGCCTCCGGCGTGTCCCGAAGCGTGCAGCCGTCCTCGGCCAGCGCGGTGAACCAGCGCCGCGCGATCGCGACGGACTCCTCGCGCCCGGACAGCATCATCTGCAGCACTTCGTCGTTGGCGTCCGGGCCGAGCGCCAGGGTGAGCAGTTCCAGCCACAGCAGCAGGGAGCCACGCCGGTTGGCCGGCACGGGGAGAAACTGCCGCAGGCTCGCGTACAACCGGTCCACCGGCGGCTTGGAGGTGTCGTGGATCGGGTCGTCGCTGAGCGCGAACGAGACCAGCTGCTCCGCGACCGCCTGATAGAGCAACGCCTGCGACGGGAAGTAGGCCCGCAACGTCGTCGCACCGATCCCCGCCGCGGACGCGACCGACCGCACGCTCAGGCCGCGGAGCCCGTCGGTGCCGGCCAGCCGCGTCGCGACGTCGAGGATGTGCTGGCGTTTGTCCGCGTTGCCCACCATGGGGCCAGGATATCAGCACACTGTGCCGTACAGCGTATTCGCAGGTCATTCCTCGAATTCGAAGTGCAGCTGCTCGGCGCAGCGGCGGTATTTCGACTCCATTTCCTCGGGGCTTTCGGCGCCGATCACGAGTTCGGCCAGTTCGAAGGAGTAGCTGTCCTGCTCCGGAAGGTCCGACAGCCGCTGGCCCTGCTGCGGGGTGACCGAGATCGTCGTACCGGGCAGCTCGGCGCACAGATCAGCCACCTCGGCTTCGGTGGGGACCCTGGTCACCGTCGCGTCACCGGAGAACCGGCGCAGGTACCAGCGGCCGGCGACCCGGTAGGGACCCTGCGGGGCCCGGCGCTCGGGTTCCTCGCCCAGCCCCAGTTTGACCATGATCTCGTGGTTGGCCGTTCCGTGCACGAGCTCGAACAGTTCGGCGTGCGACTGGGAATGCCGCGGGTTGATCTCCAGCAGGCCCACCTGCCCCGACTGCGGATCGCAGAAGAACTCGATGCTGAACGCCGCGTTGTCGAAACCGATCCGGCGCATCACCCGGCGGGCGGCCTCCTCCATCCGCCCGATCGTCTCGGGGGGCAGCTGGGACGGGTAGCGGTGGCAGAGGAACGACGAGCGTTCGGGGTAGTCGAGCGAGTCCAGCGCCCCGTAGAGCCGCACGTCGCCCTTCCACACGTAGCCTTCGACCGCTGCCTGGATGCCGTGCATCGCTGCTTCGGCCAGGCACGCCGCGCCGCCCACCTCGGCGATTTCCGGCGGCAGCTCGACCCGGCTCAGCACCGCCTCGAACGGACTACCGACCCGGCCGACGCCCTCGCGGATCTCCGCCACGGCCGCGCCGAACGACTGCTCGTCACGTACCTGGAAAGCCAGCTCCGAGGAGAACGACTTCACCGGCTTGAGCCACATCGGGAAGTCCACGCCCTCGGGCGGACGGGGGTCGGACGTGTCCAGGTCCACGACGCCGAACGCGGGGAGCTCGTCGATCACCTGCTGCTGTTCCAACCGGCTCCAGTACTTGTGCTCGCACTTGAGCACCGCTTCGAGCGGCACGTGTGGCAGGCCGTACCGCTGCGCGAGCAGGGGCACCAGGCTCGCCGCCGGGAAATCCCAGTGGGTGACGATCGCGGCCGGTTTCCCGTCGAAGTCGTCCAGCTGCTGCTCGGCCTTCGCCAGCAGCCCCTCGAAGTCGATCTCGCCGTGCTGCAGTTCGTCCGGGCTGAGCAGTCCGTGGAACCGGCAGGTGGCTGCCGACGGCAGCCGGCGCAGCACGCTCTCGTTCTCCTCGTCCAGTCCGAGCACGAAGACGTCGTGGGTCATCAGTGTTTCTCTCCGTCTGCTGTGGACAGTGCGATCAGCTCGGCCGTCCGCTGAGTGTGTCCCGGATCTTGTCCACGAACGCGGCGCCGGGACCGAGCACCAGGTTCGCCGGCGGCTTGTTCGGTGCCGCCGGATGCGGGCGGGTCGGCGCGATCTTCTTCGCCGCCAGCACCTGTTCGCCGAGCCGGTGCAGTTCCTCGGGGGAGCAGGCCTTGCGCAGCTGCGGCAGCAGATCGCCCTCCTCGTCCTCGATGTGGTGGCGGATGTCGCCGATCAGCTTGCGCAGCAGCGGCTCGAACTCGGGGTCGCCCGGTTCCTTGCGTTCGAGCTGCTTCATCAGCTTCTCGGCCTCCGCGTGCTCCTCGACCTCGTGGTCGGCGATGCTGTCGCCGTCGTCGAGGTACTTGCGCGCGGCCGGGTACATGTACTGCTCCTCGGCCACCGAATGCCGGACCAGCTCGGCGATCACGTGGTCGGTGACCTCCTTGCGATTGCCTGCTCGCGGTTCGTTCTCCAGCTCGGTGAACACGCGTTCCACCGCGCGGTGGTCCTCGGTGATCACGGTGACCAGATCAGCCTCGGTCTGCGTCGTCATGGCGTCTCCTCTGCGCCCGGGAACGGGGTTCCGTCGCGGCTACCCGTTACGCCGTCCGGTAATCACCGCTGCGCGCGCACGGCCTGGGGCGCGCGGGTGCTCAGCACCGCGATCCCGGCGAGCAGCACGACCAGGGCACTCGCCTCCCCGGCGAGCGCGGGCAGATCGTGGCGGAACCCTTCGCCCAGCCACAACGCCCCGACCAGCACGCTGACCAGCGGGTCGAGCGAGAGCATCAGGGCGAGTGCCGGCGCCATCGCGATCTCGGCGCGAAAAGCGTTCTGGCTCATGAGGAATCCGGTGATTCCGCAGCCGGCGACCGCGTAGAGGGGCCAGCCGCTCAGCGCGGTGCCGAGGCCGTGGGTGAAGTCCGCGGCGGCGAGTTTGGCCAGACACGCGGTCACCCCGAACAGCACGCCGGTCGCCGTCCCGAGGGCCAGCGCACGCGGCTGGCCGCGATGGCGGACGGCGATCGCCACGCACAGCGCGAGAACCACGCCGAGCACCGCGGCGGACGGCGCGATCACAGCCAGCGTCGGCCGGTCGCTGCCCGCAGTGGGCCGGGCCAGCACCAGGAACGCGGCGATCCCTGCGACAGTCAGCCCGGTTCCGGCGACCACGACGCGATCCGGACGCCGCCGGGCGAGCACACCGCTGACCAGCACGGCGAACACCAGCCCGAGCGCGAGCAACGGCTGCACCAGCACCAGGGGCGCGGTGCTCAGCGCGATCCATTGCAGCACGACACCCGCCGCGTTGACCGCCAGCGAGGCGACCCACATCGGCTGCGCGGCCAGCGACCGCAGGATTCCGACGCGGACGGCGCCGCGTTCCCCGGTCCGCCGCGCCGCCCGGTGCTGCAGCGCCCCGGTCGCGCCGAACGCGATCGACCCGGCCACCGCCGCGGGTATCGCCGGCCACCAGGGGCTCACGAGTCCGCTCGTCCGGTCCGGGTCCGCATCCGGCCCGGGTACCCGTACCGGAGACGAACTATCGCGGCGCGGGAGGGCGCAGCGCGGGTGCCGGGGGCGGGGTGACCGGTGCGCGGTGGGCGCGCAGGCAGTACGCGGTTGCCGGGGCGTCTGTCGTGGTCAGGCGGTGCAGGCTGCTCCCGGGTTGCCGGGTTGCCGGGGTGTCGGGGTGCCGGGCGGTCCTGCGGTGCTGAGCGGTCCGCGGTGCCAGGCGGTCCGGCGTGCCGGGCGGTCCTGCGGTGCTGAGCGGTCCGCGGTGCCGGGTGGTCCGGCATACCCGGTGGTTGGGCGGCCGGAGTTCGGCTAACCACCGGGTATGGCCGACGCACCAGCGCACGGATCGGGGCCGCGGCTCAGTGCCGGCGGGCTGCGGCGGGCTGCGGTCGTCTCCGGGGAGGTGCTGCTCGTCCTGCTCGCCTTGTGGGCGGTGCGGGCGGCCGTCGCCGAGCTGAGTTTCGTCGTGGTTCCGGTGGGGTTCGCGATCCTGCTCGCGGCGTTTCTGCAGCCGGTGGTGAGCCGGCTGGTCCGGATCGGGCTGCCGCGGCGGCTCGCGGCCGCGCTCGCCATCCTGCTCGGCGTCGTGCTGGTCGGCGGGCTGCTCACGCTGGTCGCGTTCACCGTGGCGAACCAGCTGCCACGGTTCGGCGACCAGCTCGGGCACACCGTGGACAGCGCCCGGACGTGGTTGCGGGACGGGCCGTGGCACGTCGGCGACCGGCAGCTGGAAGGTCTGCTGCATCGCGGGCAGACCTGGCTCACCGAACATCAGCAGGCACTGGTGTCCGGCACGATCGGCCTGTTCGGCACGGTGACCGAACTGCTCGCCGGCGCGCTGCTGGCGATCGTGACACTGGCGCTGACGCTCTCGGGCGGTCCGCGGATGTGGTCGTTCGCCCTGCGGGCGCTGCGGCCCGCTACCGCCGGACTGGTCGACGAGGCGGCGCGGCTGGCCTTCCGCGGCGTCGTGCACTACGTCCGCACCACGGCCCTCATCGCCCTGCTCGACGCGCTGGGCATCGGCATCGGGCTCGCGGTACTCCGGGTTCCGCTGGCGCTGCCGCTGGCCGTGCTCGTCTTCCTCGGCGCGTTCGTGCCCTACGTGGGCGCGTTCGTCAGCGGCACGCTCTCGGTCCTGGTGGCGTTGCTCGGCAACGGGTGGGTGACGGCGCTCATCATGCTGGCCGTGGTCCTCGGCGTGCAGCAGCTGGAAGGACAGGTGCTGCAGCCGTTGCTCACCGGCACCAACGTTCGTCTGCACCCGCTGGTGGTGCTGCTCGGGATCGCCGTCGGTGGCACCGAAGCCGGTATCCCGGGCGCGATCTTCGCGGTGCCGCTGGTCGCGGCCGGGCACGCCGTCGTCCGCGTGCTGGCGCGGCACCACGGGGCAGCCGGGACGGTCATTCTCGTCGCCGAGTCCGAAGAGGTCATTCCGGACGAAGTGTCGGAAGCCTTGCGGCGAGCCGGTTTCGCGACCCTGTTCGCCGATGGGTCCGGCGACGGACTGCTCGAAACGCTCGAAACGCAGGGCCGATACGGCCTGCTGGGCTGGGGTGAGGGCGCGGGCACCGTGCTCACCGCTGCCGGACGACACCCGGAGCGGGTGCACGCCGTGGTCTGCCGGTCCGCGTATCCCGGGCTGGGCAGGAACGCCGTGCGGGCTCCGGTGCTGGTGCTGGCCGGTGGTCCGGTCGCGGGGCCGGCGAGCGCGTGGTTTCGCGAGCACCTCGCGGGTTTACCCACGTGATGAGCGGGTAGCCGACGGCTCGGGCGGACAATGATCGGGAGGTGGCCGGGTGACTCGGCGTGACGGCATCGGCGATCCCTGGGGACGCAGGACCCCGTACGCCCCTGGTGAAGCCTGGCCGGTGCGAGTCGACAGTCATCTCGCGGATGGGCTCGAACCGTCCGACGTCGAGCGATGGGTGCCCAGCGCGGCGGTGCTGCACTCGAACGGCGACGGGCTCGACATCGCCGTGGCCGGGGGCGAGATCGTCGGGGTCCGCGGGCAGGCACGGGATCGCGTGAACCACGGCAGGCTCGATCCGAAGGATCTGTTCGGCTGGCAGGCCAACGCGTCCCCGGACCGGCTGCGGACGCCGCTGGTGCGCCGCGGCGGGGTGCTCGTCGAGGCGACATGGGACGAGGCGATGGACCTGATCGTCAGCCGCACCAAGGAACTGCTCGAAGAGCAAGGGCCGGGAGCGCTGGGGTTCCACACCAGCGGTCAGCTCTTCGCGGAGGAGTACTACACGCTCGCGGCGGTCGTCCGCGGTGGCCTCGGCTGTCACCACCTGGACGGCAACACGCGGTTGTGCACGTCCACGGCCGCGGCCGCGTTGAAGGAAACGTTCGGCTGCGACGGCCAACCCTCCTCCTACACCGACATCGACCACGCGGACACGATCGCCCTGTTCGGCCACAACATGGCCGAGACCCAAACCGTCCTGTGGACCCGCGTCCTCGACCGGCTGGCCGGTCCGTCGCCGCCGGTGCTGCTGTGCGTGGACCCGCGGGAGACGCCGGTCTCCCGCGCGGCCACCCTGCACTTGGCGCCCCGGCCGGGCACCAATGTCGCACTGATGAACGGCCTGCTGCACGAGATCGTGGAACACGGCTGGGTGGACCAGGACTTCGTGGAGCGCTGCACCGTCGGTTACGACGAACTGGTGGCGACGGTCGCGGACTACCCGCCCGAGCGTGCTGCCGAGATCTGCGGCCTCGACGCGTCGGAGATCCGCGAGGCCGCGCGGCTGCTCGGTACGGCGAAGCGGCTGCTGTGCACGGTGCTGCAGGGCTTCTACCAGTCCCACCAGGCGACCGCGGCTTCCGTCCAGGTCAACAATCTCGTGCTGGTGCGCGGGATGCTCGGAAAGCCGGGCGCCGGTGTGCTGCAGATGAACGGCCAGCCCACCGCGGAGAACACCCGCGAATGTGGTGCGGACGGCGACCTCACCGGGTTCCGCAACTGGGCCAACGACGCGCACGTCGCCGAGCTGGCGCGGCTGTGGAACGTCGAGCAGAAGCAGATCCCGCACTACGGTCCGCCGACCCACCTCATGCAGATCCTGCGCTACGCCGAAAACGGAACCCTGCGCATGCTGTGGGTTTCGGCGACCAACCCCGCGGTATCCCTGCCCGAACTGCACCGCATCCGCTCGATCCTGAGTCAGCAGCGGCTGTTCCTCGTCGTGCAGGACGCCTTCCGTACCGAGACCGCGGAACTCGCCGACGTGGTGCTGCCCGCGGCGATGTGGGGTGAGAAGACCGGGACGTTCACCAATGCCGACCGGACCGTGCACCTGTCGGAGAAGGCGATCGACCCACCCGGCCAGGCACGGTCCGATTTGGACATCTTCCTGGACTACGCCCGTCGGATGGACTTGCGTGATCAGGACGCAGAGCCGTTCCCGTCGTGGCACGACGCCGAAAGCGCCTTCGAAGCCTGGAAGCGCGCGTCCGCCGGACGGCCCTGTGACTATCGCGGCCTCAGCTACCGCAAGCTGCGTGCTCACAACGGGATCCAGTGGCCGTGCAACGATGAGCACCCCGAAGGGACTGAACGCCTTTACACCGACGGGAAGTTCTTCGCCCAGCCGGATTACTGCGAAAGCTATGGCCGGGACCTGGTCACCGGCGCCCCGACGGAGCCGATGGAGTACCGGGCGATGAACCCGGAGGGAAAGGCGATGTTGCGGTCCGCGGGATATTTCCCGCCGCATGAGGAGCCGGGTGAGCAGTTCCCGTACTTCCTGATCAACGGCCGCACCATTTACCAGTTCCACACCCGTACGAAAACCGCCCGCGCACCGCAGCTGGAGGCGGCCGCGCCGGAAGTGTGGCTGGAAGTGTCCGAAGCGGACGCCGGGAGTGCCGGGCTGGTCGAGGGGGACCTCGCCGAAGTGCGGACCGCGCGGGGCAGTGTGCTGGCCCGCGTCCGCGTCGGCGGCATCCGCCAAGGGGTGCTCTTCCTGCCGTTCCATTACGGCTATTGGGATCTCGACCAGCCCGCGGACAAGGACGGCGACCGCGCGGCCAACGAACTGACCTTCACCGACTGGGATCCGGTGTCCAAGCAGCCCCTGTTCAAGACCGCGGCGGCCGCGCTGCACAAGGTCGAAGCCACGCCGGAGCCACCGCGCCTGCCGGTGCCTTCGCCGGTCGAGGAGCAGGTCGTCACCTCGGGGGCCGGCCGATGAAACTCGACCTCGTCCTGCGTGAACTGCACCGCTCGGAGAAATCGCTCGCCCGGGATCTCCGCCGGACCTCCGAACGGCACACGGTGGAGCACGAGGTGCACCACGTCGCCCGCGATCTGGCCGGCTGGTCGGCCGAGCACGTGCGTGCCCTGGCGTTGTGTGGCCGCGACTACGGCCTGCACCTCAGTGACGAGGTCGCGGAAAACACTCCGCTGACGCCGCTTCGGGAAAGCCTCTCCGAGGTGACCGGCTGCCGTCCGGAGCCAGGACTGGTCCTGCTCGCCGACCTGAGACGGCTGCACCGCGGCGCGGTCGGCGTTTCGCTGGACTGGGAACTGCTCGCCCAGGGCGCGCAGGCGGCGAAGGACGCGCGGCTGCTCGAGCTGGCCTCGGGCTGTCATCCGCAGACCCTGCGGCAGATGAAGTGGACGAACGCGATGCTGAAGATCCTTTCCCCGCAGATCCTGACCAGCTGAACCGGCCGGAGGACTAGTTCACCGCGGGACGGGTAAGCCAGGCAGCGGGACACGACGGGAGAAGGAGGTTGTGGTGACGACGGCACGGGACATCATGACGACGGACGCGAAGTGCGTCCGGGAGTCCGACACGGTGCTCGACGCCGCACGCCTGCTCGCTGAGCTGGGCGTCGGGGCGGTACCGATCTGCGGAGAGGACAACCGGCTCAAGGGCATGCTGACCGACCGGGACATCGTGGTGAAGGTGCTCGCCGAGGACAAGGACCCGAGGGCACTGCATGCCGGGGAGCTGGCGCAGGGCGAGGCGGTGACGATCGGCGCCGACGACGACGTGGAACAAGCCATGCGCACGATGACCGACCACCAGGTGCGGAGGTTGCCGGTGATCGACGGGCACGATCTCGTCGGCGTCGTGGCGCAGGCCGACGTGGCGCGAGCGCTGTCGAACCCGGCCGCCGGGAGCCTGGTCGAAGCGCTGTCCTACGGCTGATCCGTGCGGATCACGCCGCGCGGTGACCGGTTCTTCCGGCTGCTGACCGGTGCCGCGGAGAACCTGGTCACCGCCACAGGGCTGCTGCGTGAGCTGGTCGAGGCCGCGCCGGACGCTCGCGAACCGCTGGCCCTGCGGTTGCACGAGATCGAGCACCGCGGCGACGACGCCACACATTCGATCATGATCGAGCTGAACAGCTCCTTCGTCACCCCGTTCGACCGGGAGGACATCCAGGCGCTCGCGGGCCGGATCGACGACGTGCTCGACCATCTCGACGCGGCCGCCGACCTCGCGGTGCTCTACCAGCTCGGCGAATTCCCCGATGGCACGCTGACCATGGTGCAGGTGCTGTGCCAGGCCTCGGAGCTGACCGCCGCCTCGATGCCCGGGCTGTCGAAGGTCGGTGAGCTGGAGCCGTTCTGGATCGAGGTCAACGAGCTGGAGAACGAGGCCGACCGGATCCACCGGCGTATTCTCGCCGGGCTGTTCACCCCGGGCGCGGACGCGCTGGAAGTGTTGAAGGCCAAGGAAGTCGTCGAGGAGATGGAACGCGCGGCGGACGCCTTCGAGCACCTGGCGGACGCGGTGCAGACGATCGCGGTGAAGGAATCGTAGTGACGGCCGGCTTGATCGCGGTCGTGGCGTTGACGCTGGTCTTCGACTACACCAATGGGTTTCACGACGCCTCGAACGCGATCGCCAGCGCCGTCTCCACGCGTGCGCTGACGCTGCGCACGGCGCTGGTGCTGGCCGCGGTCATGAACCTGGCAGGGGCGCTGCTGTCCACTGGCGTCGCCTCGACGGTCGCGAAAGGGATCATCGACGTCCCGGCGGGGCCGGACGCCCTCGCGGTGGTGTTCTCCGCACTCGCCGGTGCGGTCGGCTGGAACCTCGTGACCTGGTACTTCGGCCTGCCCTCGTCGTCCTCGCATTCGCTGGTCGGCGGGATGGTCGGCGCCGCGCTCGTGGCGGCGGGCACGGTGCACTGGGGCGGCATCGTGGAGAAGGTGCTGATCCCGATGGTCGCCTCGCCGCTGCTCGGATTCGTCCTCGGCTACCTCGCGATGACGGCGGCGTTGTGGCTGCTGCAGCGGGCCAATCCGCATCGCACCGGCCGGGTGTTCCGCCGCTGCCAGATCGGCTCCGCCGCCGCGCTCGCACTCGGGCACGGTCTGCAGGACGCGCAGAAAGGCATGGGCGTGATCGCGCTGGCGCTGGTCGTGACCGGCCGGCAGGCGTCGTTCGAGATCCCGCTGTGGGCGACGCTCGCGTGTGCGGGTGCGTTGTCGCTGGGCACCTGCTCGGGCGGGTTGCGGATCATGCGCACCCTCGGGCGGCGCGTGTTCCCGCTGGATCCGCCGCACGGTTTCGTCGCGGAATCGGTGGCGTCTTCGGTCCTGTACGTCACGGCTTTCGCCGCGAAGGCACCCATCTCGACCACGCACGTGATCACGGCCGGCATCATGGGCGTCGGCGCGACCCGGCGGCTGTCGGCCGTGCGATGGGGGACGGCGCGGGACATCGTCCTGGGCTGGCTCCTGACTTTCCCGGCCGCCGCCGCGGTGTCCGCCGCGGTCTGCTTCGTGGCGACGACCGTGCGGTGAGGCGTTTGTCCGCGGTGGCCACGGGTAGCACGGATGGCATGAGTGACATCAATCCGATCCAGCTGCAGAAGGACCTCGCCGGCGTCGACTACCCGGCCAAGCGCGACGATTTGGTGGCCGCCGCCGAACGCAACGGCGCGAACTCCGACACGCTCCAGGTGCTGCGGGGCCTGCCCGACCGTACCTACGACGGCCCGAGCGGGGTCAACAAGGAAGCCTCCCGCGAATAGCTTCACCCGCGTCCGGTCATGGGCGGGGGACGTGCGCCCCGCGTTCTTCGACCCGCCGCATGACCGGTTCCGCCAGGATTCCGTGCACCGCCACGGAAAGGGCCACGGCCAGCGCGCCCACTCGCCACAGTGGCGCGGTGTCCGGCTGCTTCAGCATGTGCAGGCCGTAGGCCAGGTAGTACAGCGTTCCGATCCCGCGTACGCCGAAGAACGCGATGGCGGCGGCTGCCCGTGGTCCCGCGGTGGAGCGGAACAGTGAGCCGAATCCGGCTATCGGGCGGACGACGAAGACCGCGACCACTGCCAGGGCGGTCTCGCCGATGGTGAGGCCGCCCAGCAGGCCGTCGCCGAGGGCCAGCCCGATGCCGAGCAGCATGATGGCCACGAAGAGCCGTTCCAGCTGGCGGCCGAAGGTGTGCAGGACGTCGTGGTAGTCATGCGACCGCTCGCTGGTGCGCACACACACCGCGGCGGTGAAGACGGCAAGGAAACCGTTGCCGTGCAAGAGTTCTGAGACCGCGAACGGCAGGAACGCGAGTGCGAGCAGGACCAGTCCGTCGGAGTACTCGGCCAGCCGCAACCGCGACGACGGAATGCGGAAAATCGCCCAGGCGAGCAGCCGGCCGGTGACCAGGCCCACGACGATCCCGATCGGCAGCGGCAGCAGGACGTCCAGCGTGATCGATTCGTGTTCCCCGGCCAGGGAGAGAGCCACCAGGACGAACGGCATCGCCAGGCCGTCGTTGAGCCCGGCCTCGGTGGTGAGGGTGAAGCGGATCTCGTTGCCTCGCGCGAGATCCGGGTCCGCGCCCGGCGCCGGGACCCCGACGTCGCCGGCCAGCACCGGGTCGGTCGGGGCGAGGGCGGCACCCAGCAGCAGTGCGAAGGCCGGTGCGAGACCGAGCCACCACGATCCGAGCAGCGCCACCGCGGCGATCGACACCGGCATCGCGATGAGCAGCAGCCGCCAGGTCGACATCCACCGGCGCAGGCCGAACGGACGGTCGACCGACAGGCCCGCACCGGCCAGCGCGAGCAGGATCCCGAGCTGGGTGAACGATTCGACGGTACCGGCGTGCGCCACCGGATCGGTCCAGTCACCGATGTAGGGCAGCGGCAGCAACCCGAGCAGCACCCCGGCGATCAGCATCACCAGCGGTGTGGAGAACGGCCGGTCGGCGACCAGTTTCGGCAGGACCGCGGCGGCGAGGGCGAGAAGTCCCGCGATACCCAGCAGGACCGGCAGCCCGGCCACTCAGGCGGTGACCGACGGGTCGAACCGCAACCCGTCCTCGCCCGCGTCGACCCGGACCACCGTGCCCGGGGCGACGTCGCCGGCGAGCAGGCGGCTCGACAGCGGATTGTCCACGTACCGCTGGATCGCCCGGCGCAGCGGACGGGCGCCGAACTGCGGTTCGTACCCCAGTTCGCTGATCCGCCGCACGGCCTCCGGGGTGAACTCCACGGTCAGTCCCTGCGCGTCCGCCCGGCGTTTCGTGCGTTCCAGCAGCATTTCGGTGATGCGGTCGAGCTGGTCGGCCTCGAGCCGGCGGAACACCACGATCTCGTCGATGCGGTTGAGGAACTCGGGCCGGAACGACTCCCGCAGCCGGCGCATGAGCCGTTCCCGCAGCTGGTCGCCGTCGCCGTCGGAGGGCTGCACGAAGCCGAGCGCGCCGTGGGTCGAGCTGCCGACCAGATCCGAGCCGAGGTTACTGGTCATGATCAGCACCGTGTTGGCGAAGTTCACCGTGCGGCCGCGGCCGTCGGTGAGGCGGCCGTCGTCGAGTACCTGCAGGAGGACGTTGAACAGGTCCGGGTGCGCCTTCTCGACCTCGTCGAGCAGGACGACCGAGTACGGACGCCGCCGCACGGCTTCGGTCAGCTGCCCGGCGTCCTCGTACCCGACGTAGCCGGGCGGGGAGCCGATGAGCCTGCTGATGGTGTGCCGCTCGGAGTACTCGCTCATGTCGATGCGCACCATGCTGTCCTGGTCCCCGAACAGCGCCTCGGCCAGCGCCCGCGCCAGTTCGGTCTTGCCGACGCCGGTGGGCCCGAGGAACAGGAAGCTCCCGAACGGCCGGTCCGGTTCGGCCAGCCCCGCACGCGAGCGCCGGACGGCCTCGGCCACCGCCTGGACAGCCTCGTCCTGCCCGACCACACGGTCGTGCAGGTGGTCCTCGAGCCCCAGCAGCCGTTCGCGTTCGCTCTCGGTGAGCCGCGCCGCGGGCACGCCGGTGAGCCGCGAGACGACCTCGGCGATGTCGGCCTCGGTGACCTCCACTGGCCCGCCCGGCCGCTCGGCCGGCTTTTCGAGCTGCTGCTTCAGCTCCGCGGTCTGGTCGCGCAGCGAGGACGCGCGTTCGAAATCCTCCTCGGCCACGGCCTGGTCCTTCTCCCGCTGCAACTGCTCCAGCCGGGCCTGCAGCTCGCGGGCACCGTCGGTCCGGGTCCTCGAACGCAGCCGCACCCGCGCGCCGGCCTGGTCGATCAGGTCGATGGCCTTGTCCGGCAGGAACCGCTCGGTCAGGTAGCGGTCGGACAGGTCCACCGCGGCCCGCAGTGCCTCGTCGGTGTAGTGCACCTGGTGGTGCGCCTCGTAGCGGTCGCGCAGGCCGTGCAGGATCGAGACCGCGTCCTCGACGGTCGGCTCCGGCACCAGGATCGGCTGGAAGCGGCGTTCGAGCGCGGGGTCGCGTTCGATGCCGGTGCGGTACTCGTCGAGCGTCGTCGCGCCGACCACGTGCAGCTCACCGCGGGCGAGCGCCGGCTTCAGCATGTTGCCCGCGCCCTGTCCGCCGCCGCTTTCGGTCGAACCGGCGCCGACGATCGTGTGCAGTTCGTCGATGAACACGATGAGCCGGTCGCGGTTGTCGCGGATCTCCTTGAGCAGCGCGGACATCCGTTCCTCGAAGTCGCCGCGGTAGCGGGTGCCGGCGACCATCGCGGTCAGGTCCAGCTGCACGACGTGGCGGCCGCTGAGGATGTCCGGCACGTCGTCGTCGGCCAGCCGCTGCGCCAGCCCTTCGACGATCGCGGTCTTGCCGACCCCGGCCTCGCCGATCAGCACCGGATTGTTCTTCGTACGCCGCGAAAGCACCTCGACGGTCTGCTCGATCTCCTCGTCCCGGCCGATCACCGGATCGATCCGGCCGTCCTGGGCACGCCGGGTGAGGTCCTCGCCGTACTGGTCGAGGGTGGGCGTGTCGGCGAGCGCCGATCCACCGGTGGTGGCCGGCCCCTCGGTGGTGTAGGCCTGCTGGAGCCGGTCCACGGTCACGCCCTCTTCGCGCAGGAGGCGGCCCGCTTCGGACTCCTCGTTGGCGGCCAGCGCCAGCAGCAGGTGCTCGGGCCCGATGTAGGACGAGCCGAGACCGCGGGCTAGCTGGTGGGCGTCGATCAGCGTCCGCTTCGCACCGGGCGCCAGCGCGGTGGCCGTCACCTCCCCGGGTCCCGCGTGGTCGTGTTCGATCCGCCCGGCGAGCTTCGCCGGGTCCACGCCCGCGCGGGTCAGCGCCTGCGCGGTGGTGGACAGGTTCGCCGCGGCCCACAGCAGGTGCTGGGTGTCCACGTGCCGCCCACCCCAGGCACCCGCCCGGTCGGCCGCTTCGGCGACGAGCCCGCGTGCCGCGTCGTTGAGCAGCCGCGACACATCGACCGAGTACGCGCGGCGGCCGGGTCCGGACTGGCCGAAGAACTGCGCGAGAAACTGGTCGAGCGGGCCGTTTCCCTGGCCGGGCGGGAAGAAACCGGTCATCGTGGGTGCACCATCCCGGGCGAATCGAAGTCGGAAGTCTCGTTTCGCATACCCGGTACCGGGACCGGTAAACGGGTTTCCGCGCCCGCGCAACGGGTATGCCGCGAGCATGCGGATCGCGATCACCGGGGCGAGCGGCAACATCGGCACGGCGCTGCTGCGTGCCCTGGACCCCGGTCACGAGATCACTGCGGTGGCGCGCCGGATGCCGGATCGCCACGCCGAGCCCTACTCGCGGGCGCAGTGGTGCTCGCTCGACATCGGCGAGCCGGGTGCCGACCAGGAGCTGACGCAGGCGTTCGCCGGTGCCGACGCGGTCGTGCACCTCGCGTGGGCCATCTCGCCCGCGTGGGGTGATCCGCCGATGACCCGCACCAACCAGGACGGCACCCGCAACGTCCTGCAGGCCGTCACCAGCGCCGGAGTGGAACGCCTGGTGTGCGCGTCGTCGGTCGCCGCGTACGCGCCGGGGCCGCCGGGGGAGAAGGTCACCGAGGACTGGCCGTGCAGCGGCATCGAATCCAGCGCCTACAGCCGGAGCAAAGCTCTTCTGGAGACGGCGCTGGACCTGTTCTCGTCGGCGCATCCCGGGGTCGCCGTGGCGCGGATCCGCCCGTGTGCGGTGCTGCAGCGGCCCGCGGCGGGCGAGTTCACGCGGTGGCTGCTCGAACCACTGCTGCCGCCTGGGCTGATCGGGGGCCGGTTCCTACCGATGCCGCTGTGGGACAGCCTGCGCGCGCAGGCGGTGCACGCCGACGACGTCGCCGAAGCGATCCGGTCGATCCTCGACCGGCAGGTGGTGGGCCCGTTCAACCTCGCCGCCGACGACGTGCTCCACGCTTCCGAGCTGGCGCACGTCCTCGGCGGCACACGGCTGCCGATGACCAAGCCCGTCGCACGGACGGTGGCCCAGGTGGCATGGTTGGCCGGGCTCCAGCCACTGCATCCGGGCTGGCTCGAACTGGCCGACCAGGCCGCGCTCGTGGACACCACCCGGGCGCGGAGCCTGCTCGGCTGGCAGCCGCGGTACAGCACGGCCGAAGCCCTTCAGGACCTGATCGAGGGGCTGCGCCGCGGCGAGGGCGAATCCTCGGCCCCGCTGGCGTCCTCCCGGCTCGGTCTCCTCCGTCGCGCCCGGGCGCTGACCCGCGGCCGCCCGACGCACCAGTCCCAGGCCTGATCCCGTGCACACCGCCGACGCGATCGTCATCGGGGCCGGGCACAACGGGCTGGTCGCCGCGAACCTGCTGGCCGACGAGGGCTGGGACGTCGTCGTGCTCGAGGAGCAACCCGGCCCCGGCGGTGCCCTGCGCACCGAAGAGATCACCGCACCCGGGTTCCGCTCCGACCTGTGTGCCGCGTTCTTCCCGCTCGGCGCCGCTTCTCCGGTGCTCGATGGGCTCGACCTGGCCGAGCACGGCCTGCGCTGGCTGCATGCTCCCGACGCGCTGGCGCACGTGTTCCCGGACGACCGCTGCGCGGTGCTCTCGCGGGACCTCGACCGCACCGCCGAATCGGTCGCCCGGTTCGCGCCCGGCGACGAGCAGTCGTGGCGCGGTCTTTTCCAGCAGTGGCAAGGACTTCGCGAGGAATTCCTCGATGCGTTGTTCACCCCGTTCCCGCCGGTGCGGGCCGGCACGCGGCTCCTGCGGCGCACCGGGACCGCGGAGGCGGTGCGGCTCGCCCGGATGCTCACGTTGCCCGCCCGCCGCTTCGCGCGCGAACGCTTCGACGGCGAGGGAGCGCGCCTGTTGCTGTCCGGGAACGCCGCGCACAGCGATCTGTCCGTCGACAACGCGGGCAGTGCCGTTTTCGGCTGGCTGCTCGGGATGCTCGCGCAGGACGTCGGGTTCCCGGTGCCCGAGGGAGGAGCCGGCGAGCTGGTGGCCGTGCTGGTGCGCCGGCTGGAGTCCAAGGGTGGATCTGTCCACTGTGGAGTACCAGTGACCGAGGTGCTGGTCGCCGCCGGCAAGGCAGTCGGCGTGCGGTGCGCGGACGGGGAGCCGATCCGGGCGCGCAAGGCGGTACTGGCCGATGTGCCGGCCCCGGCACTGTACGGCGAACTCGTCGCGCCGGAGTGGCTGCCTTCGCGGTTGCTGGCGGATCTGAAGGTCTTCGAGTGGGACAGCGCGACGGTGAAGGTCGACTGGGCGTTGTCCGGGCCGATTCCCTGGACCGCGCAGGAGGCACACGGCGCGGGCACCGTGCACCTCGGCTGTGACGAGACCGGGCTGTCGGCCTTCGGCGCGGCGCTGGCGCGTGACGAGGTGCCGGAGCAGCCCTTCCTGCTACTGGGGCAGATGACCACCGCGGACGCGTCCCGGTCGCCGGCGGGGACCGAAGCGGTCTGGGCCTACACCCACGTCCCCCGCGGGCGTGATCGCGCGACAGTGCAGCGGCAGGCCGAACGCGTCGAGGCGGCCGTCGAGCACAACGCGCCAGGGTTTCGCGACCTGATTCTCGCCCGACACGTGCAGGGCCCGGAAGAGCTGGCCGGACACGACGCGAATCTGGTCGGCGGCGCCATCAACGCCGGAACCACGGCCATTCATCAGGAGCTGTTCTTCCGCCCGGTCCCGGGGCTCGGCCGCTCGGACACGCCGGTGGACCGGCTGTTCCTCGCCGGTGCGACAGCGCATCCGGGTGGTGCGGTGCACGGCGGGCCCGGCGCGAACGCGGCACGCGCGGCGCTGGCACGAGACCACCTGCTGGGCAGCGGCTACGCGGCGGTGATCAGGGCGGCGAACCGGGCGGTGTACGGCTGAGCGCCGCCGGAATCCCTGCTCGGACTGGGTTTCTACACGGACAGAGCCGCCGCCAAGACCGCCCGCTCATCGAGCGCGGCCGAGCGCGAGCGCCGAAAGCCGTGCGAGCGATTCCTCGTTGCGCGGTTTGAGCAGCAGGGCCTGCATGCTCTCCGGGATGAAGCCACCGATCCCGCCGCGGGCTGCCTCGGCCATGCGCACCACGGTTTCCTCCGTTCCGTACGGGGTGAGCGTGACCACGATGTCGGCGGTGCCGAGCGCGCCGCCCTGCGCTTCCAGTTCGAGTGACTTCCCGGGGTCGACCGCGCGCACCGTCGTGGTGTCCTCGAGCTGCAACGGCCACATTCCGACGCTGTGGTGGATACGCGCGCCTGCCGCGGGCCAGCGCTCGTCGACGTCACGGATGTGGCAGCTGCCCACCACCCAGCCGGCATAGGACCAGCCGTCCGACAGGACCTCGTACACCGCTTCCGCCGGCACCGGCATGGTCCGGCTGACCTCGATCATCGCGTGCCTCCTCGTC
The DNA here is from genome assembly GCF_014204865.1 of Amycolatopsis jiangsuensis. Classification (NCBI taxonomy): domain Bacteria; kingdom Bacillati; phylum Actinomycetota; class Actinomycetes; order Pseudonocardiales; family Pseudonocardiaceae; genus Amycolatopsis; species Amycolatopsis jiangsuensis. Next base: position 7,186,106 of record NZ_JACHMG010000001.1, read on the forward strand.
TCCGGAGCCGGTTTCCCCCGCCCGGGACGGGCAAACTCCGGTTACCCGGCGCGACCACGGGTACCTCGCGGGAAGGAGGAGAGGAGCAATCGCATGGACAATCCGTTCGCCGTCGTCACCGGTGCCTCCAGCGGGATCGGACTGGCGCTGGCCGGAAAGCTCGCCGGCAAGGGTTTCGACCTGGTTCTCGCCGCGGAGGACGACGAGCTCGAAGGAGCCGCCGCCCGGGTCCGCGGTCGCGGGACGCGGGTCACCGCGGTCCGGGTCGATCTCGCCGGGGCCGCGGGCGTCGAGGAGCTGGTGCGCCGGATCGGCGACCGCCCGGTCGACGTCCTGGTGTTGAACGCGGGGGTCGGCATCGACGGCGAGTTCGCCGGTGCCACCACGCTGGAGGACCAGCTGAAGGTCGTGGACCTCAACGTCCGGTCCCCGGTCCACCTCGCCAAACGGCTGCTGCCGGGCATGGTGGACCGCGGCAGCGGCCGGGTGCTGGTCACCTCGTCGACCGCGGCCACCGCGCCGGGTCCGTACCAGGCGGTGTACTCGGCTTCGAAGGCGTTCCTGTCCTCGTTCGCCGAAGCGGTCCGCGGCGAGGTCGCCGAGCGCGGCGTCGCCGTTACGACAGTGCTGCCCGGCCCGGTCGACACGGAGTTCTTCGAGCGCGCGGACATGACCGACACCAAGATCGGCCAAGGCCCGAAGGACACCGCCGAGACAATTGCCGAAGCCGGATATGCCGCACTGATGTCCGGCGAGGACAAGGTCGTTCCCGGTGCGGTGAAGAACAAGCTGCAAGCCGTCGGCAGCCGGGTGCTGCCGGACAAGGTGAAGGCGAAGGCGCAGGGACGCATGATGGAGCCCGGATCGGGGGAGTCGTGAGGAAACCGGTACTGCGCCGCGTCCGCGAGCACTACGAGGGTGACCAGGACCGCCCGTTGGTGGGTTACCTCGGTGCCATGGGCACCTACACCGGGCTGGTCGGCGTGCTCACCCTGATCGGCCGTGCTTCGGGGGCCTCGCTGCCCCGGCGCTGGAGCGCGGGGGACACGCTGCTGCTGGCCGCGGCCACTTTCAAGGGCTCCCGCACGCTGGCGAAAGACGCGGTGACGAGTCCGCTGCGCGCGCCGTTCACCCGCTTCGAAGGCTCGGCCGGGGAGGACGAGCTGAACGAGTCGGTGCCGGATCCCGGCCCCCGGCACGCGGTGGGCGAGCTGGTGTCCTGCCCGTTCTGCCTCGACGTGTGGGTCGGCACCGTCCTCGCGGCGGGTCTGGTCACCGCACCCCGGGTGACCCGGATGGCACTCACCGTGCTGACCGCGCTCGCCGGAGCCGACGTGGCGCATCTGCTCTACGACAGCGCGAAGAAGCTCGCGGAAGGCTGAGCATGACGGGCGGCCGGATCGGGTATCCGGTTTGCCATGATCACGCGTGCGCTGGCTTCCCTGCCGTATGAGATCATCGAGGATGAGGACGTGCGGATCCCGCTTTCCGACGGGGTCCGTCTCGCCGCGCGCATCTGGCGCCCGGCCGGCTCGGAATCACTGCCGGTGCCCGGAATCCTCGAGTACATCCCGTACCGCAAACGCGACCTGACCTCCGTGCGCGACTCGATCCACCATCCCTATCTCGCCGGGCACGGTTATGCCTGCGTACGGGTGGACATCCGCGGCACCGGCGAATCGGAAGGAGTGCTCGCCGACGAGTACCTGGAACGCGAGCAACAGGACGCCGAAGAAGTCCTCGAGTGGCTCGCGCGGCAGCCGTGGTGCACCGGACGCACCGGGATGATGGGCATTTCCTGGGGCGGGTTCGCCGCGCTGCAGGTCGCCGCGCGGCGACCGCCGAGCCTCGGTGCGATCGTGATCTCGTCGTTCACCGACGACCGGTTCGCCGATGACATGCACTACATGGGCGGGTGCCTGCTCTCGGACAACATCGCCGAGTCCGGCACGATGTTCGGCGAGGCGACGCTGCCGCCCGACCCGGCGCTGGTCGGGCCGCGGTGGCGGGAGATGTGGCTGGAGCGGCTGGAGAACTGCAGCCTGTGGGCCGAACAGTGGCTGTGGCACCAGCGCCGCGACAGCTACTGGCGCCACGCCTCGGTGTCCGAGGACTACAGCTCGGTGCAGTGTCCGGTGCTCGCCTCCAGCGGCTGGGCGGACGGCTACTCCAACGCCGTCACCCGGCTGCTCGCGAACCTGGACGTGCCGCGGCGCGGGCTGATCGGCCCGTGGTCGCACAAGTACCCGCATCTGGGCGAGCCCGGACCGGCCATCGGCTACCTGCAGGAAGTCGTGCGGTGGTGGGACCACTGGCTGAAGGACGCGGACAACGGCGCGATGGACGGGCCGGTGCTGCGGACGTGGATGCAGGAGAGCGTGCCGCCCTCGACGTCCTACGAGGACCGGCCCGGCCGGTGGATCGGCGAACCGGACTGGCCTTCGCCCCGCGTCGAACCACTCGTGCACCCGCTCGCGCGGTACCGGCTGGCCGACCCCGGCGAGGAGGTGCCCGACGAACGGCTGACCGTGTCGTCCCCGTTGTCGGTCGGGCAGTTCGCCGGGAAATGGGCCTCCTACAGCGCCCCTCCGGACCTGCCCTACGACCAGCGTGAGGAGGATGGCGGATCGCTCGTCTTCGACACCGACGTGCTCACCGAGCGCTGTGAAATCCTCGGCGCGCCGACGCTACGACTCGCGGTGTCCGCGGATCGGCCGATCGCGATGGTCGCCGCCCGGCTCTCCGACGTGGCTCCCGATGGCCGCGCGACCCGTGTGACCTACGGCCTGCTCAACCTGACCCACCGCGAGGGGCACCGCGAACCACAGCCGCTGGTCCCCGGCGAGGAGTACTCGGTCGAACTCGAGCTGAACGGGGTGGCGCAGGCCTTTCCGGCCGGGCACCGGATCCGGCTCTCGCTGTCCAGCTCGTACTGGCCGCTGGCCTGGCCGCCGCCCGAGCCGGTCACGTTGACCGTCCACACCGGACGCAGCGGGCTGACCCTGCCGGTGCGGCCCGCCGTCGAGGAGCAGGATCACGGGTTCGCCGAACCGGAGGGCACCCCGCCGCTGAGCACGAGGCAGGTCAGCGCGCCCGAACAGCGCTGGACGGTGTCGCGGGACCTGATCGGCTACCACTCGGCACTGGACGTGGTGAAGAACTCCGGCACCATCCACTACGACGACATCGACCTGGACATCAGCCGGGACGTACGCGAGCGCTACGCCTGGGTGGCCGACGACTTCTGCTCCGCCACCGCGGAAACCGCGTGGACGGTGATGTTCCGGCGGGGGGACTGGAGCACCCGCAGCGAGACCCGGACGCGGGTCAGCTGCACCCCGGCCGAGTTCGTGATCGACGCGACGCTCGACGGGTACGAGGACGGGCGGCGGATCGTCTCGCGAAACTGGCACCGCACCGTCCCGCGTGACCTGCTGTGATCACTCCACGGACTCCGGGCAGGACGTCAGAGTGATCCAGATCACGTCGGGTGGTATGCGTAGTGCGTCCGATCGCGGGCAACCGTGAGCCCACGTGGCGGAGACGTCCTTCGCCCGATCGGAAGGAGAATTCCATGCACCGCAACGTTCGTCGTATCGTCGCCGCCGGCGCACTGGCACTGCCGCTGACGCTCGGTGCCGCGGGCATCGCCTCGGCCGACAGCTACGACAGCTCGACCGTGTCGGCCGGTCCGGACGGCGTGACCACCAGCTCGACGCACGCCAGCACGGGCACCTCGGGGGCACGCGACGACGGCGGCAACGGCGCCAACTACGACCAGAACAACTCGTCCGCGGGCCCGGACGGCGCGGGGAACGACTACACCCACGCCGCCGCCGACGGCAACGGTGGCGCCAGCTACGAGCAGGGCAGCAACTGGGCGGGCCCGGACGGTGCGACCTCCAGTCACACCGGCTCGAGCACCGGCGGATCGGACTCGGGCACGGACTCCGACACCGGCAACGGTGGCGGCGGCCTGCTGGGTGGTCTGCTCTGACCCGCTGATCTGACACGTCGTCGGCCGGTCTCCCGCACGGAGACCGGCCTTCGGCGTGCGCGCAGTCAGGTGGTGTGTCCTCGGGCGCGGTGGGGGAATCCCTTCATGCACCGGGAATGCACGAGCACGAGCGCGCACAGCGCGAGAAAGCCGAAGAATCCGAGCGCGCCGTCGGCGGCCACCACGCCGGTCACGAAGGTGAGCACGGCGGTGAGGTCGGCCAGCAGGATGACGGCGCGCCAGGGAATGCGTTCGGCCCGGGCAGCGAGCAGGTGCCGAGCCGGTGCGGGCGGCAGCCCGTCCTCCAGCCGTCGCAGGGCACGCAGGTCTTGGTCGTCCAGCATGGGATCTCCTGACGTCGGTGAGGCCGACCGGCTACCCCCGCAGCCACCGGTTACGCGGGTAGCCGCCGGACCGGACGGGTAGTCGGCGAGCAGGGCGGGGGTAGAAGGAAGGAGCTGGGACGTGGACGAGGAACTCTGGGCGGATTTTCACCGCGTGGTGAACATGACCTCGCGGGAACTGGCCGACTGGCTGCGTACCCGGGAGGCCGGGACCGACGAGGAGCCGCTGCCGGATCAGGCGGGAAGCCCGACCGGGCACCAGGTGCTTGCGGTACTGGGCAAGCGCAAGTCGGATGTGGACGAGCACGACGAAGCGCTGATGCGCCGCGTAGTGGAACGGGTCCGCGAAACTCGCCGCGACGATCTGGAGCCGGTCGCGGGCGAAGCGCACTGGCGGCGGCGCCTGATGTCGCTGGGCCACGATCCGCTGAAACCACCGGCGTGAGCGGTGTGCCGGGGCCCTCAGCGGGTAGTCACCGTCCATGGTGAACCTGATGCGCGGCGTGGCCCGCGGTGTGACCGCCGGAGCGGCCGGAACGACAGCATTGAACGCCGCGAGCGGTCTCGACTCGGTGGTCCGCGCACGGCCGGCCAGCACGGTGCCGGAGCAGCTGGTGGAACGCGTGGCGAAGGACGCCATCCCCGGCAGGGGAAAGGTCAGGAAGAACCGGGTCGCGGCACTCGGACCGCTGGCCGGCATAGGCAACGGCGTGGGAATCGGCGGTCTCGCGGGCGGTCTGCGCGCGGTGGGCCTGCGGCTGCCGGCCGGGCTGGGCGGACCGGTGCTGGGGCTGGCCGCGATGGTCGCCACCGATGGGCCTGTCGCGCTGACGAAGGTTTCGCGCCCGGCCGAATGGAGCACCGACGACTGGCTGGCCGACATCGTGCCGCATCTCGCGTACGGCGTGGTCACCCACCGGACCATCGCCTCGCTTTCGAAGGACGAGGAGCGTCCCCCACCCGCAGCGCGCTGTCGCACGCTGATTCGGGCGGGCGCACTCGGCGCCGCGACCGGACTGCGGAGCAGCATCGGAATGAGCGCGCTGTCGTTGAGCGCCCGCCGCGACGATGCCGGTGTTTCGTCGAGGATCGCCGGGCCGTGGGCCAAGACGGGCAGTGTGGTGGTCGCGGCCGGAGAAACGGTGCTGGACAAGCAACCCACGACACCCGACCGCACCGAGCCGCCGGGCTTGCTGCCGCGAGCCGGGCTGGCCGCCACGTCCGGTGGTGCCGTCGCGGCCCGTTACGGCGAGGATCCGGACCTGCCGGCCCTGGTCGGCGCCGCGGCCGCGATCGGCAGTGCGATGGCCGGGATCCGGTTCCGGGCAGTGGCGCGGAAACGCTGCGGGAAGGACCTCCCCGGCGCGCTGGTGGAAGACGCGGTGGCCGTCGTACTCAGCTGGCTGGCGGTCCGTCGCGGCAAGTGATCTCGTGGGGCCGGCTGGCGGGCGGTCCGTTGCGGCACGTGACTCGGTGGGGCTGGCCGGCGGTTCGTTGTGGCAAGTGATTCCGTGGGGCAGGCACGCGGGAAGAGTCGGGACGGCCTCAGGCGGCCCGGGAGACAGGTACGCGGGACGGCCCGGGGATGACCCGTGACGGCCCGGGATGGCACTGCGATGTCGCGGCGGTGTCCCGGGTTCGGCCCCTGAAGCTCCGGCGATGTCGCCGCGACCCACCGCGCTTCGGCGAAGTCGGTATTCGTGCGCGCCTCGGCGTACCGAGCTGGGAACGTCAGCCTTCGGTGATTCGCTGCACCGCGAGGGCGACCAGTTCCGGGCGGGCGCACGTCACGGTCAGGTTGGGGTGTTTCAGCAGTCCCCAGGGTTCGATTCCCGGTACCGGCTCCCGAAATCGCAGACACACCGCGTTTTCCGTGCTGGTGCCGAAGGTGAGGCCGCGGTCGCTCAGGGACAGCCGCACGCCGAGTGCGCGGACCGCGCGCAGCGGGCCGGTCACCTCGGCGCCGGCGAGGTTCGTCAGTGGCGTGGTGACCAGCCAGGGGCCGAACCGGACCCGCAGGCCCTCCGCGGTCAGCCGGAGCCCGCTCCGGAAGAGGCGTGACCAGGTGTGGTCGTGCACGAAGTCCGCGGTGAGCCGGTGCCGCGACGCAGCTGCGAGCTCGGCGGCCGTTGCGGGGGACATGCTTGCCTCCAAGCAGGGGAGTCGGGGCCAGTCTCCGGCGGTTACCCGGGGGGTGCGGGCGGAAACCCGCCCCGCGGTTTTCGCCGGGTGCGGCCGGGTAGCCGGGGCAGATGACTATGCGAGCAGTGGTGATCCGCGAATTCGGCGGTCCGGAAGTGCTCACCCCCACCGAGGTGGAGGTGCCCGAGCCTGGCCCGGGCCAGGTGCGGATCCGGGTGGTCGCCGCGGCCACCAACCCGGTCGAGGCCAAGATCCGCCAGGGCGTCGCGATGCCGGATCTCCCGCTCCCGGCGATCCTCGGCGGCGACGTGTCGGGGGTGGTCGACGCGGTCGGCCCCGGCGTGGCGGATCCGGCCGTGGGAGACGAGGTCTATTGCACGCCGGAGCTCACCGCCCGGCAGGCGGGTTATGCCGAGTACTGCGTGGTTTCCGCGTCGATCGCGGCACCGAAACCGCGTTCCCTCGGCCATCGCGAGGCGGCCGCGATCCCGCTCGCCGGCGGTACCGCCTGGGAGGCGATCGTGCGGCGGCTGGCGGTCCGGCCCGGGGAAACCGTTCTGGTGCAAGGAGGTTCCGGCGGGGTCGGGACGTTCGCGGTGCAGTTCGCCGTCGCGGCGGGGGGCAGGGTGCTCGCCACCGCGGGCCCGAAGAACCAGGACCTGCTCAGCGAGCTGGGTGCGGTGGCGATCGACTACCACCGCGACGACCCGGCGCAGGTGACCCGCGACGAGACCGGTGGACACGGCGCGGACGCCGTCCTCGACCTCGTGGGCGGCGAGAACCTGGCGACCAGCTGCCGGGCCGCGCGGGACTTCGGGCGGATCGCGACCGTCCTGCCGCCGTCCGGTGAACTTCCCGATCTGTACCAGCGCAACCAGGTCCTGCACGGGATCATGCTGACCCGCGAACGTGCCCGGCTGGACGAGATGACCCCGGTGTTCGAACGGGGGCAGGCCCGGCCCGTGGTGACCGGAGTCCTGCCGCTCGACCGGGTCCGCGAGTCTCACGAACAGCTCGATTCCGGGCACGGCCGCGGGAAAACCGTTCTGGAAGTCGGCTGAGGTTTCGTCCCGGATGGTGCCGGGAATGCTTCGGGTGGAGATGTTCTTCGGCATGCAGAAGCGCGTCTCAAAGTCCCGCCGGGTCCAGGTGATGCGGCCCGGCGGGGCGCTTTTCCGCTCAGAGCGGATGAATCTTGTCCGGATGGTGCACGGCGGTGGCGCCGGACTTGTCGCTGCGGACGAGGTACTGGGGAGCGTCGGCGGAGGCCTTGACGTGCCGGCCACCCGCTTCGGTGTCACTGGTGATCTTCTTTTCCACGATACCGGTGGAACTCTGGTTTCCGGCGTCCCAGCGGACGCGGTCACCGCGGTGGAATTCCTTGCTCATGAGGTCCTCCTTGATTCCGAATATCCGACTGCGATCAGCAGATCTCGTGCGCAGGCGCGGGCGGCGTACACCGCTGCGCCCGGGTAACCCGGGGTGGGCTCGCCAACCGGTTCCAGTACCTGCAGAGCGTGTTCGGCCGCCGCGCCGGCGGCCCGCCCGTCGTCGCTGTTCGCCAGTGCGGCGCACGCGTCGGCCAGTGCGGTGACGGCGTCGTGCAGCGCCGGCGGCAAACGGTCGTGACGGTCGAGCGCGGCACCGGTGATGCGCACCAAGCTCAGTACCGCGTTCGCCTGCAAGGTCAGCTGCTCGCTGTGGCCGGCCGAACGGCGCACGCGCTCGCGCAGCGGCCATCTCCGCGGCGCGAACACGACCACCTGCCGGGCGGTCGTGCGGGCTTGGGTCAGCGACGCCAGATCGCCGTGAATCCGGTGTCCCACCTCGAGTTCCCAATCCTCGCTGCGGAGCGGACGGTCGGTGGTGAGCTGTTCGGCGAGGTCGGCCAGCGCGTCGCGCAGCCCGGTGAACAGCCGCCGCACCGCTTCACGCAGCAGCCGTCGTGGATCGGCGGGCAGCAGCAGTACCCCGATCACCACGGTGACGCCGCCGCCGATCAGTGCGTCGACGAGCCGTTCGGTCCCGGACCCGGGTTTGTGCAGTGCCAGGATCAACACAGCGGACGCGGTCGTCTGGTTGACGAACATCAGTCCCTGCCCGAACATCCCTCCGCCCACCGCGAGCGCCACGTACATCGCGACCAGTGCCGCGACGGCGAACGCCAGCGCGCCGGTCCCCGCGACCGCCTCCACGAGGGTGCCGATGCCGATGCCCAGCGCCACGCCGGTCATCAACTGCACTGCCCGCTGTCCGCGCAGCACGTCGCTGGCCGACAACGAGACAGCGGCCGCGATCGGGGCGAAGAACGGCTGCGGATGCCCGAGCAGATCGTGCGTGACGTACCACGAAGCGCTCACCGCGACCGCGGTCTGCACCACCGCCCAGCGGGCGCCGAGCATGCGGTGTCCCGCCGCGGTCGCGAGCTGCCTGGCACGGCTCATCCGGTCGGTTTACCCGGCCGGCCGGTGCGGAAACGAGGTTTCCCGGCCCCGCCTGCGGGTATCACGCGAACCCCACCCGTCGAAGGAGGAAACCCGGATGAAGAGGGCCGTGGCCGCCGGGCTCGATCCCGGTGACCGGAAACTACGCGAGAGCCGGCTGACCCTCGGTGCGGAACTGCTGGCCGGAGCCTGGCTGATCGTCGCCGCGTTCGTGTTCACCTACGCCTTCACCCTGGCCGGCGACACCGGGTTCTGGAACACCCTCGTCTGCGGCGTGGTCGTCGCGGCCGTGGCGCTGATCCGGCTCGTCCAGCCCGACCGCGCACGCCTGCTGGGCGTGGTGAACGTCCTGATCGCCGCCTGGCTGATCGTCTCCCCGTTCGCCTTCGGTTACCCGAAAGAGGGCCACCGCGACGCGCTGCGCACCGATTCCTTGATCGTCGGCATCCTGCTGGCCATCGTCGCGGTCATCTCGCTGACGGTCGCGGTGCGCCGCCGGCGCGGCGACTTCCCGCGCTCCGAGGGCTGAAAATCACGGTTGCCGCCGGGGCAGCGGTTCGGTCGCGGGCCCTTCCAGCACGGCGCCGTCCACGTCGAACCGGGATCCGTGGCAGGGGCAGTCCCAGCTGCGTTCGGCGGCGTTGAACCGCACGAAGCAGCCGAGGTGAGTGCAGCGCATCGACACCGCGTGCAGGCCACCTTCACGGTCCCGGTACACCCCCTTGCGGCCTCGGCCGTCCGGCAGTACCCGTGCCTGGTCGACCGCGATGTCGTCGGTGGTCTTCGCCTCGGCCGGGGCGAGCCGGTCGCCGACGAGGTCCTTGGCGACCTTCGCGTTCTGCCGGAGCAGGCTGGGCGCCGACCGAGGCGAGAACCGCTGCGGTGAGAAGAGTTCGCGGTGCGGGTTGAGTGAGCCGGTGATTCCGTCGGCGATCACCGTCGCCGCCACGGTGCCCATCGCCAGGCCCCATTTGCCGAATCCGGTCGCGACCCACATCCGCTGCGCGCCCGGGAAGTACGGTCCGGCCACCGGGACGCTGTCGTAACTCTTCGGGTCCTGTGCCGACCACCGGTGCGTGACTTCGCCGATGTCGAAGTGCCGCGCGGCGAACTCGCTCAGCTCCGTGTAGCGCTCGAACCCGATCCGATCACCGGCCGGATGCCCCTGCCCGCCCAGGATCAGCTTGCCCCCGTGGGCGGCGAACGACCACACCGGACTTCCCGCGCTGATCGCGAGTTCCCCCGGCGGCGAGCCGGACCGCAGCGCGGCGGCGATGCAGTAGGAGCGCTGCACTTCCAGGCGTGGGAAGAACAATCCGCGGTCGAGGAGAGGATAGTGGGTCGCGACGACCACGGTGCCGGCCGAGAGCACGCCGTGGTCGGTGCGGACTCGGTACGGCGAGGTGGCACCGACGTGCCGGACCCGGCTGTTCTCGTAGACCCGGCCGCCCTCGGCCACGACGGCGTCGGCGAGGCCGCGGACGTAGTCGACCGGATGCAGCTCGATCTGCCCGGGCAGCCGGACCGCGCCGTGCACGGGTACCGGCAGGTCCAGCGTCGCACTCCACTCGACCGGCAGACCGGCGCGCTGCGCCGCCTGGTACTCGGCACGCACCGTTTCCCGTTCCGAGGTGGTGAGCGCGAAGGTCGCGGCGGATGCCCGGCGCAGCCCGCAGTCGATCGGCTCGGCGAGGGTCGCCAGCAGTTCGACGCCGGCTCGCGCGGCAGCCGCGTAACCGGCGGCGGTCGAGGTCCCGTGCTCGCGCTCCAGCGTCGAGTACACAGTGGACTGGAGTGCGGTGACCTTGGCGGTGTTGTTGCCGCTGGCTCCCTCGGCCACCCGGCCGGCTTCGACCACGGCCACGTCCTCGCCGCGGCGGGCGAGCAGCAGCGCGGTGGTCAGTCCCGCGATCCCGCCGCCGATGACCACGACACCGGCGCGTTCCCGGCCGCTCAACGGCTCTCGCGGCGTGCCACGGGCGGTGTCGAGCCACAGTGACTGTTCGGCGGTGGTGGTCATCGTGCCTCCGGATGACGGGCGCCCATCGGGAGCACGCCGAGCAGGATCATGCCGACGGCCAGGCCCAGGTGCAGCCAGTTGTCGGCGCTGTTGACCGGGACGAAGTTGGCGGCGCTGTCCTGGTCGATGATCAGCCCGTACAGCCACAGCAGCAGGTAGATCACGCCACCGACGAGCAGGAAGTTCCGAGCTCCGGCCGGAGTGCGCGCCAGCGCGAGCCCGGCGACGCCGAACGCGAGGTGCACGAGGTTGTGCAGGACCGAGACGCCGAACAGGCCGAACAGCAGGGCACCGGAATGGTGGCCCGCGCCGGCGAGCAGGTCGTAGTCCGTGGTGACGCCGGGGACGAAGCCGAGCACGCCGACGAGCAGGAACACCACTCCGACGACGGCGGCGACCAGCTGGCGCGGCGTACGCCGGACCGCGGTGGTGGTCATGGCCGGGCCTCCTGGGGAGTCAGCACGCCCCGGAGGTTCCGAGGCGCAGTCCACCGAGTAGCCCGTGCCCGGCCGCGCAAACCCGCGCGAGGTTCACCCGGCGAGTTCCACGGTCCACAGCAGGCAGTGCACGATCGCGGCGAGCCCGCTGCCGCGTGCGGCCAGTTCCAGCTGGCAGTTCAGTCCCGGCAGGTCCCCGTTCAGCTCCGCCAGCACTGCGCGCAGCGCGGCTCGCACGCCCGGTTCGAGTTCGTCGACGTCGGCCGGCAGCGCCGTCTCGTCGACGGCCACCGCGGTGAACACGACCTCTTCCGGTTGCGGGCCGAACCGGTCGCACACGGTGGCTGCGCAGCGGTGCACCAGATCGCGCAGCACCGAGGCCCGTCTGCTCCCGGCGCCGGCGGCCAGTTCGCTGAGCAGGTGCGCGACCTCGCCGAAGTCGCCACCGCGGGTCGCGGTCACCAGGTCGTCCGTGACAGCCTGCGCTGGGGTCATCTCCTCGCTCCTCGCTCCCGGGTCCGCTGAATCGTCCGCTTACCCGGGTTCGCGGCGGTCAACCGTGTTCGGCGACGGGAGATCCGGTGGCCACCGCGTGGTAGGCCGAACGCAGCGTTTCGTGCAGTTCGAGCAGTTCGCCGGCGTGCGAGGCCCACACCACGCGGGTGATCAGGTCCTCACCGGTCACGAGGCGGACACGCCGTCCGGCCGGCTTCGCGACGCGGGCGAACGCGAGCACAGCCTGTACCCCGGCTGAGCAGAACGCGCCGCAGCGGGACACGTCGATGACCACGTCCCCCGCGCTGTCGCCGGCCAGTTCGGCCAGCCGGTCGGCGAAGCCGGGCACGTCGGCGGTGTCCGGTGAGCCGGTCACCACGACCGTGCGCACCTGCTCGTGGATGTCCACCCGGTCAGCCGCGCGTGCTCGCCAGCGCGGACACGTGGTCCCAGAGCCGGGCCCGGGCGAGGCCGTCGTCCGCGCCCGCACCGAGCCAGTAGGTCACCGGCCGCGGCCGGCGGTCGTGCCACAGCCGGCCGGTGCTCTCGATCGCCTCCGGCGAACCGCCGAGCCACACCACGGTGTCGGCGCCCTCCTCCGGGTCGCGGATGATCGGCAGCGTCAGCTTCCGGAACAGCGGCATCCAGCCGCGGACGCCCTGGGTGTCGGCCCATCCCGGATGCATCGCGTGCACGTGGACGTGCTGGTCGGCGAGGCGGACCGCCCACTGTTCGGTCAGCACGAGCTGTTCCCGTTTCGTCCGGGCGTAGATCTTCTTCGGACCGTAGGAGGTGTTCTCGGATTCGAGGTCGTCGCCGGGGATCTTCTGGTCGTACTGCCCGCCGGAGGTCACGTTGATCACCCGCGACGGCGCCGACCGGGCCAGCAGCGGGCCCAATCCGTCGATGAGGATCCACGGCGCCAGTACGTGCGTGGCGAAGGTCAGCTCGACGCCGTCGGCGGAGTGCTCACGTTCGTCCGGCATCACGCCCGCGTTGTTGACCAGCACGTCCAGGCGTTCCTCGGCGGCGGTGAAGCGGCTCAGGAACGCCCGGATGTCCGCGACGCCGCTGAGGTCGCAGGTCACCGGCCGGACGTCGGCGTCGGGCACCCGCTTCCGGACGGCGTCGGCGGCTTCCGCGGCCCGCTCGTCGGAGCGTCCGAGCACGCGCAGCGAGGCGCCCAGCCGGGCGAACCCGACCGCGGCGGCCTGTCCGATGCCCGACCCGGCGCCGGTCACGAGCACGACCTTCCCTGGCATCGGCGGCGGATCGGCGGGCCAGCCGGGCAGCTGCCGCCGCACCCGCAAGCCGACGTTTCCGTAGCCGAGCACGACGGTGCGATCCAGCGCGGTGTCGATGGTGTCTGCGAGTGTCATCGTCCCCGCGTACCCGGGCAGGGCGACGGGCAATCGTCAGGTGTGACGGCGAGGAAAACGGGTACCGCTGCAGGGGTGGCGAAGGAGGTGCGCCGGTGAAGCCGGAACCCGGGCACGACCGGGCGGCGGCCCTGCGGAAGTACGTGCAGGCCGTGGCCGGGTTGCTGGGAGTCGAACCGGGCGCGTGCTGGAGTGAGCACAGCAGTCCGTCCACGGCCTACATCGCACTCGCCGCGACCTCGCGGTGTCACCCGGGGCGACTGCTGATGGTGCAGTGGAGCAGCGACGCCGGCTGGTGCCTCGCGCTCGAACCGGCCGGGGCGGAAGCGCCGGTGGTGGTCGCGCAGTGGCCACGGCCGCTGTCCCCGGATCCGGTCGTGGTGGCCCGCCGCGTCCGGCAGGTGCTGCAGGCGACGGCAACGTCCACGACGTCCGCAGTGTCCAAGGCGCCTGCATCGTCCACAGTGTCCATATCGGACCAGCGCATCGGGTGAGCACCGGCTGTGTACCGGTGGCGTGACCGGGTATTCCGAACGGGGTGAGGAGGTTTCATGGCTGAGACAGTCGGCGACTACCTGCTGCAGCGGTTGCGGGAGTGGGGTGTCGAGCAGGTCTTCGGGTATCCCGGGGACGGGATCAACGGCATCGTCGCCTCGTTCGGCAAGGCCGGCAACGAGCCACGGTTCGTGCAGGCCCGGCACGAAGAGATGGCGGCGTTCGAGGCAGTCGGTTTCGCGAAGTTCAGCGGCGAGGTCGGGATTTGCATGGCCACTTCCGGGCCGGGGGCGATCCACCTGCTGAACGGGCTCTACGACGCCAAACTCGACCACGTTCCGGTGGTGGCGATCGTCGGCCAGACCGCGCGCAGCGCGATGGGCGGCAGCTACCAGCAGGAAGTGGACCTTCAGGCGCTGTACAAGGACGTCGCCGGCGAGTACCTGGTCGAGGTCAACGTGGCCCAGCAGCTGCCGAACGCGCTCGACCGCGCCATCCGCAGCGCGCAGGCCAGCCGTGGCCCGGCAGCGCTGATCATCCCGGCGGACCTGCAGGAGGAGGAGTACTCGCCGCCGCAGCACACGTTCAAGCAGGTACCGTCGAGCACCCCGGGGACCGCGTGGCCGCGCCCGGTGCCCGCCGACGGCGACCTCGACGGGGCGGCGGAAGTGCTCAACGCGGGCGAGAAGGTCGCGATCCTCGTCGGCCAGGGCGCGCGAGCCGGCGCCGCCGAGGTGCGCGAAGTCGCCGACGTCACCGGCGCCGGCGTGGCGAAGGCGTTGCTGGGCAAGGACGTCCTGCCGGACGATCTGCCGTACGTGACCGGCGCGATCGGGCTGCTGGGCACGCGGCCGAGCTACGAGCTGATGCGGGACTGCGACACCCTGCTCATCGTCGGCTCGAACTTCCCGTACAGCCAGTTCCTGCCCGAGTTCGGACAGGCCCGCGCCGTGCAGATCGACCTCGACGGCCGGTTCATCGGCATGCGCTATCCGACCGAGGTGAACCTCGTCGGCGACAGCGCGGCCACGTTGCGCGCGCTGCTGCCGAAGCTGCGCCGCAAGGACGAGCGGTCGTGGCGGGAGACGATCGAGAAGAACGTCGCGTCCTGGTGGGACACCGTCGACCGGGAAGCCGACGTGGCCGCCGAGCCGGTGAACCCGATGGCGATCGTGTCGCAGCTTTCCCGTCGCATCCCGGACAACGCGATCGTGACCGCGGACTCCGGCTCCTCGACCAACTGGTACGCCAGGAACCTGCGGATCCGCGGGGGGATCCGGGGTTCGCTCTCGGGCACCCTGGCCACCATGGGTCCCGGTGTGCCGTATGCGATCGGGGCGAAGTTCGCGCATCCGGACCGGCCGGTGATCGCGCTCGTCGGCGACGGCGCGATGCAGATGAACGGCCTCGCCGAGCTGATCACCATCGCCCGCTACCGGAGCCTGTGGACCGACCCGCGGTGCGTGATCTGCGTGTTCCACAACAACGACCTCAACCAGGTCACCTGGGAGCTGCGGGCAATGGGCGGCGCCCCGAAGTTCGAGGAGTCCCAGAGCCTGCCCGACGTCGACTACGCCGGGTTCGCCCGGTCCCTCGGCCTGACCGCGCGCAACGTCGACCGGCCCGAGCAGCTCGGCGAGGCCTGGGACGCGGCGCTCTCCGCGGACGGGCCTTCGGTGCTGGACGTGCGCTGTGACCCGGAGGTGCCGCCGATCCCGCCGCACGCGACGTTCGAGCAGATGAAGTCCGCGGCACAGGCGGTGCTGAAGGGCGACCCGAACGCACTGCACCTGGTGGCCCAGGGTGTGAAGACCAAGCTCCAGGAGTTCGTCCCCGGGCGGCGGGAGAAGTGACCCAGCGGTCCCCGGTCCTCGACCGGGTGACGGCGGACGCGTACCGGGTGCCCACGCCCGCACCGGAGGGCGACGGCACGCTCGCATGGGACAGCACCACGATCATCGTCACGCAGGTGGCGGCGGGACCGGTGACCGGGCTGGGTTGGACCTACGCCGACGCGTCGTGCGTTCCGTTGATCGAGGGCAAGCTGGCGCCGGTGGTCACCGGGCGTCCGCTGGCCGACGTGCCGGGGTGCTGGACGGCGATGCAGCGGGCCATCCGGAACCTCGGCCGTCCCGGCCTGGTTTCCTGCGCGCTGTCGGCGATCGACATCGCGCTGTGGGACGCCGCGGCGCGGTGGCTGGAGCTGCCGGTGAGCCGGCTGCTCGGCCGGGTGTACGAGCGGGTGGCGCTGTACGGCAGCGGCGGCTTCACCACGATGCCGGACGACGAGTTCAGCCTGCAGCTGCGGCAGTGGGTGCACGAGCAGGACATTCCGCGGGTCAAGATCAAGATCGGCGAGTCCTGGGGCACCGAAGTGGAGCGCGACCTCGCGCGGATCCGGTTGGCACGGCAAGTGGTGGGCGAGGACGCCGACCTGTACGTGGATGCCAACGGCGCTTATTCGGTCGGGCAGGCGGCGCGGTTGCTCGAGCCGTTGCGGGAGCTGGGCGTGACCTGGTTCGAGGAGCCGGTTTCCAGCGACGACCTGGACGGACTGGCCCGGCTGCGGTCGTCCGGTGGGCCGGACATCGCCGCCGGCGAGTACGGCTACGATCTGCCCTACTTCGCCCGCATGGTGCCCGCGGTGGACTGTCTGCAAATCGATGTGACCCGCTGTGGTGGCTACACCGAGTGGCAGCGGTGCGCGGCGCTCGCCGCGGCGGCCAACCGTGAGGTGTCCGCGCATTGCGCGCCCAACCTGTCCGCGCACATCGCCGTGGCGACCCAGAACTTCCGCCACATCGAGTGGTTCGCCGACCACGACCGCATCGAGCGGCACTTCTTCGAAGGCTGCCTCGACCCCGGCGGCGGCACCGTCACCCCGTCCCTGTCCGAGCCCGGCCACGGGTTGACGTTCCAGCCCGACGCCGCCGCCGAATACCTGGCCTGAAGGAGGAAACCCGGATGACCGCCGTCGACCTTCCGGACCCGCTGGTGCACCGTCCCCATCCCGACGTCGATGTGGAGGCGATGGCCACCGCCCTGCGGGACCGGGTGCGCGGGGAAGTGCGGTTCGACAGCGGCACGCGCGCCGCGTACTCGACCGACGCCTCGAACTTCCGCCAGGTGCCGCTCGGCGTGGTCGTGCCCCGGTCGCCGGACGACGCGGCCGACGCGCTCGACGTGGCGCGGGAGTTCGGCGCGCCGGTGCTCTCCCGCGGCGGTGGCACCAGCCTCGCCGGGCAGTGCACGAACACCGCGGTCGTGCTCGACTGGTCGAAGTACTGCACGAAGCTGGAGTCAGTCGACGCGGACGCGCGCACCTGCGTGGTGCAGCCCGGGATCGTGCTGGACGAGCTGAACCGGCAGCTCGCCGACACCGGCCTGCGGTTCGGGCCGGAACCGGCCACCCACATGAACTGCACGCTAGGCGGCATGATCGGCAACAACTCCTGCGGCGCCACCGCCCAGCGCACCGGCAAGGTGGTGGACAACATCGCCCGGCTCGAGGTGCTGCTGCCGGACGGGACCCGGTTCTGGTGCGGGGAAACCAGCGACGAGGAGTACGAGCGGATCGAGCACCGCGGTGACCCGCGGGCCGCGGTGTACCGGCAGCTGCGCCGGCTGCGCGACGAGTACGCCGACGAGGTCCGCCGCCGGTTCCCGGACATTCCCCGGCGGGTGTCGGGCTACAACCTCGACTCGTTGCTGCCCGAGCACCGGTTCGACGTCGCCGGCCTGCTGGTCGGCTCGGAGTCCACTTTGGTCACCGTGCTGCGTGCGGAGCTGAAGCTGGTTCCGGTGCTGCCCGAGCGGACGCTGGTCGTGCTCGGCTACCCCGACATCGCCACCGCGGCCGACGCGGTGCCCGCGATCCTCCCGCACGAGCCGATCGCGCTCGAAGGAGTCGACCACAAGCTGATCCGCGACCAGCAGATCAAGAGTCTCAATCCGCGTGCGCTGGCCGAACTGCCCGAAGGCCGGGCGTTCCTGATGGTCCAGTTCGGTGCCGAGACTGCCGAAGAGGTCGAACGTCGCGCGCACGGGCTGCTGGACGCCCTGCGCGACACCGACAACGAAGCCGACGTCGCCTTCCTCGACGATCCCGACCGGGAGAACGAGCTGTGGCAGGTCCGCGAAGCCGGGCTGGGTGCCACCGCGCACGTGCCCGGCAAGGCCGACACCTTCGAAGGCTGGGAAGACTCGGCGGTGTCCCCGCACCGCCTCGGCGAGTACCTGCGGAAGCTGAGCGAGCTGTACCGGGAGTTCGGGTACGCCAGCGACACCGGCCCGAGCCTGTACGGCCACTTCGGACAGGGCTGCGTGCACACCCGGATTCCGTTCGACCTCTACACCGCCGAGGGCGTCGCCCACTACCGGCGGTTCATGGAAAGCGCCGCGGACCTCGTCGCCGGCATGGGCGGGTCGTTCTCCGGTGAGCACGGCGACGGGCAGTCGCGCGGTGAGCTGCTGTCCCGGATGTTCGGCACGGAGCTGGTCACCGCGTTCGGCAGGCTCAAGGCCGTGTTCGATCCGGACGACCGGATGAACCCGGGCAAGATCGTGGCCCCGTACCGGCTCGACGAGAACCTGCGGCTCGGCGGGGACTGGTCGCCCGCCGATCCGCAGGGGCTGCATTTCCGGTTCCCGAACGACGGCGGGTCGTTCGCCCAGGCCGCCAACCGCTGCGTCGGGGTCGGCCGGTGCCGCCAGCACAGCACCGAGGGCGGCCAGGTGATGTGCCCCTCCTACCAGGTGACCGGTGAGGAGGAGCACTCCACGCGCGGCCGGGCGCGGCTGCTGTTCGAAATGCTCGGCGGGCACGGCGACGGTCCGCTCACCGACGGCTGGCGATCGGAGGCGGTCAAGGACGCGCTGGACTTGTGTCTGGCGTGCAAGGGATGCAAGACCGACTGTCCGGCCAATGTGGACATGGCGACGTACAAGGCGGAGTTCCTCGCGCACCATTACGCGGGGCGGCCGTGGCAGCGGCCGCGGTCGGACTTCACGATGGGCTGGCTGCCCGCGATCGCCCGGCTCGTCGGCCGGCTGCACGCCGGGCCGGTGATCAACGCGCTGACCCACATGCCGGGTCTGTCCCGGCTGGCCACCCGCGCGGCCGGGGTCGAGGACCGCGAAATCCCGCGGTTCGCCGGGGAAACCCTGCAACAATGGTTCGCCCGGCGCGGTCCGGCCGGCAGCGGCGCACGCGGGACAGTCATGCTGTGGCCGGACACCTTCACCGGCTACTTCCACCCGCGCATCGGCCAGGCGGCGGTCCGGGTGCTCGAAGACGCCGGCTGGCGGGTCACCATGCCGGAGAAGCCGCTCTGCTGCGGGCTCACCTGGATCTCGACCGGACAGCTCGGCGTGGCCAAGCGGATTCTCTCGCGTACCGTGCGCGAGCTGGCCCCGCACGTCCGCGAAGGCGGGCTCGTGCTGGGCCTGGAACCCAGCTGTACCGCGGTGTTCCGTTCCGACGCGCCGGAGTTGTTCCCCGGCGACCAGGACGTCCGCCGGCTGCGCGGGCAGACGGTCACGCTCGCCGAACTGCTCACCGAGCATTCACCGGGTTATCAACCACCGAAGGTGGCCGCGGAGGCGATCGCGCAGGTGCACTGTCACCAGCACGCGGTGCTGGGCTGGGACGCCGACCGGAGTTTGCTGCACGAGGCCGGGGTGGACGCCGAACAGCTCGACTCCGGCTGCTGCGGCCTCGCCGGAAACTTCGGTTTCGAGAAGGGCCACAAGGAAGTCAGCGAAGCCTGCGCGGAACGGGTGCTGCTGCCGCGGGTCCGAGAAGCAGGCGAGGACACTGTCGTGCTGGCGGACGGGTTCAGCTGCCGCACGCAGATCCACGAACTCGACAGCAACGGCCGCGACGGTGTCCACCTCGCCGAACTGCTGGCAAGGGGACTGGATGCCCCCGCCGCGAAGGAGCAAGCATGACCGTCTCCGGCAGCCGTGACCAGGTCGTCGTCGTGACCGGTGCGAGCGGCGGCATCGGCCGCGCCGTGGCTCGCGCGTTCGGCGCGCAGCATCACCGCGTCGCGTTGCTCGCCCGCGGCGAAGCGGGGCTGAACGCGGCCGCGGACGAGATCCGCCGGGCCGGCGGCACGGCGTTGCCCATCCCGACCGACGTGGCCGACCACAGCCAGGTGGAAGCGGCGGCGGACCGTGTCGAACGTGAACTCGGCCCGATCGACACGTGGGTGAACGTCGCGTTCACCTCGGTTTTCGCCCGCGCCTGGGACATCCGGCCGGAGGAGTTCCGCCGCATCACCGAGGTCACCTACCTCGGCTACGTGCACGGCACGCTGGCCGCGCTCAAGAGGATGCGGCCCCGCGACAGCGGCACCGTCGTACAGGTCGGCTCGGCGCTGGCCTATCGCGGGATTCCGCTGCAAAGCGCTTACTGCGGGTCGAAACACGCCATCCAGGGCTTCAACGAGGCGCTGCGGTGCGAGCTGCTCGCCGAGCGCAGCAAGGTGCACGTCACCATGGTGCAGATGCCCGCCGTCAACACCCCGCAGTTCTCCTGGGTGCTCTCGCGGCTGCCGCGCCACGCCCAGCCGGTCCCGCCGATCTACCAGCCCGAAGTCGCTGCCGAAGCGGTGCTGCACGCCGCAGCCCACCCTCGTCGCCGGGAGTACTGGGTCGGCGGCAGCACCGTGGGCACGTTGATCGCCAACGCCGTCGCGCCCGGGGTGCTGGACCGCTATCTGGCGAAGACCGGCATCAAGTCCCAGCAGACCAAGCAGCCGACTCCCGCCGACCAGCCGGCGAACCTGTGGCAGCCGGCGGACGGCCGCGGCGGTGACGACTTCGGTGCACACGGGGAGTTCGACAGCACGTCCTCGTCGCGCAGTCCGCAGCTGTGGGCCAGCCGGCACCACGGCGTGCTGGCGGCCTGCGGTGGCGCGCTCACCGCGGCCGCGCTGACGTTGTGGCGCACCCGCCGGTGAAGGGCTGGCACGACTTTCCACCGCACGTGCTGCGCGAGTACGCGTTGCTGGCGGACGGCGAACGCGGGGCGTTGTGCGGGCCGCGTGGCGATCTGGCCTGGCTGTGCGTCCCGGGCTGGGCGGATGACGCCGTGCTGTCCTCGCTTATCGGCGGACGCGGGGTGTACTCCGTCAGCCCCGCCGGAACGTCGGTCTGGGGTGGCTACTACGAACCGGGCACGCTGATCTGGCACAACCGGTGGGTCGGCACCGGCACCGTCACGGAATGCCGGGACGCGCTGGCCTACCCCGCCGATCCCCGGCGCGCGGTGCTGCTGCGGCGGCTGGAAGCGCCCGAACGTGACGTCGCCATGCACGTCCAGCTCGACCTGCGTGCGTCCTTCGGTGCCGAACCCCTGCGTGAGCTTGCCCGGAACGACGGCGTCTGGACCGCGCGAACGGGAAACCTGTCGATGCGGTGGACCGGCGCCGCGGATGCCCGGGCCGACGACGACGGCCGCCTGATGCTCGAGCTGACCGTTCCCGCGGGCGAACGGCACGACCTGGTCCTGGAGATCAGTGACCAAGCACTGCCGCAGCCGGTTCGTGCCGACGACCTGTGGCGGGCGACCGAACACACCTGGCATGAAGCCGTGCCCTCGCTGTGCGACACAGTCGCTCCGCGCGACGCCCGGCACGCCTACGCCGTACTGCGCGGGTTGACCACCAACGGCGGCGGGATGGTCGCGGCCGCCACTCTCGGCTTGCCCGAGCGGGCCGAAGCGGGC
Organism: Amycolatopsis jiangsuensis; assembly: GCF_014204865.1. Taxonomy (NCBI): domain Bacteria; kingdom Bacillati; phylum Actinomycetota; class Actinomycetes; order Pseudonocardiales; family Pseudonocardiaceae; genus Amycolatopsis; species Amycolatopsis jiangsuensis. The sequence continues at coordinate 7,207,591 of NZ_JACHMG010000001.1, forward strand.
CGCAACTACGACTACCGCTACGTGTGGCTGCGCGATCAGTGCTACGCCGGGCTGGCCGCGTCCGTGGCCGGACCGGATCCGCTGCTGGACGACGCGGTCGGCTTCGCCACCGCGCGGGTCCTCGCCCACGGCGACAAGCTGCTGCCCGCCTACCGCACCGACGGCTCGGTACTGCCGGACGAAACGGTCATCGACCTGCCGGGTTACCCCGGCGGCAACCCGGTCGCCGGCAACCACGTCAACGCCCAGTTCCAGCTGGACACCCCCGGTGAGCTGCTGCAGCTGTACGCGGCCGCGGCCCGGTACGACCACCTCACCGCCGACGCCGCCCGTGCCGCCGACCTGTGTGTCGACCTGATCGCCCGGCGCTGGAACGAGCTCGACGCGGGCGTGTGGGAACTGCACGACGACTGGTGGAGCCATTCGCGGCTCTCCTGCGTCGCCGGCCTCCGCGCGCTCGCCGGGCAGAGCCAACCGCATCGCGCCGCGGAGCTGTCCGGACTGGCCGACAAGCTGCTCGCCGAAACCGCCCGCCGGTGCATCGGACCGGGTGGCGCCTGGCAGCGTGCCCCGGCTCTCCAGGGAACGGACGCCGCCCTGCTGCTGCCCCCGGTCCGTGGCGCGCTTTCGCCCACCGACCCCCGTACCGTCGCCACCCTCGTCGCCGTCGACGCCGAGCTGAGTCAAGACGGGTACCTCTACCGCTTCGCCGCGGACGAGCGTCCCCTCGGTGATGCCGAGGGAGCGTTCCTGCTGTGCGGGTTCGTGATGGCGCTCGCGCAGTGGCACCAGGGCCGCCGGGTGGAGGCGTTCCGGTGGTTCGAACGCACCCGCGCCGCCTGCGGCCCGCCGGGCCTGCTGACCGAGGAGTACGACGTCCGGCAGCGGCAGCTACGGGGCAACCTGCCCCAGGCGTTCGTGCACGCCCTGCTGCTGGAATCCGGGCAGCTGCTCGCGCAGGAACCGCCGGGTGGCTAGGTGTGGTGTCCAGGGAGGTTGGTCAGCCGGGTGATGGGTGGTTTGCCTCCGAGGGGTGAGTGGGGTCGGTCGTCGAAGTGCAGCCGCCTCCGTAGCGCTGACCTGCGGTCGTGTTCGCTGGTGTAGAAGCGGGGCGTAGGCCCGCCCGTCGGTCAGGGTGCGCTGGAAGCTTTCGATGCTTTGCCGTTGGTCTCTCCGCGAACCAGGCGACCGCTCGGTTCCTGCTCACCCCGGGCCAGGCACCGGCGGATCACGTTCCGCTCACGACCCGGCCGAACTCACCATCGCCGCCATCGTGCTCTGGCTCCGATGACCCGCAACAGTCAGCTCTCGAGCTCGCTGTGGCGTTCGGTGACCGTGCGGGCGAGGTCGACCAGCTTCACGTTCAGGTCCTGGGAAGTCCGTTGCAGCGTGGCGAAAGCTTCGTCGGCGCTGATGCCCTGGCGCTGCATCAGGATGCCCTTCGCCTGGCCGATGAGGTCGCGCGTGCTGATCGCGTGCTGCAGCTGCGCGCGCTCCAGCTCGGCGATTTCGACACCACGGGCGTGGGCGAGCGCCAGCGAAGCGTGCGTGGACAGCAAAAGGGCGGTGTAGCGCTCACCTTCGGTGAAACCGCCGGGCGAGCGTGAGTAGAGGTTCAGTGCCCCGGACAGCCGTCCGGCCTCGCCGGACGGGACCAGTTCGGTCGACAGGATCGAGCCGTACCCGTGCTGGACCGCCGCGACGGCGAACTGCGGCCAGCGGTTCTCGACGGCCAGGTCTGTGCTGTCCACGTACCCCGGCCCGTCGGTTCGGGCCGCGTCGAGGCACGGGCCCGATCCGCTGCGGTACTGGACCTCGTCGAGGGCGACAGCGACGGCGTCGGTCCGGACCGGCGTGTAGAACTCGCCGCCCGGAGTGCAGAGCGTGACGCTGACCAGTGCAGCGTTGGGTACGACGTGCCCGGCGGCGTCCACGACCAGCTGAAGTGCTTCGGCCACGGTCTTCGTTTCGACGAGCAGCCGGGTCAGGGTCTCGAACGGTTCCACGCTGGCGCGGGTGTTGCCGGTGAGCTCCTCCTCGAAGCTGTGCATGACGACGCTCGGGCCCCTTCCCCCTCCGGACTGGTACTGCAAGATGCACTACTCCAGCGCCTGGTCCATACGATCGGCTAGCAGTGATCACGAAGCCGTGGCCGTGAAAACGAAAAGTCAATCGGCATCCAGCGTGTGCGACGGTGTTTCACCGAACTGAGCTCGGTAACGCGCGGCGAAGACACTTGGCCGGCTGTAACCCCAGCGTGCCGCGATCTCGGTGACGGTGGTGTCCGCGGGGGACGCCGACCGAAGTTGGGTGTGCGCGTGATCGAGCCGGACTTGTCTCAGGTACGCCATCGGCGTCATGCCGAGGTGCCGGCGAAACGCCAGCTGCACCGACCGGGCCGAGACCGAGGCGGCACGGGCGATGTCGACCGCGCTGATGTCCCGGTCGGCGTGGGACTCGATGAACGCGATCGCCCGGCGCAGCGCCCGCGGATGCGCGTCGTTCCCGCCGGCGTCCCTGGCGGCGGCGACCGTGGTGTGGTCGAACGAGTTCAGCACTGCCGCGGCCAGGTACCGCGCCGCGGCCGACACGATCAGCGGTTCGGCACGGAATTCCGGCCGGCTGAGGACTTCCCCTCGCAAATGCCGGACGGCTGCCTGCACGTGCCGCTGTCCGGTACGGGTCAGCGGCCGCCATCCCAGCAACCGGACCGGCTCCCCGGCGACCTCCGTCAGCACCGCGGGCGACACCAGGGTGTCGCGGTAGCGGGCCCGGACCAGCCGCCCTCGGCACGGCTGGTCCGGCGGCGCCGGGACGAACAGCTCACCCGGCCGGTACGACTCCGCGCCGGGCTGCCCGACCGCCTGGTGGTGTTCGACGCTGCCGGCGTCGAGGTCGCGCAGCCAGATCCGGCCCAGCGGCTCGATCTCGTAGCTCAGCTCCACCCCCACCTCGACCCGGTCGGTGACCACGCGGTCGGCGGCCACCCGGTGCATGCGCAGGTCGGCCCGCCCACTCGGGCTGTGGATCCGCATCGGGCCGTACGCGCGGCTCAGGAAGTCCTCCGCCCGCCGCAGGTCGGAGGTGTCGAACTCCAGGCCGGCGTCCGGCGACGAGCGACCCGCCACCGCCAGGTCCACGGTGGCGTAGCGGGGCACCGAACGGCGTGGATCGACCTGCCCGAGCACCACTCCGGCCGAAGTCCCGGTCGGTGGCGTGACCAGCACGCACTGCTGACCCGCCTTCGCTCGCGCGCGGGCGAAGGCGATCACCGTGCGTGCCGCGTCCACGGGCAGCACGCGTACCTCCGCGAGGTCGAGGACGATTCCCGCGGTGCTTTCGGCGGCGACGGAAAGAAGCGCGGCGGCGATGTCGCCGGGCACCCCGCCGGGCAGAATGCCGGGCAGGGTCAGCACCAGTACGTCGTCGACGTGGCGATGGCCTATCTCGACCTGCGTCATCTGCCTGCCCGGGTCCCCTCCGTGTTCGCGCCGCAGACGACGATCCTCCTCCGGCGATTCGGTGTCCACCGGCTGCCCGGCCGTGGTCACGGAGCCGACGGTGGGCGCCGCAGGATCCGCTCGACGTGGTTCATCGCTTCCCGGCCTTCGGGGATCCGCTGCATGACCCAGTTGTGGAACATCCCGCGGTGTTCGTAGTAGTCGACCGGCACGCCCGCGTCCTCGGCCCGCGCGGTGAACCGGCGGGCGTCGGGCAGGAGCAGGTCCCGGGTGCCGATGAACAGGCTGAACGGGCCGAGCCCGGTCAGGTCGGCGTGCAGCGGGCTGATTCGCGGATCGGCGCGGTCACCGCCCTCGGCGTACATGCGGCCCGCCTCACGCAGACCTGCGAGGCCGAGCATGGGGTCGTGCTCGTCGATCAGCTCCGACAGGGGATCGGGAAGGGTCACGTCGAGCCAGGGGGAGAACAGCAGCGTCCGCGACGGCTGGGCCCTGCCTTCTTCGCGCAGGCGTTGCGCGATCGCCAGTACCAGCGCTCCGCCTGCCGAGTCGCCGGAGAGCACGATGTCCTCGGCCGGGACATCGCCCAGTACCTGGTCGAAACTGTGCTGCACCATCGGCAACGTCTCGGTGTGCCCGTGTCGGGGGACCAGCGGATAGATCGGCAGCGTCACCGCCGCGCCGATCCGGTCGGCCAGCCGGGCCGCGAAGCGCCAATGGTGGCTTTCGATCTCTTCGACGTATCCGCCGCCGTGCAGGTGGAACACATGCTGCTCGATCCGCCCGCGCGGCAGGACGGTCCAAATCGGAAAGCCGTCGACCACCGAGCGTTCGACCACGTGCTTGTACCGCCGCGGTGGCCGGGCCTGCGCCGGCCGTTGATGTTTGTCGAGTTTCCGGTGCAGCGTATGAGCGTTGGCATAGAAGGCTTTCTGGTTGCTCAGCCGCAGCTGCGCGACGTAGAGCTGCGCCCCGGTGCTGACCATCGACCGCATCAGAGGAAATCCGTGGCCTTGAGCACGAAGAACGCCGCCACCGCGAGCACCAGGACCACGATCACGATGAGCCAGCCGATCGGAAGCTTCCGGGACGGCATGGGCTGCGGATGCGACAGGCCCGAGGTCTGTCCCGCGTCCGGCGGGGTGTCGCCGGGCCGCACGGAGCCACCCGGTTCGAGGCCCGGCACCTCGTCCGGTTCCGGCCCTGGAGCGGTCACGTCGGCTCACCTCCTCCTCGTACGCCGTCCTTGTACGCACTGAGGTTTGCCGGGCGGGCCCGCAGCTAAACCCCGTGCGGGTTTGCCCGCCCGCACCGCGGGTAGGCCCGGTGGACAGCCGAAAGGAGCCGAAGTGAGTGATCCCGCGGGCGCGCTGGACGGGTTGCGCGTCATCGACATGGCGGCCGTGGTGATGGGCCCGTACGCGGCACAGATCCTCGGGGACCTCGGCGCCGACGTGATCAAGGTCGAACCACCCGCGGGCGACCTGACCCGGCACACACATCCGCGGCGGCATCCCGGCATGGGTGCGCTCGCGCTCAACGTCAACCGCAACAAGCGCAGCATCGCGCTCGACCTCAAGGCGCCCGAGGGTCGGGAGGCCTTCCTCGAGCTGGTCCGTTCGGCCGACGTGCTGATCACCAACACGCGGCCCGGCGGGTTGCGCCGGCTCGGCCTCGACCCCGAGTCGCTGGCCGAGGTGAACCCGAGGCTGGTCTTCTGCACCGCTCAGGGCTTCCGCAGCGATTCCGGACGCGCCGACCTGGCCGCCTACGATGAGATCGTGCAGTCCGCCTCCGGGCTCGCCGACCTGATGCGCCGGGCCACCGGGCAGCCGGCCTACGTCCCCACGATCCTCGCGGACAAGGTGTGCGCGCTGACCATCGTCTACTCGGTGCTCGCGGCGGTGGTGCACCAGCGTGCGACCGGGCAGGGCCAGCACGTCGAGGTGCCGATGACCGACACCATGCTGGCGTTCAACCTCGTGGAGCACCTGTCGGGGCAGACCTTCGAACCACCGCAGGGGCCGGTCGGGTTCCCGCGTTCGCTCTCGACCGGGCACCGCGCCGTCCCGACCGCGGACGGCTGGGCGTGCATCCTGCCCTACACCCCGCGCAACATCCACGACTTCTTCCTCGCGGTCGACCGCGAGGAGTTCGCCGAAGACCAGCGCTTCGCCGACGCGGGCTCGCTCTCGCGCCACTACGCGGACCTCTACGCCCTGATCGAAGGGCTGAGCCCGCAGCGCACCACCGCGGAGTGGGCGGAACTGTGCGCCGAGCACAGCATCCCGTTCGCCCCGGTACTGGATCTCGATGACGCGCCGTCCGACGAGTACTTCCGCGAGGGCGGCGTGGTCAGCACCGCCCGGCACCCGACCGAGGGCGAGTACCGACTGGTGGGCAGCCCGGTCCGGCTGTCCGGTACCCCGGCCACGGTCCGCAGGCACACCCCGCACCTCGGGGAGCACACCACCGAACTCCTCGAAGAGCTCGGCCTGCCCGCCGACCGGATCGCCGCGCTCGCGGACCAGGGCGTCATACGGACGGGAGAAAACCAGTGACCACCGCCCAGCACCGGCCGTTCGAGACGTTGACCGGCGACTTCTTCGGGTACGAGAACCAGCTCGACGAGGCGGAACGGGCCATCGTGATGCGGGTGCGCGAGTTCCTGCGCACCGAGGTCGAACCGATCGCGAACGAGCAGTGGTCCCGCGGGGAGTTTCCGCACCGGCTCATCGACGGGTTCGCCCGCCTCGACATCGCCGGGCTCCCCTACGACGGACTGGCCGCGCACCGCGGCAGCCGGCTGCTGACCGGGTTCCTCGCGCTGGAGATCTGCCGGGCCGACCCATCGGTCAACACCTTCTACGGGGTGCACAGCGGTCTCGCGATGGGCAGCATCCAGCGGTGCGGCTCCGCTGAGCAGCGGGACCGCTGGCTGCCGCACATGGCGCGGATGACGAAGATCGGCGCGTTCGCGCTCACCGAACCCCACGGCGGGTCGGACGTGGCGGGCGGGCTGGAGACCACCGCCCGCCGCGACGGCGACCGATGGATCCTGAACGGGCACAAGAAGTGGATCGGCAACGCGACCTTCGCCGATCTGGTCGTCGTCTGGGCCCGCGACGAGGCCGACCATCACGTGAAGGGCTTCGTCGTCGACAAGGGCACGCCCGGGTTCGTCCCGCACAAGATCGAGGGCAAGATCGCCCTGCGCGCGGTGGAGAACGCCGACATCCTGCTCCAGGACTGCGTGGTGCCCGAGGAGAACCGGCTGCAGAACGCGAACACCTTCCGCGACACCAGCGACGTGCTGCGGCTGACCCGCGGCGGCGTGGCCTGGGGTTCGGTCGGCTGCATGATGGCCGCCTACGAACTGGCGCTGGTCTACGCCCGCGAACGCGAGCAGTTCGGCCGTCCCATCGCGAAGTTCCAGCTGGTGCAAGACCATCTCGCCACCATGGCCGGGCACGTCACCTCGTCGCTGGCGCTGGTGACCGGGCTCGCGCGGCTGCAGGACGCCGGGATCAACCAGGACGAGCATTCGGCACTCGCCAAATCCGTGGTCACCACCCGCATGCGGGAAACCGTGGCACTGGCCCGCGAGGTGTTCGGCGGCAACGGGATCCTGCTGGAGAACGACGTCGCCCGCTACTTCGCCGACGCCGAGGCACTCTATTCCTACGAGGGGACGCGGGAGATCAACCAGCTCATCGTCGGCCGCTCGATCACCGGGATGAGCGCCTTCGTGTGAGCAGCCCGTCCGCCGCCCGCACGCTCGGTGTCGAAGAGGAGTTCTTGCTGCTGCATCCGTGCACCGGAACGACCTCTCCGTGCGCGGAGCGCGTGCTCGCGCGGGTCCGGCACGCGCGGCTGCCGGACGGCGCGACCGTGCAGCGGGAGCTGCGGCCTTCGCAGATCGAGCTGGCGACCGGGGTGTGCGGCGATGCCGCGGAGATCTGGGACCAGCTCGTCGCCGGGCGGCGGCTGCTCGCCGCGGCCGCGGCGGCGGAGGACTGCGCGCTGATCGCCTCCGGCACTCCGCCGCTGGCGCCGGGGTCGGCGGCGCCGGGCCAGGAATCCGGGCGGTATCGGGGGATCGACGACACCTTCGGCGGACTCGTCGGCGATTACGAAGCGTGCGGCTGTCACGTGCACGTCGGCGTCGAGGATCGGGACACCGCGGTGGCCGTGGTGAACCACCTGGGGCGGTGGCTGCCGGTGCTGCTGGCGCTGTCGGCGAACTCGCCGTTCGACCGCGGCCACGACACCGGCTACCACAGCTGGCGGATGGTGCTGCAGTCCCGGTTTCCCGGATCGGGGCTGGCGCCGCAGTTCCGCAGTCACGACGAGTGGCAGCGTTCGGTCGGCGCGCTCGTGGACTGCGGCGCGCTCGTCGATCCGGACCAGACGTTCTGGCTGGCCCGGGTCTCCCCACGGCTGCCGACGGTGGAGCTGCGGGTGGCGGACGTATCGTCCACTGTGGAAGGTTCGGTGCTGCAAGCCGTGCTGGCGCGGGCATTGGTGGACACCGCGCTGACGGACCTTGCGTGCGGGATCGAGGCGGAGCCACTGTCGCCACAGGTGTGCGCGGCGGCGGTGTGGGCCGCGTCGCGGTACGGGCTGACCGGGGCCCTCGTCGATCCGCTGGCCCAGCGGCGCAGACCGGCAGGCGAGCTGGTCGCAGCACTGCTCGCGCACGTCCGGCCGGCACTGGCCGCGTGCGGGGACGAAGCGCTCGCCGGCTCCCTGGTGCGGGAGGTGCTGTGGCGGGGCACGGGTTCGGTCACCCAGCTCGCGACGGCGGCCGACGGGCTGCCCGCGGTCGTCCGGTCGCTGATGGAACGCACGGTCCCCTCGGCGAGGCGTGAACCGGCCCCTGCCGGGTAGCCCGGTGGTATGACACTGGAACTTTCCGCAGCATTGCCGAACGCACGCGGTCCGGTCTCGGACACCGTTCTCGCCGCGTTCGCCGGTCCGGCGGACGCTCCGTTGTCCGCGGCCGGTGTCGCCGACGCGGACCCGCTCGGCGACGATGTCCAGCTCGCTCTGCACCTGTGCTACGAACTGCACTACCGCGGACTGGCCGGCGTCCCCGAGGACCGGGAGTGGGACGCATCGCTGCTGGCCTGGCGGGCGGTACTGGAAGCCCGGTTCCTGGACGCGTTGCGGGCCGCGGTACCGGGCGGCGACGACGTGGAACAGGAGTTCACCGGCCTGCTGAGCGAACCGGTCGACGGCACCGGGGTGTCGCACTTCCTGCGGGACGAGGGACAGTGGTGGCAGCTGCGGGAAATGTTCGCGCATCGCTCGATCTACCACCTCAAGGAGGCCGATCCGCACGCGTGGGTCATCCCCCGGCTCCACGGCCGGGCCAAGGCCGCGCTCGTGGCGGTGGAGTTCGACGAGTTCGGCGGCGGCCGGGCCGAACGCGTGCACGCGCAGCTGTTCGCCGACCTGTTGCGGGCCGCCGGTCTGCCGGCGGACTACCTGGCGCTGCTGGACCGGGTGCCGGCGCCGATGCTGGCGATCGTCAACATGATGTCGCTGTTCGGTCTGCACCGGCGGTTGCGCGGTGCGCTGGTGGGCCACTTCGCCGCGGCGGAGATCACCACGGCGCCGTCCGCGCAGCGGCTGGACCAAGCCCTCGAACGCCTCGGCGGGCCCGCGGAATGCCGCTTCTTCTACACCGAGCACGTGGAAGCCGACGCGGTGCACGAGCAGGTCATGCGCACCGACGTGGTGGGCGGCCTGCTGTCCGAGGAGCCGGAACTGGCCGCCGACGTGGTCTTCGGCATCCAGGCCACCGGGTACCTGGAGGGACGGCTCGAGGAGCACCTGCTGGGCGCCTGGCGGAGCGGGAAGACCTCGTTGCGTCAGTCGCTGGACTGACGACGGGTGCGGCGCCGGTGACTGGTGTCGCAGAGGGGGAATCGCTTGCTGCGGCGGCAGGCACACACCGCGACGACGAAGCGGTCGGACCGGACGACTTCGCCGTCGGGTGTGCGCAGTTCGACCGGTCCTTCGACCAGTATCGGCCCGCCGGGAACCACGGTCACCTGGCGCGCGGCGTCATCGCTGGGCATGTCAGCGCTGGGCACGGAGTACCACCAGTTCCTCGTCGCGGGCGTCGGGTGCCACGAAGCCGTGTTCCACCAGGAACTCGAGCCGGCCGGACACCACCGGCCCGAACGGCACCACCGCCTTCGCGGCGATCGAGGTGCGCAGCCCGCCGGCTTCCAGCAGCTCGCGGGAACGGTCCACATCGGACATCGTGGAGTGCACCAGCAGAAGCTGTCCCTCCGGGGCCAGGAGCGCGGGTGCCTGTTCGCACAGCGGATCGAGCACCGCACGTCCGTCCGGACCGGCGTCGCAGCTCATCAGGGTGCGGTCGGTGACGGGTGGGCACGGTACGTACGGCGGGTTGGCGGCCACGAGATCGTAGGGCCCGTTCGTGACCGCCGTGGGCAGACCGCCCCGGCGCGTGCGCACCGGCAGCCGGCGCACCGCGCCGTTCATCCGCGCCGAACACAGCGCGAGCCGGGAAAGGTCGACTGCCAGCACGGATTCCGCACCGGTCCGCGCCAGTACGAGCGCCAGCACGCCCGTCCCGGTGCACAGATCGAGCGCGGACGCCCGAGCGGGCACAGTCGTGGCGCGAATGACCGAAGCCAGCAGGCAGCTGTCGGCCTGCGGCCGGTACACCCCGGGCAACCGCAGCAGCCCGCGTACGGGCAGCGCGTCGCCGCGCGGGAAAGCCGGCACCGCGGGCACGAGCCTCGTGGTGGCTCTGCCCGGCAGGATCTCCTCGATGTGCGCGCTCGCCACGGCACTCTCCTCTCGGGTGGGTGTCGTTCCGGCTACCCCGGTCCGGCACGGAGAAACGCAACGGCCGGGTTTACCGCAAACCGGTGGTGGACAGCCGAATTGCGCACGATCCGAATCGCGTCCCGGACTACGGCGGAAGTTTCCGGCGGGGTCGGGGGAGTAGCGAGGTGGAGCGGCGAGGTGCAGCGGCGAGGGGGAGCAGCAAGGCGGAGCGGCGAGGGGGAGCGGAGAGGCGAAGCGGCGAGGGGGAGTTGTCGCCTGATCGGAGGTTCAGGGGGCCGCGAGATCTCGTACCGCCGCGTGGGCCTTGCGCAGTTCCTGACTGACGAGCAGCCCGGTGTAGTGGGCGACCGACATGCTGTGCCCGGCCGACGCCACCGCGTCGATGGTTTCCCGCGCCGTCGCGGCCAGCGCGGTGTGCTGGAGCCGCCCGGCCAGCAGTGCGCGTTCCAGCTGGTCGTGCAGCGACGGCAGCACCTGGGAGAGGTCGTCGGCGAGCTGGTGCAGCAGGCCGAGCGTCCGGTACAGCTCTGCGGGGGACTCGAGGTCGCGGCCACCGGTTTCGTGACGAAGCCGGCGCAGTGCGGCGTGCGCCTCTTCGGCCAGCGCGACACCGGGCGGCGGTTGCCGGAAGGATTCCATCCCTGCCCGGTACCCACCGCGGAACCGGGTAACCGGCGCGGCGCGACCCGGCGCAGCACCGTCCACTGTGGATTACCGACGAGTTCGGACAGCACCCGGTCAGGGCTTCTCCGCGCCGAACCGCTGGCGTTCGGCGGACAGGGCGGCTACGGTCATAGTGCGGTCAAGCAGCAGGCTGCACCTGATCTTCCTGCATCCGGGTGTCAGTCGTCGCGCGCCGCTATCGCGCGATCGCGCTTCAGCCCGGGCCCGGGTGCGGCTGACGAAAGGCGCCACCGTGAGAAACGCCGTAGACGAACTTCATTCCAGCACCCTCGGGCAACCCCATCCACTCCACATGGGCACTGACCGTCCCACGTCCGACACGGTCGTCCTCCGGGTCGGTGGCGACGTGGACTACGCGAGCACGCCGCGGCTGCACCAGCAGCTCCAGGACCGGTTGCACGGCACGATCAGCACGCTGGTGATCGACCTGACGGACGTGTCCTTCCTGGGCTCGGCCGGGCTGCGCGCGCTCGAATTGGCGTACCTGCTGGGCCGGGAGCGTGGCGTCCGGGTCAGCGTCCGCCCGCCCGCGGCCCCGACCGTCCGCCGCGTGATCCGGATGTTCCCGATGCAGTTCGCCACGGCGATCGAACCCGCCTGAGGCGGGCGGAGGCAGAGAGGTGAGGGTGGCCCGTCCCGATCTTCCGGCGACAGGGTCGGGATCCCGGCCGTCCCGGTCCGAGCCACCCTCCGCGTGGGCGGTCGCAGCGCGATGACTTCCACCTGCGCGCCCGCCCGGCTGCCCGTTCACCGCCGAGCCGCGACCCGGTCCGTGGCGGCGAGCACACAGCCAGGCCACTTCGGGGTGTGCATGGCGTCCTCCTCACCGGGCTCGGTCTCGCTGCGGTCGACTCCGGCTACCCCCTGACCGGACAGCTACACCGGAAACGCGCGTTTCACCCTTCCGTGCGGGCGAGAAGAACTTCGGTGATTGACCCCGGGCAGAGCGGGTATCCGCCGCGCGCTGCTCGCGCGTTCGATGAGGTGATCCTGTGGCACACCAAGCGGGCGATCTGGTCACCCGGAGCAGCTTCCAGACGGAAGATCCTCAGCTCGCCGGGCAGTTCCTCGCCGAGGCCTACGCCGACAACGCGATGCGCGTGCGGGGTGTACCGCAGCGGTTCCGGCTGCGGCAGGTGCGGTATTCCGCCGGCACTGTGTGGCTCGACGACTACCGCAACACCATGGACGTCGCCTACCGCACCGAGCCGCTCGGGCACCTGCTCGTGGCGCAGGTGTCGGCCGGCCGGTTCGAGCGTTCGACGGAGGGGGTCACCGAACAGTACGGTCCCGGTGACGTGTTCCTGCTCGCCGAGCCCGACCTGCCGCACAGCTGCCGGTCCGAGGACGCCCAGGTGAAGCTGGTCGGGCTCGCCCCCTCGACCGCGGAGCTGGCCCGCCCCGACGGCGTGCCCCGGCCCCGGCTGACCGGCATGCAGCCGCGCACCGCCGCGGACCGCCGTTCGTGGCGGCGCGGGGTGCAGTACCTGCAGGCCGTGCTCGCGGACGAGAACGCGACTGCCAGCCCGCTCGTGGTCGGCAACGCCACTCGCTTCGTGACCGAGCTTTTCCTGGCCACCTTCCCGCACACCGCAGTCGAAGAACCTTCGGTCACGGAACGGCACGACGTGAATCCGGTGACAGTGCGCCGCGCGATGGCTTACCTCGAAGAGCATGCCCACGAACCCGTCAGCCTCACTGAGCTCGCCTTCGCGGTCGGGATGACCCCGCGCGGCTTGCAGCACGCCTTCCGCCGGCATCTCGGCACCACGCCGATGGCCTGCCTGAAACGGATCCGGCTCGCCGCGGCACACCGGGACCTGGTGAATGCGGACCCGGACCGGGGAGACACCGTCACGCGGATCGCCTCCGGCTGGGGCTTCGCGCACCTGAGCCGCTTCGCCGCCGACTACCGCACCGCCTACGGCAGGCATCCCGGCCGCACGCTGGCGAGCTGATCAGCCCTGAGCTGGTCGTTTTGCGGATAGCCGACAGCCGCGCGCAGGGGCACTGTGGATCTTCGGACGGTCCGGACGGGGGAGCGAGATGCGGCGATGGGAGGCACGCGCCGAGCCGGTGGCCGGCGAGCGGATGCCCCGGCCCGTGCTGATCGTGGTCCGCGGGGACATCGACGGGGCGAACTGTGCCGACTGGGGACACCGGCTGCGTGAGCTGGCCGCGTCGTCCGGTTCGGACGTCCTGATCGACCTCTCCGGCCTGACTTTGCTGACCGCCTCCGGTGGCCGGGTGCTGGCTCACCTCGCCGAGCAGTGGGGTGCGGCCGGTCGCCGGACGCGGATCGTGGTGGGCGCCAACCCGGTGGTCGCCCGGGTCGTCGAGATCGCGGAAGCCAGGGTGGTGCTGACCGTGCACGAGTCCGTGGCCGCCGCGCTGTCGGCACCCGATCGGCCGGCGTCCCTGCCGGACAGCTGGTTCGTGATCCGGGAAGCGGTGCGGCAGCTGCAGGAGCAGTACGGGCTGTCCGACGCCGGGCCCGCGGTCAGCCTGCTCCAGTCGGTGGCGCGTGAGCACCGGATCCGGGTCCACCGGCTCGCGGCCGCCGCGGCCGGCCCGGCGTTCCCGGGGCAGCCGGCCGCCGGGGAGGCGGCCGAACCGATCCTCCCGTTCCCGGTGGGCGCCGTCGCCGCGCCGAAATTCGTGACGGTGCTCGACCACGCGCTGAGAGCTGCCCTGCGCGCGACGGAGACTCCGGCCGGCTACGCCCAGCTCGTGGCAGGCGGTTTCCTGCGGATGGCCAGCGCCCACGGGATCGGCCGGGACCTGCGGCGTTACCTCGGACAGCCGGGGCACGAGTCGACCCCCTGCGCCCGTGCGGCCCGCGGCGGAACCAGGGTGACCGTCGGCGACGTCCGCGAGGACGTGCCGCTCGCCGGGACGCCCGCGCTGGACATGCTGCGCGCGGAAGGCATTCTGTTCGCGTGCAGCACACCGGTCGTCGACGGGGAAGGCCGGTCCTGCCGTGCGGTCCTGTCCCTTGTGGACGGTCGTGCCGGACGTGGCCTCACCTACGCCCAGGCCGACGAGCTCGACCGGATCGCCGAGGCAGTGAGCCGCTGGGCCCAGTGGGACGACGACCGGCGCGTCCGCACCGCCGTGTCCGACCTGCACGCCGCTCTGGCTGCCGGAACGCCTTCCTGACCCATCCGTTCGGCCGCACCGCGGCAGGTGTGGTCCGGGGAATACGGGGTAGCCGCCCTCGACGGGCAGCCCGGCCGATTCGCCGGAGGGTGGTGAGGCGGACGTGGCCGACGAGGCGGACGAACGAATCGGTGACGCGCGGACCGTCCGGGACCGGTTCGAGTCACTGGGGCTGATGGCGATCTCCTATCACGGACCGGAACTTCGCGTCGTCGCGGCCAATGCGGCGTTCCGCGCGTTCGCCGGCAACCAGCACCTGGTCGGGCACACCATCCGGGAGCTGTTCCCGGAATGGGAGGGACAACAGCTGATCCAGGTTCCCGAGCACGTTCTGCGCACCGGGGAAAGCCGGATCGGCCGGGAATGGCGCATCCAGGTCGAACGCGAGGACACCGGGCAAGTGCGCGAGTGCTTCGTGGACTACTTCGCCGAGCCCTACCGGGACACTGACGGCACTGTCGTGGGCGTCAACGGCTACTGCATCGACGTGAGCGAGCAGGTCCGTCGCCGCCAGGAAGAACAGCACCGCGCCACACATGCCGAACAGCGCTACGAACAGGCCCGTGAAGTCGTCACCGAACTGCAGCGGCGGCTGCTGCCCTCGGGACTGCCGGTGCTGCCGTCCGCACAGGTCGCCGGCAGCTACCTCCTCGTGGACGTCGAGAACGCGGCCGGCGGCGACTGGTTCGACGCGATCCCGGTGTCCGCCGACCGCGTCGCGCTGGTCGTCGGTGATGTCGTCGGGCACGGGGTGGCCGCGTCCGCGGCGATGGGGCAGCTGCGCGCGGTCCTGCAGGACCGCCTCGACGAGACCGGTGATGTGCTCACCGCGGTCCGTGCGGCCGACCGGGTGGCGGACCGCGTTGCCGAGGCGAGCGCGGCGACCGTCTGCGCCGCGCTCGTCGACCTCGCCGACGGTACGGTGACCTGCTGCAGCGCCGGGCATCCGCCGCCGCTCCTGGCCGGCGCGGACTCCGCCCGGTACCTGCCCGCCTCCGGCAACGGGCCGCTGGGCACCGGCTCCGACTACAGCGTCGTGACCGACCGGCTCGATCTCGGCCAGGTGGTCCTGCTCTACAGCGACGGGATCCTCGAACGGCCCGGTCGCGAGCCCGCCGCCGCGACCGCCGAACTGGCCAGGACGGTGGCCGACGCCGTCGCCGGACGGGGTCTCGCCGACCACGAGCTGTCCGCGGTCGACCGGGCCTGCACGCACACCCTGGAACTCCTGGTCCGCCTGACCGGGCACACCGACGACATCACGTTGCTCGCCGCGCAGCGCCGTACCCCTTCCGCTCCGCTGCGCCTGTGCATGCCCACCGGACCGGACGCGATCGGCACCGCACGGCGGGACCTGGATTCCTGGCTGCGCAACCAGGAAGCCGGCGACGAGGACCGGTCCGCGCTCGCGCACGCGGTGTCCGAACTGGTCACCAACGCCGTCGAGCACGGTCATCCCGACAGCACCGCCGGCACCATCACGATCAGCGCCGACCTGGACGCCGGTGGTGTGGTCCGCGTCGTGGTCGCCGACGACGGGCAGTGGCGCGAACGCAGCCGTCCCGGTGACGAATCCTTCCGCCGCGACCACGGTCTCGGGCTCGCGATGACCGCCAGGTTCGTCGACGCCCTCGACCTCGACCACGACGAGAGCGGCACCACTGCGATCCTGCGTCACCGGTTGTCCCGTCCGGCGCGCCTGCTCACGACCGGGCAGCTCAGCGACGGCGTCCCGGTCCGGGGCCCCGACGAACTCCGCGAGCTGACTCTGGTCCTCGACCAGCCACACGCCCCGGGCAACCGGATCGCCGTGTACGGCCCGCTCGACGCGACGAACATCGACCACGTCGCCGCCGAACTCGATCGGTTCACCCTCGGCGGCACCCACGACCTGACCGTCGACCTCACCGCGGTCACCCACCTGGCGAGTACCGCGGTCAAACTGCTCTCGCCCGTCAGCGCGCCCGGCGACGGCCACCGCCGTCCGCCGCTGTGCCTCTATGCCCCGCTCGGCAGCGTCGCGCACCAGGTCCTGACCCTGGTCGCGGTGCCGCACACCACGACCGATCCCGATGTCGCCCCAGGCGCAGGGGGTTTCGGCGCACCACCGGACGGGTAGGCCGGGCTTTC
The DNA here is from genome assembly GCF_014204865.1 of Amycolatopsis jiangsuensis. Classification (NCBI taxonomy): domain Bacteria; kingdom Bacillati; phylum Actinomycetota; class Actinomycetes; order Pseudonocardiales; family Pseudonocardiaceae; genus Amycolatopsis; species Amycolatopsis jiangsuensis. The sequence goes on from NZ_JACHMG010000001.1 coordinate 7,223,856, forward strand.
CGGGAGAGGAGGGCGCCCGATGGAGGGCGACGTCGAGACGGTGTACGAGAACGGGCTGTGGAAGAACCGGGTGGACGGTCACCAGCGCGCTTCGAACGTGGCAAAGACCCGCGAAGAGGCCGTGCGGACCGGGCGGCACATGGCGAAGGCCCGCCACGTCGTCCATTGCGTCCGCGGCGAGAACGGCGAAGTCGTCAGCCGCGACGACTACCGGGCCAGCCCGCGCGGAGTGCCGCTCCCACCGTGAATCCCGGTGAAGATCCCCGAAAACAGGAGGAGAACCGGTGAAAGCAGTGGTGTGGCACGGAGTCGGCGACATCCGGCTCGACGAGGTGCCCGATCCGAAGATTCTCGAACCGAGCGACGCCATCGTCGCGATCACCCGCAGTGCGATCTGCGGGACCGATCTGCATCTCGTCCGGGGCACGATGCCCGGCATGGTGCAGGGAACGGTACTCGGTCACGAAGCGGTGGGCGTCGTCCAGGACGTCGGCCCCGCGGTGCGGGGCTTCGCACCAGGCGACCGGGTGGTGATCCCGTCCACGATCGGCTGCGGCACCTGTTCCTACTGCCGTGCCGGGTACTACGCGCAGTGCGACCGAGCGAATCCGAACGGCCCGTCGGCGGGAACCTGCTTCTTCGGCGGCCCAGAGGGCACCGGACCGGTCGACGGGCTGCAGGCGGAGTACGCGCGGGTGCCGTTCGCGATGACCTCGCTGGTGCGGATCCCCGACGAGGTGACCGACGACCAGGCGATCTTGCTGTCCGACATCTTTCCGACGGCGTGGTTCGGTGCGCGGCTGGCGGAGGTCGGCGAGGGGGACAGCGTGCTCGTTCTCGGCGCCGGCGTGGTGGGTCAGTTCGCGATCGCCTCGGCGAAACGGCAGGGGGCCGGCCGGGTGTTCGTGGTCGACCGGCTCGCGTCCCGGCTGGAGAAGGCGCGTGCGCAGCAGGCCGAACCGGTGAACTTCGACGAGGACGATCCGGTCGCGCTGGTGCGGGAGCTGACCGGCGGGATCGGTGTGGACCGGGTCATCGACGCGGTCGGCGTCGACGCGCAGCGGCCGTCTTCGGGGCCCGCCGCCGGAAAGTCGGCGGAGCAGGCCGCCCAGTTCGAACAGGAGCGGGTGGCCGAGGCACCGGACAGCGACACCTGGGTGCCCGGCAACGCGCCGAGCCAGGCCGCGCGCTGGGCGGTGGATGCGGTGGCCAAGGCGGGCACGATCGGCGTGATCGGGGTGTACCCGCCGACGTTCGACGCCTTCCCGTTCGGCGCCGCGATGAACAAGAACCTGACGCTGCACATGGGCAACTGCAACCACCGGCGGTACCTGCCGGAACTGCTCGACCTGGTGCACACCGGCGTGGTGGACCCGCTGACGTTCGTGACCCAGCACGAGGCGCCGACGTCGGCGATCGAGGCGTACGAGACGTTCGACCGCAGGGAAGAGGGCTGGCTCAAGACCGTGCTCGACGTGGCCTGATCAAGCGGCCCAGGACGGCTGGGTACCCGTTCTGTGGCCAGGTTTAACGGCGAATCCACGGGCTATGAATCAGGCATGAGGATCCTGCTCTGGCACGTGCACGGCGCGTGGACCGACGCCTTCGTCCGCGGCCGGCACGAGTACTTCGTCCCGGTGAGCGCCGAGGGCGCGCCGTGGGGACTGGGCCGGGCGGGGAGGCCGTGGCCGTCGGTGACGGAAGTTCCGCTCGAGCGGCTGGCCTCGGCCCAGCCGGACGTGGTGGTGCTGCAACGGCCGGAGGAGATCCCGATCGTCCGGCGGCAGCTGGGTTCCCGGGTGCCCGCGGTGTACGTCGAGCACAATGCGCCCCGGGACACCGCCGCGGGATCACGTCATCCGCTGGCCGGACAGGACGTGGTGCGCCTGGTGCACGTCACGCACTTCAACGCGCTCATGTGGGACAACGGGATCGCACCGGTGGAAGTGGTTCCGCACGGCATCCCGGACCCCGGGGAGCGCTACACCGGCGAACTCGCGGCAGGCGCGACGATGATCAACGAGCCGGTGCGCCGCGCCCGGGTCACCGGGGCCGACCTGCTGCCCGGGTTCCGGGAGATCGCGCCGGTGCACGTTTTCGGCATGGGAACGGGGCAGCTGCCCGGCGGCCAGGGGGACGTGCCGCCGCCCCGGCTGCACGACGAGCTGGCGCGGCGGCGGGTCTACCTGCATCCGGCGCGCTGGACCTCGCTCGGGCTGTCCCTGCTGGAAGCCATGCACCTGGGCATGCCGGTGGTGGTCGCGGCGGCCACCGAGGCGCCGTCGACGGTCCCGCCCGAGGCCGGCGTCGTGTCCGCGGACGTGTCCGTACTCGCGCGCCGGTTCCGCGAACTGATCCACGAACCGGATTTCGCCGTGCTGGCAGGGAAAGCCGCTCGCGAACACGTGCTGCGTCACCACGGTCTCGGTGCCTTCCTGGCGCGGTGGGACCACCTGCTCGACGAGACCGTCCCTGCCCTGGAAGGAGCCCGATGAAGATCGCCATGGTGTCCGAGCACGCCAGTCCGCTCGCCGCACTCGGCGGTGCGGACGCGGGCGGCCAGAACGTGCACGTCGCCGAGCTGTCCGCGGCGTTGACCCGGCTCGGGCACGACGTGACCGTCTACACGCGACGGGACGACAAGAGGGCCCCTGCGCAGGTGCAGACCCCAGCGGGCTACCGGGTGCGGCACGTGCCCGCCGGTCCGCCGCGCGTGCTGCCGAAGGACGAACTGCTGCCGCACATGGGGGAGTTCGGCAGCCGGCTGCGCGACGACTGGGTGGACGCTCCGCCGGATCTCGCGCACGCGCACTTCTGGATGTCCGGTCTGGCCACCGCGCTGGCCGCCGGCGAGCACGGAATCCCGACCGTGCAGACGTTCCACGCCCTCGGCGTGGTGAAGCGCCGCTACCAGGGCAAGGCCGACACCAGCCCGGCGGACCGGATCCGGCTCGAGCGGATGATCGGCAGGCAGGCCGGCCGGATCGTCGCGACCTGTTCGGAGGAGGTGCTCGAACTGGCCCACCAGGGGGTGCCGCGGCACCGGATGTCGATCGTGCCGTGTGGTGTCGATCTGAGCCGGTTCGACGTGGACGGCCCTGCCGCGCCGCGGACCGCGGCGCGGCGGCTGGTCGCGGTCGGACGGCTGGTGCCGCGCAAGGGATTCGACCTCGCGATCGCCGCACTGCCCTTGGTGCAGAACACCGAACTGGTGATCGCGGGCGGACCGGACTCGGACGCCTTCGAGGCGGATCCCGAGGTGCAGCGGCTGCGCCGGCTGGCCGAGCGGCTGGGGGTGGCCGACCGGGTGCACCTGGTGGGGCAGGTGGCCCGCGACGACATGCCGGCCCTGCTGCGTTCCGCGGACGCGGTGGTGTGCACGCCGTGGTACGAACCGTTCGGCATCGTGCCGCTGGAGGCGATGGCCTGCAGCGTGCCCGTGGTGGCGACCGCGGTCGGCGGTCTCACCGACACCGTGGTCGACGGGGTGACCGGCCGGCTGGTCCCGCCCCGGTCACCGAAGAAGCTGGCCACGTGCCTGCGGGAGCTGCTCGCCGAACCGGCCGAGGTGGAAGCCTTCGGCGCGGCGGGGCAGGAACGCGTGCACGCACGGTACTCCTGGGACCGCGTCGCGGAGGAGACCTTGCGGGCCTACCAAGCGGTGCTCCCCACCGGGGAGCTGAGCCACGTCGGCGGACGCTGACCGGGTCCGGGTAACGGCGTACGTACGCCGTTACCCGGACCCGGTCAGCCGACGTAGCGGCGGGCGGCCGAGTTCCGCTGGGGTTCTTCGAGAAGCCGTAACCCGCGTTCGACCTCGGCCGGTACGACGGAACGTTCCCGCAGCACCCAAGGCAGGCCGCGCAGGCTTTCGGCCACCGCGGCCAGCGTCGTGCGGTCCCGGGGTGCGCTGGCGAGAACGGCGGCGGCCCGGCGGAGGACCGACGGCCACGGCCGCCGCAGCATCAGCGTCCACAAGGTGTTCCGGATGCCCAGCGCCCGGCGTCGTCGGGCATCGCGCACGCGCGACGGGGCGTGGTGAATCACGACGTCCTCCCGCCAGCACATCCACCAGCCGCGCGCGGCCAGGTCCAGCGCCAGCAGTTCTTCTTCGCCGCCCAGCCAGAACCGCGGCGAGAACCCGCCCACTTCCCGGAACGCGCTCACCCGGAAGGTGCTCAGCCCGGCCATGATGCCCAGCAACGCCGGACCGGGCAGCCAGTCCGGCGCGGGCACGGGCGAATACCGCATCTCCGGGGTGATCGGGTCCTCCCGCAGCTCGGGTTCGACGAGGCAGCGTCCGGTGACGGAGGCCAGTTCGGGATTCGCGTCGAGGACGTCGGAGGCGCGGGTGAGCGCGCCGGGCTGCCAACGGGTGTCGTCGTCGCAGAACGCCACGTACGGCGTGGTCACCTCCTGGACCGCCAGATTGCGGCCCACCGCACCGAGGTTGCGCGACGAACGCAGCAGCCGCACAGCGGGAAACTCGCGGGCGACCAGGTCCGCTGTACCGTCCTCGGAAGCATTGTCCACCACGAAGATCGGCGGCTGTTCGGGAAGCGCGGTGAGCTGCGTGAGCGTTTCCCGCAGCTGCTCTCGCCGGTTGTGCGTGATCATCACGAACGAGGCGCGGTGCACGTTCATCCCTCCAGCGTCCGGGCTTGCTGTTCCACGGAGTCGGGCAGTACCCGTCGTCGGGCGAGTGCGCGTGGGAGCCGGAGCAACGCCGTGGGCAAGGCGCCGAGCAACGAGGGCTCGTGTCCGGCGCTTCGCGCGAAGTGCCGGAGCTGGGTGGCACATACCGCGCCGGGCCGGCGCAGCCAGCCGATCAGCAGCTGGTTGCGGGCCTCCGCCCGGTGTCGCCAGCTCGCCGACGGGCGGGACGGCGACGGATGGTGGTGCGCGACCACGTCCGGCACGTAGCACAGCTGCCAGCCCGCGGCGGCCAGGTCGTAGGCCAGAAGTTGTTCCTCGGCCCCGAAATGCAGCATCGAACTGAATCCGCCGGCTTGCAGGAACGCGGTGCGGCGCACGACCGCCGAACAGGCGAGGAACCCGAGCACCAGGGGGCCGGGCGCGTCCGCCGGAGTCCCGAGTGGACTGTGTTCGAGTGCCGGGGTCACGGGATCCTCGCGCTCGTCCGGACCGACGAGCGTACGGCCGGCGATCAGCGCGAGTCCGGGATGGGCGTCGAACAGGTTCTCCGCCCGTGGCAACGCGTCCGCGGCCCACCACGAGTCGTCGTCGCTGAACGCCACGTACGGTGTCCGGGCTGCGATGACCCCCTGCGTACGGGCGGCGGCGCCGTGGTTGCGGGGGCTGCGGATCACCCGGACGCCTTCGCCTTCGTATGAAGCGGCGACCCGGGCGGTCTCGTCGACAGAACCGTTGTCGAGCACGATGACCGGTGGCTTCGGGTCCATTGTGGTCAGTCGATGCAGGGTGCGATCCAGTTCGCCGGCCCGGTTACGGGTGGCGACGACGACGGTGGTGCGGCTCACGACAGTCCTTTCAGCTCGCCGACGAGTTCGCCCAGCGGTCCCGGAAACGGGTGCTCCCCGGCAGCCCTTGCCCGGGCTTCGGCGCAGCAGCACCAGTCGAGCCGGGCGGTGAGATCGTCCGGGGTGGAGTCGGCGGGCAGCACCGGCCAGTCGAGCACGGCTCCTTGCGCACTCACCTTCCCGCCACCTGCGATCGGGTCGACGGCGAGCACCGGGATGCCCGCCTTGAGTCCGAGGACGAGGCCGTGCAGCCGCGTGCTGACCACCACGTCCACCCGGGACAGCACGGCGACGAACTGGTCCGGTGTCGCGCAGTGCCGCCAGTCGTCGGTGGCCAGCCGGGTGTCGAGCGGGATCCGTCCGCAGTCGACCGAACGCAGCCACTCGGTGAGTGTGTCGTGCACCGCCGAATGCCGGCGTGCGTCGCCGTATTCCGGCTGGTCCGGCGCGAGGACCACGGCCACCACGGGCGGCGAGCCGACCCGGCCGGCCAGGGAGAGGTCGGCGCTGCGGGCGTCGCCGTCGTCGCGGGGGAACACCGCGTCGAAACCGGTCGCCGCGGGGTCGGCCGGATCCGGTACGGAGACGCCGACGGCGATTCGGGCGCAGCCCGCGTACCGTTCGTGCAGCTCCCGGACCTGGTCGCCGTGCAGGGGCCCGCAGGCGAACACGAGGTGGGTGAAGTCCTCCGGGGGACAGTCGTCGAGCGACGGTTCGCCGGGGAGGAATCCGGGACTCCACGCGGTCACGTGGGCGATCCCGGCCTCGGTGAGGGTGTCGCTCACCGCGTGCAGGCTCAGCACGTCGCCCGCGGAGGCTTCACCGCGGGTGAATCCGGCCCAGCCGGTCAGCAGTACTCGCATGACAACCGGTTACCCGGGCAGGCCCCCGGTTAACTGCCGGGTAGGCGGGTACTCGCTGTCGCATGGTCTTCTCCCACGCGGTCGTCACAGGCGGTGCTGGATTCGTGGGTGCGCGGCTGTGCGCGCAATTGCTCGACGAAGGATGTGCGGTGACCGCCGTGGACAACTTCGTCACCGCTCTGCCCGGTGCGCTGGACGAACTGGCCGGGCGTTCCGGATTCACGGTGCTGGAACACGACGTGACCGAACCGATTCCCGTCGCGGACGCCCCGGACGTGGTCTTCCACCTGGCGTCACCGGCGTCCCCGCGGGACTACCTCGACCGGCCGGTGGAAACGCTGCGTGCCGGGGCGCTCGGCACCGAGCACGCGCTCGCTCTCGCGGCCGGAGCCCGGTTCGTGCTCGCCTCCACGAGCGAGGTCTACGGCGATCCGCTGGAACATCCGCAGCGCGAAACGTACTGGGGCAACGTCAATCCGATCGGTCCGCGCAGCGTGTACGACGAGGCGAAGCGCTACGCCGAAGCGCTGACGTTCGCGATGCGCCGCAGCCGGGGCGCGAACACCGGCGTCGCCCGCATCTTCAACACTTACGGCCCCGGCATGCGTCCCGGGGACGGCCGGATGATCCCGGCGTTCCTGACCCAGGCGCTGAGCGGGCAGCCGCTGACCGTGGCCGGTACCGGGGCGCAGACGCGGTCGTTGTGCTACGTCGACGACACTGTGCGTGGTTTGCTGGCGCTGGCGTCCTCGGCGCATTCCGGCCCGGTCAATCTCGGCAATCCACACGAAATGTCCGTCCGGGAGATCGCCGAGTACGTCATCGCGCTCACCGGATCCAGGTCGTCGATCGTGCACGTCGCGGCGGCCGTCGACGATCCGCACCGGCGTTGCCCGGACATCACGCTGGCGCGCCGCGTGCTCGGCTGGGCACCCACGGTGGCGGCCGGGGAAGGCTTGCGCCGCACCGCGGACTGGTTCGCCGCTGCGGTGAGTAGCGACGTCCTGGGGTTTCCGGCCCAATCCGTTTATCCGTGACTTCGCCGGGTAGCGCTTCTCCGACGGCGGGCCGCAGTGGCCCGCACGGGCGAGAAGAGGTGAGCGGTGCGTTTCCTGGGCATCAACGCGGTGTTCCACGACCCCGCGGCGGCACTCGTGGTCGACGGGCGGATCGTGGCAGCGGCCGAGGAGGAGCGATTCAGCCGCCGCAAGCACGGCAAGCAGGCAGTGCCCTTTTCCACGTGGGAACAACCCGCGCAGGCGGCACGCTGGTGCCTGGCGCAAGCCGGGCTGACCGCGGCCGACGTCGATGCTGTCGGGTTCTCCTACGATCCCGATCTGGTGGAGCCCGGGCTGGCCGGGCACGACCCGAGCGGTGAGCAGCTGCGGACGGATTTCGCCCGCCGGGCACCGCTGTTCCTGCGGAGCGAACTTCCCGGACTCGACCCGTCCTCGGTGCGGTTCGTCCGGCACCACGTCGCGCACGCGGCTTCGGCGGCCTTGGCGGCACCGTTCGGCGACTGCGCGGTCCTGGTGGCCGACGGCCGCGGCGAGAGCACGTCGTACCTGGCCGGCGAATACCGCGAAGGCCGGTTCAAAGAACTTGCCGCACAACGGCTTCCGTATTCACTGGGGTTGTTCTACGAGGACCTCACCGAGCACCTGGGATTCGCCCGCTCCAGCGACGAGTACAAGATCATGGCGCTGGCCTCCTACGGCGCGCCGGTCTACCTGGACTACCTGACCGAACGCGTGCATGCCACGGGTGACGGCGGTTTCCGCACCGAGCCGATCGACTGGGCCGCGCTCGCCCCGCACCGGCCCGCCGGCGAGGAACTGACCCGTCGGCACGCCGACCTGGCGGCGAGTGTGCAGCGGGTCGTGGAGAACGTGCTGCTGGACCTCGCCGGCTGGCTGCACGAACGCACCGGCCAGCAGAACCTCGCTCTGGCCGGTGGGATCGCGTTGAACTGCGTGGCCAACACCCGCCTGCACGACGAAGGGCCGTTCGACCGGGTCTGGGTGCAGCCCGCGGCCGGAGACGCCGGTACCGCACTCGGCGCCGCACTGCAGCTGGCGGCCGACGCCGGTGACCAGGTCGAGCCGATGGGCGACGCCGGGCTGGGTCGCGAGTGGACCGACGAAGAGCTGGAAACCGTGCTGCGCGAGGCGGATCTGTCCTACGAACGTCCCGAGGACGTCGCGGACGTGGTGGCGGAGGCGCTGGCCGAAGACCGGATCGTGGCCTGGTTCCAGGGCCGCGCCGAGTTCGGCCCGCGCGCCCTCGGCCATCGTTCGCTGCTCGCGCACCCGGGGCGCGCCCGGAATCTGGAGCGGCTGAACGACGTCAAGGGCCGGGAGCAGTTCCGCCCGGTCGCGCCGATGGTGCTCGCCGGACGAGCCGGGGAGATCTTCACCCGTGGCCCGTTGCCCAGCCCGTACATGCTGTTCGTGCACGACGTCGCGCCGCGGTGGCGGGACCGGCTGCCGGTGGTGACCCATGTGGACGGTACCGCCCGCGTGCAGACCGTCGATCCCGCCACCGATCCCCGCACCGCCCGGATGCTGTCCGGATTCGCCGGCCGCACCGGGCTCCCGGTCGTGGTCAACACGAGTTTCAACACCGCGGGCCGCCCGATGGCCGATTCGCCGCGCGACGCGCTCGAATGCTTCGGTTCGGCGCCGGTGGACCTGCTGGCGCTCGGGCCGTTCGTGCTCCGGCGCCACCGCTGCTGACCCGTCCTGGCCGATTCACCGAGGAGGTGCCGTCATGGCAGATCATTTCGCCGAACTCAGCCTGGCCGCCGAACGTCTGCGCTTCGCCGTCCCGCGGATCACCGCGTGGGGCGAGCGGCTCGCCGGAGTCTTCGCGGCCGGCGGCCGCGTGCTTTCCTGCGGCAACGGAGGAAGCGCCGCGGAAGCTCAGCACCTGACCGGCGAGCTCGTCGGCCGGTTCCGGCGCGAACGCCGCCCGCTCTCGGCGATCGCCCTGCACGCCGACACCTCGGCGCTGACCGCGATCGGCAACGACTACGGCGCGCACGAACTGTTCGCCCGCCAGGTCCACGCGCACGGCCGCCCCGGCGACGTCCTGATCTGCCTGTCCACCAGTGGCACCAGCCAGAACGTGGTCGCCGCGGCGAAGGCCGCGCACGAGCTGGGGGTCCGGACCTGGGCGCTCACCGGCCCCGCGCCGAACCCGCTCGCCGCGCTGTGCGACGACGCCGTGGCGGTCGATGAGGCGAGCGTCGCCACCGTGCAGGAACTGCACCTCGCCCTCGTGCACGCGTTGTGCGAAGCACTCGACGACGCGCTGGGGGTGCCGGCGTGAAGCCGCTGGTCGTGGTCGGGGACACGTTCCTCGACGTGGACGCGGAAGGCACCGCGGACCGGCTGTGCCCGGACGCGCCGGTGCCGGTGGTGGATGTGACCCGGCAGTGGCTCAGGCCGGGCGGCGCGGGCCTGGCCGCGGTGCTCGCCGCGCGGTCCACTTCGGACGTCGTGCTGGTGACCGCCCTCGGCGACGATCCGGCCGGGCGGACGCTCGCCGAACTGCTCGGCTGTGAAGCGACGGTGGCGGCACTTCCGCTGGAGGGCGGCACCGTCTCGAAGACCCGGGTCCGTGCCGCCGGACAGTCCTTGCTGCGCATGGATTCCGGAGACGGCATCGCTTCGGCGGCACCGCTGCCGAGCCGGGTGAAGCGGACGTTGCGTGGTGCGGGCGCGATCTTGGTTGCCGACTACGGCCGCGGGCTCACCCGCAATCCGAGCTTGCGCGCGCTGCTGACCGAACTGGCCGGGGAAGTCCCGATCGTATGGGACCCGCATCCCCGCGGCGCCGCACCGGTCCCGGGCGTCCGGTTGGTGACGCCGAACTCGAGCGAGGCCGAGACCATCGTGCCCGAGGCAGGTGAACCGGTCGAGCTGGCGCGGAAGTTGCGGGGGCACTGGAGTTCCGAGGCGGTCGCGGTGACCCTCGGCCACCAGGGCGCGGCGCTGCACGACGACGGATCCGGCGGACGGGTCATCCCGGTACCGGAAACCGCGCGGGTCACCGGAAAGGCCACCCCGGACACGTGTGGTGCCGGGGACCGCTTCGCAGCGGCCGCCGCGGCCACGTTGCTGGATGGTGCGACCGCCGACGAGGCAGTGCGTGCCGCTGTGGAGGCCGCGGCGCGCTTCGTCGCCGCTGGCGGTGCCGGAGCGTTGTCCGTCGAGGACGTCCGCGTGCCGATGCCGGCCGGTGACGCTTTCGCCCTCGCCGCGCAGGTGCGGGCCTCGGGTGGTCAGCTCGTGGCGACAGGCGGTTGTTTCGACCTGTTGCATCCCGGGCACATCAGCTTGCTGCGCCAGGCTCGTGCGCTCGGCGACGCGTTGGTGGTGTGCCTCAACTCCGACCGCTCGGTGAGCCGGTTGAAAGGCCCGGGCCGGCCGCTGCTGGCCGCCGAGGACCGGGCCCGGCTGCTCAGTGAACTGTGCTGTGTGGACGCTGTGGCGGTGTTCGACGAACCGTCCCCGGCCGCGATGCTGGAACGGCTGCGGCCCCAGGTCTGGGTCAAGGGCGGTGACTACGCCGACGTGGCCATGCCCGAACGGGAAGTGGTGGCACGCCACGGCGGCGAGGTCGTCCTGGTCCCGACCCTGCCCGGCTACTCCACGACCCGGCTGGTCGCCGCGGCCGCCGGGCAGTGAAACCACACGACCCCCCACACGAACCCCCCGACGAAGGAGACCGATGCGAACCCTCGGCAACATCCTGATCACCGGCGGAGCTTCCGGCCTCGGCGCCGCGACCGTCGACGCGGTCCGCGCTGCCGGTGGCACGCCGTACGTCCTCGACCTGGCGCGGCCCGCGGCCGACGTCGAGTTCGCCCAGGCCGACCTCGCCGATTCCTCGGCCGCCGAAGAAGCGGTGCGTACCCTCGCCGAACGCGCCGGCGGACTCGACGGAGTGGTGACTGCCGCCGGAATCGACTCCTGCGGTCCACTCGGCGAGGTTCCGGCCAAAGACTGGGAACGCGTCGTACACGTCAACCTGCTCGGCACGGCCGCGGTAGTGCGCGCGGCGTTGCCCTACCTGGAACGCAGTCAGGGCACCGTGGTCACGGTCGCCTCCACCCTGGGCATCAAAGCAGTGGGCGACGCGACGGCTTACTGCGCTTCGAAGTTCGGCGTGGTCGGCTTCTCGCGTGCACTGGCCGCGGAACTGGCCGGACGCGTCGGCGTGACGATGCTCGTGCCCGGCGGCATGTGGACGCACTTCTTCGACGACCGCACCGAACAGTACCGGCCACCAGCCGACGCGAAACTCAACCAGCCCGAACATGTCGCGGACACCGTGGTGTTCGCCCTTTCGCAGCCGCTCGGCGCGGAGGTGCGGGAGCTGGTCGTGTGTGCGTCGGAAGAAGGGTCCTGGCCATGAGCAGCGGCGTGCTGGTGCTGCGGGCGCTCGGTATCGGCGATCTGCTCACCGCGGTCCCCGCCTTGCGCGGCCTGCGCCAGGCGTATCCGGACGAACGCCTCGTGCTCGCCGCGCCGGAATGGCTGCGGGACCTGGTGGAGCTGGTCGACGCGGTGGACGAGCTGCTGCCCACGCCGGGACTCGGCGCGTTGCGCTGGCCCGGTCCGCCGCCCCGGCTCGCGGTGAACCTGCACGGCCGCGGACCGGAGAGCATCCGCGATCTGCGGGCCACCCGGCCGGCCGGGCTGCTCACCCATCGGCACCCGGCCGTGCCCGAAGTACCGGGCCCGGACTGGGATCCCGACCGGCACGAGGTCGACCGCTGGTGCCGTCTTCTCGAATACGGGCACGTCGCAGCGGGCCGCGGTGACCTGCATCTGCCGCCGCCGCCCGGTCCGAGCCCGGCGCCGGGTGCCGTCGTCATCCACCCCGGCGCGGCCTATCCGGCACGGCGCTGGCCGCCGGAACGGTTCGCCGCGGTGGCGAAGGCACTCGCGGCCGAAGGCCATCGCGTCGTGCTGACCGGTGGTGAGTCCGAGAAGGACTTGGCACAGGAGGTCGCCGCGGCGGCGGGACTCGGCGCCGACACGGTGCTCGCCGGGACAACGGGACTCGCGGACCTGGCCGCGCTGGTGTCCGGAGCCGCGTTGGTCCTTTGTGGAGATACGGGACTGGGCCACCTCGCCACCGCGTTCGGCACGCCGTCGGTACTGCTGTTCGGACCGACCCCACCGCGACGCTGGGGCCCGCCGCCGGACGCTTCGCAACACGTGGTCCTGTGGGTCGGCGACGTGGGCGACCCGCACGGTGCGGAACCGGACGCCGGACTGCTGTTGCTCGGCGAGGAAAACGTTCTGTCGGCGGTGCGTTCGGGGTTGCGGGAGGAGGTACGGCATGGGTGAGCGGATCGGAGTGGTCGGAGCCGGGTACGTCGGCCTGACCAGTGCCGCCTGCCTGGCCCGGCTGGGCCATCGCGTGTCCTGTGTGGACACCGACGCGGCCAAGGTCGGGCGGCTCCGCGCCGGCGAGGTGGACCTCGCCGAGCCGGACCTGGCCGAGCTCGTCGCGGAAGGGCTCGCCGCGGGCACGCTCGCGTTCGGCACGGATCCCGAAGTCCTCGCCGACGCGGAGCTGGTGGTGCTTTGCCTGCCGACCCCACCCGGCGTGAACGGGGAGCCGGACCTGGACATGCTCCGGTCGTCGCTCGCCCGGCTGGGCCCGGTGCTGGCTCCGGACGCGGTCGTCGTGACCAAGTCGACCGTGCCGGTGGGCACCGCGCCGCGGATCCCCGGCTACCTCGGACGTCCGGACATCGCCGTGGTGAGCAATCCGGAGTTCCTGCGGGAAGGCCGTGCGGTACGGGACTTCCTGCACCCGGACCGGATCGTGCTCGGTGCCGACCCACCGGATTCCCCGGCCGCCCACCGCGTCGCAAACCTGTACGCACCGACCGGCGCACCCGTCGTGCGGACCGGAACCGCGAGTGCCGAGCTGGCGAAGTACGCCAGCAACGGGTTCCTCGCGGTGAAGGCGTCCTATGTGAACGTTCTCGCGGAGCTGTGCGAACACTGCGGCGCCGACGTCCACGACGTCACCGCGGTGATGGGGATGGACGAGCGGATCGGCTCGGCCTTCCTCGCCCCCGGACCGGGCTGGGGCGGCTCGTGCCTGCCCAAGGACACCAGTGCACTCGCGTATGCCGCCGAGGAGGCGGGCGTCGACTTCGCCCTCCTCCGCGAGGCGGTCCGGGTGAACGACCGGCAGCGGACGCGGATGGTCCGCGCGGTGCGGCTCGCGGCCACCGGCCGTCCGGACGGCGAGCTGTCCGGCGTGCGGATCGGTGTGCTGGGCCTGGCTTTCAAGGCCGGTACCGGCGACCTGCGTGATTCGCCCGCGGTCGCGGTCGCCACCGCCCTGGCTCGCCACGGCGCCGAAGTGACCGCCTACGACCCTGCGGTGCGGTCCGGTGTGGACGGAGTGCAGGTCGTGGACGATCCGTACCTGGTCGCGAAGGACGCCGCGGCCTGCGTGGTGCTCACCGAATGGCCGGAATTCCGCGAACTGGACTGGCGGCGGCTCGCCGCGTCCGTCGACCGGCGGGTGGTCGTGGACGCCCGCAACCTGCTCGACCCGCAGTCCCTCGCCGGCGCCGGGTTCACCCGGATCGGCGTGGGCACGACTCCCAGGAGGCCCTGAATGCGTGTTCTCGCGCTCGTGTGCACCTTGAAACCGTCCCCGGCGCGTTCCAGCAGTGACCTGATCGCACGGCAGCTGCTCGACCAGTTCGCCGAACGGAAGGTGACCGGCGAGGTCGTGCGCGTGGTGGACCACGACGTGCGGCCTGGCGTCGAAGCCGACATGGGTGAGGGGGACCAGTGGCCGGACATCCGCCGCAAGGTCCACGACGCGGACATCCTGCTGATCACCACGCCCACCTGGGTGGGGCATCCGTCCAGCGTGGCGCAACGGGTGCTGGAGCGGCTGGACGCGGAGCTGTCCGAAACCGACGACGAAGGCCGCCCCGGGCTGTTCGGCAAGGTCGCGGTCGCCGCGGTGGTCGGCAACGAGGACGGCGCGCACAAGATCATCGCCGACCTCTTCCAGGCCCTCAACGACACCGGGTTCAGCATTCCGGCGCAGGGCGCCACGTACTGGAACGGCGAGGCCATGCAGGGTGGCGACTACCAGGACCTCGACGAGACCCCGGAGCCGGTCGCCTCGACGAACGCCACGCTGGTGCGGAACGCGGTGCATCTGGCGGAGGTACTGAGCCGCGCGCAGTACCCGGCGTCGTGATCGGCTGGGGGCGCCGGTTCAGCCCGGCGCTCCCGCCGGCTGCGGGGCGAGGGAGTACGTCGCGTAGGCCGCTCGGATGACCGGTTGCGCCACATTGCGCACGCGCACCCCGCCCGGGGTCACGCCGTGCTCGCAGCCGAAGTGCGCGTGGCCGTGCAGCGCGAGGTCGGCAGGAAGGGCGTCGATGGGCTCGCACAACAGGTAGGAACCCAGGAACGGGTGGATCTCCGGTGGTTCGCCGTGCAGGGTGCCGGCGATGGGTGAGTAGTGCGTCAGTGCCACCACGACGTCGGTGTCCAGCTCGGCCAGCGCCTCGCGCAGCCGGTCGGCGGAGGCCATCGTGTGCTCCACGAAATCCTTCATCTCGCGTTCGCCGAAGCGGCTGGCGCATTTGCCCGCGAAGCCGCCGCCGAAGCCCTTGACCCCCGCCACGCCCAGGGTGCCGCCGGGCAGCTCGAAAGTGGCCGAACCGCCCTCCAGCACGGTCACGCCGGTGTCGGTGAGCAGTGCGGCGATGTCGTCCTGGCGGTCGCTGTGGTGATCGTGGTTGCCCAGCACCGCGGCGACCGGCACCGGCAGCCCGGAGAACTCGTCCGCGACCACCCGGGCCTCGGACAGGCTGCCGTGCCGGGTCAGATCACCGGCGAGCAGCAGCACGTCGGCGTGCTCGGCGAGGCGCAGCAGGGCGGGCCGGAGCATCCCCTGGGAATCCTCGCCGAGGTGGATGTCGCCGACCGCGGCGATCCTCATCGGTCCAGCTCCTCCGCGTGCACGGGTTCCCGCAGGTCTGCCACGCGTACGTCGTTGCGCACCAGTTCGCCGTGCAGGTGCTCGGCCACCACCCGGTCCAGCTCGGCGCGCCGTGCCGCGCAGGCGACCTCGCCGATCAGGTGCACCTGATCACCGCGCACGGTCACGTGCACGCCGAGTTCCGCGGTCCGCGGATCCTCCGCGAGTGCCCGGCCGAGCCGGGCGACCAGGTACTGGGGTGCTTCGAGCATGGCAGTCTCCTTGCCGTCGATCACGGACAGTCCGGTCAGCAACGCCAGGAACGCCCGTGCGTAGGGCGATCCGGCGGTCTGCGTGGCCACCTCGGGCCAGTCGACCTGCTCACGCAGATCCCGCGCGGTGGCCAGGAGCGGGCCGAGGTCGCAGCGGTGCGCGTCGAGCACCAGCAGTTTGTCGGTCATCAGGTCGGTGCCGGACACCACCGCGGCGGCGGTCGGGCCGATCCGCATCCGCTCCGCCCGGTCGAGCAGCGCGTCGGTGACCGGACGGTGGTTCGGCCGGAACACCAGGTCCACCAGCCGATCGCCGTCGTAGACCTTGGTCAGCCAGTCCTCCGGCGGATCGACCGGCCGCATGCCCGCCTCGGTGAGGACCTGCCGGGCACGCAGCGCGTCGCGCGGTTTCAGGAACAGGTCCACGTCGTGTTCCGACGGCGGTCCGCCGCGGGCGTACACCGCGAGCCCACCTGCCACGGCGAACCGGAGGTCAGTGGCGGACAGCGCCGTCACCACCCGGGTGAGGCTCTGTAGCAGCGCGTCGATGTCCACGATCAGGGCCGTTGGCCGACACCAGTGGCGATCTCGTGTGCGCGGTGCTCGTCCGGGGCCAGTGGTGGGGTGCCGCCGCCCGCGCCGCGGCGCAGCCCGCGCAGGAACTCGCTCAGGGTTTCCTGCGCGGTCAGCGTGGACCGCCAGTCCAGTTCGGACTGGGCGCGGGAGGTGTCCATCACCGGCAGCCGCAACACTGCGTCGAACAATCCGGGCGTCGCGGGGACCAGGTGCATGCGCCAGGCCGTGGCCAGCAGCGGCTTCACCAGGCTCGGCGGTACCGGCACCCGGCGCGCGTGCAGTAGTCCGGCGAGTGTGCCGGAATCGACCACCGGGTCGGTGGCCACGTTGAACGCGCCGAAGACCGGCCGCAGTACGCACCGGCGGATCGCGTCGGCGAGATCGTTGCTGTGCACCACCTGGAACCGCAGGCCCGGGATGTCCGGGAACACCGGAAGCAAGCCGGGGCGGACGAGACTGCCGGGGATCAGCGGTCCGCCGAAGAGCCGCCGCTGTTCGGTCGCCGCACTCCGTTGGAACACGAAACCCGGCCGCACCCGGACCACCCGCATGGCCGGATGGGCGCGTTCGAAGGCGTCGAGACACCGCTCCACGTAAGCCTTTTCCCGGGTGTAGGCGGCACCGGGCCAGCCGTGGGTCGGCCAGTCCTCGGCGACCGGACGGTCACCGGCGGCCGGCGAGTACGCGCCGACCGACGACGCGTAGACGACCGCGGGCACGCCGGCCTCCGCGGCCGCCTCGAACACCCGGATGGACCCGAGCGCGTTCGCCTCCCAGGTGCGGTCGGGCCGGTGCGTCGGCTGGAAGAGCCACGCGAGGTGCACGACGGCGTCGGCACCGCGCAGAGCGGCGGTGAGGGAGTCGCGGGCCACGTCCGCCCGGACGTACTCGGTCTTCGGTGGCGGATCCCCGGCCGGGCGCCGGACCAGCCCGGTGATGGCGCCGACGGCGGGATCCGCGGCGAGTGCGCGGACCACGGCGGTGCCGATGTTGCCGGTCGCGCCGGTCACGACGATCCGTTGCGCGTTCATGCCGCCGGGCTACCCGCCGTGGGTCGGCTCAACCGTCGTCGAGTTGCTGGAGCAGCCGCCGGGCAGGCAGGGCCATCGCGCCGAGACCCAGCGTGGCGGTGACGCCGCGGTCGGACGAGACGAGGTGGTCTTCCACCTGGTCCAGCAGCTCGCGGCAGCGGTCGAGGTCAAGGGTCGTGCCCGGTGTGCCCGCGCTCCGGATGGCGGTGGCGAATTCGAGCAGCAGCTCCGCGAGGGCGTCGCGGGCCTGCGGCCACGGATACCGGAACGGCTCCCGGCCCTGCGACGCCGTGCGCACGGAATTCACCAGCTGCTCGACCGGCGGCCACAGCCCACGCAGAGCCCGGAGCGGACGGTCGTGGCGCAGGCCGGTGTGCCTGCTGCGGCGTCGCAGGTTCAGGAACCGCCCTTCGCGGGTCATCCTGTCCGCTTCCTCGGCTTCGCGGGCCATGCTGCGCACGTCGCGGATGCTGCGCAGCCAGTCCTCGATCTCCGCCTCCGGTTCGTCGGTGCGGACCAGTTCGGCGGTGTCCTCCAGCAGCCCGGCCATCTTCGCAGCCAGCCGGTCGCCGGCCACGGCGAGCCGTTCGCCGTAGAGCGGCGGGACGATGAGCATGTTGACCGCCAGCCCGATCGCCGCTCCCAGCGCGGTCTCCAGCAGCCGGTCACCGAGCAGTTCGGAGTTGCCCGCGTTGCCGTAGGTGATCAGCAGCATGCCGGTCACCCCGGCCCACACTCCCGAGCTTCCGAAGCGGTACCAGGAGCCGATCAGCAGGCCGGCGAACAGCACGACGGCGAGCACCACCGTCTGCTCCGGGATTACCAGCGTGGCGAGCGCGGCCAGCACCACCCCGGTGGCGACCGCGCCGACCTGCTGCACCCAGCCGTACAGACTCCGGTACACCGTCGATTCGACCAGGAACACCGCCGCGTAGGGCGCCAGGAACGGTTGCGGCAGGCCGATGACCTGCGTGGCGAGCAACCAGGACGCCACGGCGGCGAAGGTCGCCTTGGCCGTCTGCACCAGGGTGCGGCGTTCCCGGCCGGGGGTGCGCAACGCACGGGCGATCCAGCCGATCGGTGTCCGGTCCAGCCGAGAATTCACGCGGGGCCCGGTGGCGAGAGGTGGACGAGTTTCGTCTGGGTCATCTCGTCGAGCAGTTCCGGGCCGTAGCCGTAGCCCGTACCGCTGCGCCGCCGCGGATGCGCCGCCCCACCGGGAGCGCCGCCGAACACCGCGTTGATCTTCACCGTGCCGACCGCCAGTTCGCGCCAGGCGTGCTGGGCGTGCGTCATCGACGGGGTGAGCACCGTCGCGGCGAGCCCGTATTCATCGTCGGCCGCTTCGGCGAGTCCCTGTTCGAAG
This sequence comes from Amycolatopsis jiangsuensis, assembly GCF_014204865.1. Taxonomy (NCBI): domain Bacteria; kingdom Bacillati; phylum Actinomycetota; class Actinomycetes; order Pseudonocardiales; family Pseudonocardiaceae; genus Amycolatopsis; species Amycolatopsis jiangsuensis. The sequence goes on from NZ_JACHMG010000001.1 coordinate 7,242,450, forward strand.
GTGTCCACCACCCGCACCGGCGCTACCGGGCCGAAGGTCTCCTCGTGCAGCACCCGCATTCCTTTGGCGCAGCCGGTGAGCACCGTCGCCGGGTAGTGCGCGCCCGGGCCGGACGGGATTTCGCCCCCGGTCCGCGCTGTCGCGCCACGGGACACTGCGTCCTCGACCTGGGAATGGACGTCGCTACGGTGGCGGGTGTCGACCAGCGGCGGAGTGTCGTGGCTGCGTGCCTGCTCCACCAGCGCCTCGATGAACGGTTCCGCGACTGCCTGGTGCACGTAGATCCGTTCCACCGCAACGCAGATCTGGCCCGCGTTGGCGAACGAGCCGAGGGCGGCCTGCTCCGCGGCCCAGCGCGGATCCACCCCTTCGTCCACGACGAGCGGATCGTTGCCACCGTTCTCCAGCAGCACTTTCGCCCCGGTCGCCGCCGCGCTCGCGGCAATCGATCGCCCGGTCGCGGTACTGCCGACGTGCGCGATGAGGTCGAAGTCGTCTCGCGCGGCCAGCGCCGCGCCGACCCGGCCGTCACCGTGCAGGGTCTGGAGAACGCCGTCGGGGAACGTGCCGGCGAGCACCTCGCCGAGCAGCCCGCCGGTCCGCGGGCAGCGTTCGCTGGGCTTGTACACCACCGTGTTCCCGGTGACCACCGCGGCGCCCAGCAGCCCGCACGCCACGGCGACCGGGTCGTTCCACGGCGTCAGCGCGACCACCACCCCGCGCGGCTCCGGCACCATCAGGTCGGTCGCCGCGAAGTCGCCGAGCAGGCTGCGCCCGCGGTGCACCGGCCCCAGCTCGGCGTACTGCTCGAGCGTCGCAGCGCCGGCCAGCGCACCTTCCCTGGCCTCTTCGCGTGGCTTGCCGGTCTCACTGCGGTTGAGATCGGCCAGTTCGTCGGCGTGGGCGCGCAACCGCACGGCCGCGTTGCGCAGCATCGAACCCCGCTCGCCCGCCGGGGTCCGTGCCCAGACCGGCTGGGCGCGGTGGGCGAAAGTGAAGGCGGCACTGATCTCGTCCCGGCTCGAGACCGGGACCGAGCCCACCGGGCGGCCGTCCACCGGACTGACGATTTCGAGCACGGCTGTCTGGTCCACCGCGGTCATCCGCACCTCCTCGAGTTCACTCGGAAATCCGGTTACCCCGTATGCCGCCGGGCATACGTGCCGTTTGCCACGCCCGCGGAAGGGTAATCCGGGCCGGGTGAGTACTTCGCCCGCTTACACGGTCGTCATTCCCACGACCGGCCGCCCCGCACTGTTTCCATTGCTGGAGACGCTGGTGAGTTCGTCCGTGCCGGTGGTGGTCGTCGACGACCGCCCGGAGCCGGACGGGCTCGACGTGCCACCCGGAGTCCGGGTGCTGCGCTCGCACGGCAGGGGGCCGGCCGCCGCGCGCAACGTCGGCTGGCGTGCCGCGGACACCGAGTGGATCGCGTTCGTGGACGACGACGTGGTGCTGGCGCAGGACTGGCCCGCGCGACTGGCCGCGGATTTGGCACGACTGCCTTCGGAAGTGGCCGCGTCCCAGGCCCGCATCACCGTGCCGCTGCCCGGCGGCCGGAAGCCGACGGACGACGAACGGGGCACCGCCGGGCTGGAAACCGCGCGGTGGATCACCGCGGACATGGCCTACCGCCGGTCCGCGCTGGTGGAATCGGGCGGTTTCGACGAACGGTTCCCCCGCGCGTTCCGGGAAGACGCCGACCTCGCGCTGCGAGTGACGCTCGAGGGGCACCGCATCGACCGCGGCGAGCGGGTCACCGTGCACCCCGCGCGGCGGTCCGGGTTCTTCGCGAGCGTGCGTGCGCAGCGCGGCAACGCCGACAACGCGTTGATGCGGTACAAGCACGGAGTGTTGTGGCGGCAGCGGACTGGTGCCGGGCAAGGGCGGCTCGGCAAGCACGCACTCACCGTGGCCGCCGGGGTGGTGGCGCTCGGTGCGTCGGCGGTGGGGAAACGCCGGCCTGCGTTGGCAGCCGCCGCGGTGTGGGCAGGCCTGACCGGGGAGTTCGCTGCCCGCCGGATCGCGGCCGGTCCCGCGGCGCCGGGGGAGCTGGCCCGGATGGCCGTGACGAGTGTGCTCATCCCGCCCGCGGCCTGTTTCCACCGGCTCCGTGGCGAGATCAGCGCGCGTCGCCGTCCGGTACGGGCGGTGCTTTTCGACCGCGACGACACCCTCATCCACGACGTGCCGTACCTGGCGGATCCGGCGCAGGTGCGGCCGATCGACGGCGCGGTGGACCTGGTGGCGGCGTTGCGTGGCCGGGGTGTCCGCGTGGGGGTGGTCAGCAACCAGTCCGGTGTCGCGAAAGGACTCATCGCGCCGGACCGGCTGGCCGCGGTGAACGCCCGCGTCGACGAGCTGTTCGGCCCGTTCGCGACCTGGCAGGTCTGCCCGCACGACGACGGTGACGGCTGCACGTGCCGCAAACCCGCTCCCGGTCTGGTGTTCAGAGCCGCGGAGGAGCTTTCCGTGCACCCACGCGACTGCGTCGTCATCGGAGACACCGGAGCGGACCTCGACGCAGCACTCGCCGCCGGCGCGCGCGCCGTGCTGGTGCCGACTGCGCGGACCCGCCCGGAGGAAGTCGTCCGCGCGCGAGAGACGGCACTGGTAGCGGCCGACCTCACCGAGGCAGTCCGGTTGGCAGGGGTGACCGGATGACGCGGGTTTGGTTGGGGTGCAACGGGAATCGCGAGGAGGTAGGCACGGGCCGGGTTGCCGGAAGGACGGTGGTCATGCCGGCTGGTGCCCGCGGGCCTGCGGTGTTCGCGGCGGGTGGTTCCGGTGAGGCTGTGGTGTTTGTGGCGGGTGGTTGCGCTGGGCCTGTGGTCACGGCGGCTGGCGCCGCAGGGGTCGCGGACGTGGTGGCTGGTTCCGTTGGGTCCGCGGTGTCAGCCGCACTCGGCCAGGCCAGACCCGCCGGCCCGCTGTCCTCGAAGGCGGTTGCGGCATGACGCGGGTTCTGGTCGCTCGCCAGGACAACCTCGGGGACGTGTTGCTCTCCGGTCCGTGTGTGCGTGCGGTCGCGGCTCACGTCGAGCACGTCACCTTCCTGGCCGGGCCACGGGGCCGCGCGGCCGCCGAGCTGCTTCCGGGGGTCGACGAGGTACGGACCTGGTGTGCGCCGTGGATCGACCCGGAACCGCCGCCGGTGACCGGGGACAGTGTGCTGGAGCTGGCGGCGAGCCTGCGCGGGTTCGACGCCGCGCTCGTGCTCACCTCCTTCCACCAGTCGCCGCTTCCGCTGGCCCTCGTGCTGCGGATGGCCGGCGTGCCCTGGATCGGCGCGGTGTGCGACGACTACCCGGGTAGCCTGCTCGACCTGCGTCACCGCGTCGACGGCGATCCGCCGGAGGCGCTGCGGATGCTTTCGCTCGCCGAAGCCGCTGGATACCCCCTGCCTCCGGGTGACGACGGCCGGCTGGCGGTCCGCCGTCCGCTGCCTGAGGTCTCCGGCCTCGTCGGCGCCGGCCGCTACGTGGTGGTGCATCCGATGGCGTCGGTACCGGCCCGCCAGCCCTCGACTGTCCACACCGGACGCATCGTGCAAGCGCTCGTGGCGGCTGGACATCACGTCGTGGTCACCGGTTCCCCGGCCGACAAGCAGGTGACGGCCGAGGTGTCCGGGGAGGTCGCCACCGATCTCGGTGGCCGCACCGGGCCTGCCGAGCTGGCCGCGGTGCTGGCCGGTGCGGACGTGGTGGTCGCTCCCAACACCGGCCCGGCGCACCTGGCCGTGGCGGTCGGCACGCCGGTGGTTTCGCTGTTCGCGCCCGTGGTGCCTGCCGCACGATGGGCCCCCTTCGGCGTGCCCGCGGCCCTCCTCGGAGACCAGCACGCGCCCTGCCGCGGTAGCCGGGCCCGCACCTGCCCGGTGCCCCGGCATCCGTGTCTCGACGGCATCGAGCCGGCGGAGGTCGTGGAGGCGGTGGCCGGGCTCCGCGCCGGCTAGGAGCTAGGAGCGTGCCGGCTCGGCGACCTCCGTCAGCCACCTCCAGGCCTGCTCGCGGTCGCGGTGCAGCCGGAGCACCCGGCCGAGGCCGAGCTTCTCGAACGGACGGAGGACGGCCCGCTGCGACGACACGATGGCGAACGGCACCCCGCATTCGTGTGCGTGGCCGCCCGCGTCGAGGAGGGCGGCGAACCCGGGGGCGCAGCAGAAGCCGACGTCCTCCAGGTCGACCAGCAGTGCCGTGGGTTGCAGGTCCACTTCGACCTGCAGCTGCCCGATGAGCCGTGCGGCTGCGGGCCGGTCGAGTTCGCCGGAGACCCGCAGGACGGTGCCCTCGGCGCGGGTCACCACCTCGAATCCCGCGACGGAATGGCTGCTGGATTCGGTGACGTCGATCATGACTGGCCTCCAGTTGCGGAACCGGAGGACGAGGACCACCTCGCGGCAGCTCGTCACACCGGCCCGGGAAGGGCAATGGGCGACCGGCTGCAGTCTCAACCGCGCTACCGGTGAACTTACCCGGTTTCGGCGGATCTGACACTGCCGTACCACTACCGTGGCTGATTACACTCGGGCAGTGGCCGAGCGAACGGGCGAGACGCGCAACCAGCAGCTCACCCGGAACGTGGGGGAACTGCTGCAGGAAATGCGCGTCGCGCAGGCCGGGGTGCAGATCCTGTTCGGCTTCCTGCTCTCGGTGGTCTTCACCAGCCAGTTCCGCGAGGCCAGCGGCTTCGAGAAGGGACTGCACCTGTCCGCGGTGCTGCTGGCGGTCGCCTCCACCGCCCTGCTCACCGCGCCCGCGGCCTGGCACCGGCTGCTGTTTCGCACTGGCGCCCGCGACCGGATCCTCCAAGCGGGTAACCGGGTCGTTGTCGCCGGGTTGGCGTGCCTCGCGCTCGCCATCACGCTGACCGTGTCGCTGATCGCGAAAGTCGTCTACGGGGCGACGGCCATGGCGGTGGTCGGCGTCTTCTCCCTGCTGCTGTTCGGTTCGCTCTGGCTGCTGGTGCCGCGGCGGCTGCGCCCACGGCAGGAGTGACGCGGGTCAGGCCGCCGGGCGCGGGCTCGGCACGGTGCTCTGGTGCCGGCGCGGAGTGCAGGTCGTGCACACCATGGTGTGACTGACCGGAGTGCCGTCTTCCCGGACGAGCCGGGCGACGTGCAGGGTCGACCGGCCACAGCGTTCGCACGGCACAGTGGCGCTTTTCGGATCGAGCTGGATGCGGGTGCTCACGGCGGCTACTCCTTCGTGCTGTGGATCTCGGATACTCCGGGTACGGCTACCCAGGGCCGTACGGGTTACCCACGCGACGTCCGTCATCACCCGTACAGGGGTATACGTCCCTTGTTCCCGCGTTTCCGGACCCTCTCGCCGGGTAGGCCGGAAGCCGGGGGCCAGCGAGGACCGTGGAGGACCGATGCCCGGACGTGAAGATCTGCCCGCCACTCTGCGGCGTTCACCCCGCAAGGCGCAGGACACCTGGGTCGCCGCGCACGATTCCGCGCTGGAGACCTACGGCCCCGGCCGCCGCGCGCAGCAGACCGCGTACTCGGCGCTCAAACACACCTTCGAAAAGGTCGGGGACCACTGGGAGGAGAAGCCCGAGCGCGGACCGTCGGATGCTCAGGCCGAGCGCGGTGCCGGGCAGCCGGTGACCGAGACGGCCGGGGGAGTGGACGCCAACGCCAGCTGGGCGCACCTCTACGGGCGGGCCCGGCAGCTCGGCGTCCGCGGCCGGTCCCGGATGTCGAAGAGTGAACTGATCACCGCGCTGCAGAAGGAGAACAACCGCGCCACCGCGCGGGCCCGCCGCTGACCGCACAGGAAGAGGAGTACGACCGTGGCCGATCCAGCACCGCTGCCCGGGGAAACCGACGGACCCCGCACCGCGATCGTGACCGGTGCCGATTCCGGGATCGGGCGGGCGGTCGCCGTCGCACTCGCCGGCGGGGGCCTCGACGTGGGCATCACCTACCACTCCGACGAACAGGGCGCCGAGGACACCGCCGCCGAAGCACGCGAGGCGGGGGTGTCCGCATGCGTACGGAAGCTCGACCTCACCGACCTGCCCACCGCCACCGGTGCGATCGACGAGCTCGCCGGCGAACTCGGCGGCGTGGACGTGCTCGTCAACTGCGCCGGGACCGGCAGCTCCGAACTCGTCATGGACATGGACTTCGACACCTGGCGCCAGGTCGTCGACGTCGACCTGCACGGGGTGTTCCTGTGCGCCCAGCGGGCGGCGCGGCGGATGATCGCCGCAGGCCGCGGCGGCCGCATCATCACCATCACCAGCGTGCACGAGCACGTGCCGCGGGTCGGCGCCGCGCCGTACTGCGCGGCCAAGGCCGGCGCAGGCGCGCTCACCAAGGTGCTCGCCCTGGAGCTGGCCGAGCACGGCATCACGGTCAATTCCGTCGCCCCTGGCGAGATCTCGACCCCGATGACCGGCCAGACCGACGCCGACCCGCGAGAGCAGCGCCGTCCCGGTGTCCCGCTGGGGCGCACCGGCGACGCCCGCGAGGTGGCCGCCGCGGTGGCGTTCCTCGCGACTCCGGCGGCCGGATACATCACCGGAGCGTCGCTGGTGGTCGACGGCGGGTTGATCCAGATGGGCGCTCAGGCCGGTACCGCTTTTCCGGACGACAGCTGGCGTCGCCCCTGACCGCGCGCACCGAACGGACCCCGCCTTTCCCGGCGGGGCCCGTCCTGTGTCGTCACGCGGGTACGGAGTCGGTCCTGCGTTCCCATGCACGGTGATCGGCCAGCGCGGCCAGCAGTGACGCGCCGAATTCCTCCGGCAGATCACCGGCCGAGGCGCCGGTGGTCACCACGCCCTGGCTGAACTCCGTTTCGGTGCCCTCCGCGAGCTGTTCCTGCACCCCGGCCCGGCGCAGCACGTCCCGGCCGGAGCCGAAAGCCGCGACCGGCTTGGCGTGCTTGTATGCCTCCGCCACGAAGTGCACCGCGTACCCGTCCTGCTCCAACGTGCGGGCGCTGTCCGGTCCGCACGGCACGACGACCGCGTCGTAGAGCACCGACGCCATGGTGTTGAGCTGCTTGTCCACCTTGACCGGCTCGCCGTCCGAACCCGGCCGCAGGGTGCCGTCCGCGGGCGCCAGCACCTCGACGTCGACCTCGGCCGCGTCGAGGGCGGACACCAGCCGCTGCACACCGACCGCGTCGACGCCGTCCGCGGCGAGGATCGCGACCTTCCGGCCGTGCGGGGTGAGATTCGGCTGGTTCAGCTGCGAAAGGGCCGCCGAACGCCGCCCGTGGTTCGGCGGGCCGGCCGGCGGTTCGGTGACGCCGACCCCGGCGGCGACCCGCACCGCCAGGTCGTGGTCGACCTGGTTCAGGTGCCCCACCACGGTCTCCCGCACCGGATGCGCCTCCACCTTGCCCAGCTCGAACCGGAACGCCGCCACGATGTGCTCGCGCTCCACGTCGCTCATGCTGTTCCAGAAGAGCGTGGCCTGGCTGTAGTGGTCCTGGAAGCTCTCGCTGCGCTCCCGGATCTTCTTCCCGGACACGGCTTCGGTGTAGTTGTGGAACGCACCCGAGTCCGCCAGCGCGGGGCAACCACCGCCGAGGGTGTTGCGGAAGTAGCTGGTGTGTCCCTGGTGGATGTCCTGCTGCCCGTAGCCGTCCCGCTGGTTGGTGGCCACGCGGGCGATCGGCCGGTTGACCGGCAGCTGCGAGAAGTTCGGGCCGCCGAGCCGGATCAGCTGGGTGTCCAGATAGGAGAAGTTGCGGGCCTGCAGCAGCGGATCGTTGGTGAAATCGATGCCCGGCACCACGTTGGCGGTGTGGAACGCGATCTGCTCGGTCTCGGCGAAGAAGTTCTCCGGGTTGCGGTCGAGCACGAGCCGCCCGACCGGCAGCACCGGCACGTCCTCCTCCGGGATGATCTTCGTCGCGTCGAGCAGGTCGTAGCCGAAGTCGTGCTCCGCGGACTCGTCGACCAGCTGCACCCCCAGCTCCCACTCCGGGTACCGGCCCGCCTCGATCGAGTCCCACAGGTCGCGGCGGTTGAAGTCGGGGTCCTTGCCGGCGATCTTCTGCGCCTCGTCCCACACCAGGGAATGGCTGCCGGCGACCGGCTTCCAGTGGAACTTCACGAAGGTGCCCTTGCCCTCGCCGTTCACCAGCCGGAACGTGTGCACGCCGAAGCCCTGCATCATCCGGTAGCTACGCGGGATGGCGCGGTCGGACATCAGCCACAGCATCATGTGCATGGTTTCCGGCTGCTGGCCGACGAAGTCCCACAGCGTGTCGTGCGCGGACTGGGCCTGCGGGATCTCGTTGTGCGGTTCGGGTTTCACCGCGTGCACGAAATCGGGGAACTTGATGCCGTCCTGGATGAAGAACACCGGCATGTTGTTGCCGACGAGATCGTAGTTGCCCTGGCGGGTGTAGAACTTCGTCGCGAAGCCTCGTACGTCCCGCACGGTGTCCGCGGATCCCCGCGAACCGGCGACGGTGGAGAATCGCACGAACACCGGGATACGCTCGCCGCTGGTGAGGAATTCGGCCGTGGTGTAGCGGGAAAGCGAGTCGTCGTAGGCCTCGAAGTAGCCGTACGCGCCGGCACCGCGGGCGTGCACCACGCGTTCGGGAATACGCTCGTGGTCGAAGTGGGTGATCTTCTCCCGCGTGTGGAAGTCCTCCAGCAACGTCGGCCCGCGTGCGCCGGCGCTGAGGGAATCATCGTCGTGTCCGACGCGCACGCCCTGCTGCGTGGTCAGTTCGGTGTTCGCGGGATCGACCCGGACCTCGTCCAGCTGGCGGTGCTTGGCGTCTTCTCGCCGGTCTGTCACGGTGGTGGTCCTTCCTGTTCGGGAGTGTGCGTGGTGAAGCGCAGGTGGAAGGGATCGAGGCTGGCCGGCAACGGTCCTGCCCCGGAAAGCCCGGCCCCGGAAAGCTCTGCTCCGGAAAGCTCTGCTCCGGAAAGCCGGTAGTCCCGGTCCCGCAGCAGCTCGGCCAGCAGCGTGCTGACGGTGAACAGCACCAGATCGCGTCCGGGGCAGATCGCCGGGCCAGCGGAGAAGGGCACGAGCGCGGGTTGCGCGGCCGCCCGCCCGTCGAGCCAGATCGACGGCACGAAACTGTCCGCATAGGACATCCGGGTGGGATCGCGGTGGAAGAACGGGGTGAACACGAGAATCGTCGTACCGGCCCGGCCCCATTCGGTCTGTTCCGTCGTTTCGCGCAGCAGCATCGGCGTGGTCGGCCACAGCCGCACCGACTCGAGCGCGCACGCACGGAGGAACTGCAGCTCAGGGGACTGGTCGGCCCGCGCCGTGCGGGCCGCCTCCGGATGGCTCGCCAGCAGCGCGAGGGTGCGGAAAGTGACGATAGCCGCGGCGTCGTAAGCGAAAAGCCAGTGCGCCACTTGATCGGCAGCGGGAGTGGTGCCGTCCACCTCGGCGATCGTCGCGGCGAGACTGCCGGGTTCCGCTCGGTCCAGGTGTGCTTGCAGGCGCTGGGTGAATTCCCGCCGGGCATCGTCGCGGCGAGGATGCAGGTACGCCCAGTTCGCGTCGAGGCGAAGCCGCGCGAGCAGATCGGTGACCCGGTCGTCGTCACGCGCCGACGCGCCCAGCACCTGCCGCCGGACCAGCCGCCACCAGGACCGGGCGAACCGATCCCAGTCCAGCACCGGGCTTTCCCGAAGCCGGCCGGCCTCCTCGGCGACGGCCTCGGCGAACGGACCGGCCAGTTCGTGCAGTGCGTGCCCCGGCTCCAGCACCTCTTCGTTGAAGCGGCGTCGCTGCTCCCGTTGCTCCGGAGGGGAGACGAGCACCCCGTGCGGCTGGAAGTGCCCGAGTGCGGCTCGCTTCTCCACAGTGGACGGGCTGAACGGTATCGGCGCGCCGGCGAGCACCGTCCCCACGTCGTCGGCCGACAGCGCGAGCGCGACCGACCGCCCGGGGACCCGCAGCCGCAACGGTCGTCCGTCGTACTTGTCCCGCAGCTGCGTGACGACCCGGACCGACGGCCGGTCGAGCTGCAGCCGCTGCGCCAGTTGCATGACCGCCGGACGGCGTTTGATGACGCCGCCGGCCAGCGTGGGCAGCAGGACGCCGCCGGCGACCTTGGCCGTCTCGGTGACTGTCGCCGTCCTCGCTGCCGTCATGCGGAAGGCTCCAACAGGATTTTCTGGGCGCCGTCGAGCTTCTTCTGGAAGATCTCGTAAGCGTGCGGTGCTTGGGCCAGCGGCATCTTGTGCGTCGCGAAGCCTTCCACGCCCAGGGGATCGCCGTCCGCGGTGAGCACCGGCATGATGTCGTCCAGCCAGTGGCGTACGTTCGCCTGTCCCATGTGGAGCCGGATCTGCTTGTCGAACAGCTCCAGCATCGGCATCGGGTCGACCATCCCGCCGTACACCCCCGACAGCGAGATCGTTCCGCCGCGGCGCACGCTGTCGATCGCCGCGTACAGCACGCTCATCCGGTCGATCCCGGACTTCTGCATCGCCATCTGGCCGAGCTGTTGCGGGAGAAGGCCGACCAGGGTGTGCGCGAGCTTGCCGCCGGGCGCGCCATGGGCTTCCATCCCCACGGCGTCGATCACCGAGTCCGCTCCGCGGCCTTCGGTGAGGTCCCGGATCGCGTCGCCGATCTTGTCGTGGTCCCGCAGGTCCACAGTGGTCGCCCCGTGTGCGCGTGCCCGGGCCAGCCGTTCCGGCACGAGGTCGACGCCGATCACCTTGCCCGCGCCGCGGTGCTGCGCGATCCGGGCGGACATCTGGCCGATCGGGCCGAGCCCGAAGACGACCACGGAACCGCCCTCGGGGATGTCCGCGTAGGAAACCGCCTGCCACGACGTCGGAACCACGTCGGAGAGGTAGACGAACCGTTCGTCGGGTGGCCCATCGGGCACCTTGATCGGTCCGTACTGCGCCTGCGGCACGCGCAGGTATTCGGCCTGGCCGCCGGGAACCTGGCCGTAGAGCTTCGTGTAGCCGAACAGCGCCGCGCCCTTGCCCTGCTCCTTCACCTGCGTGGTCTCGCATTGCGACTGGAGCCCGCGATCGCACATCCAGCAGTGGCCGCAGGCGATGGTGAACGGCACCACCACGCGGTCACCCGGCTTGAGCGAGGTGACGCCCTTGCCGACCTCCTCGACCACGCCCATCGGCTCGTGCCCGAGGACGTCGCCTTCGGACAGGAACGGTCCCAGCACCTCGTAGAGGTGCAAGTCCGATCCGCAGATCCCGCTGGAGGTGATCCGCACGATGGCGTCGGTGGGCTCTTCGATCGTCGGGTCCGGGACGGTGTCGACGCGAACGTCCCGCTTGCCGTGCCACGTCACTGCCTTCATGGCGGCCGGGTTTCCCCGTGAGCGTCCGGGCAAACGTGCCGAGGTCAGCCGAGGACGCGCAGGTCGGCGACGAAAGCGTCGTACGCCGTGTCCCGCTCCGGCGCCCGCAGCACCGCGGACGGGTGCACGGTCGCCACGGCGGACGTGAACAGCCCGGCGAAGTCCTCGGGCGGATCCAACGGTTCACCGCGACGCTGGGTCAGCCGGAAACCCGTGCCGTACAGCGACTGGGCTGCCGTGGCACCCAACAGCAGTATCTGACGGGGACCGACTGCCTGGAGTTCGGACAGCAGCCACGGACGGCAGGCGACGACCTCGGACCGCGCGGGTTTGTCGTGGATGCGGCGCTTACCGCGCAGCTTGAACTTGAAGTGCTTGACCGCGTTGGTCAGGTACAGCGAGTCCCGGTCGAGGCCCGCGTCGCCGAGTGCGCGATCGAGCAGCCGCCCGGCCGGTCCGACGAACGGTTCACCCTGACGGTCCTCATGGTCGCCGGGTTGCTCGCCGAGGGCAAAAATCCGCGCTTCGCGCGGGCCGGCACCGAACACCGTGTCCGTCGCGTCGCGGTACAGCCCGCACCCGCGGCATTCGCGTGCGGCCTCCCGCAACGCGGTCAGGTCCGTGGTGTCCGGTGGTTCCGCTCCCGGTTCCCGGCGCGCGGCCATTCAGTCCGTTTCCGGCCGCTGCTGCTCGCGTCCGGCGCGCTGCGCGGCGATCCGGATCTCGTCACCGACCTCCTGCCAGTTCTGGTCGGTCGGATCGCCCTGGTCGAGCCGGGTGCGCCACGGATTCGCCGTGGCGGCGTCCGGCCGGTGCTCGACTTCTTGGGTCATGATGTCCTCCGTTCTAACCCGGTGTCGTCTCGCCGCCGAGTGGCGCGATGACTTCACCGCTGTAGTACGACGAGAGCCGGTTGGCCGCCAGGAACACATAGGACGGTGCGAGGTCGTCCGGGTGCGCGGCTCGTTCGAACGGCACCTGCAGACCGAACTTCTCCACCTTCTCCGGCGGGAACGTCGACGGGATCAGCGGTGTCCACACCGGACCCGGTGCCACGCAGTTGATCCGTACACCGCGCTCGGCCAGCGCCTGCGCCATGGAGTAGGTCCAGGCGTGGATGGCACCCTTGGTCGCGGAGTAGTCGATCAAAGACTTGTTGCCGCGCAACCCGTTCACCGAACCGGTGTTGATGATCGCGGCACCTTCGCCGAGATGGGTAAGCGCGGCCTGGGTGACCCGGAAGTAGCTGTGCATGTTCACGTCGAAGGTGTGCATCCACTGCTCTTCGGTCAGGTCCTCCGGCCGGTCGACCGGCCACTGCGTCGCCGCGTTGTTCACCAGCAGGTCGAGCCCGCCGAGGTGCTGCACGGTCTCGCTGACGACGTCCTTGCAGTGCTGCGCCTTCGCGAGGTCGCCAGGCAGCAGCACACACTTCCGGCCGGCCGCTTCGACCTGTTCCCGGGTGTACTCGGCGTCGTTGTGTTCCTCGAGGTAGGCGATGGCGACGTCGGCGCCTTCCTTGGCGAAAGCGATCGCCGTCGCGCGGCCGATGCCGGAGTCGCCACCGGTGATCAGCGCGCGCTTGCCTTCGAGCAGCCCACGTCCCTCGTAGTCGTCCATCGTGTCACGCGGACGGGGCTGCATCCGGCCGGTCGTGCCCGGGGGCTCCTGCTGCTGCGGCGGTTGCTGCTGCGCCACGGTCGGTCTCCTTCGTCGGGTTCGGGGGTCCGGTTACCCGCAACGCCGGCGGATAATCGCCGTCGCGCGGGTTACCCGTGGTGCATGAGCGAGATGGTGGAAACGTCGGTCCCCGCCCGCCTCGACCGGCTTCCGTGGTCGTCCTGGCACTGGATGGTGCTGGTGGGGCTCGGCACGGTCTGGATCCTCGACGGGCTCGAGGTCACCATCGTGAGCGCACTGTCCGAGCGGCTCACCGAACCGGGCAGCGGATTGTCGCTGTCCGACACCGAGATCGGCTTGGCCACCTCCTGCTACGTCGCGGGCTCGGTGCTCGGCGCGCTGCTCTTCGGCTACCTGACCGACCGCTGGGGCCGCAAACGGCTCTTCCTGGTCACCCTCGGCCTGTACCTGCTCGCGACCGTGCTCACCGCGTTCTCGTTCGCTCCCTGGTGGTTCTTCGTGCTCCGGTTCCTGACCGGCGCCGGCATCGGCGGCGAGTACGCGGCGATCAACTCCGCGATCGACGAACTGGTACCTGCCCGCGTCCGCGCCACGGTGAGCCTTTCGGTGAACGGGTCCTACTGGCTCGGCGCCGCCGGGGGAGCGGCGCTGAGCCTGGTGCTGCTGAATCCCGGCCTGCTGCCCGCCTGGCTCGGCTGGCGGCTCGCGTTCGGCCTCGGCGCGGTGCTCGGGCTGCTGATCTTCGTCGTCCGCCGGAGGGTCCCGGAAAGCCCGCGCTGGTTGTTCACCCACGGCCGCACCGAAGAGGCCGACGCGGTCGTCACCGGCATCGAGAACCAGGTCCGGGAGAAAACCGGGCAGGAACTGGACGAACCGGGCGACAGCCTGCGCGTGCGGCGGCGTGACCGCACCAGTCTGCTGGAGGTGGCCCGCACGCTCGCCACGACCTATCCGCGCCGCACGACGCTCAGCCTGGCGCTTTTCGTGGGGCAGGCGTTCCTGTACAACGCGGTGTACTTCACCCAGGGGCTCGTACTCGGCCGGTTCTTCGGCGTGCCCAGCTCGATGACCGGTGCCTACCTGATCCCGCTCGCCCTCGGCAGTTTCCTCGGACCGGTCGTGCTCGCGCGGTTCTTCGATTCGGTCGGCAGGCGGCCGATGATCATCACCAGCTTCCTCGGCTCCGGAGTCCTGCTGGTCGGCACCGGAATACTCTTCGAGGGCGGTGCTTTCTCCGCGGTGACCCTGACGATCGCCTGGTGCGCGGTGTTCTTCTTCGCCTCGGCGGGGGCGAGCTCGGCGTACCTCACCGCGTCGGAGGTGTTCCCGCTGGAGGTGCGGGCGCTGGCGATCGCGGTGTTCTACGCGGTGGGCACCGGACTCGGCGGCATCATCGGACCGCTGCTGTTCAGTTCCCTGGTCGAGACGGGCAATGCGGGCAATGTCGCCACCGGCTACTACATCGGCGCGGCCGTGATGATCGTCGGCGGCCTTGCGGAGGTCTTCCTCGGGGTGGCCGCGGAACGACGATCGCTGGAGGCGATCGCGAAACCGCTGTCGGCGTGAGCACGTCCACGGCACCGGCTCGCGGTGCCGTGGACGGTGCCGGTCAGCCGGCGGCGCTGGTGTTCACGTCGCCGTTCACGCCCTTCGGGAAGAACCCGCCGGAGGTCGCGGCCTTGTTGGTCAGGTAGACGATGTTGAGCACCTGACCGGGACTGCGGCTGTAGGCGATGCCGTTCTCGTCCGAGGGCACGATGTTGGCGTTGCCGTGCTCGTCGATCACGCCCTGGTCGTCGTCGGCCGCACCGTCGAGGCTGTCGCGGGCGTCGGACAGCTTGACCGAGGCCTTGCGCAGGTCGGAGCTGAACAGCCCGCTGCCGAGCAGCCCGCCGCCGCGCTGGTAGAGGGCGCTGCGGATGTTGCCGGCGTGGTAGGCCTCCACGGCGAGGATCCCGGCCGCGGCTTCGAGGTAGGTCTTGTTGCTGATCAACGGGGCCGCGCCCTTGTAGGCGGTCACCCCCACGTCCTCGAACAGGTACGCCGCGAGCAGGAAGTTCTCCTCGCAGGCGAACGCGTCGAAGCTGTGTCCCTTCTTCACGATGCCCGCGGCCTGCGCGGCGGCGGTGAAGCTGGACTGCAGGTCGATCTGCGGGCGGGCCACGGCGGCCGAACCGAGCGCGCTGCGCAGGAAGGCGACGTGGGCTTGTTCGTCGCCGGCGATCTCCTTGGCGTACTGGCGCGCGGCTTTGGTCTCGAACCGCACCGCACGGCCGCCGGTGACGCCACCTTGCGTGCCGGTGCCGGTGGCCATCGAGTCGGACAGCCCGTGGCCGGTGACCGCGTGCAGGTAGAACTCGGCTTCGAGGTATTCGAGGTTGAGCGCGAAGTTGAGCACGGCGCCGTCGCTGACCTCGGCGGCCTCGGCTTCCTGGGTGCCGGTGGCCATCGGGGCGGCCGAGCGGACCGACGCGGACGCCGTACCCGCGCCGAGCGCGCCGGTGCCCAGTGCTCCGGCACCCACCGCCCCGAGGCCGGTCATCCCCGCCGCCCGCAGAAAGCGGCGGCGGTCCTGGTCGTTCTCCGCGCTCCGGTTGATCATCGACGCGGCATAGCGTTTGCCAAACACCGACGTTCTCCTTCCCGCCCGCACGCGTACGGCGGGCGTCACCCGCTCGCCGGGCTCCCCGACGGCGGGGCGGATTCTTCGTGGACAGTGCGCATTCGGTGCCGACGCCGTTCCGGATGGGTCGTTTCCCCGATCCGGTCGCGGTTTTTCGAGCCCGGGTAAATCCGCTGCCGGAGTGAAAACCGGCTGGTCTACCCGTTACCCACAGGTAGTAAACACGTTCTGCGGAAAGAAAAAACCTGGAATTACGCCCAATCCGGTGAGCCAGGTTGTCCCGAATGACAACCGACGGTGAAGACCACACCCGAAAGGGGGTGAGATGAATGGATACTTCCCTGTCGGACGACGGACCGGCCCGGCATCCGGTACTGCTCCGGATGCTGGTGGTAGCCGGAACGTTGTTCGGTTTCACCCTGCTGGCGCTGCTCGCGTCGCACACCGCGGACGCCTCCGAACGGCCACGGCCGCCGGATCGCCCCGGTGCACTCGCCGGCACCGGACAAGCACTGCACGACGTGCTCGAACCCGGCGAGCAGGCAACACGCTCAGCCGCAGAGCCGGCGCACGCAGTGTCGTCCCGAGTGGCGGCAGCGGCGAAGCCGGTGGCGCGAATTGCCGAGCCGGCGGTCGAGTCGGTGGCGGAGGCCGTGGGGCCGGTGGTCAAGCCGGTGGCGAAGGTTGCCGATCCGGTGGCGAAGGCTGCCGGGCCGGTGACGCGGGTTGCCGAACCGGTGGTCAAGCCGGTGACGCAGTCGGCCGAGCCGGTGCTGTCGGCCTTGCGGCCGGTGACCCGTCCCGTAGTGGGCTCGCTCGATCCGGTGACCCGGCCGATACTGCGGGTCACGGATCCGGTGACCGGTCCGGTGCTGGGTGCGGACGAGGGCGGTGGCCAAACGGCTCCGCCGGCGCCGCAGTCACGTCCGGATCAGGCGGTGGCAGGTTCAGCCGATCGAACCGTGGCGCTGGTGGACAAGGTGCAACGGCATCACACCGGTGCGGCATCCGTGGTGTCCCGGCACGAGTCCGCCTCGGCGGGTGCGGAGCCGGCGTTCGTGCCGGAACCGATGTCCGGTTCCGGTGGCGGCGGTGGCGTGCCGGTGGGTTCGACCGGGGTCAGCGGTGCCGTGCCGGCGAGTGGCGGTGGTGCGCACGGTGGCGAGTACGCCGTGGCGCCTTCGGGCTCGCAGGAGATCGGTACGAGCCGTGCCTGGCGGGCACCGCCGGGCGGCCCTCCGTCGCTGTACTGGCTGGTCTCCTACGGAAACGACCATCCGAGCTGACCCGCCCTTTCCGACCTTCACAAATCCACAATGGACACGATGGTGAGGAAAGGGAAGTCATGCACAAGTACGTGCGACGCAGTTTGACCGCCGCGGTCATCTCCGGCGGGTTCGTCCTGCTGGGCAGCGCGGTGGCCAATGCGGACACCGGAAGTCAGGGCGGGCTCGGCGACACCGTGCAGTCGGTGGTGTCCGGCAGCTCGTCGGGCACCGGCGAAGGTGGCGACGGCGGAACCTCGGGCTCCGGCGGAAACGCGAGCAGCGGTAACACCGCGGTGAGCGGGAACTCCGGCGACTCGGGCAACTCCGGGGCCACCGGGCACAACAGCGCTTACGGCGCCTGCGTGCTCGCGAAGTGCACCACTTCGGTGTCTTCGGGCGATTCCGGGAACACCGGCGCGACCGGTTCCACCGGGAACGCCGCGAACACCAGCACCACCACCGGCGGTGCTTCCGGCAACGCCGGAAACGGCGGCTCCGGTACCGCGGTGTCGACCGGCACCAGCACCGCCGGAAACGGCGGCAACGGCACCGCGGCGTCGACCGGCACCACCGCCGGCGCACAGGGCGGCCACTCCTCGCGGGGCGGCGTGCTCGGTGCGCTGGGTTCGGTGACCGGCACGGCGAAGGGCGGCAACGGTGGCGATTCCGGCGACGCCGGCAACGCCACCAGCGGCAACTCCGCGGTGACCGGCGACTCGGGCGGCTCCGGCAACTCCGGTGCCACGGGCGGCAACAGCGCCTACGGCCTGTGTGTGCTGGCCGAATGCGCCACCTCGGTGTCGTCGGGTGATTCCGGCAGCACCGGTGTCACCGGCACGACGGGTGACGCGGCGAACGCCGGCACCACGACCGGCGGTACTTCCGGTACCGCGGGCAACGGTGGTGACGGTACTGCGGTCGGCGGTGGCAGCAACTCGGCCAGCGGTGCGCAGGGCGAGAGCCGTCACGAGCAGGGCTGGAGCGAGGGCTGGAACCGTCACGAGCAGGGCTGGAACCGGGATCACCGGGGCTGGAACCGCCACGACGGGAACCGGGACGGCCAGAGTGGCCGTACCGGAGTTCTGGGCACCGTGACCGGTACTGCGACCGGTGGTGACGGTGGCGATTCCGGTGACGCCGGGAACGCCACCAGTGGCAACGAGGCCGTGACCGGTACGTCCGGCGACTCGGGCGACTCGGGTTCGACCGGCGGCAACACCGCCGTCCAGTCGACCCGCGGGTCCGGGCAGCAGGGCCACCACGGCCGGGACAACGGAGACGCGTCGTCGGCCACTTCGGTGACCTCGGGCGACTCCGGTGCCACCGGCACCACCGGCTCGACCGGTGACGCCGGGAACATCAGCAGCACCGACGGTGGCGCCTCCGGCGACGCGGGCAACGGCGGCGACGCCGGCGTCCTCGCCACCGGCTGGAACACCGTCGCGCACGCCGTCTGATCCAGTACGCGGCGAGCACGAAGCGGGGCATCGGGAGCACTCCCGGTGCCCCGCTTTTTCACGCTCTCCGACGAAGGCCGGACCGCCCGACACGGGCGGGCGGCGGGAGCCGGGCGCGTTAGGATCGTGCCGCTGCGGCGCGGCCGGGCGAGGGGCGGATACCGTGCACCCGAAGGCACGGACAGTGGTGCCGGGCAGCGGTTCGGCGAGGAGACTGCGACACGATGGTGGATCCGGGGCGCCGCCCCACGGTCAAGGATGTCGCTCGGGCGGCCGGGGTTTCGGCGAGCACAGTGTCCAACGTGCTCCACGATCACCCGTACGTGACCGAGGAGAAGCGGCAGCGGGTGACCGACGCGATCGAGCGGCTCGGGTACGCGCCGTCGCTGGTGAGCCGTCAGCTGCGGGCGGGGCGATCGCAGGTCCTGGCGCTCGCGGTACCGGACATCACCTCACCGTATTTCGCGCACCTGGCACATGTGGTGATCGACGAGGCGCGACGTCGTTCGCTCACCCTGTTCATCGACGAGACGGGTGGTGGCGCGGCGCAGGAACGCACGATCGCCGAGGGGTACCTCAGCCGCGGCGTCACCGGCGTGCTGTTCTGCCCGGTCGAGCTCGCGCCCGCGGAACTGGAGCGGCTCAAGAGCGACGTCCCGACGGTCCTGCTCGGGGAGTACGTACCGGGGGGATCGTTCGACCACATCGCGATCAACAGCAGACGTTCCGCGGTCGAGGCGACCGAGCACCTGCTCTCGCGTGGCCGACGGCGGCCGGCGTTCGCCGGGATGCGCCTGGACCGGCAGGCGGGACCGGCCTACGAGCGCCTGCGCGGAGTCCGGGAAGCGTTGCGCGCCACCGGCGTCGACGTCGACGCGGACCTCGTTTTCGACGTCGCGGACCACAGCCGGGAGGAAGGCGCCCGCGTCGCCCGCGAACTCGTGCGGCGCCGCTCGGACTGTGACGCGCTGATCTGCGCGGCCGACCTGCTCGCGGTCGGCGCACTCTCGGCGTTGCGCGAAGCAGGAGTCGCGGTCCCCGCCGACATCGCACTGCTCGGCTGGGACGACGCACCCGAGGTGCGCTACACCGCGCCGCCGCTGACCTCGATCGCTCACGACATGACCGGACTGGCACAACAGGCGATCGACGCGATCCTCGCCCGCCAGGCCGATCCCACCCGCCCGGCCGAGCACCTGCTCGTCGGACACCGCCTGATGGTGCGGGAGTCGACCGGCGCCGGGTGAACCTCGGCCTCGGTGGGCGACTTTTGGGGACGCGGTTCCGGCGTGACTCACGATGACTGCGAGCAGAATCCGCCTGCGGGGGATGCACCTCACCACCGCCGCATCTGACAAGCCCCCTCCGGCCCAGCGACCGATCAAACCCGGCCCGCGATCCCGTCGGACGGGAAATCCGGCGGAGGTCTTGCAACGTTGCAACATCCCTCCTACGGTGTGCGCACCAGCGATGCGACGGGAGCCGGCGATGGAGCGGGACGAGATCAGCAGAGCGACATTCCTGCGGGGCGCGGCCGGTGCGGCCGGTCTGGGCGCGCTGTGGGCGATGGGGTCGCCCGGCGCGGCCTCGGCGGCTCCGGCCGGGAATCCGGCCGCGCCCGGTCCGGGGAGCGGGCAGCCCGCGGAATCCGGCTGGTCACCGAAGAAGCCAAGGCTGAGCACGCCGTGGACCGACCAGGTTTCCCCGCGGAACGCCCGGTTCGAGTACCCGCGTCCGCAGCTGCGGCGCGAGCGGTGGGTCAGCCTCAACGGCGTCTGGCAGTTCGCCGCGGCCGGGGCGGACGAGCGGCCGGTGCCGGGCCAGACCCTGGACGAGCGCATTCTCGTCCCGTATCCGGTCGAGTCGGCGTTGTCCGGGATCATGCGCCACGAACCGCGGATGTTCTACCGCCGGCGGTTCGTGGTCCCGCGTTCGTGGCGGATCGGTTCGCACGCCAACCGGTTGCTGCTGCATCTGGACGGCGTCGATCACCGTGCCGAGGTGCTCGTCAACGGCCACTCGCTCGGGGTCCACGAAGGCGCCTACGACCGGTTCTCGGTGGACGTGACCGAGGCACTGCTTCCTGGGGCCAGAACCGAGCAGGAACTCGTGGTCGTGGTGGACGATCCGACCGAGAACGGCGACCAGCCGCTCGGCAAACAGCGGGTCGCGGCCCTCGATCCGGAGGCGCCGCACAACAACCTGTACTACCAGCCGTGCTCGGGGATCTGGCAGCCCGTGTGGCTCGAACCGGTGCCCCGGGCGTATGTCGAAGACCTGGTCGTGGTGCCGGACATCGACGCGGGCACGGCGACGGTGACCGCGCACGTGGCCGGGGACGCCGGCGCGCAGGTGCGGCTGAGCCTGTACCACGGCGACCGCCGCGTGGCGTCCGCTTCCGGGCCGGCCGGCACCGAGCTGGAACTGCCGGTCCACCGGCCGACCCTGTGGTCGCCGGACAATCCGTTCCGCTACCGGCTCGAGGCCGAGGTCGACGGCGGCGACCGGGTCAGCCACCTGTTCGGCATGCGGTCGGTCCGGATCGGGCAGGCAGGCGGGGTGCCGCGGCTGCTGCTCAACGGGGAGTTCGTGCCGCAGATCAGCTGTCTGCAGCAGGGTTACTGGCCCGACGGCCTCTACACCGCCGCCACCGACGACGCCCTGCGCTTCGACGTCGAGGAGGCGAAGAAGCTCGGGTTCACCACCATCCGCAAGCACATGAAGACCGAGCCCGACCGCTGGTACGACTGGGCGGACCGGCTCGGCGTCCTGGTGTGGCAGGACATGCCCGCCACCGCGACCGGCAGGCAGCCACCGAACCAGGACGAACCCTCGGATCCGCCCGCGGCCGGCAAGGCGCGGTTCGAACATGAGCTGGAACGGGTGGTGCGGCAGCTGCGGTCGTTCACCTCGATCGTCATGTGGATCCCGTTCAACGAGGGCTGGGGTGCCTACGATCTGGCGCGGGTCGCCGAGCGGGTCCGTGGCTGGGATCCGACCAGGGTGGTCAACGAGATGAGCGGCACGAACGTGGCCGACTACGCCGAGGGCGGCGGCCAGGTCGCCGACCTGCACAACCTCGGACAGCACTATCCCGGGCCGGCACCGCACCCGGACGACGGCCGGGTGGCCGTGATCGGCGAGTTCGGTGCCTTCGGATACGCGCCGGCGGGACACGAGTGGGTGGCCGGCGGCAGCCAGCCCAACCAGAAGGTCTCCGGCGCGCGGGAACTGACCGACTGTTACGTCGAAGCGCTCGGCATCGTCGCCGGTTTCGTCCGCGACGAGGGCCTCAGCGCGGCGAACTACAACCTCTTCGAGGACGCGGAACTCCAGGTCAACGGTCTCTACAGCTATGACCGGCGGGTGTTCAAGGCCGCCGACCGCGCCCGCGTGATCGCGGCGAACCGCGCGGTGGTGGCCGCCGCCCGCGGCCTCGACGGAAAGTGAGCAGCATGAGCAGGCCCAACATTCTCTGGATCTGCACCGACCAGCAGCGGTGGGACACCCTCGGCTCGGCGGGCAGCAGCTGGACCAGCACGCCGAACCTGGACGCACTGGCCGCGGGCGGCACGGTGTTCGAGGCGGCCTACACCCAGAGTCCGGTGTGCACGCCGTCGCGGGCGAGTTTCCTCACCGGTCGCTACCCGCGCACCACCGGTGCGCGCCAGAACGGCCAGTCGCTGCCCGGGCACGAGGCCCTGGTCACCCGCACGCTGGCCGAATCCGGGTACGTCTGCGGGCTCGCCGGGAAACTGCACCTCTCCGCCGCGCATTGGTCGGTCTCCCCGGGCACCGAGCCCCGCCTGCCCGATGGCTACTCCGAGTTCCACTGGTCGCACCATCCGGACCCGGACTGGCCGACGAACGAGTACGTGCACTGGCTGCGCGAACGCGGCGCGACCTACCGCACGCCGCCGCGGGAAGGCTCCCGGTACGTGCTGCGGGGCATGCCGGAGGAGCACCACCAGACGACCTGGTGCGCCACGAAGGCCGTCGACTTCATCGAGGCGCACGAGGAGTTCGCCAATCCCTGGCTGTTCTCGGTCAACATCTTCGACCCGCACCACCCCTTCGATCCGCCCGAGGAGTACCTGCGGCCCTACCTCGACCGGCTCGACGAGATCCCGCTGCCCGACTACGTCGAGGGCGAGCTGGCGGACAAGCCGGTGTTCCAGCGGATCGACCACGCCGGGGCCTACGGCGGCAACGAGGACTTCGGTTACCCGGAGATGACCGAGCGCGACCACCGGCTGATCCGCGCCGCCTACTGGGCGATGTGCGATCTGATCGACGTGCAGGTGGGCCGGATGCTCGACGCGCTGGACCGTACCGGCCAGCGGGAGAACACCATCGTCGTCTTCTCCACCGATCACGGCGAGATGCTCGGCGACCACGGGATCTACCTGAAGGGCCCGTACTTCTACGAGGAGGCGGTGCGCGTCCCGCTGATCATCTCCTGTCCCGGCCGGGTCCGGGCAGGACAGCGGGAGAGCGCGCTGGTGGAGCTGGTCGATCTCGCGCCCACGCTGCTGGACGCCGCGGGACTGCCGCGTACCGAGGGCATGCAAGGACAATCGCTCTGGCCCCTGCTCACCGGTGAAGGCAGTGCCCCGCCGCGCGAGGACGTGTACTGCGAGTACTACAACGCCATGCCGTGGCACGCCGATCCGGCGCCGCAGGCCACGATGATCCGCACCGTGGACCACAAACTGGTGGCCTTCCACGGACTGGGCACCGGTGAGCTCTACGACCTGCGGGCCGACCCCGGGGAGCACGTCAACCTGTGGGACTCCCCGGAGCACCACGCCGTCAAGACCGAGCTGCTGGTCCGACTCACCGACCGGATGGCCTGGACCGTGGACCCGCTGCCCGCACGGACCGCCAGCTTCTGAATCCCCGGGAAGGGGGCGCACGGTGGAGGCTTCACGTACCGGCTCCGGCGGGCCGAGGATCGGCCGGGGCAGCCATGTCATGGGCGCGCTCGGCGGTGCGATCCGGGGATACGAGCTCGGCGTGGTGTCGGCGGCGCTGCTGGCGGCCAAGCCCGTGCTCGGCCTGGACGCGGTGACCACGGGCTGGATCGTCAGCTCCGCGCTGATCGGGTCCCTGTTCGGTTCGCTGGGCGCCGGTCCGCTCGCCGACCGGTTCGGCAGGCGGGCGATGCTCGCGCTGGGCGCCGTCCTCTACAGCGCCGGCATCCTCGTCGCCGCGTTCGCGCCCACCGCGGGGGTGCTGATCGTCTCCCGCATCGTGCTCGGGCTGGCGGTCGGGATCGCCACCGCGATGATTCCGGTCTACCTCAGCGAAATCGCGCCGGCGCCGCGGCGGGGCACCTTCGCCGGGCTGTTCCAGGTCATGATCACCATCGGGGTGCTGGCGGCGAGCCTGATCGGCCTCGCCTTCACCCCGAGTGGCGGCTGGCGCTGGATGTTCGGGCTCGGTGTGGTGCCCTCGATCGTCATGCTCCTCGGTTCCCTGCGGCTGCCGGAAAGCCCGCGATGGCTGGTCGAACACGGCCGGGAGGACGAAGCCCGTGCCGTGCTGGCCGGGTCGCGGTCACCGGACGAAGTGCAGCGTGAGATCGCGGAGATCCGCGCGGTCAGCACCGGGCAACGGCGGCGCGCCAAGCGGACCACCACCCGGCTCCGCTCCCGGAAAACGGTGCGGTTGCTGGTGATCGGCTCCGTGCTCGGCATCCTGCAGCAGCTGATCGGCATCAACGCGATCACCTACTACGCCCCCACCGTGTTGAAGGGCATCGGGTTCAGCGACACCGCCGCGGTCACCGCCAACGTCGGGCTGTCCCTGCTCGGGCTGCTCGCCACCGTGGTGATGGCCTACTTCGTGGCCGACCGGGTCGGCCGCCGCATCCCGCTGCTGTGGGGAGCGCTCGCGATGGCGCTGAGCATGGTGGTCCTCGCGGTGGTCTTCCTCGGCACCGGGGACGGCCGGGTGTCCGGCGCCGCCGGGTACCTGGCCGTGGGCGGGCTGGCCGTCTTCCAGATCGCGTTCGCCCTGAGCTGGGGCGGCATCGTCTGGATCGTGCTGGGGGAGATGTTCCCGCTGGCGGTGCGGGGGCTGGCGATGGGGATCGCCACCTTCCTGACCGAACTCGCCAGCGTGGTGGTCAGCCTGGTCTTCCCGTCCCTGCTCGAGGCGGGTGCGCCGACCGTCTTCTTCGGCTTCGCCGCGATGGGTGTCCTGGCCTTCGCCTGGACCCTGTTCATGATCCCGGAAACGAAGAACCGCAGCCTCGAGCACATCGAGGAACGGCACGCGCGCGACCGGGAAACCGCCACCGGGCTCTGAAGCCCGGATGCACGAACGGACCTCAGCGGAACGGCTCGTTGTAAACTCGCGGACCTGCGGGTACCCGACATGGTGAGTGTTGAGAAGGGGAGCACCACCATGAGCTACTCCGAGCGCGCCGGCGACGCCGCCGGTCTGGCCGAGGTGCTCAGCGACATCGCCCGGACGTTGCAGGCCGAGCCGGATGTCGAGACCACGCTCGGTGCGATCGTGAAGTCCGCTGTCAGCCACGTCGATGGGGCCGAGTACGCCGGGATCTCGCTCGTGGAACGCAAGGGCCGCATCCGCACTGTCGTGCCGACGGACGAGCTGGTCATCCAGATCGACAAGCTGCAGTACCTCTACCATGAGGGCCCGTGCGTGGACTCGATCGCCGAGCACGAGACCCACCGCACCAGCGATCTGGCCACCGAGAGCCGCTGGCCCCGGTTCGCGCCCGCGGCGACCGGGATGGGGGTTCGGTCGATGCTGTCCTACCGGCTGTTCGTCTCCGCCACCACTCTCGGTGCCCTGAACATGTACTCCATCCGGCCGGACGCGTTCACCGAGGAGACCGAACAGAACGGCCGGATGTTCGCCACGCACGCCGCGATCGCGCTGGTCGGCGCCCAGACCGAGGCCCAGCTGCACGCGGCGCTCGAACACCGGGACCTGATCGGCATGGCCAAGGGCATCCTGATGCACCGCCACGACATCGACGCGGTGCACGCGTTCCGGATGCTCACCGAAGCGTCCCAGCACAGCAACATGAAGCTGCGCGACGTGGCCGGCTGGCTGGTCGAGCACCGCGCAAACCTCTGAAGCGGCCGGATCCACAGGGTTAGCCGCCGGGAGACGGGTAGCCCGCACGTGGCGGCCGGGCGGTTGAGCAGCAAGCCGGCCGGTCGCCCCGGACAGCGCCGCGAATGTCGCTGACGGACGCCGCTGTCACTCGCGTGCTTCGCTGCGCAAACGCAGGCCGTCGATGAGCAGGCCGGTCATGCGCCTGCCGTATCCGGGTTCCTGTCCCGGAAGTGGCCGGCACAGCAGGGCGATCGCGTGGATCAGCTCTTCGGCTTCGAAGTCCTTCCGGATCGCGCCCTCGCGGGCTGCCGCGTCGAGCAGGGCGGCGAGAGTGGGGGCGAGCCGGTCCAGGAAGTAGCCCGGTAGGTCCGCGAACGCCGGATCGCCTGAGTGCAGTGCCGAGGCGAGACCCCGTTTGGTGCCGAGCAGTTCGACGAACCGGTCGATCCAGCCGGTCAGGGCCGGCATCGGTGCGCGGGTCGCGGCCAGTTCGGTCCCGGCGGCGGCGACCGCGTCGATCCCGGTCTGCACCACGGCTTTGACCAGGTCCGAACGCAGCGGGAAATGCCGGTAGAGGGTGCCGACGCCGACCCCGGCCAGGTCGGTGATCTCCTTCGCCGGAGCGTCCACGCCGGACGTCGCGAAAACCGTCCGCGCGGCCTCGACCAGTGCGTCGAGGTTGCGTTGCGCGTCCGCCCGTCGCCGGCGCGGCGGGTGCTCGCCGGTACCGGACGGCGGAGTCGGGTGCTGGGCCACGGGACCATCCTCGTCTCGGCCGCGGGACCGGCCGGGTTGCATAACCGGAAAGACTTTCCGTATAGTTCCGGAAAAGCATTCCACTTAGGGTCACGGTACGTCGCCCGCACCGCGCCCGCCAGTACACCAGGAGCGAACCCATGCGGTACCGCACACTCGGCCGGACCGGGATCAAGGTCAGTCCCTACGCGCTCGGCGCGATGATGTTCGCCACCCGCTTCGGCAATCCCGATCCCGAGGACTCGGCGCGGATCATCCACAAGGCACTCGACGCCGGCATCAACTTCATCGACACCGCCGACGCCTACGGTGACTCCGAGGAGGTGGTCGGCAACGCCTTGCGCGGCCGCAGGGACGACGTCGTGCTCGCCACGAAGTTCGCCCGCCCGATCGGTGAGGACCCCAACCGCCGGGGAGCCTCGCGCCGGCACATCTTCGCCGCCGTGGAGGGTTCGCTGCGCCGGCTGCGGACCGACTATCTCGACCTGTACCAGGTGCACCGTGCCGATCCCACCACGGACATCGAGGAGACGCTGTCCGCGTTGACAGACCTGCTCGCCAGCGGCAAGGTACGGGCGATCGGCACGTCCCAGACGCTTGCCTCGGACATCGTCGATGCCCAGTGGACGGCCGAGCGGCGCGGACTGGCCCGGTTCCGCAGCGAGCAGGTCGCGTACTCCCTTCTCACTCGCGGGCCCGAACGCGAGGTGCTGCCGGCCGCGCAGCGCTTCGGCATGGGCACGATGATCTGGGGACCGCTCGGCCAGGGTATGCTGACCGGGCGCGTCAGCCGGGGGCGGGAGAACGACCTGCGCCGCACGCACCTGCTCCGGCACCTCAGCGACGATCGCCGCATTGACGCGGTGGAGCGGCTGATCCCGCTGGCCGCCGAAGCCGGCCTGTCGCTGACGCATCTGGCCATGTCGTTCGTGATCGCCCATCCCGGGGTGACCAGCGCGCTGCTCGGCCCGCGCACCATGGAGCAGTTCGACGACCTGCTGGCAGGCGCCGAGGTCACGCTCACCGACGACGTGCTCGACCGGATCGACGAGATCGTGCCGCCGGGTACCGACGTGAGCCCGCTGGACCAGGATTACCGCCCGCCGGCGCTGGACGATCCGGACCTGCGCCGCCGTCCGGCCGCCCAGCGCGCCGCGGCCTGAGCGCCGGGCATCGTGCCGCCGCTGCGAGAACACGGACGCACGCGCCGGACTTCTTGACCGTGCGGGCAGCGGTGGTGCAGTCGTCCGGGGAAGTGCGGGTCGCCGAGGTGGCGGAACCGGCGCCCGGTCCCGGTGAGGTGCTGGTCGAGGTCGAGGTGGCCGGTGCGGGATACGTGGACCTCATGCTCCGGCGAGGCGAGTACCGGGGAATATCGCCGGCCGGGTCCTGCCCGTGCCGGAGGGTGCGGACGCGGCCGAGGTGGTCGCGCTCGGCCTGAACGCCCTCGTCGCCGAGAGTGCGGTGGACCGGGTGGGAGTCGCCGCGGGCGATCGGGTCGTGGTCCGCGGCGCGGGTGGCGGAATCGGTGTACTGGCCACGCAGATCGCGCATGCGCGGGGCGCCGAGGTCACCGCGGTCACGTCCTCGCCCTCCCGTGGCGACCGGTTGCTTGACCTCCGCGCGGCACGGATCGTCGACCGGACCGCCGCCGTCCCCGGTGAGGACTTCGACGTGGTCGTGGACCCGGTCGCGGGCGCGGAGATGGGCAGGTATCTGAAGCGGCTGCGGGACAACGGTCGTTACGTGCTCTGTGGTTCCGCGGATGGCCCGCCTGCGCCGGACTTCTTCGAAGTAATGCTGCGCGACTACCACAAATCACCCACGGTCTTTGCGTTCAGCCTGAATTCGGTGACCCCTGCCGGCCTGCGGCGCTCGTGGCGTGCGGTGACCGACTGGTGGGGGAAGGGACTGCTCGCGCCGGTACTGGACCTCAGCGTGCCGCTCGCCGAAGCCGAGCAGGTGCTGGGCTTGCTGGAGCGCGGGGCGCCGTTCGGCAAGGTGGTACTGCTGCCTGGTTAAGCTGGGAGGCGTGATGGCACGCCGGCGAGACGAGCGCATCGACCAGGCCGTGCTGGCCGCGGTGTCCGCGCTGCTGCGCGAGGTGGGCTACTCGGCGCTGACCATGGAAGCCATCGCCGCTCGCGCGGGCACCACCAAGCCCGCGATCCGCCGCCGGTGGAAGAACCAGCAGCAGCTGGTGGTCGCGGCCATGGCCCACGACCGGATCGGCGTCGTGGAGATCGACACCGGCTGTGTGCACTGCGACCTCGTCGCGCACCTGGAAGCACTGCGGGAGGGCATGGACGATCCGGCCCTCAGCCGAGTACTACCGGGCCTGCTGGCCGACCTCGCCGACGACCCGCAGCTGCGTGCGGAATTCCTTGCCGTGGTGTGGGAACCGCGGCGACAGGCCTGCCTGGTCACCCTGCGCACAGCGCAGCAGCGCGGCGAGGTGAGCCTCGCCGACGCCGACTTCGTCATCGACCTGTTCGCCGCGCCGATTGTCTTCCGGGCGCTGTTCCGGCACGCCGAAATGGGACCCGGATTCGCCGAGAAGGTCACGGACGCCGTACTGGGCGGGGTCGGTGCCGCCGATGCGCGCCGGTGCCGGCGGGCGGGAAGCGGTCCCGCGGCCTCGTGAGCCTTGCGGCCGTGAGTATCCTGCGGCACAACAAGTCTTTCGTCGCCGCGAACGGGCTCTGACCGCCTGAGATGTCCCGAAAGTACTGGCGTGCGAGTACTTTCGCGCAGCGGTCCGGAGTGATCCTGCTGGTGCGGCGTGGATCCGGCCGCGAGCGGAACCGGACAGCAACCGGACAGCCTGCCAGAAAAGTCTAGACCATTGTCCGCGTGCCTCCGCAGAATCGGGGACCAGTTGACTCCCTGGTCCCCGGAGGTCCCCATGCGTAAGTCTTTTCTCGCTTTTTCCCTGGCGGCAGCAGGATTGGCAGTGCTCCCGGCCACCGCCGTCGCCCAGTCCCCGGCACAGTCGGAACACGGCGTGATCGGCGCGGTCGACGGCACCACGGCCGTCGCGGCCGCCGACCGGTTCCGGGAGATCCGCACCGCGGAAGTCTCCGGTTCCTCGATCGAGGGCGACATCCACGACGACTGGGGTGTCTACACCAGTGGTACCGCGGTGACCGGACAGGACGCCGTGCAGTCGGTCTACAGTGACCTCGCGATTTCGAACGACACCCTGTACGCGCCCACGATGAAGGCGCCCGGTTCGTGTGTCGAGCTCGTCACGGCCTACTTCAGTGGCGCCGCACAGGTGTGGGCGTGGGACTGGTGCGACGGCGTCAAGGTGGCCAAATCGGTGACCGTCGACGGAAGTTTCCGGGACAACTACGGCACCTCGGTCAACGGCCACGATTCCTACCGGGGCAAGGTCGAGCAGACCGACTCGTCGAACAACACCTGGACCGCCTCGTTGTTCAACTACCGCACCGGCAGCTGGGATTCCTTCTACTCCCAGTCCGGTACCGACCAGTCGCACGAGGACCGCAGCTGGAACATCTTCGAGATCTACGCCAGTGGCGACCAGACCGCCGAATACTGTTCGGCGCTCGGCGGCCGGGCGATCGAAAGCACCGGCTACCAGATCAAACTCGACGGCGGCTGGCACGCGGCCGACGGCGGGAACACCTCGGTGCGATCGAACTCCTCGGCCGAGGATTTCCTCTGCCCGGGCCTGAGCCGCACAGTCCTGCACGAGAACGACCAGTGGAGCGTCCGGCACTGACCGCGCGTACCGCGCGAAACCGGGGGTGACCACAGCTGTGGTCACCCCCGGTCTCACCTTTCACAGCACGGATTCGATCAGCTGCGCGGCGCCGAGCATGCCGGCTTCGTTGGGGTGATACGTGACCCGGCCCGCGGGCGCGGTGTACTTCTCGACCCACGGTTCGGCCGCGCACGCACTGTGGTCGCGGCTGGCCCCGGCGAGGTCGACCAGCTCCGCACCGGTCGCGCCGGCCGCGTCGGCGGTGACGGTGGCCAGCCGGTCGGCGATGCTGTGTTCGTAGCCGAGCTGATCGTCGGTGAGCGGCACCCCGTCGCACGCGCCCGATGGCGGAAGCAGGCTGAAGTAGCTGACCACGAGGATCCTGGCCGAGGGCGCCTTCTCCCGGATGCGGTTCACCACGTCGCGCATCCGGCCGGGAAGCTCGCCGAAGGCCTGGTCGATGGCCGCGGTGTCGACGCTGCCGCAGTCGGAGCCGCCGCTGGTCTGGCACGAGTAGGTGTTGATGCTGCCCAAATAGTTGACGTCGTTCCCGCCGATGGTGACCGTGACGAGGGTCGTGTCCGCGGTGACCGCGTCCACCTGTGGGGGCTGGCCGGCCTGCCCGGTGGTGACTACGTTGGCCGTGGTGGCGCCGCTGCAGCTGGCGTCGGTGTGCCCCAGGCCGCGGTCGCGGGCCAGCACGCTGGCGTAGTTGTTGGTCGAGCGTCCGCACGCGGACGGAGAACCCGGCTGGAGGTCGGGGATCCCCGGCCCCGCGGCGAACGAACTGCCGAGCGAAACGTAGTCGGCCGGTCCGGTTTCGGCCGCGCCTGCCGCAGTGGCGTGCACGAGCCCGAACCCGGTGGCAGTCAGTGCCGCGATCAGCCACGGCGTGAGTTTTCTCCGCATCGGCCCTCCTTTGGACCTTCGGTGACAGCCAAGATCGACTGTTGGCCCGTGCCATGCCGATGTCAATCCTTGCCCGGTGTTCTGTCCGGTCGACAGTTCAGGCTTCTTTCCTCGTGGTGCTGGTCCGAAGCGGTTGAGGAAGCTAGAACGTTCGGTCTTGACTTCCCGGCACCGACTTGCCATGCTGAGGAAGAGAGAACGTTCGGTCTTGCACCTGGGAAGATTCCAGTGCGTACGGAAGGAATCGACTGTGAACAAGCCTCTGTATCTCGGTATCGCCACCTCCACCGGGGACGGCAGGGCGGGTGGTCGGGCTCGGAGTGACGACGGCCTGCTCGACCTCTCCCTCGCGATCCCGAAGGAGATGGGCGGCCCCGGCGGCGCGACCAACCCGGAACAGCTGTTCGCGGCGGGCTGGGCTTCTTGCTTCCACTCGGCGCTGAAAGCTGTTGCCGCACAGGAAAAGGTGCAGTTCGCCGACTCCGCGGTCGTGGCCGAGGTTCAGGTCCACCCGACGCCGGAGGGCGGGTTCAGCCTCGGCGCGGCTCTGCACGTCGAGCTGTCCGGCCTCGACCAGGCCGCGGCCGACAAGCTCGTCGAAGCGGCGCACGGGGTCTGTCCCTATTCGAATGCGACCCGCGGCAACATCCCGGTGACGCTCGAGGTGACCGTCGCCTGATGCCGGTGGCCGGCCGGTCGTGCACCTTGCTTATCCTCGGCAGCGTTGTAGAGTGAGCGCTACATACAGAGGATGGGAAGGCACCGTGACGAACACCGGAGATGTCGGGGACACGCGGCTGGCCTACACCGAGACCGGGACGGGCGCGCC
Source organism: Amycolatopsis jiangsuensis (assembly GCF_014204865.1). Lineage (NCBI taxonomy): Bacteria > Bacillati > Actinomycetota > Actinomycetes > Pseudonocardiales > Pseudonocardiaceae > Amycolatopsis > Amycolatopsis jiangsuensis. The sequence continues at coordinate 7,274,043 of NZ_JACHMG010000001.1, forward strand.
GGTCGTGTGGCTGCACGGCTCGGGGCCGGGTGCCACCGGGATGAGCAACTTCGGCGGGAACCTGGCCGCGTTCGGCGACCACCGCAACATCGTGGTCGACCTGCCGGGCTGGGGTGCCTCCCCGCGCCCGGAGACCGCGGAACCGCTGATCTTCCACGCAGCCGAACAGGTGTGCCGGACGATGACCTCGCTCGGGATCGAGCGGGCCCATCTGGTCGGCAACTCCTACGGCGGTGGGGTGGCGATGCGGATCGCCACCCGGTACCCGGAGCGGGTGGACCGGCTGGTGCTCATGGCGCCAGGAGGAGTCCTGCCCGCGGACGCGCCGCCCTGGCCGGTCGGGCTCGAGCGGCTCTTCGGCTACATGGCCGCGGACGAGCCCTCGCGCGAGGCGATGGCGGAATTCGTGCGGCTCATGGTCTACGACGAGACGCTGGCGACCGCGGAGCTCATCGACGAGCGCTACGAATCCAGCCTCCGGGTGCATCCCGAGTTGCCGATTCCGCCGAACTTCGGTGACCTGACCCCGGACCTGTCCCGGATCGACGCGCCCACGCTGCTGGTGTGGGGGCGGGAGGACCAGACCGTTCCGCTCACCTGGGCGCCGAAGCTTCTCGCCGGTATCCCGAACGCCGAACTGCGCGTGCTCCCGCACTGCCGGCACTGGGTCCAGTACGAGCGGGCGCCCGAGTTCAACCACCTCGTCCGCGAGTTCCTGCGCGGCGGCGCGGCCGCGGCATCGGAGGGATGACCACATGGGTATCCGGAAGCTGGGGTACGTCGGCCTGAACGTCACCGACGTCGGCGCCTGGACCGAGCTGCTCGGCCGCACGCTGGGCATCGGCGTCACCCGCGTCTCGTCCGCCGCCGGTGAGGTGGTGCTGGCCGAACTCGACGAGTTCAAGTACCGCGTCGCCCTCTATTCCTCCACAGTGGACGCTCCGCGTGAGGTGGGGTGGATCGTCGACTCGCCACGGGAGCTCGACCGGCTGACCGGGCGGCTCACCGAAGCCGGCTTCACCGTCGCGGAGGCAACTCCGGACGAGCGGGAGCTGCGCGGGGCCACCCGGCTGCGCTGGTTCACCGATCCCGTCGGCTACCGCGTGGAGCTGGCGGTCGGTCAGGCCAAGGCCGGTACCGGCGTGGCCCGGCCGTCCGGGACCACCGGTCTCGGCCACCTCGTCCTGGCGAGCCCGAAGCTCGCCGAACTGCGTGAGCTGTACGAGTCCGTGCTCGAATTCGAGCTGACCGACTACCGCGCCCCCGGCCTGTTCTTCTTCCGCTGCAACGCCGCGCACCACAGCATCGCGCTCGCGAACGCGGAGACGCCGTCCATCCACCACCTCGAGTTCGAGCACGGTTCGATCGACGACGTCGGGCGCGCCTACGACCGGGCCAAGGCCGACGGCGCGCCGATCTCGATCAGCCTCGGCCGGCACATGAACGACAAGGCCATCTCGTTCTACCTGCGCAACCCCAGCGGGTTCCACCTCGAGATCGGATGCGGCGGGATCGAGGTCGGCCCGGACTGGATCCCGCACGACTTCGGGGTTTCCGATGGGGCCACCACCACGCCGAAGCCAACCCGTTCGCCTCGCCGAAATCGTGACCAGCTTCGACCCGCGCCTGAGCGGCTGCCGCGCCATGGTCACCGGCGCGGCGAGCGGAATCGGCGCCGCCGTCGCGACCCGGCTCGCGGAACTCGGCGCGCACGTGGTGGTGTGCGACATCGACGAAGCAGGCGCGGCGCGTACGGCCGAGCGGATCGGCGGCGAGCCGCTGGCCATCGACCTCAGCGAAACCGCCGAGCTGGCCGACCGGCATCCACGGTCTGCGCGCCAGCGCGTACAAATCCGCCTACGTCAGTGCCGAACACGGACTCCTGGGGCTCTCGAAGGTCCTCGCGGTGGAAGGTGCGGCCCGCGGCGTCACCAGCAACTGCGTGTGCCCGGGCTACGTTCGCACGCCGCTGGTCGAGAACCAGCTGGCCGACCAAGCCGCAGTGCACGGGGTGAGTACCGCGAAGTGCTTGCCGACGTACTGCTCGCGCGATCGGCGGTGAAGCGTCTGATCGAACCGGCGGAAGTGGCCGAAGCGGTGGCGTACCTGTGCTCGCCGGCCGCGGCGTGGGTCACGGGTACCGAGTTGACTCTCGACGGGGGATGGAGCGCGTCGTGAACACGGCGGCGGAAGGCAGGTGGGCATGAGCAGTTCCGTGATCGACGTGGAGCGCACCGCGCTCCTCGTCATCGACATGCAGAACGACTTCGTCGAAGAGGGGGCGCCGCTGGAGTTTCCCGAAGGCCGGGGCGTCATTCCGGCCATCCAGCAGGTTCTCGAAGCCGCGCGTGCCCGGGACCTGCCGGTGGTCTACGCCGCGCACGTCCACCGTCACGGCGGGGCGGACATGGGCATCCACCGTGAGCTGTATCCGCCGGTCGCGGCGGGAGAGGCGCTCGTGGACGGCGGACGCGGAGCGGACATCCATCCCTCGCTCACGCCGCGGCCGGGCGAGCCGGTGATCAAAAAGCACCGCTACAACTCGTTCTACGCCACCGATCTGGAGATCATCCTGCGTGGGCTCGGCGTGGAAACTGTGGTGCTCACCGGAATGACGACCGAGTGCTGTGTACTCGGAACGGCACGCGGGGCCCTGGAACGCGGATTCCGTTCCGTCGTCCTCTCGGACGCCTGCGCCTCGTGTGACTACCCCGATCTGGGCGCCGGTCCGATGTCCGCCACCGAAATGCACCGGGCCGCGTTGCGGGTGATGTCGCTGACTTCGTCGCAGCTGTCCGGCACCGACGAGTTCCTCGCCCGGTTGCCGTGACGCGACGGAGGATCCGATGAGGAGGCAGCAGGTGTCGGCCACAGCTCAGAAGGGCGCCGGTCCGGTTCTCGTGCTGCTCCACGGCGGCGGGCCGGGAGTGGACGCCGCGAGCAACTGGGCTCCGGTGTTTTCCCGGTTCTCCGCCGGGTTTCGCTGCCTCGCCCCGGATCTGCTCGGCTTCGGCACGCAGATCGCCGCCGCGGGCACCGAAGGGCTCCGTGGGCCGCGGGCGTGGGCGCGGGCTCGCGCACAGCAGGTCCTGGAACTGCTCGATCGTCACGAGCTGGAGCGGGTGCACGTGCTGGGCAACTCGGCCGCGGGAGGGGCGGCGGCGTTGGCGCTGCTGGCCGCCGCGCCCGAACGAGTCGAGCGTGCGGTCCTCATGGGCGGCGCGGGTACCGGCCCGCCGCCCCGCGCCGTCCCCTTCTACGACGAGCCGACCCGGGAATCCATGCGAGCCACCCTGGGGCGGCTGGTCGCGGACGAGAGCGCGCACGCCGGGCTCCTCGACGAACTCACGGATCTCCGGCTGGGGCAGGCTTTGCGGCCGGGCGCGGAGACGGCGTTCCGGTCGATGTTCACCGACGGCACAGAGCCGGTCGATCCGGCGACCGTCCGCACGCCGGTCCTGGCCCTGCACGGAGAACGGGACCGGGTCTCGCCGGTCGAGGTTTCCCGTCGGCTGGCCGGCGCGCTGCCCGAGGGCCGCCTCGAGGTGGTGGCGGGAGCCGGGCACTGGATCCACGTCGACCGGCCGGCCGAATTCTGCCGCCTGACAGGGGAGTTCCTGAACGCATGACACCGCGACCCAGCAGCCCCGCGGACCCGGCCGCGGTGGTGATCGCCGGCGCCGGGCCCACCGGACTGACCCTCGCCATCGACCTCGCCCGCCGCGGCGTGCCGTGCCACGTCGTGGAGGCCGCGCGGGAGCCGGCCGGCAATCCGCGCTGCAACACCACTTCCGCCCGGTCGATGGAGATCTACCGGCGGCTCGGGCTGGCCGGCGACATCCGGCGGGCCGGTCTGCCCGCGGACCACCCGACGTCCGTCCAGTACCGGACGACGTTGCGGGGCGAGGAGATCTTCCGCATCGACCTGCCCTCCGCGGGGGAGGTGCTGGCCGGTGCCGGCCGGCAGGAGTGGCCCACCCCGGAGCCACAGCACCGGATTTCGCAGCTGTACCTGGAACCCATCCTCGAGCGGCACGCGAACCGGCTGCCGGGACTGACGGTGGAGCGCGGGACCCGTCTGGTCGAGGTGCGGCAGTTCGAGGACCACGCCGAGGCCGTGGTGGAGACCGCGGGCGTGCGCCGGAGCCTGCGGTGCGCCTACGTCGTCGGGTGCGACGGGCCGCACAGCGTGGTCCGCCGGGGCCTCGGGATCCGCTACGAGGGCGTCGACGCGATCCGGCAGTTCGTCTCGACCTTCGTCCGTTCTCCCGAGCTGGGGCGGCTGGCCGCGCGCGACCGGGCGTGGACGTACTGGACCTACGGCCGCGGTCAGGCTTCGCTGATCGCGATCGACGGCGGCGAACTGTGGCTCAATCACGTGGCTTTCGGCCCGGACCACGACACCGCGGGAGAAGACCCCGAACAGCTGCTGACCGAAGCCGTGGGCGGTCCTGTCGAGCACGAAGTGCTCGGCGTGGTGCGCTGGACCGGGCGCCGGCTGGTGGCGCAGCGGTACCGGGAAGGCCGCGTGTTCCTGGCCGGGGACGCCGCGCACCTGTGGATCCCGGTCGGCGGATTCGGGATGAACGCGGGGATCCAGGACGCGGCGACGCTCGGCTGGATGCTCGCGGCGGTGCACCACGGGTGGGCACCACCGAATCTGCTGGATGCCTACGAACTCGAACGCAAACCGGTGGGGGAGCAGTTCGCCGACGCGGTGAATGCGGCCGCGCACCGGTCGCTCGCGGAGGTTCCGCCGGACATCCATCTGCCGGGCCCGGCAGGAGAACGGGCCCGCACCGAGCTCGCCGAACGGCTCGCCGTCACCGAGCCGCACCGGTACTCGCCCGACGGGTTCAGCTTCGGCTACCACTACGCGGGTTCCCCACTGGTCGTCGGCGGCCAGGAGCAGCCCGAGATCACCCTCGGCGGCCACCGGGACACGCCACAGGTGGGGTTCCGGCTGCCGCATGTCTGGCTGGACGACGGTCAGCCGGTGCTCGACGTGCTCGGGCCGGACTTCACCGTGCTGCGGACCGATCCCGCGGCCGACGTCCTGCCGTGGCTCGGCGCGGCCCGCGCGCTCGGGGTCCCGCTCACCGTCGCCGAGGCACCCGGCCGCTACCCGGCCCCGCTGCTGCTCGTCCGCCCGGATCAGCACATCGCGTGGATGGGCGGCGCGCAGGCCCGTCCCCGCGAGGTGCTGCGGACCGTCACCGGGCGCGTCGCCGTCCACCCCAGGTAACCCGATCACCAGGAGAACGCACATGCCATACGCACTGGGCATCGACGTGGGCGGCACGTTCACCGACGCGGTCGCCTCCGACGGCGCCGGCCGGATCGTGTCGGCCAAGACGCCGACGACCCCGCCGAACCGGGAGGCCGGCGTCCTGCGTGCCATCGAGGAGCTCGCCGCCGAGCTGGGCATCGGGTTCGGCGAACTGCTGTCGCGGACCGACTACATCGCGCACGGCACGACCGCGTCGATCAACGCGCTCGTCCAGGGCCGGGTGGCCGACGTCGGGCTGATCGCGACCAAGGGCCACCGGGACGCGATCTACATCATGAACGCCGAGGGCCGCACCCTCGGCCGGTCGGCGCACGAGGTCCAGGACACCCTGCGCCAGCGCAAACCCGAGCCGCTGATCCCGAAGTACCGGGCATTGGAGGTCACCGAACGGATCGACCACGCCGGTCAGGTGCTGGTGCCGCTCGACGAGGACGAGGTCCGCCGCGTCGCGCGCGAGCTGGTGGACCAGGGGGTCGAGGCGATCGCGGTGAGCCTGCTGTGGTCGTTCAAGAACGGCGCGCACGAACGACGGATCCGGGAGCTGGTCCACGAGATCGCCCCGGACCTGTACGTCACGCTCTCCAGCGAGGTCAGCCCGCGCATCCGCGAGTTCGCACGGACGTCCACGACCATCATGAACGCCCAGGTGGGGCCCCGGCTGCGCACGTACCTGGCGCCGCTGCGCAAGCAGCTCGAGGCAGGCGGTCTCACCGGTCCGCTGCTGGTGATGCAGAGCGAGGGCGGCACGATCACCGCCGACCGCGCCCCGGAACACGCCATCACCACGGTCGGTTCGGTGCTCTCCGGTGGCGTGATCGGCGGGCTGCGCCTGGCCGGGCAGCTCGGGCACCGCAACGTGATCACCACCGACGTCGGCGGCACGACCTTCCTGGCCGGGCTGATCGTCGACGGCGAGCCGATCATGGCGCCGGGATCGGTGGTGAACCAGTACCCGATCAACGCCGCGACCATCCGCGTGCACACCATCGGTTCCGGCGGCGGCGCGCTGGCTTCGGTGGACGCGGGCGGGAACCTGCGGCTCGGCCCGCAGAGCGCCGAGGCCGTGCCCGGTCCCGCCTGCTACGGCAACGGCGGGACCCGGCCCACGAACACCGACGCCAACCTGGTGCTCGGAATCCTGAGCGAACGCGGGCTGCTCGGCGGCCGCAAACGCTTGCGGATGGATCTGGCGAGGGAAGCGATCCGCGAACACGTGGCCGAGCCGCTCGGGCTCACCGTCGAGGAGGCGGCGATCGCCATCCACGAGGTGCAGAACGCGCAGGCCGCGGATCTGCTGCGGCGGGCCGTCGTACAGGCCGGTTACGACCCCCGCGATTTCGTCGCCTACGCCTTCGGCGGCGCCGGGCCCGCGCACTGCGCCGGGTACTGCCAGGACCTCGGGGTCCGCGAGGTCGTCGTGCCGCTCGGCCCGGTCGCCTCCGCCTTCTCGGCCTACGGGCTCGCCGCCTCGGACGTCGTGGTGAGCGCCGAACTGTCCGATCCGTCCTCCTTCCCGGTCGGGCCGGCCGTGTTCGAAGCCCACTACGGCAGGCTGGAAGCCGAACTGCAGCGGGCACTCGACCGGCAGCAGGTGAAGTTCCACGACGTGACCGTGCAGCGGGAACTCGACCTGCGGTATTCGATGCAGGTCACCGAACTCGCCACCGCCGTTCCGGACACGAAGTTCACCGAGCGCACCGGCGAGGAGATCCTCGACCGCTTCGAGGAACAGTACGAGCGCATCAACGGCAGTGGCGCCGGCTACCGCGAGGCAGGCGTGCAGGCGATCACCTACCGCGTGCGGGCGAAAGCGAGCCTCGGCTTCCCCGTCCAGCTCCCGGAAGTCCCGCGAGCCGCGAGTGCGGACCCTGACGAGGCGCTGGTCGGGCAGCGGTCCGTCTGCCTCGATTCGCAGCTCGGCTTCGTACGCACGCCCGTCTACGACTACGCCCGGCTGCGCGCGGGTCACGAGCTGACCGGGCCGGCGATCGTGGAGGTGCCGACCACGGTGGTCGTCGTCCCCGCCGGCGTCACCGGCCGCGTCGACCGGCTCGGCAACCTCGTGCTCGGCTACCAGTGAGGACCGCTTCCATGACTGCCAGGATCCCCGGCGCGGACGAGTTCACCAGCCGCCCGATGCCCCGCGAAGAGCTGCTGCGGCAGATCTCGCCTTCCCTGTCCCTGCACCAGGTCGGCGACGCCGGCGTCGACGCGCTGACCTACGAGGTGATCCGGCACCGGCTCTGGGCGATCACCCAGGAGATGGGGGAAACGCTGCGGCGGATGTCCGGCTCCCACGTGGTCACCGAGTCCAACGACTTCAACTTCTCCATCTGCGACGAACTCGGCGAGCAGGTCCAGGTCGGCATGTACAACATCGGCCTGATCGGCTCGATGGACCTCGCCATCACCTGGACGCTGCGTCATCGCAGCGACAATCCGGGGATCGCCGAGGGCGACATGTTCCTGTGCAACGACCCGTGGATCGGCGGCGGGCTGCACCAGAACGACGCCGCGGTCCTGGCGCCGATCTTCCACGAGGGCAAGCTGTTCGGCTGGACGACGGCGATCGCGCACCAGGTCGACCTCGGCGGCCCGCGGCCCGGTTCGTTCAGCCCGTCGGCACAGGACGTGTTCGGCGAAGCGGTCCCGACCCCGCCGATGAAGGTCGTGCGGGACGGGGTGCTGCAGCGCGATGTCGCCGACGCCTGGGTTCGCCGGTCCCGGCTCCCGCACCTGGTCGGGCTCGACCTGCGCGCGAAGATCGCGGCGAACAAGAACGCGGCCGAGCAGATCCTGCGGCTGATCACGAAATACGGCGCGGACACCGTCAAGGCCGTGATGCACCGGATGATGGACGACGCCGAACAGCGCCTGCGTGCCAAACTCGAGACCCTGCCGGACGGGACGTGGACCGCGGTCGGCTACCAGGAGCAGTCGCGAACCGGCGACCGCGGGCTGCACCCGATCAAGGTCGCGATGACCAAGGAGGCCGACCGGCTCGTCTTCGACTTCCGCGGCACCGCGGGGCAGACCGGCATCATCAACTGCCCCTACCCGGGACTGCGCGCGGGGATCGTCTTCACGATGCTTCCGTTGCTGGCCGGGGACATTCCGTGGGCGGCAGGCGGATTGATGCGCTGCTTCGAGATCATCACCGAAGAGGACACCCTCACCAACGCCTCGTTCCCGGCCGCGGTCGGGAAGGGGCCGTTCGGGCCGGCTTGGGGATCGGGCAACCTCGTCGCCGAAGTGCTCGCGAGGATGCTGGACGCCGAACCCGGCCACCGCGGCGACGTGCAGTCGATCTGCAACGGCACCACCGATCTGTGCGTCGTGTCCGGAGTGGACACTCGCGGCGGCGGCAGCAAGGGCTTCGTGTCACCGGTGTTCGACGTCATGGCCGGCGGCTACGGCGCACAGGTGTACCACGACGGCGTCGACACCGGCGGACGGCTGATCATCCCCTCCGCGCGGGCACCGGACGTCGAGATGACCGAATACCTCTACCCGCTCGTCGCGCTGTGGCGCCGCGAGCAGACCGATTCCGGCGGGCCCGGCCGCCGGCGCGGCGGGATGAGCGGATCGGTCTGCTACGTCCAGCATCCCGACCAGGACGGGGCCATGTCGCTGGTCGTGTCGGGTACCGGGAAGGTCGCGAACCAGAACGTCGGCCTTGCCGGTGGCTATCCGGGCAACTCGCAGCTGGACCTCGTGGTGCGCGGGATCGACCGGCCTCAGCTCGCCGGTGCCACCACCATTCCCGGCGGCCTGGACGAACTCGGCGGCGCCACCGAAGTGCTGCCGTGCGAAGGGGAATCCGGCCTCGGCCCCGGCGACGCGCTCTACCTGCACTGGCAGGCAGGCGGCGGCTACGGCGACCCGTTGCTCCGTGCGGTGGAGAGTGTGCGTGACGACGTGCGCCAGGCCCGCGTCTCGCCGTCGGCCGCACGCGAGGTCTACGGCGTCGTGCTTTCGGGAGACGGCGAGGTGGACCAGACCGGCACGGACGAAGCACGTACCCGGCTCCGCGCCGAGCGCGCGGCCGGTGCCGGGTTGCCGGACGGTCCGGCGGTGTCGGTCGGTGGCTGGGAGTCGGTTGGCGTGGCGAGTGCCGGGTTGCCCGACCGTCCGCCGGGGCCGGCCGATGCTTCGGAACCGGCCGCCGCGCGCCGGCTCGACGACAACCTTGCCGTCGTCGAGTCGGCGGAGGGGCGGACCGTCGTCTGCACGCATTGCGGCACCCGGATCGGACCGCTGGCGGAGGGAGCGTTCGTGGCGGCGCTGGCCCGTCGCGACGCGGCACCCGCGGACGCCGGCCCGCACATCTGGGCCGACCCGTCAGTGTACGTGGACGCGGAAGTCGTGTTCCGACAACTGTTCTGCCCCGGCTGCCTGACTGCCGTCAACTCCCGCGTCGTGCCCGTCGAACACCCGCTCCCGCTCGACGACTACCGGCACTGGGCCTGAGGGAGCTGCGGTCCGAGATTCACCACAACGGATAGAACGTTCGGTCTTGACAACAGGTCGGAGTGCGGCCATGCTGATACAAGGTAGAACGTTCGGTCTTGCTGAGACCTGGAGGGGCTCTTGTGGTGATTCGACGGATTCGACTTCGTACCGCGCTGCTGTCCGCGGGCGCGGCGGTGCTCGCCACGGTCGGCGTCTCGGCGGCCGTGCCGTCCGCGGCAACGCAGGCCGTGGCCACGACGACCGTGTCCACGGTCGCGGGCGCTGCCTCGGCGAAGCCGGCCGAGCCCAAGCCGACCGTTGTGCTGGTGCATGGCGCGTGGGCGGACTCGTCCGGCTGGGCCGGGGTGATCACCCGGCTGACCAAGGCGGGCTACCCGGTGGTGGCCGCGGGAAATCCGTTGCGCGGCTTGGCCATCGACACGGCCGCGGTCAAGGACGTGCTGCGCGGCATCGAGGGCCCGATCGTCCTGGTCGGACATTCCTACGGCGGTGCGGTGATCACCAATGCCGCGGCGGGTGACCGCGACGTCAAGGCTCTCGTGTACGTGGCCGCGCTCGCTCCCGACGCGGGGGAGAGCCTCGCCGACCTGTCGGCGCAGCCCATCGCGCACCCGATACCGCCGGCGCCGGTCCGGGAGGTGCCGACGGTCGCCGTGGACGGGACGAAGGGCGTCGACCGGTACCTGGCGTGCGACGCGTTCCGGGCGACGTTCGCCGCGGACGTCGATCCGGTGACCGCGGCGACCATGGCGCTCACCCAGCGGCCGCTCGCGGCGAGTGCTTCGGCCGAGAAGACCGAGGCCACGGCATGGCGAACCATCCCCTCCTGGTACTTGGTGTCCACACAGGACCGTGTCATCGCGCCGGACGAGGAGCGTTATCTCGCCGCGCGGGCGAAGGCACACACCGAAGAGGTGCACGCTTCGCACGCGGTCATGGTGAGCCGCCCCGGCGTGGTCGCGCACCTGATCATCGAAGCCGACCACGGCACTCGCTGAATTTCCCCGCACCGAAAATCCCGAAACCCCCAGAACTCCGAAAACTCGGAACTTCCGAAAACTCCGAAAGGATCGTCATGACCACCGTGGACTCACCCGTCGTCGGCGGGTTCGCCCCGGCGCTGCGCCGGCTGTACTTCGTCCGGTTCGTCTTCGCGATCGTGTGGGCGGCCCTGCTGTTCCTCACGACCAAGTCCGGGCTGCCGCCGATCGGCATCGCGCTGGTCGTGCTGTACCCGCTGTTCGACGTGGCGGCCGCGATCGTGGACTCCCGTTCGTCGCGTGCCACCGGATCGGCTCGCGGACTGTACGTGAACATCGCGATCAGCTCGCTCGCCGCCATCGGCATCGCCATCGGCAGTGCCTCCGGGGTGCCCGCGGTCCTGCGGGTCTGGGGTGCCTGGGCGATCATCGCCGGGCTGGTGCAGCTGGTCGTGGCCATCACCCGCCGCACGATGGGCGGCCAGTGGCCGATGATCCTCAGCGGGGGCATCTCCGTGCTGGCCGGCGCCAACTTCATCATCGGCGCCTCCGCGGCGGAACCGTCGCTGTCCACTGTGGCCGGTTACGCGGTCCTCGGCGGCATCTTCTTCCTCGTCTCGGCGCTGCGTCTCGGCCGCGCCGCCAAGGCGCGCTGACATGGCCGCGATCACCTACGACGTCGTCGTCATCGGCGCGGGTCCGGTCGGGGAGAACATCGCCGACCGGGTGGTGCAGGGCGGATTGACCGCTGCCATCGTGGAGCGGGAGCTGGTCGGTGGCGAATGCTCCTACTGGGCGTGCATGCCCACCAAGGTATTGCTGCGCAGCGGTGCGGCGCTCCGGGCGGCCCGTCAGCTGCCCGGAGCCCGGGAGGCGGTCACGGGCGAGCTGGACGTGGCGGCCGTGCTGCGTCGCCGCGACTCCTTCGCCTCGGACTGGAAGGACGACGGCCAGGTGTCCTGGCTCGGCCAGGCCGGGATCCGGTTGCACCGCGGCCAGGGCCGGATCAGCTCCGCCCGGGTCGTCGAGGTGACCGGTGAGGACGGAACCACGACGACGCTGACCGCTCGGCACGCGGTCGTCGTGGCCACCGGGAGCGGCGCGCTCGTCCCGGACCTGCCCGGTCTGCGTGAGTCCGCGCCGTGGACCAGCCGTGCGGCAGCGTCCGCGAGTACCGTTCCCGCGCGGCTGGCGATCATCGGCGGTGGCGTGGTGGCCTCGGAGATGGCGACCGCGTTCACCGGGCTCGGGTCCTCGGTGACGGTGCTCGCCCGGGACGGGGTGCTGCCCACCGCGGAGCCGTTCGTCGGCGAGCTGGTCACCGAGGCGTTGCGGGACGCGGGTGCGACGGTGCGCCTCGGTGCCGAGGCTGCAGCCGTGGAACGCGACGCGGACGGAACAGTGCGCATCACGCTCACCGACGGCGAGCAGGTCGAGGCCGACGAACTCCTCGTCGCGATCGGCCGGACGCCGAACACCGAAGACCTCGGCCTGGACGCGGTCGGCCTGAAGCCGGGCGCCTGGCTCACGGTCGACGACACGCTGCGGGTCGTCGGGGAGGACGGAGCACCGGTCGGCGGCGGATGGCTGTACGCCGCGGGCGACGTCAACCACCGTGTGCTGCTGACCCACCAGGGCAAGTACCAGGCACGCGCCGTCGGTGACGTGATCGTGGCACGCGCGGAGGGCGAGCCGGTCGAGGGCGGCCGCTGGGGCCGGCACGCGGCGACCGCGGACGAACGCGCGGTGCCGCAAGTGATCTTCACCGAACCGGAGGTCGCCTCGGTGGGACTGACCGCGGCCGCTGCCGAGGCGGCCGGGCTGCGGATCCGCGTCGTCGACTACGACCTGTCCGCCACCGCCGGTTCGGCACTGCACGCCGAGGGCTACCGCGGCGACGCGCGGATGGTCGTCGACGAGGACCGGAAGGTGATCGTCGGGTTCACCCTGGCCGGGCCGGACGTCGCGGAACTGCTGCACGCGGCGACGATCGCGGTGGCCGGGGAGGTCCCGCTGGACCGGCTGTGGCACGCGGTCCCGGCCTTCCCCACGGTCAGCGAGGTGTGGCTGCGGCTGCTGGAGGCCTACGGGCGGTGACCGCCCGGCCCGGGACCCCGTTCCGCCCGCGAGCGCTGCGGAACGGGTCATCCGGCTGTCGGGAACCACGGAAAATCGTGACGGCAGCCGGAAATCCCGCGCACAGTTGCGTGGCGGACGAGAGCGGGCCGGCGTCGGTCAGGCCTGCACGGCGTCCAGGTCGGTCTCGCGGGCCGTGTCGGCGAGGCGGCGCAGCGCCGGCAGTGCGACGTTGATCGCCAGCTCCAGCGCTGCCGCCTCCTGCTCCGGCAGGCTCGCGACGAGGTCCGCGATCCGCTTCCGGCGGTGGGCGCGGCGCTGCGCCAGTACGGCCCGGCCGGACTCGGTGAGGGCGACCAGGGACGCCCGGCCGTCCTCGGGATCGCTGACGCGGACGACGAACTCCTGCCGCTCCAGGCGCTGGACCAGCTGGCTCATCGACGGCTGGCTGACGCCCTCCGCGGCGGCGAGCGTCGTCGTGCGCAGCGGGCCGTCCTCCTCGAGGCGGGCGAGGCAGGCGGTGGCCGTCATCGACAGGCCCGCCCGGGCGGCCTGGCGGTGGACGACCAGGCCGCGGATCACCAGGCTGGTCATCTGGTCAAGGGTGTCCACGATCTCGCCCATGCACGAAACTATATCGTGCCGTTATGCAGGCAACCAGTGGGACGCTTTCCCGCTGGGCCCGATGTGGTGAATTCACCCTTTCCTGCCGGAATCCTGCAGTCTTGACGCTGTGTCCGAAAACCTGATAGTAGATAGGTGCCCTATGTAACTGTCGTGCTCCCGTTCGGAGGACCCCGATGAGTGGTGCCCACGGTGCCGGCCTGTTCAAGCAGCCGAAGGCCGTGTTCGCCGTCGCCTTCGCCTGCGTCGTCAGCTTCATGGGCATCGGGCTGGTCGACCCGATCCTGCCGGCGTTGTCCGAACAGCTGCACGCGACGCCCAGCCAGGTGAGCCTGCTGTTCACCAGCTACCTCGTGGTGACCGCGGTCGCCATGCTCGGCACCGGCTGGGTGTCCAGCCGGATCGGTCCCAAGTGGACACTGATCGCCGGGCTGGTGCTGATCGTGGTGTTCGCCGCCGCGGCCGGCTCGTCGGACTCGATCGGCGGCATCGTCGGCTTCCGGGCGGGCTGGGGGCTGGGCAACGCGTTGTTCATCGCGACCTCGCTCGCGGTGATCGTCGCGTCGGCCACCGGCGGTTTCGCGGGCGCGATCGTGCTCTACGAGGCGGCGCTGGGGCTGGGCATCGCGGCCGGCCCGCTGGTCGGCGGGCTGCTCGGCAACCTCAGCTGGCGTGGCCCGTTCTTCGGCGTCGCGGTCCTGATGGCGGTCGCACTGCTGGCGACGATCACCCTGCTGGACAAGACTCCCCGGCCGGCGCACAAGACGTCGATCGCCGCGCCGCTGCTGGCTCTGCGCCACCGCAGCCTGCTGACCATGAGCCTCACCGCGGTGTTCTACAACTGGGGCTTCTTCACCATGCTGGGCTACGCGCCCTATCCGATGGAACTCAACGCGATCCAGCTCGGTTTCGTCTTCTTCGGCTGGGGCCTGCTCGTCGCGTTCTTCGCCGTCGTCGGCGCGCCGCAGCTGCAGCGCCGGTTCGGCACCGCACCGTCGCTCTACGGCGCGCTGGGCTTTTTCGCGCTCCTGCTGCTGCTCATCGGCCTGTTCACCGGCAACCGGGTGCTGCTGATCGTCTGCGTCGTCGCCTCGGGCATCGTCGTCGGGATCAACAACACGCTGACCACGCAGGCGGTCATGCTGGTCTCCCCGGTGGAACGCCCGGTCGCCTCGGCCGCGTACGGCTTCGTCCGCTTCATCGGCGGCGGCCTGGCCCCGTTCGTCGCCGGGCTGATGGTCGACGCGTGGAACATCCACGTCCCGTTCGTCGTCGGCGCGGCAGCGGTGGTCCTCGGCATCGCGGCCCTCACGACGGGACACCACATGCTCCGCGACGCCGACGCCCGCATGCGAGCGGAACAGGCGCAGCACACCGAAACCGAGAGCACCGGCGAACCGGCCGGGCACCACTGAGGCGCGAGCCTTCCCCGAACGTCTCGAGGTCAGGCGGTCCAGCCGCCGTCCACGGTCAGCGTGCTGCCCGTGGTGTAGGTCGCAGCGTCGGAAGCCAGGTAGACCGCGGCCCCACCGAGTTCGGGCGGGCCGGCGATGCGCCCCTGGGGGATGTTCGTGTGGATGCGCTCGTTCCATTTGCTGCTGACCAGACCTTCGGACAGACCGGTGTGGAAGTAGCCTGGTGCGAGTACGTTCACCCGGACGCCGCGGGGCGCCCATTCGACCGCGAGCACCCGCGAAAGGGCTTCGACACCGCCCTTGCTCGCCGCATAGGCCGCGATCCGGTCGAATCCGCTGCGCGCGTGCACCGAGGACACGGTGATGATCGACCCGGATCCCTGCTCGAGCATCCGGCGGCCGGCGGCACGAGCGCAGAAGTACGTACCCGTCAGGTTCACGTCCAGGATGTGCGCCCAGTCGGCGTCGGTGCTGTCCTCGCTGCGCCGGAAGGACGGGCTGATCCCGGCCGCGGTCACCGCCACGTCGAGCCGGCCGAACCGGTCGGCGATCGCGGTGACGCAGCTGTCGGCGAAGCCCGGCTCCGACACCGAACCGGGCAGCACCAGCGCGGAGCCGGCGGCCGCGGCGAGCTCGTCGAGGTCCGCGCGCGTGCGCGAGGTGAGCGCCAGGGTCGCCCCCGCGTCGGCGAGCGCCGCGGCGATGGCCCGCCCGAGGCCCTTGCCCGCGCCGGTGACCCAGGCGACTTTGCCGGTGAGGTCGAAGGTACTCATGCTCGCAGATTCCGCTTCAGGACCTTGCCCGACGGGGTACGCGGCAGGGCGTCCAGGAACACCAGGTCGGCCGGGACCTTGAACTTCGCCAGCCGGGCCCGGCAGAACCCGATCAGCGTGTCCGGGTCCGGCGACGCGCCGGGCCGCAGGACCACGAAC
This sequence comes from Amycolatopsis jiangsuensis, assembly GCF_014204865.1. Lineage (NCBI taxonomy): Bacteria > Bacillati > Actinomycetota > Actinomycetes > Pseudonocardiales > Pseudonocardiaceae > Amycolatopsis > Amycolatopsis jiangsuensis. The sequence goes on from NZ_JACHMG010000001.1 coordinate 7,289,833, forward strand.
GCCTGCGGTACCTCACCCCAGCGGGGGTGACCGAGGCCCACGACCGCCGCCTCGACCACGTCCGGGTGCTCGTAGAGCACGCGCTCGACCTCGGGGGTGGCGATGTTCTCGCCCCCGGAGACGATCATGTCCTTCTTGCGGTCCTCGACGTAGAGGTAGCCCTCGGCATCCACCCGGCCGATGTCCCCGGTGTGGAACCAGCCGTCCCGGAACGCCGCGGCGGTGGCTGCCTCGTCCCGCCAGTACCCGGCACTGACCTTCGGACCGCGCACGGTGATCTCGCCCAGTTCACCCACCGGCAGCTCCACATCGGTGTCATCGACGATGCGCACCTCGAGATGCACCACTGGGCGGCCGACCGAGCCGATCTTCGCGAGCATGTGGTCGTAGTCGTTGAAGGTGTCCCCGGACACGGTTTCGGTGAGTCCGTAGGCATCGGCGAACCACGCGTGCGGGAAGGCCGCGAGGATCCGTTCCACCAGCGGGACCGGCATCTGCTCCCCACCGCCGATGATGAACCGGATCGAGGAGGTGTCCCGCTGCCCGAGGTCCGGCAGCCGGAGGATCGCGTTCATCATCGCCGGCGCCAGCCACACGTTCGTCGGGCGCTGTCGCTCGATGGTCGCGATCACTTCCTCCGCGTCGAACTTCCGGAGCACGATGAGCGACCCACCGGCGTGCAGGGTACCGACGCCGGGCAGATCGAAGCCGCCGACGTGGTAGAGCGGGCCGCAGACCAGCGTCGTGTCGGCGGCGGTGATGCCGAATTCGACGATGTGCGCCAGGTTCTTCCAGGCGAGGTTGCCGTGGGTGATCGCGACGCCCTTGGGCCGCGACGTCGTCCCGGAGGTGTACATCAGTCGCTGCAGATCGTCCGGCCCGGCGGCGGCCGGTGCGACCCGGCGGCCGTGGCCGGCGCCGAGCAGATCGGCGTATCCGATCCAGCCCTCGGCGGTGCCGTTCAGCAGCAGCCGGTGCTCGACCGCCCGGAGGGGGACGCTGTCCAGCGCCGGCTGGAACTCCGGTTCGCTGAGTACCGCGCAGGCACCGGAGTGGTCGATGATGTAGCGCCATTCCTGCGGGGAGAGCCGGTAGTTCAGCGGCAGGAACGCCGCACCGATCCGGTTGACGGCGAAGGCGGTTTCGAGGAATTCGAGGTGGTTGTAGAGCAGGATCGCGACGACGTCGCCGCGGCCGATCCCGAGATCGGCCAACCCGGCTGCGAGGGCCTCGACCCGATCGAGAAGCTCGCGGTTGGTCAGCTCGCGCTCTCCCTGGCTGAGCACGACGCGCTCGGGAGCACGGCCGGTGTTGTGGTCGAGGATGGCTGCGAAGTTCGGCATCACTGCTCCCTGGCGTGAAAGCTGTGCAGCTGGGCGCCGGCCTCGCCCCAGTGGATGGTGCTGATCATGCCGCCGTCGGCGACGAGGTCGGTGCCGGTGATGTAACCGGCGTCGGGACCGGCGAGGAAGGCGACCGCGGCGGCGATGTCGTCCGGTTCGCCGATCCGCCCGACCGGGGTGTTGGCGACGGTGGCGGCGTGGATCTCCGGGGTGCTCAGGGTGTCCCGGTTGAGTCCGCTGTGGACCACGCCGGGGCTCACCGAGTTGATCCGGATCCCGTCCACGGCCAGTTCGGCGGCGAGCTGCCGGGTCAGTGCCAGTACGCCGCCCTTCGCCGCGGTGTAGGAGGAGAAGCCGTAGCCGGTGTGCCCGGCGATCGAGGCGATCTGCACGATCGATCCGCCGCCACCCGCGGCCATCCGCGGGATCACCTCCCGGAGCACCACGAAGTAGCCGGTGAGGTTCACGTCGAGCACCCGCCGCCATTCCTCCACAGTGGACTCTCGCAGGGTCTTGCGGACGATGATCCCGGCCGCGTTGACCAGCACTTTCGGCGAGCCGAAGCGGGCGGTGGCCTCGCCGACGGCGGTCGCGACCTGCGTCTCGTCGGTGACGTCTGCGGTGAACGCCGCCGCGCCGGGCACTGCGGCCGCCGTCTCCGCCGCGGCTTCGCCGTTCGCGTCCAGTGCCGCGACCGCGAGCCCGGCAGCGCCCAGCCGCCGGGCGCAGGCGCGGCCGATCCCGGAACCCGCGCCGGTGACGATCGCGCATCCCGCTGTGTCCACTGCGCATCTCCTGTTCGTCCGGGCCTCAGCCCATTGCGTAGCCGCCGTTGACGTCGATCACCGCGCCGGTCAGGTAGCTCGCGGCCGGCGAGGCGAGAAATGCCGCGACCCGGGCGATCTCCTCCGGCCGGGCCAGCCGCCCCAGCGGGTTGTAGTCCGCGGAGTAACCCTTGCCTTCGACCATCGGGGTGTCGACGACGCCCGGTGCGACGGCGTTGGCGATGATTCCGTTGCGTGCTTCGGTTTTGGCCAGCCACTTGACCACTGCGTGCACGGCACCCTTGCTGGCCACGTAGTGCGGGCCGGCAAGCACGCCACCGACCTTGCCCGCCACGGAGCCGAGGCACACAACGCGCGAACTGTTGCCCCGCAGGAACGGAAGGGCGCCGCCGATGCACCACAACGTGCCCTTGACGTTCACGCCGAGCACCCGGTCGACCTCGTCCTCGCCGAGTTCGCCGAGCGCGACGGTCTCGCCGTAGATCGCCGCGCAGGTCACCAGCGCGTCCAGCCGCCGTCGCGCACCGGCTGCTTCCGCCATCGCCGCGGCGACGGCGTCGCGGTCGGTGATGTCGGCCTCGATCCCGGTTGCCGACCCACCCAGCCTGCCGATCTCGTCGACAGTCCCGGTGGTAGCACGCACATCGAGCACGGTGACGTGCGCGCCGGCCAGCGCGAGTTCGACGGCGACGCGGCTCCCGATGCCGCGGGCGGCCCCGGTGACGACCACGCGCTGCCCGGCCAGGGAGGCCGGGCCGCGCGGATCGAGGACACCGGAGGTCACGGCGCCGGTTCCTGCTGCCGCTCGTGGGCGGCGAGCTCCTCCATGAGCACCGGGACGCCGAGCGTGCAGGTGTGGATGCCGAGCACGCTCGTGAGTTCCAGCACCTCCATGATCTCCTCCTTCGTCGCGCCGTAGCCGAGCGCGTTGCGGATGTGCTGGCGCAGCCCGGGCTCGTAGAGGTGCGTGGTGGACGCGTCGATCGCGGTGTAGATCAGTTCCTTGACCTTCGGCTCGAGTACCCCCTTGCGCCACGGCACCGCGGAGAAGTCGAGGTAGGCCTGGAAGAAGTCCGGATCGAGGCCCAGCAGCCCCTCCCAGAAAGTGTTCCAGTAGCCGCGCTCGCGAATGAAGGTCTCCCGCAGCTCGTTCTGGCGCTCGACGGCAGTGCTGGTGTCGGACATCGTTGCTCCTTACCGCGCGGCGAGTTCGGCGCGTCGCTTCGTGGTCGCGTCGTGGTCGATCTTCAGGCCCTCGGGATCGCCGTGCGGATCCCCGCTGATGACGACGCCGTAGTCGCGGTAGGCGCCCTCGATGGTGACGTACTCGTCCCGGACGTCCCGGCAGACCCGTTCCGGGCTGCGCTGCAACGGGGAACCCCAGCCACCGCCACCGTTGGTCAGGTAGCGGAAGACCGCGTTCGGCTTCGTGTGCCACACCGGGGTGCTGGCGAAGTAGAAGTACTCGCCGTCCGGGTCGATCGTCCTGGTCTCCGGGTCGAGCATGCCGGCGACCGGAGTGGCACCGGCGTAGACGTCCGGGGTGGTGGCGATGAGGTCCTTGTCCCGCGGCACGTTCCGGTACTCCGGATGGAAGACCCAGGTCGCGCCGAGTGCGCCCGCCTGCCCGCCGTACACACCCACCCCGCTCGCGGACTTCGTGTGCAGGGGACTCGACCAGTGCTCGGCTTCGGTGAGGTAGAGGGTGTCCTTGAGCACGGCCGCGCCTCCGCGGTTTTCCCCCGCGCCACAGCTGTCGGGCGCGTATTCCTTGCGCAGCACGACAGCGGGTAGCTCCGACTCGACCGCTTCGGTGGCCGGATCCAGGTTGTTGGCCTGGTAGACCACCGAGTAGCTGTCGGCGTCACCGGCTTCGGTCGCACCCCACGGACCGTGCTCGCCACCGCACTGGGCGGTGGTGACCCAGGGAGTGCCGTCGGCGAGGACACCGTTGGCGTTGTGGATGTTCAGCGAACCGTAGTCGCCACCGACCGCCTTGCGGCCCAGCGCCTTCTCCAGCGCGCGAAACACCGCCAGCAGCACCGGACCGGTGCTCTCCCAGTACAGGAACACCGCTCCGTCCGGTGGGGTGGCGCTGATGAACGTCCCGGCGGGCAGCACGATGTCGATCGGCCGGTAGGCGCCGGAGGTGAACGGCGTGGCGGGGTCGATCAGGAACTTCAGCGCTACGCCGACCGCCGTCTTGGTGTCGAGGATGCCGGCGTTGATACTGGTGCGCGCCTGCGGCGAGGTGCCGCTGAAGTCCAGCTCCATCCGGTCGGCGGCCTTGGTGATCTTCAGTTTGATCCGGTACTCGATGGAATCGTCGACGCCGTCGCAGTCGATGCCCTCCTGCGCCTCGTAGACCCCGTCCGGCAGTGCGGCCAGCGCGGTGCTCATCGATTCCGCCGAGACGTCGGTGGCGTAGCGGATCGCGCCGAGGTAGGCCGCCGTCCCGTAGCGTTCGACGCTTTCCAGGATCAGCTGCTCGCCGAGCAGGAGGTTCTGGTAGATCGTCTTGATGTCGGGCAGCAGCAAAGCGCAGAACCGGGCGTTGTCGAAGATCAGGTTGAACGACGCCTTGACCGGTTTGTCATCGCGGTAGAGCAGCATCGGCGCGATCACGAGGCCGTTCTCGTAGACGTTGCGCTTGGTGCCGCTGAATCCGGCCGGGACCACGCCACCCATGTCGAGCTGGTGCGCGCGCAGGGTGACGAACGAGATCAGCTTGCCGCCGTGGAACACCGGACGGATGAAGCAGATGTCGTTGACATGGTTGCCCGCCCGGTAGGGGTCGTTGCAGATGACCACGTCGCCGGGAACGAGATTCTCCGGCCCGTACTCCTCGATGGTGTTGCGCACCGCCTCGGACATCGTGCCGAGGAACATCGCGAGGCTGTTGCTCACCGACGACATCGGGTAGTTCTGCTCGGGCGGGCCGGAGATCGTCGCGGCGAAGTCGTACCAGTCCCGCAGGATCAGGGAGAAGGCATTGTTCAGCAGGCCGGTGCACATGTGCTGGACGATGTAGCGCATCCGGCTCGCCAGCACCGAGGCGGTGAACCGGTCGGCGCCGTAGAGCTCGGTGAACTGGGCGTCGTCGAGGTCTTTGAGGGAGGTCATGGCTCACGCCTTCCGGATGCGCAGCTCGCCGTGGGTGCCGACCGTGGCGGTCTGGCCGGGGACGAGGAAGGTGGTGGACAGGGGCTCGCGGATGACCGCGGGGCCGGGGATCCGGTCACCGGCGCGCAGGTCGGTCCGCTGGTACTCGCCGGCTTCGAGGACGTCGTCGGTGAGATGGCGGATCTGCAGGGTGCGCGTGGGCTGAGCAGTCTCGCCTTCGGGACGTTCCGGCAGGGTCGGGTACTCGACCTTGTCCGCTTCGACGACAGCCTGAACGCGGTAGGTGACGCCCTGCACCGGGAGCGCTTCGAACGTGTTTCCCGAGCGTTCGCCGTAGGCCTCGTGGAAGTTCGCCACCATCTCGGCGACCGCGGCCGCGTCGATCTCGCCGTCCGGTACGCCGACGAACGGGGTCTCCCACGTCTGCCCGGCCAGGCGGCCGTCGAAGCTGCGGACGAACCGCACGTTGTGGCGGTCCTTCTCCTTCAACCGCTCGCGCAGCCGCTGCTCCATCGAGTGGTAGACCTTGTCGATCTGCTCGGCGGCCTCGGCGGTGAGCAGCGTGTAGGCACTGCGGCTGTCGGCGTAGACCAGGTCGGAGCTGACCAGGCCGAGTGCGGAGAACAGGCCGGGATGCGGGGGCACGATCACCTCGGCCGCGTGCACCAGGTCGAGCACCGCGGGCAGCAACATCGGCCCGGCCGCGCCGTAGGCGACCAGGCTGTAGTCACGCGGGTCGACGCCGTGCTGGATGGCGATGTTGACCACGCCTTCGGCGATGTTGTTGATGCCGATGTTGAAGGCGTAGCTGATCCGCTGTTCCAGCGACAGCTTCGAATCGAGTGCCTCGAACGCCTGCCTCGAGAGTTCCGGATCGAGCTTCATCCGCCCGCCGGCGAAACCGTCCGGGTCGATGATGCCCATCAGCAGGCAGGTGTCGGTCGTCGTGGGCTGGGTACCGCCGAGGCCGTAGCAGGCGGGGCCGGGGTCGGCGCCGGCGCTGCCGGGTCCCACCTTGAGCTCGCCCGCGGCGTTGATCGTCACCAGGCTGCCGCCACCCGCCCCGATGCTGGAGATCTCGTTCGACAGGGCGTTCACGATCAGGTCGTGTTCGAGTTCGAAAGTGGTGTTCACGAACGGTTTTCCGTCGGTGACCATGCTGATGTCGCAGGAGGTGCCGCCGACGTCGGCGCACAGCAGGTCGCCCGCGCCGATCAGGGTGCCGAAGTGCGCGCTGGACACGGTTCCCGCCGCGGGGCCGGCGAACACGATCCGGAAGGGGTGTTCCATCGCGACGTCCGAGCGCACCAGCTGGGCGGCGCAGTCGGCGAAGTTGAGGTCACCGTCGAAGCCGAGGTCCCGCAACCCGGTGTCGAGGCGCTGGGTGTAGGCGTCGTAGGTCAGGCGCATGAAGACGTCGACGACGGTGGTGGAGGCCCGCGCGAATTCCTTCGCCAGCGGGGAAACGTCACTCGAGATCGACACCGGGATGTCCCCGAGTTCCTCGTGCACCAGTTCGCGGAGACGGTCCTCGTGGTGGCTGTTGACGTAGGCGTTGAGCAGGCAGATCGCGACGCCTTCGACGCCGCACCTGCCCAGGATCCGCAGCTCCTGGCGGGCGTGGTCCTCGTCGAGCTGGATCAGTACGCCGCCGTCGGCGGTCAGCCGCTCGCGGATGCCGCGCCGGAGGTACCGGGGCACCAGCGGCCGGTTCGCGTCGCCGTAGGAACGGCGCCAGGCCGGATTGGTCAGCCCCTCCACCGGGCGCCAGGTGCGTCCGACGTCGAGGATGTCGCGGTGGCCCAGCGTGGTCAGGAACGCGATCTTGGGCAGCCGCCGGGTGATGATCGCGTTGAGGCCGTGAGTGCTCGCGTGGTTGAAGACCGCCGAGTCGCCGACTCCGATCTCCTCGGCACCGCGCAGCACCCCGCGTTCGGTGGTGCGCACGTCGGTGGCGACCTTCACGGTGCGGATCTCCCCGCCGCTGATGGCCACCACGTCGGTGAACGTGCCGCCGACGTCTACTCCGATCATGGATCTTCCCGCCTTTCCCGAATCTGTGGTCAGTCGACGTCGAGGCCGTCGGAGGTCAGCACGATCGGTCCGAGCAGCGGGCCGCGTTCGCGGCTGACCGACCGAAGCGTCTTCTGGTGCTTGACGACGGTGAACCAGCCGCCCTCGCTCAGCACCGGGTAGCGGCGGAAGTCGGCCGCCGAGGATCCGGGGAAATCACGCTCGAGGTCGACGCCGAGCGCCTTCAGCTCATCGGCGGTGACCTCGTCCCGGGCTACCGAAAGTCCTTCCGGGACAGATGTTTCGACTGCGTCCATGGCCATCACTCCGGTGTGTTGTGCCGCTGCCGAGTTTCGTGTACCAATCGGTCTAAGAAACCGTGATGGGGAGCACTGTAGGTCTCCGTCAGCGGCCTGACAAGCCCGAACCGGGTGAGAGAAGGAGCGAGGCGAGGATGCGGACACGGGTGCGGCTCGACACGGCGGAGCGGGTGACCACGGTCCGGCTGGACGCGCCGCCGTTGAACGCTTTCGATACGGAAATGCGGCGCGAGCTGGCCGAGGCGGCCCGGCTGATCGCGGACGACAGCGCCGTCCGCGCCGTGGTCCTCTACGGTGGCGAGCGCTGTTTCGCCGCGGGCGCGGACATCCGGCAGCTCGCGGCCTTCGGCTTCGAGGAGATCGCCGGCTGGAACCGGGCGATGCAGGAGACCGTCACGGCTTTCGCCCAGCTGCCGATTCCGGTCGTCGCCGCGATCACCGGGTACGCCTTGGGTGGCGGGATGGAACTGGCGCTGGCCGCGGACTTCCGGATCGCTGCGCAGGACGCCGTGCTCGGGCTGCCCGAGGTACTGCTGGGCATCATGCCGGGTTCGGGCGGCACCCAGCGCCTCGCCCGGCTGGTCGGCCCGTCCCGGGCCAAGGAGCTGATGATGACCGGCCGCCGGATCGCCGCCGCCGAGGCGGCCGAGCTGGGCATCGTGAACCGGCTCGCCGAAGACCCGTACGCCGCGGCGCTCGAGTTCGCCGGTGCGCTCGCGCAGGGGCCGCGCTTCGCGCTCCAGGCGATCAAGGAAGCGGTCGACCAGGGGATCGACAGCCCGCTGGCCGACGGGCTCGCCCTGGAGCGGTCGCTGATCGCCGGCCTGTTCGCCACCGCCGACCGGGACGCCGGCATGGCCTCGTTCCTGCGGCACGGGCCGGGCAAGGCGAGCTTCGGCGACCCTGCCTAGAGTGAAGCTCGGAAAACCCAGCGAGGGGGAGCGATGCCGAGACCACCGGGGCACGGGCCCGGTTACGAGGTCAAGCGCCAGGAGATCATCGACAAGGCCGCGGCGCTGTTCGCCAAGCAGGGCTACGCCGCGACCGGCATCGCCGAACTCGGCGAGGTGGTGGGGCTGGCCAAAGGCGCGCTCTACTACTACATCGGGTCCAAGGAGAACCTGCTGGTCGAGATCCAGGACCGGGTGCTCGGGCCCCTGCTGACCTCGGCCCGCCGGATCGCCGCGCTGGACGAGGACCCGGTACTGCGGCTGCGGTTGCTGTCGGAGACATTGCTGGGCAACATCCTCGAACGGCTGGACCACATCTGGGTCTACGAGCACGACTACCGGCACCTGCGCGGGGCGAACCGCTCGCGGTTGCTGAGGCAGCGCCGCGAGTTCGAGAAGATCGTCCTGGACCTGCTGGTCGCGGCGATGGAGACCGGCGCGTTGCGGCAGCTCGACCCGCGGCTGGCGATGCTGCAATTCCTCAACCTGCACAACCACACCTACCAGTGGGCGCGGCCCGGCGGAGGCTGGGACGCGGCCTTCCTTTCCCGGGAGTACTGCGCGACGCTCATCGCGGGGTTCTGCGCCGACGGTTACGACGTGGCAGGGCTGGAGAAGCGGCTGGCGGATTTCCGCTCCCACGCCTGCCACTGAACCGCTGGTTCACGCAGTGGCGGCCTCGCGGACCGCCGCGGCGATGGTCTCCTTCGAGGGCAGCCAGACCCGCTCCAGCGAAGGGCTGTAGGGCGCCGGTGTGCGCTCGGCGCCGACCCGGATGACCGGGGCGTCGAGGGTCCAGAACCCCTCCCGCGCGGCGACTGCGGCGAGCTCGGCACCGACGCCGAATTCGCCCACGGCTTGGTGGGCGACGACGAGACGGCCGGTCGTGGCCAGCGACCGCAGCACCGTCTCGGTGTCCAGCGGCGCGATGGTGCGCAGGTCGATCACCTCGACGCTGATGCCTTCCCCGGCGAGCTGTTCGGCGACGTCGGCGCAGTCGTGCACCAGTTTGGAGTAGGACACCAGGGTGACGTCCGTGCCGGTGCGCCGGATCGCGGCCTTGCCGAGCGGAACCAGGTGCGTGCTCGGGGGCTGTGGCCCTTTTCGCCCGTACATCAGGCGGTTCTCGACGAACACGACCGGATTGGGATCACGGATCGCGGCCCGCAGCAGCCCGTAGGTGTCGGCGGGGGTCGAAGGCATGACGACGGTCAGCCCGGGCACGTGCGCCAGCATCGCCTCCAGGCTCTGGGAATGCTGGCTGCCCGAGGACTTCCCCGCGCCGAACTGAGTGCGGATCACCAGCGGCAGGCTGACCGCGCCGCCGGTCATGAACCGCAGTTTGGCGGCCTGGTTCATCAGCTGGTCGAGACAGACGCCGATGAAGTCGAAGTACATGATCTCCACGACCGGACGCAGCCCGGCCATGGCCGCCCCGACAGCAGCGCCGGCGATGGCGCTCTCCGAGATCGGCGTGTCGCGGACCCGGCCGGGGAACCGTTGGGCCAGCCCCCTGGTCAGCCCGAACACATTGCCCCCGGCACCGACGTCGATCCCGGCGAGGAAGACCGAGTCGTCGGTCTCCAGTTCCCGTTCGAGTGCGCGGTGGACCGCGTCCATGGTGCGGAAGACCTCGCCGGTGGCGGTCGCGGGCTCGGGTGCGGGCTCGCGGGGGACGCCGACGAAGTGGTGCAGTGTTTCCGGGGCCGGCTCGGGCGCGGCGCGCGCCTTCTCGACGGCCGCGTCGATCTCGGCGTCCACCGACTCGTCGATCGCGGCCGGATCCTCCCCGAGCGCACGCAGCCGGCCGGCGAGCCGGACGATCGGATCGCGTTCCTTCCATTCGGCGAGCTCTGCGGGATCGCGGTACTTGAGCGGATCGCCCTCGTAGTGCCCGTGCCAGCGGTAGGTCTCGGCCTCCACCAGCACTGGTCCGGCCCCTTCGCGCAGGTCACGCGCCAGTCGTCCGACGAGATCCGCGACCGCCACGGCGTCGTTGCCGTCGACCTGGTGGAAATCCATCGCGTAACCCGGCGCGCGGTCGGCTAGCGAGGCCCGGGTCTGCGTCGCGATCGGTGAGAACTCGGCGTATTTGTTGTTCTCGCAGAAGAAGATCACCGGCAGTTGCCACACCGAGGCCAGGTTCGCGGCCTCGTGGAACATGCCCTGGGCCACCGCGCCGTCGCCGAAGAAGGCCAGCACCACACCGCCGGATCCGCGCAGCTGCGCGGCGGTCGCGGCACCGACGGCGATCGGCAGCCCGGCCGCGACGATGCCGTTCGCCCCGAACACGCCGCGCCGCGGATCGGCGATGTGCATCGATCCGCCGCGTCCGCGGCAGGTGCCGGTCTCCTTGCCCATGAGTTCGGCGAACATGCCCTCGACGTCAATGCCTTTGGCAATGCAGTGCCCGTGCCCGCGGTGGGTCGAGGTGATCACGTCGCGCTCGTCCAGCGGCAGGCAGGCGCCGACCGCCGAGGCTTCCTGGCCGATGGACAGGTGCAGGAAACCGGGGATCTCGTTGGTGCGGTACAGGCGGGAGGCACGGTCCTCGAACTGCCGGATCAACCGCATCCGCCGGTACATCCCCACCAGTGTGCTTGGCTCGTCGTCGAAAGCCGTTGCCAGGTCGCTCACCCGGGTGGAAGTCATCGCGCTCCTGCCCTTGTCGCTCATCGAGTTCAGCCCGGCCCCTTGACATCGGGCCGGAAACCACGATTCTTGTACCGATTGGTCGAAAAAACAACTCCACTCCGGAGGTGGTGCACGTGCGGGCCCTGCGATGGCACGGCAAAGGCGAGCTGCGCCTCGACGACGTGCGTGAGCCGGCGCCGCCCGCACCGGGCCAGGCGGTGCTCGAAGTGTCCTTCTGCGGCATTTGCGGCACCGACCTGCACGAGGTCGCCGATGGTCCGAACCTCATCCGCGCCGGTGCGCACCCGCTCACCGGCGTCACCCCGCCGATCACTCTCGGGCACGAGATGAGCGGCACCGTGACCGCGCTCGGCTCACCGTCCCCCGGTGTCGAGGTCGGGACCAGAGTTGCGGTCGATCCCTGTCTGCGCTGCGGGGTCTGCCGATGGTGTCTTCATGGCGAGTACCACATCTGCGCGAAGGGCGGGTCGGTCGGCTTGGCCGCGGACGGCGGCTTCGCCTCGCACGTGAGCGTGCCGGTCGAAGGCCTGGTGCCGATTCCCGACGGCGTCACCGACCGGATGGCGGCGCTCGCCGAACCACTCGCCGTCGGCCTGCACGCCGTCCGCCGCGCCGGCGTGCAGCCCGGTGACAACGTGCTGCTGCTCGGCGCGGGCCCGATCGGTGTCGCCGCGTTGCTTTCGGCCAAGCTCGCCGGGGCGGCCGCGATCTACGTGAGCGAACCCGTCGCCGCACGTGCGCGCACGGCGAGCGGACTCGGTGCGACCGAGGTCTACGATCCGGCCCGCAGCGACGTCCGCCGCGAGGTCTTCCTGCGCACCGGCCGGATCGGCCCGGACGTCGTCGTGGAGGCCACCGGACGGCCCGAGCTGGTCGAACTCGCCATCACGACCGCCCGCCGCGGCGGGCGCGTCGTCCTCTGCGGCATCAGCGGCGCCAGCGCCACGGTCCCCATCACCCAGATCGTCCCGTTCGAGCGGACCATCCTCGGCTCGCTCGGCTACAACCACGACATTCCCCGGGTACTGGACCTGATGGCGACCGGCCGGCTCGACCCGGCACCCCTGCTCACCGGCGTCCGGCCACTGTCGGCCGGGCAGGACGCGTTCGCCGAACTCGCCGCGGACCGCGGCAGCCACCTCAAGATCCTCCTCGAGCCCGGACGGTCCTGATGCGCCGGCACCCCAGCACGCCATCGGGACGCCACCGGCCACCCACCACCCGCACGCGGCGGCCCTCCCGGGCAGCCCGCCACCGCACGGAGGACTGATGGACTTCGATCTGCCCGAAGAAACCGTGGCGCTCAAGCAGCTCTGCCACGACTTCGCCGCCAGGGAAATCGCTCCGCACGCGGCGGAGTGGTCCGAACGCTCGCACTTTCCGACGGAGGTGTTCCGCCGGCTCGGCGAGCTCGGTCTCATGGGCATGCTCGTGGACGAGAAATACGGCGGCGCGGGCGCCGGGTTCGTCTCCTACGTCGCGGCCATGGAAGAACTCGGCGCCGCCGACCAGTCGATCGCCTCCGCCTGGAACGCGCATTCCACCATCGCCATGCTCCCGCTCTCGACCTTCGGTACGCACGAGCAGAAGGAACGCTGGCTGCGACCGCTCGCGGCCGGTGAAGCGATCGGTGCGTTCGGCCTGACCGAACCCACCGCGGGCTCCGACGCGGCCGGGATCCGGACCCGGGCCCGCCGTGACGGCGACGGCTGGGTGCTCAACGGCACCAAGATGTTCATCAGCAACGCGGGCACCGAGATGAGTCTCGGCGTCACCGTGCTCGCGGTCACCGGTGAAAACGGCAACGGCTCGAAGCGTTACGGAACCTTCTTCGTGCCCGAGGGCGCGGAAGGGTACACCAAAGGAAAGCCGCTGAAGAAGATCGGCTGGCACGCCCTCGACACCCGCGAACTGGTTTTCGACAACTGTTTCGTCAGCGACGACCACCTCATCGGCGAGGAGGGCAACGGACTGCGGCAGTTTCTCGAGGTGCTGGACGGAGGTCGCATCAGCGTTGCCGCGTTGTCCCTTTCCCTGGCGCAGAAAGCGCTCGACCTCGCCGTGCGTCATGCCGGCCAGCGCGAGCAGTTCGGCCGGCCGTTGCATCGCTTCCAGGCAGTCGGGCACAAGCTGGCCGACATGGCCACCGAAATCGCCGCGGCACGCTGGCTGGTCTACAACGCGGCCTGGCTGGCCGACCAGGGACGTCCGTTCGGCACTGTGGCGGCGATGGCCAAGCTCTACGCCTCGGAAGTCGCGAACCGTGCGGCCAGCGAAAGTGTGCAAATCCATGGAGGATATGGCTTCATGCGCGAATCGACGATATCCCGCTTCTATTCCGATGCCAAGATTCTCGAGATCGGCGAAGGAACGAGCGAGGTGCAGCGCAATGTCATCGCCCGGTCCCTGGCCGGTGGTGGCCACTGACCGAAATCCGGGAACGGGATCGAACGCGAAGCCGTGAGCCGGTTCAGCTGCCGAGGTAGAGGCCGGCGTGGGTTTGGGTCAGTGCGGGGATCGACAGCAGGCAGGCGGCGAGCGTGATGCCGGCGACGGTGAGCCAGGCCGGTCGCAGCTTCGGGGCCGCCAAAGCCGGCGCGGCGAGGCCGGTGAGGATTCCGGCGATCCCGGCGGTCGGCAGGGTGAGTGCCCACAGGATCACGAACGTGAGGACCGCGGTCGCGGCCAGTGCGCCGAGCCACTGTCCGATGTGGACGCTCGCGCGCCGGGAGGACAGTGCCACGACGGTGACGGTCGCGGCCTGGAGCACGAGGGTGCCACCGTGGTGAGGGTGGGAAACTCCACGAGGCGGGCCACGGTGACCCCGGTGGCGAGCGCGGGAAGCGCGACGGCCCAGGTCCGCTTGCCGGCCAGCAGGGCGAGGAACGCCGGCAGCCAGAGCAATCCGGCGAGCAGGGCGGGTGTCGGGGTGGTCCGCACGATGTCCGTCGGCCAGGTGAGCCGCAGGATGCCCATGACCACCGCGAGCGCGGCGTGGAACATGGTGCTGAGCAAGGCGAACCGGCGGACCGCGTCGGCGGCGACGACGTAGCGCCGTGGGCGGCCTCCGGCACTCTCACCGCCCTCGCCGATGCGGAGACGGACCGCGAGAGCCAGGACGCTCGCGGTCTCGCGGAAATCGGGGCGGCCGCAGTCGTCTTCGAAGTCGGGGTCCTCGCCGGTGCGGTCGACCGTTTCGAGGAAGGTGGCGACCATGTCGTCTTCCCAGCGATCCCGGTAGTGGGCCGGCAGCACCCGCAGGAGGTTGCGGTAGCGGCCTGCCAGCACGGTCATGATCCGGCCTCCCCGCTCAGGCCCAGGCGGCGATGCGCGACCCGGGCGTTCGCGGCCTGCCGCTGAGCCTCACCGATCAGGACGCGGCGGCCGTCCTGGCTCAGCCGGTAGTAGTGCCGGAGCCGGCCGTTGGCCACTTCGTCGCGATCCGGCTCGACGAGACCATCGGCAGCCAGCCGGTCCAGGACGCCGTAGAGCGTGCCGACCGGGAGTTTGAGCCGGTTCCCGGACAGGACGGCGACTTCTTCGACGATGCCGTAGCCGTGCCGCGGCTCGTCGACCAGCGCCGTGAGGATGTAGAACGCCTGCTCGGACATCGTACGGGGTGGCATGCGAGCCAGTATATATCGTGAAGCGATATATCCGCAGATTTTCCGCGTGACCGGCGCTTCCTCCCGTCCTCAGCGGGTAGCCGGGCACGAACGGGAGGACCGGTCCGGACGAGGAGGTACGCCAGGTGGGCGTTCGGCGCGATCTGGTCGTTCTCGGGGCTTCCGCGGGAGGGGTGGCGGCGCTGCGTTCCGTGGTGGCCGGCCTGCCCGCCGATCTGCCGGCCGCGGTGCTGGTGACGATGCCGGTCGCGCACGGTGGCGGGAACGTCCTGGCGGCGATCCTGGACCGGGCGGGCCCGCTGCCCGCGGTGACCGCCGAGCACGGCGCGCCGGTCACGCCCGGAACCATCCAGGTCGCTCCGGCGGGCCGACACCTGCTCCTGGCGGACCGGACGCTGGTCCTGAGCGCCGGCCCGGCCGAGAACGGCCATCGTCCCGCGGTCGACGCCACGTTCCGGTCAGCGGCGATCACCGCCGGTCCCCGCGCGATCGGCGTCGTGCTCTCCGGGGTCCTGGACGACGGAGCCGCCGGACTGCGCGCTCTCGCCGAGCGGCACGGTGTCGCGCTGGTGCAAGACCCGGCGGACGCGGTCTATGCCGGCTTGCCGGAGCGCGCGCTGTCCCGGGTGCCCGGTGCGCGGGTGCTGCGCGCCGAGGCGATCGGCCCGGCGGTCGACGCGCTGACGCGGGAGCCCTGGGAGCCTCCGCCGGTGCCGCCTCCCGCACCCGAACTGCTGCTGGAGGACCGGATCGCCCGCCAGGTCCCCGGGCCGGGGATCACCGGTGCACACACGCACAGCGCGGGCCTGAGCTGTCCCGACTGCGAGGGAGCGATGGTGTGGACGAACTCGGCGGGGAACCGTTTCCGGTGCCGCATCGGCCACAGCTGGACCGCCGAAGCACTCGTGCGAGCGCAGCAGGACGAGTACCGGCGGGCGCTGGAGGTCGCGCTCCGCGCACTCGACGAGAAGGCGAGCCTCGCCGCCGCGCTCGAAGACCGCTCGCGGCAGCACGGGCACCCGGCGGTCACCGAACGTTACGCGGCTCGGAACGCCGAGGCCCGGCGCACCGCGGACACGCTGCGCCGGTTCATCGCGGATGCGGTCGAAGCGAATGCGGTCGAGGCGGGTCCTGCCGGCGGGTGAGCGCCGTGACGGCCCGCCCCGCGTGGCGGTACCGCCGCGGGTAGCGTATCGGAGCGTGACGGAGCTGAGTCCCGAATCCGACGGCGAGTTCGAGTCGGTGCTCGCCTACCTCAAGGAGTCCCGCGGGTTCGATTTCACCGGGTACAAACGCAGCAGCCTGATGCGCCGGGTACGCCGCCGGATGGCTCAGACCGGAGTCGCCTCTTACGGCGAGTACATCGATCAGCTGCAGGTGAACGCCGAGGAGTTCGCCGCGCTGTTCAACACCATCCTGATCAACGTCACCGGCTTCTTCCGCGACTCGGACGCGTGGGACCACCTGCGCGAGGACGTCCTGCCGGCGATTCTCGCCGAACGCGGTCCGGAGGAGCCGATCCGGGTGTGGAGCGCGGGCTGCGCCGGCGGTCAGGAGGCCTACAGCCTCGCCATGCTGTTCGCGGACGCGATCGGCCCGGAAGCGTTCCGCCAGCGGGTGAAGATCTATGCCACCGATGTGGACGAAGAAGCACTGGCCCAGGCGAGACAGGCCGCCTACACCCCGGCCGACGTGGAAGGTCTGAGTGAACGGCAGCTGGAGCAGTACTTCGAGCTGCAGGGCAGCCGTTACTGCTTCCGCAAGGATCTGCGCCGCTCGGTGATCTTCGGCCGCAACGATCTGGTCCAGGACGCGCCGATCTCCCGGATCGACCTGCTGGTGTGCCGCAACACGCTGATGTACTTCAACGCCGAGACCCAGACGAAGATCCTGGAGCGGTTCCACTTCGCGCTGACCCCGCGGGGAGTGCTGTTCCTGGGCAAGGCGGAGATGCTGCTCTCGCACACGCGGATTTTCGAGCCGCTGGACCTCAAGCGCCGCGTCTTCCGCAAGGCGCTGCATTCCCCGGTCGGCTACCACCATTTCGTCTCGCCGCCGCTGCCGCAGCGCCGGGCGCACGACGACAGCGGCTGGCAGGAGCTGCGGGAGAGCGCGTTCTCGGCCAGCCCGGTCCCGCAGATCGTGGTGACCGAGGGCGAGGTGACCGCGCTGATCAACCAGCAGGCCGAAGCCGCCTTCGGACTGTCCGAGCGGGACGTCGGCAGGCCGCTGCGTGATCTGGACGTCTCCTACCGGCCGGTGGCGCTGCGGGTGCACGTGGAGCAGGCGCGGCTGGAACGCCGGTCGCTGCGGATCAAGGACGTGGAGTGGCGCCGCGGCGGCGAGACCGTCTGGTACGAGGTGCACGTCAACCCGCTCCTGAGCGACGACAAGCGGATGCTGGGCGTTTCGGTCGTCTTCCACGACGTCAGCTGGGCCCGCCAGCTGCGCGCGGATCTGGAGCACGCGAACCGGCAGCTGGAGTCGGCCTACGAGGAGCTGCAGTCCACCAACGAAGAACTCGAGACCACCAACGAGGAACTGCAGTCGACGGTGGAGGAACTGGAGACCACCAACGAGGAACTCCAGTCCACCAACGAAGAACTCGAGACGATGAACGAGGAACTGCAGTCGACCAACGACGAGCTGCAGACGATCAACGACGCGATGCGGGAACGCAGCCTGGAACTCGACGAGGTCAACGAGTTCCTGGAGTCGGTGCTGACCTCGATTCCCGGCGGCCTCGTCGTGATCGACCGGGAGATGCGGATCAAGGCCTGGAACCGCGGCGCGGAGGACCTGTGGGGCGTACGCCGCGACGAGGCCGAGGGCACCCACCTGCTGAACCTGGACATCGGTCTGCCGGTCACCGACCTGCGTCCGGTCGTGCGCGAAGCACTCGCTGACCTCGACTACCGGGCGCAGATCGTCCTCGACGCGGTCAACCGGCGCGGTCGTGCGACGAAGATCCGGCTCCAGTGCGGCGCACTGCACGCGCCCAACGGCACCAGTCAGGGAGCTCTGCTGGTGATGGAGGAAGTGCCGGACGCCTGAACGGAACGGGCGTGAGTCCCGGCTGTGTTTGTCGTTCGCGGACACCGGGAACACAGGATGAAGCTTTGCGCCAGCGGACGACGAAGAGGTGAATGCCGTGTCGAGGGTCCGCCGCGATCTCGTGGTGATCGGAGCCTCCGCGGGTGGCGTGACGCCGCTGAAAGCCCTGATGGCAGGCTTGCCCGCGAACTTCCCGGCCGCCGTGCTGGTCGTGCTGCACGTGCGTGCGGACGGTCCGAGCGCGCTGGCCTCGATCCTGGACAGGGCGGGCCCGTTGCCGGCGCGCAGCGCGTCCCACGGCGAGCCGATCCGCCCGGGCACCGTGCTCGTCGCCCCGCCAGGGCGGCACCTGCTGGTCGAGGATGACGCCGTCGTGCTCACCGACGGGCCCACCGAGAGCGGGCACCGGCCGTCCGTCAACGCCACCTTCCGCTCCGCCGCGATCGCCGCCGGTCCTCGAGTGCTCGGAGTGATCCTTTCCGGCGCTCTCGACGACGGCGCCGCCGGTCTCCACGCGGTGACCGCGCTCGGTGGGCTCGCGATCGTCCAGGATCCCGCCGACGCGATGTACCCCGGCATGCCGCGGGCCGCGCTGGAGCTGGTCGACACCGACCAGGTGCTGCCTGCCGGAGAGATCGCCCCCGCGCTCGACAAGCTCAGCCGGGTGCCCGTCGATCCGGGCGTGCTCCCGCAACCGCCTCCGCACCTGCTGCTCGACGACCGGATCGCCCGGGCGGGCGTGCAGCTGGGGGCCCTGCCACCGGAGACGACGCCGAGTGAGTTCACCTGCCCGGACTGCGGTGGGACGTTGACCGAACTCGGGCCCGGCCAGTACCGGTGTCACATCGGCCATGCCTGGTCGGCGAAGGCGTTGCTCTTCGCGCAGGACCAGGAACTGCGCCGGGCTCTCGGTACGGCGCTGCGGTCTCTCGACGAACGCGCCACACTGAGCCGCCGGATGCGACAGCACCTGCGGACCGGTGGTCCGGGGCTGGCCGAGCGGGTCGCCGACTCGGAACGCGAGTGGACGGACGCGGCGGACACGTTGCGGAGGTTTCTCCTTGCGATCGAAGAGGAGTCCGAATGAGTGCGCCGCGGCTGCGGGTCAGCCGCACCCAGCAGGGCGAGTTCGTTCTCGCTCGCGCGGCCGGCCACCTGGACCTGCGGTCCTACCCTGACCTGCGCGACGGTCTGCTCAAGAGCGCCGTCGACGCGGACGCGCTGATCGCCGACATCTCGGAGCTGGAGATCGACGACCCGGCGCTGACGAGTGTGTTCGCCCTGGTCGCCCTGCGGATCGGGGACTGGCCGGCGGTCCCGTTCGCGGTGGTGTCGGAGCGCCCGGACCATCGCGCGCTGCTGCGCAACCGTACGGTCGACCGGTTGACTCGTGTCGAGGCCTCGGTGGACGGGGCCGCCGCGGTGCTCGACCGGCCGCCCCAGTTGCGGGTGCAGCGGGAGATCCCGCGCTCGACGGGCGCGGCGGTGCGCGCCCGCGAGTCCGTGCGGGAGATCTGCGAGGACTGGGCCGTGCCGGGCCTCATCGACGACGCGAAGTCAGTGGTGACCGAACTCGTCGAGAACGCCTTGCAGCACACCGATTCGACCCCGAGGCTGAGGCTGGAACTGCGCCGGAACCGATGCACAGTCGCGGTGACCGACGACGATCCCCGCCCGGCGGTCCTGCGGGAGCGACTGGCGAACGCCGGAGGCGGCCTGGGCCTGAAACTGGTCGCTCAGCTGTCCCGGGTGTGGGGATGCAGCCCGAGATGGACCGGCGGCAAAGTCGTCTGGGCAGTACTGGAAGTGAGCGGCACGAGCGGGTGAGGGGGACCGTGGTGTGCGCGTGGCGCGGTGGTGAGGGGGACCGTGGTGCGCGTGGCGCGGTGGTGAGGGGGACCGTGATGTGCTCACGGTCGCCGGTCCATCGGTCCCCATTCGCGGGCACCCTGGTCACGCACCAGCCGTCGCGCTTCCCGCAGTACGTCGTCCGCGATCCAGGCGATCGGCTCCTCGCACACGACCAGTGGCTCGTTGTCCGGGCCACGGGCCAGTTCCCGGCCCCGCAGCAGCCACGGCCGCACACCCGGGCCGCGCAGATCACGCAGATGCTGATAGTCGTAGAGCCGGCGGGCCAGCCACAGCCGGGCCGAACGGTCGCGCCACCACGGTTCCCGCTTCAGCGAGTTGGCCGAGAGGCCGGGCAACGCCGCTCCGGTGAGCCCGTCACGGCTTTCCTGCCCGGACCGCAGGTCCGCCTCCGGCCCCCGCGACCACCGGACGAACAGCCCCTTCTCGCCGGCCTGCCGGAACGTGTCCACGAGCTCGGGGAAATCCCGGATCGTGGGGAGCCGATCTTCGGTGCCCTTCACCCGTCCCGGTTACCCGTGGCGCGCGGGGCCAACCGGAGGCGTGGGTCACCAGCTGACGGGCGGCTTCAGCCGTCCCGCATCAGCTGCTCGCGAGCGGTCACCCACGACAGGTCGTAGCGGTCCTCGGCAATGGCCGCCAGCGCTCCCGCCTCCTTGGCCGCTTGCGCACGGGCGCCCGCGATCACGGTGGCCGCGTCGGCGACCGGGATCGCCAGCACGCCGTCCTCGTCGCCGACGACGAGGTCGCCGGGGTGCACCACCATCCCGCCGATCGAGACCGGCACGTTGACCTCACCGGGACCGTTCTTGTGCGGCCCGCGGTGCGTCACCCCGCGGGAGAAGACCGGAAACGGCCGTTGCCGGATCGCCGCGACGTCGCGGATCGCGCCGTCGACCACGACTCCGGCCAGCCCACGGCGCTCGGCGAAGCTGGTCATGATGTCGCCCATCAGTGCCTGGTCGAGGGCGCCACCGCCGTCGACAACCAGGACGTCCCCGGGACGGCAGTGGTCGAACGCGCGGTAGACGGCGAGGTTGTCGCCCGCGCGGGTGCGGACCGTGACCGCCGTGCCCGCCATCGGTGTGCCGTCGTGCCGGTGCCGCAGTCCGACGGCGCCCGAGACGCGCGCCATGTTGTCACTGAGCAGGGAAACGGCCAGTCCCGCGGCGGAAGCGACGACGTCCGACGCGACCGGTTCGGGGGAGGGGCGGCGACGCCAGCCGATGGTCAACGGTGCTCCTCGGTTCATGCGGAGTGGGAAAGTTCGAGCTGGGCGGGCAGCCGCGGGTACACCGACCGCGCGTTGCGCTCGAAGACGCGGTCGCGTTCGGCCGGTCCGAGCGACGGTGCCGCCTCGACGTATCTGCGGGTGTCGTCGTACGAGTGTCCCGTCTCCGGGTCGGTGCCCTCGACCGCGCCGAAGGTTTCCGAGGCGAACAGGATGCTCCCGGCCGGCAGCACGCGGGTCAGCAGGTCGATGCCGGCCTGGTGGTAGACGCAGGTGTCGAAGAAGACGTTGCGAAGCAGGTGCTCCGCCAGCGGTGGCCGGCCCAGGTTCTGCGCGAGACCGCGGTAGCGGCCCCAGTGGTACGGCACCGCGCCGCCGCCGTGCGGCAGGACCAGGCGCAGATCCGGGAAATCCCGGAACAGGTCGCCCGACAGCAGCTGCATGAACACGGCGGTGTCGGCGTTGAGGTAGTGCGCGCCGGTGGTGTGCGCGTTGGGATTGTCCGAAGAGGACACATGCACCATCGCGGGCACGTCGAGCTCGACGAGGGCTTCGTAAAGCGGGTACCACGCACGGTCGGTCAGTGGCGGCCCCGTCCAGTCGCCGCCGGAGGGATCCGGGTTCAGGTTGCAGCCGACGAAGCCGAGTTCGTCCACGCAGCGCCGGAGTTCGGGCACGCAGTCCGCGGGACCGGCCCCGGGTGCCTGCGGGAGCTGGCAGACCCCGGCGAAGCGGCCGGGAAAGAGTTCGCACACGCGGTGGACCAGGTCGTTGCACACGCGCGACCACTGCTCGTTCTCGTCCACCGGGGCGAGGTGGTGTCCCATGCTCGCCGCCCGCGGCGAGAAGATCGTCAGGTCGATGCCGCGTTCGTCTTGCCTGCGCATCTGGTGGGGCTCGATCGTCTCGCGGATCAGGTCGTCGGAGAACACCGGGGGCGGTGGCGCGCCACCGTCGATCTGCTGCCTGCGCCAGGCGTGCAGTTCCGCCGGCGCGGTCGTGTAGTGGCCGTGACAGTCGATGATCATGCCGGGAGTTCTCCGTGTTCCAGCTTCGAGGTGGGCGTGCTGCCGTCCTTGCCTCGCACGCGCATCAGCAGCGCGAGCACCGTGGCGACGACGAGGAAGACGGCGATGGTGAGCAGAGCCAGGCGGAAACTGCCGGTCGCGTCGCGCACGAGCCCGATGCTCCAGGGGCCGACCAGCCCGCCGAACTGCGCGATCGTGTTGATCAGCGCGACCGTCGCCGCACCGGCGGCACCGGTGCGGAACGAGGACGCCAGGCTCCAGAAGAGGGGGTTCCCCGCGTAGATGAACAGCCCGGTCACACACAACAAGGAGTACGCGAGGACCGGGTTCGGCACGTACGCGCTGGCGGCGATCGCGACCGCGCTCATCCCGTACACGAACGCGAGATGCTTCTTGCGGTCGCCGGTGCGGTCGGAGCTGCGGCTGACGACGAACGTGCCCAGGACCCCGAGCAACGGCGGGATCGCCGAGAGGAAACCGACCTGCAGGGTGCTCAGGTCGCCGAGGCTCTTGATGATCTGCGGCAGCCACAGCAGCAATCCGTAGATGCCGACCAGCGCGCAGCCGAACAGGATCGCGAGACTCCAGACCCGGCTGTCGCCGACGACCCGCCGCACCGGGACCCGCGTCTGGTCACCTCGCTCGCCCTCGAGCGTCGTTTCCAGCCACGCCCGCTGCCGCGAGTCGAGCCATCGCGCGTCGGCCGGTTTGTCGGTCATCCAGCGCAGGGCGCACAGTCCCAGCACGACGGCGGCGCCGCCCTCCAGCAGGAACATCCACTGCCAGCCGGCCAGCCGGAGCAGATCGTCGGCGTAGGTCATCAGTGCCGTGGACAGCGGCCCGCCGACCACCGCAGCGACGGAACTGCCGATGATGTACCCGCCGACTGCCCGGGCCCGATGTCGCACGGGAAACCACTGCGCCACGTACACCGCGACGCCGGGCAGGAAACCCGCCTCCATCACGCCGAGCAGGAACCGCATCACGTACAGGCTCGTGTCGTCGAAGACGAACGCCGTCAGCGCCGACACGACGCCCCACGTCAGCAGGATCCGCGCGATCCAGCGGCGGGCACCGACCCGGTGCAGGACCAGGTTGCTCGGCACTTCGAGCACCATGTATCCGAGGAAGAAGATGCTCCCGGCGAAACCGAACGCGGCCGGGTCGATTTTCAGCTGCTCGCCCATTTCCAACTGGGCGAAACCGATGTTGATGCGGTCGAGGTAGTTGACGAAGGTCATCACGAACAGCAGCGGGATCAAGCGCAGGTACAGCTTCTTGATCGTCGTCTTCTCGATCCGATCAGTCATCGTCGAC
Source organism: Amycolatopsis jiangsuensis (assembly GCF_014204865.1). Classification (NCBI taxonomy): domain Bacteria; kingdom Bacillati; phylum Actinomycetota; class Actinomycetes; order Pseudonocardiales; family Pseudonocardiaceae; genus Amycolatopsis; species Amycolatopsis jiangsuensis. The sequence continues at coordinate 7,313,147 of NZ_JACHMG010000001.1, forward strand.
CTCAGCGATCATCGGCGGGGAAGGTGCTCCGATGGTAGGAAGACGCCGCCGGTACGGTCCAAGACCAGGATCGTCTCGTACTATTCGCCGGAACTTATGGTGCCCACGTCGGGCAGGCAGTCCAGGAACGCCCGCAGGTGCGGGGACGGATCGGCGGAGCGGTACGTCGCGGCCAGCGTGCTGGTCCCTTTGACCGTGCCCAGCCCGGCCACGTGCCGGCAGACGACGTCCGGACGGCCGTGCGCGGCCACCGAATCACCGACGAAGGTCATCCCGAGCCCGGCGGCGACCAGTGCGATCGCGGTCTGGATCTCGAACGTCCGGTGCGCGACGAACGGGACGAACCCGGCGTCGCGGAACAGTGCTTCGACCGACCGCGCGAACTGCGCGGAAGGGTGCTGCGGATAGAGGATCAGCGGGGTTTCGGCGAGGTCGGCGAGCCGGATCTCGCCGGCGTCGGCGACCGGATGGTCCGGGGCGAGGACGACCGAAAGGCGCTCGCGCAGCAGCAGCCGGGTCGCGCACCCGGGAATCGGGGCGGGCTGCCTGCCGATCCCGATGTGGATCCGTCCTTCCCGCAGCGCGTCCGCGTGCTCCTCGGTGACCATTTCGAACAGTTTCAGCTCGACCTGGGGAAACGCGTGGTGGAACGCTTTCAGCGCCGGTGGCAGGACGCTGTACATCGACGAGCGGGTGAACCCGATCGCGAGCCAGCCCCGTTCGCCGGCCCCGATCTGCTGCGTCCCGAGCGCGACCTGTTCACAGGTGGCCAGGATGCGCAACGCTTCGGTGTGCAGGTAGCTGCCGGCCTCGGTCAGTCGCAGCGGCCGCTGCCCCCGGTCCACGAGCTGCGCGCCCAGTTCCCTTTCCAGTCCGCGGATCTGCTGACTCAACGCGGGCTGCGCGACGTGCAGCCGCTCGGCTGCGCGGGTGAAGTTCAGCTCCTCGGCGAGCACCACGAAGGAGCGCAGGGTCCGAAGGTGCACAACGCACTCTAACCGGCAGCCAGGACCGCCGCGGGCGCTCTTCCGTCCCTTGACAAGTCCCGTCACGAGTGTAATCGTTTCCACATCGATGGAAACGTTTACACACTGCAGAGGAGCAGCATGCCCACTCCGGTCATCATCGACTGCGACCCCGGTCATGACGATGTCTTCGCCCTCTGGCTCGCCGCCGGCACTCCGGCGATCGACCTGCTCGGCGTCACCACCGTGGGCGGGAACGGCCGCCTGGAACACACCACGCACAACGCGCGCGTCGCGCTCACCGTGGCGGGTGTCGAGGGGGTGCCCATTGCCGCCGGCGCCGACAAACCGCTGCGGCGAGAGCTCACTCCGGCGACCTGGATCCACGGTGCCAACGCACTCGGTGGTCCCGTCCTGCCGACTCCCACGGTTCCGCTGGACGAGCGCAGCGCGGTCGAGCTGATCGCGGACCTCCTCGAAAACGCGGCGGAACCGGTCACCCTCATCCCGACGGGACCGCTCACCAACATCGCGACGTTGCTGCAGCAGCGGTCCGATCTCCGCGGGAAGATCAAGGAGATCATCTGGATGGGCGGCTCGACGGGGCGTGGCAACGTCGGCGCCTACCCCGAGTTCAACGCCTGGGTCGACCCGGAGGCGGCCGATCTGGTGTTCACATCCGGCCTGCCGCTGACGATGGTCGGGCTGAACATTTCCCACCAGGCCCTGATCACGCGCGAGGTGATCGATTCGATCGGCGCGATCGGGAACGAGACCGGCGCGTTCGGTGTCGAACTGCTCCGGTTCTTCTGCAGCACCTACGAAGCGGTCGAAGGAATGCCGGAGGGGCCGCTGCACGACCCGATCACGGTCGCGATCGCGATCGACCGCGCCGTGGCGAGCATCCGGCGCAGCCATGTCGACGTGGAGACCCGGGGCGAGTTCACCTCCGGGGCCACCGCGGTCGACCTGCACGATATGCTGGGCAAGGAGCCGAACGCCGATATCGCGATCACGCTGGACGTGCCGAAGTTCTGGCAGCTGGTCCGCGATGCCGTCGCGAACCTCAAGTAGCGCTGTGTGCAGCGGGCCGCGCCGGGCGGCGCCCGGTCGAACCGCCCGGCCGCAGGGTCGCGCGCAGCCGGACGTGCGGCCCGGCGGCGCCGGCGTCGTCGATCTGCTGCATCAGGTGCGCGACCGCGACCTCGGCGATTTTCGCCATCGGCTGCGCCACCGTGGTCAGGGTCGGATTGCAGATGTCGGCGAGGATCGTGCCGTCGAAACCGGTGATCAGCAGCTCGTCCGGGACCGCGACGCCGTGGCGGGCGAACCCGGCGAGCAGTCCGGTCGCGATGAGGTCGTCGCCCGCGATCACCGCGTCCGGCAGCTTCGACCGGCGCAGCAGCCGGTTCGCCGCCGAAAGGCCGAATTCGAACAGGTACCGGTCGATCACCGGCCGCTGCGCGGTGAGGCCGAACTGCTCCACGCCCCGCGAGAAAGCCCGGGCGCGCTCCCGGCCCACCGAGGTCCGGTCATCGGCGCCGACGAAGACGACCGTGCCGGCTCCTTGCCCGGAAACGTGCCGCAGGATCTGCTCGACGCCGTCCGCGTTGTCCACGCCGACGAAAGTCAGCGTCGCGTCGTCCTCGACCCGCCGGTCGACCTGCACCAGCGGCAGCTGCCGGGCGATCTTCGTGATGGTGGGGCGGGACCGGTCGAAGTACGCCGGGACGACGAAGATTCCGCGGACCCGGCGGCCCGCCAGCGCTTCGAGCCGTTCGACCTCGCGGTCGAGTTCGCCGTGCGAGTCCGCGATGAGCAATTTCAGGTTACGGCTCGAGAGCTGGTCCTCGAATTCGTGCACCAGGGAGGCGTAGAACGGATTGCTGACCATGGGAACCACGATGCCGACGACCCCGTCGGACCCTTCGCGCAGCGCCTTGCCCAGCGCGTTGACCCGATAGCCGAGACGGTCCGCGGTCTCGCGCACGAGGCGCATCGAGGCCTCCGACACCCGCCCCTTGCCACCGAGCGCGCGCGAGGCGGTCGCGATCGAGACGCCCGCGGCGTCGGCAACATCCCGAAGTGAAACCGCCATTACCTCACCGTCGAATCCATTTACCGAGTCAGGACAAGTCTAGCATCTCTTTCAGCGAAAACGAAAGTACCGACAATGATGTCAGTGAACCGAACCCGGACCGGATCGCCGGCCACGATACTGATGGTGGCATTGCTTTCCGCATGTCTGGCTTTCCAGTTGAACGCGAGCATGCTCAGCCCGGCACTCGTGTCCATTCAGGAGCAATTGCAGGTGAGTGCGGGCGCCGTGGCCACCACGCAGACCGCGTTCTTCACCGCCGCCGCGATGTTCGCGCTTTTCCTGCCCCGGCTGGCCGACATCGCCGGCCGGCGCCGGGTTCTGTGTGCCGCGCTGCTGATCACGGCGGCGGGATGTGTGCTCGCAGCGCTCGCGCCGAATATCGAGGTGCTTTTCGCCGGCCGGGTGATCCAGGGTGCCTCCGGACCGGTGATTCCGATCGCGCTGGTGATGTTGCGTGCCGAGGTACGTGAGCCGAAGAAATACGGAACGCTCATGGGAGTGGTGACCGCGGTCAACGGCGGAATCGCGGGATTCGACGCACTCCTCGGTGGTTATCTGGTGACCCATCACGGATTCCACGCCATCTTCTGGACCATGGCGGCGGTGGCCGTCGCCGCGGCGGTTCTGGTGCGTTTCCTGAGCGAGGAGTCCTTCGCCGAGGACCGCCGTCGTCTCGACGTCGCCGGCACGGTTCTTCTGGTCGTCGCCGTCGGCGCGGCTCTCGTCGCGGTCAACGAGATGGGCAAGCTCGGCGACGCGAACTGGTGGATCGCGATCGGCACCGCGGTGCTGGCAGCCGTGGCTTTCGCGGTGTTCTGGCTGGCCGAGGGACGCAGCGCGGCTCCGCTGGTCCCGATCGCCCAGCTGCGGGAACGGTCCACCTGGGCCCTGATCGGCACGACCACGCTCACCCTGGGTGGCGTTTTCGCGATCATGAACGGCGTCCTCCCGGCCCTCGCCCAGGACGGTGCACTCGGCTTCCGGCTCGACGCCGAAACGGTTTCTGCTCTCGTCCTGACGCCGTACGCCGTCGCGGGGCTGGTGATGGGACCGTTCGCCGGCAGGCTCGCCGCCGGCTTCGGCTACAAGAGCATGCTCCGCATCGGGATTCTCGGCACGGTCGTGGGCATGATCGCGCTGGCCTTCGGCGTGCGCGGCAGCTCCACGGTGTTCCTGTTCGTCATCGCCGTCTGGGTCGGCGTGCTGTACGCGGGCATGGCGAACATCATGCTCAACGGGCTCGGGGTCGTCCTCAGCCCGGCGGACCGGCCGGGTTCCCTTCCCGGGCTGAACACCGGGGCGTTCAACATCGGCGCCGGCCTCAGTTTCCTGGTCATCTACGCGGTCCAGGCGGCGGCGACCCCGTCCGCTTCGGCTCCCGCGGCCGGATACACCGGTGCCGCGATCGGCAGCGCGGTCTTCCTGCTCGCCGCCTTCGCCGCGTCGTTCGCGATCCCGCGCCCCGTTTCCGCGGAGGCGAAGGCCGCCCCGGTCAGGAGTTCCTCGTGAGCACAGGTCGTATCGTCAGCGTCGGTTCGGTGAACCTCGATCATTCGCTGCGCGTCCCGGCGATCGCGAAACCGGGTGAGACCGTGCTGGCCGATTCGGCCCGTGCCGGAACCGGCGGCAAGTCCTTCAACCAGGCGGCCGCCGCGCGCCTGCTCGGCGGCGAGGTCGAACTCGTCGCGATGACCGGCGACGACGACGCGGCGCGCACGGTCCGGACGGACCTCCGGGACCTCGGAATCGTCTCGGACCGCGTGCTGGTGTGCCGGGACGAACCGACCGGATCTGCGTTCATCAGCGTCGATGCCACCGGCGAGAACGCGATCGTCGTCGTCCCGGGCGCCAATGCGCGGCTGACCGCCACCGACGAGGTCAGTGCCGCGGTCGTCGAGGCGGACGTGGTCCTGCTGGCCCTCGAAGTGCCCCTCGACACGGTCACGACGTGTGCCCGGCACGCGGCGGCGAGCGGCGCGAAGGTGGTGCTCAACCTGTCGCCCTACCGGGCGGTGCCGGACGAACTTCTCCGCGACTGTTTCGTCGTCATCGTCAACCGCCACGAACTGGCGCAGCTGTGCCGGGACGTCCCGGACGGCTGGGCGGAGACGGCGGCTGCCCTCGACCGCGCCGGGATCCGCCGCGCGATCGTGACACTGGGAGCCCAGGGATCCGTGCTGTTCGAGGCCGGGGAGCACACCCGGGTGCCCGCTGTGCGCGTGAACGCGGTGGACACCACCGGCAGTGGCGACGCGTTCGCCGGCGCGGTCGGCTACGGTCTCGCGCGTGGACTGGATCTCCTGGCCGCGACCAGACTGGCCTCCGGAGCCGGCGCGCTGGCGGCGACCCGGCCCGGAGCCCGGGCGTCGTACCCGACCATGGCCCAGCTCGGTGATTTCCTCGAGGAACTGGAAGCAGAGGAGAGAGGCTGAACTCGCTGTCTCAAACTGAGACAGCGAGGCGGCTCCGGTCGCGGCCGGGCACCCCTATGTTCCGGGGAAAGCCCTGCGACCACAAAGGAGTCATCGCATGAGCAAGAACGTCCTCGTCACCGGGGCCGCACGAGGGATCGGGAAGGCGATCGCGCTGCGGCTGGCCAAGGACGGGCACGACGTGGTGGTCAACGACATCGCCGCGAACGAAGCCGAACTGACCGCGGTGGCCGACGAGATCCGGGGCGCGGGACGGCGTTCGGGCACGGTGACCGCGGACGTGTCGGAGCCCGAGGCGGTGACCCGCATGGTGGGCGAGGCCGCCGGCGCGCTCGGTTCGCTGGACGTGATGGTCGCCAACGCCGGTATCGCGCAGGTGCTGCCGCTGCTCGAGATCACTCCGGAGGACTGGGACCGCATGCTGGCGGTCAACGCCCGCGGCATGTTCCTGTGCTACCAGGCCGCCGCGAAGCGGATGATCGAACAGGGCGGTGGTGGCAAGATCATCGGCGCGGCGTCGATCGTGGCGCACCGGCCGTTCGCGATGCTCGGGCACTATTCGGCGTCCAAGTGGGCGGTCCGCGGGCTCACCCAGGCCGCGGCGATGGAGTGGGCCAAGCACGGCATCACCGTCAACGCCTACTGCCCCGGCATCGTCGGCACCGCGATGTGGGACCTCATCGACGAGAAGCTGGCCGAATCCGAAGGACTGCGGAAGGGGCAGGCCATCGCGAAGTACTCGGACCTGATCCACCTCGGCCGGGTCTCCGTGCCGGAGGACGTCGCGAGTTACGTGTCCTACCTCGCTTCCCCCGATTCGGACTACATGACCGGCCAGTCGGTCATGATCGACGGCGGGATCCAGTTCGCCTGACCGTTTTCCGTTCCGAAGTCGCGGCCCTGTCCCGGGCCGCGGCTTCCTTCAGGCGCCCTCGGCGAAATCGGCTATCGCGGCGGCGACGGCTTCGGGTTGCTCGTCGGGGATGAAGTGCCCGGCGCCGGACACGACGACTCCGGTCGTGTGCTCGGCCCAGGGACTGAGGGCGGCCGCCATGTCCGGAATGGAGCCGTGACTGCCGGAGATCCCGAGGACCGGCACGGTCAGGTGCTGCCGTTCGAGCGCCGCACGGTTCTTGCGCGCTGACTCGGCGGCGTCGCGGTAGTAGGCGAGAGCGGCGCGGAGGCCACCATCGGCGGCGAGGGCCGCCGCGTAGTGGTCGATGTCGGCTTCGTCGAAGCTGCCGGGGGAGAGAGTCTTCGCGTTCAGGAACCAGTCGACGTACTCGCGTTCGCGGCCGGCGAGCAACGTCTCGGGCAGGCCGGGCACGACGTGGAACGCGAAGTGCCAGGTCTTCCACGCCCGGTCCGGGTCGGTGGGGACTGTCTCGGGGAGCGTGATGCCGGGGATTCCGGCGTCGAGCAGCGCGACTCCGCGCAGCCGGCTCGGGAAACCGAGGGCGAGGGAGAACGCGACCCAGGCGCCGATGTCGTGGGCGACCAACCAGTAATTCGGCACGTCGAGGGCTTCGACGGCGGCCTGGACGTGCGCCGCGACGGTATGCGTGTCGTAGCCGCGTTCCGGGCGTTCGGAGTGGCCCTGCCCCGGCAGGTCGATCGCGAGGACGTGGAACCGACCGGCGAGGCGGGGCAGCACCTTCCGCCAGGCCCACCAGTTCTGCGGGAATCCGGCGAGCAGGACGACAGCCGGGCCGTCCGGCCGGCCGCCTTCGACGGCGTGGAGCCGGACGCCGTCCGCGTCGACCCAGTGGTGCGTGAACCCCGCGAGGTCGCGCAGGAGCAGCTCGCGAACCGGGTTGCTGCCGAGGTCCTGCCGAGTGCTCTGGCGCGCCGGTTACGCCGACACCTCGGTGGACGACCTGTCCCGCGCGACCGGCCTGAATCGCAGCTCGCTCTACTCCTCGCTCGGTGACAAGGACACCCTCTTCCAGCGTTGCCTGGACCGCTACGCCACACGCTATGGCGACAGGTACGAAGCCGCCCTCTCGTGTGCGGCTTCGGATCCTCTCGCCGCGGTTCGCGCGTTCTTCGACGTCACTCTGAAGCGCATCGCCGACCCCGGGCTCCCGGATGGTTGCCTGATCGCCCAGTCGGCCATGGCGATCCCGGTGCTGAGCCCGAACGTCGCGGCGCGCTGGCGCAGGAGTTGCGCTCGCACGATCAGGGCTGAGTCGCACTGTCTCGGTCGTGACTCCAGCTCCCGCCGGCGGGCCGACCGGTGCTGTTGCGGATCATCCCGGCACGGCGTGTTCCTGGCGCGGGCCGGAGGTTTCCGGGAGGCCGTCGACGGGCGGTGCGGCCAGCAGGTCCTTCGCCACCGCGGTGACGGCGTCGAGGGTGGGATCGCGGACCAGGCGCGGCAGCTCGGCTGTGATCAGGTCGTGCCGGGTCTCGCCGAGCAGATCGCGGGTCAGCGCGGCCAGCATGGCGAGGAACAGCAGGGAATTGCCGCCCAGCTCATGGAAATCCGCGGTGGGTGCGATGCGCTCGGCGGGGATGCCCAGCAGTCCGGCCCAGATCCCGGCGACCCGTGCGGTCAGCGGATGGTGGGTGACCGCCTCGGTGGTGCCGGGGAACGGGTTCGGCAGCGCGCTCGGATCGGCCTTGCCGTTGAGCGTGCGGGGGATGTCGTCGACGAACACCGTCGCGGCGGGGAGCATGTAGCGGGGCAGTCGGTCGGCGAGATGGGCCAGCACCGTGTCGGTGCCGACCGGATCGCCGACGACGTAGGCGCACAGCACCTTCTGCTCACCGCTGGCCCGCGGCACCACCACGGCCTGGCGCACCGCGGGATGGGTTTCCAGCGCCGCCACGATCTCGGCCGGTTCGATGCGGTGGCCCAGCACCTTCACCTGGTCGTCCGTGCGGGCCAGGAACTCCAGCTCACCGCTGGGTAGAATGCGGGCCAGGTCGCCGGTGCGGTAGTAGCGCCGGCCGTCGGCAAGGGTGACGAAGCGTTCGGCGGTCAGGTCCGGACGGCCTCGGTAACGGCGGGCCAGCTGCCGTCCGCCGATCAGCAGCTCGCCGGAGCGCGACGGCCGTCCGTGCGGATCGAGCAGCACCACCGTGTTGTTGTCGACCGGCACGCCGATCGGCACTGCCGCGTCGGTGTCCGTGACCGCGTCGAAGCGGTGCACGGTCATCATGACCGTCGCTTCGGTGGGGCCGTAGCTGTTGATGACCACGCACTCCGGGCCGAACACCTCCTGCGCGCGCCGGGCGACGGCGGTCGTGAGCTGTTCGCCGATCACCACGAGGGTGCGGAAACCGGACGCCGTGACGCCCAGCCGGTTGATCAGCGCCAGATGGGACGGGGTCAGCGAGAGCGTGGTGGCCCCGGACGTGGTCAGCAGCCGTTCCAGCAGCTCGTTGCTGATCTCGCCGGGGCAGGTGACGATCGCGCCACCGGCCAGCAGCGGCGGGAAAAGCGTGTTGCCGGCCAGATCGAAGCCGAGCGACACGAGCAGCGGGGCCCGGGTGGTCGCGTCCAGCGCGAACTCGCGCACGGCCCAGTGCGCGTAGTTCCGCAGCGCCCCGTGGTCGATCTCGACGCCCTTGGGTTTCCCGGTGGAGCCGGAGGTGTAGATGACGTAGGCCAGCTGGTCGTCGGCGGGCGCCGGTTCGGGAACGTCCGGGTCCGCGGTGTAGTCGAGGTCCTCGATGACCACGGTGGCACAGCCCGGGGGCGCGAAACCATGGTCACGGGAGCGTTCGACGAGACACACCGGCGCGCCGGAATCCTCGAGGACGGCACGGATCCGGCCGTCGGGGTGGTGCGCGTCGATCGGCAGGTACGCCGCTCCGGCACGCAGTACGCCCCACAGTGCGGTGACCGCGGCGCTCGATCGGTCGCCGACGACCCCGACGAGCGTCTCCTGGCCCACGCCCCGATCGCGCAGCGCGGCGGCGATCACCTCGGCGCGGTGGGTGAATTCGCGGTAGCCGAGGTCGCCGTCCGGTCCGGACACGGCGATCGCGTCCGGCGTCAGCTCGGCCTGACGCAGGACGCGGGTCACCACATCGGTTTGCACGTCCTGCACCACCGCGGTTTCGTTGCCGGGCCAGTGCCGGTCCGGCGAAAGCCCTTCGACGACACGGTCCAGCAGGCCCTCGATCCGGTCCGCGGTGTCCGGTCCGTCCCACCAGGACAGCGTGATCTCGGTCCGGTCACCGACTTCCAGGATGTTGAAGTCCGGTGCGCCGCCGGGGTTCGGCCGGGACATCAGGTAGGCGGTGCGACCGGTGAACCCCGGGCTGTGCCAGGTGTCCGCGCCGACCCGGCCGGCGTGGGAAAGGGAGGCGTGGCTGGGAAAAGCGTCCCGCTCACGGGCCCGCCGGTCGATCGTCGTGAGCACTTCGTTGAGCTGCTCCAGCGGCATCTCCAGCAGGCTCGCCGGCGGTGCCTTGCGCACCGCGGCGCCCGCGGCGAGTTCGGCGAGCAGTCGCGAGTGGACACTCTCGGCGTCCTCGTCCGCGCGGACTTCCAGGGTGAAACCGGTCGAGAGGTTCGCCGTGCTGCGCGTGCCGGGGGCGAGATGGCGCAGATCGACCGGGATGTGGAACACGCCCGACTCCCGACCTGCGGCCGAAACCAGCACTGTCGCCAGCTTCGCCGCGAGGCCGGGGTGGGTGCCCTGCACACTGCGGCGGCCGGTGACCGCGCGCGAGTGGTCGGTCGGCTCGAGCGCGCCGAGCACCGGAGCACACGCGTACTCCGGGATCGCGAGGTCGTCGGTCTCCGGGAGTCCGTCGAAGACCTCCTTGTCGCTCACCGGATCCGGCGCGCCGAGCGGATCCTCGCCGCGCAGCACGCGGAACACGTCGGCCGCCCAGGTCAGCACCCCCTTGGCGTCCATCACCGCGTGGTCGGCGCGGAACACGATGGACCGCGGATCGCCCTCCACCACGAGCACCTCGCAGGTGCTGCCGGACAACGGTGCCAGCAGCTCCGCGTGGCCGGCCTCCCGCACCGGAGGGGCCATCCCGCTGTCGGCCCACTGCCGGCCGTCCCGCACCAGCCGGGAGCCGGGGCAGGCCGCCGAGGCGACCGCCACGGCCTCGCCGAGCCGCGCCACGGTCAGCTCGCCGGCGCCCTCCACCACGATCTGCACGGCGGCGGACAGCTCCGGCGGGTGGCCAAGGAACCACCATTCGGTGGGGGAGACGGGACGCTGGAAACTGGCCTGTGCCATGACGGCTCCTCGGGGCCGGGAGGGGAAGGGATCAGCCGAGCTGCTGGGCGAACTCCAGCCACATCTCCGCGTAGTGCCGCGCCAGCCCGTGGACCACCTCGGCGCAGTGCGAGGGCACCGCGGTGGCGAGAGTGGACAGCTCGTTCTTGGCCGCGGCACCGCGGTGCAGCAACCGCAGCAGCTGGCGGCCGTCCTCCTTGCCGCGCAGGGACGGATCGCGCACCAGCTTCGCCAGCAGCGGGCCGGGGTCCGGACGCCGGAGCTCCGGCACTGCCACCGGGGCGGGCGCCGGTACCGCGGGAGCTGGTGCGGGCACAGCTGCGGTGTCCCCGGCGGGATGTGCGGTTGCGGGAGGTACGGGCGCGGTGGTACCAGCGGGCGGAGCACCGCAGGCCAAGCGTTTGCGCACGTCGCTCACCGTCGCCGGGGACACGCCGGCCCGGCGCGCGATCTCGCGCAGGGAAGCGTCGGGGTGCTCGCCGATCAGGGCGGCGGCGCGGTTGCGGCCCGCGGCCTTGTCCAGCGGGTGCAGCTTGCCGTCGCGGCCGACGCGGGCGGCCGGCTGGCTGGTGGCGTCGCCGAGTCCGCGCCGCACGATCGCGACCGTCTTCGCGCTCAGTCCCGCGACGTCGGCGATGGCCCGGTCGGACAGGTGCGGATGGGTCGACACGATGCGCCGCGCGGCCGTGCGACGGTCCTCCTGGGACAGCGGGAGGCCATGGGTCACGTTGGCCCGCACCGCACGCAGGAACGCGTCCTCGGCGGTGCCGTCGAAGTACTCGACCGCGATCGTGGCGTGCCCGTTGGCGGCCGCGGCGAGCAGGCGGTGCGTGCCGTCGATGACGCGCATCGTGTGGCGGTCCACCAGGATCGGCGGCAGCGGTCCGTCGATCGCCGCGAGCCGTGCGACGTGCTCGGGGTCCGCGCCGCCACGGCGTGGCGAGTCGGCGGGCAGCAGGGTGGCGACGGGCACCTGCGCGCGGGTGGCGGTGACAGTGGCGGTGACATCGGTCAGGTGGACCGGCCGCGGATGTTCGGGCAGGGCGAAATCATGAGCGCTGGTCAAGCGATTCAACTCCCCAGAAAAGGTCGGATCGGGTCTGCCCGCCGCGCCGCGGGCAGGAAGACATCACCACTTCGCCCCGGGACAGGCGGCAGAACAAGTGGTGCGAAAAACGAACAACGGGGAAACGGCTAAGGCTTCCCGGCCGGAACCGGACCCGGCTCGTGCGCCCTGTGGCGCACGAGCCCCGGACGTTGCCCGAACCGTCCGCAAGGGACGGTGACGCGGGTGAGAACCCGAAGAGGAGTCGACGATGTCGCACGGAAAGCCGGGCACGATCGGGCCCGGCGTGGTGGTGACGAATACGGGCCCGAAGCCCGTGGCGCGGCCGTACCGGCCGCGAAAAACCGCTCAGCCATATGTCCCCCAGAACAGTTGGCCAGAAGGGTCGGCAGTGCTGCCGCTCGCGAATTCAGAATTACTGATTCACCCAGTCGTGTCAAGGGTTTACGAGGCACACCCTTGGTATGTCAAACTATCTCCAATATGTCCGTTTTGCACCGCGGTTGTGATGGTGTGGAAATGCGTGGTCTCGGTCACAGCCAGCCCCGTTCCTCGGCGACCCGCAGGGCCTCGATGCGGTTGCGCGTCCCCGTTTTGGTGGTGGCCGCCGAAACGTAGTTGCGCACCGTGCCGTCGGACAGGTACAGGCGCGAGGCGATCTGCGCGATGCTCGCGCCCGAGCGGGCCGCGATGAGCACGTCGCGCTCCCGCGCGGTCAGCGGGGACTCGCCCGCCGCGAGGGTGGCCACGGCCAGCGCCGGATCGACGACGCGTTCCCCGGCGCGTACCCGGCGGATGGCGTCGGCGAGCACGTCGGCGGGGGAGTCCTTGACCACGAACCCGACCGCGCCCGCCTCGATCGCCCGGCGCAGGTAGCCCGCGCGGCCGAACGTGGTGAGCATGATGATCCGGCAGTCCGGCCGCTGCTCGTGCAGCACCGCGGCCGCGGCCAGCCCGTCCAGGCCGGGCATCTCGATGTCCAGCAGCGCCACGTCCGGCTCGTGCGCGGACGCCGCGGACGCGACCTCGTCGCCGCGGCCGACCGCGGCGACGACCTCGAAATCGTCCTCCTGGCTCAGCAGCGAGCACAGCGCCTCCCGGACCAGTTCCTGGTCGTCGGCGAGCAGCAGTCTGGTGGTCATGCCGGGGTGGCCGCCTTCCGTTCCAGCGACACCCGCAGGCGCCAGCCGTTTCCCGTCGGTCCCGCGTGCACGGTGCCGCCGGCGAGCGCCACGCGTTCGCGCAGCATCGCCAGCCCGTTGCCCGGTTCGGGCGCGCCGATCCCGCCGCCGTCGTCGACGACCTCGACCGCCGACGACGACAGCACGACCGTGCACCGGCTCGCGTGCGCGTGGCGGACGACGTTGGTCAGGCCCTCGCGTACCGCCCAGCCGAAGAGCTCCTGCTGGGCGGTGTCGAGCACTTCGCTCGCGGTGGGCAGGTCGGCCGCGATACCGGAGGCACGCAGCAGTTCCTTGCCACGGGCCAGCTCCGTCGTCAGCGTCACGTCGCGGTAGCCGGACACGGCCGCGCGCACGTCGGTCAGCGCCTGCCGCGAGAGCTTGCCGATCTCCGCGATCTCCGCGACCGCGCCGGATTCCTCCTTGGCCGCGATGCGGTGCGCGAGGTCGGTCTTGATGGCGATGGCGGTCAGCGAATGACCCAGCAGGTCGTGCAGGTCCCTGGCGATCCTGGTCCGTTCGGACACGGACGCGAGCCGGGCGACCTCGGCGCGGGCCTCCAGCAGCGCGCCGTTGGCACGCACCGTCTCGGAGAACGCGTACACGATCAGCACGGTGCTGGCCATCATGATGCCCTCGAGCCAGCCCGGATCGCTGTGCCACGGACGGACCGCCCACGGGACGACGACCGCGGCCACGGTCGCCACCGCGGCGTACGGCAGCGCGCGCTTGCCCCGGAAGTACGTGGCGACGGCCACGACGACCGCACCGAGGAAGAAGGCTTCGGCCTGGGCGAAGGGCAGCGCCGCGAGGAAGAGCGCCGCGGTCCCGGCCTGCAGCCACCGGAACCGCCGCCAGGCCAGCTGCGTGGCGGCGATCGCGGCGAGCACGTAGCAGACGCAGAAGCAGGCCACGATCAGCAGTCCGAGTGCTTCGTCCTGGGGACGCCGGGCGTGCTGGGCCACCGCGACGGCGGCCACGACGGGGTAGATGAGCATGCCCGAGGCGAGCGCGAGCCGTCGCCATCCCTGCGCCCACCGCGGCGTCGAACCGCCGGGCCGGCGCTGCGCGCGCACCTCGTCTTCGTCGGGCACTTCACTCCCTCGGGTCTGCTCCGGATCCCATCGTGCCCGGGCGGGGCGGCGTCCTGTAGTGAGCAGCCGCATCGTTGCGGCCATGACTTTTGTCATGAGCCGAACGCAGCAGCGGTGCGGGACGTTCAGCCGGAGCGGCCGGTTCGGTGTGATCTGTGCGATATTCTCGCGGCCTGGGGGGAATTGTTCCGCACTGGGTGGAGAAACCTATCCGAGGAGTTTTCGTCATGACGGACATCGGCTATGAGAACGCGGTGGAAAGCACGGTCGCCGGCACGCTCGAAGGGGGTCCGGACAGCATTCCCGGCGCCGCCCGGGTCTGCGCGGTGACCGCGTCGCAGGACAAGGTCAAGGTGGCGCACCTCGGTGGCTACGAGCACTTCGAGCGGATCCCCGGACCGCGCACCGAGCCGGTTTTCCGCTGGACGATGCGGACGAAGGCGGCGGAGTAGGAGCGGCGCCTCTCGCGCCCGGCGTGGGCGCGAGAGGCGTTCAGCCGCGGCCGCGCCGCAGGTGGACACCCCGGTCAGGGAACTGCCGGCGCTCCGGAGAAATGGTTGTCCAGCAATGCGATGATCTTCGGCATTTCGGTGGTCAGGAAGAAATGTCCGCCGGCGTACACCTGCATGGTGAAACCGCCGGTGGTGTGGTGTTCCCATTCCCGCGCCTCGGCGACCGGCGTTTTCGGATCGGCGTCGCCGGTGAGCGCCACGATCGGGCAGGACACGGTGTCCCCGGGCGCACAGCGGTAGGTCTCCACGGCGCGGTAGTCCGCGCGCAGGGCCGGCAGCGCCGCCCGCATCAGGTCCTCGTCGTCGAGGACGAGCGAGGCCGAACCGTCGAGCCGCTTGATCTCGGCGAGGATCGCCTCGTCCCCGCCTCGGTGCACGACCTCCTCGCGACCGGTCGCCGGGCCGCGGCGGCCGGAGACGAACAACCCGGCGACCGGGGTGCCCTCGGCCTCGAACCGCCGGGCCACCTCGAACGCGACGGCCGCGCCCATGCTGTGCCCGAACAGGGTCAGCGGCAGCTCGGGTTCGGCGCGCAGCACCTCGTGCAGACGGTCGGCGAGCACCCCGAGGTCGTCGATCGGCGGTTCACCGCGGCGGTCCTGGCGGCCCGGATACTGGATCGCGACGACGTCGACGGCCGAGCGCAGCGCGAAGGGGACCGGGCGGTAGAAGGGGGCGGTGCCGCCCGCGTGCGGGAAGCAGACCAGCCGCGCCACGGCGTCCGGGCGCTCGCGGTACCGGCGGCACCACAGGCCGTCCTCGAATCGGGGTGCGGACATGGTTTCTCCGTTCCGGGAAGGGGTTTTCCCGCCAAACGTACCCGTGTTCAGCTGCGGACCCGGCCCGGCTGAACGCGCTGCTTGCGCCGCCGCGGGGCCGGTGGTTAGCGTCCGTGACCGCCGGCCGAACGACCATTGTCCAGCAGTGACGGAATTGAGGTGGGCAGCGATGGGGTACAAGTTCTCCCTGGTCCTGAACCGCGAGCTGACCGACGAGGAAACGGTGGCGCTCAAGGGTGCCATCCGGGCCGACGTGTCCTTCGGCGACGACACGCTCCCGACCGACGCCGCGGTCGCGGTGGCGAAGCTCGACATCGACGACGAGGTCTCGCCGACGCTCGCCGAGTCGATCGAGGCGGCGTTCGAGGCGGTCCGCGGGGTCGAAGGGCTCAGCGTCCCGGGCCTGAGTGTGCCGGCCCAGCCGGCGGGCCCGGCGTCGCAGGACGCGCCTGCCGACAGCGAACCGGCCGGCTCCGCGGCATGAGCCCGGCCGAACCGCTGCGGCACGAGGACCTCGTGCCGATCCCGGAGGCGCAGCGCGTCGGGCACTACCGTTCCACGGTGCCACCGCAGTTCGACGATCCGGCCGCGGAACGCAGGCACCGCAAGGAAAGGCTGGCCGCCGCGTTGCGGATCTTCGGCCGGTTCGGCTTCGAAGAGGGCGTGGCCGGGCACATCACCGCGCGCGATCCGGAGTTCCCGGACTACTTCTGGGTCAACCCGTTCGGGGTGCCGTTCAAGCACGTCAAGGTGAGCAACCTGCTGCTGGTCGACCAGGACGGGCAGGTCGTGCAGGGTGAGTACCTGCTCAACGAGGCGGCGTTCGTCATCCATTCGACGGTGCATCAGGCCCGGCCGGAGGTCGTGGGCGCGGCACACGCGCATTCGGTGTATGGCAAGGCACTTTCGGCCACCGGTCAGGAGCTCGAGCCGCTCACCCAAGACGCCTGCGTGTTCCACGACGACCACGCGGTGTTCGAGGACTACACCGGGCTGGTCACCGACCTGGAGGAAGGGCGGCGCATCGCGCGCACGCTCGGTTCGCACAAGGCGGTCATCCTCCGCAACCACGGCCTGCTCACGGTCGGCACCACCGTCGACGCGGCGGCGTGGTGGTTCATCACCATGGAGCGCTCGGCACAGGCGCAGCTCGCGGCGAAGGCCGCCGGTCCGGTGCAGCAGATCTCGCCGGAGAACGCGAAGCTGACCCACGAGCAGTCCGGGCACGACTACGCCGGCTGGATCCAGTTCCAGCCGCTGTTCGAGCAGATCGCGGCCGCCGAGCCGGACCTGTTCGACTGATCCGCCACGCACAGGGCGCCGCCACGGGGAGCACCCGGGGCGGCGCCCGTGCGTGTCTTGACAGCCCGGTCCGGCTGTGGTGACCTCAGGGGGAACCCTGAGCGGCCCGCATTACAAATGTCACGGCGGACCGATGAAGGAACTCACTGCCGGGTGAACGGCTTCCTCCACGACACTGGTTCCGGTCAAGATACCGACGGCAGTCGGAACCACTTCGAAGGAGGAGGCACGGTGAACGCCAAGACCGCCACCCGCACCGCCGTCACACCGGACGCTAAGTCCGCCCTCGGCACCGCCAAGTCGCTCGTCGTCGTCTACACGGTGATCAGCGTCCTCACGCTCGCGGCGATCGTGCTCCTGCGCAATCATCCCGACCTCGTCACCGACGCGGTGTGGATCCGCGGCGGGATCGTCGCGGTGACCGCGTTCCTGATGCTGTCGTTCGCGGTCGGCGCCGGGAAGGGCAACCCGCGGGCGCTGCTGCGGCTGCGGATCGTGTCGGCGATCATGGTCGTGGTGATCGCGGTGATCGTCGCGCTGCCGGGTGGGTTCCCGACCTGGATGAAGATCGAACAGGCCGTCTGCGGCGTGGTGCTGCTGGGTGTGGTCCTGCTGATCAACGGACGCAAGGTCCGCGCCTCGTTCGCGCGCTGACCGGCCCGGCCGTTCCGGCTGGGGAACCTGTCCGAGAAGCCCGCCGTCCCTTCCCGCGCATCGGCGCGGGGAGGGACAGTCCGGAAAGGGTCCGCTACCGTGTTCACCGCCGTCCACGTCACCTCGTGGCTGTGGCTGCTGCTGGAAATCTCTCTTGTGATCCGTGACCGGGTGCGCGGCACCGGCTCCGCGCGGGCCGACCGCGGTACCCGCCGGCTCGTCGTCGTGCTCACGCTGTCGGCGACGCTGGCCGCCACCGTCTTCGAGTTCCTGCTGCCGGCCGGCAGCGCGTTGCGCTTCTCCGCGCTGGGGCTCCCGGGCTGGGAGCAGATCGCGGGCGTCGTGGCGATGGGGGCGGGGCTGGTGCTGCGTGGCTGGTCCGTGGTGGTGCTGGGCAAGGCGTTCCGCACCACCGTCGAGGTCGGCCGCGACCAGCCGGTGGTCACCCGCGGGCCGTACCGGCGGGTGCGGCACCCGAGCTACACCGGGGTGCTCCTGCTGGCCGCCGGCTACGGCTTGGCCGCGGGCAACTGGCTCTCCTTCGCACTGACGGTCGTGCTCCCGCTGGTTTCGGTGCTCGTGCGCATCGCCGTGGAGGAGCGGGCACTCGTGCGGGTACTGGGCCGTCCGTACGAGACCTACCGCGCCGGCACGAAACGGCTCGTGCCCGGCTTGTGGTGAGCCGTACGCGGCCCTCACGAACGGCCGTCGGAGAGACCCCAGACTCTCCGGCGGCCTTCCGCACTTTTCCCGTCGTGTCAACGATTCCGGCTGCTGTTCAGCTGCTGCCGGTAGGCGGCTGAACACAGCCCCCGCCACCGTCTCGCCGTAGTAGCGTCCCGGTTCGCCACGGGTGCCTCGGGGTGCCTCGCGGCCTTCCTCGGACAAGCGTTCCGGTACCCGGGAAACGGTGGGGACATGGCGAACGAAGACAAACTCCGCGACTACCTGAAGCTCGTGACCGCCAACCTGCGGACGACGCGCAGGCAGCTGCGTGAGCTGTCCGGACGGGGGCAGGAGCCGGTGGCCGTGGTCGGCATCGGCTGCCGCTTCCCCGGCGGGGTGCGCAGCCCGGAGCAGCTGTGGGAGCTGGTCGAGGCCGGCACCGACGCGGTGTCCGGCTTCCCCGGCGACCGCGGATGGGACCTGGACAACCTCTACGACAGCGGCACCCCTGGCGACGCGACGACCCGCCACGGCGGTTTTCTGCACGACGCCACGGAGTTCGACGCGGGGTTCTTCGGCATCTCGCCGCGCGAAGCGCTCGCGATGGATCCGCAGCAGCGGGTCGTGCTGGAGGTCGCCTGGGAGGCGCTGGAGCGCGCGGGCGTGGATCCGCTTTCGCTCAAGGGCTCCCGCACCGGGGTCTTCGCCGGCGTCTACTCCTCCGGCTACGGCACGACGCTGCCGATGAGTTCCGAGGAAGTGAAGGGGCACCTGCTGACCGGCACCGCGAACAGCGTGCTGTCGGGCCGGGTGTCCTTCGTGCTCGGGCTCGAAGGTCCGTCGGTGTCGGTGGACACCGCTTGTTCTTCTTCGCTGGTCTCGGTGCACCTGGCGACTCAGGCGCTGCGCGGTGGCGAGTGCGACCTGGCGCTCGCGGGCGGCGTGACCGTGATGTCCGCCCCGACGCTGTTCGCCGAGTTTTCGCGCCAGCAGGGGCTCGCCGCGGACGGGCGGTGCAAGGCGTTCTCCGCCGAGGCCGACGGCACGGGCTGGGGTGAGGGCGCCGGAATGCTCGTGCTGGAGCGGCTTTCCGACGCACAGCGCAACGGGCACCGGGTGCTCGCGGTGGTACGCGGCAGCGCGGTGAACTCCGACGGCGCGTCCAACGGTCTCACCGCGCCGAACGGTCCTTCGCAGCAGCGGGTGATCGAGGCGGCGCTGGCGTCGGCGCGGTTGACCCCGGCCGACGTCGACGTCGTCGAGGCACACGGCACCGGTACCGCGCTGGGCGACCCGATCGAGGCGAAAGCACTGCTGGAGGTCTACGGCCGGAACCGGCCGGAGGACCGTCCACTGTGGCTGGGGTCGGTGAAGTCGAACATCGGGCACACGCAGGCCGCGGCCGGCGCGGCGGGCCTGGTCAAGATGGTCATGGCTTTGCGGCACGAGACGTTGCCGCGCACGCTGCACGCGTCGAACGCTTCACCGCACGTGGACTGGAGCGCCGGGGCCGTCCGGCTGCTCACCGAGCCGGTGGCGTGGCCGTCCGGTGAAACTCCGCGCCGTGCCGCGGTTTCCGGCTTCGGTATCAGCGGCACCAACGCGCACGTGGTGCTCGAAGAGGCACCCGCGGTCGTCGAGGACGACGAGCCCGAGGAGCCGGAGGAACAGCCGCGGGTGAAGGTGCTCGACGGTGCGCAGGCGTGGCTGGTTTCCGGCCGTAGCACCGAAGGGCTGGCCGCGCAGGCCGGCGAGCTGGGGCAGCACCTCGGCGGGCGGCCGGAGGACCTGCGGTGGTCGCTGGCGACCACGCGGGCGGCGCTGCAGCACCGCGCGGTGGTCGCCGCGGCGGACCCGGCGGCCGCGCTGGACGCGCTCGCGCACGGTCTGCCCGCTGGCGAGCTGGTCAGCGGCGTGGCCGGAGAGCAGGGCCGGACCACGTTCGTCTTTCCTGGCCAGGGCAGTCAGTGGCTCGGGATGGGGCGGGAGCTGGCTTCGGTGTCGCCGGTGTTTGCTGCGCGGTTGGCTGAATGCCGTGCGGCGCTGGCGCCGTACCTCGATCTGGATGCGGCGCTGGCTGGTGAGCTGGAGGCTGCGGATGTGGTGCAGCCTGCGTTGTGGGCTGTGATGGTGTCGCTGGCCGCGGTGTGGGAGGCGGTGGGTGTTCGGCCGGACGCGGTGGTGGGTCACTCACAGGGCGAGATCGCGGCCGCCGCGGTGGCAGGAATCCTGTCGCTGGAGGACGCGGCGAAGGTGGTGGCGCTGCGGAGTAAGGCGCTGACGGCGTTGGCTGGTCGTGGTGGGATGTTGTCGATCGCCGAGCCCGCCGATGCGGTGCGGAGGCGGATCGAGCCGTGGGGTGACCGGGTTTCGGTGGCCGCGGTGAACGGACCGCAGTCCACGGTGGTCAGTGGTGAGCCGGATGCGCTGCAGGAGATCGCCGACCGGGCCGAGGTCCGGACGCGGCTGATTCCGGTGGACTACGCGTCCCACTCGGCGCAGGTCGACGAGCTGCGGGACGAGATTCTGCGTGTGCTGCGGGGGATCGAGCCGCGGGAAGGCACCGTGCCCCTGATCTCCGCGATGAGTGGCGAGTGGAATCCGCGCATGGACGCGGAGTACTGGTACGCGAGCCTGCGCGAGCCGGTCGAGTTCGAACGCGCCATCCGGCTGCTCGGGGCTGAAGGGCACCGCACCTTCATCGAGAGCTCGCCGCATCCGGTGCTGACCGCAGCGGTCGGCGACAGCCTCGAAGAGGTCCTTGCTCTCGGCACGCTGCGGCGGGACGACGGTGGCGCGCAGCGGCTCGTGCTCTCCTTGGCCGAGGCTTACGTACACGGCGCGCCGGTCGACTGGACTGCGGTGCTCGATGAAGCCGAGATTGTCGACCTTCCGACTTACGCGTTCCAGCGCCGCCGTTTCTGGCCGGAGCCCGTCGCCCGAGTGGAGCGTGACCGCACCGACGACTGGCGCTACCGCGTCACCTGGACTCCCGCGGACCCGGCTCCGGCGACGCTCTCGGGTACCTGGTTGCTCGTCACTGGTGGTGCCGACGCCACGGAGTACGCCGAAGCGCTGACCGCTGCGGGCGCCGAGGTTGTGACACTGCGGACCGACGAGACCGACCGCGACGCATTCGGCGCGCAGCTGCCGGACGGCGAGTTCGCCGGGGTGCTTTCCTTGATGGCCCTTGACGAGCAGCCGAGCGCGGACCGTCCCGACGTGCCGCAGGGTACGGCCGCGACGCTGGCGCTGGTGCAGTCGCTGGGTGACGCCGGGATCGACGCGCCGCTGTGGGTGCTGACCAGCGGCGCCGTGGTGGCGGTGCCGGGTGAGACGCCGTCGCCGGTGCAGGCGCAGGCGTGGGGGCTCGGCCGGGTGATCGGCCTGGAGCACCCGGATCGCTGGGGTGGGCTGGCCGACTTCGCGCCGGGGGCCGGCCTCGCGCAGCTGCCCGCCGTGCTGATGGGCCGCGAGGACGAGATCGCTGTGCGTGCGCACGGGGTGCTGGCGCGCCGGCTGGAGCGCGCGCCGCGGCTGCGCACGGACGACGTGCCGTGGACGCCGCGCGGGAGTGTGCTGGTCACCGGCGGCACCGGCTCGATCGGGCTGCACATCGGGCCGTGGCTGGCCGAGCGCGGCGCGAGCCGGGTCGTGCTGCCGAGCCGGTCCGGGCCGTCGGCGGCGCTGGCGGAACTGGCTGCCGGGCTCGCGGACGCCGGAACCGCCGTGGACCTCGTGACCTGCGACATCGCCGACCGCGACGCGTTGGCGGCGCTGCTGGCGCGGGTGCCGGAGCTGAGCACGGTGATCCACGCGGCCAACGTCTTCGACTTGACGCGGCTGGACGAGACCGGTCCCCAGGGCCTGGAAACCGCGCTCACTGCGAAGGTGACCGGCGCCGAGAACCTTGCCGAGCTGGCCACGGAGGTGGACGAATTCGTGCTGTTCTCCTCCATCGCCGCGGCATGGGGCAGCAACGAGCACGGCGCGTACGCCGCCGCCAACGCCCACCTCGACGCGCTGGCCCAGTCCCGCCGCGCACGCGGCCTCCCGGCGACGTCGATCGCCTGGGGTGTCTGGGACACACGTGACTGGGACGCGCTGAACGCCGCCGCCGTGCACGAACCGGGCAGTGTCACGCCGGCTCGGTTGCTGCGCCAGGGCATGAACTTCCTGCCGCCCGCACCGGCGCTCACGGCGATGGGCCGCGTGCTCGCCGACGGCGACACCTACCTCGCGCTCGCCGACATGGACTGGGCCCGCTTCGCTCCGGTGTTCACCGCCGCCCGGCCGCGGCCGCTGCTCGATCGCATCGCGGACGCACAGACCACAGTGGATGCTCCCGGAGCACCGGTGAACGATCTCGCGCGGCGGCTCGCCACGCTGGCGCCGGGCGAGCGTCTTCGCACGGTCACCGAGCTGGTCCGCACGCACGCCGCCGCGACGCTCGGCCACTCGGCGACGCAGGAGGTCCCGGCCGCGCGAGCGTTCCGTGACCTGGGCTTCGACTCACTGACCGCGGTGGAGCTGCGGCGGAAGCTGGCGGCCGCGACCGGGTTGAAACTGCCGTCATCGGTGGTGTTCGACTACCCGACGCCCTCCGCGCTGGCAGAGCAGCTGATCGGGCAGCTGCTCGGTACGGCCGCCCCGGCCGAGACCGCGCCGGTTCGCACGGCCGATCCGGCGGAGCCGATCGCGATCGTCGGGCTCGGCTGCCGGTTCCCCGGCGGGGTCCGCACTCCCGAGCAGTACTGGGATCTGCTGGCCTCCGGCGTCGACGCGGTCTCCGGCTTTCCGGCCGACCGCGGCTGGGACCCGGCGCTGTACGACCCGGACCCGGACCACCAGGGCAAGTCCTACACGCGTTCGGGCGGTTTCCTGCACGACGCCGGCGAGTTCGACGCCGGCTTCTTCGGGGTGAACCCGCGTGAGGCGCTGGCGATGGACCCGCAGCAGCGGCTGCTGCTGGAAGTCAGCTGGGAAGCACTGGAGCGCGCGGGGATCGACCCGGAGACGCTGCGCGGTTCGCGCACCGGCGTGTTCACCGGCGGCGCGCTGACCGGGTACGGCGCCGGGTTGGCCGAGGGCGACGGAAGCGCGGAGGGCTACCTCGTCACCGGGCACTCCGGCAGCATCATGTCCGGCCGCGTCGCCTACACGCTCGGGCTGGAGGGCCCGGCGGTCACGATCGACACGGCGTGCTCGTCGTCGCTGGTCGCGCTGCAGATGGCTGTGCGGGCGCTGCGGTCGGGGGAGTGCGATCTCGCGCTCACCGGTGGCGTGATGGTGATGGCGACCCCGGGACAGTTCATCGGGTTCTCGCGCCAGCGCGGGCTGTCGGCGGACGGCCGCTGCAAGGCGTTCGGCGCGGAGGCCGACGGCATGGGCATGTCCGAGGGCGCCGGGGTGATCGCGGTGGAGCGGCTTTCCGACGCGCGCCGCAACGGCCACCCTGTCCTCGCCGTCGTACGTGGCATCGCGACCAACCAGGACGGCGCGTCGAACGGCCTGACCGCGCCGAACGGGCCGTCGCAGCAACGCGTGATCCGCGCCGCGCTCGCCGACGCCGGCCTGGCGTCGGCGGACATCGACGCCGTCGAAGCACACGGCACCGGCACGACGCTGGGTGACCCGATCGAGGCGCACGCGCTGCTCGCCACCTACGGCCGGGAACGTGACCGTCCACTGTGGCTGGGGTCCGCGAAGTCGAACATCGGACACACGCAGACCGCCGCGGGCGTGGCCGGTCTGCTGAAGATGGTGCTCGCGCTGCGGCACCGCACGCTGCCGAAGACCCTGCACGCCGACGTCGCGTCGCCCGAGATCGACTGGGCGTCGGGTCAGGTGCGGCTGCTGACGGAGAAGCGGCCGTGGGAGACCACGGGCGGGCCGCGCCGAGCGGGCGTGTCCGCGTTCGGCATGAGTGGTACCAACGCCCACGTCATCCTCGAAGAAGCGCCGGCCGACGACGTGGCCGAGTCGGAGGCACCGCGGGTGCTGGCTCCGGCGGGCACCGCGTGGACGGTGTCGGCACGCACTCCGGAAGCGCTGGCCGCGCAGGCCGGCCGCCTGCGGGAGTACGTGCTGGCGAACCCGGAGCTGGACCCGGCCGACGTCGGCTGGTCGCTCGCCACGACCCGCACCCTGTTCGACCACCGCGCGGTGGTCGTGGGCGCCGGGACGGAGGAGCTGGCCGCGGGCCTGGCGTCCGTCGCGACCGGGCAGTCCGGCGCGGGCGGCGTCACCAGCTCTGTCACCAGCTCGGTCACCGGCAGCGTCACCGACGGCAAAATCGTGTTCGTCTTCCCGGGGCAGGGCAGTCAGTGGGCCCGGATGGGACGGCAGCTGCTGGCCGAGTCGCCGGTGTTCGCCGAGCGGTTCGCCGAGTGCTCGCGTGCGCTGGAATCCTTTGTGGACTTCTCGCCGGCCGACGTGCTCGCCGGTGCGGACGGCGCGCCGGACCTGGCCACCGCGGACGTGCTGCAGCCGGTGCTGTGGGCGGTGATGGTGTCGCTGGCCCAGCTGTGGCGTGCGTGCGGGATCGAACCGGACGCCGTGCTCGGGCACAGCCAGGGCGAGATCGCGGCCGCGGTCGTCGCCGGGATCCTGTCCGTCGAGGACGGGGCACGCGTGGTCGCGGTGCGCTCGAAGGCGTTGCGTGACCTGGACACCGAGGGCGGGATGCTCTCGGTGGTCATGCCCGCCGAAGCGGTGCGGGAGCTGCTGGTGCCGTGGGGTGAGCGCCTCGCCGTCGCCGCGGTGAACGGCCCGGCCACCACGGTCGTCTCCGGTGAGCCCGGGGCACTGACCGAATTCGAGCGTGAGCTGCGTTCGCGGCGGGTGCTGCGGTGGCGCATCCCGGCGACGGACTTCGTCGCCCACTCGAAGCTCGTCGAGCCGCTGGCGACGACGTTGCCCGCCGGACTGGGAGAGCTCAGCCCCGAACCGGGCACCGTGCCGTTCTTCTCGACCGTGCGGCTGTCCTGGCTCGACGGCACGGAGCTCGACGGCGACTACTGGTATGCCAACGTGCGGGAGCCGGTCCGCTTCGCCGACTCGGTGCGCGCGCTGGCCGGGACGGGACACCACTTCTTCGCCGAGGTTTCCGCGCACCCCGTGCTGACCGCTGCGATCACCGAAACCGCCGAGGCGGCGGGCCTGCCCGCACCGGTGGTCACCGGCACCATCGAGCGTGAGCGGGGCGGTGCGGATCGCGTGCTCGAGGCGCTGGCCGTGCTGGCCGCGCACGGGGCGCCGGTCGACTGGACTGCGGTGCTGCGTGGCCGCGTGGTCGAGCTGCCGACGTATGCGTTCCAGCGCACGCACTACTGGCCGCTGCCGAAGCCGCCCGCGCGTTCCGGTGGGAGCGAAGCGGAAGAGCGGTTCTGGCGTGCGGTGGAAGAGGGCGACTTCACCGGGCTCGCCGACACGCTCGCGGTCGAGGACCGGACGCGGCTCGACGGGGTGCTGCCCGCGCTGGCCTCGTGGCGCCGCCGGGAACGTGGTGACTCGGCCGTGGCGGACTGGCGGTTCCGGGCCGAGTGGCGTCCCGTCGCGGAGCCCGCCGCCGGGCAGCTCACCGGCACCTGGCTCGTCGTGACCCCCGATGACGCGCCGGTGCACCCCTGCGTGCCGGCTCTCGAGGGACACGGCGCCCGGGTCGTCGCCGTCGGTGCCGGCGGCGACGACCCGGATCGAGAGGCACTGGCCTTCCGGATCGCGGAGGCGGTTTCGGGCGAGGACGTCGCCGGGGTCGTTTCCCTGTGCGGGCTGGACGAAACGCCGCTGCCGGCGTTCCCCGCTGTGCCGGCCGGGCTGGCCGCGACGCTCGCTCTGGTGCAGGCGCTGGGCGACGTGGGCCTGGATGCGCCGCTGTGGGTGCTGACCCGCGGCGCGGTCGTGACGGCCGGTGGTGAAGAGCTGCGCAGCCCCGTGCAGGCGCAGATCTGGGGCCTCGGCCGTACTGCCGCGGTGGAGGTGCCGGGTCGCTGGGGTGGGCTGATCGACCTGCCGCAGACGTGGGACGAGCGTTCAGCGGACCGGTTCCGCGCTGTGCTCGCGGCGCGTGACGAGGACCAGGTCGCGTTGCGCGGCACCGGAATTCTCGCGCGCCGGCTGGCTCGCGCCCCGCAGCCGGCGACTGCCCGGGAGCGGTACGCGCCGCGCGGCACCGCGCTGGTCACCGGCGGTACCGGTGCGATCGGCGGGCACGTCGGACGGTGGCTGAGTGAGCGTGCCGCCCGCCGCGTGGTGCTGACGAGCCGGTCCGGGCCGGGCGCCGGTGGCGTGCCCGAGCTGGCCGCCGGTCTCGCCGGCGCCGGCACCGCGGTGGACGTCGTCGTCTGCGACACCGGCTCACGCGAGGACCTGTCGAACCTCGTAAACCGGATCGGCCCTGACCTCTCGACCGTGATGCACGCGGCGGGGGCCCTGGACGACGGGGTCCTGGACCGCCTGTCGACCGAACGGCTCGCGAGCACGCTCACCGGCAAAGCCGCGGGCGCGGTCCACCTCGACGAACTGACGGCGGACCTCGACCTCGACGCGTTCGTGCTGTTCTCGTCCACGTCGGCCACCTTCGGCAACGGCGGCCAGGGCAACTACGCCGCCGCCAACGCCTTCCTCGACGCGCTCGCGGAGAAACGCCGTGCGCGCGGGCTGCCGGGTCTTTCGCTGGCATGGGGACCGTGGGACGGCGGCGGTGTCGGGCAGGCCAGCGAAGGCGCCCGGCAGCGGCTCGCGCGCAACAAGTGGGAGGTCCTGATGGACCCGGCACTCGCTGTGCGAGCACTGGCGCAGGCGGTGGAGGACCCCACGCACGCGACGTTGACGCTGATGGAGGTCGACTTCGCGGCGCTGGCCACCGAGCGTGGCGCCGACGAGCTGCGGCGCGCGCCGTTCATGCGGGAGCTGCCGGAACTTCACGCGCTCCCCGAGGTCACGGAAACCGAGGAAGATGCCGAGTTCGCGCAGCGCCTGACCGGGGTGCCGCTCGCCGAGCAGGAGCGGCTGCTGGTGGAGCTGATCCGCACCGAGGCCGCGTGGGTGATGGGGTACGGCGACGCGGCCGTGATCGACCCGGCGCGCGCGTTCAGCGAGATGGGCCTGGACTCCCTGACCTCGGTCGAACTGCGCAACCGGCTCGGCGCGGCCACCGGCCTCAAGCTGCCGACGACGTTGCTGTTCGACCACCCCGACCCGGTGGCGCTGGCGGGATTCCTGCGCGCGGAGCTGACCGGTGCGGCCGGCCCGGCGGCCCTCGGCCCGGCCGTCGCGCGACCGGTCGAGGAGCCGCTCGCGATCGTCGCGATGGGCTGCCGGTTCCCCGGTGGCGTGAGCTCACCCGAGCAGTTGTGGTCCCTCGTGGACACCGGTGGCGACGCGATCGGCGGCCTGCCCACCGACCGCGGCTGGGACCTCGGCGCCCTCTACGACGAGGACCCGGACCGGCCCGGCACGGCGTACGTGCGGGAAGGCGGGTTCGTGCACGGCGTCGCCGAGTTCGACGCCGGGTTCTTCGGGATCTCCCCGCGCGAGGCGCTGGCGATGGACCCGCAGCAGCGGTTGCTGCTGGAGGTGTCGTGGGAGGCGCTGGAGCGCGGCGGGATCGACCCGGCGACCTTGCGCGGCTCGCGGACCGGGGTGTTCGTCGGCGGCTACGTCTCCGGCTACGACCAGCTCGGCAGCGCCGAACTCGAAGGCCACCTGCTGACCGGCAACGCGACCAGCGTGCTGTCCGGGCGCCTTTCCTACCTGCTCGGTCTGGAAGGGCCGGCGCTCACGGTCGACACGGCGTGCTCGTCCTCGCTGGTCGCGCTGCACATGGCCGCGCAGGCGCTGCGTGGCGGCGAGTGCGAGCTGGCGCTGGTCGGCGGTGTCACGGTGATGGCGACACCGCGTGACCTGGTCGGCTTCTCCCGCCAGCGTGGGCTTGCCTCCGACGGCCGGTGCAAGGCGTTCGGCGCCGGCGCGGACGGGATGGGCATGTCCGAAGGCGCCGGAGTCATCGCCGTGGAGCGGCTGTCCGACGCGCACCGCGCCGGGCACGAGGTGCTCGCGGTCGTGCGGGGCAGCGCGGTGAACCAGGACGGCGCGTCGAACGGCTTGACCGCGCCGAACGGGCCTTCGCAGCAGCGCGTGATCCGCGCGGCGCTGGCCGACGCCGGGTTGTCGGCCGCGGACGTCGACGCGGTGGAGGCGCACGGAACCGGTACGCCGCTCGGCGACCCGATCGAGGTCCAGGCGTTGCAGGCGACCTACGGCCAGGACCGGCCGAACCCGCTGTGGCTCGGCTCGGTGAAGTCCAACCTCGGCCACATGCAGGCCGCCGCCGGCGTCGGCGGGGTGCTGAAGATGCTGCTGGCGCTGCGGAACCGGCGCCTGCCGGTGACCCTGCACGCCGACGCGCCCTCGTCGCACATCGACTGGGCCGCCGGGACGGTGCGGCTGCTCACCGAGCCGGTCGCGTGGGAGCCCGCCGGGCGGCCGCGCCGGGCCGGGGTGTCCGGGTTCGGCATGAGCGGCACCAACGCGCACGTGATCCTGGAGGAAGCACCGGAGCCGCCGCGCGCCGGGTCGCCTGCCGAGACGGCTCCGGTGGTGACCGGGCTGGTGGCGTGGCCGGTGTCGGCACGCGATGCGGAGTCGCTGGCCGCACAGGCCGGACGGCTGCGGGACCACGTCGCCGCGCACGCCCCGGACCCGCGGGACGTCGCGTGGTCGCTGGTGACGACGCGGTCCGCGTTCGACCATCGGGCACTTGTGCTCGGCGAGGACGCCGAGGAGCTGTCGG
Organism: Amycolatopsis jiangsuensis; assembly: GCF_014204865.1. NCBI lineage: Bacteria > Bacillati > Actinomycetota > Actinomycetes > Pseudonocardiales > Pseudonocardiaceae > Amycolatopsis > Amycolatopsis jiangsuensis. The sequence goes on from NZ_JACHMG010000001.1 coordinate 7,341,904, forward strand.
CCGGGCTCGCGGCGCTGGCCACCGGGGACATGGCGCCGGGGCTGGTGACCGGGTCCGTCACACGTGGCGGGGTCGGCAAAACGGCATTCGTCTTTCCTGGCCAAGGCAGTCAGTGGCTCGGCATGGGACGGGACCTGGCGGAGTCGTCACCGGTGTTCGCCGCCCGGCTGGCGGAGTGCGCCGCGGCGCTGGCGCCGTACCTCGACCTGAACGAGGTGCTGGCCGGTGCGCACGGCTTCGAGGCCGCCGACGTGGTGCAGCCGGCGTTGTGGGCCGTGATGGTGTCGCTCGCCGAGGTGTGGCGGGCGGCCGGCGTCGAGCCCGCCGCTGTGGTGGGGCACAGCCAGGGCGAGATCGCCGCGGCTGTCGTCGCGGGCGCACTGTCCCTCGAGGACGGTGCACGAGTGGTGGCGTTGCGCAGCAAGGCATTGACGGCGCTGGCCGGGCACGGCGGAATGCTGTCGCTCGCCGAGCCGGCCGATGCGGTACGCGAGCGGATCGCTCCGTGGGACGTGTCGATCGCCGCCGTCAACGGTCCACAGGCGACGGTCGTCTCGGGTGACCCGGAGGCGTTGCGCGAGATCGCGGAAGCCGCGGATGTGCGTGCGCGGATGATTCCGGTCGACTACGCGTCCCACTCGGCGCAGGTGGACGGGCTGCGGGACGAAATCCTCACCGCGCTGGCCGGAATCACGCCGCGCCGGGCCGAGCTGACCATGGTGTCGGCGCTGACCGGAGAGGTGCTCGCCGGGCCCGAGCTGGACGCCGAGTACTGGTTCCGCAGCCTGCGCGAGACGGTCGAATTCGAGCGTGCCGTGCGGAAGCTGGGCGATGACGGGCACGGCGTGTTCATCGAAACCTCTCCGCACCCGGTGCTCACTTCGGCGATCGAAGACACTCTGGACGCGGTCGACACCGTCGTCACCGGCACCTTGCGCCGGGACGAGGGCGGGGCGTGGCGGCTGCTGAGCTCGTTCGCTGCCGCGGCCGTGCGGGGCGTGGCGGTGGACTGGCCGGCTGTGCTGGGTCGTGCCGCGAAGGTCGACTTGCCGACGTATGCCTTCCGTCATCAGCGTTTCTGGCCGGACCCGGTGACCACAGCGGACGGACCTGACTCCGGCTTCTGGGCCGCGGTCGACCGTGGCGACACCCGCGAGCTGGCCGATGCGCTGTCGCTCGACGACGACCGCATCGACGATCTGCTGCCGGCGCTCGCGGCTTATCGACAGCGGGAACGGGACAACTCCGCCTCGGCGGACTGGCGCTACCGGGTCACCTGGGCGCCGGTCGCCGAACCCCCGACGACGGTGTTGTCCGGTTCCTGGCTGATCGTCGGCGATCCCGCCGAGACCGCGCCGATCGCCGCGGCGCTGTCCGCGCGCGGCGCCGAGGTGACAGTGGACGGCACCGGGCTGTCGCGTGCGGGCGAGTTCGCCGGTGTGGTTTCCGTGCTGGCGATGGGCGGTTCCGGCCTGGCCTCGACGCTGCGCTTGGTGCGGCACGGGATTGGCGCGCCGCTGTGGGTACTGACTCGCGGTGCCGTCGCGACGGTCCCCGGTGAGGAGCCGGATCCGGACCAGGCGCAGGTGTGGGGTTTCGGCCGAGTGGCTGCCCTCGAACATCCGGAACGCTGGGGTGGCCTGGTCGACCTGCCGTCCACTTGGGACGACCGGACTGCCGCACGGCTGTGCGCGGTACTGACCAGCAGCGAGGACCAGGTCGCACTGCGGCGCTCCGGCATCCTCGCCCGCCGTCTCACCCGCGCCGACCGGCCACGCGTCCGGCGGACTTGGCAGCCGCGCGGCACGGTGCTCGTCACCGGTGGCCACGGGGCCTTCGGCCGGCACACCGCGCGGTGGCTCGCGGATCGCGGCGCTGAGCGGGTTGTGCTTACGGCGCGAGAAATCGCCGCCGTCACCGCCGCCGAGATCGCCGACGTGGGCGCCGACGTCTTCGTGTCCACTTGCGACACGACCGACCGTGCCTCGCTCGCCGCGCTGCTCGACCGGACCGCTCCGGCCGCGGTGGTGCACGCCGACGGCGCGGGCCAGGCGACGCCGGTCGCGGAGACCGGCGAAGCCGAGCTGGCCGCGATCACCGCGGCGAAGGCGGCGGGTGCGAAGCACTTGGACGAGTTGACCGGCGACCTCGACGCCTTCGTGGTGTTCTCCTCGATCGCGGCGACCTGGGGCAGTGCCCTGGTCGGCGGCTACGCGGCGGGCAACGCGTGCGCCGAGGCCGTGGCCGAACGCCGTCGGGCGCGGGGACTGGCGGCGACGACGGTGGCGTGGGGTCCGTGGACCGGCGGCGCCGAGGCGGGCCAGTCGATCCGCCACGGCCTGCGGACGCTGGACCCGGCGGCTGCGGTGCGGGCGCTCGGGCAGGTGCTCGACGCCGGCGAAGAGGCCGTGACGATCGCGGATGTCGAGTGGGCGCGGTTTGCTCCGGCGTTCACGTTGCGGCGGCCGAGTCCGCTGGTCGAGGCGCTGCCCGAGGTCGCGGCCGCGCTCGCCGAGCCCGAGCCGGAGGAGCCCGGCCGGGCCGGGAGGCTGGCCGCGTTGCCTCGCGCGCAGCGCGAGCAGGAGCTGACCGACCTGGTCCGGGCCGAAGCCGCGCGGGTGCTCGACCACACCGGACCGGCGGACGTCGACCGCGACCGGGCGTTCAGCGCGCTCGGGTTCGATTCGCTGACCTCGGTCGAGCTGCGCAACCGGCTCACCGCTGTGACCGGCGTGCAGCTGCCGTCCACTGTGGTCTTCCAGTACCCGACCCCGGCCGAGCTCGCGGCCCGGCTGGCCGAGCTGCTCGGCGACGGGGACGAGGGTTCGGACGGTGCGCTGGCCGAGCTGGATCGCCTCGACGCGCTGCTGGCCGGGGCCGCGGACGCCGAGGACGCCGGTCGCGTGACCGCGCGGCTGGAAGCGGTCGTGGCGCGCTGGCGCGAGTTGCGCGGGGAAGGGCCGGGGATCGCCGAAACCCTGGCAGCCGCGGGTGACGACGAGGTCTTCGACTTCATCGGCTCCGAGTTCGGCATCCAGTAGCAGGCCCTGTCCGCGTGCGAACCGACGTGCAGAGCGACGTGCAATCAACGAGGTGGCGTAGGTGAGCGAAGAAAAGCTCCGGTACTTCCTCAAGCAGGTCACCGCGAACCTGCACGAGACCCGCGGCAGGCTGCGTGAGCTGGAGGCGGCGGCAGGGGAGCCGATCGCGATCGTCGGACTGGGTTGCCGCTATCCCGGCGGGGTGCGCGGGCCGGCCGACCTGTGGCGGGTCGTCGCGGACGGGGTCGACGCGGTCGGTCCGTTCCCCACCGACCGCGGCTGGGACACCGCGGGCCTCGGCTCCGGCGCCGAGCGCCAGGGCGGGTTCGTGCCGGAGGTGCCGGAGTTCGACGCGGACTTCTTCGGCATCTCACCGCGGGAAGCACTCGCGATGGATCCGCAGCAACGGCTGCTGATGGAAGTGGCCTGGGAGACGCTGGAGCACGCGGGCATCGACCCGGTGCGGCTCAAGGGGTCCCGCACCGGCGTGTTCGTCGGTGCCACTGCTTCGGGGTACGACTGGTTCTCCCGCGAGCACGGCGGCGCCGAGGGACACCTGGTGGCGGGCAACGCGATCAGCGTGCTGTCCGGGCGCCTCGCCTACACGCTCGGGCTCACCGGCCCGGCGGTCACGATCGACACCGCGTGCTCGTCGTCGCTGCTGGCGATCCATCTCGCGATGCGCTCGCTGCGCTCCGGCGAATGCTCGATGGCGCTCGCGGGCGGCGTGATGGTGATGGTCACGCCCGGCATGTTCGGCGAGTTCGCACGCCAGGGCGGTCTCGCGTCCGACGGCCGCTGCAAGGCGTTCGGTGCGGACGCGGACGGCACCGGCTGGGGCGAGGGCGCGGGTCTGGTCGCGCTGGAGCGGCTGTCCGACGCGCAGCGGCTGGGGCACGAAGTGCTCGCCGTGCTCCGCGGCGGCGCGGCGAACCAGGACGGCGCGTCGAACGGCATGACCGCGCCGAGCGGTCCCGCGCAGCGCCGCGTGATCCGCGCCGCGCTCGCCGACGCACGGCTCACCGCGGCCGAGGTGGACGTCGTCGAGGCGCATGGCACCGGCACCGAGCTTGGCGACCCGATCGAGGCCGACGCCGTGCTCGCCACCTACGGGCAGGACCGCGCGGAGCCCCTGTGGTTGGGGTCGCTCAAGTCCAACCTGGGCCACACCCAGACCGCGGCGGGCGTCGCGGCCGTGATCAAGATGGTCCTCGCACTGCGGCACGGCGTGCTGCCGGCGACGCTGCACGCCGGGGAGCCGACCCCGCACGTCGACTGGTCCGCGGGCAAGGTCGCGCTTCTGCAGGAGGACGTCGCCTGGCCGGCGGGCGAACGGCCGCGCCGTGCCGGGGTGTCGGCGTTCGGCGCGAGCGGGACGAACACGCACCTGATCCTCGAGGAAGCACCGGCCGCCGAGGAGAACTCTCGTCGTGAGTCCACTGTGGACGAGCTGGTATGGCCCCTGTCCGGCCGCACCGCCGAGGCGGTCACGGCGCAGGCCCGGCGGCTGCGGGACCACCTGAGCGCGCACCCGGAGCTGGACCCGGCCGACGTCGGGTTCTCCCTCGCCACCACCCGGGCCGCGCTGGACAACCGCGCCGTACTGACCGGCACCGCTGCGGACGTGCGCACGGCACTGGACCGGCTCGCGGACGGCGATGCGTCGGCAGCCGTCACCGGGGTGGCGGCCACAGGCCGGGTCGGCTTCGTCTTCGCCGGGCAAGGCAGCCAGAAGGCCGGGATGGGGCGCGCCCTGCACGCGTCGAATCCGGTGTTCGCGGCCGCGTTCGACGAGGCGTGCGATCTCGTCGAGGCCGAGCTGGGACACCCGGTCCGCGATGTCGTCCTCAGCGAGGGCGAGGACGACCGCGCGGACCGGACGCTCTACGCGCAGACCGGGTTGTTCGCCGTCGAGGTCGGGCTGCTCGCGCTGCTCAAGTCGTACGGGATCGTGCCGGACGCGGTCGCCGGGCATTCGGTCGGCGAGATCGCCGCTGCGCACGCGGCCGGCGTGCTGTCACTGGCGGACGCCGCGAAGCTGGTCGCGCATCGCGCGCGGCTGATGGAGGCGCTGCCGGAGGGTGGCGCGATGGCGGCGATCGAGGCGACCGAAGCGGAAATCGCCGGTGAGCCGGTGTCGCTGGCTTCGCTGAACGGTCCGCGGTCGGTGGTCGTGTCGGGCGCGGCGGATGCCGTGGACGCGGTGGTCCAGCGGTGGCGCGAGCGCGGCAGGCGAGTACGGCGGCTGCGGGTGAGTCACGCGTTCCATTCGGACTTGATGGAGCCGGCGCTGCCCGAACTGGCGCAGGTCGCGGACGGGCTGACGTTCTCGGCGCCGCAGGTGCCGTGGGCGGGCGCCCTGACCGGCGAGCTGGTCGGTGCGCCGGACGCCGGGTACTGGCCCGCGCAGGCGCGAGGCGCGGTGCGGTTCGCCGACGCGGTGGAAACCCTGGCGGCACAGGGCATTTCGGTGTTCATCGAGATCGGTCCGGACGGCACGCTGTCGTCCATGGGCGCCCGGGTGCTGCCGGACGCCGTGTTCGTCCCGTTGCTGCGTGGCAGCGTCGCCGAGGCGCTTGCCAAGGCGCACGCGCACGGCGTCAAGGTGGAGTGGTCGGCGGTACTCGGCGGCCGCCGAGTCGACTTGCCGACGTACGCGTTCCAGCGGCGTCGTTACTGGCCGGACACCTCGAAGCGCCGCACTGCCCCGTCAAGTCCGCTGGCCGACCTGCGGTATCGCGTCTCGTGGACCACGGTGCCCGAGACCGGCGGCGCGAAACTCGACGGCAGCTGGCTGATCGTCGGCGGTTCGGCTGAGGTCGGGCACGCCCTTCGCGCGCACGGCGCTGAGGTCGTTTCCGTCGAGAACGCCGCTTCGCTGCCGGACGGCGACTTCGCCGGGATCGTGCTGGAGTTCGATGAGACACCGCACCCGGACTTCCCGGAGCTGCCGGTCGGGATCACCGATGCGCTGCATCTGGCGCAACGCGTTTCGAGTCCGTTGTGGATTGTCACACGTGGCGCGGTCGTCGACGGCGTACGGCCGGTGCAGACGCAGGCGTGGGGCCTCGGCCGCGTGGTCGGCCTGGAGCACCCGGAGCGTTGGGGCGGGCTGGTCGATCTGCCGTCCACCTGGGACGAACGCACTGCGGCGCGGCTGTGCGCAGTGCTCACCGGCACCGAGGACCAGGTGGCCGTGCGTCGGTCGGGTGTCCTCGCTCGGCGGCTGGACCGCGCGCCGGAGCCGTCGACGACGACGTGGACGCCGCGGGGCAGCGTGCTCGTCACCGGCGGCACGGGCGCCATCGGTGGCCACACCGCGCGCTGGCTCGCCTCGCGGGGTGCCGAGCGGATCGTGCTGACCAGCCGTACCGGCCCGGCGGCCGGGATCACGCTGGCCGCCGAACTGGCCGAGGCCGGTTCAGCCGTGGACGTCGTCGCGGCCGACGTCGCCGAGCGCTCCGAGGTTTCCGCGCTGCTGGACCGAATTCCGGACCTGCGTGCGGTGGTGCACGCCGCCGGGGTGGGCCAGTCGACGGCGCTGGACGACGCGACGGCCGAGGAGCAGGCCGCGGTCACGCGGGCGAAAGTGGCCGGTGCGACGCACCTGGACGAGCTGACCGGTGACCTCGACGCGTTCGTGCTGTTCTCTTCGATCTCGGCTACCTGGGGCAGCGCATGGCAACCCGGGTATGCGGCCGCCAACGCTCACCTCGACGCGCTCGCCGAAGCACGCCGTGCCCGCGGCGCGGCGGCGACCTCGGTCGCCTGGGGACTGTGGGGCGGCGACGGTCTCGGTGCCGGAGACGGTGGTGAGCAGGCGCGCCGCCGTGGGCTGCGGCCGATGGACCCGCAGGTCGCCATCAGGGCGCTGGCCCAGGCGCTCGACGGTGGCGAAACCCTCCTGACCGTCGCCGACGTCGACTGGGACACCTTCGGACCGGCGTTCACCCTGCGCCGCCCGAGCCCCCTGCTGTCGGCGCTGCTGCCGGAGCCGGAGGAGCCCCCGGCGCGATTCAGCGGCCCGCCACCGGTCCACGACCTGGTCGAGCTGGTCCGTGAGCGCACGGCGGCGCTGCTCGGGCACGCGTCGGCCGCCGACGTCGACCCGGCCCGCGCGTTCAAGGACCTCGGCTTCGACTCGCTGCTGTCGATGGAACTGCGCGACCGCGTCTCCAGTGCGGTCGGGATGCGGTTGCCCGCGACGCTGGTGTTCGACCACCCGACCCCGGCGGCGCTGGCCGCTTTCCTGCGTCGTGAGCTGGCAGGGGACACGCCGGAGCCGGGCACCGTCGTGGTCGCCGCACCGGACGGCGAACCACTCGCGATCGTCGGACTGGGTATGCGGCTGCCCGGTGGCGTGAGCACGCCCGAGCAGCTGTGGGACCTGCTGGTCAGCGGTACCGACGCGGTGGGTGCGTTCCCCGCCGACCGCGGCTGGGACACTGCCGGCGCCGACTACGCGAGCGTTGGCGGCTTCCTCGCCGATGCCGCCGAGTTCGACCCGGGCTTCTTCGGGATTTCGCCGCGCGAGGCGCTGGCGATGGACCCGCAGCAACGTCTCCTGCTGGAAGTGGCGTGGGAAGCGCTCGAGCGCGCGGGCATCGACCCGACAACGCTGCGTGGCTCGCGCACGGGCGTGTTCGCCGGCGCCGCGGCCTCGGGCTACGGCACGGGCACGGTGCTGGAAAACGACAGCCACCTGCTCATGGGCACCGCGACCAGCATCCTGTCCGGCCGCATCGCGTACGCGCTGGGGCTGGAGGGCCCCGCGGTCACGGTGGACACCGCGTGCTCGTCGTCGTTGGTCGCGCTGCACCTCGCCGTGCAGGCCTTGCGCTCCGGTGAGTGCACGCTGGCGCTGGCTGGTGGCGTCACGGTCATGTCGGACCCGGACGTGTTCGCCGAGTTCGCGCGACAGCAGGGTCTCGCTTCGGACGGCCGGTGCAAGGCGTTCGCCGCCGACGCGGACGGCACCGGTTGGGCCGAGGGTGCGGGGATGGTCGCCGTCGAGCGGCTTTCCGACGCGCAACGCAACGGGCACCAGGTGCTCGCCGTGGTCCGGGGCAGTGCGACGAACCAGGACGGTGCGTCGAATGGTCTGACTGCGCCCAACGGTCCTTCGCAGCAGCGGGTGATCCGCGCGGCGCTGGCTGACGCGCGGCTGTCCACTTCGGACGTCGACGTCGTTGAAGCACACGGCACCGGCACTGCGCTGGGCGACCCGATCGAGGCGCAGGCGTTGCTGGCGACGTACGGGCAGGATCGGGCCGAGCCGTTGTGGCTGGGTTCGGTGAAGTCCAACTTCGGGCACGCGCAGCAGGCCGCCGGGGTCGCGGGCGTGCTGAAGATGGTGCTCGCGCTGCGGCACGGTATGCTCCCGGCGACGCTGCACGCTTCGGCGCCGTCACCGCACATCGACTGGACCACGGGCAAGGTCGCGCTGCTGCAGGACCGGGTCGAGTGGCCCGCCGGTGACCGTCCGCGCCGGGCCGCGGTGTCGGCGTTCGGGATCAGCGGGACCAACGCGCACGTGATCCTGGAAGAGGCTCCGGCACTCCACGCACCTGCCGATCCCGGCAAGCACCGTCCCGTGTGGACGGTCTCCGGCCGGGACGCCGGTACGCTCGCGGCGCAGGCCGCCACACTGCGTGATCATCTGGTGGCGCACCCGGAGCTGGACCCGGCGGACGTCGGCTGGTCGCTGGCAACCACGCGCACCGCCTTCCACCACCGCGCCGTCGTGCACGGTGACGACCTGCTCGCCGGGCTCACCGCCGTCGCGGCCGGGGAGACCGCGCCTGGCGTCGTGACGGGCTCGGTGCGGCCGGGGCGGATCGGGTTCGTCTTCGCCGGTCAGGGCAGTCAGCGAGCCGGGATGGGCCGCGCGCTGCACGCGTCCAGCCCGGTGTTCGCGGCGGCGTTCGATGCGGCCTGCGACCTGGTCGAGGCCGAGCTGGGCCACCCGATCCGCGACGTCGTGCTCGGTGCCGGTGACGACGAGCGCGCGGATCAGACGTTGTACGCGCAGACCGGGTTGTTCGCGGTCGAGGTCGGGCTGGTCGCCGTGCTCGCGGCGCACGGGATCCGGCCGGACGCCGTGGCCGGGCACTCCGTCGGTGAGGTCGCCGCGGCCCACGCGGCGGGCGTGCTGTCGCTGGCGGACGCCGCGAAGCTGGTCGCGCACCGCGCTCGGCTGATGCAGGCATTGCCCACGGGCGGTGCGATGGCGGCGATCGGAGCCGACGACGTCGAGGTGCCGGACGGTGTTTCGCTGGCCGCGGTGAACGGCCCGGATTCGGTGGTCGTGTCCGGTGACGAGGACGCGGTCGAGGTCCTGGCCGAGCAGCATCGCGCGCTCGGCCATCGGGTGCGGAAACTGCGGGTGAGCCACGCTTTCCATTCGCACCGGATGGACCCCGTGCTCGACGAGCTGACCGTGGTGGCCGGAAGCCTCACGTTCGCTTCGCCGGAGATCCCGTGGGCCGGCGCGCTCGACGGTGCTCTGGTGACCGAACCGGACGCGGCGTACTGGCCGGGCCAGGCACGTGGCGCCGTCCAGTTCGCCGCGGCAGTGGAAACCTTGGCGGACCAAGGTGTTTCGGTCTTCATCGAGATCGGCCCGGACGGCACACTGTCGTCGATGGGCGCCGGCGTGCTGCCGGACAGCGTGTTCGTGCCGGTGCTGCGCAAGGACCTCCCCGCTGCCGACGCCCTTCGCTGCGCCCTCGCCCGTGCCTACGTGCACGGCGCACCGCTCGACTGGTCCACCGTCCTCAGTGGACGTACGGTCGAGCTGCCCACCTACGCCTTCCGTCACCGCCGGTTCTGGCCGGAGCGGACCGTGCGCACCACGGGGGCGGACTCGGGCTTCTGGACCGCCGTCGAGTCCGGGGACCTCACGTCGCTCGCCCTCGACGCCGACCGCCCGCTCCGCGAACTGCTACCCGACCTCGCCGCCTGGCACCGTCGTGAGCAGGACGACGCGGTCCTCACCGGATGGCGCTACCGGACCAGCTGGGTGCCGGTCAGCGCCTCCGCCGCGACGCTGTCCGGCACCTGGTTGCTGGTCGGCGACGGCCCGGACCTCGCCGCGGCGCTGGCCACGCACGGCGCCGACGTGGTCACCTTCCCGGAGGGCGAACTCACCGGGATCGTGCTCGCCTTCGATGAGTCCCCGCACACCGAGCACCCGACGGTTCCGGCAGGCATCGCCGACGTGCTCGACCTCGTCCGCACGCACGACGCGCCGCTGTGGGTCGTCACCCGCGGCGCGGCCGGCCTCGACGGCGAGCGCGTCTCCGCGGATCAGGCACAGGCGTGGGGCCTCGGCCGGGTCGCGGCGCTCGAACACCCCGAACGCTGGGGCGGTCTGATCGACCTTCCGTCCACGGTGGATGAAAAGGCTGCGGACCGGCTGTGCGCTGTGCTCGCGGGTCTCGGTGAAGACCAGGTTGCGGTGCGCCCGTCCGGGCTGCTTGCCCGCCGTCTCGTGCACGCTCCCGCGCCGGCCGCGGCCACGGCGTGGCAGCCCCGCGGCAGCGTCCTGGTCACCGGTGGCACGGGCGGCCTGGCCGGACACGTGACGCGCTGGCTTGCCGACCGGGACGTGCCGAGGGTGGTGCTGACCAGCCGTTCCGGGCCTGCCGCCGCGATCACCACGGCCGCCGAGCTGGCCGGCCGGGGGACGGCGGTGGAGGTGTTCGCTGCCGACGTCACGCGCCGCGCGGACGTCGCCGCGCTGGTCGGCCGCATCGACGACCTGACCGCCGTCGTGCACACCGCGGGCATCGGCCAAGCCACCCCGCTGGCCGACACCGACGTGGCCGAGCATGCCGCTGTGACCGCCGCGAAGACCCTCGGCGCGCGGCACCTGGACGAGCTGACCGGCGACCTCGACGCGTTCGTCGTGTTCTCCTCGATCTCCGCGACCTGGGGCAGCGGCCTGCAGCCCGCCTACGCCGCGGGCAACGCGTACCTCGACGCCCTCGCCGCGGACCGACGTGCCCGTGGCCTCGCGGCGACCTCGGTCGCGTGGGGACTGTGGGACGGCAGTGGCATGGGCGTCGGCGAGGCGGGTGAGACGCTGCGTCGTCGTGGCTTGCGAAAGATGGCGCCCCGTAAGGCGATCCGCGCGCTCGCACAAGTACTGGACGCGGGCGAGCACCACGTCACCGTCGCCGACGTCGACTGGGCCCGCTTCGCTCCGACCTTCAGTCTGCGCCGGCCGAGCCCGCTGCTGAGCAGCCTGCGCGAGGTCGTGCGAGCGCTCGCGGAGCCCACCGCTGAGGCACCCGGTGGCGGCACCGAACTGGGCCGGGCGCTGGCCGGACTGTCGCGCGCCGAGCGCACCCGGCGGCTCGTGGACCTGGTCCGCAAGGAAACCGCAGGAGTGCTCGGCCACGGCGGTGACGACGAACCCGGCGGACTCGGCGAGGTACAGGACGACCGCGCGTTCCGCGATCTCGGCGTCGACTCCCTGACCTCGGTCGAACTGCGCGACCGCCTGGCCGCGGTGACCGGGCTGCGGCTCCCGGCGACGCTCGTGTTCGACCATCCGGCTCCCGCCGTGCTCGCGGATTTCCTGCACGCCGAGCTGTTCGGCGCGGACGACGTCGCGGAAACGACCGTCGCCGCCGTTGCCGACGAGCCCATCGCGATCGTCGGCATCGGCTGCCGCTACCCGGGCGGCGTGACCGGCCCCGAGCAGTTCTGGGAGCTGCTGTCCTCCGGCACCGACGCGGTCGCCGGTTTCCCCGCCGACCGCGGCTGGTCGGTCGCGGAGGACGCTTCTTCGCCGTACGCGCACCGCGGCGGTTTCGTCTATGACGCCACCGAATTCGATCCGGCCTTCTTTGGGATCTCCCCGCGTGAAGCGCTCGCGATGGATCCGCAGCAACGGTTGTTGCTCGAGGTTTCCTGGGAGGCGCTGGAACGCGCCGGCCTGGACCCGCACGCGTTGCGGGGCAGCAGGACCGGTGTGTTCGCGGGCGCTTCGGCCTCCGGCTACGGCGAGTTGATGACCGGCACGCCGGGTGCCGCGGGCTACTTGCTCACCGGCAACGCGGGCAGCGTGATCTCCGGTCGCGTCGCCTACACGCTCGGACTGGAGGGCCCCGCGGTCACGGTGGACACAGCGTGCTCGTCTTCGCTGGTCGCGCTGCATCTCGCGGCGCAGGCGCTGCGGTCGGGTGAGTGCTCGCTGGCGCTCGCGGGCGGCGTTGCCGTGATGGCCACGCCGGGTGCCTTCGCCGAGTTCTCCAAACAACAGGGACTCGCCTCCGACGGCCGGTGCAAGGCCTTCGCCGACAACGCCGACGGCACCGGCTGGGCCGAGGGCGCCGGGATGCTGGTCGTGGAACGGCTGTCCGACGCCCAGCGCAACGGGCACCGCGTCCTCGCGGTCGTCCGCGGCAGCGCGACCAACTCCGACGGCGCGTCCAACGGCCTGTCCGCGCCCAACGGCCCGTCGCAGCAACGCGTGATCCGCGCGGCGCTGTCCGGCGCCGGACTGTCCACTTCGGACGTCGACGCGGTCGAAGCACACGGTACCGGCACCTCGCTGGGCGACCCGATCGAAGCGCAGGCAGTGCTCGCGACCTACGGGCAGAACCGGTCCGAGCCGCTGTGGCTGGGTTCGGTGAAGTCCAACCTCGGCCACGCGCAGACCGCGGCCGGGGTCGCGGGCGTGATCAAGATGGTGCTGGCGTTGCAGCACTCGCGCCTGCCGCGGACGTTGCACGCCGACGAACCGTCCACGCACGTCGACTGGTCGGCCGGCGCGGTGCGCCTGCTGCGGGACGAGGCCGAATGGCCCGCGGGCGGCCGGACGCGGCGCGCCGGGATCTCGGCCTTCGGGATCAGCGGGACCAACGCGCACGTCATCGTCGAGGAAGCTCCCGCCGCTGAACCGCCGGCACCCCGGACACCCGTGGTGACCGGCGCCGCGCCGTGGGTGCTGTCCGGCCGTACCGCCGGCGGGCTCGCGGCCCAGGCGGGACGGCTTCGGGAACACGTCCTCGCGCACCCCGGGCAGGACCCCGCCGACGTCGCGCGGTCGCTCGCCACGCGGCCGGTGTTCGAGCACCGTGCTGTCGTGCCGGACGTGGCCGGGCTCGCCGCGGTCGCGACCGGCCAGCCCGGCACGGGCGTGGTGACCGGGACCGCGGCCACACCGGGGCACACCGTGTTCGTCTTTCCTGGCCAGGGCAGCCAGTGGCTCGGTATGGGGCGGGAGCTGGCTTCGGTGTCGCCGGTGTTCGCTGCCCGCTTGGCGGAGTGCCGGGACGCTTTGGCGCCCTACTTGGACATGGATGCCGCGCTGGCTGGTGATCTGCAGACTGCGGATGTGGTGCAGCCCGCGTTGTGGGCTGTGATGGTGTCACTCGCGGCGGTGTGGGAAGCGGTGGGTGTTCGGCCGGACGCCGTCGTGGGTCACTCACAAGGCGAGATCGCCGCCGCCGCGGTGGCGGGGCACCTGTCGTTGGGGGATGCGGCGAAGGTGGTGGCGCTGCGCAGTAAGGCGCTGACGGCGTTGGCTGGTCGTGGCGGGATGTTGTCGATTGCCGAGTCCGCGGACGCTGTGCGAGCCAGGATCGAGCAGTGGGGTGACCGGGTTTCGGTGGCCGCGGTGAACGGCCCGGTGTCCACTGTGGTCAGTGGTGAGCCCGAAGCGTTGCGTGAGCTGGCCGAAAGCACCGATGCGCGGACTCGGATGGTTCCGGTGGATTACGCCTCGCACTCGGCGCAGGTCGACGAGCTGCGGGACGAGATCGTCCAGCAGTTGCGAGGGATTGAGCCCTGCGAGGGGAAGATTCCGCTGATCTCCGCGATGAGTGGCGAATGGAACCCGTACCTGGACGCGGAGTACTGGTTCGCGAGCCTGCGCGAGACGGTCGAGTTCGAACGCGCCGTCCGGACGCTCGGCGAGACCGGCCACGGTGCGTTCCTGGAGATGTCCCCGCACGCTGTTCTCACCGGGGCGATCACCGACACCCTCGGCGATCCGGTCGCGGTCGGCACACTGCGGCGCGACGACGGCGGTGCGCAACGACTGGTCACCTCGTTCGCGGAGGCGTTCACGCGTGGTGTCCGCGTCGACTGGAGCGCGGTCACCGGCGGCAGGCTCATCGACCTGCCGACCTACGCCTTCCAGCGTGAGCGCTACTGGCCCGAGCCACGCGTCAGCACCGAAAGCGGTGAGGAGTCCGGCTTCTGGGCCGCGGTCGAGCACGGTGACCTGGGCGAGCTCGCCGACGCGCTGTCCGTGGACCAGCAGAGCCTCGGCGCGGTCGCCCCGGCGCTCGCACGCTGGCGCCGCCGGGAACGCGACGAGGCCGCGGTCACCGGCTGGCGCTACCGGATCACCTGGACCACTGTGCCCGACCGGCCCGCGGCGCTGTCCGGCACCTGGCTCCTCGCCGGTGACGCTCCCGAGATCGCCGCGGCTCTCACCGCGCACGGGGCGGACGTGTGCTCGGCCGACCTGGACGTGCTGCCCGGGAACGTGCGGGGCGTGGTGTCCGTGCTCGCGCTCGACGACAGCCCCAGCGACGGACACCCGATCGTCCCGCGTGGGCTCGCCGACACGCTTTCCCTGGTACAGCGGGGGATCGACGCACCGCTGTGGGTGCTGACCCGCGGCGCCGTGGCGACCGGTCCCGGGGAGACACCGAATCCGCGACAGGCGCAGGTGTGGGGGCTGGGCCGGGTCGCCGGCCTGGAACATCCCGAGCGCTGGGGCGGCCTGGTCGACCTGCCGCCCACGTGGGACGAGCGGGTCGCGGACCGGCTGTGCACGGTGCTCGCCGGCCCCGAAGACCAGGTCGCCGTGCGGGCGGGCGGGATGCTCGCCCGACGTCTGGTGCACGCCCCGAAGCCGGGTCCGGCCGCGCCGTGGGTGCCGCGCGGCACGGTCCTCGTGACCGGCGGCACGGGCGCGGTCGGCGGGCACGTCGGCCGCTGGCTGACCGAACGCGCGACCGCGCGCGCCGTGCTGACCAGCCGTTCGGGGCCCGGCGCGGACGGCGTCGCCGGCCTCGCGGCGGACCTCGCCGGGAACGGCACCGCCGTGGACGTCATCTCCTGCGACACCGCCGAACGTGACCGGGTCGCCGGGCTGCTCGACCGGATCGCCGCGACCGGGCCGGCGCTGTCGGCCGTGGTGCACGCGGCCGGGGCGGGCGGTGGTGGCCCGGTGGCGGGCACGACCGTGGCGGACCTCGCGGACGTCACCGAGGCGAAGATCGCCGGCGCCGTCCACCTCGACGACCTGACCGACGACCTCGACGCGTTCGTCCTGTTCTCCTCCGGCGCGGCGACCTGGGGCAGCAGCTACCAGCCCGGGTACGCCGCGGGAAACGCGTTCCTCGACGCCCTCGCCGAATCCCGCCGCGCCCGCGGTCTCGCCGCCACGTCGGTGGCCTGGGGACTCTGGGGCGGCGGCGGCCTCGGCGGTGGCGAAACCGGTGAGCAGTTGCGCCGCTTCGGCCTGCGCACGATGGATCCGCGGCTCGCGGTCCGCGCGCTCGGCCAGGTGCTCGATGGCGGCGAGACCGCGGTGACCGTCGCGGACGTCGACTGGAGCACGTTCGCGCCCGCGTTCACGCTGCGACGGCCGAGCCCGCTGCTGTCGACGCTGCCGGAAGCGGTGATCGAACCCGTGGTGGAAACCGGTTCCACCGAGGGACTGGCCGACCGGCTGGCCGAGGCGCCGCGCGGGGAGCAGGACCGGGTGCTGACCGAGCTGGTCCGCGCCGAGGCGGCAGCCGTGCTCGGCTACGCCGGGGCGGACGCGGTCGAGCCCGGGCGGGCGTTCCGTGAGCTGGGTTTCGATTCGCTCACCGCGGTCGACCTGCGCAACCGGCTCACCGCGGCGACCGGCCTCGCGCTGCCGGCGACGCTGGTCTTCGACTACCCGAACCCGGCTGTGCTGGCGGGGTTCCTGCGAAGCGAGCTGTGCGGCGGCGACGACGGCGAGCCCGTCTTCGTCGACCTGGACCGGCTGGAAACGACCCTCGAGGGCATTCCCGAGGGCAGTGAGCTGCGCGCGGACGTGACCGCGCGCCTGCGGACCGTGTTGTCCAAGTGGCTGGACGGGCACGCGGGCTCGTCGGAGGAGGCCGTCACCGGCCGGCTCGAGGCGGCCTCCGCCGACGAGGTCCTCGACTTCATCAACAACGAACTGGGGATGGCGTGATGGCGGATGACCAGCAGCTGCTCGGCGCGCTGAAGAAGCTGGCCGCGGACCTCTACCAGACCCGCGAACGCGTCAAGCAGCTCGAATCCGGGGAGAACGAGCCCATCGCCGTGGTCGGCATGGGCTGCCGCTACCCGGGCGGGGTCACCGGGCCCGGCCGGTTGTGGGACCTGGTCGTGGCCGGCACGGACGCGGTTTCCGGGTTCCCGTCCGACCGCGGCTGGGCCGACGCCGAGACCGGCTACGCGCGCCAGGGCGGGTTCGTCCACGACGTCGCCGACTTCGATGCCGCGTTCTTCGGGATCTCCCCGCGCGAGGCGCTCGCGATGGACCCGCAGCAACGGCTGCTGCTCGAAGTGTCGTGGGAAGCGCTGGAACGCGGCGGGATCGATCCGCATTCGCTGCGTGGCTCCCGGACCGGGGTGTTCGCCGGCGCTTCGTCGTCGGGTTACGAAGCCAACCTGGCGGGCACCGACGCCGGCGGTGAGGGGTATCTCCTGACCGGCAACGCGATCAGCGTCATCTCCGGCCGCGTCTCCTACACGCTCGGTCTCGAAGGTCCGGCGGTCACGGTCGACACGGCGTGCTCGTCTTCGCTGGTGGCGCTGCACCTGGCGGTCCGCTCGCTGCGCTCGGGAGAGTGCTCGATGGCGCTGGCCGGTGGCGTGGCGGTGCTGTCGACGCCGGGTTCGTTCGTCGAGTTCTCGAAGCAGCAGGGGATGGCCGCCGACGGGCGGTGCAAGGCGTTCGCGGCCGGCGCCGACGGCATCGGCTGGGGCGAGGGCGCGGGCATGATCGTGCTGGAGCGGCTTTCCGACGCCCAGCGGGACGGCCACCCCGTGCTCGCTGTGATCCGCGGCAGCGCGACGAACCAGGATGGTGCGTCCAACGGCCTTTCCGCCCCGAACGGCCCGTCGCAGCAGCGCGTGATCCGCGCCGCGCTGGCCGACGCACAGCTGTCCACTTCGGACATCGACGCTGTGGAAGCGCACGGCACCGGCACTGCGCTCGGCGACCCGATCGAGGCGCAGGCGCTGCTCGCGACCTACGGCCAGGACCGGACGGACCCGCTGTGGCTGGGTTCGGTGAAGTCCAACATCGGGCACACCCAGACCGCGGCCGGGATCGCCGGCGTGATCAAGATGGTGGAGGCACTCCGGCACGGCGTGCTGCCGCGGACCCTGCACGCCGGCGAACCGTCACCGCACGTCGACTGGAGCGCCGGGAACGTCCGCCTGCTGCAGGAGCGGATCGACTGGGCGGATCCGGGCCGTCCGCGCCGCGGGGCGGTGTCGGCGTTCGGGATCAGCGGAACCAACGCGCACGTCATCGTGGAACAGGCACCGGCTGCCGAACCCGCAGAGTCCCCGGAACCGGCCGAGCGCACGATGGTGCTGACGCCGCCGGGCACGGCGTGGCCGGTGTCCGGGCGTTCGGCGAGCGGGCTGGCGGCGCAGGCGGGGCGGCTGCGGGAGTTCGTGCTCTCGCCGGGTACGGACGTCGCCGACGTGGCGTGGTCGCTGGCCACGACGCGGTCGGCGTTCGAGCACCGTGCGGTGGTGCTCGGGGACAACCGGGAGGAGCTGGCGGCCGGGCTCGCCGCGGTCGCCACGGAACAGCCGGGAACCGGTGTGGTGACCGGGATCGTGCCCCCGGGCGGTGCCGGGCGCGTGGTGTTCGTGTTCCCGGGTCAGGGCAGTCAGTGGCTCGGGATGGGCCGGGAACTGGCGGAGGTGTCGCCGGTTTTTGCTGCGCGGTTGGCGGAGTGTCGGGATGCTTTGGCGCCGTACGTGGATTTGGATGTGGCTCTCGCGGGTGGGCTTGAGGGTGCGGATGTGGTGCAGCCTGCGTTGTGGGCTGTGATGGTGTCGCTTGCGGCGGTGTGGCGGGCGGCGGGTGTGCGTCCGGATGCGGTGGTGGGTCACTCGCAAGGTGAGATCGCTGCTGCGGTGGTGGCGGGGAACCTTTCGCTGGAGGACGCGGCTCGCGTGGTTGCTTTGCGGAGTAGGGCTCTGACGGCGTTGGCTGGTCGTGGCGGGATGTTGTCGATTGCTGAGCCCGCCGACGAGGTGCGGGTGAGGATTGAGCCGTGGGGAGATCGGGTCTCGATCGCGGCGGTGAATGGTCCGGTGTCCACGGTGGTCAGTGGTGAGCCGGACGCCCTCCGCGAACTTGCCGAGAGTGCCGATGTGCGTACTCGCATGGTTCCGGTGGATTATGCGTCACACTCTGCGCAGGTTGATGAGCTGCGGGACGAGATTATCCAGCACTTGCACGGGATCGAGCCGCGCGAAGGCGAGATCCCGCTCGTCTCGTCGATGAGTGGTGAGTGGAACCCGCACATGGACGCGGAGTACTGGTACGCCAGCCTCCGCGAAACCGTCGAGTTCGAGCGCGCCATCCGGATTCTCGGCGAGGGCCACGGCGTGTTCATCGAGGCATCGCCGCACGCGGTGCTGACCGCCGCTATCGGGGACACGCTCGATGAGCCCGTCGTGGCCGCCACCCTGCGCCGGGACGACGGTGGCGCCGATCGGCTGGTGACCTCGTTCGCCGAGGCGTACACGCGTGGCGTGGCGATCGACTGGACGACCGTGCTCGACGGACGAGCAGTGGAGCTGCCCACACACGCGTTCCGGCGGCAGCGGTTCTGGCCACAGCCCGCGGTGGCCGCACCGGAGCCGGACACGGCGGAGTCCGGCTTCTGGAGCGCCGTCGAGCGCGGGAACGTGCGTGAGCTGGCCGAAACGCTGGAGGTGGACGACCGCGCGCTCGGCGAGGTGCTGCCCGCGCTGGTGTCGTGGCGACGCCGTGAACGAGCTGAATCCGCGGTGGCCGACTGGCGTTACCGCGTGACCTGGAGCGTGGTGCCGGAACCGGAGTCCGTCCGGCTGTCCGGAACCTGGGTCGTCGTCGGTGAGGACGAGGACTGTGTGCGCGCCCTGACCGACCGTGGCGCGCAGGTGTGCACCATCACCGCGGCCGACCGCGCAGGATTCGCGGCGGCGCTGGCGGGGCTCGACCCGGACGGGGTCGTTTCCGTGCTGGCATTCGACACGACTCCGCTGCCCGGCCATCCGCGCGTGCCCGCGGGGACGGCCGCGAACCTGCACCTCGTGCAGGCCCTCGGTGACGCCGGGATCGACGCTCCACTGTGGATCGTCACGCGCGGCGCCGTGTCGACCGGGCCGGGTGAACTCCTCACGAATCCGGAGCAGGCCCAAGCCTGGGGCCTGGGCCGCGTGGTCGGTCTGGAGCATCCGGAACGCTGGGGCGGCCTGATCGACCTCCCGTCCACTGGGGACGAACGCAGCGCGGCGCGGCTGTGCGCAGTCCTGTCCGGCGGCGAGGACCAGGTCGCGGTGCGCGGCGCCGGGGTGCTCGCGCGAAGGCTGGTCCGCGCGGCCGGGTACCGCTCGGGCCCGGAGCGCTGGGTGCCCCGCGGCACGGTGCTGCTGACCGGCGGAACCGGCTCGACCGGCGGATACGTCGGCCGCTGGCTGGCCGGCCGTGGCGCCGAGCGGGTGGTGCTCACCGGGCGTTCGGGCCCGGCCTCGCCGGGGGTGACGAAGCTGGTCGCGGACCTCGCGGTGGCGGGCAGCGGGGTAGAAGTGCTCGCCTGCGACGTCGCCGAGCGTGACCAGGTCGCCGGGCTGCTCGACCGGATCGCCGCGACCGGGCCGGAGCTGACCTCCGTGCTGCACGCGGCCAACACCGTGTACGTCACGCCGCTGGACGAGACCGACGTCGACGGCTTGTCCGCTTCTCTCGGAGCGAAAGCCGCGGGTGCCCGGCATCTCGACGAGCTGACCGCCGACCTGGACCTCGACGCGTTCGTGCTGTTCTCCTCCATCGCCGCGACCTGGGGCAGCAATGACCACGGTGCCTACGCCGCGGGCAACGCCTACCTCGACGCCCTCGCCGAGGACCGCCGTGCCCGCGGCCTGCCGGGCACATCGATCGCCTGGGGCGTCTGGGACACCCGCGACTGGGACGCCGTGAACGCGGCTGCCGACCAGACCAAGCCCGGCACGGTCACCCCTGCCAAGCTTCTGCGGCAGGGGATGAACTTCCTCGAACCCGGCCGGGCGTTGACGGCGCTGGGGCAGGTGCTGGACGACGACGAGACGTTCCTGGCTGTAGCCGATGTGGATTGGGAGCGGTTCGCGCCGGTGTTCACCGCGGCGCGCGAACGGCCGTTGCTGGAGCTGATCCCGGAAGCCCGGCCGACTGAGCCTGTCACGGCTGCCGAGGAGCCGGCCGGTGAACTGGCGGCGAAGCTGGCCGGCCTCACCGGGCCGGAGCGCCGGCGGGTCGTGACCGAGCTGGTCCGTGGGCACGCCGCCGCGGTGCTGGGCCACGCCTCGGCCGACGACGTGCCGGCAGCGCGGGCGTTCCGCGAACTGGGCTTCGATTCGCTGACCGCGGTCGAGCTGCGTAACCGCATCGGCGCGGCGACCGGGCTGAAGCTGCCGTCCACAGTGGTCTTCGACTACCCGAGCCCGGCTGTGCTGGCGAAGGAGCTCGTCGAGCGGACGTTCGGCGCGGACGCGCCGGTGGTCACGCACAGCCGTGACGTGTCGGCGGAGCCGATCGCGATCGTCGGCATGGGTTGCCGCTACGCGGGCGGAATCGACAACCCGGACGCGCTGTGGGACCTGCTGGCCACGGGTGGCGACGCGATCTCGGGCTTCCCCGTCGATCGTGGCTGGAACACCGACGGTCTCTTCAACGCCGACCCGGACCACCCCGGCACGTCCTACGTGGCCGAAGGCGGGTTCCTGCGCGGCGTGGCCGACTTCGACGCCGGGTTCTTCGGCATCAATCCGCGGGAAGCGCTGGCGATGGACCCACAGCAGCGGCTCCTGCTGGAGGTTTCCTGGGAAACGCTGGAGCACGCGGGAATCGACCCGGAGTCGCTGCGTGGTTCGGCGACCGGCGTGTACGCGGGCGCGGCGCCGTCCGGCTACGGCTCCGTCATGGCCGGTGACGACGGCAGCGAGGGCTACCTGATCATCGGCAACACCGGGAGTGTCCTTTCCGGACGGATCTCCTACACGCTCGGTCTCGAAGGTCCGGCGGTCACCATTGACACCGCGTGCTCGTCGTCGCTCGTCGCGCTCCACCTCGCCGTGCAAGCGCTTCGGTCCGGTGAGTGTGAGCTGGCGTTGGCCGGCGGTGTGATGGTGATGGTCGATCCGACGGAGTTCGTGGGTTTCTCGCGGCAGCGGGTGCTTGCGGCGGATGGCCGGTGCAAGGCGTTCGCTGCTGCGGCTGACGGGATGGGCATGGCCGAGGGTGCGGGGATGGTGCTGCTGGAGCGGTTGTCGGATGCGCGGCGTAATGGGCATGAGGTGCTGGCGGTGGTTCGGGGTAGTGCGACGAATCAGGATGGTGCGTCGAATGGTCTGACTGCGCCGAACGGTCCTTCGCAGCAGCGGGTGATCCGCGCGGCGCTGGCTGACGCGCGTCTGTCCACGTCGGACGTCGATGTGGTCGAAGCGCATGGCACCGGTACCGAACTCGGTGATCCGATCGAGGCGCAGGCGTTGTTGGGGACGTATGGGCAGGACCGGAGTGAGCCGTTGTGGTTGGGTTCGGTGAAGTCGAATATCGGGCACAGTCAGCAGGCCGCTGGGGTGGCGGGTGTGATCAAGATGGTGCAGGCGTTGCGGCATGGGAAGTTGCCGGCGACGTTGCATGTGGACGAGCCGTCGCCGCACGTCGACTGGTCGTCGGGTGGTGTGCAGTTGCTGCGGGACGAGGTCGCGTGGCCGACCGGTGAGCGACCGCGCCGCGCCGGAGTGTCCGCGTTCGGGATCAGCGGCACCAACGCGCACGTGATCCTCGAGGAACCACCCGCTGCCGTACCGGTCGAGATTCCGGTGCGAATGCGGGCGCTCGACGCCACGGCGTGGCCGATCGGCGCTCGCACCGCGGAGGCATTGCCCGCGCAGGCCGCTCGCCTGCGTGACCACCTCGCCGCGCACCCCGAACTGGATTCGGCAGATGTCGCGTTTTCCTTGGCCACCACGCGTTCCGCGCTCGAACACCGGGCCGTCGTCGTGGGCGATCCGGCCGAGGGGCTGGCCGCGCTGGCCGCCGGTCGTTCGGCGCCGGGACTGGTCACGGGCGTGGCGCGATCCGGTGGCCGGGTCGGGTTCCTGTTCGCCGGCCAGGGCAGTCAGCGAGCCGGGATGGGCCGTGAGCTGTACGCGGCGAGTCCGGTGTTCGCGGCGGCGTTCGACGAGGCGTGCGCGCTGATCGAGCTGGAGCTGGGGCTGCCCGTCCGGGACGTGGTCCTCGGCGGCGGCGAGGACGAGCGCGCGGACCGGACGTTGTACGCGCAGACCGGCCTGTTCGCGGTCGAGGTCGGGCTGGTCGCGATGCTGGCGGCCGCCGGGGTGCGGCCGGACGCGGTCGCCGGGCACAGCGTCGGCGAGATCGCCGCGGCGCACGTCGCCGGGGTGTTGTCGCTCGCCGACGCGGCTCGGCTGGTCGCCAACCGGGCGCGGCTGATGCAGGCGTTGCCGGGCGGTGGCGCGATGGCCGCGATCGGGGTCGCCGAGGCGGAGATCGAGCTGCCGCAAGGGGTTTCGCTCGCCGCGGTCAACGGTCCCGGTTCGGTGGTCGTGTCGGGCGACGAGGAGGCTGTGGCGGCGCTGGCCGACCAGCACCGTGAGGCCGGGCACCGCGTGCGGCGGCTGCGGGTGAGCCACGCGTTCCACTCGCACCGGATGGACCCGGTGCTGGAGGAGCTGTCGCTCGTCGCGGCCGTGACCGCGCACCAGCCGCCGAAGCTGCCGTGGGCCGGCGCGCTCGACGGCAAGCTCGTCGACACTCCGGACGCGGGTTACTGGCCGGCCCAGGCGCGCAGCGCGGTGCGGTTCGCCGACGCGGTGGAAACGCTGGCGGCACAGGATGTTTCCGTCTTCATCGAGATCGGCCCGGACGGCACACTGTCCTCGATGGGCGCGGGCGTCCGCCCCGAAGCGACGTTCTTCCCGGTGCTGCGCAAGGACGCTCCGGCGCAGGAGGCCGTGCTGACGGCGCTGGCGCGGGCCCATGTGCACGGGCTCGACGTCGACTGGGCCAACGTCCTGTCCGGTACCCGGGTCGCGTTGCCGACCTACGCGTTCCACCACGAACGCTTCTGGCCGGAAAGCATCGGCCCGGCGCAGCCGGAGTCGGTCGCCGAGTGGCGTTACCAGACGGAATGGCACCCGATCCCGGACCCGGAACCGGCCACGCTCGTGGGGACCTGGCTGCTGGCCGGGGACGCTCCAGAGATCGCCACAGCGCTCACCGAGCGTGGCGCCACGGTCGTCACAGACGTCGAAAACCTGCCGGAAAACCTCGACGGCATCGTCTCGACGCTCGCTTACGACACCACTCCGCTCGGCGGCTCGCCCGCGTTGACCCGCGGCCTCGCCGACACGCTCAAGTTGGTGCAGCGGGAAATCGACGCGCCGCTGTGGGTGCTGACGCCCGAGCTCAGCGACCCGCGTCAGGCGCAGGTCTGGGGACTAGGCCGGGTGGTCGCGCTGGAGCATCCGGACCGCTGGGGCGGCCTGGTCGAGGTGACGGAGTTCGATGCGGAGCGGCTGTGCACGGTGCTCGCCGGAATCGGTGAGGACCAGGTTTCCCTGCGTGCCGACGGTCTCCACGTCCGCCGTCTCACGCGTGCCCCGGCGCCGCGACCGGCGGTGGAATGGCAGCCGCGTGGTTCGGTGCTGGTCACGGGCGGGACCGGTGGCGTCGGCGGGCACGTCTGCCGCTGGCTCGCCGAGCGTTCCGCGCCTCGCCTCGTGCTCACCAGCCGTTCCGGTCCGGCCGCGCCGGGCGTGGCCGAGCTGGCTGCCGAGCTGGCGGACCAGGGCAGCGCGGTCGACGTCTTCGCTTGCGACACCGCGGTACGCGAGCGGGTCGCCGGGGTCGTCGGACGGATTCCGCAGCTGAGCGCCGTGATCCACGCGGCGGGGATCGGACAGGGCATCGCGGTCGCGGACCTCGACGAGGCCGGTCTCGCGGAGTCACTGGCGGGCAAGGCGGCCGGCGCGGTCTGGCTGGACGAGCTGACCGAGGACCTCGACGCGTT
Source organism: Amycolatopsis jiangsuensis (assembly GCF_014204865.1). Lineage (NCBI taxonomy): Bacteria > Bacillati > Actinomycetota > Actinomycetes > Pseudonocardiales > Pseudonocardiaceae > Amycolatopsis > Amycolatopsis jiangsuensis. The sequence goes on from NZ_JACHMG010000001.1 coordinate 7,366,241, forward strand.
CGTGCTGTTCTCGTCGGTCTCCGCGACCTGGGGCAGCGCGCTGCAGCCCGGGTACGCGGCGGCCAATGCCTTCCTCGACGCGCTTGCCGAACAGCGCCGCGCGCGAGGTGAGGCCGCTACCTCGGTGGCATGGGGTGTGTGGCGCGGTGCGGGAATGGGCGCGGGCGAGGCGGCAGAACAGCTCAGCCGATTCGGGTTGGCGCCGATGGATCCGCGGCTCGGCATCCGGGCGCTCGCGCAGGCCGTCGACGCATGCGAAGGCGTCGTCGCGGTGGCCGACGTGGACTGGCCGGTGTTCGCACCGACGTTCACGCTGCGGCGGCCCAGCCCCCTGCTGTCGACGCTGCCGGACGCCGCGCGTGCACTGACCGTCGAGACGGGGACGGGCGACCTCGCCGGCCGGCTCGCCGGACTGTCCCGGGCCGAGCAGGACCGGCTGCTGGTCGAGCTCGTGCGGACCGAGGCCGCGACCGTGCTCGGCTACGGCTCGGCTGACGCCGTGGCCGCGGACCGCGCGTTCTCCGAGCTCGGGTTCGACTCGCTGACCGCGGTCGAACTGCGCAACCGGCTCGGCGCGGCGGCCGGGCTCACGCTGCCCAGCACGCTCGTGTTCGACCACCCGACCGCCGAGGCGCTGGCCGCGTACCTGCGGGCCGGGCTCGGCGGCGCGGACGACGGCGGGCCGGGTGCCGTGCTCGCCGGGCTGGACCGGCTGGAGGCCGGGCTGGTCGAGGTCACCGACGAGGGGCTGCGGGAGGACGTGCGCCGCCGGCTGCGCGGCATCCTCGCCGGCCTCGACCGGGACCCGGCGCCGGACCAGGGCATCGAGTTCGGTTCGGCCACCCAGGAGCAAGTGTTCGACTTTCTCGACAAGGAACTCGGGAGCCTGTGATGGAGAGTCAGGAAAAGCTCTTCGACTACCTCAAGAAGGCGTCGGCCGAGCTCCAGGAGACCCGGCGGCGGCTGCGTGGCCTGGAGGCCGACCGCGACGAGCCGATCGCGATCGTGGGCATGGGTTGCCGGCTGCCGGGCGGCGTGCGTGGCCCCGGTGACCTGTGGGACCTGGTCGCCGCCGGCACCGACGCGGTGTCCCCGTTCCCCACTGATCGCGGCTGGGACGATGGCGGCGACTACGCGCGTCAGGGTGGTTTCGTCCATGACGCCACGGATTTCGACGCGGCTTTCTTCGGGATTTCCCCGCGTGAGGCGTTGGCGATGGATCCGCAGCAGCGGCTGTTGCTGGAGGTCACGTGGGAGGCGCTGGAACGCGCGGGAATCGACCCGCACTCGCTGCGCGGCTCGCGGACCGGCGTGTTCGCCGGTGCCTCATCCGCTGGGTACGGCACCGAGCTGACCGGCGGGAACACCGGTGCCGAGGGCTATCTCATGACCGGTAACGCGGGCAGTGTGATTTCCGGTCGGGTCTCCTACACGCTGGGCTTGGAGGGCCCTGCGGTGACGGTGGACACGGCGTGTTCGTCCTCTCTGGTCGCGCTGCATCTCGCGGTGCAGGCGCTGCGGAACCGTGAGTGCGGGCTGGCTCTCGCCGGTGGTGTGACGGTGATGGCGACGGCGGGGACGTTCGCGGAGTTTTCGCGGCAGCAGGGGCTTTCCGCGGATGGTCGGTGCCGGTCGTTCTCGGAGGACGCCGATGGCACGGGCTGGTCGGAGGGTGCCGGTGTGCTGGTGGTGGAGCGGCTTACCGACGCTCGCCGCAATGGTCACCGGGTCCTCGCGGTGGTCACCGGCTCGGCGGTCAACCAGGACGGCGCGTCCAACGGCCTCACCGCTCCCAACGGCCCTTCGCAGCAGCGGGTGATCCGCTCCGCACTCGCGGCCGCGCGGATCAGCCCCGAACAGGTCGACGTCGTGGAGGCGCACGGTACCGGTACGACTTTGGGTGATCCGATTGAGGCGCAGGCTGTTCTGTCGACGTATGGGCAGGATCGCAGTGCGCCGTTGTGGTTGGGTTCGCTGAAGTCGAATCTGGGGCATGCGCAGCAGGCTGCGGGTGTGGCTGGCGTGATCAAGATGGTGGAGGCGTTGCGGCATTCGCGGCTGCCGCGGACTCTGCATGCCGGTGAGCCGACGTCTCAGGTGGACTGGTCGGCTGGGAATGTCCGGCTGTTGCAGGAGGACGTCGAGTGGGCGGCGGGCGAGCGGCTTCGGCGGGCTGGTGTGTCGGCGTTCGGGATGAGCGGGACGAACGCACACGTCATCGTCGAGGAGGCGCCCGCTGCGGAACCTGCGGAAGCCATTGCGGCGCCGGAGGTCCTGACGACTGCGGCGACGCCGTGGGTGCTGTCGGGACGGACCCCGGAGGGGCTTGCCGCGCAGGCCGTGCGGCTGCGGGAGCACCTGCTGCGTCACCCGGCTGATCGTGGTGACGTGGCGTGGTCGCTGGCCACGACGCGGTCGGCGTTCGAGCACCGGGCCGTGCTGCGCGACGACGACGCCCTGGCCGCGTTGGCTGAGCGCCGACCGGCACCGGGCCTGGTCACCGGCCGGAACGGGGCACGCGGCCGGACCGTGTTCGTGTTCCCGGGTCAGGGCAGTCAGTGGCTCGGGATGGGCCGTGAGCTGTCCGAGGTCTCGCCGGTGTTTGCTGCGCGGTTGGCGGAGTGTCGGGAGGCCTTGGCGCCGTACTTGGACTTGGACGCGGCTTTCGCGGGCGAACTCGAGGGTGCGGATGTGGTGCAGCCTGCGTTGTGGGCTGTGATGGTGTCGTTGGCTGAGGTGTGGCGGGTGGCGGGTGTGCGTCCGGATGCGGTGGTGGGTCACTCGCAAGGTGAGATCGCGGCTGCTGCGGTGGCAGGGGTCCTTTCGTTGGAGGACGCGGCTCGCGTGGTTGCTCTGCGGAGTAAGGCTCTGACGGCGTTGGCTGGTCGTGGCGGGATGCTGTCGATCGCGGAACCGGCGGATGCGGTGCGGGTGAGGATCGTGCCGTGGGGTGATCGGGTCTCGATCGCGGCGGTGAATGGTCCGGTGTCCACTGTGGTCAGTGGTGAGCCGGATGCGTTGCGGGAGCTGGCCGAGAGTGCGGATGTTCGTACTCGGATGGTTCCGGTGGATTATGCGTCACATTCTGCGCAGGTTGATGAGCTGCGGGACGAGATTGTCCAGCACTTGCAGGGGATCGAGCCGCGTGAGGGTGAGATTCCGCTCGTTTCGGCGATGAGTGGTGAGTGGAACCCGCACATGGATGCGGAGTACTGGTACTCGAGCCTCCGCGAGACGGTCGAGTTCGAGCGCGCCATCCGAATCCTGGGCGAGGGCCACGGCGTGTTCATCGAGGCATCGCCGCATGCGGTGCTGACCGCCGCTATCGGGGACACGCTCGATGAGCCGGTGGTCACCGGGACGTTGCGCCGGGACGATGGTGGCGCGCGCCGGCTGCTCACCTCCTTCGCGGAGGCCTACGTCCGGGGCGTGCCCGTCGACTGGTCGTCGTTCCTGCGCGGCACTGTGATCGACTTGCCGACGTACGCGTTCCAGCGCGAACGTTTCTGGCCCGAGGCCAAGCCGGCCACCGCGGCGGAGGACTGGCGTTACCGGATCGTCTGGACCCAGGTCGGCGAGTCGGCGGCGGCACCGGCCGGGAGGTGGCTGCTGCTCGGCGATGCGCCCGAGGTCGAGCGGGCGCTTGCCGAGCGGGGCGTCGAGGTCGTCACGGACGTCACCGAGACCGGCTTGACCGGCTTGACCGGCGCTGTGGCCGTGGAGCCGACGCTGGCGGAGACACTGGAGCTGGTGCAGCAAAACCTTGGCGCGCCGCTGTGGGTGCTTACCCGCGGGGCTGTCGCCGCGGTGCCCGGCGAAGCCGTTCCGGCGCCCGAGCAGGCGCAGCTGTGGGGCTTCGGCCGCGTTGCCGCGCTCGAGCATCCGGAACGTTGGGGTGGCCTGATCGACCTTCCGTCCACTGAGGACGACCGCACTGCCGCATTGCTGTGCGCGGCGCTGGCCGGGGTCGAGGACCAGGTCGCGCTTCGCGGTTCCACCACGCTGGCCCGCCGGTTGGTGCACGCCCCGGCGCCGCAGCGCACGCAGGAGTGGCGACCGCGCGGGCCGGTGCTGATCACCGGGGGCACGGGGGCGATCGGTGGCCACGTGGGGCGCTGGCTGTCCGGGCGTGGTGCGGAAAAGCTCGTGCTGACCAGTCGTTCCGGGCCCGCCGCCGGGGTGGCGCTGGCGGCGGAGCTGGCGGAATCGGGCACGGCGGTCGAGGTCGTGGCGTGTGACGTCGCGGAACGGTCCCAGGTGGCGGGCCTGCTGGACCGGACCGGCGTGACCGCGGTCGTGCACGCCGCCGGGGTCGGCGAGGGTGGACCGATCGCGGAGACCACCGCGGCCGACCTGGTTTCGGCGATGCGTGCGAAGGTCGACGGCGCGCGGTGGCTGGACGAACTGACCGGTGAGCTGGACGCGTTCGTCGTGTTCTCCTCCGGCGCGGCGATCTGGGGCAGTGGTGGCCTTTCCGGCTACGCCGCGGCCAACGCCCACCTCGACGCGCTCGCCGACTCCCGTCGCGCCCGCGGCCTGGCGGCGACGTCCGTCGCGTGGGGACTGTGGGGTGGCGGTGGCATGGTGGGTGGCGCCGCGGGTGCGCAGCTGCGTGGTCTCGGGATGCGCGTGATGGCACCGGAGCGTGGCATCGACGCGCTGGCCCGGATTCTCGACGGCGACGAACCCGCCGTCACCGTGGCGGACATCGACTGGCAGAAGTTCGCGCCCACGTTCACACTCCGCCGGACCAGCCCGCTGATCGCCGGACTGCCGGAGGTCAGGACCGCGCTGTCCACTGAGGACGAACCCGGTGAATCCGCGAGCGAGCTCGGCCGCCGTCTGGCCGGGTTGTCGCGCGAGGAGCAGCTGCGTGAGCTGACCGACCTGGTGCGTGCGGAGGCCGCCGCGGTGCTCGGGCACACCGGGGTCGAGGCGCTGGAACCCCGTCGTGCGTTCAAGGAACTCGGTTTCGACTCGCTCACCGCGGTGGAGCTGCGCAACCGGCTGACCGCGGCGTCGGGGCTGAAACTGCCGTCGACGCTGATCTTCGACTATCCCAACGCCGCCGCGCTCGCCGAGCTGCTGGGCTCGCGGCTGACCGGCGTCCACGTCGGCCCGGACAGCGCACGGGTCACCACGATCGCCGACGGCGAGCCGCTGGCGATCGTCGGCATGGGCTGCCGGTTCCCGGGCGGTGCGACCTCGCCGGAGCAGCTGTGGGAACTGCTCGCCGCGGGCACCGACACCATCTCCGCGTTCCCGACCGACCGCGGCTGGGAAGCCGTCGAGCAGCGCTACGGTGACCCGGACACGACCTATGTCCGCCAAGGTGCCTTCATCTACGACGCGCCCGAGTTCGACGCCGGGTTCTTCGGCATCTCCCCGCGTGAGGCACTGGCGATGGACCCGCAGCAGCGCATGCTGCTGGAAGTCGCGTGGGAAACCCTGGAAGGCGCCGGGATCGACCCGGCGAGCCTGCGTGGCTCGGCGACCGGCGTCTTCGCCGGGGCCACCTACTCCGGGTACGGCATGGGCCTCGAAGGTGGCGAAAGCGGCGCCGAGGGCTACTTGATGACGGGCGGGCTCACCGCCGTCATCTCCGGCCGCGTCTCCTACACGCTCGGTCTGGAAGGCCCGGCGGTCACAGTGGACACCGCGTGTTCTTCTTCGCTGGTCGCACTGCACCTCGCGGCCCAGTCGCTGCGGTCGGGCGAGTGCTCGATGGCGCTCGCCGGTGGGGTGGCCGTGCTGTCGACACCGGGTGCGTTCGCGGAGTTCTCGCGCCAGCAAGGGATGGCCGCGGACGGCCGGTGCAAGGCGTTCGCGGCCGGGGCGGACGGCATCGGCTGGGGCGAAGGCGCCGGGATGCTGCTGCTGGAGCGCCTGTCCGACGCACAGCGGAACGGCCACGAGGTCCTCGCGGTCCTCCGCGGCACCGCCGCCAACCAGGACGGTGCGTCCAACGGTCTTGCCGCTCCCAACGGTCCTTCGCAACAACGCGTCATCCGCGCGGCCCTTGCCGACGCTCGGCTGTCCACACAGGACGTCGACGCGGTCGAGGCACATGGCACCGGCACTGCGCTGGGCGATCCGATCGAGGCGCAGGCTGTGCTCGCGACGTACGGTCAGGACCGTGCCGAGCCGCTGTGGCTCGGGTCGATCAAGTCCAACATCGGGCACCCGCAGACCGCCGCCGGCGTCGCGGGCGTGCTCAAGATGGTGCTCGCGCTGCGGCACGGGCAGCTCCCGCCGACCCTGCACGCCGAACAGCCGTCGGCCGAGATCGACTGGACCGAGGGCAACGTCCGGCTCCTCACCGAGGCGGTGCCGTGGCCCGCGCGCGAGCGGCCGCGGCGTGCCGGGGTGTCGGCGTTCGGCGTCAGCGGCACGAACGTGCACGTCATCGTCGAGGAGGCACCGGCGGCGGAACCGGTGGTCGTCGAACGAGCACCGCTGGTACGCGCCGCGGTGCCGGCGTGGGTCGTGACCGGCCGGTCCAAAAACGGGCTCGCCGCGCAGGCCGGCCGCCTGCGTGAGCACGTGCTGGCGCGCCCGGACCTCGACCCCGTCGACGTCGCGTGGTCGCTGGTCACCACGCGGTCGCCGTTCGAGCACCGCGCCGTGGTCACCGGAGGTGATCCGGCGGCCGCGCTCGCGGCCATCGCGACCGGCCAGCCCGCGCCCGGTGTCGTGACCGGCACGGTCGTCCCGGCTGGAGCGGGCCGCACGGTCTTCGTCTTCCCCGGTCAGGGCAGTCAGTGGCTCGGGATGGCGCGGGAGCTGTCCGAGGTGTCGCCGGTGTTCGCCGCGCGGTTGGCGGAGTGTCGGGATGCTTTGGCGCCTTACGTGGATTTGGATGTGGCTCTCGCGGGTGGGCTTGAGGGTGCGGATGTGGTGCAGCCTGCGTTGTGGGCTGTGATGGTGTCGCTTGCGGCGGTGTGGCGGGCGGCGGGTGTGCGTCCGGACGCGGTGGTGGGTCACTCACAAGGTGAGATCGCGGCGGCGGCGGTGGCGGGGCACCTCTCGCTCGATGACGCCGCCCGAGTGGTTGCTCTACGCAGCAAGGCGCTCACGGCGTTGGCCGGGCGTGGCGGCATGATGTCGATCGCGGAACCGGCGGATGCGGTGCGGGAGCGGATCGTGCCGTGGGGTGACCGGATTTCGGTGGCCGCGGTGAATGGTCCGGTGTCCACTGTGGTCAGTGGCGAGCCGGATGCGTTGCGGGAGCTGGCCGAGAGCACTGACGTGCATACGCGGATGGTTCCGGTGGATTACGCCTCGCACTCTGCGCAGGTTGATGAGCTGCGGGACGAGATCATCCAGCGGTTGCAGGGAATCGAGCCGCGCGAAGGCGAGATTCCGCTGGTCTCCGCGATGAGTGGTGAGTGGAACCCGACGATGGATGCGGAGTACTGGTACGCCAGTCTCCGCGAGACGGTGGAGTTCGAGCGCGCCATCCGGATCGCCGGCGAGCGGCACTCGGTGTTCGTCGAGGCCTCACCGCACGCGGTGCTGACAGGGGCGATCGCGGACACCCTCGACGCACCTGTGGTCGCCGGGACGCTGCGCCGGGACGACGGTGGCGCCGAGCGCCTGCTGACGTCGTTCGCCGAGGCGTACGTGCACGGCGTGCCGGTCGACTGGGCCGCTGTGCTGGGCGGTGGCGCGAACACGCCGTTGCCCACTTACGCTTTTCAGCGGCGCCGCTACTGGCCCGCGGAACCGGAGCCGAAAACCACCGTCGCGGCAAGTGGTGCGGAGGGCCGGTTCTGGGCCGCCGTCGATCGTGGCGACCGCACGGAACTGGCGGACCTGCTGGCCTTCGACGGCTCCGGCCTCGATGACGTGCTGCCCGCCCTGACCTCCTGGCGCCACCGGGAACAGGCCGATTCCACCGTCTCGGACTGGCGCTACCGCATCGACTGGGCCCCGATCGCCGAGACGCCGGCGGTGCTGTCCGGCACCTGGTTGATCGTCGGCGAAGCTCCGAAGCTCGCGAACGCGATCCGTGGCCGCGGCGCCGAGGTGATCACCCTCGACGTCGCGGTCTTGGACCGGGACACGCTCGCCGAGGCGCTGAGCGGGCTGCCGCCGGTGGACGGGGTGGTGTCCGCGTTCGCGCTGGACGAGACGCCGCTGGCCGCGTTCCCGACCGTCGCCCGTGGCGTCGCGGGCACGCTGGTCCTCGTGCAGGCCCTCGGCGACGCCGGGGTCACGGCGCCACTGTGGGTACTGACCAGCGGCGCCGTGAGCACCGGGGCGAGCGAGGTGCTGACCAGCCCGGTGCAGGCCCAGGTGTGGGGCCTCGGCCGGGTCGTCGGCCTGGAGCACGCCGGCCGCTGGGGCGGGCTGCTCGACCTGCCGCCCGCGTGGGACGACCGCATCGCGTCCAAGGTCTGCTCGGCGCTGGCCGGGCACGAGGACCAGGTCGCCGTGCGCGCGTCCGGCAGCTTCGCCCGTCGCCTGGTGCGCTCGGGCACCCGGCGTCCCGCCGGAGCAGGGTGGACGCCACGGGGCACGGTGCTGCTGACCGGGGGCACCGGGTCCATCGGCGGCCGGGTCGGTACCTGGCTCGCGGACCGCGGTGCGCCCCGGGTCGTGCTGACCAGCCGTTCCGGCCCGTCCGCGGAAGGGGTGGCGGATCTCGCCGCGGAGATCGCCGTCGGCGGGTCCACAGTGGACGTCGTGTGTTGCGACACCGCCGACCGCACACAGGTCGCCGAGCTGCTGGAGACGATCGCCGCGACCGGTCCCGCGCTCAGCTCGGTACTGCACTCCGCGAACGCCGTCTACGTGACGCCCTTGGACAACACCAGCGTCGAGGGACTTTCGGTGTCGCTGGGCGCGAAAGCCGCCGGTGCCCGGCATCTCGACGAGCTGACCGCCGACCTGGACCTCGACGCGTTCGTGCTGTTCTCGTCCATTTCGGCCACGTGGGGCAGCAACGACCACGGTGCCTACGCCGCGGGCAACGCGTACCTGGACGCCCTCGCCGAAGACCGTCGCGCGCGGGGCCTGCCGGGCACGTCGATCGCTTGGGGTGTTTGGGACACCCGCGACTGGGACGCCGTGAACGCGGTCCTGGAGCAGCGCCCGGGCAGCGTCACGCCGGAACGTCTGCTGCGCCAGGGGATGAACTTCCTCGAACCCGGCCGGGCGTTGACGGCGCTGGGTCAGGTGCTGGACGACGACGAGACGTTCCTGGCCGTCGCCGATGTGGACTGGGAGCGGTTCGCGCCGGTGTTCACCGCGGCGCGCGAACGGCCGCTGCTGGAGCGGATTCCGGAGGCGCGCGAGCCCGAAGCAGCCGCGACCGAGCCGGGAGAAACCAGCGATCTGGCGGCGAAACTGGCCGACGCGGACCCGGCCGAGCGACTGCGGGTGGTGGCGGAACTGGTTCGCGGCCACGCGGCGGCGGTCCTCGGGCACGGCGCCGCGGAGGAGGTCCCGGCGGGCCGCGCGTTCCGCGACCTCGGCTTCGATTCGCTGACCGCGGTCGAGCTGCGTAACCGGATCGGCGCGGCGACCGGACTGAAACTGCCGTCCACAGTGGTCTTCGACTATCCGAACCCCATGGTGCTGGCCAAGGAGATCGTCGAACGCGTCTTCGGTGCCGCCGCGCCGGTGATCACGCACAGCCGTGACGTGTCGACGGAGCCGATCGCGATCGTCGGCATGGGCTGCCGCTACGCGGGTGGCCTGCACGATCCCGACGCTCTGTGGGACCTGCTGGTCTCGGGTGGCGACGCGATCACCGGCTTCCCCGCCGACCGTGGCTGGGACACCGACGGCCTGTTCGACCCGAACCCCGACAACCCGGGCACCTCTTATGTGTCGCAGGGTGGTTTCCTGCACGGCGTCGCGAACTTCGACGCCGGATTCTTCGGCATCAGCCCGCGCGAGGCGCTGGCGATGGACCCGCAGCAGCGGCTCCTGCTGGAGGTTTCGTGGGAAACGCTGGAGCGCGCCGGAATTGACCCGGAGCGGCTGCGCGGCTCGGCGACCGGCGTCTTCGCGGGTGCGGCGCCGTCCGGGTACCTCGGCTCGGGGGAGTTCGACGGCGTGGAAGGACACCTGATCACCGGCAACACCGGGAGTGTCCTTTCCGGGCGGATCTCCTACACGCTCGGTCTGGAAGGTCCGGCGGTGACGATTGACACGGCGTGTTCTTCTTCGCTGGTGGCGTTGCACTTGGCGGCGCAGGCGCTGCGGGCTGGTGAGTGTGAGCTGGCGTTGGCCGGTGGTGTGATGGTGATGGCGGATCCGACGGAGTTCGTGGGTTTCTCGCGGCAGCGGGTGCTTGCGGCGGATGGCCGGTGCAAGGCGTTCGCTGCTGCGGCTGACGGGATGGGCATGGCCGAGGGTGCGGGGATGGTGCTGCTGGAGCGGTTGTCGGATGCGCGGCGTAATGGGCATGAGGTGCTGGCGGTGGTTCGGGGTAGTGCGACGAATCAGGATGGTGCGTCGAATGGTTTGACTGCGCCGAACGGTCCTTCGCAGCAGCGGGTGATCCGTGCGGCGCTGGCTGGCGCCGGTCTGTCCACTGCGGATGTCGACGTTGTTGAGGCGCATGGCACGGGTACGGCGCTGGGTGATCCGATCGAGGCGCAGGCGTTGTTGGGGACGTATGGGCAGGACCGGAGTGAGCCGTTGTGGTTGGGTTCGGTGAAGTCGAATATCGGGCACAGTCAGCAGGCCGCTGGGGTGGCGGGTGTGATCAAGATGGTGCAGGCGTTGCGGCATGGGAAGTTGCCGGCGACGTTGCATGTGGACGAGCCGTCGCCGCACGTCGACTGGTCGTCCGGCCGGGTCGAACTGCTTCGCGAACTCGTGGACTGGGCACCGGGCGAGCGGCCGCGCCGCGCCGGGGTGTCCGCGTTCGGGATCAGCGGCACCAACGCGCACGTGATCATCGAGGAGGCGCCCGCGGGAGAACCGGCCGGCGACCCGCGTGTGCCGGCGATCGTGGCGCGGGCGTGGCCGATCAGCGCACGTTCGGCGGACGCGCTCGCCGAGCAGGCTGCCCGGCTGCGGGATCACTTCCTCACCCACACCGAGCTGGAGCACGCCGACGTCGGGTACTCGCTGGCCACCACGCGGTCGGCCTTCGAGCACCGTGCGGTCGTGCTGGGTGAGCCGGTCGAGGGACTGGCAGCGGTCGCGAAGGGACGGTCGGCGCCCGGTGTGGTGTCGGGTGTCGTCCCGGCCGCCGGAGCGGGGCGGGTCGGGTTCCTGTTCGCCGGCCAGGGCAGTCAGCGCGCCGGGATGGGGCGCGAGTTGCACGCCGCCAGTCCGGTGTTCGCGGCAGCGTTCGACGAGGCGTGCGAGCTCATCGAGGCCGAGCTGGGACACCCGATCCGCGACGTCGTCCTCGGCGACGGCGAGGACGAGCGCGCGGACCGGACGCTGTACGCGCAGACCGGCCTGTTCGCGGTCGAGGTCGGGTTGGTCGCGTTGCTGGCGGAGTGCGGTCTCCGGCCGGACGCCGTGGCCGGGCACTCGGTCGGTGAGATCGCGGCTGCGCACGTGGCTGGGGTGCTGTCGCTGGAAGACGCTGCACGGCTGGTGGCGCACCGTGCTCGCTTGATGCAGGCATTGCCGGGTGGCGGCGCGATGGCGGCGATCGGCGTGGCGGACATCGAGGTGCCGAAAGGTGTTTCGGTGGCCGCGGTGAACGGTCCCGGGTCGGTGGTCGTGTCCGGTGACGAGGACGCGGTCGACGCGCTGGTCGAGGAGCATCGAGCGGCCGGGCACCGGGTGCGGAAGCTGCGGGTGAGTCACGCGTTTCACTCGCACCGCATGGATCCCGTACTTGGCGAGCTGACCACGGTGGCCGAAAGCCTCACCTTCGACAGCCCGCGCATCCCGTGGATCGGCGCGCTGGACGGTGCACCGGTCGAAGCTCCGACGGCGGACTACTGGCCCACGCAGGCCAGGCAAGCCGTACGGTTCGGCGACGCGGTCGCATCGCTGGCCGCACAAGGGATTTCGATGTTCCTGGAGATCGGACCGGACGGCACGCTCTCCTCGATGGGCCCGGCAGTCACCCCCGACAGCACCTTCCTTCCCCTACTGCGCAAGGACTCTCCGGCTCCGGAGGCATTCGTCACGGCGCTGGCGCAGGCTTACACACGTGGTCTGCCGGTGACCTGGGACGCCATCCTGACCGGACACAGGGTCGACCTGCCGACGTACGCGTTCGACCAGCAGCGCTTCTGGCCGAAACCGTTGTCGGCCAAGCCCACCGTGACGAGCGGAAGCGAGGGCGAAGCGCGGTTCTGGGCGGCCGTCGAGCACGGTGACACGGACATGTTGACCGAGGCGCTGGCGGTCGACGGGGACCGGCCGTTCCGGGAAGTGCTGCCCGCGCTCGCGTCGTGGCACCGCCGGGAACGCGACGACTCCACGACGGCCGCCTGGCGCTACCGGATCACCTGGGAGCCGGTGACCGAAGCCAAGGCCACGCTCGACGGAACGTGGCTCGTGGTCGCCGACCCCGCACGGGAGACACGCGACTGCGTGCGTGCGCTCACCGCGGCGGGTGCCGAAGTGGTCGAGGCAGGTTTCGACGCCGGGCACGCGGGCGATTACGCCGGGATCGTGGCGTTGCCCGCGTCCGGGGACGAGCCGGTGCCGGGTTTCCCGGTCGTGCCGCGCGGTGTCGGTCAGGTGCTGACTCTGGTGCAGGAAGGACTCGACGCGCCGGTGTGGGTCGTCACCGAGGGCGCGGTCGCGGCCGGGCCGGGGGAGGCCGTGGCGGATCCGGCTCAGGCACAGATCTGGGGCCTCGGCCGGGTGGCCGCGCTGGAGTTCCCCGAGCGCTGGGGCGGTCTGGTCGACCTCGGCTCTGAGGGGAACGCGGCGAGCCTGGCCGCGGTGCTGTCCGGCGCGGAAGACCAGGTCGCGATCCGGCCGTCCGGGCTGCTGGCCCGGCGACTGGTGCGCGCGCCGCGTGCGGAGCTCACGCGCACGTGGCAACCGCGCGGCACCACGCTGATCACCGGTGGCACGGGCGGAATCGGCGGTCACCTCAGCCGGTGGATCGCCGGACGTGGGGCGCCGGAGCTGGCGCTGACCAGCCGTTCCGGGCCCGCGGCCGCGGGCGTGGCCGGCCTGGCCGCCGAACTCGCCGGCCAGGGCACCGCCGTCCGGGTTCTCGCCTGCGACACCGCCGAGCGGAGGCAGGTCGCCGCGATGCTGGAACGGTTGCCCGGCCTCACCGCCGTGGTGCACGCGGCCGGGATCGGCCAGACCACACCGACCGCGGAGGTCACGCTCGAGGAGCACACGCGGGTGGTCGCGGCGAAGGTCGCGGGCGCGCGATGGCTGGACGAGCTGACCGGTGACCTGGACGTGTTCGTGCTGTTCTCGTCCATCGCGGCGACGTGGGGCAGTGCGCTCCAGCCGGCCTACGCGGCGGGCAACGCCTACCTCGACGCGCTCGCGGTGAACCGGCGGACGCGCGGGCGGGTGGCCACGTCGGTGGCGTGGGGCCTGTGGGATGGCGCCGGCATGGGCGCGGGCGCCGCTGGTGAGGAGTTCGCCCGCCGCGGGCTCGGGATGATGGACCCCCGCCGCGCGATCAGTGCGCTCGCGCAGGCCGTGGACGGCGGGGACACCGCCATCGCGGTCGCGGACGTCGACTGGGCACGGTTCGCCCCGGCGTTCACGGTGCGGCGGCCCAGCCCGCTGCTGGGCTCCCTGCCGGAAGCGTGCACTGCCGAAGAGGCGGAACCGGAAGTGGACGACGGGTTCGCGCAGCGGCTCTCCGTACTGTCCACTGTGGACCAGGTGCGGACCCTGGTGGACCTGGTGCGCGGCGAGGCCGCGGCGGCGCTCGGCTTCGCCGACGCGGGCCAGGTCGGCCAGGACCGCGCGTTCAAGGACCTCGGCTTCGATTCGCTGACCGCGATCGAGCTGCGGAACCGGCTGAGCGTGTCCACCGGGCTGGCCTTGCCGGCGACGCTGGTGTTCGACCATCCTTCCCCCGCGGCGCTCGCGGAGTTCCTGCGGGCGGAACTGGTGGGTGACAGCGCGGAGGCGGGGCTGCCCGAGCAGCTCGACCGGTTCGAGGCGCTGCTGGCCGGCGCGGAGGCGGACGAGCGCACGCACGAGCTGGTCGCGGCGCGGCTGCAGAAGGTCCTGGCGGCGTGGACGGACCGCGCCCGGGACGGGGACGAGGTCGTGAGCCGGATCGAGGCGGCGACGGACGACGAGATGTTCGACTTCATCAACACCGAGCTCGGCCGGTCGGAATGACCGGGACGGCGCTGCGGTGCGGCGAGGGTGAGTGAGGCGACGGTGGCGGACGAAGACAAACTGCGCGACTACCTGAAGTGGACGGTCACCAACCTCCACGACACCCAGCGGCAGCTGCGGGAGGTCCAGGAACGCGGCCGCGAGCCGATCGCGGTCGTGGGCATGGGTTGCCGGCTGCCGGGCGGCGTGCGCGGGCCCGGTGACCTGTGGGACCTCGTCGCCACGGGTGGCGACGCGATCTCGGGCTTCCCCTCCGACCGCGGCTGGGACGATGGCGGCGACTACACGCGCCAGGGTGGTTTCGTCCACGACGCGGCCGATTTCGACCCGGCATTCTTCGGGATCTCTCCGCGTGAGGCGTTGGCGATGGATCCGCAGCAGCGGCTGTTGCTGGAGGTCACGTGGGAGGCGCTGGAACGCGCGGGGATCGACCCGCACTCGCTGCGCGGTTCCCGCACGGGTGTGTTCGCCGGAGCCGCCACATCCGGGTACGCCGCAGGGTTCGCCGGCAACAGCACCGGGGCTGAGGGTTACCTCATGACCGGTAACGCGGGCAGTGTGATTTCCGGTCGGGTCTCCTACACGCTGGGCTTGGAGGGCCCTGCGGTCACGGTGGACACGGCGTGTTCGTCCTCTCTGGTCGCGCTGCACCTCGCGGTGCAGGCACTGCGACAGCAGGAGTGCGGACTCGCGCTCGTCGGCGGTGTGACGGTGATGGCGACGGCGGGGACGTTCGCGGAGTTTTCGCGGCAGCAGGGGCTTTCCGCGGATGGCCGGTGCCGGTCGTTCTCCGAGGACGCCGACGGGACCGGCTGGTCCGAGGGTGCCGGGGTCCTCGTGGTGGAGCGGCTTACCGACGCTCGCCGCAACGGTCACCACGTGCTCGCCGTGGTGACCGGTACTGCGGTCAACCAGGACGGCGCGTCGAACGGACTCACCGCCCCGAACGGCCCGTCGCAGCGACGCGTGATCCGTGCGGCCCTGGACAGCGCACACCTCTCGGCGGCGGACGTCGACGTGGTCGAGGCGCACGGTACCGGCACGACCCTGGGTGATCCGATTGAGGCGCAGGCTGTTCTGTCGACCTATGGGCAGGATCGCAGTACGCCGCTGTGGCTGGGCTCGTTGAAGTCCAACCTCGGTCATACGCAGCAGGCCGCGGGTGTGGCCGGCGTGATCAAGATGGTGCAGGCGCTACAGCATTCGCGGCTGCCGCGGACGTTGCATGCTGATGTGCCGACGTCTCATGTGGACTGGGACGCCGGGGACGTTCGGCTGTTGCAGGAGGACGTCGAGTGGGTCGCAGGCGAGCGGCTTCGTCGGGCTGGTGTGTCGGCGTTCGGGATGAGCGGGACGAACGCACACGTCATCGTCGAGGAAGCACCTGCGGCGGAGACAGAACCGGTCGAGCGTCCAGAGCCGGTGGTGCGGACCGAGGTGGTGGCGTGGCCGGTTTCGGCGCGTGGGACGGCGTTGTCCGCGCAGGCCGGACGGCTGCGGGAGCACCTGGCTGCGCACCCCGCTGAGGCGGCGGATGTGGCGTGGTCACTGGCCACGACGCGGTCGGCGTTCGAGCAGCGGGCGGTGGTCCTCGGGACCGGCGACGAGCTGACGGCCGGGCTGACCGCGCTCGCCGAGGGGCAGCCCGCGCCCGGCGTTGTGCGTGGGATTGCCGCGGGGCGGGGGAAGACAGTCTTCGTGTTCCCCGGGCAGGGCAGTCAGTGGGTCGGCATGGGTCGTGAGCTGGCGGAGGTGTCGCCGGTGTTTGCCGCGCGGTTGGCGGAGTGCCGGGATGCTCTCGCGCCCTACTTGGACCTGGATGCTGCGTTCTCGGGTGGGCTTGAGGGTGCGGACATCGTGCAGCCTGCGTTGTGGGCTGTGATGGTGTCGCTTGCGGCGGTGTGGCGGGCGGCGGGTGTGCGTCCGGATGCGGTGGTGGGTCACTCGCAAGGTGAGATCGCTGCGGCGGCGGTGGCGGGGCACCTTTCACTGGAGGACGCGGCTCGCGTCGTTGCGTTGCGGAGTAAGGCGCTCACGGCGTTGGCTGGTCGTGGCGGGATGCTGTCGATCGCCGAGCCGGCGGATGCGGTGCGGGCCAGGATCGTGCCCTGGGGTGACCGGATTTCGATCGCGGCGGTGAATGGTCCGGTGTCCACTGTGGTCAGTGGTGAGCCGGATGCGTTGCGGGAATTGGCCGAGAGTGCGGATGTTCGTACTCGGATGGTTCCGGTGGATTATGCGTCACATTCTGCGCAGGTTGATGAGCTGCGGGACGAGATTGTCCAGCACTTGCAGGGGATCGAGCCGCGTGAGGGTGAGATTCCGCTCGTTTCGGCGATGAGTGGTGAGTGGAACCCGCACATGGATGCGGAGTACTGGTACTCGAGCCTCCGCGAGACGGTCGAGTTCGAGCGCGCCATCCGAATCCTGGGCGAGGGCCACGGCGTGTTCATCGAGGCATCGCCGCATGCGGTGCTGACCGCCGCTATCGGGGACACGCTCGATGAGCCGGTGGTCACCGGGACGTTGCGCCGGGACGATGGTGGCGCGCGCCGGCTGCTCACCTCGTTCGCGGAGGCCTACGTCCGGGGCGTGCCCGTCGACTGGACGACCGTCGTGCGCGGCACCACGATCGACCTCCCGACCTACGCCTTCCAGCGCGAACGCTACTGGCCGGCCCCGCTCCCGAAACCCACGACGGGCGACGAAAGCCTCCGTTACCGCGTGACCTGGGCCGCGGTGCCCACGACGACGGCGACACCGACCGGCACGTGGCTGGTGATCGGCGACGCCTCCGAGGTCACCTCGGCGCTCAGCGACACCGACGTGGTCACGGCGACGCTCGACACCATTCCGGACGGCGACTTCGACGGCGTCCTCTACGTCCCCGAGGACGATGGCCTGGCTGGCGCGCTCACGCTGGTGCAGCGCGACCTCGGCGCGCCGCTGTGGGTGCTGACCCGCGGTGCGGTGGCCGCCGTCCCCGGCGAGCCGGTGCCCGCGCCGGAGCAGGCACAGGTGTGGGGCTTCGGCCGGGTCGCGGCGTTGGAGCATCCGCAACGCTGGGGTGGGCTGATCGACCTTCCCTCCACTGAGGACAGTCGCACGGCCGAGCAGGTCAGGAGCGTGCTGGCCGGCGCAGAGGACCAGGTCGCCCTCAGAGCCCCGGGCGTGCTGGCCCGGCGCCTCGAGCGCGCCCCGGCCCCGGGCCGGACGGAGGAGTGGCAGCCGCGTGGTACCGCGCTGATCACCGGTGGCACCGGAGCGATCGGCGGGCACGTCGGCCGCTGGCTGGCCGGGCGGGGCGCGAGCGGGCTCGTGCTGACCAGCCGGTCCGGACCGTCGGCGGGAGTGGCGCTGGCCGCGGAGCTGGCGGAGTCGGGCACGGCGGTCGAGGTCTTCGCCTGCGACGTCGCCGAGCGCGACCAGGTAGCGCACCTCATCGACCGCCTCGACACCCTGTCCACCGTCGTCCACGCGGCCGGGGTCGGTGACGGTGGCCCGATCGACGAGACCACCGCGGCCGACCTCGCCGCGGCCACTCGGGCGAAGGTCCGCGGTGCGCGGTGGCTGGACGAGCTGACCGGCGAGCTGGACGCGTTCATCGTGTTCTCCTCCGGAGCCGCGATCTGGGGCAGCGGGTTGCTGGCCGGATACGCGGCGGGCAACGCGTTCCTCGACGCGCTCGCCGAATCGCGCCGCGCGCGGGGCCGGGCGGCGACCTCGATCGCGTGGGGGCTGTGGGGTGGCGGTGGCATGGTCGGCGGAGCCGCCGGCGAGCAACTGCAGCGCTACGGCATGCGCGTCATCGACCCGGCGCGCGGCATCCGCGCGCTGGCCCGGATCCTCGACGGTGACGAGCCCGCCATCACGGTGGCGGACGTCGACTGGGAGAAGTTCGCGCCGACGTTCACACTGCGCCGTCCGAGCCCCCTCATCGCGAGCCTGCCGGAAGTCCGGAGCCAGGTCGTGGACGAGCCCGGAAGCGACTCCGAGCTGGGACGACGGCTGGCCGGTCTCGCGCGCACGGAACAGGACCGCGTGCTGACCGAGCTGGTCCGCGCGGAGGCCGCGGCGGTGCTGGGCCACAGCTCGCCCGCGGCGGTCGAGCCGGGACGCGCGTTCAAGGAGCTGGGTTTCGACTCGCTCACCGCCGTGGAGCTGCGCAACCGCCTCACCACCGCGACAGGCGTCGCACTGCCCTCGACGGTCGTCTTCGACTACCCCAACGCGGCCGCGCTCGCGGGCAGCCTCCGCGCGGAGCTGCTGGGCGCGGACGCCGAGGCCGAGGCCACGACGGTGGTGAACTCGGCGAACGACGAGCCGATCGCGATCGTCGGACTGGGCTGCCGCTATCCGGGCGGCGTGAGCAGCCCCGACCAGCTGTGGGACCTCCTCGCCACGGGCACCGACGCGATCGCCGGTTTCCCTGCCGACCGCGGGTGGGACTTCGTCGAGCAGAACTACGGGTCGGAACAGGTGGCGTCCGGCTCGGCGTACGTCCGGCAGGGCGGTTTCGTCTACGACGCCGCCGATTTCGACGCCGCCTTCTTCGGCATTTCCCCACGCGAGGCGCTGGCGATGGACCCGCAGCAGCGGATGCTGCTGGAGGTATCGTGGGAGGCGCTGGAATCGTGCGGCCTCGACCCGCGGTCGCTGAAGGGCTCGCGCACCGGCGTGTTCGTCGGCGCCACCTACGCCGGCTACGGCATGGGCCTGGCGAACGGTGACAGCGGCGTCGAGGGATACCTGCTCACCGGCGGCCTCACCGCCGTCATCTCCGGACGCATCTCCTACACGCTAGGCCTGGAGGGCCCGGCGGTCACCGTCGACACGGCGTGCTCCTCATCGCTGGTCTCACTGCATCTCGCCGCGCAGGCGTTGCGGTCGGGGGAGTGTTCGATGGCGCTGGCCGGTGGTGTGGCGGTGCTGTCGACGCCGGGTGCGTTCATGGAGTTCTCCCAGCAGGGCGGCATGGCCGCGGACGGCCGGTGCAAGGCGTTCGCCGACGGTGCCGACGGCATCGGCTGGGGCGAGGGCGCGGGCATGATCGTGCTGGAGCGGCTTTCCGACGCGCAGCGCAACGGGCACCGGGTGCTGGCCGTGGTCCGTGGGAGCGCGACGAACTCCGATGGCGCGTCCAACGGCCTCGCCGCCCCGAACGGCCCCTCGCAGAGCCGGGTGATCCGCGCCGCGCTGGCCGACGCCGGTCTGTCCACTTCGGACGTCGACGCCGTGGAAGCGCACGGTACCGGCACGTCGCTGGGTGACCCGATCGAGGCGCGCGCGGTGATGGCGACGTACGGCCGGAACCGCGACCGGCCACTGTGGCTCGGTTCGGTGAAGTCCAACATCGGCCACGCGCAGACCGCGGCGGGCGTCGCGGGCGTGCTCAAAATGGTGCTTGCCCTGCAGCACGGCGAGCTGCCCCGCACGCTCCACGCCGACGAGCCGACCACCCACGTCGACTGGACCGAGGGTGACGTACGGCTGCTGACCGAGGCCGTGCCGTGGCCGGCGTCCGAACGTCCGCGCCGGGCCGGGATCTCGGCGTTCGGGATCAGCGGGACGAACGTCCACGTCATCGTCGAGGAGGCTCCCGCGGCGGCCTCCGCACCGGTGGAGGCGCGTCCGGCGCCGGTGGTGGCGGACGGCGGTCCGGCGTGGGTGCTGTCCGGGGCGTCGAAGCCGGCGCTCGCCGCCCAGGCCGGGCGGCTGCGGGAATACGTACTGGCGCATCCGGAAATGGACTCCGACGACATCGCATGGTCGCTGGCCACGACGCGGACCCCGTTCGAGCATCGCGCCGTGGTGAGCGGGCCGGACCCGGTGGCCGGGCTCGCCGCGCTGGCGACGGATCAGCCCGCGCCCGGGATCGTGACCGGCACGGCCGCTCCCGGCGGTGCGGGCCGCACGGTGTTCGTCTTCCCCGGTCAGGGCAGCCAATGGCTCGGGATGGCGCGGGAGCTGTCCGAGGTCTCGCCGGTGTTCGCCGCGCGGTTGGCGGAGTGTCGGGATGCCTTGGCTCCCTACCTGGACCTGGATGTGGCTCTCGCGGGTGAGCTTGAGGGTGCGGATGTGGTGCAGCCTGCGTTGTGGGCTGTGATGGTGTCGCTTGCGGCGGTGTGGCGTGCGGCGGGTGTGCGTCCGGATGCGGTGGTGGGTCATTCGCAAGGGGAGATCGCTGCGGCGGCGGTGGCGGGGCACCTGTCGTTGGAGGACGCGGCTCGCGTGGTTGCTTTGCGGAGTAGGGCTCTGACGGCGTTGGCTGGTCGTGGCGGGATGTTGTCGATTGCTGAGCCCGCCGACGAGGTGCGGGTGAGGATCGTGCCGTGGGGTGACCGGATTTCGGTGGCGGCGGTGAATGGTCCGGTGTCCACGGTGGTCAGTGGTGAGCCAGGCGCTCTCCGCGAACTTGCCGAGAGTGCCGATGTGCGTACGCGGATGGTTCCGGTGGATTACGCCTCGCACTCTGCGCAGGTTGATGAGCTGCGGGACGAGATCATCCAGCGGTTGCAGGGAATCGAGCCCCGCGAAGGCGAGATTCCGCTGGTCTCCGCGATGAGTGGTGAGTGGAACCCGACGATGGATGCGGAGTACTGGTACGCCAGCCTCCGCGAAACCGTCGAGTTCGAGCGCGCGGTCCGCACACTGGGCGAAAACCACGGCGTCTTCGTGGAAACCTCGCCGCACGCCGTCCTCACGAGCGCGATCGAGGACACCGTTGACGACGCGGTCGTGGTCGGCACGTTGCGCCGCGACGACGGTGGCGCCGAGCGGCTGGTGGCGTCCTTCGCCGCGGCTCACGTGCGTGGTGTCCCGGTCGACTGGACGAGTGTGCTCGACGGGCAGCAGGTGTCGCTGCCGACGTATGCGTTCCAGCGCCGCCGGTTCTGGCCGGAGCCGGTCGCCCCGGCGGCGCCGGCCGATCCGGGTGAGCCGGGCTTCTGGGCCGCGGTCGAACGTGGTGACGTGCACAGCCTGGCCGGAGAGCTGGCACTGGACGACGAGCAGCTCGCGGGCGTGGTGCCCGCGTTGGCGTCGTGGCGGCGGCGTGAGCGGGCCGAAGAGTCGGTGGCCAACTGGCGCTATCGCATCACCTGGACACCCGTCGCCGAGCCCGGCGCGACCGTGCTGACCGGCACCTGGGTGCTCGTCGCGCCGTCCGGCGAGGCCGCCGCCGACAGTGCGAAAGCCCTGACCGAACGCGGTGCGAACGTCGCCGTGGTGACGACCGGCGCGACCGACCGGGCCGCGCTCGCGGCCCAGCTGCCGCGCGGCGAGGTCAGCGGCGTCCTGTCGCTGATGGCGCTCGACGGTTCCCCGCTGGCCGCGCATCCGACAGTGCCCGCCGGGCTGGCCGCGACACTCACCGTGGTGCAGGCGCTCGGTGACGCCGGGATCGACGCACCGCTGTGGGTCGTCACGCAGGGAGCGGTCACGACGACCCCCGATGAAGCCATGACCGCCGTCGCGCAGGCGCCGGTCTGGGGTCTCGGGCGCACTGTGGGGCTGGAGCACGCCGAACGCTGGGGTGGCCTGATCGACCTGCCACCGGTGTGGGACGACCGCGTCGCCGCCCGGCTGTGTGCGGTCCTCACCGGTACCGAGGACCAGGTCGCGGTGCGGCGTAACGGGATTCTCGCGCGCCGGCTCGTCCGCTCGGCCACTCGCACCGCGCCGGGCCCGCAGTGGCGTCCGGAAGGGACGGTGCTGCTCACCGGTGGCACCGGTTCGATCGGCGGCCGCGTCGGGTCGTGGCTCGCCGGCCGCGGGGCGCCGCGGGTGGTGCTCAGCAGCCGGTCCGGTCCGTCGGCGCCGGGTGTCGCGGACCTGGCCGCGGAGATCGCCGACGGTGGCGCGCGGGTCGACGTCGTGTGCTGCGACCTCGAGGAGCGGCCCGCGGTGGCGGGGCTGCTCGACCGCGTCGCCGGGGAAGGGCCGTCGCTGTGCGGGGTTCTGCACTCGGCCAACGCCGCGTTCCTGTCCCGGCTGGAGGACACGAACGTCGAAGGTCTCGCGGTGTCGATGGGTGCCAAGGCCGCCGGTGCGGTGCACCTCGACGAGCTGACCGCCGACCTGGACCTCGACGCGTTCGTGGTGTTCTCGTCGATCTCCGCGACGTGGGGCAGCAACGATCACGGCGCGTACGCCGCGGGCAACGCGTTCCTGGACGCACTCGCCGAGAACCGGCGCACACGCGGGCTGCCGGGCACCTCGATCGCTTGGGGTGTCTGGGATACGCGTGACTGGGCGGCGGTGGACGCTGGTCTCGACCAGGCCCGTCCGGGTAGCGTCACGCCCGCGCGGCTGGTGCGGCAGGGCATGAACTTCCTGGACCCGGACCGGGCGCTCACGGCGCTGGGGCAGGTGCTCGACGACGGGGACACCTTCCTCGCGCTGGCCGACGTCGACTGGGAACGCTTCGCCCCGGTCTTCACGGCCAAGCGGGACAGGCCGCTGCTCGAGCTGATCCCCGAGGCGGGGGAGCCCGAGCGGCAGTCCGGGCAGGACGGTGCGGGCGAGCTCGCCGGCCGGCTGGCCGGGACGGCACCCGGGGACCGGTCGCGAGTGGTGACGGAGGTGGTGCGGCAGCACGCCGCCGCGGTGCTGGGGTTCGAAGCCGTCGCGGAAGTACCCGCCACGCGGGCGTTCCGGGACCTGGGGTTCGACTCGCTGACCGCGGTCGAGCTACGCAACCGGCTCGGCGCCGCGACGGGGCTGAAGCTGCCGGCGACGGTGGTTTTCGACTATCCGAACGCGGCCGTACTGGGCGAGTTCGTGCTCGGCGCGCTCGGTGGCGGCGAAACCGGCTACACCGCGACGCTCGACGAGGTGGACCGGCTCGCGGCCACGCTCACCCCGCCGGACGACGCGGCGCGCGCGGAGATCGCGGCGCGGCTGGAGGTGCTCGCCCAGCGGTTCCGGGCGCGTCCGGCCGACCGCGCGGCCGAGCACGCCGCCGCGGAACAGGCACTGGCCTCGGCCGGCGCCGAGGAGATGTTCGCCCTCCTGGAGGACGAGCTCAACGACGACCTCGATTGACGTGACCCGCCCGACGCCTGCCGGCCCCGGTCGAA
Source organism: Amycolatopsis jiangsuensis (assembly GCF_014204865.1). NCBI lineage: Bacteria > Bacillati > Actinomycetota > Actinomycetes > Pseudonocardiales > Pseudonocardiaceae > Amycolatopsis > Amycolatopsis jiangsuensis. The sequence goes on from NZ_JACHMG010000001.1 coordinate 7,389,583, forward strand.
GGAAGTGACACGGATGCAGAACGAGGAGAAGCTCCTCGGCTACCTCAAGCAGGCCACCGCCAAGCTGCGCACGACGCGCGCCCGGCTGCGTGAGGTCAGCGAGCGGGAGCGGGAGCCCATCGCCGTGGTCGGCATGGGCTGCCGTTACCCCGGCGGCGTGCGTGACCCCGAGGGCCTGTGGGCACTGCTGGCCTCCGGTGGCGACGCGATCTCGGCGTTTCCCGCCGACCGCGGGTGGGACGTGGAGTCGTTGTACGACCCGGATCCCGAAGCGGCGGGCACCACTTACGTCGCGGAAGGCGGCTTCCTGCACGGAGTCGCGGACTTCGACGCCGCGTTTTTCGGCATCTCCCCACGCGAAGCGCTCGCGATGGACCCGCAGCAGCGGCTCCTGCTGGAAATCGCCTGGGAGGCCATCGAAGGCGCCGGGATCGACCCGGAGGCGCTGCGCGGGTCCGCGACCGGGGTGTTCGCCGGCGCCGCACCGTCGGGATACCTCGGCGCGGGCGCCGGGATGGCCGGCTCCGAAGGCCACCTCATCACCGGCAACGTCACGAGCGTCATCTCCGGCCGCGTCTCCTACACCCTCGGTCTCGAAGGGCCGGCGGTCACCGTCGACACGGCGTGCTCGTCGTCGCTGGTCGCGGTGCACCTGGCGGTTCAGGCGCTGCGGTCGGACGAGTGCTCGCTCGCGCTCGCCGGTGGGGTCACGGTGATGGCGGACCCGGCGGAGTTCGTCGGATTCTCGCGGCAGCGGGTGCTGGCCGCGGACGGCCGCTGCAAGGCCTTCGCGGCCGGTGCCGACGGCATGGGCATCGCCGAGGGCGCCGGTGTCGTTTTGCTGGAACGGCTTTCCGACGCACGGCGCAACGGTCACGAGGTACTGGCCGTGATCACCGGCGGCGCGGTCAACTCCGACGGCGCGTCCAACGGCCTGTCCGCGCCCAACGGCCCGTCGCAACAGCGCGTGATCCGCGCGGCGCTGGCGAGCGCGAAGCTCGGCACCGGCGACGTCGACCTCGTCGAGGCACACGGGACCGGCACCGAGCTGGGCGACCCCATCGAGGCGCAGGCGCTGCTCGCCACCTACGGACAGGGCCGTTCCGCGGAACGGCCACTGTGGCTCGGTTCCGTCAAATCGAACATCGGGCACGCGCAGCAGGCGGCGGGGATCGCCGGCGTGATCAAGACGGTCCTGGCGCTCCGGCACGGCACGTTGCCCGCGACACTGCACGCCGGCGAGCCGTCACCGCACGTCGAGTGGGATTCCGGGAACGTGCGGCTGCTGCAGGAAACCATGCCGTGGCCGAAGGACGAGCACCCCCGGCGTGGCGCGGTGTCCGCCTTCGGCATCAGCGGCACGAACGCGCACCTCATCCTCGAAGAGTCGCCAGAGCCTCCTGCCGCCGAGGACGAAGACGCGCCGATCGAGGTGCGACCTGCGGTCGGCAGTGTGCTCGACCGGACGGACCTGCAGCCCTGGCTCGTTTCCGGCCGAGGTGCCGCGGCGTTGCCGGCGCAGGCCGGGCGGCTGCGGGAGCACGCGCTGGCGAATCCGGAGCAGGACCCGGCCGACGTCGCCTGGTCACTGGCCACCTCGCGCACCGCGTTCGACCGGCGCGCCGTGGTGCTCGGGCACGACCGTGGCGAGCTGACCGCCGGACTCGCTGCCCTGGCGACCGGACGTTCCGCACCGGAGGTGGTGACCGGGGCGGTCGCCGCCGCCGGGGTCGGCCGGACAGTGTTCGTGTTCCCCGGGCAGGGCAGCCAGTGGGCCGGGATGGGCCGGGAACTGGCGGAGGTGTCGCCGGTTTTTGCCGCGCGGCTGGCCGAGTGCCGGGATGCTTTGGCGCCGTACTTGGACTTGGATGCGGCTCTCGCGGGCGAACTCGAGGGTGCTGACGTCGTGCAGCCTGCGTTATGGGCTGTGATGGTCTCGTTGGCTGAGGTGTGGCGGGTGGCGGGTGTCCGCCCGGATGCGGTGGTGGGTCACTCACAAGGTGAGATCGCGGCGGCGGCGGTGGCGGGGGTCCTGTCGCTCGATGACGCCGCCCGCGTGGTTGCTCTACGCAGTAAGGCGCTCACGGCGTTGGCTGGTCGTGGCGGGATGCTGTCGATTGCCGAGCCCGCCGACGAGGTGCGGGTGAGGATTGAGCCGTGGGGAGATCGGGTCTCGATCGCGGCGGTGAATGGTCCGGTGTCCACGGTGGTCAGTGGTGAGCCGGACGCCCTCCGCGAACTTGCCGAGAGTGCCGATGTGCGTACTCGCATGGTTCCGGTGGATTATGCGTCACACTCTGCGCAGGTTGATGAGCTGCGGGACGAGATTATCCAGCACTTGCACGGGATCGAGCCGCGCGAAGGCGAGATCCCGCTCGTCTCGTCGATGAGTGGTGAGTGGAACCCGCACATGGACGCGGAGTACTGGTACGCCAGCCTCCGCGAAACCGTCGAGTTCGAGCGCGCCATCCGGATTCTCGGCGAGGACCACGGCGTGTTCATCGAGGCATCGCCGCATGCGGTGCTGACCGGCGCGATCTCCGACACCCTTGACGAGCCCGTCGTCACCGGCACGCTGCGCCGCGACGACGGCGGTGCGGGCCGGCTGCTCACCTCGTTCGCCGAGGCCTGGACCCGAGGCGCGTCCGTCGACTGGTCCACCATCCTGGGTGGACGGACGGTGCCGCTGCCGACGTACGCGTTCCGGCATCGCCGGTTCTGGCCGGTCTTCGACCAGCCGCCCCCGGCGACCGAGGACGCCGAGTTCTGGGCCACGGTCGAGGGCGGCGACGTCGCGGAGCTGGCGGAAGCGCTCGACCTGGCCACCGGCACTGCCGAAGAGCTGCTGCCCGCCCTCGCCGCGTGGCGCCGGCGCAAACACTCGCCGGTCACCGACTGGCGCTACCGCATCACCTGGGCACCGGCCGCGGAACCGGCCGTCACCAGCCTGTCCGGAACGTGGTTGGTCGTCAGCCGCGACGAAGCCGCCGACTGCGTGGCGGCACTGCGCTCCCGCGGCGCCGAAACCGAGCTGCTGAGCACCGACGCCACCAGCCGCGAAGACCTGCTCGCCGCGCTGCCCGCCGGCGACTACACGGGAGTCGTTTCGTTGCTGGCGCTGGACGAGCGGCCACTGCCGGAGCATCCCGTGGTGCCGAACGGCGTGGCCGCGACCCTGGCTTTGGTGCAGGCACTCGGAGATGCCGGGATCGAGGCACCCCTGTGGGCTCTCACCGCGGGCGCGGTCGCCGCCACGCAGGGGGAGACGCCGTCGATCCCGCAGGCCCAGGTGTGGGGCTTGGCGCAGGTCATCGGCCTGGAGCTGCCGCACCGCTGGGGTGGCCTGATCGATCTTCCCGGCACGTGGGACGACCAGGTCGTCACCCGGCTCACCGGGGTGCTCGCCGGGTGTGGTGAGGACCAAATCGCGATCCGGGCGTCCGGGCTGCTCGCACGGCGGCTCGTGCGGGCCCGCGCGCCGAAGCCGGGCCGCTACGAGCCCCGCGGCACGGTCCTGATCACCGGTGGCACCGGCCTGATCGGCAGTCGCATGGGCGCCTGGCTCGCCGACCGAGGTGCCGGCCGTCTCGTGCTCACCAGCCGTTCCGGCGCCGGCGCCGCCGGGGTGCCCACGCTCGTCGCGGACCTCGCCGGCCGTGGTTGCGCGGTCGACGTCGCGGCATGCGACACCGGCGTCCGCGACCAGGTCGCCGGGCTGCTGGACCGCATCGCGACGACCGGACCGCGGCTGTCGGCCGTCGCCCACGCCGCGGGCGTCGCGCGGGCGTCATTCGTCACCGACACCACCGTCGAGCAGCTGGCCGACGTCTCGGCCGGAAAGGTCGACGGCGCTCGCCATCTCGACGAGCTGACCGGCGACCTCGACGCCTTCGTGCTGTTCTCCTCCGGCGCCGCGACCTGGGGCAGCGGCCTGCTCGCCGGGTACGCGGCCGCGAACGCCGCGCTCGACGCGCTCGCCGAATCCCGCCGCGCCCGCGGTCTCGCCGCGACGTCCGTGGCGTGGGGCCTGTGGGGCGGCGGTGGCATGGGCGCCGGGGACGCCGGTGACCAGCTGCGTCGCTACGGCCTGCGGGTGATGGACCCCGACCGGGGCATCGAAGCGCTCGCCCAGGCTCTCGACGGCGGCGACGGCTCGCTCGCGGTCGCCGACATCGACTGGGAGCAGTTCGCGCCGACGTTCACCATGCGCCGCCCCAGCCCGCTGCTGTCCACGCTGCCGGACGCCGTCCGCGCGCTGGCCGGCCGGGTCGAAGAAGTCGAGGACGGCGAGCTGGCCCAGCGTCTCGCACCCCTGACCGGTGCAGACCGGCTGAGCACGCTCATCGGTCTCGTCCGCGCCGAGGCCGCCGCGGTGCTCGGGCACTCCGACGCCGCCGAGGTCGAGGCCGAGCGGGCGTTCCGCGACCTCGGGTTCGACTCGGTCACGGCAGTCGAACTGCGCAACCGGCTCACCGAGGTGACCGGAATCCGGCTGCCCTCGACCGTGGTCTTCGACTACCCGTCCGCCACGGCGCTCGCGGGGTTCGTGCTCGACGGCCTGTTCGGTGCGGAGGCCACAGCCCCACAGGTCACGGTGGGCGCGGTCGCGGACGACGACCCGATCGTCATCGTCGGCATGGGTTGTCGTTTCCCCGGCGGCGTCGGCTCACCCGAGCAGCTGTGGGACCTCCTGTCCGCCGGTACGGACGCGATCTCGCCGTTCCCGAAGGACCGCGGCTGGGACATCCGCGGTCTCTACGGCCAGGAGGGCGGGTTCGTCCAGGACGCCGCCGAGTTCGACGCCGGGTTCTTCGGCATCTCGCCGAAGGAAGCGCTGGCCATGGACCCGCAGCAGCGGCTGTTGCTGGAGGTCTCCTGGGAAGCGCTGGAACGCGCGGGCATCGATCCGGCTTCGCTGAAGGGTTCCCGCACCGGCGTGTTCGCGGGCGGCTGGCTGCAGGTGTACGGCAACGTGCTCGCGAAGAGCTCGATGCAGGGCTACACCCCGGCCTCCGACGGCGGCAGTGTCCTTTCCGGACGTGTGTCCTACACGCTCGGTCTCGAAGGGCCGGCCGTCACGATCGACACCGCGTGCTCGTCTTCGCTGGTGGCGCTGCACTTCGCCGTTCAAGCGCTGCGCTCCGGCGAGTGCACGCTCGCGCTCGCCGGCGGCGTCACGGTGATGCCGACGCCGGGCGCGTTCGGGTTCGGTTCCGCGCTGGCGCTCGCCGAAAACGGGCGCTGCAAGCCGTTTTCCGCCGATGCCGACGGCATGGGGATGGGCGAGGGGGCCGCGATGCTGGCCGTCGAACGCCTTTCCGACGCCCGCCGCAACGGTCACCCGGTGCACGCGATCGTGCGCGGCACCGCGGTCAACCAGGACGGCGCGTCGAACGGTCTCACCGCGCCGAACGGACCTTCGCAGCAACGCGTCATCCGTGCCGCGCTCGCCAGCGGTGGTCTGTCCACTCAGGACGTCGACGCGGTCGAGGCGCACGGCACCGGCACCGTTCTCGGTGACCCGATCGAGGCGGGTGCGCTGATCGCGACCTACGGCCAGCACCGCGGCGACCCGGTGTGGCTGGGTTCCATCAAGTCCAACCTCGGGCACACGCAGGCCGCCGCGGGTGTGGCGGGCATCATGAAGATGGTGCTGGGCATGCGGCATCAGGTGTTGCCGCGCACGCTGCACGCCGAGGAGCGCTCACCGCACATCGACTGGGACGCCGGGCGTGTACAGCTGCTCACCGAGCCCGTCGCGTGGCCGGGCGGGGATCGGCCGCGCCGCGCCGGGATTTCCGGGTTCGGCATCAGCGGCACCAACGCGCACGTCATCGTCGAAGAGCCGCCCGCCATCGAGACACCGCCGGTGCTCGGGCTGCCGGCCGTGCTCACCGGCGAGGTCCACGCGTGGCCGGTTTCCGGGCGCACCGCCGACGGTCTCGCCGCCCAGGCCGGCCGGCTGCGGGAGTTCGCGCTGGCGCGGCCGGAGTTCGACCCGGCCGACACGGCGTGGTCGCTGGCCACGACCCGCACCACGTTCCCGCACCGTGCCGTGGTGGTCGGCGAGGACCGCGAGGAACTGGCCGCGCGGCTGGCTGCGGTGGCGACCGGACAGCCGGACTCGATGGCCGTCGCCGGTTCGGTGCCGGTCGGCGGGCCCGGCAAGGTCGTGTTCGTGTTCCCCGGTCAGGGCAGTCAATGGCCGGGCATGGGCCGGCAGCTGTTCGTCGAGTCGCCGGTGTTCGCGGAGCGGTTCACCGAATGCGCGTACGCCCTGCGGTCCGTGGTGGACTGGGATCCGGTCGCCGTGCTCACCGGAGCCGAGGGTGCGCCTGCTCCGGAGACCGCGGAGGTCCTGCAGCCGCTGCTGTGGGCGCTGATGGTCGCGCTCGCCGACGTGTGGCGGGCGGCCGGGATCACGCCGGACGCCGTCGTCGGCCACAGCCAGGGCGAGATCGCCGCGGCGACCGTGGCGGGGATTCTGTCGCCCGAGGACGGCGCACGGGTGGTTGCCTTGCGCTCCAAGGCGTTGAGCGAGCTGGATGTCGAGGGCGGGATGCTGTCTGCGGTCCTGCCTGCCGACGAAGTACGTGAGCTGCTTGCACCGTGGGGTGATCGGCTGGCCGTCGCCGCGGTCAACGGTCCACAAGCGACGGTCGTGTCCGGGGAACCCGAAGCGCTCACGGAGTTCGAGCGTGAGTTGCGTGCCCGCCGGGTGATGCGCTGGCGCATCCCGCAGACCGATTTCGTTGCGCACTCCCGGTTGTGCGAGCCGGTCGAGGCCGTGCTCGCCGAAACGTTGAGCGACCTGCGGCCCACCACCGGCGCGGTGCCGTTCTTCTCCACGGTCGAGAACCGCTGGCTGACCGGGCCGGAACTGGACGCCGCCTACTGGTACGCCAACGTGCGCAACACCGTCCGGTTCGCCGACGCCGCCGTGGGGCTGGCCGAGTCCGGGCACCGCAGCTTCGTCGAGGTCTCCGCGCACCCGGTGCTCACCACAGCGATCGAGGACGTGCTGGAAACCCGCGCCGACCTGGCCGACCCGGTGCTCACCGGCACCATCCGGCGGGACGACGGCGGTGCTGCCCGCGTGCTGTGCTCGCTCGCTGAGGCGCATGTCCACGGGCTGCCGGTGGACTGGTCCGCGGTGCTCGGCGGTGGCCGCCGTGTCGAGCTGCCGACCTACGCCTTCCGGCATCAGCGCTACTGGCCGAAGCCCAACGGTGCCAACGCCGACGGCGCCGAGGAGCTGGGTCTGGACCCGGTCGGGCACCCGCTGCTGGGGGCAGCGGTCGAACGCGCGGACGGCGGCGAGCTCGTCTGCACGGGCCGGATTTCCCTGCGTACGCACCCGTGGCTCGCGGACCACGTGATCCGTGGCGCGATGGTGCTGCCCGGCGCGGCGTTCGCCGAACTCGCCTTCACCGCGGGCGCGCACGCCGGCTGCAGCCTGGTCGAGGACCTGACACTGGAAGCACCGCTCGTGGTCCCCGCCGACGGTGCGGTGCGGCTGCAGACGGTGGTCGCCGCTCCCGACGAGGCCGGTCGCCGCGCGTTCACTGTGCACTCCCGCGCGGGCGACGACCTGCCGTGGACGCGGCACGCTTCCGGCGTGCTGTCCCCGGCCGCGGAGCTGCCCGCGCAGGACGCCGACTTCGCGACCTGGCCGCCAGCCGGGGCGGAGCCGGTGGAGATCGACGGCTTCTACGCACTGACCGCCGAGGGTGGTTATGCGCTCGGCCCGGCGTTCCAAGGCTTGCAGGCGGTGTGGCAGCGCGGCACCGACGTGTTCGCCGAGGCCACGCTGCCGGAGGAGGCTTCGGCAGACGCCGCGGTGTTCGGTTTGCACCCGGCGTTGCTCGATGCCGCGCAGCAGGCCGGCGTCTTCGCTACCGGCGGCTGGGATTCCGGCGAAACGTGGCTGTCGTTCGGCTGGTCCGGTATGACGCTGCACGCCGCGCACGCTCGTACGGTGCGGGTCCGCCTGCGCCGAGACGCAGAGGGCGGGCTCTCGCTGACGGCGGCCGACGCGGCGGGCGCGCCGGTGTGCACTGTGGACGCCGTCGTGATGCGCAAGGCGACCGCTGCGGACGCCTCCACCGGTGACCGCACTGGGGAAGCGATGTTCGGCGTCGACTGGGTGCCCGTCCGCGCTGCGCGCCGGGACCCAGCGGGTCACTGGGCTGTGCTGGGGGAGCTGGCCGTGCCTGGGATCGAGACGCGTTCGTACGACAGGATCGAAGACCTCGTCGGCACCGAACCCGAGTTCGTGCTGGCCACGCTGCCGGACCACGACGGCACCCCGGAGCAGGTGCGGCGCGTGACCGGCGAAGTGCTGGGCCTGCTCCAGCGGTGGCTGGCCGAACCCGGGTTCGAGTCCGGCCGTCTGGTGCTGGTCACGCACGGCGCGGTCGCGGTCGCGCCGGGCGAGGACGTCACCGACCTCGCGGGTGCGGCGGTGTGGGGCCTGGTGCGGTCCGCGCAGTCGGAGAACCCGGACCGCTTCGTGCTCGCCGACCTCGCACCCGACGCATCGGCGGACGCACTCGTCACGGCGTTGGGTTCCGCCGAAGCCGAGCTGGCGATCCGCGCCGACGGCGTCCGCACGCGTCGCCTCGTCCGGCCTGCGGACGGGCTTGCCCTGCCCGCGGAGCCGTGGCGCCTGACCGGCGACGGCATCGAGCCGGCCCCGGTGGTGGCCCCCGCACAGGGCGAAGTCCGGGTCGCGGTGCGTGCGGCGGTGTCCGGCGGCGAATTCGACAGTGGCTTCGACGGCGGTGGATTCGCCGGCGTGGTCGCGGAAACCGGCCCCGGCGTGACGCGGTTCGTGACCGGTGATCGGGTGCGTGGCACCGCGCCGGGCAGCTGCGCCTCCTTCGTCACGGTCCCCGCCGAGCGCCTTACCGCGATGGGCGACGAGTCCTACGCGAAGGCTGCCGGCCCCTTCCCCGTGCTCGACGTGCGCCGTGCGAAGGCCGCGCCGGGCCCGGTTGTGCTCACCGTTCCGGCCGACCCCCGTCCGGCCGGAACGGTGCTCCTCACCGGCGGTACCGGCAAGCTCGGTGGAGTCGTCGCACGGCACCTCGCCACCACCGGCCGTGCTGCGGAGGTCCTGCTGACCAGCCGTTCCGGCCCGAGCGCCGGCGGCGTCGCGAACCTGGCCGCGGACCTCGCGGACCGTGGCGTCACGGTCGGCGTCACCTCGTGCGACGCCGCCGACCCGGCCGCGCTCGCCACGGTGCTCGACCGGGTGCCGCAGCTGACCGGTGTCGTGCACGCCGCGGGGGTCCTCGATGACGGCGTCATCGGTTCCCTGACCCCGGAACGGGTCGACGCGGTGATGCGGCCCAAGGCGGACGCGGCGTGGCACCTCGACCGCCTCACCCGAGGCCGGGACCTCGACCTGTTCGTCCTGTTCTCCTCCGCGGCGGCCACGCTCGGTGCGCCCGGCCAGGGAAACTACGCTGCGGCCAACGGGTTCCTCGATGCGCTCGCCACCCGCCGCCGCGCGGCCGGCCTGCCCGCCGTGTCCCTCACCTGGGGCCTGTGGGCCGACGCGACCGGTATGACCGAAGGTCTCAGCACCACCGAACGTGCCAAGTTCGGCCGCACCGGCATCGGCTCGCTCGAAGCCGGGCAGGGCCTGGCGTTGCTGGATCTGGCGGTGCGGCGGGACGAAGCGGTACTCGCTCCGCTCCCGCTCGACGTGCCGACGTTGCGGGCCATCGCCCGTGCCGGTGGCCGGCTGCCCGCCGTCCTGAGCGGCCTCGCACCCGCGCCACGGGTGGCCCAGGACGTCTCGGCCGGTGCCGCTGGCGCAGCCTTGCGGGAGAAGTTCACGAAGGCCGGCCCGGCGGACCGCGACGGTGTGCTCGTCGAGCTGGTGTGCGAACAGGCCGCGGCGGTGCTCGGCCACGGCGCACCGGAAGCCGTCGAGGTCGACACGAGTTTCCTGGAACAGGGCATGGATTCCCTGACGGCCGTGGAGTTCCGCAACAGGCTCGCGATGGTGACCGGGCTACGCCTGACCGGTGCGCTCGCGTTCGACCATCCGACCCCGGCCGCTCTCGGTGCGTACCTGGCCGGGCGACTGTCCGAAGAGGACGCGCCGAAGCCGGCCGCGACAGCACCGGCCCCGTTGGAGTCGTTGACCACGTTGTACCTGCGCGCCGCTGAGGAAGGTCGTGCGGGCGAGGTGATGCAGCTCGTGCAAGGACTGGCGCAGTTCCGCGAGAAGTTCACTGAAGCATCCGAAGAGGACACTCCGCCGGTGGTCTCGGTCTCGCTAGGAACGGCGCGGCCTCGCGTGCTCTGCCTGCCGTCGTTCGCCGGCACTGCTGACGCCCGTGAGTTCGCCCGCTTCGGCCGTGGCTTCCGCGGAGCCCGCGCGGTTTCCGCCCTGCCGGCCCCCGGTTTCGCGACCGGGCAACGGCTCGCCGCGTCGTCCGAGGCACTGCTCGACGCGTACGCCGCGGCGATCCGGAAGTCCTTGCCGGACGAGGACTTCGTCCTCGCGGGTTACTCGTCGGGCGGCCTGGTCGCGCACGCGCTCGCCGCGAAGCTGGGCGAGTCCGGTCCCGGACCGTCGGCGCTGGTACTGATCGACACGTTCACCCCGGAGGACGCCGGGGTGCCCGGGGACGTCCTCGCCGCGCTCCCGGGCGCGGTGCTGGCCGGGGCGGGCGACACGGAGGCCACCGGCGGCGACGGCTGGCTGACCGCGCTGGCGCACTACTACGCGTTCGACTGGCGCGGACTGCCACAGCTGACTGTGCCGACCCTGCTCGTCCGCGCGACGAGCGCACCGGACTCCCGCTGGGACCTCGCGCACGACGTCACGACCGTGACCGTGCCGGGGGACCACTTCACGATGATGCGGGACCACGCCGAAACCACCGCGCGGGCCGTCGAGGAATGGCTCGCCGAGCGAGGAGAGCGGTAACGATGACCGACCACACCGAACACCGGCTCGCCGTGATCGGCGCCGGCGTGATGGGCACGAACATCACGGCACTCGCCACCGGGCACGGCGTGCCCGTGGTGCTGGTGGACGTGGACGACGAAAAGCTCGCGGCCGCGCGGCTGACCGTGCGGCAGAAGCTCAAGCACGCGCAGCTGATGGGCGTGCTGCCGGAGGGCCGCGGCCGCGGGGAGCTGGTCACCACGACCACGCTCGCCGACGTCGCCGAGGCGACGACCGTGATCGAGGCCGTCACCGAAGTCACCGAGGTCAAGAACAAGGTGCTGACCGAGGTCGGCGGCCTCGTCGCGCCCGGCACCCTGGTCATCTCCAACACCTCGTGCATCCCCGTGGACGAGATGGCGACCTGGGTCCCGCGCGGTGACGAGCTGGTCGGCGTGCACTTCATGAACCCCGCTTACCTGATCGAGATGGTCGAGGTCATCCGCGGCACCGGCACGAGCGACGCCACGATGGAGCGGGTCACCGCGCTGCTCTCGGTGCTGGGCCGCGAAGGGCTCGTCGTGAACGACGCGCCGGGCTTCGTGATCAACCGGCTGCTGCACCCGCTGATCAACCGCGCGGCGATGCTCGTGCAGGAGGGCGTGGCGTCCGCCGAGGTCGTCGACGGCCTGCTGGAGGGCTGCCTCGGGCACTCGACCGGCCCGCTGCGCACCGCCGACCTGATCGGTGTGGACAACCTCGCCGACTCGCTCGTGGTGCTGCACGAGCGGACCGGCGACCCCGAATGCGCCCCGTGCGACCTGATGCTCCAGCTGGTCCGCGACGGGCACCACGGCCGGAAGACCGGCCGCGGATTCTTCGACTACCGGAAGGCCGCCGAATGACCACCGCGAACCCCGCCGTCGACCCGAAGGCCGTCGAGGCGCAGCTGCTGGCGTTCCTCACCGAACGGATCAAGGCCCCGGTCGAGCCCGGCGACGACCTGTTCCGCGCCGGGCTGGTGTCTTCGATGTTCGCCATGCAGCTCGTGGTGCACCTCGAGGACACCTACGACATCGAGATCGTCGGCCCGGAGCTGACGCTGGACCACTTCCGCAGCGTCGACGCGATGACCGCGCTCGTGCTGCGGCTGAGCGGGAAGAACGATGGCTGAGCCGGTCTTCCCGGACGAGCTGGTCGGCGACGGCCCCGCCACCTGGGACGTCACCGGTGAACTGCCGCCGGATCTGCTGCGCAAGCTGGGTTCGATGGGCCTGCTGTGCGCGGAGGTGCCGGCGCGGTTCGGCGGGCTCGGCGTGTCCAGTGTGGACAACGGTGAGCTGACCGCGCACGTCGGGCGGTTGTGCAGTTCGTTGCGCAGCATCATGACCTCGCACGGGATCGCGGCGACGGCTGTGCGCCGGTTCGGCGATCGCGAGCAACGGCGCCACTACCTCGGGGAGCTGACCGGCGGCAAGCTCGCCGCGGTCGGGTTCAGCGAACCCGGCGCCGGCAGCGACCTGGCGGCGATGACCACACGCATCGAAGCGCAGGGCGAGGAAGTCGTGGTGACCGGCGAGAAACGCTGGGTCACCGCTTCGCGCTACGCCGACTACCTGCTCGTCCTCGGCCGCCACGGTGACGACGCGGCCGCGGTGATGGTCCCGGCCGACGCGCCCGGCGTGACGATCGAGCCGGTGCCGCAGCCGATGGGCTGCCGCGCGGCCGGCCACGCACGCCTGGTGTTCGACGGCGTGCGGCTGCCGGTGTCCACTGTGCTCGGTGGCGGCCGTCAGTCGTTGTCGCTGCTGTTCACCACGGCCCTGTCCTACGGCCGCATGTCCGTCGCGTGGGGCTGTGCCGGGATCGTACGCGCGTGCCTCGACGCCGCGGCCACCCAGGCCGCCACGCGCGAGCAGTCCGGGAAACCGCTGGGCGAACACCAGCTGGTCGCCGGGCACCTCGCCGATCTGTACGTCGCCGAGCAGACCGTCACGCAGGTCTGCCGGCATGCGAGCGAGCAGTGGGACGCCGGGTCGCCGGACCAGGCCGTCGCGGCGGTGCTCGCCAAACACGTCGCGGCCACCCAGGCCGCACAGGCGGCCGCGAAGGCGATGCAGGTGCTCGCCTCGTGGGGTGCCAACGACGGACACGTGGTCGCGCGCGCGTACCGCGACACGAAGCTGATGGAGATCATCGAGGGCAGCAACGAGATCTCCCGCCTGGTACTGGCGCGGCACGCGCTGGACCGGGTCGCCCACCCCTGAACCGGAGGAGAATCCCGTGGCGGACGAGCCGACCCTGGTCAAATGCCTGGTCTGGGACCTGGACAACACGCTGTGGCGCGGCACCCTGCTCGAGGATGGCGAGGTCGCGCTGTCCGACGAGATCCGCGCGCTGATCGCGGAGCTCGACTCGCGCGGCATCCTGCAGTCGGTGGCGAGCAAGAACGACCACGACCACGCCTGGGCGCGGTTGGAGGCACTCGGGGTCGCGGAGTACTTCGTGCTGCCGCGCATCGGCTGGGGCCCGAAGTCGGAGTCGGTGCGCGCGATCGCCGACGAGCTGAAGTTCGCGCCCAGGACCGTCGCGTTCGTCGACGACCAGCCCGCCGAACGCGCCGAGGTCACCTACCACCTGCCCGAGGTCCGCTGCTACGACGCGGCCGAGGTGCTGGAGCTGACCCAGCGTCCGGAGTTCAGCCCCGAGGTCGTCACCGTGGACGCGAAGCGGCGTCGCTCGATGTATCAGGCGGGGTTCCGGCGGGACGCCGCGCGCGAGTCGTTCGGCGGACCGGACGAGGACTTCCTGCGGTCGCTCGAGCTGGTCATGGAGATCAAGCGCGCGGACGAGACCGACCTGTCGCGCGTCGAGGAACTGACGTTGCGGACCAGCCAGATGAACGCGACCGGCGTGCACTACTCCGACGCCGACCTCCGCGCGTTGCTGGCGGACCCGGACCACGACGTGCTGACCGTGACACTGGCCGACAAGTTCGGCACGCACGGCGCGGTCGGCGTGCTGCTGCTCGGCTACCACGAACAGGTGTGGCACCTGAAGCTGCTCGCGACGTCGTGCCGTGTCGTGTCGTTCGGCGCGGGCGCCGCACTGCTCAACTGGCTCGTCGACTCCGCCGCACGCGCCGGCGTGCACCTGGCCGCGGACTTCCGGCGTACGGACCGCAACCGGATGATGGACATCGCCTACCGCTTCGCCGGGTTCACCGACGACGACTGCGCGTGCCTGGCCGGGCCCGGAAGCGGGGAGCGCGGGGACATCCAGTTCCGCCATCTCGCGGCCGACCGCCGACCGGCCCCGTCGACGATGACGCTGGCGGCGCCGGAACTGGGCCGTACTCCCGCGGGCGCGTGAGTGTCCAGCCGCCGATTTTCCGCAGCTGAACGGCTGCTTTACGGCGTCGGGGGCCCCTGGGAAACTCCGTTCTCGGTGCGCGGACGAAGGTGAGCGAGATGGGCAGCATGCAACCACTGGCGATCGTCGGGATGAGCTGCCGCTACCCCGGTGGTGTCGACGGCCCGGAGGACCTGTGGCGCGTGCTGGCCGAGGGCCGGCACGTCGGCGGCCCGTTCCCGGCCGACCGCGGCTGGGACCTCGCGGCACTGGACTCTATTGTGGACCGTGGTGGTTTCCTCGACCACGCCACGGAGTTCGACGCCGCGTTCTTCGGTATTTCCCCGCGCGAGGCGGCGGCGATGGACCCGCAGCAGCGGATCGCGCTGGAGACGGCGTGGGAAGTACTGGAGCACGCGGGGATCGACGCGGCCGGTCTGCGCGGCTCGGCCACCGGCGTGTTCGTCGGCGCCGAATCGCGGGACTACGGGCCACGGCTGCACGAGGCGCCGGAGAGCGTGGCGGGGCACCTGTTCACCGGCACCGCCGGGAGTGTCCTTTCCGGACGGATCGCCTACACGCTCGGACTTCGCGGACCGGCGCTGACCGTCGACACGTCGGCGTCCAGTTCGCTGGTCGCGCTGCACCTGGCCATGGCGTCGCTGCGGCGTGGTGAATGCGAGCTGGCGATCGCCGGCGGGGTGTCGGTGCTGGCGTCGCCGGGGAACTTCGCCGCGTTCACGAGCCTGCGCGGGCTCGCCGTGGACGGCCGGTGCAAGCCGTTCTCCGCCGACGCGGACGGCACCGCGTGGGCCGAAGGGGCCGGGATGCTGGCCGTGGAAACCCTTTCGCGGGCGCGCGAGCTGGGACACCCGGTGCTGGCCGTGCTTCGGGGGTCGGCGATGAACTCCGACGGCGCCAGCAGCGGGCTGACCGCGCCGGACGGGGCCGCGCAGCAGGCCGTGATCCGCGCCGCGCTGCGGGACGCCGAGCTGGCCGCTTCGGACATCGACGTGGTCGAGGCGCACGGCACCGGTACCCCACTCGGGGACCGGACCGAGGCGGGTTCGTTGCTGGCGGCCTATGGCGTGGGCCGGGACCGGCCGGTGTGGCTCGGTTCGGTGAAGTCGAACCTCGGGCACACACTCGCCGCCGCCGGTGTGGCCGCGGTGATCAAGATGGTGCTGGCGCTGCGGCACGAGACGGTGCCGCGGACGCTGCACGTCACCGATCCCATCGTCTCGGGCGCGGTTCGGCTGGCCATGGAAGCGGTCGCCTGGCCTGCCGGCGCGCAGCCGCGCCGTGCCGGCGTGTCGGGCTTCGGCATCGGCGGCACCAACGTGCACGTCGTGGTCGAAGAGGCCCCGAACATCAGTAACTCGGTGTCGCATCAACCCGTGCTGACGGAAGGCCCGGTGGCGTGGCCGTTCTCCGGCCGTGGCACCGCCGCGCTCGCCGCACAGGCCGAGCGGTTGCGTGCGGTGGAGGCGGACGCACGCGACACCGCGTGGTCGCTGGCCACGACGCGGGCGGTGTTCGAGGACCGCGCGGTGGTCGTGGGCGCGCTGGAGAGCGGACTGTCCGCGTTGACCGCGGGACTCCCCGCCGCGTCGCTGGTCACGGGCACCGCGACAGACGGCCCGGTCGCGTTCGTGTTCCCGGGCCAGGGAAGTCAGTGGCTCGGCATGAGCCGGGAGCTGGCACGCGTGTCTCCGGGGTTCGCTGCCCGGTTGGACGAGTGCGCGGCCGCGCTGGCACCTTACCTCGACCTGCACACGGTGCTCGACGGTGCGGAGGGTTTCGAAGCGGCCGACGTGGTGCAGCCCGCGCTGTGGGCGGTGATGGTCTCGCTGGCCGCGGTGTGGGAAGCCGCCGGAGTGCAGCCGGACGCCGTGGTCGGACACTCCCAAGGTGAGATCGCCGCCGCGGTCGTCGCGGGGGTGCTGTCGTTGGACGACGCCGCACGTGTCGTGGCGTTACGAAGCCGCGCGTTGACCGCGTTGGCCGGACGCGGCGGCATGCTGGCGATCGAAGCGGACGCCGACGTTGTTCGCAGATGGCTGCCGCCGGACGTTTCGGTCGCCGCAGTGAACGGTCCACTGTCCACAGTGGTCTCCGGTGTGCCGGAGGCGTTGCAGGACCTTGCCGACGCGCACTCCGAGGTACGTACGCGGACGATCCCCGTGGACTACGCGTCACACAGCCCGCAGGTGGGCGAACTGCGCGAGGAGATCCTGGCCGCGCTCGCGGGCATCACCCCGCGCGAGGCACGGATTCCGATGATCTCGTCACTGACCGGTGAACGGCTCGCCGGTCCGGAAGCCGACGCGGAGTACTGGTACACCGCGCTGCGCGAGCCG
This sequence comes from Amycolatopsis jiangsuensis, assembly GCF_014204865.1. Taxonomy (NCBI): domain Bacteria; kingdom Bacillati; phylum Actinomycetota; class Actinomycetes; order Pseudonocardiales; family Pseudonocardiaceae; genus Amycolatopsis; species Amycolatopsis jiangsuensis. Next base: position 7,406,203 of record NZ_JACHMG010000001.1, read on the forward strand.
GTGGAGTTCGAGCGCGCGGTCCGCGTGCTCGCCGACGACGGCCACCGCGTGTTCATCGAGACCTCGCCGCACCCGGTGCTGACTGCCGCGGTCACGGCGACCATCGGCGACGGCGTGGTCACCGGAACGCTCCGTCGCGACGACGGCGGCGCCGAGCGGCTGCTGCTGTCCCTGGCCACCGCCCACGTCGGCGGCGCCACTGTCGACTGGCGTGCCGTGTTCCCGGCGGCTCGGCAGGTGAATCTGCCGACCTACCCGTTCCAACGGCAGCGCTACTGGCTCGACGAGACCGGCAACCCCGGGACGGCCGGGACCGCCGCGAGCACTGGGACCGCCGCGACCGCAGTAACCGCATCGACGGACTTGATCGCGGAAACCGTCGCGACCGCAGAAACCGCCGAGGCAGCGGCACCGGTCGGCACCACGGATCTGCTGGCCCTCGTCCGCGCGCACACCGCGGCCGTGCTCGGTCACCCCGACCCCGCGGCGTTGCCCGAGGGGCACACGTTCAAGCAGTTGGGCATCGACTCGGTCACCGCCGTCGAGCTGCGCACCCGGCTGGCTGCGGCGACCGGGCGCACGTTGCCCGCGGGCGTCGTGTTCGACCGCCCCACCCCGGCCGAGCTGGCCGGGTACCTGGGCGGGGCGGGGGAAGTCCGCACGCGGGTACGGGAGGTGTCCGGCGAGCCGATCGCGATCGTGGGCACGGCGTGTCGCCTGCCCGGCGGCGTGACCGGCATCGAGGACCTGTGGGACGTCGTCTCGGCCGGTCGCGATGTGGTCGGCGCGTACCCGGCTGACCGTGGCTGGGACCTCGGCACCCTCGACGGCACCGGCGGCGGTTTCGTCTCCGGCATCGCCGACTTCGACGCCGGCCTCTTCGGAATCTCCCCGCGTGAGGCGCTGGCCATGGATCCTCAGCAACGCGTGCTGCTGGAAGTCTCGTGGGAAGCGCTGGAGCGCGCCGGAATCGCCCCGGACTCCGTGCGAGGCGCGGAGGTCGGCGTGTTCGCGGGCGCGTTCACCTCCGGGTACGCCGGTGCCGACCGCAGCGGTCACCTGATGACCGGCCTGTCCTCGAGTGTCCTTTCCGGACGGATTTCCTACACCCTCGGCCTTGCCGGGCCCGCGATCACGGTCGACACGGCGTGCTCGTCGTCGCTGGTCGCGCTCCACCTGGCGGTGCAGGCGCTGCACGCGGGGGAGTGCGAGCTGGCGCTGGCGGGCGGCGTGACGTTGCACGCGACCCCGGAGTGGCTGACCTGGTTCACCGAACAGGGCGGCCTCGCGTCCGACGGCCGGTGCAAGGCGTTCTCCGACACCGCCGACGGCATGGGCATGGCCGAGGGCGCGGGGATGATCGCGCTGGAAAGGCTGTCCGACGCGCGCCGCCACGGTCACCAGGTCCTGGCCGTCATCCGCGGTACCGCCACCAACTCCGACGGCGCGTCCCACGGCCTGACTGCGCCGAACGGGCTCGCCCAGCAGCGCGTGATCCGCGCCGCGCTGGAGGTCGCCGGTCTCGCGCCCGCCGACGTCGACGTGGTCGAAGCCCACGGCACCGGCACCCGGCTGGGCGATCCGATCGAGGCAGAAGCGCTGATCGCCGCCTACGGACCGGGCCGCACGGACCCCGTCCTGCTCGGCACGGTGAAGTCGAACCTCGGCCACACCCAGGCGGCCGCCGGGGTGACGGGTGTGCTGAAGGTGATTTCGGCGCTGCGGCACGGCGTCGTGCCCCCGACGCTGCACGCCGGCGCGCCCACGACGCACGTCGACTGGACCGACGCCGTCCGTCTGGTCGTCGAGCCGACGCCGTGGCCGGACCACGGCCGCCCACGCCGGGCCGGTGTCTCGTCGTTCGGGATCAGCGGCACCAACGCCCACGTCATCCTGGAGCAGGCGCCGGTCGCCGAAGAACTCCCGGCGCCGCAGCCGGTTCCGGTTCCGGCCTGGCCGGTTTCCGCACACAGTCCCGCGGCACTGGACGCTCAGGTCGCACTCCTCGGCAACGTTGCGGCGCACCCGGTCGACGTCGGCTGGTCCCTGGCCGCCACACGGTCCACTTCGGACCACCGTGCCGTCCTCATCGGATCGTCACGGATCGACGGTGTGGCCGGGACCGCCGGGAAGACCGCGTTCCTCTTCAGTGGCCAAGGCGCCCAGCGAATCCGGATGGGCTTCGAACTGCACGGCGCGTACCCGGTGTTCGCGGAGATCTTCGATGCGGTCGTCGCCGAATTCGACGGACTGGCCGAAGCACTGGAAACCGATGCGATCCACGAGACGCGCTGGACGCAACCCGGACTCTTCGCCGTCGAAGTCGCCCTCGTGGCGCTGCTGAAGTCGTGGGGCGTCGAGCCGGACTATGTCGCGGGGCATTCGATCGGTGAGCTGGCCGCGGCGTACGTGGCCGGGGTGTGGTCACTGCACGACGCGTGCCGCCTGGTCGAAGCGCGTGGCCGGTTGATGCAGGCGTTGCCGCGTGGCGGTGCGATGGTTGCGGTGGCGGCTCGTGAGGACGATGTCGTGGCGGCTCTGGTGGACGGTGCTGCTATCGCGTCGGTCAATGGCGCGCGTTCGGTGGTGGTGTCCGGCGAGGAGGCCGCGGTATTGGCCACTGTGGACGCTTTGGGGGAGGTGCGGTCGAAGCGGCTGACTGTGTCGCATGCGTTCCACTCGCCGTTGATGGAGCCGATGCTGGCGGAGTTCCGTGAGGTCGCGTCGTCGCTCACCTTCCGTGAACCCCAGCTGCCGCTAGTGACCGGCCGCCCCGGTGACGTCCGCGAGCCGGACTACTGGGTGCGGCACGTCCGCGAGGCCGTGCGGTTCGCCGACGCCGTCGACGCGTTGCGTGAGCACGGCGTGCGCACCTTCGTCGAGGTCGGCCCCGACGCCGCGCTGACCCCGATGGCCGACCAGCGCGACGGCGAGGCGTGGCTGCCGCTCCTGCGTCGTGATCGCGAGGAACCGGTCACGGTCGTCACCGCGCTCGCCGGACTCCACGTGCGCGGCGGACACGTCGACTGGCGGGCGCTCCACCCCGGCGGCCGTCGCGTGGACCTGCCGACCACGTCGTTCCAGCGCACGCGCTACTGGCTGGCCGACGCGACCGGTCCGCTGCTCGGTGATGCCCTGGACGTCGCGGGCAGCGGCGAGCTGGTCTTCACCGGACGGCTTTCGCTCCAGTCGCATCCGTGGCTGGCCGATCACGTCGTCGCCGGCACCCCCATCGTTCCCGGGACCGCACTGGTCGAGATGGCCCTGCACGCCGGAGCGGAGGCCGGCTGCGCGCACCTGGCCGAGCTGCTCGTGGAGCAGCCGCTGGTCGTGCCGGACCACGGGCCGGTGCAGGTGCAGCTCACCCTGAGCGCTCCCGGCGACGGCCGGCGCACCCTGACGCTGCACTCACGCGGGGCAGGCGAGTGGATCCGGCACGCCACCGGCGAACTCACCGCGGACGAGAGGCCCGCCGCACCAGAGCTGACCGTATGGCCTCCGCGGGATGCGATCCCGGTCGAACTCGACGGCTTCTACCCCGCTCTCGCCGCGAACGGCCTCGAGTACGGCCCGACGTTCCAAGGCGTCCGCGCCGCGTGGCAGCGAGGTGACGAAATCTTCGCTGAGGTCGCCCTGCCGTCCGGCGTGTCAGGCGACTTTTCGGTGCATCCGGCGTTGTTCGACGCGGCGCTGCACACCCTGGTCGCCCTCCAGCCGCACGGCGGCACCCGCGTGCCGTTCGCGTGGTCGGACGTCACCGTGCACGCCGAGGGAGCCGCGGTCGCGCGCGTTCGCATCGCGCCTGCCGACGGTGACGCGGTCTCGGTGACGCTGGCCGACGAAACCGGTGCACCGATCGTCACGGCCGCGTCTCTCGTGTTGCGCCCGTTCGCGGGAGCGGAAAACGCCGTGGTGCGCGAAGCACTGTTCCGGCTGGACTGGGTGCCCGCCGGGAAAGACATCGCCGCCGCGGAGGGCTGGGCACTGCTGGGCCCCGACCTGGCGCTGCCCGGCGACGTCACGCGGTACGCCGACGTCGCCGCGCTCGCCGAAGCCGTGCGCGCGGGCACGCCGGTGCCGCCGGTGGCGGTGGTGCGATGCCCGACGCCGGAAACCCCGGTGGCGGGGGCGGTCGACGTACTCACGCTCGTGCAGTCCTGGCTCGCCGAGGAGACTTTGGCCCCGGCCCGGCTGCTCGTCGTGACCGAACGCGCGGTGGACGCCGGACCCGGCGCTCCCGTGCGTCCCGACGCGGCGCCCGCGTGGGGACTGCTGCGGGTCGCGGCCGCGGAAAACCCAGGACGGTTCGCGCTGTCCGATGTGGACAGTCTGGACCAGGGCGGGCTCCTGGTCGCCGGAGCGGCTTCGGACGAGCCCGAGTTCGCCGTCCGCGGCGGTGAACTGCGGGTGCCACGACTGGTGCGGGCGAAGCCCGGTCTGTCCATTCCGGACGATTCTTGGGAGCTGACTGCCGAGCGGATCGGCACGCTCGAATCCCTCGCGCTCACCCCGTCCGAGCGAGCGACGCGGCCCTTGGCGCCCGGCGAGGTCCGGGTCGGCGTGCGGGCCGCGGGCGTGAACTTCCGTGACGTGCTCACGGTCCTCGGCATGTACCCGGGCCCGGCCGGCCCGCTCGGCCTCGAAGCAGCCGGGACCGTGCTGGAGACGGCCGACGACCGCTTCCGGCCGGGCGACGCCGTGATGGGCATCTTCGCCGGCGCGTACTCCCCGGCCGCGGTCACCGACGCCCGGCTCCTGATCCCCGTGCCGGACGGCTGGTCCTGGGCCGAGGCGGCGTCCGCGCCCATCGCGTTCGCCACCGCCCACCACGGCCTGTTCGGCCTCGCCGGCCTGGCCGAAGGGGAGTCGGCGCTGGTCCACGCCGCCGCGGGCGGGGTCGGGCAGGCGGCGGTCCAGCTCGCCCGCCACCGCGGCGCGCACGTCTACGGCACCGCCAGCCCGGGTAAGTGGTCCGTCCTCACCGGACTCGCCGGCGTCGCTTCTTCGCGCACGCTCGACTTCGAGGACCGCTTCCGCGCGGCGACCGACGGCCGCGGCGTCGACGTGGTCCTCAACGCACTCGCCGGTGAGTTCGTCGACGCGTCGCTGCGGTTGCTCGCCCCTGGTGGCCGGTTCGTGGAGATGGGCAAAACCGACGTCCGCGACCTGCCCGGTACCGCCTACCACGCGTTCGACCTGCTGGAAACCGGCGTCGACGGGATGGGACCGATCCTGGCCGAGCTGAGTCCGCTGTTCGCCGACGGCACCCTCACGCCACTGCCGGTGACCTGTTGGGACGTGCGGCAGGCGGCGGAGGCGTTCCGGCACCTGAGCCAGGGCCGCAACATCGGCAAGGTCGCGCTCACCGTGCCCGCCCCGAAACGGCCGCGGAGCACGGTGCTGGTCACCGGCGCGTCCGGCGCGCTGGGCCGGCTCGTGGCGAACCACCTCGCCGGACCGGACCGGGACTTCGTGCTCGCTTCGCGTCGGGGAGCCGGTTCGCCGGGTTTGGCCACGACCGTCGCGCAGCTGGCCGGTTCGGGTGCGGGTGTGCGGGTCACGGCGTGCGATGTCGCCGACCGTGCCGCCCTCGGCGCGGTGCTCGCCGCGATCCCCGAGACGGCGCCGCTCAAAGCGGTCGTCCACACCGCGGGCGTGCTCGACGACGCGGCGGTGGGCGCGTTGACCCCGGAGCGGATCGCCGGCGTGCTGCGGCCCAAGGCCGACGGCGCACGGGTGCTCCACGAGCTGACCGAGCAGGCAGACCTCGACGCGTTCGTGCTCTTCTCCAGCGTCGCAGGGATCTGGGGCAACCCGGGCCAGGGCAACTACGCCGCCGCCAACGCCTACCTCGACGCGCTCGCCGCGCACCGCCGTGGCCGCGGGCTGCCGGCGACGGCACTGGCGTGGGGGCCGTGGCGGAGCGCGGACGGCATGGCCGGAGGGCTCACCGAGACCGACTGGCAACGCATGGCGCGCCAAGGACTTCGTCCGCTCAGCGACGCCGACGGGCTCGCGCTCCTCGATGCCGCTCTCGCCGGTGGTGAGCCGGCGCTGGTGCCCGCCAGGGTCGAAGTCGCCGACCAGGACGACCCGCGGCCGCTGCTGTCCACTCTGGTCCATCGCAAGGTGCGCAGGGCCGCGGCGGCACCGGCAGAAGTGGGCCTCGCCGATCGGATCGGCGCGCTGTCGCCCGAGGAACGTCACGACACGTTGCTGAAGATCGTGCGTGGGCAGGCGGCGCTCGTGCTCGGCCTGGCCGACGGGGACAGCGTCGACGTCGAAAAGCCTTTCCGGGAGCAGGGTTTCGACTCGCTCACCGCGGTCGAGTTGCGTAACCGGCTGCACGCCACCACCGCTGTCACGCTCTCGCCGACCGTCGTGTTCGACCATCCCGCGCCCGAAGCGCTCGCGCGGCACCTCGACCGTGAGCTGACCGGCACCGTGCCGGATCCGGTGCTCACCGCGTTCACCGACCTGGAGCGGGTCGAGAGCGGCGCGGACGCGCTCGACGACGTGGCCCGCGACCGGCTCGCCGGGCGCCTGCGCGAGCTGCTGGCGCGCCTCGCCCCCGCCACCGCCGTGGCCGCCGAACAGCTCGACACCGGCAGCGACGACGACATGTTCGCCTTCATCGACAGCCAGCTGGGGAGCTGACGAGTCCGAATCCCGGGAAGGTACCCGATGCCCAACGAAGACAAGCTCCGCGACTACCTCAAGCGGGTCAGCGCCGAGCTGGCGACGGCGCGCGAGCGGCTGCGGGCCGCCGAGGACCGCTCGCGCGAGCCGATCGCCGTCGTGGGCACCGCGTGCCGGCTGCCCGGCGGCGCCGACAGCGCCGAGCGGCTGGGGGAGCTCGTCGCCGGCGGCACCGACGCGGTCGCGCCGTACCCGCTCAACCGCGGCTGGGACATCGACGGACTGTTCGGCCCGGACGGCGGTGCCGGCGGTTTCCTCGCCGACGCCACGGGATTCGATCCGGAGTTCTTCGGCATCTCCCCGCGTGAAGCGCTCGCGATGGACCCGCAGCAGCGGCTCGCCCTCGAGGTGTCGTGGGAGGCGCTGGAGCACGCGGGCATCGACCCGGCCGCAGTGCGCGGCACGGCCGCGGGTGTGTTCGCCGGGGCGTTCGCCTCGGGCTACGCGGGCGGCCCGGCCGGTTCCCTGCAGGACGAGGTCCGCAGCGGACACCTCCTCACCGGACTCACCACGAGTGTCCTTTCCGGACGGATCGCCTACACGCTCGGTCTCGAAGGTCCCGCGGTCACCGTCGACACGGCCTGTTCCTCTTCCCTGGTCGCGGTGCACCTGGCGATGCAGGCGCTGCGGTCGGGGGAGTGTTCGCTCGCGCTGGCCGGCGGTGTCACCGTGCACGCGACGCCGGAGTGGCTGGTCTGGTTCACGCGCCAGGGCGGCCTCGCCTCGGACGGCCGCTGCAAGGCCTACGGCGAGTCCGCCGACGGCATGGGGATGGCCGAAGGTGCGGGAATGGTCGTGCTGGAGAAGCTGTCCGACGCGCAGCGCAACCGGCACCGGGTGCTCGCCGTGCTCCGCGGCAGCGCGGTCAACTCCGACGGCGCGTCCAACGGCCTGACCGCACCCAACGGCCCGGCGCAGCAACGGGTCATCCGCGCCGCGCTGGCCGACGCCGCGCTCGGGCCCGGCGAGGTCGACGTCGTGGAAGGACACGGCACCGGCACCCGCCTCGGCGACCCGATCGAGGCGCAGGCGCTGGTGCAGACTTATGGTGCCGGGCACGACGCCGAACGGCCGCTCCTGCTGGGCACCGTGAAGTCCAACATCGGGCACACCCAGGCAGCCGCCGGGGTCGCCGGCATCCTCAAGATGGTCTCCGCATTGCGCTCCGGCGTCGTGCCGCCGACCCTGCACGCCGCCGAACCTTCGTCCCGCGTGGACTGGTCGGCCGGCACCGTGCGGCTGGTCACCGAACCCACGCCGTGGCCGGACAGCGGCCGTCCGCGCCGGGCCGGGGTGTCGTCGTTCGGGATCAGCGGAACCAACGCGCACCTCATCCTGGAACAGGCGCCGGAACCACCCGGTGACCAGCCGGGCCGCGAGCTGCCGGTGATCCCGTGGCTGTTCTCCGCACGCTCGACCGAAGCGCTGCCCGCGCGGATCGAGCAGAACCGCGCACTGCTGTCCGAAACGGATCCGGTGGACGCCGCATGGTCGCTGGCCTCGAGCCGCGCGTCGCTGCCACATCGCGCCGCGGTGCTGGGGCGCTCCGGCGACGAGCTGCTGTCGTCGGCGGACCATCTTGTCGGCGAGGCCGGGTCGGTGGGCAGGACCGCGTTCGTGTTCAGCGGGCAGGGTGCGCAGCGGCTGCGGATGGGGCACGAGCTGTGCGAGGCGTACCCCGTGTTCGCGGAGACGTTCAAAGCCGTGTGCGCGGAACTGGACGACCAGCTGGGCGCGGCGCTGGAATCCGAACGTGTCCACGAAACCGAATGGGCGCAAGCCGGACTGTTCGCGGTCGAGGTTTCCCTGGTGGCTTTGCTGAAGCGCTGGGGAGTAGCGCCGGAGTTCGTCGCGGGGCATTCGATCGGTGAGCTGGCGGCGGCGTACGTGGCGGGGGTGTGGTCGCTGCCGGACGCGTGCAAGCTCGTCACCGCGCGTGGCCGGTTGATGCAGGCGTTGCCGCGTGGCGGTGCGATGGTGGCGGTGGCGGCTCGTGAGGACGATGTCGTGGCGGCTCTGGTGGACGGTGCTGCTATCGCGTCGGTCAATGGCGCGCGTTCTGTGGTGGTGTCCGGCGAGGAGGCCGCGGTGCTGGCCACTGTGGACGCTTTGGGGGAGGTGCGGTCGAAGCGGCTGACGGTGTCGCATGCGTTCCACTCGCCGTTGATGGAGCCGATGCTGGCGGAATTCCGCGCGGTGGCGCAGTCGCTGACCTACCACCGGCCCACCGTGCCGCTGGTGTCCGGGCTGACCGGTGCACCGGTGACCGACGAGGTGTGCGACCCGGACTACTGGGTCCGGCACGTACGCGAGCCCGTGCGCTTTGCCGACAGCCTGTCATCGCTACGGACGGCCGGCGTGCGTACGTTCGTCGAGATCGGTCCGGACGCCGCGCTCACGCCGATGGCCGACCCGGCCGCGGGCGAGGCGTGGCTGCCGGTGCTCCGCCGCGAGCGCCACGAACCGACCACGCTCGTCACTGCCGTTGCGGGCCTGCACGTTCGCGGCGGGCATGTCGACTGGCCCGCGTTCTTCTCCGGCACCGGCGCGAACCTCGTGGATCTGCCCGCCTACCCGTTCCAGCGCACGCGACTGTGGCTCGACGGCGCCGTCACGGACGCGGCCGGCCTCGGCCAGTCCACAGTGGAGCACCCGTTGCTCGGCGCCGCGCTCGAGCGGGCCGGCGATGACGGGGTGGTGCTCACCGGACGCGTCTCACGCCGGTCCCACCCGTGGCTGGCCGATCACGTCGTGGCCGGGAGCACGCTCGTGCCGGGCACCGCGCTGGTCGAGCTGGCCGTCCGCGCCGGCGACGAGACCGGCTGCCCGCGCGTCGCGGAGCTGCTGATCGAGCAGCCGCTGGTACTGCCCGAACGAGACGCGGTCAGCCTCCAGGTCACCGTCGCCCCGCCCGAGGGAAACGGCGGGCGGGCCTTCGAAATCCACTCGCGCGCCACGAGTGGCTGGACCCGGCACGCCACGGGCACCCTCGCCCCGCTGAAAACCGCGGAGCCGGTCGACCTCAGCGTGTGGCCGCCCGCCGGCGCCACCCCGGTCGACCTCGAAGACTTCTACCCGGCCCTCGCGGGCAACGGCCTCAGCTACGGTCCGTCGTTCCAGGGCGTGCGCGCGGCGTGGCGGCAGGGCGACGACCTGTACGCGGAGGTCAGCCTGCCGGACGGACTCACCGCGCACGGCTTCGGCGTGCATCCGGCGTTGTTCGACGCGTCCCTGCACGTCCTCGGTCTGAGCGGCGGGACGAGAGTGCCCTTCGCGTGGTCGGACGTCGTCGTGCACGCGGAAGGCGCCACGACCGTCCGAGCGCAGCTCAGCCCGGTCGGCGAAGGCGTACGCGTCACGCTCGCCGACACCACCGGGTCGCCGCTGGCCACGGTCGGTTCGCTGAGCCTGCGTACGTTCACGCCGGGCGCGTCCGCGGTCGCCCGGGAGGCGTTGTTCCGCGTTGACTGGCGTCCTGCCAGTGCTTCGGGCGACACGGCCGGGTGGGCGGCGCTCGGCGACCTCGACCTGCCCGGCGTCAACCAGTACGCCGAACTCGCCGACCTGATCACCGCCGTGCGTTCCGGCGCCGAGATACCCCCGATCGTCGCCGTGCGGTGCCCGGCCGACGGTGCCGCGGGCGCGCTCGACCTGGTGCAACGGTGGGTGGCCGCCGAGGACCTGACTTCCGCGCAGCTGCTGGTGATCACCGAACGAGCGGTCGACGCCGGTCCGGGCGCCCCGGTCCGGCCCGAGGCCGCGCCCGCGTGGGGACTGCTGCGCGTGGCGGCGGCGGAACACCCCGGACGCCTCGTGCTGTCCGATGTGGAGGATTCGGTCCCCGGTCCGCTGCTCGCGGCCGGAGTCGCGCTCGGCGAGCCGGAATTCGCCGTGCGCAACGGAGAACTGCGTGTGCCACGTCTGGTGCGCGCCGCCGCGGAGCTGACCATCCCACCGGCAGCGGCGGACACGGGCGGCTGGAGTCTCGGGTACGCCGGTCAGGGCACGCTGGAGAACCTGACGCTCGACGCGGTGGAGAACACGCGTCCGCTCGGCCCGGGCGAGGTGCGCGTCGGCGTGCGCGCGGCGGGCGTGAACTTCCGTGACGTGCTCACGGTCCTCGGCGTGTACCCGGGACCGGCGGGACCGCTCGGGCTCGAAGCGGCGGGCGTGGTGCTGGAGGTGGCCGAGGACGTCGACCGCTTCCAGGTCGGCGACCCGGTGATGGGCATCTTCACCAGCGCTTTCTCCCCGGTTGCGATCACCGACGCCCGGCTGCTGCTGCCCGTGCCCGCGGACTGGTCGTGGGCCGAGGCGGCGGCCGCACCCGTGGCGTACGCGACGGCGCAGCACGCGCTCGTCGGCCTGGCCGGGCTCGGTGCGGGAGAATCCGTACTCGTCCACGCCGCGGCCGGCGGCGTCGGGCAGGCTGCCGTGCAGATCGCGCTTCACCGCGGCGCCGAGGTGTTCGCCACGGCGAGCCCCGCGAAGTGGCCCGTGGTGCGCGCGCTCGGCTGTGACCGCCTCGCCTCCTCGCGCACCCTCGACTTCGAGGCCGAGTTCACCGGCGGGATCGACGTGGTCCTCAGCGCCCTCACCGGCGAATTCATCGACGCTTCGCTGCGGCTGATGGCGCCCGGCGGCCGGTTCGTGGAGATGGGCAAAACCGATCCGCGTGATCCGGCGGAGGTGCGACGCGACCACGACGTGCGCTACGAGGCGTTCGACCTGTTGTCCGAGGGGGTGGGCACGATGGGACCGGTGCTCGCCGCACTGGCGCCGCTGCTGGCCGGCGGGGTCCTGCGCCCGCTGCCCGTGACGTGCTGGGACGTGCGCCACGCCGCGGAAGCGTTCCGGTACCTCAGTCAGGGCCGCAACGTCGGCAAGGTCGTGCTGACCTTCCCCGCGCCCGTCGATCCGCGCGGAACCGTGCTGGTCACCGGTGCTTCGGGCGCGCTCGGCCGGTTGGTGGCGAAACACGTGGTCACGGCCCGGCGCGCGCGGCACGTGGTGCTCGCGTCCCGCCGCGGCATGGCGGCCGACGGGATGCCCGGAACCGTGGCCACGCTCGCTGCCCTGGGTGCGCAGGTGCGGGTGGTCGCGTGCGACGCCGCCGACCGCGAGGCCATGGCAGCTGTGCTCGGCACCATCCCCGGCACGACGCCGCTCAGGGCCGTGGTGCACGCGGCCGGCGTGCTCGATGACGCGCTGGTCGGCGCGCTGACCCCGGACCGCGTCGATTCGGTGATGCGCCCCAAGGCCGGTGGCGCGCGGGTGCTGCACGAACTGACCCGCGGCCACGACCTCGACGCGTTCGTGCTGTTCTCCTCGGTCACCGGCATCTGGGGCACCCCCGGACAGGGCAACTACGCCGCGGCCAACGCGTTTCTCGACGCGCTCGCCGCGCACCGCCACCGGCTCGGGCTGCCGGCGACGTCACTGGCCTGGGGGCCGTGGCGCAGCGAAAGCGGCATGGCGGGCAAGCTCACCGACGCGGACTGGCAACGCCTTGCCCGCCGCGGTCTGCACCCGCTGAGCGATTCCGACGGCCTCGCGCTGCTCGACGCCGCCGTCGCCGCGGGCAACCCGGTGCTCGTGCCCGCACGGGTCGACGTGTCCGGTCGCGACGGCGCCGAAACCCCGCCGCTGCTGTCGGCTCTGGTGCAGCGCAAGCCCGTCCGCGCCACGGCCGCCGTTGCGATCCCCGCCGCATCCGGCCTCACCGCGCGGCTGGCCACTCTCGCTCCCGGTGACCGTCATGAGGCCGTGCTGCAGGTCGTCCGCACGCAGGCGGCGCTGGTGCTCGGCCTGGCCGGCCCGGCGGCGGTCGGCGCGGACCGTTCGTTCCGTGACCTCGGCTTCGACTCCCTCACCGCGGTCGAGCTGCGCAACCGGCTCAGCGCCGCCACGGAGCTGCAGCTGTTCCCGACGCTCGTCTTCGACTACCCGGCCCCGGCCGCGCTCGCGACCCACTTGCTGTCCGAACTCGACGGTGGTCCCGCGATCAGCCCGCTCACCGCCGCCCTCGAAGACCTGGGCCCGCTGCTGGCCGCGCTGACCGACCCGGCGGAGAAGGCGAAGGTGTCGTCCCGCCTGGAAACGTTGCTGCACGACCTGCGCGCGACACCCACCGAGGACGAAGCCACCCTCGAAACCGCCACCGACGACGAGCTGTTCACCCTGATCGACGACGAACTGGGTATCTGAAGCGACTCCACCCCGGCTGAGGGCTCGGTCTGAGGGCTCGCTCACGTTTCGGTGTCCCGGCCGGAAATTCCGGTGGCGCACCGCGTGACCGAGCCGCGGCCCGTTCGCACTGGTGGTCTGGACCACGTTCACGGATGCGCATCCGCTGATGTCACCGGTCGTCACCGCTCGTCGCTCAAATCGACATTGATAGTCGTTTCCATGTCCGTTACGTTCCCTTGTGCCGGCTGAGCGGCGGCTGAGGGGTTTTGGCCGTTCCCGCCTGGCGGATACCTGTTTCGTGGAAAGGTCTTGATGCGTAAGCGTGCGGCCGCGCGTGCCCTGAGCGGGTGCGTGGCGATGGTGCTCGTCGTGAGCGGATGTGCTCCGGCCGGTCGGTCCGGCGACGGTCTGTCGGTGGTGACGACGACCGAGATCCTGGCGGATCTGGTGCACGCCGTCGGCGGTGACCGGGTGCAGGTGGACTCGATCGTTCCCTCCGGTGGTGATCCGCATTCCTACGAACCGGCTCCTGCCGACGCGAAACACGTGGCACAGGCCGACGTCACGTTCACCAACCACCTGCTGCTGGAGGAACAGCGCCTGATCAAGGCGATCGATTCCAACGCGCGCGAAGGCACGCCGAACGTCTCCCTCGCCGAGGATTCGGAATCCTATGGCGCGCACGTGATCCCGCTCGTGGAGGACGTCGGCCTTGACGTGCTGTGGCTGGGGCTGCGGGTGCGCGGCGACGGCACGCAGTTCGGCGCCACGCGCACCTCGGAGGTCCGGCTCTCGGCGACCGCGCTGGAGGGTCCGGGCACGATGACGGCTTACCTGACCGAGTCGCTGGGGCAGCCGGAGGTGTATTTCTCCTCGGCCGACGGCTTCGACGAGCGCGACTCGACCACGCTGCCGCCCGCCGCGCACACCCACCTCAACTGGGCGTTCAGCGCGCCGGGTGTCTACCGGCTTTCGCTGCGCGCGCAGCTGAACGAGCCCAGCGGCACACCGAAGCCGTTGGGGGAGGACACTTTCACGTTCGCGGTCGGGGTGGATCCGGAGACTGCAGCGCCGGGCAAGCGCGTCCTCGACGAGGGCCACACGGACCTGACCGTCGACCTGGACAAGGGCGAGCTCTACACCTTCAACGACACCACCGGCGGTACGACGCAGGAGGAGATCCCGGCGGCCGACGCCGTGATCGAGGTGCCGAACAAGGCGGCGGAACAGGTTCCCGACGACCCGCGGTTCGCGTTCCTCGGCTCGCCGGGAGCGCCGATTTTCCAGCTCCCGCAAGCGGTTCTGGGCAAGCACGTGCATGGCGAGATCGATCCGCACCTGTGGCAGGACGCCGGGAACGCGTCGGCGTACGCGCAGCTGATCCGCGACACGTTGAAGAAGGTCGACCCCGGCGGTGCCGTGGAGTACGACCGCAACACCGCGGAGTACCAGCGGAAGCTGGCCGGCCTCGACGACTACCTGACCCGCACCATCGCCACGATCCCACCGGGCAATCGCCAGCTGGTGACCACGCACGACGCGTTCGGCTACCTCGCCGACGCCTACGGGCTGAAGGTCGCCGGGTTCGTCGTGCCCAATCCGGCGCAGGAACCCAGCGTGGAGGACGTCCGCAAGCTGACCGAGACGATCCGGAACCTGCACGTGCCCGCGGTGTTCACCGAACCGAACCTGGCGCAGCGGGCTTCGACGCTGGTCCAGGTCGCCCGCGACCAGAACGTGCAGGTGTGCTCGCTCTACGGCGACGCGTTCGACGCGAAGACCCGCACCTACGTGGACATGATGCGCCGCAACGCGGATGAGCTCGCCCGGTGCCTGGGAGGTGCCGGATGATCCGCGTGGCGCGATGGCTCGCTGTCCCGGCCGTGGCCGCCGCCCTCACGACCGCTGTGCAGGACGGTCCGGTCGACGCGCCCCCTGGCCACGTCGTGATCAGGGACGGGCACGTCGACCTGGGCCCGCGGTTCCCCGGGGGCACGTGGACGATCGAGATGCGCGACGACACCGGCGGCGAACCCGTGTGGCGGCGGCTCGACGACGTCGTCCTGCACGCCGGCGAGGACACCCGCACGGAAGTGCCGCCGGGCGACGAATACGCGTTCCTCGGCGCGCCCGGCTCGGCGGTCTGGCTGCTGCCGCAAACCGAGCGCGCGGGTACGGTCTGGCCAGGCTGGAACACGCAGGACCCGGGGACCGCGGCGAGAGTCGACCGCGAGGTGACCTGGCGGCTGCGGTCGGTCCAGGGGCCCGGCCCGTTCTCCCTGTTCCTCACCGGCGCTTTCGGTGCGCCGCAGGTGGTCTTCGACGGACGGAACCCCTTGCCGCAGGAGACCGGTATCGAGGTCGGCAGTCACGTGCACGGCAACTGGGCCTTCGGCGCGCCGGGCACGTATCTCCTCGGTATCGAGATGAGCGCGTCCACAGTGGACGGCGAACAAGTGGCCGACCGGCAGGTCCTGCGGGTTCACGTCGGGGACGGCGATCCGGCCGGGGCGTTCGCCGTCGCCTCGACCGCCGTGCCGGAAACGTCGGCGGACGAGGACTCGGACAGCTCGCCGGTCTGGTGGATTGCCGGTGCCGTCGTGGTGGCCGGTGTCGTGGTGCTCGCCGTCGTGTGGCGTCGCACCCGGCGGACGTTGGGGAGCTGAGATGGCCGAGCGGCAACTGGAACTCAGCGGGGTCGCCGTCGAACTCGGCGGCAGGCAGGTGTTGCACGATGTGGACCTGAAGCTGGACGAAAGCGAGCTGGTCGGGCTGATCGGGCCGAACGGCGCCGGAAAGACGACGCTGCTGCGCACGATTCTCGCCCTGCAGCCGGTGCGCTCGGGCACCCTGCGGGTGGGCGGCCGTCCGCCCGCGCAGGCGCGCGGCAGGGTCGGCTACGTCCCGCAGCGGCACGAGTTCGCCTGGGATTTCCCGATTTCCGTGGAAGCGGCTGTTCTCACCGGACGAGCGCATCTGCGGCGCTGGGGACGGCGTGCCGACTCCGAAGACCGCGAAACGGTGCGAGACGCGTTGCGCCGGGTGGGCATGGCGGACCTCGCGTCGCGGCCGGTCGGGGAGCTTTCCGGCGGGCAGCGGCAACGCGTGCTCGTGGCCCGCGCGCTCGCCATGCGTCCCCGCCTGCTGCTCCTGGACGAACCGTTCACCGGCATCGACGTGCCCACCCAGGAAGCGCTCACCGACCTGCTCTCCCAGCTCCGCACCGAAGGGACCGCGCTGCTCATGACCACGCACGACCTCGCCGCAGCCGCGGGGATGTGCACCCGGCTGTGCCTGCTCAACCGCACCGTTGTCGCCGACGACGAACCCGCCCGCCTCGCCGACGCCGACGTGTGGTTGCGCGCGTTCGGGCTCGCGCGGTCGGAGCAGCTGCTGCGCATCCTGGGCGGTGCCACGTGAACGCGGTTATGGAGTTCCTTGCCGGGCCGTGGGAGTACGACTTCTGGCGCCGCGCGCTGCTGGTCGCGCTTCTGTCGGGCGTGGTGTGCGGGGTGATCGGCAGCCACGTCGTGCTGCGCGGCATGGCTTTCATCGGCGACGCGGTGGCGCACTCGGTGTTCCCCGGTGTCGCGGTGGCGTTCGTGTTCGGATTCGATCTCGTCATCGGCGGCGCCGTCGCTGGGCTGCTGACAGCGTTGCTGGTGGCCGTGTTCTCCCAGAACCGGCGGCTCAAAGAGGACTCGGTGATCGGGATCTTCTTCGCCGCCGCCTTCGGGCTGGGCATCGTGGTGCTGAGTACGGCGCCCGGTTACAGCGGTTCGCTGGAGTCGTTCCTGTTCGGCTCGATCCTCGGGATCAGCGACGGCGACGTCCGCAACGTCGCGGTGATCGGGGCCGTGGTATTGCTGCTCGCCGCCCTGCTGCACACCAGGCTCGTCGCGGCGAGCGTCGACCGGGAGCAGGCCCGCGCGCTGGGAATGCCGGTGTTCTGGCTGGACATCGCGCTCTACACGATGGTCACGCTCGCCATCGTGATCTCCCTGCAGGCGGTGGGCAACGTGCTCGTGCTCGCGCTGCTGATCACCCCGGCGGGCGCGGCGCGGCTGCTGACCGACCGGCTGGGCGTGATGATGCTGCTCGCACCGGCGATCGGCGCGGGCAGTTCCGTGGTCGGGCTGTACCTGTCCTACCTCTTGGACCTAGCCGCCGGCGGGCTCGTCGTCCTCACCGTCACCGCGGCGTTCCTGCTGTGTTGGTGCCTCGCGCCACGGCACGGGTTGCTGGCGAAGCTGCGCACCCGCCGGGCACCCGCCGTCGGCTCGCGCTGACTTCGTTTTTCCATCCACAGAGAGGAAAAGAGTTCGTGCACCACCCCAAACCGCGGCGCCGCCGCACCCGGGCAGCCGCCCTGTTCGCCGGGGTCGCCGGCGCGACGATCCTGCTCGCGCCGGTGCCCGCCGCCGCCTTCGAGCCCGACGGCGGCCGCGAGGTCGTGGGCGCCGGCGCCCACGTCGACGCGATCTATCCCGAGGTCCGCGACGGGAAGCTCGCCGTCCATTCCCTGACCCCGGACGGTGTCCGGGAGCCCGAGGAGCTCGTTCTGCACGTCCCCGAGACCGACAGCTCCCACGTGAAGCTGCCCGCGGGCTTCGACTTCCTCGGCCAGGAAGGCAGCGATGCCTGGGTCACCACCGAGGCGCAGGACCAGTCGGTCGTGTGGCCGGGCTGGTCGTTCGAGGGCATCGAGCGCGGCCTGCTCAAGGGCACTGTCAAGATCGACTACACCGGCTACGGCTACGCCGGGGACGCGACCGACCCGCGGTTCGCGGTGACCCAGCCCGGCGGGTTCGACCACACGAAGGTCAGCCAGCTGTTCGTACCGGGCTCCCCTTTCACGACGGTCAGCGGCGAGGTCGGCGCGCACACGCACGCCACGTGGACCTTCACCGCGAAGGGCACCTACGACATCGCCTTCAAGGTCTCGGCGAGCCTCGCCGACGGCACCCCGGTGTCCGACGACGCCACGGTGCGCTTCCAGGTCGGCGACCTGCCCGACACTCCAGCGGACCCGGTGAAGCGGGCGGACCCGCCCGCCGGTGCTTCGCTCGACCACCTCACCGTGGTGCCGAACAAGGTGGACGGCGAGTACTTCGTCGGCCAGACCGTGACCCTGACGGCGATGTCGCCCGCGGGCGCGACACCAGGCAGTAGCTATCGCTGGTACACCACGAAACCCGGCGGCGGCCCGGTGCCGGACGAGGAGCAGAAGACCGCGACCTACACCGACAAGCCGACCCGCGCGCTCGACGGGACCACTGTCCACGTCGAACAGGTGGGAGCGGACGGAAAGGTACTCGACAAGTCGGAGCCGCAGACCATCCGCGTCCGCGCGTTGCCGCCCACGACGACGCTGACGGTCACTCCTGACCAGGAGACCTACCCCGTCGGCGCCACCGCTTCGTTCAGCTCGGTACAGAAACCCTCGACGGCCGACGAGCACTACCACTGGTATCTGCGGAAGCCGGGTGAGGACTCCTACGAGTGGATCGAGGAGTCCCGCCTTGCCGACCAGAAGCTGCCGATCACGGCGGACCTCGACGGCGCGGAGATCACGGCGCGGCTGTTCAACGCCGACCACGCCATCCTCAGCGAGGCCGCGCCGCTGCGGATCTCCGTCTCCGGTGCGCCGGCTGCGAACCTGCGGGTGACCTCGGCGAAGCCGACGTACGCGCCGGGGGAGACCGCGAAGTTCACCGCCACCGGTGCCGCGCCGGACAGCGTCATCGACTGGTCGGTGCGCAAGAACGGCGAAAACGAGTACACCGCGCTCGACGACGGCCACGGCGCGACGTTGAGCCGGCCGGTCGACGCCGGCTGGCAGGGCAGCCAGGTCCGCGCGGTCGTCCGTGACGGCTCGGGTGAGCAGAGCGTCGAGGCGATGGCGCCGGTCGTGCACGTCGAGGACACTCCGGCTGCGTCCGAAGAGGACACTTCGAATGGCGTGCCGGTGTGGCTCGTCGTCGGAGGCGTCGTGATCGTCGTCGTGCTGATCGGCGGAGGGGTGTTCTTCGCCCGCTCCCGTCGGAAGAGCGACGCGTGACGTTCCGATCCACAGTGGATGGAGGTGCCGTCGGTGGCTCTCGCCGGCGGCACCCCGCGCTGCTGTTCGCCGCTGTGCTTCTCGGGCTTTCCGGCTGCCCGGGCGGCATCGCCGTGGCCGAAGAGGCGGGGCAGCCGGTCGAGATCCGCGACGGCCACCTCGACATCGGGCCCGCGCTCGATGACGGCCGCTGGAGCATCCGCCTCAAGGACGACTCCGCAGGCATCACGACCTGGCGGGACCCCCGGGACGTCGTCCTCCGCGTGAGCGAGGCGGCGAAGTCCACGGTGCCCGCGGGTACCGGATACGAGTTCCTGGGCGCCGCCGGGAGCACCGTCTACCTGCTGCCGCAGACCCAGGCGCCAGGTGTGGTGTGGCTCGGATGGAATACCCGGCATCCGGGGTTGCTGGCGCAGCCACCGGAATCGGTCTCACTGTCCCTGCGGGACATCGAGGGACCGGGACAGCTGCACGTGTTTCTCGACTACGGCGCGTTCAGACCCCCGAAGACGGTCTGGGACAGCACAGGCCCGGTAGCCGAGCTCCCGGTAGAGTCCAATGTGCACACGCACGCCAACTGGGCGTTCAGCACGCCGGGTGAGTACCGCACTCGCTTCACGGCGAACATCACGCCGAAGGCCGGGCCGCCAGTCACGGTGTCGGCCACCGTACGCTTCCTGGTCGGCGAGGCAACCCGTCCCGCCGACAGAGGGAACTCGGCCACGACCTGGTGGGCCGCGGGTATCGGGCTGGTCGTGATCGCCGCCGCCGGCGCCGCGCTGCTCCGCATGCGATCGCGCGGAGCGACAGGCTGAGGCAGGCGTCGGTCGTAGTCCGCCGCCGGGCGGCCTAAGGTGGGTGGGTACTCGCCAGCGCACGACATCGAGGGGCACCGTGGAAGGGTCAGCACGCCGCACACGCGGCGAATCGGCCGGGCTCACCCGCGAGGCCGTCGTCGCCGCGGCCGAGATCGTCGCGGAACGGTCCGGCGTGGCGAAGCTGTCCCTGCGCGCGGTGGCCGTCGAACTCGGGGTCAGCCCGACCGCGATCTACCACCACGTCCGGGACCGGGACGAACTGCTGGACGCCGTCGCGGACGCGTTCGTGTTCCGGAAGGTGCTGCGGCGGCTTCCCGGAACAGGAACCCGGAAGACGGCACCGCTGAAGCGGGTCCGGCTGATCGCGCACCGGCTCCGCCGGGCCGGCATCGAGCATCCGGGACTGCTGTCCGCGATCGCCGGCTACATCCCCGAGAAGTCCCCTTCCGCGCAGATGGACTGCGCCGAGCTCATCATCTCGGATCTGCTCGACGCGGGAGCCGCGCCGGAGCGGGCGGTCGTGCTCTACCGAGCTGTGGTGATGCTGTGCGTGGGCGACGCGATCGCCTACGCGAACTACGCTCGCCCACGCGCGACGCCGCTCACCGATCGGCTCGAACGCCATCTGAACACCGAAAGGTACGCCGTGCTCCACGGCTACCTGCACCGCGCCGCGGAGCCGGAGCGTGACCAGGGCTTCGACCAGCAGCTGGACCTCGTCCTGCAGGAGCTGGCGCCGCACTGAAGCCAGCCGGCCGGACCAGTCCGTTGCCGCGCGGGAAATCCCTTCACCGGTGCGACCTCTCTTGCCCTTTAAATTGACGGTGTTAATATGGCTCGCAACGGCCTCTCCGCACCCCGCCCGTTGCCCTGTCCTCTGTCGCCGCTATGCCGGGAGTACCCATGACATTCGATGCCGAGAAGGTCCGCGATACCGCCGCCGCGCAGATCGAGGGCGATCCGGAAGGTGGTGCCGCACTGTGCGTCGTGGTCGACGGCGTCGAGGTGGTCAACGAAGCGTGGGGGCTCGCGGACGCCGAGAAGGGCACGCCCTACACCTCGGACACGCTGCAGATCGCCCAAAGCATGGGGAAAGGTGTGGTCGGGGCGGCAGCCGCGCTCCTGATCTCGCGCGCGCAGCTCGACCCGGATGCGCGGGTGGCGTCGTACTGGCCGGAGTTCGGCACGCCGGACAAGCGGGACATCACCGTGGCGCAGCTGCTCTCGCACCAGACCGGGCTGCTCTACCTGGACGACACGATGCCGTTGACGCTCACTTCGGACCGGGAGAAGCTCGCGGCGGCACTGGTCGCGCAGGCTCCGGTGTGGACGCCGGGCACCAGGATCGCTTACAGTCCGCAGACCATCGGCAACTACGCCGACTTCCTGTTCGAACGAGCCTCGGGTCAGGGCTTCGCCGGCCTGTTGCGGGAAATCACCGACGCGCTCGGAATCGAGATGTACGTCGGCCTGCCTCCCGCGCAGCGGCACCGGGCCTCCCGCGTGCTCGCCGCCGCGGGGGGCGCGATCGCGGAGGCGAATCTGGCCGCGATCCTCGCCGATCCGGACAGCGTGTTCGCGCGTATCGCGCGGAACATCCCGGAGACGCTGCCGGATCCGATCCCGATGGTCAACGGCGAAGCGATCTGTGACGCTTTCCTGCCCGCTGCCAACATGTTCGCCGGCACACGAGACTTCGCGCACCTCTACAGCGCGTTGAGCGGCGCCTTGCGGGGCGAGCCGTCGCCGCTCTGGTCCCGCGCCGCCGTCGAACTGGCGACGACCGAGGTGGTGCGCGGCGAGGACGCGGTGTTGTCGACCCCGACGGCGTTCGCATTGGCTTTCCAGAAACCCAGCACGACCTATCCGCTCGCGCGCAGTCCACGGGCCTTCGGCCACGGCGGAGCCGGAGGTTCGCTCGCGATGGCCGATCCCGACGCCGGTTTCGCCTTGTGCTGGATGACCACCCGCTACGGAACGGCCGCGTTCGATCCGCGCCAGACCGCGGTCCTGGACGCCGTCTACTCGGCACTGAACTGACCGGATTCTCCGACACACGAGGGGCAGGAATGACCGGACTGATCGATCCCGGCGTACGCGACCTCCGGGCCGCTGCCGAATTCACGCGGGTCGCACGCTTCTACCAGCGGTGGCACGGGCCTGCCTTCGGTGGCGTCAGCGGAGCGACGTCGCCGTCGGCTTCGCCGGACGGGCTCGCGATCGCGTTCACCGGCGAGATCCGCACCGGCCTCGAAGGACACCCCCGGTTCCGGCTGTGCCTGGCCGACGGCAACGGGATCCGGCGGCTGACCGACCCTGAGTCGCAGGTGAACGAGCGGAATCCGCAGTACTCCCCGGACGGGCGGAGGATCGCCTTCACCTCCGACCGCGAGACCCCAGGGGTCCAGCAGCTGACGGTGGCCGATCCGGTGAGCGGGCGGCTTCGGGACACTCCGGCCGTGGACGGCACGGTCGAGTATCTCCAGTGGTCGCCCGACGGAACCAGGATCCTGCTCGGGGTGGCCGGACTCGCCGCCGACCTGGCCGGCGGTGAAGGATCGGGCAGCGTCGTCCGCGGTGATCGCGCGGAGCTTCCCGCCTGGGTCCCCGAAGTGGACTCCGGCATTTCCGGTGATCACTGGCGCGGCATCTGGATCTACGACCTCGCAAGGGACTCGGTCGAACGGGTACCGGCGACCGGGCTGAACGTGTGGGAATCGGTGTGGTGCGGGCCGGACGCGGTGCTGGCCGTGACGAGTACTTCGCCGGGCGAAGGTGCGTGGTACACAGCAGATCTGCGCCGGATCGATTTGGCAGGCGAAGCGGCCGAGCTCGTGCACGAGCCGGACGGTCAGCTGGGTTGGCCTGCGGCGAGCCCGTCCGGCCGGCGTCGCGCGGTGGTCGAGGCACGGTCATCGGACCGCTGGGTGGTCGCCGGGGACGTCGTCGTGCTGGACACGCAGCGAGGCACCACGGTGAAGATCGAAACCGGGGACGTCGACGTCACGCACCTGCAGTGGCTCGACGAGTCGAGGCTGGCGTTCCTGGGAGTGCGGGGGCTGGAGACGGTTGCGGGAGTCCACGACGCCGGAAGCGGGCAGACGACCGAGACCTGGTCGAGCACCGCCACCTGCGGTGACCGCTACCCCGTCGCGTCGTTCCTGCCGGACGGGTCCGCGGCGATGGTGCACAGCAGCTATTCGGTGTGCCCGGAGCTGGCGTGGCTTCGCGAGGGCCAGGTCGAAACCGTGGCCGGTCTCGGTCACGGGGGCGCTGATCACGTGCGCGAGGTCGCCGGCGCGGTCGAGCCGGTCCACTGGACGGCGCCGGATGGCACCGAGATCCAGGGGCTGCTGTGCACCCCCGACGGCGAGGGACCGTTCCCGCTCGTGGTGAACGTGCACGGCGGGCCGGTCTGGGGCTGGCGGAACCACTGGATGCTGGGCGGTGCGTACGTCCGTCTCCTCGTGAGCCGCGGCTACGCCGTGCTGCATCCGAACCCGCGCGGCAGCAGCGGGCGCGGACAGGAATTCGCCGGAGCCGTCTTCGGCGATCCCGGCGGGGCGGACACCCAGGACTACCTGAGCGGAATCGACGCGCTGGTCGCCCGCGGCGTCGCCGACCCGGAACGCATCGGCGTGACGGGAGCGTCGTACGGCGGCTACATGGCGGCGTGGCTGATCACCCAGGACCAGCGGTTCGCCGCCGCCGTGCCGATGGCTCCGGTGACCGACTGGTATTCCCAGCACTACACGAGCAACATCCCGTTCTTCGACGAGTTGCTGCTGGCCGACGGTCCACACGGGACTGCCGGCCGGTACCGCGAACGGAGCCCGGTGACCTTCGCCGGCCGGGTACGCACGCCGACCCTGCTGATCGCCGGCACGCAGGACCGGTGCACCCCGCCCGGGCAGGCCTGGGAATTCCACCAGGCGCTGCTGCTCGCGGGCGTGCCGTCCACCTGCGTGGTCTACCCCGGCGAAGGGCACGGCGTCCGGTCCTTCCCGGCGCTGATCGACCAGGGCGCACGCCTGCTCGACTGGTTCGAGCGCTACCTGCCCGTTTCCCCGGGCATCCCGACCCCAGCCGGCCCGCCGGCGCAGCAGGAGGCACCGTGACCGATCGTCTTGTCCCGCAGAAGAAGTGGAGCGACGCTGAGCTCACCGCTCTTCTCGAACGGTTCCCGGGACGCCGTCTCTCGCCGGCTCTGCTGCGCGCGATGACGCGAGGCTGGTCCGTCCCCGCGAGTGACGTCGTGGAGTGGCGCGGGGCCGCCCCACGACGAGCGCGCCGTCGCGTGCTCGCGGCGGACTTCCCCGGCGTCACGCTGGTCGTCCCGGCGGGACGACCAGCAGTGCGCACGAACGACCTTCCCTTCGCGTACCGGCCGGGGACGGACCACATGTGGCTGGCCGGGCCGACCGAACCCGGTTCGGTGCTGGTCCTCGGTCCGGACGGCGAGGAGACGCTCTACGTTGCCGAGCAGCCGGCGCTGGGGCACCCGAACGCGGTGCTCGACGTCCACGGCCCGCTCATCGAAGGTCCACTGGAGACCTGCGCGGCCACCGCAGTCCGGCTCGGTGTCGAGACCCGGCCGATCGGCGAACTCGGCAAGCGCCTCCGCGGAACCGCGGCGAAAACCGTGCGAGGCCTCGATCCGCACGTGGACGCCCTCGTGGCAGACGACGGTCGCGAGCTCGAAAAACAGCTCGCTCGACGCAGGCTGTACAAGGACGCCTACGAAATCGCGCAGCTTCGCCACACCGCGGACGTGACGGTCGAGGGTTTCGCCGCCGTAGCCAGGGCTTTGCCCGACGCGGTGCGGCACGGCCAAGCTTTCGTCGAAGGTGTGTTCGCCCAACACGCCAGAACGCACGGTCGCGGGCTCGCCTTCACCCCGATCGTCGGAAGCGGGCACCAGGCGACGATCCTGCACTGGCAACGCAACGATCAGCGGATCGGACCCGGAGACCTGCTGCTGCTGGACGCCGGCGTCGAAGGTCCCGAGCTGTACGCCTCCGACGTTGCCCGGACCATGCCCGTCTCCGGCCGGTACACATCCGCGCAGCGCGACGTCCACGACATCGTCCATGCTGCCCACCAGGCTGCGCTCGCGGCTGCGCGGCCTGGCGGCTCCTTCACTGATCCCCACCAGGCGGCGCAGCGGGTGCTGGCGGACGGCTTGCACAGCCTCGGCGTGCTGCCCCATCCCGCTTTCGACGGTCTCGCCGCGGGCGAACGCTCCTGGCGGTGGACGTTGCACGTCACCAGCCACATGCTCGGCGCCGACGTGCACGACAGCCTCGTGGTGGCCGGTGAGTACACCGCCGGCACGCTGGAGCCGGGACACGTCCTCGCGGTCGAGCCGGGCCTGTACTTCTCCCCGTTCGACGACTACGTGCCCGAACACCTGCGCGGAATCGGCGTGCGTATCGAGGACAACGTCGTCGTCGAGGACAACGGCATCGAGGTGCTGACCGCCGCGCTTCCGACGTCCGCCACGGGCATCGAGGACTGGATCGCCGACCACGCCCGGTGAGGCGCACAATCTCGACCCGGTCGCAGCGATCGTCCGCCAGGTACGGTCGTCGCTCGACGGGGAGGTGGCATGGCGGAGGAGAGGCGGCGAAGCCCCGCTCTGGCGAATGTCGCGCGGATGGCCGGTGTGGACGCGAGCCTGGTGTCGCGGGTGCTGCGCAACGATCCGCGTGGGTTCGCGTCCGCGGAGACCCGGGAGCGGATCCACGCCGCCGCGCAGGAGGTGGCTACCGGGCGAACGCCGCCGCGCCGGGCATGCGCAGCGCGAGGACGATGACGCTGGGACCGCGGTTGCCCGGGTTTCCAGCCCGGTCTGCTCGGCGCGCGCACGGCCGCCCCATCGCCTTCTGCGACCGTCGGGACGCGCTGCCTCTTGCCGGAGCGGGAAGAAGGGGGCTAACGTCTTCGGTGAGCTTATGACAACGATGTCATGGACGTGACCACGACGAGGTGACATGCGATCAGCAGCAGTCCGGCACAGCAGCGCAGCTCGGTGGGGGACCGTGGTCCTCAGTGTCGCCCTTGTCGCCGCGGGGGTTCTCGCCGGGACGGGCGTGAGCGCGGGCGCGGCCACCGGCTCGGTGCCGGGGGCCGGGGCCGACCTGACGAAGCTGGTCAATCCGTTCATCGGGACCGAGAACGAGGGGCTGGACTTCCCCGCAGCGGGCGCGCCGTTCGGTCTGGTGCAGGAGAGCCCGCTGATGAAAACAGCCGGTGGCACCGGATGTGACACGGAGTCCGCCGACACGGTCACCGGGTTCAGTCAGACGACGATCAACGGGTGCCGGTTCAACTACCTGCCGATGATGCCCACCACCGGCGCGGTGACTTCGACGGATCCGGCCCAGTACGCGTCGACCTTCAGCCATGCCAAGGAAACGACGGGACCTGACTACTACCGGACGGAACTCGACAAGTACGGCGTGACCGTCGGGCTGACCGCGACCGCGCGGACCGGGTGGCAGCAGTACACCTTCCCGCGGACGAGCCGGGCGAACGTGCTGTTCAGCGCCGGCGCCGGGGTGACCCGTTCCGAGATCCGTGTTGTCGGCGACCGAACTGTGGAGGGGTGGGTCGAGGATTCGAAGAAGACCTACTTCGTCGCGCAGCTGAGTCGGCCGTTCGCGTCGTACGGCACCTGGCGGGGATCCGATCGAGCGCCGGGGTCGCGGGAGTCGGCGGCCAAGGGCTCCAACGGGGCATGGGTCACGTTCGACACGACGAAGGACGACGCTCCCGTGGTCGCGAAGGTGGGGCTCTCCTTTACCGGGCTCGACGGCGCCCGCAAGAACCTGTCCACGGAAACAGGGAAGCTCGGATTCGACTTCGACGCCGCGCACAAGGCGTTGCACGATCAGTGGAACACCATGCTGCACAAGGCCGCGGTCGGGGGCGGGTCGCACGACCAGCGGGTCGCGTACTACACGGCGCTGTACCACTCGATGCTCGATCCGAACCTCATCGGGGACGTCGACGGCCGCTACGTCGGAGCCGACAAGAAGATCCACACGGCCCGCGGCTACACGCCCTACAGCAATTTCTCCCTGTGGGACACCTATCGCACGCAGAACCAACTGCTCGAGATGCTTGTCCCGAAGGTCGCGCACGACATCGACATGTCCCTGCTCGCGATCGCGCGGGAGGGCGGGGCGTTGCCGCGCTGGTACCTGGAAGACCAGGAAGGCAACATCATGACCGGCGACCCGGTCACCCCGTTCCTGGTGGAAGGCTGGTCGAAGGGGCTGCTCACCGGCGCGGACGCCGAGGAGGCCTACAAGTACCTCCGGGCGACCGCGACCGAGGTGCCCTCCGCCGGCGTCCGCCAGAACGGGCGCGCCGGTGTCGCGTACTACGCGGAACGCGGCTATGTCCCGTACGGCCTCAACATCACGTCGAACGACAACTGCGCGTCCGGCGGAACGAGCGGTGCCTGCTGCCCGACCAAGGGCAACGACAACGACTGCTACTACGGCACGTCGGCCACACTGGAGTACGCGGCCGCCGACGCTTCGCTGGCGCTGATGGCGAAGGGGCTCGGCCACGCGTCCGACGCGACGATGTTCGCCAAGCGTGGCCAGTCGTACAAGAACGTCTTCGACACGCGGACCGGCCAGTTCCGGCCTCGCACCGCGGCCGACGGCACATGGCTGACCCCGTACGACCCGGTCACGAGCAACCACGCTTTCCACGAGCAGAACTCGAGCCAGTACCAGTGGATGGTGCCGCAGGATCCGGCAGGGCTCGTCAGCATGCTGGGTGGCCGCGGCACGACCACCGCACGGCTGAACGAGTTCTTCGCCTACGACGATCTCCTCGCCGATCCGGAGGGCACCGCTCGCGAGGCATGGGTCAGCGATCCGTACAACTACTACGACTCCACGAAGTACAACCCGAACAACGAGCCGAACCTCATCGCGCCGTACCTGTACGCGTGGACCGGGCAGCCCGGCCACACCGCGACCGTCGTCAAGGCGCAGGAAACCTTGTTCACCAACACTCCCGGCGGGATCCCCGGCAACGACGACATGGGGGAGATGTCCTCCTGGTACGTGATGTCGTCGCTGGGGCTCTATCCCACGACGAGCGGTGCCAACTTCGACGTGCTCACCACCCCGCAGTTCCCGGCCGCGCGCGTGCGGATCGGCGACTACGGGAAGACACAGGGCGGCACGCTGACGATTTCGGCGCCGGGCACGAGCATGATCAACCGCTACATCGCTTCGGCGACCGTGAACGGCACGGCGTGGGGCAAGGCCTGGGTCGACCAGGCCGACATCGCGCACGGCGGCCGCATCGACTACGCGCTGAGCACCAAGCCCACCGCATGGGCGACAGCAGCGAAGGACGCTCCGCCGTCGATCGACAGGACGCCGAACCCGCAGCATCAGCTGAATGTCGACGTCACGCCCGACCAGGTTTCCCTGGAGCCCACGGCGGGTCGAGCGTCGCAGCAGGACGTCGAATTGACGTTGCTGGCCACGGCTCCGCGCAACGCACGCATCGCCGTCACCGCGAAGGGACCGAAGGGGTGGCTGGTTGTCCCGTCCTCCGCGGTGAGCACAGCCCGCTCGAACGGGCTCCCCGCTCAGGTGAACGACACAGTGCGGATCACTGCTCCGGCCGGGACCACAGCGGGCACCTATCCGGTGTCGGTCACCGCCAAGCTTCCCGGAGCCGCCCCGGTCACGAAGACCGTCACCGTCGTCGTCCAGCAGGCCGGGAGTTGCGCGATCCAGACGGACACGTCGTGCGCCGTCGATCTGAACGCCGCCTACAACAACGACGGCGTCGCCACCCTCGACGCCCCCGGCGAGGGCGACTTCGACGGCACCGGTGTGAGCTACGCTGCCGACCAGCTGCCCGCGCCGGGGCCGGTGACCTTCGGCGACGTCACCTATCAAGCGCCGCCGACCTCCGGCAGCAGCCCGAACTTCGTCAAGTCCACCGGGCAGGCGCTCGCCCTGCCGTCCGGGCACTACGGCAGCCTCCACATCGTCGGCGCGTCCGACAACGGCAGCACCGGTGCCGCGTCGGCCACCGCCGTGGTCACTTACACCGACGGCAGCGCCGCGACGGTTCCGCTCCAGCTCACCGGCTGGGCGAACACAGCGCCGGACTTCGGCAACACCGTGGCGCTGACGACCGCGTACCAGCTCAAAGCCGGAACCGGGAAGGTCGACAACAAGGCGTCGCTCTACGAGACGACCGTCCCGCTCGAACCAGGAAAGCAGGTCCGTTCGCTGTCCCTGACCGCCCCGTCCGTCCCGGCCTGGGTGGCACCCGGCTCCGGAGGACTCGACTGGCAACGCAACAGCGATCTCGAAATCTACGCGATGACCCTGCAACGCTGACTGTCCCGGTCGCCCGTACCGGCCCGGCTTCCGGTCATTTCACCGTTTTCATCGGGAATTGGGAGTTGGTGCGGGCGACCCCGGGCAGCCGCGTGAGTGTGGACATGTAGACGCGCTCGTAGGCGGCGAGGTCGGCGACGGCCACCCACAGCAGGTAGTCCGGCTGGCCGAAAAGACGGAAGCACGCATCAACTTCGTCGACCTCGGCGATCCGGTTTTCGAAGGCCTCGATGGTGCCGAGGTCCTGGGTGGCCATGTCGATGTGCACGAGGACGCGGAAGGCCCGGCCGAGCGCGGCGGCGTCCACGGCGGCGTGGTAGCCGGTGATGACGCCGGACTCCTCCAGCGCACGCACCCGGCGCAGACACGGCGAGGGCGTCAGGCCGACCTTGTCGGCGAGATCGGTGTTGGACAGACGTCCGTCGAGCTGCAGGTGGTGAACAATTGCGCTGTCTATGGAATCCATAAGCAGATTATGCCAAAGCGTGGCACTGAGGCGGCGAAAAAGAGCATCGCGTGCTTCGACGTTTGCCATAACGTGCTGTGTATGAGTGAGTTGGTGCTGACTGACCAGGAACGTGCCCGGGCGGGTGCGCGTCTGGTGACACTGCTGGACCGCTACGAACGCGACCTCCCCGGATCGCGCGTGCTGCCTGAGCCCGACCGCGCTCAGCTCGCGACGCTGCTCGCGGATTCGGTGCCGGAAAAGGGCATCGGTGTGGACGGCCTGTTCGACCGCATCGAGGACGTGATCCTGCCGAATTCCACCACCGTGGCGCACTCCCGGTTCCTCGCCTACGTGCTGGGGCCGCCCAACGGCGTCGCCGCCTACGCCGAAGCCGTCGCCGCGACGATCAACCAGAACTGCAACTTCTGGCAGCTGTCCCCGGCCGCGAGCGTCGTCGAACGGTCCGTGCTCGAGTGGCTCACCTCGATCGTCGGCTTCCCGTCGACGGCGAAAGGCATCCTGACCGGAGGCGGCTCGCTGGCCACGCTGCAGGCACTGGCGACCGCGCTGGAGGATCGCGTTCCCGGGTTCCGCAGGACCGGGCTCCAGCAGTCGGCGCACCCGTTGGTCGTCTACACCTCGGTCGAGGCTCACCGCAGCGTCGACAAGGCCGCGGCGATCCTGGGGATCGGCCTCGACCACATCCGCCACATCGCCGTCGACGACCAGAACCGGATGGACGTCGCCGCGCTGAGCGCTGCGATCGACGCGGACCGCGAAGCCGGTCTCCGGCCCTGGTGCGTGGTCGCGACGTGCGGCACGGTGGCCACCGGCTCGGTCGATCCCATGGACGCGATCGCCGATCTCTGCCAGGAGCAGGAACTGTGGCTGCACGTCGACGGCGCCTACGGCGGTCTTTTCTTGCTGTGCGAGGAAATGCGGGACCTGATGGGAGGAGCGGCCCGTGCCGACTCGATCTCCCTGGACCCGCACAAACTGCTGTTCGCTCCACTGGAAGCCGGCTGCCTGCTCGTGCGCGACGGAACCACACTGCGTGCGGCTTACGCGTTCGAATCGTCCTACCTCACCGTGACCGAAGACCCGCTGATGACCGACTACATGGATTACGGTCCCCAGCTCTCACGAAACTTCAAAGCCCTGAAAGTGTGGAGCGCACTACAGGCGTTCGGCGTCGATGCGTTCCGCGCGGCGACTCGCCGGACACTCGAACTGTCCCAACAATTCGCACGCGGCATCGAAGCCACAGCCGGGCTTACCCTGCTCGCCCCGGTCACCCTCACCGCGATCTGCTTCGCCGTCGAAGGCGCGTCCCACGACGAACACACCGAGCTCCTGGAAACACTCGCCGCGGACAACACCGCACTCCTCGGCCCAGTGATGATCAACGGCAGACACGGCATCCGCGCCTGCATCACCAACCACCGCACGACGACCGAAGACATCGACCTGATCCTCGCTCGGTTACGGGAGCCGAACCTGCTTCGTCGCTGACAACTCCGGACGTGGCTGGTTCATGCCGGCGGTTCCTCGGCCGAGGTCGTGGTGAAGACTTCGGCCACCTCGGCGACGATCGCGCGGGTTTGTGGCTGGCAGGCCAGCCAGGTCGGCAGCGTGAACTCGGGTTCGGTCAGCGGTATCCAGCGCCATTCCGGAAGCAGCCGCTGTGCGCTGCGGCGGGTCAGGAGCGCGGCGGAGGCGTCGGTCGCCATGAGGCAGGCCAGTGCGTTCTCGGTGAACCAGGCGAACACCCAGTCCGGATGGACGTCCGCGGCTTCGGCGGCACGGAGCACGCGGTCGTGTTCGGTGGTGACCTGTTCTCTGCTGTGCGCGAGGATTCGCAGCCCGTCGAGGTCTGCCAGCCGGCACTGGTCCTGCCCGGCCAGCGCGTGGCCGGGCACGACCGCGACCCCGAAGGGTTGTTCGTAGAGCAGCCGTGCGGTCAGCGGAGCGACCGGCCGCTGGTGGACGAGCCCGAGGTCGAGGTGGCCTTCCCGCAGCATCCGCAGCTGGTCGGTGCTGCTGGCGTCGGTGAAGTCGGCCGCCGCCGAGGGAACCTGGTCGCGTACCGCGTGCACGACCCGGCTGAGCCAGTTCGTGGGCGCGCCGGGCGGGAGGCCGATGCGCACGATCTCCTTGGCAGGACCGGCGGAGCGGGCGACCTCACCGGTGGCCTCGGCCAGCCGCAGCATTAGTCTCGCGTGCTCGTACAGGGCTATCGCCGACGATGTCGGGCTGACCCCGCTGGGCACGCGTTCGAACAGGTCCGCGCGCAGGTGCCGTTCGAGCTGGTGGAGCTGGCGGGTCAGCGCGGGCTGGGAGATGCGCAGGTGTTCGGCGGCGCGGGAGATCGAGCGCTGTTCGAAGATCGCGGTGAAGTACCGCAGCTGCCGTAGTTCCATACCGCCATACCTTGTGGTCATGCCCCGGGTGACGAGATGGTATTGGCTTTGCCCGTGCCACGCATCTGTACTGGCAGGACGCGAGGGAAGGGCGAGTGATGGACAAGTCGTACGACGTCGTGGTCGTCGGGGGCGGGGCAGGGGGGATCGGGGCTGCCGTCGGTGCCGCGCGGACCGGCGCCGCGGTGCTCCTCGTCGAGCAGTACCCGTTTCTCGGAGGAGCGGCCACGGCCAGTTCGGTGCTGACCTATTGCGGCTTCTTCGACCAGCGTGGCGAACGAGTCGTCGCGGGCGTCGGTGAGCAGGTGTTGCGGCAGCTGCGCGATCTCGGTGCCTACGAGGAGAAGACCATGGGGTGGACGGGAAACCGCATCATCCTGCTCGACACGGAGGCGACCAAGCTGGCGTGTGACACGGTCACCGCGGCTGCGGGCGTCGACGTGCTCCTGCACACCACGCTGATCGGCGCCGTACGGGAAGACGGTCGCGTGACCGGGATCGAGCTGTACCACCGGGGTGGCCGCATACCCGTCACCGCACGGGCTTTCGTCGACGCCAGCGGCGACGGCGCGCTGCTCGCGGCCGGCGGCGCGGGTGTGCGGACCGAGCCGATCGAGCGTCGGCAGACCAGCACCCTGGTGTGTCGGTTCGGCGGCGTGGCCCAGGACGCCGACCTTTCCCGCGAAGGCCTGCGCGCAGCGGTCGCCGCCCACCACCGCGACGGTGGCGCGGAGCTGGTGCGGGACTACGGCATCGCGGTGCGCCTGCCGCTCACCGGAGAGGTCATCGCCCTGCTGGTCGACGAACAGGCTGACGTGCTCGATGCCGCCGCGTTCAGCAGAAACGAAGCCAGTGCGCGGCGCCAGGCCTGGCGATATCTCGACGCCCTGCGCAAGCATCTGCCCGGCTGGACCGGCGCGTACCTGATCGAGACCGGACCCCAGCTGGGCATCCGGGAGGGCCGGCATCTCGTCGGGCAGGAGACCCTCATCGCGTCCGACGTCCTCGATGCGCGCAAACGACTGGAGTCCTCGATCGCGCGGTGTGGGTGGCCGATCGAGGACCACGCGGGTCCCGGCGTCACCCGCTACACCGAGCTCGCCGGCCGCGGCTGGTACGACGTGCCCTACGGCGCGATCGTCTCGGCCGACACCGGCAACGTGTGGGGTGTGGGACGTCTGATCAGTGCCGATTCCCAGGCCTACGCCTCGGTCCGGGTGATGGGCACCGCCTTCGCCACCGGACACGCCGGGGGCGTCGCGTCCGCGCACTACGCCGACGGGAGACCACACGACGTGGCCGCGGTGCGCGCGGAACTCGTCCGCCAAGACGCGATCGTCTGACCCGCCCGAGACAGGAGACTCGACGATGAGTTCCGCCAAGCCCTCGCCCTACCGCTGGCTCGTGTTGCTGCTGTGCTGGGCCGGTTTCACGATGACCTCGGTCGACCGCTCGACCTGGGGCCCGGCCTCCGCCGCGGTCAGCGATTCCCTGCACGTCCCGCTCGCGGCACTCGGGATCTTCGCCACCTGCTACTACATCGGGTACGTCGTGTCGAACGCGGCGGGCGGATTCCTCACCGACTGGCTCGGCAGCAGGCTGGTGCTGGGGGTGAGCCTGCTGGCCGCCGGTGCGCTGATGATCGGATTCGGCTCCACCACCTCGATCCCGCTCGGCCTGACCGTGCAGGGCCTGGTCGGGCTGTTCGCGGGCGTGGAGTTCTCGGCCGGGATGAAACTCATCACGACCTGGCTCCCGGAACGGGAAATCGGCAGGGCCAGCGGGATCTTCATGACCGCGACCTCACTCGGCACGGTCATCGCCAACGCCGTCGTGCCCACCCTGGTCCAGCACGCGGACTGGCGTGCCTCCTACCACCTCTTCGGTGGAGTCACCGTGGCCCTCGCCGTGCTGTGCGTGCTCTTCCTGCGCGACGGGACGGCCCGGTCCGGACCCGTCACGCGGTCGCTGCCCGACATCCGGCCGCTGGTGCGCAACCGGGATCTGCTGTTGCTCGGGCTCGCCGGATTCGGTGGCCTGTGGGGCACCTACGGCTTCGTCACCTGGTCCAACACGCTGATGATCAAAGGCAGCCAGATTTCTCCGGTCCAGGCCGGGATCGTGGTGGTGATCTTTTCCGGCGCCGCGGTGGTGGTGAAGCCGGCGGTCGGCTGGCTCACCGACCGGCTCGGGCTCGGCATGCGGCTGCCGATCATGGTGATCCTGGTGGTGTTCACGGTCGCCCTGCTGGTGTTCGGTGCGCTGCGCAGTTACGGAGCTTTCCTGGCGGTCGCGCCGGTACTCGGGATCGCGGCCTATGCCTACAGCCCGCTCACCGCGGCGATGATCCCGAAACTCGCCGGCGGCAGGCTCACCGGTTCGGCAGCGGGCGGGGTCAATGCCGCGTGGCAACTGGGCAGCGTCCTGGTACCGGCAGTGGTCGGCCCGGTCTTCCACGCGACGGGCTCCTTCTACGCGGCGTTCCTGGTACTTGCGGCGGGCCCGCTGCTGGGTGCCGCGGTCCTGCTCGGCGTCCGCGACGACCGTCCACACCGGACGGACAACGCGCAGCAGCCGGCCACCGCCTGATCGGCGCCGCCTGATCGGCTCACGATTCGTGGCCGACTGCTTCCGCGGCGGTGGTCAGCGAGCGGATCAGCGCCTGCGTGGCGGGGCTCAGCCGGCGATCTGCCGCGAGGGTGAGGCCGACGTCGTGCCCGATGGGCTCGAGCGCGATCGGCAGCGGGGTCAGCCGCGGGTCGCCGGCGGCGATCAGGCCGGGGATGACGGCCACCATCCGGGTCTCGACGAGCAGTTGGCGCACCGTCAGGAACGAGGTGGCTTCCACGCGGTCGGCCGGCACCGTCAGCCCGTGGCGCGTGAGCAGTTCCTCGATCTCCTGCCGCAGCCTCGTTTCCACCCCGGGCACGATCCACGGGTACTCCACGAGCATGTCCAGCTCGACGCGGTCGCTGCCGGCGAGCGGGTGGTGCGTGCCGGTGACCGCCCGGATCGACTCCTGGTGCAGCACGCGGTGAACGGTCCCCGCCGGCCGCGGATGGACGAGCCGCCCGACGACGACGTCGACGCGTCCGGAGAGCAGCTCCACGAGCAGGTTTTCCGGCGTCGCCTCCCGGACGATCACCGTGACCAGCGGGTGCTCGCGCTTGAGCAGCGCGATGGCTCGCGGGAGCAGCAGGTTGGACCCGGCCAGGTGGGTCCCGACCACGACCTGTCCACGGTCGGCGTCGGCGATCTCCTCGACATGCCGCTCGGCCTGGCTGAGCTGCGCCAGCACAGCGCGGGCATGTCCGGTGAACGCCGTCCCGAACTCCGTCACCGCGATCCCGCGCGGACCCCGTTCGTACAGCGGGACGCCCAGGATTTTCTCCAGCTCCTGCAGGCCACGCGTCACGACCGGCTGGCTGATGTGCAGTGCCGCTGCCGCGCCGACAACTCGACCCGGCCGCCCTGCGCGCGCTCGTCGACACGCTCGGGGTGTCGCAGGTGATGGTCGGCAGCGACTATCCGTACCCGCTCGGGGAGCGACCGGCCGGGGACGTCGTACGACGCGCCCGGTACCTCGAAGAGGCCGAGATCGCCGCCATCACCCACGGCAACGCACATCGTTTTCTCGGCCCGGCTGACGGCTGATCGTTCGTCAGAAGCCGGGGAACACCCGGCGCAGGTCGTCGAGGGTGATGCTGCCCTCGAGGGTGACGCCGTTGTCGTAAGGCGCCTTGAGCCGGCCGCTGATCAGCCGGACGAATGCTTCGGCCGATCCGTTGAACGATGCGGACGGTGCGTCGAGGTGGTCGACCAGGGTGACCGCGTCGTCGATCACGAGACCGGCTCCGGGGACGGCGAGGGACACCGGGTTCGCGAGTTCGGCCGGCTTCGCCAGGAAGCTCAGCATGAAGCCGACGGGCCCGGTCAGGAGGTCGACGAGGACCGCGGCGGAGTCGGCGTCCACCTCGGCGTTCGGGTCGAAGGCCACACGTACGTCCCACGAGTGGTTGGCCACTTCGCTGAGCCGCATGCCCAGTGCGGTCAGCAACGGGACCGGCTCCGGCAGGAAGCCGAGGTCGACGGTCAGTGATGAGCGCTGCTCGGGGGTGAGCGCTTCGACGGTGTCGAGCCAGCGGCGGTTGTGCTCGAGGAAACCCTCGGCCTGCGCGCGGGGCGTGGATGCGTCCCAGCGTGCCCAGATCGTCTGGTTGTCCTCGGCAGCCACGGTTTCCCCGGCGGCGCGGGCGATGGGTGCGCGGCCGATTTCGGCGCCACTGCCGAGGTGGGAGAGGGCCTGGGCGACGGTCCACTCCGCAGCGCCGCTCGTGGTCGCGAGCTGGTCGTCGGTGAGGGCGCGGACGAGTCCGGCGAGCGTGGCGTGTTCGGAGCGCAGGGCGGTGATCGTGCGATCGACGAGTTGACTCATGCCACCCTCAACTCCCGACCGGACGCGAGTGTTCCGCCGAGCAGGAGCCGTCACTCGCGAGAGGTCATCACGGCGGCACCTATCCGGTCGGCGGCGGCGCCCTGCTCACCGGGAAGCCCCGCGGCAATTGCTAACTTCGGTGCATGAACATCGACTTCGCGTTGCTGCGCTCGTTCGTCGTGCTGGCTGAGGAGCTGCACTTCGCGCGCGCCGCGGAGCGTCTGTACATCGAGCAGCCGGCGTTGAGCCAGCGTCTGCGCCGGCTCGAGCGCAGGATCGAGGTCCAGCTGTTCGATCGCGACACCCGCAACGTCCGGCTGACGCCCGCCGGGGTCGAGTTCCTCGAGGACATCAGGGACGTGCTGGATCGGTTCGACGGTGCCGTCGCGCGAGCACAGGAGACTGCTTCGGGCGAGCGCGGGTCCTTCCGGGTGGCGTACACCTTCAGCGTCGGTTACGAGACTCTGCCGGTCCTGCTCGCCGGTCTCGATGTGGACTCGGGACTGCAGGCGGAGGCCTTGGAGCTGTGGGAGTACGACGTCCTGGACGCCGTGCGCAGGCGGCGGCAGGACGTCGGGCTGGTGCGCTACGACCCCGCGGACCGGCAGCTGGTGTCGGTACTGATCCGCCGGGAGCGGCTGGTGATCGCGGTACCGCACGGGCATCGGCTCGCCAATGCGGAAACGGTGTCGCTGTCCCGGCTGTCCGGCGAACAGTTCGTGATCATCCCGCGCACCGTGGCGCCCGGTTACCACGAGGTGATCGAGCAGGTGTTCGCCCGGGCCGGGTTCGCGCCCCGCACCGTCACGAACGCGGTCCCCGGCAGCAGGGTGATGGCGGACCTGCCGCGCAACAACGCCGTCGCTCTGCTGCCCGCTTCGGTGCAGCGGGTGCACCCGGACGGCGTCGCCGCTTTCCTCACCGTGGAGGAGGAGTTCGCGCACCTGCCTGTGCGGCTGATCCACCGCGCGGACGCGAGCGTGGCAGTGCGGGCGTTCGCCGACCGGGCACAGCAGATCGCGCGTACCCAGGGCTGGCTGTGAACACTCAGGCGAAGCCGAAGATCCGTTGCGGATTGGTGACCAGGACCTGCCGTCGGGTCGCTTCGTCGGGGGCGTAGCGGGCGAACAGGTCGAGCAGTGCGCCGTCGTTCGGCACCGGGACGGGCCGGATCGGGTGCGGCCAGTCACTGGCCCACAGCATCCGTTCCGGTGCGCGCCGGATGTACTCGCGCGCGTAGGCGACAGCGTCATCCCACGGGTGTCCGGCTGCTTCCGCGCGTTTGTCCCCATTGGACAGCAGCATCCACCAGTTGCCCCGGTCCAGCAGCTCCAGCATCTTCCGGAAGCGGGGGTCGGCAAGGCCGCGGTCGTAATCCAGCGGGCCCATGTGGTCGACGATGATCTGGGCGTCCACGCCGTCGAACAGCGAGGTCACCTCGTCGGGGTCCATGTCCACCAGTTGCAGCTTGAAGTACCAGCCGAGCCGGGCGACCCGCTCGATCGTCCGCCGGATCTCGTCCGGTGCGAGCCGGCTGGCGGTGAGCTTCGGGTGGAAGTTGAACCGGGCGCCGCGGATCCCGGCCGCGTCCATCTCGGCGAGCTGATCGTCATCGACCGAGTCGTCGACGCGCCCGCAACCCACGTAGCCGCTCCCCGCGACCGAAAGCGCCTCGATCAGCGCCGAATGATCAGTGCCGTACGCGGTGGGCTGCACGATCACCCCGCGCTCGATGCCGAGCACTTTGTGCGTGCGCAGCATGGTCTGCACGGTCGCGTCGTAGGCGACATAGGCGGTGTCCGGCTTGACCGGGAAGCGGTCCCGATCGCCGAAGATGTGCGTCTGACTGTCGCACGCACCCGCGGGCAACCGCCACTTCGGCGCGTGGGTGTCCGGGTCGAAAACCCCGTATTCAGCCATGTGTTCCTCCCGTGGCCGCGTCGCCGAGTACGGCGACGACTTCGCATTGGACCCGGATGTGCGGACGGTTCGTGCCGAAGCCGACCATGCGGGCGGGCCTGCTGTCGGGGTCGGGAAACAGCGCGCGCCACTGGTCGTTGAGCGCCGGGCGATCGGCGGGGTCGCCCAGCTGGATCTCGAACTTCGCGACGTCGTCCAGCGACCCGCCCGCGGCGGCGAGCACAGCGGCCACCGCGGCGAACATCCGCTCGCACTGGCCTGCGAAGTCCGCGGGGAAGCTCGCCGGGTCGGCGCCGTTCCCGCCGCCGTGCAGTACGCCGGTGAAGAGCAGGTTCCCGATCCGGCACCCCGGCGGAATGGGATTCTCATGGGAAAATCCGTCGATGTAGATGCTCTCGCGTCGAGCCATTCGAACCTCTCTCGGTGGCACGCGTCGGTACGGTCCACCCGGAAACGCTAGGGAGCGGCCGAGTGTCCTTTCAAGACGGAACGAGACGCGTTTGATGCACGCGCGTGATGGATGCCGAGGACTCCCGGGATTTATGCACGTTGCTTATCAGTCCGCTTCGTCTGTGCCTTGAGCAAGCCGGGGGCGCGACTTACGTTCGTGTCATGGCACTGACGGAAGGTCGGCTCATGGCTCGGTTGAACGGCGTCATCGATCGCCTTGAGCGCGGCGAGACAGTCTTCGGCACCTTCGCCGCCGGCGAGCCGTCCACCGCGATCTCGCTGCGTGACGCGGGTTATGACACGGTGCTGTTCGAGACGGAACACAAGCCGTGGGACCCGCCCGGGCTGCGTGACGCGCTCCAGTACCTGCTGGACCGCCGGCAGGTGCACGAGGCCACCGGGCTCGCGCCGGCGACCACGCCGATGGTCCGGATTCCGCCCAACGGAGCGGAACATTCGCAGTGGCACGCCAAGCAAGCACTCGACCTCGGTGCGTACGCGGTGGTCTGGCCGCATGTCGACACTGTCGAAGAAGCGCGGAACGCGGTGGCCGCGTGCCGGTATCCCAGCGTCGGCGGCGACGGGCTGCGGGGTGACAGTCCCGCATGGGCGGCGCGGTACTGGGGCGTCCCGGTGGCCGAGTACTACGAGCGGGCGGATGTCTGGCCGCTCGTACCGCACGGCGAGATCCTGGTCGCAGTGATGATCGAGAGTGTCCGCGCGGTCGAGAACCTCGAAGACATCCTCCGGGAGACACCGGGGATCGGGTTCGTGATGGTCGGCGAGGGCGATCTGAGCCAGGAGCTGGATCTGCCACGCCAGTACGACCATCCGACCGTCCTGGCCCACAAGCGCCGCATCCTCGAGGTCTGTGCGAAGCACCGGGTCGCCGTGGCCCATCCGCACGTGACGGAGGCCAATGTGGACGAAGTGGTCGAACACGGGTATCGGCTCCTGTTCACCGCGCCGGTCCTCAGCCATCCGGGGCTGGACCGCGGCCGGGCGATCACGGGCCGGTCATGAGCGAGACGGGTGCACCGATGTACGTGGACTGCCATGCCCACTTCACCAGCGTGCCGCACGTGGTGAAGCAGTGGCGGAACCGCCAGATCGCCGAGTACGAGCAGCACGGACGGCGGCTGTCGGCCGATGGGCTGGAGCTCTCCGACGACGAGCTGGCCGAAGCCCTCTCGAACGGGCCGGTCGCGCTGCAGGACCGGCACCGTATCGAGCTGTCCCTGCTCTCCCCGATCGCGGGCCTGATGGCACACCACTACGGCGACCAGGAAACGAGTGTGGTGTGGAGCAGGCTGAGCAACGAGGTCATCCATCGCGCCTGCCGGCTCTTCCCCGATCGGTTCGCCGGCGTCTGCCAGCTGCCCCAGTCGCCCCGCGGCGGGATCGACGCCAGTGTGGCCGAGCTGCGCCGCTGCGTCGAGGAGTTCGGATTCGTGGGGTGCAACCTCAACCCCGACCCGTCCGACGGCCACTGGCAGGCGCCGCCGATCACCGATCCGTACTACTACCCGCTCTACGCCGAGATGGTCGAGCTGGGCGTGCCGGCGATGGTGCACGCCTCGATGTCGGCCAACCCCGCCGTGCAGGGCACCTGCGCGCACTATCTCAACGCCGACATCACGGTGTTCATGCAGCTGTGCCAGTCCGACCTGTTCGACCGGTTCCCCGATCTGCGGTTGATCCTGCCGCACGGCGGCGGAGCCGTCCCGTACCACTGGGACCGGTACCAGGGCGTGCTGTACGACCAGGGACGCGGCGACCTGCTCGACATCATGGGCGACAACATCTCGTTCGACACCTGCCTCTACGGGCAGCGGGGCATGCAGCTGCTGGTGGACACCGTGCCCGCGAAGAACCTGCTCTTCGCCTCGGAGATGATCGGCGCGGTCCGGGGCGTCGACCCCTCGACGGGCCGCCGGTACGACGACACCCGTTCGCTGCTGGAGTCGACAGGCGGTCTGTCCGAAGTGGACCTTGCCGCGATCGCTTCGGCCAACGCACTCCGGGTCTTCCCGCGGCTGGCCCGGATCATGGACGAGAGGAACGCATGACCAAGGTTTACGAGGCCATCGCCGACGCCTTCGTGGCGGAAGGGACCTCCCATGTCTTCGGCATGCTGGGTGACGCCAACATGCACTGGTGCAACGCCGTGGCCGAGCGGGGCGCGACGTTGCTGGACGTGCGCCACGAAGGTTCCGGCCTGACGATGGCGGACGGCTGGGCACGCGCCACCGGCCGGCCCGGCGTGGCGTCGGCGACCATGGGTCCCGGCGTCACCCAGTTGGCGACCGCGCTGGTGGCAGCCAACCGCGCGCGCACGCCGCTCGTGGTCTTCGCCGGTGAGGCTGCGCTGTCGGACCCCGGTGACTCCCAGTACCTCGACCAGCGCAAGTTCGCCGACGCCGTCGAGTGCGGTTTCGTGTCCGTAGCGGCGCCGTCGCGAGCGCACGCCGCCGTGCGTGCGGCGTTCTTCCAGGCCCGCACGACGTCACGACCGGTGATGGTCAGCGCGCCGATGGACGTCCAGCTGGCGGAGTACGAGGGCCCGGCGGAATATCTGCCCTCCATCGGGCTGATCGACGCCACTGCGGTGCAGCCCGACCCGCAGCGCGTCGAGGACGCCGCCACGATCATCGCCGAAAGCGAGCGCGTGGTGCTTCTCGTCGGGCGGGGCGCGCGCGGCCCGGAAGTGGCCGAGCTCGTCCTCCAGCTCCAGGACAAGACCCACGCGCTGCTGGCCACCACCCTGCAGGCGATCAACTGGTTGCGGGACAGGACGCCTTACCACGCCGGGATTGCCGGCGGCTACGGCACGAGGATCGCGCACGAGCTGATGGGCGAGGCCGACTGCGTGATCGCGGTCGGTGCCGGCCTCAACCAGTACACGACGTGGCACGGCCGGCTCTTCCCGAAAGCCGACATCGTCCACATCGACCGCGCCGAGCAGGTCGTGCCGGGCGCGGGCGGTCCGGTCGACTGCTACGTGCGGGGCGATGCCCGGCTGACGCTGCGGCAGCTGCTCGTCGCGCTGGAGGACCGGACCCCGTCGGGCGCCGGCTATCACACGCCGGTGGTTCTCGAACGGCTGCGCGAAGCGACGATCCTGCGCGAGCCGTTCCACCGCGAGGACGGCAGGCTCGACCCGCGCGAGGTCGTCCTCGCGCTGGACGAGTCCATTCCCGAACGAGTGCCGCTGGTACTGGGCAGCGGTCACCAGACCGACTTCGGGACCATGCTGTTCGCCCGTCCACGGGAGGTCGTCTCCAACTACGGGCTCTTCGGCGCCATCGGTCAGGCGCCGCTGCTGACGATGGGCTGGTCGCTCGGGCGCGAAGGACGGCC
The DNA here is from genome assembly GCF_014204865.1 of Amycolatopsis jiangsuensis. Taxonomy (NCBI): domain Bacteria; kingdom Bacillati; phylum Actinomycetota; class Actinomycetes; order Pseudonocardiales; family Pseudonocardiaceae; genus Amycolatopsis; species Amycolatopsis jiangsuensis. The sequence goes on from NZ_JACHMG010000001.1 coordinate 7,448,392, forward strand.
CACCTTTGTGGTCGAGGGCGACGCGAGCTTCATCATGCACCTCGCCGAGTTCGACACCGCCTGCCGGTACGGCTGGCCCGTGCTGGTCGTGGTGATGAACGACGAGGCACTCGGCGCCGAGTACCACAAGTCCGAAGCCCACGGGCTGCGCCGGGAGCTGTCCGCGATCCGCTCGCCGGATCTCGGGGCCGTGGCCACCGCGATGGGCGGCACCGGCGCGACCGTCCGCACGATCGAGGATCTCGGGAAGGCGGTCGGCGAGTTCGTCGCGGCGCCCAAGCCGACGGTCGTCGATGTCCGGATCTCACGTGCGGTCATGAGTGTGCCGTTCCGGCGGCTCTGGCGTGGGGAGGAGATCTGATGCGGCGCCTCACCGCGGCGCTGCGGCGCTCTCCGCAGACCGAGCCACTGCTGGGCGGCACGGTGTCGCTCGACGGCTGCACGCTCGACCTGCAGGACGTCTCGCCGATCCACGAAGCCTTCGCTCCGATGGTCCGCGACCTGCGTTACGACGTCAGTGAACTCGCCCTCGCCACGCTGCTGCAGGCCGTCGAAGCCGGCGTGCAGATCGCCGCGCTACCGGTGGTCCTGCTCGGGAACTTCCCGCATCGTGCGCTTTACGTGTGGGGCGAGGAAAACCGGATCGCTCCGGCCGAGCTGGCGGGCCGCAGGGTCGGCGTGCGCGCGTACAGCCAGACCACCGGACTGTGGGCGCGCGGGATCCTCGGTGACACCTATGGGGTTCCCTCGGATGAGGTCACCTGGGTCACCACCGAGGGGTCCCATGTGGACACCGCGAAGGATCCGGCCACTGTGGAGCGGACGTCCGGGACGCTGGTCGACGCCCTGCGTGCGGGCGATCTCACGTCGGTCGTACTCGGTGCCCCGTTCGCCGCCGGGATCGACGAGCTGATCCCGTTGCTCCCGGACTGGGAGGAGCAGCAGGAACGGTTCTACGACCAGCGCGGCTGGGTGCCCGCCAACCATCTCGTCGTCGTCCGGCGCGAGCTGCTCCGGTCCGAACCGGACCTGATTCGCGGGCTCTACCGCGGACTGGCCGCGAGCATCGACGCCGGTCTGCGCGCGGAGCCTGCCGGGACGGTCCGGGCACGCGCCGTCCGGTACGGCATCAGTCCGGGCCTGCTCGACATGCTCGGGACCGCGATCCGGTACGCGCGCGAACAAGAGGTCATCCACCGCGAGATCGACGCCGCGGACCTTTTCGCCGACTTCGAGAAGTACGTCGGCGAAGCCTGAGCAGTTCCGAGGAGGAGCAATGACGCCCTGGTACTTCGACACCCACACCCACGCCGTCTCCGGTGACACCGGCAGCTACCCCGTGCGGCCGCTCGGCGGGATCCGGTCCGGCTGGTCGCGCACCCGCCCGGTCGACGGGGACGGGCTGATCGCCGAGCTCGACGCGGCGGGCGTGCGCCACGCGGCGCTCGTGCAGGCGTCGACGGTCTACGGGTTCGACAACCGGTACGCCGCGGACGTGCTGGCCCGGTATCCCGATCGGCTCGTCGGGGTGTGCTCGGTCGACTTCGTGTCCGACGAGGCCGTGCACGACCTGAAGTACTGGATCGAGGACCGGGGCTTCCGCGGCGTCCGCATCCGGATCGCCGACGGGGACACGAAAGTGAACGCGTCCGCCCGCGTGACCCTGTCCGACGAGCGGATGCGCGCCGTCTGGGACTACGTCGACGACCACGGCGTCCCGGTGTGCGTCCAGATGCATTCGAAGAACACCCCGGAACTGCTGGGAGTGCTCGAAGAACATCCGGCGCTGACGATCGTGCTCGACCACGCCGGCCGTCCGGACGCCTCGGGCGCACCGGACTACCCGATGCTGGCCGAGCTCGAACAGCTCGCGCGGTTCACCGGGGTGCATCTCAAGATCACGCCCGGCGCCCTGCGCAGGCTCGGGAACGAGCCGGGCGCCGATGTCGAGGCGGTACTGCGGCGGCTCGCGCAGAAGTTCGGCACCGGCCACCTGATGTGGGGCTCGGACTTCCCGGCCGCCGAGGGCTCGCTGCGGCAGTCCAGGGCGCTGGTGGAAAGCGCGCTGTCCTGGTTGCCGGAAACCGAGCGCCAGGCGGTGCTCGGGCACACCGCGGCCCGCGTCTACGGCGTGCACGCCGGCTGAGCGGCTGCGGAGGAAACGATGAGGATCCTACGAGGTGACACCCCGCCGCGGCGCGGATTCGCGGTCGCCGGACTGGCGCTGCTCCTCGGCGGTGCGACGGCCGGTTGCGGCGGAGAGCTGCAGTCCGCCGACCTTCCGCCCACCCTGGCCGGGCTTGTCGAGCAGGCGAAGAACGAGGGCGCGGTCAGCTGGATGGCGGCGAAGCCCCGGGCGCAGATGCAGCCACTGATCGACCTCTTTCAGCGGAAGTATCCCGGCATCGAGGTCAAGTACACCGAGACCAAAGCGCCGAACGAGGCCAGCGAACTCAACGTGCAGCAGGCCGCACGGCGGGTGTCGGTGGACGTCGTCAACGCGGTCGGGCAGACCGTGGTCCCGTCCGTGCCGATGGCCGACAGCATCGACTGGCAGGCCTACGGTGTGGCCGAGGACGCCGTCTTCGAAAAGAACTTCGTCTACTCGTGGGCCGCTCCCAAGGTCTGGGCCTACAACACGACGAAGGTCGAGCCCGCCGATATCCCGAAGACCTGGGACGACCTGCTGGCGCCGCGGTGGTCCGGCGGACGCGTGGCGGCGGACTCGCCCGCCCAGTTCATGACCGTCTGGGGGCTCGACCCCGCCAGGACCGAGGCCGGCGCACTCAGCTGGGCGAAGAAGTTCGCCGCGCAGACCCCGCACTACACGCCGACGGTGAACGAAGCGGAGGCACTCGTGGAGTCCGGACAGGCCAGCATCGGCACCAGCCTCGTGAACCTCGTACTGCAAGCGAAGGCCAAGGGGGCGCCGGTCGACATCGCGCCACTGTCACCGACCAGCGCGAGCGAGGCGTACCTGTACGTGCCGAAGGGGGCGCCGCACCCCGCGGCCGGGGCGTTGCTGACCTCGTTCCTCTCCTCCGGCGAAGCGCAGCAGACGCTCGCCGAGAACTACAACTCACGGGTTCCCGACAGCACCGACTGTTCGGACCCCGGACAGAGCCCCGCGCTGGCCGCGATGTGTACCGCCGGACTGAGCTGGTTCCCGACCCCGACACTCGACTACTACCGCAAGCTCACGACGTTCTTCCCCGAGGCACAGAAGGCCCTCGGGACGGACATCGGCTAGGGCTGCCTCGGCCCGCAGGCGATGCCGCGAGCCGGTGAGGAGGAGGCAATGGTGCTTCACACACGGGAGAGTCCGTCATGAGCCAGACCGAGGTCGGCAGCCCGCCGACGCCGCCGCCCGGCTCCGCGGAGCCGCCACCGCCGCGGCTCGCGCCGGCCGGAGATGGTCGCGGCCGGTTCGCCGGGCGGCTGGTCAACCTGGTGATGATCCTGCTGGTCGGGTACCTCGTGCTCGTCCCGCTCGTGATCCTGATCTACTCCAGTTTCAAGTCGTCGACGACCCGGCTGCCCTTCCAGGTCCCCGGGTTCTCGCTCGACAACTTCCGGCAGGTCTTCGAGTCCAGCCACTTCGCGTCGGTCACGCTGAACACGGTCCTCTACGTGGTGGGCTCACTGGTCATCGCGCTGGTACTGAGCACAGGGCTGGCCTACCTGATGGAGCGGACCGACATTCCCGGCAGGCGTTTCCTGTCCCCGATGGCGCTGTCCCCGATGGCCGTGCCCGTCACCGTGATGGCGATCGCCTGGGCGCTCGTGGCCAACCCGGTCAACGGCCCACTGGCCGTGCTGCTTCGGGAGACTGTCGGTCTGCAGGTGGACATCTACTCGCTGCCGGGCATGATCCTGGTGATGGGCATCTTCGGGGTGCCGAGCATGTACCTGATGATCGCGCCCGCCTTCGCCCGGCTGAATCCCGAGCTGGAGGAGGCGGCGGCGACGATGGGTGCGCCGTTGCGGCGCCGCCTGCGGCTGATCGTGCTCCCGCTGGTCATGCCCGCCGTGTCGGCCGCGGCCATGCTGTTCGTCGTCGTGGCGCTGGAAGGCTTCGCCATTCCGGCGATTCTGGGGCTGCCGAAGCAGATCTTCGTGTTCAGCAGCCAGATCCAGTACTACGTGGAGCCGCCGACCGGGTTGCCCGACTACGGACAGGCCAGCACCTACGGCGTCCTGCTGCTCGCCGTTTCGCTGGTGATGCTGATGGTGTACCGGCGGCGCACGAAGGACGCGAACCGGTTCCGCGTGGTGGTCGGCAAGGCGTACCGGCCGAGCCGCGCGGAACTCGGGCGCTGGCGGATCCCGATCTTCGTCGTGGTCTGCCTGTACCTGTTCGTCGGGATCGGCCTGCCCATCCTGACGCTGCTCTGGACGAGCCTGTCCCCGTTCGTGCGGCCGATCACCGCGTCCGGATTCGGGTCGATGACCCTGTCCAACTACGCGCACATCTTCACCGCGCCGGACATCGGGCAGACGGTGCTGAACACGGCGTTGATCGTGTTGTTCACCGCCACCGCGAGCACCGCGCTCTCGACCTGGATCGCGATCGCGGCCGCGCGAAAGCAGTTCCCCGGCAGCAAGTTCCTGTTCGAGGCCACGTCGTTGGTTTTCGGCATTCCCAGCGTGGTACTCGGGTTCGCGATCCTGTTCCTGTACGTCTTCGTTCCGGTGCCGCCGATCTACGACACCGTGTGGATCATCGTCGTCGCGCTGGTCGCACGGTATCTGCCGCGCGGGTCGCGGATGATGCAGACCGCGCTGCTGCAACTGGACGACGGGCTGGTCGAAGCCGCCCGGGTCACCGGTGCCCGGCCCGCCACCGTGACCAGGACGGTGCTTCTGCCCCTGCTGCGCCCGGCGCTGCGGAAGACCTGGTTGTGGGTTTTCGCCCAGTCGCTCGGCGAACTGCCGATCGCGCTGGTGTTGACCAGTTCGGACAACCGCACACTCGTGGTGCAACTGTGGGACACCTTCACTTCGAGCGGCGACTACCCCGGGGCCAGCGCGCTGGCCGTGGTCATCCTGGCCATCTCGTCCGTCGCGGTGTGGCTTGTCAACCGAGACGGCACCATGGAGGAATCATGAACAACGCTGCCGGGGCACCGGAAGCCGCGAGTACCGATTCGATCGTCGTCAGCGCGCTGCGCAAGTCCTACGAGCGCGCGCCCGGCAGCGATGCCACCTACGCGATCGACGGCGTCTCGTTCGACGTGCCCCAGGGACAGTTCGTCACCCTGCTCGGGCCCAGCGGCTGCGGCAAGACCACCACCCTGCGGTGCGTGGCCGGGCTCGAGCAGGCCCAGGAAGGCCGCATCGAGATGGGCGGTCAGGCCGTGTTCGATGCCGCGGGGAAGCGGTTCGTGCGCCCGGAGGACCGGCCGATCGCGATGGTGCCGCAATCCTACGGCATCTGGCCACACATGAAGGTCGTCGACAACGCCGCGTTCCCGTTGCGCCACGGGCGGAACCGGCGCAAGGTCAAGGACGTGCGCGAGCGTGCCGTGCGGATGCTGGACCAGGTCGGGCTGGGCGCGATGGCCGATCGCTGGGCGACTCAGCTCAGTGGCGGGCAGCAGCAGCGCCTGGCGTTCGCCCGCGCGCTGCTGTGCGAGCCCGAGGTGCTCCTGCTCGATGAGCCACTGTCCAATCTGGACGCCAAGCTGCGGGCGAAACTGCGGCAGGAACTGCGCTCGTTCCAGGAGCAGTTCGGCGTTTCGGCGTTGTACGTCACGCACGACCAGGCCGAAGCGCTGGCGCTCTCGGACAAGGTCGTGGTGATGAACCACGGCCGGGTCGAGCAGATCGACGCACCGGAGCGCATCTACGACCGGCCGCGCTCGGCCTTCGTCGCCGACTTCATCGGAAGCGCCAACCTGTTCGCCGTGCACGACGTCTCCCAGCCGCGCGCGGACGGCAGTGTGGTGGCCAAGACCGAAGTCGGTGCGCTGGTCTGCGGGTCCTCGTCGGACGGCACCGGTGACGGTGGTTTCGTGTGCGTGCGTCCGGAGAACATCGCGGTCCGGCTCGTCGACGACGGAGCCCCCGAGCCCGCGGACAACGAGTTCCGCGGCACGGTGCTCAGCTCCGAATTCCTCGGCGACCGGCTCGAACTGGTGGTGCGGTCGGCCGGGACCACCACGAAGGCGTTCGCCCGCTCCGGTTTCGGCGCCCGCCCCGGACGAGAGGTGACGCTGAAGCTCGACCCGGCCACGACGAGGTACCTCCCCGGCTAGTGCAGGTGCGAATCGCCGAACCGGCCTGACTCGGCCGGGGAGGCTGGGGAGACCCGCTCGACCGCGATGTCGAGGCCGTGGTGGACGACGTCCTCGACGAACTGGTCTCCGTGGAAGGCGCCTGGCACGACTACGGCGTGGCCGTGAACCCGACGACGTGGACGGTCGACCACGAAGCAACCGTACGAGAGCGCGCCAAGCGGCGCGCGGATCCCGCCCGCACACGCCGCGGACTCGGCCGCGAAGCGGCCATCCAGCGCGCCCGCATCCAGCACCGGATTGCGTGAGCACGGGGCGAAGGACACCGGTCGACGCCGCGGGCTTCTTGCTCCTGTAGGTGCGTTTGCCGGGTCAGCGGTGTGGGTCGCGAATCGCCGGTCCGCGACCCACACCCGGCCGGCACGGGCTCGGATGGCTCAGCGGGGGAGCGGCTGCCCTTTGGTCTCCGGTCCGCGACGTGCCCAAAATCCCTTGATGTCACGATCCAGAATTTCCTCGGACGACTGTGACGGCTCGCAACCGCATGGATCGCATCCGGCCGGCGAACCGCGGCCAACCCAGACGCCCCGCTGTCCGAATCGGCGCGCACCCGGACAAGGTCGGCGCGGAGGCCGATGACCGCACGGTCGCCGTCAGCAGACTTCGTGGGCTTCGCGTGCCGACCGGAAGTGGGCACCGGAGAATCACGCACCGGCGACCCGCCACGACCATCACCAGGAAGCTAAGAGAAGCGTTCGACACCGGTCCTCCGCTTTGACCACCGGTACAACGTCGGCGGGATTCCGGCCAGCAAGGCAGTGGCAGAAATGCAGAGACCGACCAGGAAGACCGGGATGTCACTTTCGAAGCCGCTTCCTCGCGGGCCGCGGAAGAAGAGGGGGCCTGCGCCCAGCACGGCGGCCCCGATGGTGCTCAGGCCGATCGCGGCTACTGTCGAGAGCCTGAGACGCTTCTCCCAGGGCAGGAGCTGGGCAGGCGGGTGCTGGCCGCCCCTCCTCCGCAGCCGGACCACGGCTGCCGCGATGCCGGCCAGCAGGCCCGCCCCCGCTGCACACCAGCCGAGGAACAAAAAGCCGATCGCACCGAAATTGACGCCGGGCCCAGACGGCTCGGCGATCGCCATCAGGGCTCCCGTGGCCAGCAGCAGGTCACCGGCGACGATCAGCCCGACCGCGGTGACGGGCAACGACTTGACAGTGGTTCTCATGATTCCTTCCTGCTGGCTGGCGTCTGCGCGCGACGGCATGGCTGGCTATTCAGGACTCCCGCGTTATGAAGGTCCGCCGCCAGGGCGCCGTCAGACCAGCCGTGTGTTTCGACTGCTGCTGTTGATGACTTCGCTGTTGGGCACGGGCTGCACAGAGCGGCTTCCGCGGCCGCGGGTCGGCGGCGGCCGGTGTGGGGTCACCCGGTGTGGGCCACGCTGGCGGTCGGCCAGGTGCCGTTCTGGACCAGGCGTTGGGTCACCCGGGCGATCTCGGTGGCGGCGACCTCCGCGGCGGGCGGGTTGCGGCCGGCTCGTGGCAACGCCAGGACGATGGTGCGGGAGATCGCGGGATCGACGATCGGGCCGCCCAGCAGTCGTCCGGCTGCCACGTCTTCGGCGACACCGGCGGCGGGAAGGACACTCCACCCGGTGCCGGCGGCCACCAGCTTCTTCTGCACCGGCATCGAGTTGGTCTGGCACACGATCGTGGGCGCCGCGGCCGCGGCGCCGAGCGCTTCGTCCACGAGGGTGCGCAGGCCGTGTCCCGCGACCGGCAGGATCAGCCGGTTCTCGCACACCCGGTCCCAGGTGAGCGCTTCGCGGCCGAGCTCCGCATCGGGGGGCGCGATGGCCCACAACGCTTCGCGCAGCAGCGGGGTGACGGCGATCGACGGCGTCGAGTTCACGTTGTACAGCAGGCTCATGTCCACCGCGCCGTCGTCGAGCCACTGCCGTAAGTGACCGGAGAACGCGCTCAGGATCCGCACGTCGATGCCCGGGTGCCGGCGCCCCAGCACCTCCACCAACGGCGCGGCCACGAGTTCGACGGTGCTTTCCAGCAGCCCGATCGTGACGATGCCTCGTACGTGCTCGCGGTCCGGGCGGATCTCGGCGCGGGCCCGGTCCAGTTCGAGCAGCGCGCGTCTCGCGCGCTCGGCGAGGACTTCGCCCGCCGGCGTGAGGGTCATCCCCTGGCTGCTGCGCTCGAAGAGCGGGACCCCGACCTCGTCCTCCAGGGCGCGGATGTACCGGCTGACCGCGGGTTGCACGACGTGGAGCAGGCGCGCGGCCTTGGTGACGCTGCCGGTGTCGCCGACGGTCACCAAGGCCAAGAGCTGCTTGAGTTCCACCCTGTTCCCCCGCTATGCCGGACCGACCTAGGCATATCACGGATCGGCATTTCCCACGACCTGTCATCACGAGCCAGGATGACGGCCATGTACGAACTCAGCGCAGACGAGACCGCGATCGTCGACGCCGTCCGCGAGTGGGTCGACCGGGAGGTCGAGCCCGTGGTGCAGACCCTGGAACACGCCGACACCTATCCCGAAGCCCTGATCGAGCAGATGAAGCGGATGGGCGTTTTCGGGCTCGCCATCCCGGAGCCGTGGAACGACGCCGGTGTGTCCACCCCGTGTTACGCCGCGGTGACCGAGGAGCTCGCCCGCGGGTGGATGAGTCTCGCCGGCGCCATGGGCGGGCACAGCGTCGTCGCCAAGCTCCTGCTCCGCTACGGAACCCCGGCGCAGCAGGACCACTACCTGCCGAAGCTGGCCACCGGGGAGATCCGGGCGACCATGGCGCTCACCGAACCCGGCGGCGGATCCGACCTGCAGGCCATCCGCACCGTGGCCCGGAAGGACGGTGACGACTACGTCGTCACCGGGTCCAAGACCTGGATCACCAACGCCCGCCGCTCCCAGCTGGTCGCGCTGCTGTGCCGCACCGACCCGACCACCGAGCCGAAGCACCGCGGCATCAGCATTCTGCTGGTCGAGAAGGGGCCTGGTTTCGAGGTGTCCCGCGACCTGCCGAAGCTCGGTTACAAGGGCGTGGAAAGCTGCGAGCTGTCCTTCACCGACTTCCGCGTGCCCCGCAGCTCGTTGCTGGGCACGGTCGAGGGCGAGGGGTTCGCGCAGATGATGCGCGGGCTCGAGATCGGCCGCATCCAGGTGGCGGCGCGAGCGCTCGGCGTCGGCGCCGCCGCTCTCGCGCGCGCGATCCGGTACAGCCAGGAACGCGAAAGCTTCGGGCAGCCGATCTGGCAGCACCAGTCGATCGGCAACTACCTCGCCGACATGGCGACCGGGCTGACCGCGGCCCGGCAGCTCGTCCAGTACGCCGCCCGCCGCTACGACTCCGGCGAGCGTGCGGACATGGAAGCGGGGATGGCGAAGCTGTTCGCCTCGGAGACGGCCATGCAGATCGCGCTCGACGCGGTGCGGATCCACGGCGGCTACGGCTACTCGACGGAGTTCGACGTCGAGCGGTACTTCCGTGACGCGCCGCTGATGATCGTCGGCGAGGGCACCAACGAGATCCAGCGCACCGTCATCGCGCGGCAGCTCGTCAAGCGGAACCCGCTGCGATGAGGCCCGCGGCCACCTGGCTCTTCGTGCCCGGCAACGCTGCACGGCGCTTCGCCAAGGCGGCGGCCGCGGGCGCCGACGCCGTCGTCATCGACCTCGAAGACGCGGTGCGCCCTGAGGACAAGGACACCGCTCGCGCCGAAACGCTCCGCTGGCTGTCCGACGGCGGCCAGGCATGGGTCCGCCCCAACGCCGCCGGCACGCCGTGGTTCGAGGCGGACATCGACGCCGTCGCCGGCGCGAGCGGGCTGCTCGGCGTGCTCGTGCCCAAGGCGGAGGACTCCGCGTCCCTGGCCGCGTTGTCGGCACGGCTGGCACCGGACATGGCGGTGGTGGCGCTGATCGAGACCGCGTCCGGGCTGCATCGCGTGCACGACGTCGCCACCGCGCCCGGGGTGACCCGGCTCGCGTTCGGTGCGCTCGACCTCGCCGCCGACCTCCGAGCCGACGAGACCGGTGAGGCGATGCTGTTCGCGCGAGCCACGATCGTGCTCGCCTCCCGGGTGGCCGGCTTGCCGGCGCCGATCGACGGCCCCTCGACGGTCGTCCACGACGCCGACGCGGTGACGGCGTCGGCCCGTTACGCCAGAAGTCTCGGCTTCCGCGGCAAGCTCTGCATCCACCCCGCCCAGATCGAGCCCACGGCCCGAGGCCTGGCCCCCAGCACGGACGAAATCGCGTGGGCCCGTGAAGTGCTTCGGGCGGCGGATGGATCGGCGGGCGCGGTCACCGGTCCCGACGGACGAATGATCGACAAGCCGGTGCTCGACCGGGCCCGTGCCATCCTCCGGCTCTGAAGTGCCGGCCACGAAAGGCTTTCCATGCTTCCTCTCGAAGGCACGACCGTCGTCGCGCTGGAACAGGCGGTCGCCGCTCCCTTCGCGACCCGGCAGCTCGCCGACCTCGGCGCCCGCGTCATCAAGGTCGAACGCCCCGGCGCCGGGGACTTCTCCCGCGGCTACGACCGGACGGTCCACGGCGACTCCAGCTACTTCGTCTGGCTCAACCGCGGCAAGGAGTCGATCGAGCTGGACATCAAGGACGCGGACGACCGCCGCGTGCTCGACGCGATGATCGCGGCCGCCGACGTGGTGATCCAGAACCTCGCACCGGGCGCGGTGGGCCGCCTCGGCCTCGACGCCGCGACCCTGCGGGCGGCCCGTCCCGATCTCGTCCACTGCTCGATCTCGGGGTATGGCCCCGGCGGCCCGTACCAGCCGAAGAAGGCCTACGACCTGCTGATCCAGTGCGAGGCCGGGCTCGTCACCGCGACCGGCACGCCGGAGCAGCCGAGCAAGGCCGGGGTTTCGATCGCGGACATCGCGACGGGCATGTACGCCTACTCCGGCGTTCTCACCGCGCTGCTGCGGCGAGCCACCGAAGGTGCCGGCGCGACCATCGAGGTCGCCATGATCGACGCGTTGGCGGAGTGGATGGTCCAACCGGCGTACCACGCGGTCTACGGAGGTGCGGAGACCCGCCGGACCGGGGCGAAGCACGCGTCGATCGCGCCCTACGGGCCCTACCGGGCCGGAGACGGCAACCAGGTTTTCCTGGCCGTCCAGAGCGACCGCGAATGGGTTCGGTTGTGCCGGGAGGTGCTCCGGCGCCCGGACCTCGCCGACGACCCGCGGTTCGTCCACAATCCCGAACGCGTCGCCCACGACTGCGTGATCGGGCCGCTGATCGAGTCGGCGTTCGCCGCGTTCGACGCCGACCGGGTCGTCGCACTGCTCGACAGCGCCGGGATCGCCTGCGCCCGCCTGCGCCGGCCGGGTGAGCTCTTCGACCATCCCCAGTTCGCCGCGCGTGATCGCACGCGGCAGGTCCGGGCTCCCGGTGGTGTCGTCCAGGCGCTGCTGCCGCCGGCCGACCTCGACGAAGCCGAGCCGGTGCTGGGGCCGGTGCCCCGGCTGGGCGAGCACAACGACGCTCTCCGCGTCGAATTCGGGTTCCGGCGCGAGGAGGTCACCCCGTGACCGAGCGCACCGAAGTGCTGCAACCGGAGCCCGCCGTGGCGCTGGCCCGGCTCCTCGGCGTCCCCCCGCCGAACCTCGACACCGACGGGTTGCCCCTGCTGTGGCACTGGGTCTACCTCCTCGACCGGCCACTCCAGGCCGACCTGGGGCCGGACGGTCACCCCGTGCGCGGCGTCGTCCCGGCCCCGCCCGCGCCCGGACGCCGGCGCATGGCGGCCGGGGGTCGGGTCACCCGGACCGGGCCGCTGGTCGTCGGCCGGGCCGCGACCCGGCGCACCGAAATCGTGTCGACGACGGACAAGACGGGACGGTCGGGCCCGCTGACCTTCGTCGTCGTCCGGCACACCCTCAGCCAGGACGACGGGGTGAAGGTCATCGAGGAGCAGGACATCGTCTACCGCGACGCCGCACCGGCCGCTACCCCGGCCGGCTCGGCGACGGCGGCCACCCCGGTGCCGCTCGAAGCGGACGAGCGGGCGTTCCCGGTCGACCCGACTGTCCTGTTCCGCTTCTCGGCGTTGACCTACAACGCCCACCGCATCCACTACGACCGCGACTACGCCCACGACGTCGAGGGTTATCCGGGGCTGGTCGTCCACGGCCCACTGCAGGCGTTGGTCATGGCGGAAGCCGTCCGCGCGACCGGAGCGACGGCCACCGCCATCGACTACCGCGTCGTCGCGCCGCTGCTGCACCACCAAGGTCTGGTGGTGCGTTCCCCCGCAACCGGCTCGTCCCGGCGGGTTTCCGTCCGCGACCACGGTGGCCGGGTCACCGCGAACGGGTTGGTCGAAACGCCCGCTGGGTAAGGGAAAGCATGATGAGGGCGCGTGCCGGAGCGTAAGCCGGCTTCGCCGAGAGCGACGACGTCGACCGCTGCACCCGAGGTCGTGGTGTCCAGCGACCGATCGCCGTCCGCGTCAGTCGATGTCCTTGTCCTTCGTCTCGGGCATCGTCAGGTAGACGATCAGGCCGATCGCGGCGGCGATCGCGCAGTACAGCCACACCCACGTCCCGAGCCCGTTGGTCGTCAGCCACGTGGTGAGATACGGGACCGTGCCGCCGAACACCGCGACCGACAACGCATAGGGGAGACCGATGCCGGTCGCCCGGACCTCCGGCGGGAACTGTTCGGCCATGACGGCCGCGACGTTGGCCGAATAGCCGAGCAACAGGACCAGCCCGGCGACCTGGACGAGCAGCAGCAGCCGGAAATCGCCGTTCAGCAGCCGGAAAGCGGGCCACGCGAGCAGCAGGAACCCGCCGGCGAACGCCACCATGGTGGGCTTGCGGCCGATCCGGTCGGACAGCATCCCGGCGAACGGCAAGAGGACCACGAAGGTGACGAGCCCGATGACGTTGGCCAGCAGCGCCTGGCTGAGCGGGATGTGCGTGGACACGGACGCGTAGGTGGGCAGGTAGGTCAGCCACATGTTGTAGAGCACGACGCCGGCGATGTTCAGGCCGAAGACGCGCAACGCCGCCTTCGGGTGCTGCCGGAGCATCGTCACGAGGGCGTTGCGCCGGCCGCCGCGGGTTTCCCCGCGGTGGAACGACGGCGTTTCTTCCACCGAGCGACGCAGCCAGAGCCCGGCGAGCCCGAACAGCGAAGCGACCACGAACGCCAGGCGCCAGCCCCAGCTCTCCAGCGCCTGCCGGGGCAGCGCCGACGTCACGATCGCGCCCATGCCCGAGGCGATGAGGATGCCCGCGCCGACCGAGACCTGCTGCCACGATCCGGCGAACGCGCGGCGACCGGGGCCCGCGGACTCCACGAGGAAGGCCGACGCCGAGCCGAATTCACCCCCGGCGGCGAAGCCCTGCGCCATGCGCGCGATCACCAGGATGATCGGCGCCGCGAGGCCGACCTGGGCGTAGGACGGCGAGACCCCGATGACGAACGTCGCCGCGGCCATCAGGCCGATCGTGAGCACGAGGCCCTTCTTGCGGCCGTGCCGGTCCGCGTAGGCGCCCATGATCGCGGCGCCGATCGGCCGCACGACGAAACCGACGGCGAAGATGGCCAAAGTGGACAGCAGCGCCGCGCTGTCGTTGCCCGGTGGGAAGAAGTGGTGCGCGAAGACCGACGAGAACGTCGTGTACACCGCCCAGTCGATGAACTCGACGGCGTTGCCGATGCTGCCGGCGACGAGCGCCCGGTGGTTGCCCCGTCCGGTCTTTTCCGTCGGGGCCGTGCTGAGCCGAGTGGGTTCCATGGTCGTTTTCCCTCAGTCCCCGGAGGTCGTCAACCGACCCCGGATCGGTGCGGACTGTGCGACGTCCGCGATCGTGAGCGCCATCGCCAGGCCGCCGTCGCGCACGAACCGGTCGCCTTCCGCGCCACCGGCCGCGACCGCGAAGGCGGCGGTGTGATTCCCGTCCTCCGCCGGCAGGTCGAACGACAGCATGGGGTGCAGCGCGGGGAGCACCTGCGAGACGTTGCCCATGTCGGTCGAGCCGAACAGTTTCTCCGGGTAGTCCGGAAAGGTGCGGCCCACGGCCTTCGCGTGGGTCTCGAACAGCGCGGCCAGGTCCGGGTCGTGCCGGAACTCGCGGTACAGCGAGGGCTGCGTGGTGAAGTCCACCGCGGCCCCGGCCGCGAGAGCGCCGGCTTCGAAGCATCTGCGAACCCGCGCCCACACCTCGTCGACCTCCACGATGGTGTCGCAGCGGATCATGCACTCGGCCACGGCCCGGTCGGGGATGACGTTCACGGCCGAACCGGCCTCCTGCACAACGCAATGGACCCGGACACCGTCGCGCAACTGCTGCCGCAGCAGTCCGATGGCGGTCTGCGCGACCACCATCGCGTCCGCGGCGTTCAGCGCGTTCCACGGTCGCGACGCGTGACCGCCGCGGCCGGTGTACTCGATCTGCCACGACCGCGAGGCCCGGAACTGCGGACTGACGACGTCCTTCAGCGACGGGTGCACCATCATCGCCGCGTGTGTCCCCGCGAAGACACCGCGGTTGACCATGATCTCCTTGCCCGTGCCGCGTTCCTCCGCCGGCGTGCCGAACACCTTGAGCGTCAGCCCCAGCTCATCGGCGAACGGCACCAGCGCCAGCGCCGCGCCCACCCCCGCCGCGGCGATCGCGTTGTGCCCGCAGCCGTGCCCGATCCCGGGGAGCGCGTCCATCTCGGCGCAGATGCCGAACACCAGCTCACCGGAACCCACCGAGGCCACGAACGCCGTGGGCAGGTCTGCCACCTGCTTCTCGACGGAGAACCCGTGCCGGGCCAAGACGTCGACGATGGCCGCGGAGGTTCGGTGCTCCTCGAAGGCGAGCTCCGGGTCGGCGTTGATGGCGTGCGACAGAGCCAGGACGTCGTCGAGGTTCCGCGCGAAAGTGTTCTCGATCTGGTTCTGGATGCCGGTCATCGCCACACCTCGGTCAGCAGTCGCAGGATGTTGCCGCCGAGCACGGCGGTGATTTCGTCGTCGCGGTACCCGTGCTCGACGAGCCAGCCGGCGATGTTGCGGAAGTTCTCGGTCGGGTTCTCGAGCCCGTCGACGTGGCTGACCCGCTCCCACTCGAGGTCACCCGCGTCGAACACGGTCGACGAGCCGATCACGTCGCTGATGGCCTTCTGGAAGGCGGCGTGGTCGCCGTAGAGCGTGTCCGGGCCGAACGCGACGTGCTCGATGCCCATCAGCTCGACGGCGTGCGTGAAGTGGTCCATCACCGACTCGATCGACTGCGCGCGGTGGTCGTAGGACACCGTCGTGTGCGGTGCCGCCTCGATCCCCAGCACGCCCCCGCGCTCCGCGCAGGCCTTGAGGACGTCGTCCGGCTTCATCCGTGTGATGGGCCAGACCGCCCGCGCGCCGGCGTGCGTGATCGCGATGGGCTTGGCCGACGCCTCGATCGCGTCCAGGCAGGTCCGGTCACTCGCGTGGGAGACGTCGACGAGCATGCCCACGGCGTTCATTCGCTCCACCGCGCGCCGGCCGAAGGCGGTCAGGCCGCCGTCGTGCTGCTCCTTCTGGCCGCTGCCGAGCGTGTTCGCCTCCGAGTAGACCAGGCCCATCTGCCGGATCCCCAGTCCGTAGAGGACGTCGATGCGGTCCAGCTCGTTCTCGATCATGCCGGCGGACTCGGTGCCCAGCACGAAGGCGACGTGCCCGTCGCGCTGGGCGTCGAGGATGTCTCCGACGGTGCGAGCGACGACGGCACCGTCCTGGTGGGCGAGGTCGGCGAGCCGCAGGCCGAGCGTCGTGACGAGGTCGTCCCACTTCCAGCCCGCCCGGCGGGTGCTGCCGATGACGCCGAACCAGTTGTCGAAGACCGCGGTCAGTCCGGCTTTGTGCAGCTCGGCGAACGCGGTGAACTCGTGCTTGGCGCGCAGGAAGGCGGGCGTGTCCGCGGAGTCGGCCGGCAGCAGCTGCGGATGGTCATGGAAGCTGATGGTCACGTTGTCCGCCAGCAGGCGGTCGATCCGCGCCCGCCGGTCGTCGTCCGGACCGGTGGTGAAGCGGCTTCGGCGAATACTCGGATCGGACAGTTCGACGGCGGGGAAGTCGGCTCCCCGTCGGAGGTAGGGAAACGATTCGTAGTCGCCAGGTTTGGCGGCGGGACTGTACATCGAAACGCTCCTTGGTGGTCGGTGGCGGTCAGGCGGTGGCAGCGCGCCGGACGGTGCCGTCGTCGTCCACGACGATGGCCGGGTCCAGGTCCCTGGACGTCCCGGCGACCTGCGCGAGGATCGACGCGGCGACGTCCGGCCGGGGGATGACCGGCTGGCTGTCCGGGTCGAGTTCGATCGGGTCGAGGCGCAGGGTCGGGCCGGCGCCGCCCAGCCCGACGCGGAACACGGCGCTCTCGAACCACGGGCCGCGCACCAGCGCCGGGCGGTAGGGGGCCGACGGATGGGCGTCGTGCTTCGGCACCATCGATTCGGCGTTCCAGCCGTCGCACCAGTCGAAGACGAAGTTGCCTGTGGAGTAGAGGATCAGCCCGTTCCGGTGGAACTCCACGGGGTGCAGGCAGTGCGGGTGGTGCCCGATGACGAGGTCGACACCCGCGTCGATCAATCGCCTGGCCAAGGGCTGCTGGTACTCGGCCAGCGGCCCCTGCGCCGCGGGCAGGTAGCAGTGCGGGACGCCCCAGTGCAGTGCCACGACGACGAAGTCGTTGCGCCGCTTCGCCTCCCGGACCAGAACCTCGGCCGCCCGCACGTCCGGCTCGTGGGCGCTGGAGTGGACGAACGGCGGCGTCCCCGGCGTCTCGTCCAGAAAGCCGCTGTCGTATTCGAAGGACTGACGCACCCGGATTGCGCCGATGCCCGCGCGGTCCGCGGTCGCGTCGAAGCCCCGCGGTAGTGCGCAGCAGAAGCTGAAGAACGCGAGGCTTTCGCCGCCGGCCGAGACGACTCGGGCGCGCGTCGCTTCGGCGCGCGTCTCCCCGAAGCCGGCGTGGCCGACTCCCGCGGCGTCCAGCGCGCGGACGGTGTCGCGCATTCCCTCGGCGCCGTAGTCCAGCGCGTGGTTCATCGCCAGGGACACCAGGTCGAACCCGAGGTCGGCCAGCTCCGCGGCACCCGACGTCGGCGCCCGCATGGCGACCAGCTTTTCCGCGCGCTGCCCCCGTCCGGTGAGCGGGACTTCGAGGTTGCCGATCGTCAGGTCGCCGCCGCGCAGGAGTCCGAACGCCGAAGCGCCGGGGTCCGAGCGGCCGCCGGGACGGCGCGGCCACCCCGAGACGACGACGTCGCCCACAACAGTCAGATCCATGGGAACTCCGTTCCATAATATGGCACGCTGTGCCGCACAGTAGACCGACTTTCTCGGCGTTGTAAAGAGACAGCCGTGCCGGGATGAGGTACGGATGTGCGTCCAGTGGTACGGTCCTGACCTCATGGGCACAGCAGGTGACGGCGGCGAACCGGACAAGCCGAACAGCAGCATCCGGTCGATGAACAGCGTGCTGAGCACCCTCCGCGTCTTCGAGGAAGTCGCGGTGCGCCAGCCGATCGGCGTCTCGGAACTGGCCCGCGTGACGGGCATCCCCAAGAGTTCGGTTCAGCGCTGCCTGGTCACCCTCGAACAGGCCCGCTGGCTCCGGGTCGTGGACCGGGAGCACGCGCGGTGGGGCGTCACGATGAAGGCGCTCGTGCTGGGTCTGCGCAGCGCGGGCGAGCAGGATCTGCGTGAAGTGGCGACGCCGGTCATCAAGGGGCTGGCCGGCGAGACCGGCGAAACGGTGCTCCTCGGCCTGCGCGACGGCGATGACTACCTGATCGTCGCGCGCGAGGACAGCTCGCAGCTCGTCCGCGTGTTCATGGAGATCGGAACGCGGGTGCCGCTCGGAGCGACTTCGGGGGGCGTCGCGATCTTCGCCCGCCTCGAACCCGGCGAGGTCGACGAAGTCCTGCGGGCCGAGCCCCGGGAGTTCGAGGGCGCGCCGCTGCTCGCTCCCGACGAGCTGCGGAAGGAGATCGCCCGGACCGCCGAGCGTGGCTACGCCATGAACATGTCGTCGTGGTACCGCCCGCACGTCGCTTCCCTCGGCGCGGCGATCACCAACGCGGCCGGACGACCCGTCGCGGCGGTCACGTTGAGCATCCCGGAGATGCGATACCAGTCCGCGCAGGAGGAGCAGCTGGCGAAGAAGGTCGTCGCGGCCGCGGACGAGATCAGCCGCCTGCTCTCGTCCCCGTGACGGCACGGGCGTCTCGAGCGCTCACGACGCCGGCGATGAGCTCGGCCGTCCCCTCCGGTGACTCCACCGGGAAGTGGTGACTGCCGAGGTCGACGAGCACCACGTCGACCCGGCCCGCCAGGCGGTCGAGGGCTTCGGGGGTGACCAGTTCGCGCACGCCGAACACGGTGATCGGTTGCTTCACGCCGGCGAGCGCCTCGTCCATGTCCCAGGCGACGAGACCCTCGAACGCCCGCGTCCCCGCCGGCTGCCGCACCGCGGCCATCTTGGCGAAGTGCGCGTCCTTGAGCGCCGGGTCAGTCCCCGGGGGCGAGCCGGACTCGACCATGGCGCGGACCAGCCCGGCGAAGTCGTCCTGCAGCGGCCGCAGTAATCCTTGGGCTTGCTCGTCGTCCATGGCGCCGAAGAGGAAGAGGTAGTGCAGGGCGTCGAGCGCCATGATGTGCCGGACTCGCTCGGGACACAGCCGACCGGTCTCGACCGCCACCGCCCCGCCGAGTGAATGCCCGGCGACGGCGCACTCGGTCACCTCCTCGGCGTCGAGGACCGCGGCGACGTCGCGCGCGAACTCCTCGATCGTCCAGACGTCGCGCGCCGAACGCGATTCGCCGTGCTCGGCGAGGTCGACCGCGAGCACCCGGTATCCGTCCGGCAGAAACCCTGTCAGCGCGTCGAAGTCCGTCCGGTCGCACGCCCAGCCGTGGACGAGCACGACCGTGGGTCCCTCGTCCGGTCCGCTGATCGAATACCGGATGGACGTCCCGTCCGGCCGGCGGACTCCGCGGCTGTCCGGCACCCGGTTCATCGCCATTCCTTCTCCTTGTGCCGCTATGTGGTACAGTGTCTCGTTGAGTAGCATGACGGTAAGGGCGCCGTGAGGACATGTCAATCGCCGGAGCCGTGCCGGGGATCGGCTCGTCCACGGCGGCCGGGTCGTGGCCGCTGGTCGTCTCGGCGCGGTCCGCCGCGGTACTGGCCACGCAGGCCGTGCCCTTGATCGCGCCGACCGGACCGAGACCGGCGGCGGCTGCTCCTGGCGTCGCGCCCGAGATAAGCCATCAGCCGGGCAGAACCGGCTACGTGCGGGCGCCGGGGGGCGCTCGTCGCCGTTCCGGTTCGGCTGCCGGGCCAGGTGCCGTCGCACCGGGAATGTGGCGACGCCACTACTGCGACCGACAGTGTGGTCATGGATTTGATCGGCGAGAAACTGCTCGCCGAGAGCGAGGACGGACCGGGAAAAGCGCGTTGGTGACCGATCGTTGACAACCTGTGACGGCGGTGGCTGATCTGGGTAAGGTGGCGGGAGCCGATCGAGGGGGGTGGGGTCATGACTGGTCGCCGGAGGCTGCTGTGCTGAGGTCCGCGCCGCGGCATTTCGTCGATCGGGTCGACGAGTGCCGTGAGCTGGTCGAGCGGTCCCGCCAGCGGCCGGGGGTTTTCGTCCTGCAAGGGATCGGCGGGGTCGGGAAGACCGCGGTCATGCTCCGCTGCGCGCGGGAGCTGCGGCCCTCATTCGATTGTGTGCTGGACGTCTCGATGAGCGCTTCGGCGCAGGCGAAGACGGTCGAGCAGGTCCTCGACGTGTTCCTGCTCCAGCTCGAGGCGAAGCTGATCCCGCCGACGCTGGACGGCAAGATCGCCATCTTCCGGGCGGAGACCTCGCGGCGGAAGGTACTGGTCGTGCTGGACGACGTCGATTCGGCGGAATCGATCCTGGAGCTGCTGCCGGAATCTCCGGAGAGCGTGGTGCTGGCGACGAGCCGGCTGCGCGCGGAAGCGTTCGAGTTCTACGGTTTCACCACCATGCGGCTGGGAGTGCTGTCCGAGCGGCACGGGATGGAGCTGCTGAGCCACGGCCTGGACGAGGCGGTCGTCGAGACGGACGAGCGGGCGCTGGCCGGGATCGCGCGGCTGTCCGGGTATCTGCCGCTCGCTTTGACGATCGCGGGTGCGCATCTTCGGATTCGCCGACATGAGCGGCCGGCGGTTCTGCTGCGCCGGCTGGAATCCGAGTGCGATCTGCTCGCGCAGTTCACAGTGGACGGGGACCGGGAGCTGGAGTTCGTCTACGACGCGTCCTACCGCGCGCTCGCTCCGCTCGAACAGCAGCTGTACCGGCGGCTGGGGGTGCACCCGGGCCTGCAGTTCCCCACCTGGGTCGTTCCCGTGCTGCTGGAGGAGGCGGATCGGTCCTTCGCGGCGGACACCCTGCTCGCGCTGCACCGGTGGACGCTGGTGGTCGAATCGGGCGAGCGGCACGAGATGCATTCGCTCATCCACCTGCATGCGCGAGGTGTGGCGAACGAGCACGAGCATCCCGCCGACGTCCAGGAGGTCCGCCGGCGCCTCGCGGAGGCGTATCTGGACTACGCGGTCGCCCGCGCGCTGGCGTTGTCCGGCCGGCGCCAGTTCGGACCCCGGTTCGACGGCCGGGTGGTTCCCGCCTACGAGCCGGACGACGACGGGCATCGGCGTGCGATCGCCGATCTCGAGTCAGAGGCGGCGAATCTGCGCCAGGTGGTGGAGATGGCGTCGGAAGCGGGGTTCGCGGACCTGACGTGGCAGCTGGCGGAGGCGCTCACGAATTTCCTCTTCCAGCGCAGCCGGTACGCGGACGCGATCGCGGTGCAGACCCTGGGCCTGGCGGCGGCGCACGAGGTGTACGAGAGAACGGGCGAGACGCGTCCGCTGATCGCCATGCACACAGAGCTGGGCAAAGCGTATTTCGCGGCATACACGCACGAGAAAGCGGCCGAGCAGTTCGCTGAGGCCGCAACGCGGATCGCCGGGCTCGGTGATGATCCCGACGCGCTGACGATGCTGGCGAAGACCTTCGTGTGGCAGGGCTTGGTGCACAACCGGATGGAGCAGTACGAAGCAGCGATCGAGTGTTTCGTCCGGTCGGCCGAACTGGTGGAGCATCCGGGATTTCCGGACCGGCTGCGGTCTCGTGAGGAGCGGCTGCTCGACATGAACGGCGCACCGGTCCTGGCCAAACTGGGCCGGCTGACCGAGGCCGTCGCGGCGGGCGAACGCGCGGTGGCGCACTTCGCATCCGACACTGACCGCCACAATCACGCGAAGTCGCTCGCGAATCTGGGCGAGGTACTGACCGCGGCCGCGGATTCCCGCGCCGAGGCGGTGCTGCGTTCCGCGCTGGCTCTGGAACAGAAGCTGGAACTGGTCGATTTCGAAGCGCATACCGCCGCGATTCTCGGCAGGCTGCTCCCGCCGGAAGAAGGCACCCGGCTGATCGAGCACGCGGCCGGGTTGTACGAGCAGCTGGCTGACCAGCGAGCACAGGCGTTACGAGCCGAGATCGAGGACACGCGGTGAGCTGAAGCTGCCACGCAGGACCGTGGTCGCGCAGCTGACGGTGGCCTCGTACGGGAGCGGGTGACCGCTCAGGAGATGCTCGAACACCAGCGCCGCTGCGATTTCCGGGTCCGGGAGCGTTGTTTCGGTCAGGTGCCCCGACCTCATGGCGATGCGGCCGTTGCCGGACGCGGCGACGGCCGCGCGGGGGTGGCGGCGCAGGAGGTCCGCGAGCCCGGAATCGTCGGCCTCCGTTGCGGAAAGCACGATGGCGGCGCGCCGGCGGAGCGACTCGTCGGGGTGGTCTTCGTGCGCGGTGAGAACGGCGTTCGAGAATTTCGCGGATCCGGATCGGTCGATGTCCACGTCGGCGGGGTAGCGGGTGATGCGGAAACGGTCGCCGTGCGACTCGCACACGAGGTAATTCGCCGGTGCGGTGGGTGATGCGCCGCCCGCCGCGGCGGCGACGGGTATGAGGGGCACGGCCGGGCCAGCGGCCGGTTCGGGCAGGCGGAGGTGTTCGTAGAACAGCCGGCGCAGCCGGGCCGCGGCTTCTCCTGGAAAAGAGGTGACGAGGGCGGCGACGTCGTCGAAGCTGCCCGGGCGGTAGGTCTGCACTGCGCGTTCGATCTGGACGTCCAGCGGTTCGCGGCTGTTCAGCCGGGGCGCGGTCGCGCCGAGCAGTTCGCCGACGGACTCCGGCGCCACGTCCGTTTCCGGGAAAGCCGCCAGCAACACGGGAATGTCGAGGCATGCTCCGTACGCGGTGGTGGCGCCGTGGTCGCCGATGACGAGATCGGACGCCAGGAGGACGGACTGCCAGCCCTCGGCCGGAGGCGGCAGGAGCAGACCCGCCCGCCGGCAGTCCGCGAGCCAGCTGCGGACCTGCCATGGGCTGTGGCCGTGCCAGATGTTCGGGTGGATCAACCCGGCGACCCGGTAGCGGTCGCGGTCGAGAGCGCCGATGACCTCGCGGAAAAGCGACGGCTGGCTGCCGAGGAGGGAATTGCGCCACCAGGTGCTCGTGATGGTGACGAGCTTCTGGTGCGGGGCCACGCCGAGTGCTTCGCGATACCGGTCGCGCAGGTGCGAGCTGCGGAGCATCCGGTCGTAGGACGGATCTCCCGCGACGAACGCGGTGTCACGCGCGGCGGGGGTGAGCGCGGTCAGCCGTTCGAACTCCGCCTGGTGGGCGAGCACCAGTGACGACGCGACGGGCCGGCCGTTGTAGAGCAGCCATTCGGGCGACAAGCCGAAGACGGTTTCCGGTTTCCGGTTTCCGGTTTCCGGTTTCCGGTTTCCGGTTTCCGGTTTCCGGTTTCCGGTTTCCGGGAGACTTTTTAGTATACCCCACGCCATGCGGAAGAATCACCAGTGGTGCGGTGATTTCGGTCAGCCCGCCGTGGTTGGCGGCGAGCGCGAGGTCGAATTCGGTGTTGATCGCCTGGGCCCACGGGATCACGATGACGCCGAGGTCGTCGAGAAGGTTCCGCAGCCCGTGGACGAACGGGTCGGATCCGTTCCAGGTGAAGACGAGCTGCACGCGGGAGTCGGAGTCGAAGACCGGGAGCACGTCGAGGAGCCGCAGCAGCGAGGTGACGTGGTGGGCCACGACGAGGACGCGGCGCTGCACCTGCACGGTGGTCCAATGCGGTGCCTGGAGCCCGATCGGCACTTTGGCCGGAGGCGCGGTGAACACAGGCCTCCTCAGGGTCGGCGATGGCGGCGCTCAGTCACCGTAGCCGAGTGTCCGGGCCGCTGTGTGTCAGCCATGGTGCCGTCTGCGTCAGGAAGGTACGGAGGGCGGCCGGGTGGTCGTAGTCGCGCAGTGCAGCCTGTCGGGCCCGGGTTCTCATGGACAAGCGCTGGTCAGCGCTCAGGTGGAGGGCGCGGAGGAGGGCGTTCGCCAGCGACGGCGGCGACTTCGGCGCGCACAGGAATCCCGTGTCGCCGTCGCGGATCTGGTCGCGTAGGCCTTGGCTGGTGGTGCTGATCACGGGCGCGGCGCCGGCTGCGAACGCTTCCATCGGGATCCGGCCGAAGGGCTCGGCGTGCGAGGGCACGACGACCGCCCGCACACGGGGGTGGCGGAGCAGGTGCGCGACGTCCGGTGTGAACCGGGTCAGCATCCGGACCGGCGACGCGAGACGTTCGGCCCGGTCGCGCAGGACGTTCTGATATGGCGTGGGCTCGGGGCTTTCGCTCGTGGCGGCCAGCACCAGAAGGGGGAGCGATACGCCGTCGCGCTCGAGGAGTTCCCACGCGTCGAGCAGGTCTTCGAATCCTTTGTACGGTTCCGCGCGTCCCATCGAGAACACGAACGGCGGGAGATTCGGGACGGCTGAGATGCCGTGGCCGCTCCAGTCGTCCTCGGTCAGGCCGTCGCGCAGGGACACCATCGCCTCGGACGGAACGCCGTAGTCACGATGCAGGTGGTCGGCCATGAACGGCGAGATCGTCGCGATCCGCGCTCCTCCGGCGACGGCCGCGAGCAGGCCGTCCCGTTCCCAGCCGCGGCGTTCGAGGTCGTGCGGTGCGTGGATCGCGGCGCTCGAGCGCGGCGCGAGCACCAGGTGCGGCACCAAGCCGGGGGACAAGGCCGAACCGAGGCCCAGGAAAGGGGCGTCGAACGCGATGATCAGCAGGGGATCCGCTGACCGGCCCAGGGCGTGCAGCCGATCGGCCGTCATCCGCACCAGGTGCCGGAAGTTGCCGAGACGGCCCCAGCGGTTCTGGCCGCCGGTGCCGTTGTCGACCGGCAGGATCGTCGCGTTCCGCAGGAGACGTCGAGTCCGGGCATGCCAGGCGGGATGGTGTTCGGGGCTGCTGCGGTCGAGCCGCAGCGGCAGCACGGCCAGGCGCACACTGGCGGGGAGGAGGTCGGTGAGGGTACGGAGGGTGCCGAAATTGGCGTAGCCGGCACCGGTGCCGCAGCCGTAGAAGCCGTCGTGCACCGCGACCGCGACGGTCGGTGTCGCGGTCATTTTCGCAGGTGCGGAGGCAGGGCGGCGGGCTTGCCGACCGCGTGGGCCAGCTGTTCGGCGGTGAGCCCGGCGACGGTGCTGAGGTCGGCCTCGGCGAGATCCGCGCCGGTGAGGTCCGCGCCCGTGATGTCGATCCGGTCGAGCTTCGCCTTGGACAGCCGAGCCCGCCGCAGGACTGCCCCGCGCAGAACGGCTCCGGACAGGTCGGCGCCGCGGAAGTCGGCCTCGGCGAGCGAGGCGTCCTCGGCCGACATGCCGCGCAGATGTGTGTCACGGAGATCCGCGTGATCGAGGGTGGCTCCGTCGAAACGTGCTGCACAGCCCGTGGCACCGCGCAACACGACGTGGGGCATCGCGGATTCGCGGAGATCGGCGTCGGCCAGATTCGCTCCGGACAGGATCGCTTTGCCGACAAGCGCTCCGCGAAGCGGTGCGCCGCGCAGATCAGCGTGCGGGAGGCGGACGTTCGCCAGGTCGAGCGGATCCGGCGCGCCCGGTGCCGACCGCTCGCGCAGCAGGTCCACCGCGGCGACGACATCCGCCTCGGCCCGGTCGTCGTCCGCGCGGTCCTCGGTCTGCTTGCGCAGCAGATCGCAGACCGACCGCAGGACCGAGGGCCGATCCCGGGGAGAATCGGACATCAACCGGAACAGCGTGCGCACCGAGTTCGCCCGCACGAGCGGGTCGGCCGACGCCAGCCGGCCCCACGCCGTGTCGAACTGGCTGATCAGGTGCTTGTCCTCCTCCAGTCGTTGCTTGTCGCGATCCTGGAAGTACTTGCGGATTCCGAGCCCGGCGGTCACGAGTGCGGCCGCGATGCTCAGACTGGTGAGGAATGCCGAGCGTGCGCTGTTGACCGCCGTCAGCCACTCCACGCGGGAGACGCCTTCTGGCGGGCCGACCGCCCATTCGGGCACCGGCACCCCGAAGAACCAGACGACCGCTCCCAACGCGACGACGGTGGCCGCCGCGATGCCCGCCCCGCGCCATTTTCGCACCTGCATAGTAGTGCTTTGTTAGGTGTGTCGTTTCGGCTGGTCAGGGTGCTGATGTGATCTGCTGTCGGTGTGAAACCGGAGGAGTTAGAGCAGGTCCGTCCGCGGCTGGCGGCGTTCGCCGCGACGATGCTGGGCGGGTTGGCCCGGGCGGATCAACGAGCGAAGGGGGAGCTGTATCTGCGTGGGCTGATGTTGGACGGCAAGCGGAAGTCGATGCAGCCGATGGCCGAGCGGCTCGGGGTGGATCACCAGCAGCTTCAGCAGTTCGTCACCTCCTCCACCTGGGACTTTGTCGATGTCCGGCGGCGGATCGCCTGCTGGGCCGAGGAATTCATCACGCCTGAGGCCTACGTCATCGACGACACCGGATTCCCGAAAGACGGCGTCGATTCTCCCGGCGTCGCGCGCATGTATTGCGGCGCGTTGGGCAAGACCGGGAACTGCCAGGTCGGGGTCAGCGTGCACGCGGTGACCGACTGGGCGTCCGCCGCGATCGACTGGCGACTCTTCCTGCCGCAGTCCTGGGACGAGGACACCACCGCCGATCCTGCTGTGACTGCCGAAATCCGGCGACGTCGCAGCAGGTCCAAGATTCCCGACGACCTGCGGCATCGGGAGAAGTGGCGTCTGGCGTTGGACATGCTTGACGAAATCACGGGCAACGACGATGCCGGCGGCTGGGGTCTGCCCGATCGACCCGTGGTCGCCGACGCCGGCTACGGGGATGCGACCGAGTTCCGGCTAGGACTGACCGAACGGGGCCTGTCCTACGTTCTGGCGGTGAAAGCGACCACCACCGCCTTTCCCGCGGACGCCCTCCCGCAGACCCTGCCGTACACGCCCGGTGTCGGGCGACGGCCGGTGCCGCGTTACCGCGATCAGCCCGTCAACCTGAAAACCCTGGTCATGGCCGCCGGGCGGAAAGCCGGGAAGATGGTGACCTGGCGGCACGGCTCCCGAAAGTCTCCCGGTAATCCCACCGCTGCCCTGCGATCGAGGTTCCTGGCACTGCGCGTGCGCCCCGCCAACCGGGACATCCCCAAGGCCGAGGATGGCAGCCTGCCCGAATGCTGGCTGCTGGCCGAATGGCCGCCCGGGGAACCCGCACCCACCGACTACTGGCTCTCCACCCTGCCCTCCGACACGCGTCTGCGGGAATTGGTGCGGCTGGCGAAGATCCGCTGGCGCATCGAGCACGACTACCGTGAGCTCAAAGACGGCCTGGGTCTTGATCATTTCGAAGGCCGCAGTTTCCTGGGCTGGCATCGTCACGTCACCCTCGCCGCTCTCGCCCAAGCGTTCTGCACCCAGCTGCGCTACGACCCAAAAGCCCCTGCGCCGGCCTGACCCTCTACGCCGTTCTCCGCGAACTCCAGTCCCTGTTCGCAGTCTGGACCGGCGCATGCCACACCTGCCACCAACCCGTTCCTCGGTCACAACAACCGCCCGACCACGAAACCTAACAAAGCACTAATAGGACCATTTCACACTACAACGGCAGAACGCCGCGGGAGAGAGCCCCGGTCCGGCACCGGATCCTCGGCGGCGTCCTTCCCCCTGCCGGGTGCGGTCGTACCACGATATGTTTTGGCTGAACGCGACCGGCAGCCTCCGGCGGTTCCCGATGCCGGTGTCGTTGAACGAGCGCGCGATCGCGCCTTCGACACCGGCCCGGAGGGTCGCAACGGCTCTCACCAGATCCGTTTTCGGCGCGGCCGCTGGCACGTCGTCGACCCGGCGGATCCGGCGGGAGTCCTCGTGCAGGTGGACACAATCTCGGTGGAGTACGAGATTGTGTTGCTCTGACTGGCATGGAGCACGATCGTGCTGCAGGGCCAGCCTGCCCTTCGGCCCGGCGTGCGGGCACTGACCGAGCCGGGGGTCACCGCGACCGGGCTGACCACGCTGCTGGTCATCGCGGGTTACTGCTGCGGTCCGCCACGTACGAACCCGTACGCGACCTCCGACGTCGAGCTCGCGGTCGCGACGGTGGCAGCCCGGTCGCGGGTCGGCGGCCGGGTGCGAAATTGCCGGCGCAAGCCAGCCGCCTGACCACGGCTGCCTTGAGCAACATCCACGGATGGCGGATATCGCACCGCAGTGGCATCGGATACCAGTGGTAGTCGGGTTGCCACGAGTTGTTACGCGGGCGTTGGGGGAAGCCAGTGAACGATTATCTGTCTCTGCTGCCCTCGACGCTGCAGTGGGTGTCCGCGCAGCTGGGCTCGGTGTCGAGCATTCCGTGGCCGTTGTGGATCGGCGGGCTGTTCCCGGTCTACCTCGCGGTGGTGTCCGGGGTGCTGTGGCTGCTGCGAGGCCGGTTCTGGCTGTTGTCGTGCGCTTATCCGCGCACCAGCAAAGGCCGTCCGTGCCGGATTGTCGTCGCCGGGGAATGGGCGCGGTGCCGGCACCACAACCGCCCGCGACGCTACGCGTACGGCCACCAGGTGCAGAAGCTGTATCGTTGGCAGACCTTCGCGCGAGGCGGCGAGATCGTCGACAGCCCGGATCGCGGGGTCGGCATGTTCCGGCTGCGTCCTGGCGGTTCGACGTTGTTGTACGTGCGCGGCTACGCGCGGCCGCCGATGGCGGTCCTGAGGCTGCTCCCCGACAAGGTCAAGGACGGAATCGGGCGGTTACGCAAAGCGCGGCTGACTGCCCCCGCCGCGCCCGAGTACTCGGGCACCGGGCGGGCAGCGGACCTCGCCGATGGGCTGGGTGGCGTGGTGGCGGCCACTCGGTTCGCGACCGCGGCGTTCTGCGTGGCGATCGTGCTCACCGTCGTGGCGATTCCGCTCTCCGGTTTGGCGCAGACGATCCTGCAGTATCTCGCCACGTTGGGCTTCGTGCTCGCCTGGGCGGCGACGTACTCCGGCCTTTACACCCGGAGCGCGACCTGGTTGAGAGGTGCCTGTGTCAAGGCCGCGAAGTGGTGGGCGCTGACGTTCGTGCCGGTCGGGCTCGCCAACCTGGGCTTCACCGTGCTCAACACGTCGCCGTCCTGACGAATCGTACGGCGAGCACATCCGTGAGGTTCCCCCGCTTTCACGGAGAGCTCCAAGCCATGGTCCGATAGGGCCGGAAGGAGGACATCAGTGGCGGCACCGAAGAAGTACTCCGACGAGTTGCGGGCCCGGGCGGTCCGGCTGTACCGGGAGTCTGACCCGAAGCCGGTGATCCGGAAGCTGGCCGAGCAGCTCGGCGTGCATCACGAGGCGTTGCGGAACTGGATTCGCCAGGACGAGGCCGATTGTGGTGAGCGAGCCGACCGGCCGACCAGTGAGATGGTCGAGGAGAACAAGCAGCTGCGCAAGCGGGTCGCGGACCTGGAGCGGGTCAACGCCGTGCTGCGTGATGCGAGCGCGTATTTCGCCTCCGAGATCGGCCCGACCCGGAGGTGATGATGCGGTTCGTGCGTGAGCATCCGCAGCACCCGGTCGATCTCGTATTGCGGGTTTTGGGTATCGCGTCCTCGACCTTCTACGGATGGCTCAAGCAGGCGAAACAGCCCTCGGCGCGGCGGGTAGCCGACGATGGTCTGGTGGCTGAGATCGTCGATATTCACACCTGCTCGGGCGGTACCTATGGCTCGCCGCGGGTGCACGCGATGTTGCGCCGCCGAGGCATCCAGGTGGGTCGTAAACGTGTCGAGCGGCTGATGCGGCGTGCCGGGTTGCAAGGCGCGTTCCTGCGCAAGAAGTGGCGAACCGGGTCTACTCGGCAGGATCCGCGGGCCACGCCGGCGCCGGACCTGGTCAACCGGGACTTCACCGCGGTCGAGCCGAACCGGTTGTGGGTAGCTGACGCTACCCGGATTGTGACTGGTCAGGGCGTGTTGTGGCTCGCTGCGGTCCGCGATGCGTTCTCCAACCGGATCGTGGGCTGGAAGTGCTCGGATCGCTGCGACACCGAGCTGGTGCTGGGCGCGTTGGAGTATGCGGTGTGGTCGCGGCAGGTCCGGGAAGGCCAGCTGATCCATCATTCGGACAGGGGATCGACCTACACGGCGTTTCGGTTCTCGAACCGGTTGGCGGACAACGGGATCGTACAATCGATGGGCTCGGTCGGTGACAGTTACGACAATGCGTTGATGGAGAACTTCTTCTCCACGCTCAAGACCGAGCTGGTCTACCGGAACAGTTGGCGGACAAGGGAAGAAGCCGAGAACGCCCTGTTCGCCTACATTGATGGCTGGTACAACACCCAGCGGATCCAGAAGAAGCTGGACTGGCACTCGCCCACCGAGTACGAGGCCAGCTACCATCAACCGGCCCCCGCCGGAACCAGATAATCCGCTCTCCGGCCAAGCGGGGGAACCTCACCGTCGACAGGTCAGTGGCGTCGTGGAGCGCAGTTGCCAGGGAACGCTGGTGACCATGACGCCGGCCTCGAACAGCAGCCGGCCCTTGAGCCGCCGGGAACTCTTGTTGTGGAGGATGTTTCACGCCAGCGGCTGACGACGTACTCGGGATGTCGGCCCGGACGACGTCGCGGGACTGGTTCGACGTCGCGGTGGCCTGTCGGGTACGGAAGGTGTCATGGTCGGGTTATCACGACTGGCGCAATTGCAATGGCGACACTCCCGCATCGGAATTCCCAGCTCAGTTGGAAGCCCGCAAACCCCGATCGACCGTCACCACACCCCGGTCGCTGACCCCATACCTACGTGTCCGGCGAGCGGCGAGGAACTCACTTCGCGGTCGTCTTCTGTTGCCAGCTCAAACGGCAGTTCGTCGCAGCCTGGGATCTGCAGCGCCATGAGATCATAGGCCTGCCTTTTGACGATGATGTCGACGCACTGCGCGTCACCGCGGACGGCAACAAGGTCATCGTGGGCCGCGTGGTCAACAACTCCTACATTCTCTCCCCACCGCCCAGGACCGGTCACACCTCCCACAACGGTCACCACTCGGCTGTTCAGGCGGGCGCTCTGCAAGGGGACCGAGCGGTGTCCGTAGGTGTCGACGGCACTCCGGCGGTGCGCGACTCCGCGTCCGGACATCTGACTTCACCGTCAACGGACAGCCGGACTCAGCTGCTGTCGACAGCACGCCTGACAGCCACTGCCTCGTGGGGAGTTGAGAAGCCGACGTCGAAGTCCTCGGCCCGAACTTCAACTCGTCGTGCGCACGCGCACGAGATACCCTTGCGAACACACCGTCGCAGTCACCAAAAACGGCCGATACCTTGCCACGACGTCGACAGGCGCAGAATCGGTCGTATCAAGCCGACGCAGGTGTGGCCGCTCCCCAGGTTACGGGGAATTGGTGGATGCCGTAGATGTTCGCGTCGTCCTTGAACGGCAAGGTGTCGGTGTCTACCGCCGGTTGAATGTCCGGGATCTTGTCGAACAGCGTGGTGAACACGATTTCCAGCTCGATGCGGGCGAGGTTTTGACCGAGGCACTGGTGTGGGCCGTAGCCGAACGCAAGGTGCCTGCGGGTGCTGCGCTCGATGTCGATCTCGTCCGGCTGGGCGAACACGCGGGGATCGCGGTTCGCGGTGTTGGTCAACGTGATCACGCCCTCGCCGGCGTGGATCAGCACACCACCGACTTCGACGTCGGCGGTCGCGACCCGGGAGAGGCCGAACTCGGCGATGGTGAAGTAGCGCAGCAGTTCTTCGACTGCGGCCGGTGTCTTCGCCGGGTCATCGCGGATCGTGCGGAGGTGCTCCGGGTGGTCGAGCAATGTCATCGTGCCCAGTGAGATCATATTCGCAGTGGTCTCGTGTCCGGCGACGAGCAGTACCGTTGCAAGCGCCGTGACGGCTTCGTGGTCTTCGGTATTCGCGAGCTGCCGGCTGATCAGGTCGTCGGCTGGATCCTTCGCCCTGGTCTCGACCAGGGCGTGGAGATATCCGACCAGCTCGGAGTGAGTGCGTGTGCGCTCCGCCTGTGTGGCCGTCCGGCTGAACAGCTGCTTGGCTTGGCTCTGGAAGTAGTCGTGGTCGGTGTAGGGGACGCCGAGCATCTCGCAGATGACCAGGGAGGGCACGGGAAGTGACAGTGCTTGCACCAGGTCGGCCGGCTGTGGTCCGGCGAGCATCGCGTCGATGTGGTCGTCGACGATTTCCTGGACCCGTGGTCGCAGCGCCGCCAGGCGCTTGACTGTGAACTCCCCGAGAACCGCCCGTCGTGCCACAGTGTGTTCGGGCGGATCCATGTTGATCAGGGGTGCCCTGGCGCCCGCGGGCAACGCGGGTCCATCGAGCAATCGCGGATAGTTCGGCGCACGGCGATCGGAGCTGAATCGTGAATCCGTCAACATCGTGCGGATGTCGTCATACCGCGACAGCGCCCACTTCAATGAAGACATGTATTTCGTCCGCATTCATTGTCGGGGGCGGCATTGCCGGACTTTCGGCTGCCATCGCGCTCAGCCGCGCCGGGATCCGCTGTGATGTGGTGGAGATCGCGGAGGCACCACTCGGCTCCTCCATCGGAATCAGTGGACGTGCCGCAGAAGCATTAGCCGAACTCGGTGTCTATGATGCCGCACGAGGTTTGGCCCACGTGTGGGAGGTTGGCGCCAACGTGCCCACTGTATCCGACGCAGAGGGGCGTCAACTCAGCCCGGGCCCCACACGGCCTACCTGGCCAGGTGCGATCGAGTCTATCGGAATCTATCGACCGAAGCTGCTTGAAATCATGTCTGAAAAGGCCCGCAGGCTGGGTGCGACGATCCGCCGCGGGTTGACCGTCCGTGACTTCCGATTCGTTGGCGACGCTGTGGTCGTGACCACGACCGATGGTGAGCGAAAGCGGTATGACCTTCTGGTCGGTGCCGACGGAATCAAATCCACCATGCGTGCGAGTCTGCTTCCGGACGCGCCCAGTCCTGCCTATGCCGGGCAACTGAGCATCCGCTGGATGGCACCTGGGCCGGCCCTGCCCGATGAAGGCTGGTTCGTCAGCCCGGTGGGCCAACTGGGTTTCTACTCTCATCCAGAGGGCACGATATATGTGGCGGCACATGTCGACATGGAAGAAGAAGAGCGGCTGTCCGATGAGGAAGTCCACGAGGTGTATCTCCGCTTACTGAACTCCATTTCCGCCCCTCAGGTGGTGGAACTTCGCAAGCGCTACACCCGGGATGCGGAGCTGATCGCCACCCGGTTCGAGTCGATTCTGGTGCCGCCGCCGTGGCACGTCGAGCGGGCGGTATTGATCGGTGATGCGGCGCATGCGACGACTGCTCATCTGGGCATGGGTGGCGGCATGGCGTTGGAGGACTCGGTGGTGCTGGGGCAGTGTCTCGAGGGGGCAGCTACTCTGCCGCAGGCACTGGAGGACTTCATGAAACGGCGCTACGAGCGAGTGCGGACCGTGGTCGAGACCAGCAGGCAGCTCTCCCGGCGGGAGCAGGAAAACGCGGATCCGGCAGGTAACCAGAAGCTGATGACCGAAGCGTTCAACGTTCTGGCCAAGCCATACTGAACTGCAGATCGGGTAGCGGCCGTGCGAGCGACAGCGGTTCGCCACCAGTCCGCAGGAAAGTAGCCTCATCTTTTCGGCCAGGAATCTGTTTTTTTACCTGTAGGTTGGAGTATACACGTGAGTGAACAAGCTTATTCTGTATTGACCTTGGCTCGCAGTTGTCCGTACGCGCCGCCAGCTGAGCATCGGCGCTTGCAGACCGAGGAACCTATTTCACGCGCGACTTTGCCCAACGGTCAAAGCGTGTGGGTGCTGACCCGGTATGACGACGTCCGCACCATGTTGATGGACCCACGGTTCAGCGCTGATCGACGCAATCCGAACTACCCGACGCTCGCCGCGGGACGTCTGATCCCGGAGGGTGCCAGGACGCCGCTGATCAGCATGGATCCCCCTGAGCACGGCCCGGCTCGTCGTGCGGTGCTCGGGGAGTTCACCGCGAAGCGGCTGAAGGCGTTGCGACCTCGGATCCAGGAAATCGTCGACGAGCACATCGAGGCGATGCTCGACGGCCCGCGGCCCGCCGACTTGGTCACGGCCTTGTCGTTGCCGGTGCCCTCGCTGGTCATCTGTGAGCTGCTGGGTGTTCCCTACACCGACCACGGCTTTTTCCAGGCTCGTACGTCACTGCTGTCAGACCGGGCGGCATCGCCCGAGTTGCATGCGAAGGCCCTGGCGGAGCTGGTCGCCTACCTCAAAGATTTTGTCTCGGCCAAGCAGAAGGCGCCGGCCGATGACTTGATCAGTCGCCAACTCGCCAAATCTGATGACCCCGCAGCCGTAACGGTTCTGGCGCAGTTGCTTCTCTCTGCCGGTCACGAAACCACAGCCAATATGATCTCGCTGGGTGCGATGGCCCTGCTTGACCGTCCTGATGACCTTCGTATCATCCGTGCTGACCCGGCGAAGACACCGGCAGCGGTGGAAGAGTTGTTGCGCTACTTCACGATCGGCGAGGTGAGCGGAGCTCGGGTCGCAATAGCC
This sequence comes from Amycolatopsis jiangsuensis, assembly GCF_014204865.1. Lineage (NCBI taxonomy): Bacteria > Bacillati > Actinomycetota > Actinomycetes > Pseudonocardiales > Pseudonocardiaceae > Amycolatopsis > Amycolatopsis jiangsuensis. The sequence goes on from NZ_JACHMG010000001.1 coordinate 7,482,586, forward strand.
GACGTCGAGCTCGGTGGTGTGCTGATTCGTGCTGGTGAGGGCGTGGTGCCGCTGCTGAACACGGCCGACCGGTCCCCGGAGGCATTCGACCAGCCCGACAAGCTGGACCTCGAACGCGGCGCACGCCACCACCTCGCGTTCGGCTACGGCCCCCATCAGTGCCTCGGCCAGAACCTCGCGCGAATCGAGCTGGAGATCGTCTTCACCACGCTGTTCTCCAAGATCCCGGACCTCCGCCTCGCCGCACCGATCGAGTCGCTGCCCTTCAAGAATTCCGGCTTGGCTTACGGCCTGCACGAGCTCCCGGTCACGTGGTAACCAGTAGCGTGTCGCTGCTTAGGTGTGGCTGGGAGACTGTGGTCCGGCAGGTCGTTCGCCTGCCGCGCGAGCGTGGTTGTCGTGCCTGCAGAGTTGAAGTGGCCGGTTATGTTGTCGGCGCGGGATCTGAGGTTCACCCCGAACAGTGGACAGGGACTTATGCAGTTCAAGCAGCCGCTGTCAGCGACCGCTCGTAGGTGTCGGGACTGAGCATTCCGATCGCGGAGTGCCTCCGCACACTGTTGTAGAACGTGACCCACTTGTCAATCGCTGCAACGAGTTCCGCCTTCGTGGCGTACACGTGTCGGTAGTAGTGCTCGTGTTTGAACGTCGACCAGAACGACTCCGCCGGGCTGTTGTCCCAACAGATCCCGGTCGCGCCCATCGACCGGCGCAGCCCGTGAGCGAAGCACGCTCGCGCCGTCAGGCGGGCCGTGAACTCCCCGCCGCGGTCGGAATGCAGAACCGTGCCACGACACCGGCCGCCGCGTGCGGCCGCTGCGTCGTCGATGGCGTCAGTGACCATCTCGGCACCAATATGGTCAGAAATGCTGTATCCCAACATTTTCCGGGTGTGCCCGTCCCGGATCGCGCACAGGAACATGTCGCCCTCGCCACACGTCAGGTACGTGATGTCGGTCAGCCAGACCGCGTCGGGCCGGCCCCGGTCGAAGTGGCGGTCGACCAGATCCGATGGGAACGACGCGGCCGGGTCGACCACCGTCGTCTTGACTGTGAACGTGCGTGGGCTGATGCCCTCGATCCCGATCGAGGCCATGATTGTGGCGACAGTCTTCGCCGTGACCACCTCGCCCTGATCACGCAGCTCAGCGGTGATCCTCGGCGACCCGTACGTGCCGTGCGAGTCCTGGTGCACCTGGGCGATCTTCACCTCCAGGTCGGCGCGGCGCTGCTGCCGCGGGGTCAGCACCGTTGCCGCGGCGCGTTTGGCGTGGGCGTAGTAGCCGGACGTCGACACGCCCAGCAGTCGCGCCATACGCCGCACCGAGAACCGTGTGCCCCGCGGTGAGGTCTCGTCGGCGGTTTCGGCCAATTCGTCGGGGCCGGCGTACTTGGCCATCAGAGCGAACCGGGCCGGTTCTTCTGCATCGCGGCACAGTACGCCGAGGCTTTTACCAGGAAGGCGTTGTCCTTCTCCAGCTCGGCCACCTGACCGCGCAAGCGCAACAGTTCGGCCCGCTCGGCGGCCTCCAGAGGTTTGTCTCCGTGGACCTCGGCCGCGGTGACCCGGCGCCGTTCGTCTTTGACCCAGACACTCAACATGCCCGCGTCGATACCCAGCTCACGGGAAACCTCAGCGATCGTACGGCCGGAATCGATCACGCGGTGTGCAGCCTCGACCTTGTACTCGGCCGTGTACGACCGGCGCTTGCGAGCAGGCATGAGGACATCCTTTCAGCAGGACGACTGGTCCTGCTAACTCGGTGTCCACTACCAGGGGTGAACCTCAACCTGCACAAAGTAACCCCGTGGTTGCTTATCGTGTGGTCCGATAGGGAGCATGGCCGAGTACGGTGAGTGTTGGAGGGGGTCGTTTCAGTGGTGGACGGGCCGGGGTTCCACGTCGACGTCGACAAGGTGGCGGAGGCAGCGAGCGGGATCAGCCAAAGCGTCACAGACCAACAGGGGTTCCAGCTTCGCGGCCTGTGCGGTGACACGGAACTGTATGGCCATCAGGGTGTGCACGATGGGTTGATGGACTTCTGTACGCGGTGGTCCGACGGCCTGGACATTCTCACTGATGATGCCGACAAGATCGGCACCACCCTCACCAGGGCCGCGAACGCGTACCGCGGCATCGACGATGCGACAGCCCGGACCCTCCGGACCGATCCCGGCCAGCAGGCGGTCAACGATGGCTGAACTCGGCGAAACCCAGGATCCGGCCGCCTTGATCCCCGGCCACCCGGAGGCGATCGAAGAGAACGCACGCGTCCTGCAAGCGCGTGCCGGAGAAGCCGGCAGTGCGGCCGACGGCCTGAAGGCGATCGACACCGGTGCCTGGCAGGGCCCGGCCGCAACAGCATTCCACGACAAATTCTCCTACGAACCCGGAAAATGGTACGCGGCGGCCGACTCCCTGCAAGCCGCGAGCGGAGCGCTGAACGACTACGCCGGCACACTGCGATGGGCGCAAGCTCAGGCGGCCGAGGCCGTCTCCCTGTGGAACCAAGGCCAAGCCGCGACACAGCAGGCCAAGGCGTCCTACGACCAGGCCGCTGCGCAGGCACAAGCGAACAACCAGCCTCCGCCTGTCTTCACCGATCTGGGTGAGAGGCAGCGGCAAGCCGCTCGGGACGCGCTCAACCGCGCCCGTGCCCAGCTCGCGGACAGCGGCAACATCACCGCGCAGACGCTGCGTGACCGTGCCGGTCAGGCACCGCAGAAATCAAGTTGGCTCGACGACGTAGGGGATACGCTCGCGCAGGCCGGCGCGGATGTGGTCAACGCGATGGCGTCGGCCGGGAACGCCATGCTCAACCACCCCCTCGATACCCTCGCGGCCGCGGGCGGCATCGGCCTGACCGTGATCAGCAGTGCCGGGGAAGGCTTGGGCGGAGTCCTGGACGCGACCGGTGTCGGCGCGGTCGCCGGCGTACCGCTCAACATCGCGTCCGCGGCGGGCATTGCGGCCGGGGTCTCGATGACGGGGGCTGCTGTCACGGATCTCGCAGGTCACGCCGCCGGCGACGACCGGGTTGAACCGCTCAAAGTCAACAGCAGCAGCGAGAGCGCGGGAAGTTCCGCTGCGGACTCGTCGCCGCCGTCGGGCGCACAGGACGGCTGGGCCTCCCGGCCGTCTAACAATGGCAAGGGAACCATCTGGCAGAAACCGGGTTCCTCCGGCGACGCGAATTCCGTCCGAGTCATGGAACCCGGCGCGGATCCCCGATACCCGAACGGCTACGTCAAGTTCACCAACGAACACAACCAGCCTGTTAAGCTTGACGGCAAGCCGGGATCCAGGGCGGAAACCCATATCCCACGCAATGCAGACGGATCGTACCCGACCCCGGAAGGATGGTAGCCGTGAATCTCGGCCTTGAGGGAAAGAAGCTGCTCACTGTAACGGTCGAATACAGTGCCGTGCTGCATTTCTCCGACGACTACACGGCGCGCATCGAATCGCCATTCAGCTTCAGCGTGCCGGGGAAGCAGTATAGTTTTTCCCCTGAGAGTGATCCGCAAGAATCATTCCAGTCGATGGATGTCTTGGTGTCTCAACTCGTGGTGAAGTCCGATGCCGATGATTCTGGCACATTGCGAATCGCGTTCGGCAACGGAGCCGCGATTCAGGCGGAGAAAGACGACGAATACGAAGCATGGACGGTATCAGGGCCTGACGGGTTCCTCGTCGTCTCCATGCCTGGCGGAGAACTCGCAACCTGGGACGCCAAGCCCGAAGCTCGTTGACAAGGTTCGCCCGCCGCCCCGCGCGATGGTGAGAAGGTGGTTGGCTACGTTCCGGGTGGCGGGACATCGAGATAGCCGAGCGTATTGCGATCGAGCCGGTCGTGTTCGGCCCTGGCGAGTCTTCGTTGGACGACAGCGTCGAGCTTGGCAGATGGACGGATTGGCTCGGCGTCCCCCCCCGGCGCACCGTCACGGCGTCAGCGCTGAACAACGCCGAGGCCTTCCAAATGCTGCGGCCCGGTTTCGACCTCGCAGCCGAGCGGCAGCGGCGTGAGGTATGCCGGTGCCGGCGAGGCGATCGAGGGGAGCGTAGGTGCCCGGCTGGCGTTGGTTGCGCTCCGTGCGAGCGGGGCGTGGGTGGGTGTTGCCGACAACCAGACAGAGAAGGCCGCCCGGCTGCTGCGCGCACTGGAGCTTCCAGCGGATGCCGTTGCGACTTCCGGCGAACGGGGCGTCGCCAAATCTGAACCAGCGTTTTTCGGGCGGGTGATCGTTTTGGCGCTGGGCGAGCCCGACGAGATCATTTACTTTGGTGATCACCGGGACAACGACATTATGCCCGCACGGGCCGCCGGGCTGCGGCCCGTGTTGCTGCACCGCGGACCGTGGGGCTACCTGCGGGCATCCGATCCGGTCGTCAGGCGTGACGCGGAGTGGGTGAGTGACAGCGCGGAGGTGCTACCTGGTCTCGTCGGCGCACCATCGGGCTAGCAAAACGGATCTTCAGGGCCCGTACGTGGCGACAGAGTGGCGAAGGTCGGCCGGTTCGTCCTCCAAGTAGGCCCCTCTTGTGTCGGACAACTGGTCGACGATCTCGGAGACGTTCGGGTGCTCGGGGGTGACCCGGTTTGCGGTGACCAGCGCCTCGATAGTCCGGTTGCGCTTACCCGCTAGCAGAACTGCTTATGGTCGGAAGGCGTTGGTCGATGCAGTGAGACCGCTGTTGCTGATTGGCTGGTCTGACGTGGGGCCCCGGGGGTGGTGCAAGCTCTCGCCGATGTCCATGGAACGGTCGGCCATAGGCCGGACGCCCCGACGGCTGACGTGTCTGAGCGGCCGTCCGGCTCAATAGTAAAAACGTAGTCGGGCTTGACCCCGGTTTGGTGGAGTGGGCGAAACTGATCGACGCGCAGCATCGTGAGCGGCATCAGCGCCCGGCCTCGGCCGAGGTATTGCGCAAGTCGTTAGGGGTCGGTGCAGAACGGTCCCGGGTGTTGACGCGAGTGGTCCGCGCGGATTGGCGTGAAGACATGGACCTGATGCGTGGCGGGATCGCCTGAACGGTCTGGTATTGGCCGCGTTGGTGCGGCTGGTGCCGAATTGGCCGTCGGTTGTGGTTGGTCATGTCCCGTGCACGGTCCTGCGTTTGCACGTGTCACTGGTGCGACGCCGGTGGATCTGCCGGCGTCGCCCGGGACGGCCGCGCTGGCGTGGCGATCCGCCGGCTGGTGGTGGAGGTGGCCGAGGACGACCCGTGGTGGGGTTGCCGGCGAATCCGCGGCGAGCTTGTCGGGTTGGTGCGCGCGATCGGGGCGTCAACGGTGCGGGAGGTCTTCACAGATGCTGGACTGGACCCGGTGCCGCGTCGGTCGGGGCCGACGTGGAAGCAGTTCCTCGCGACCCGGCCGAGGGCGTCTTGGCGGTGGACTTCTTCCGTGTGCACACGGTGTTGCTCGGGCGGCTGCATGTTGTTTGCGGTAGAGCACGACCGTCGCCGGGTGCGCGTCGCTGGGGTGACCGTTCATCCGGCTGCGGAGTGGGTTCTGCGTCGGCGCGGCTATTGCCCCGTGATCTGCGTCGGTCGTGAACGCCCCCACGAGCGAACTGTTATGCGGAGCGGTTCGTGCGCAGTGCCCGGTCGGAGTGCACCGACAGGGTGCTGATCTGCAACGAACGCCACGCTGCCGCGGTCCTTGATGAGTTCGTCCGGCACTTCACTGATCACCGTCCGCACCATGAAAGCGGGCGTCGTCTACCAAACCACGATCCCGCTGCCGTCATTCCGCTCGACTATCCAGTCCGGCGGCACCGTGTCCTCGGCGGCGTGATTAACGAATACCGCCGAGCAGCCTGAATCGATCACAAAACCACAGGTCCCGGACCGAGTCGCCGGTTTTGGCACCGTACAAGGGGCGGATCTCGGGTGCCTATCCGAGTTGTACGTACGTGTCGATGAGAGCTGGGCCGTGCCACGTCGGCGCGGCCTCGTACGCGATGCGCTCGACGAGTCGACCGCAGAAAACGGGAACGCTGATCAGAACGCGGTCCGAGCGACGTGTGTCGACGGCATACGCCCCGGCAGCGGCCGTGGCGAACAAGTTGCGATTGCCGACCGTCACGGGTTTGGGTATGCCGTAGGCATGGTGCAGCGTGCACCGGAACTTGTAGATGAGGGCGGCGTCGTTTGCGCTGATGCCGTGCTTGGTGAGCAGGCGCCGGAATCGGACGCCGACCTTTTCGTCCTGGTCGGTGGTGGACAGGATGTCGAGCACGATCATGCCCATTGCAAGACCGATCCACGAGTTGTTGCCTTTACCGGCACCGGTGGTCTCCTCGCGCCCGTTGGCGGTCCGCATATCCCGCAGCGCAAGGAAATGTGGTGTACGTGTGTGTTTCGTCGAGGTCACACACAAGCATCGGCCCGGCACCAGGCCCCTTGTCCAGTTCGGTCGTCACCGCGTCACGATATGCCGAGCGTGGCGAGGACGGAACTCGTTAACCCAGCGCAGGCTTGCGCACGCGCGCCGGGTTCACGAGCTCGTGACGCCGCCGGTGCGGTGCCGCTGTCGGCCGTGCCAAGGCCGGGATGTCCGCTGCGTGAAAACCACATGCTGAAGGCCTGCACTCTGGTGGACGAAGTCGGCACCGTCGCCCAGCATGCCGGGGTCCGCACGGTCGCGGTCTCGCACCTGATCGATTTCAGCGGGTAAGCAGACACTGCCAAGTGGTCGAAACTGGTGAGGAACGGCTGCGACGGCCAGGCAGTCATCTGATAGGACCTGATGCGGATTCCGTGCACAAGTAAAGACCGCGATTCTGTATGCGCGCGCGGAGCACATGCCGGGGGTGGTGAGCAAGTTCGACGGTAATCTGGCGTTCATCTCGTTCAGCGGCGGAAGGGTCGTCCAGGGTTCCGCGGTTCCACATTGAGGAACCATTCGAACCAGGCTTGGGGCCGGTAGTCGCCGATGCCGAGTTTTCGGTTTTGGTCGGTGTCGGGGTCTTCGATGCCGTCGAGTCGTTTGCTGAACAGCGCGAGTATGTCGGTGTCTTGGAAGAGTATTTCGGTGAGCATGTTCCAGTTGTGGTTGTCCTTGTGCTCCGGCAGGTCCGCGTAGCGTCCGGTGAGGCTGGCCCAGTCGTCGTCGACGGCGGATTCCGCGTAGCGCAGGATGAGGTGCAGGGCCGTTTCTTCGGCTGGGCAGCGGGGTTCGGGCCAGTCGCCGGCGTCGTCCGCGTGCTGGTCGCCGTGTTCGAGCACATCGTCGTAGGCATGGTCGGCGAGGAGACCTACAGCGGTCCACAGGGCTGCTGCTGTTCGTGGTGTCACTTGGAAGTCGCTGCACTGGTCGCAGGTGTCCGCGCCGCAGGTGCAGAGGGGGAAGAGTTCTGCGAACTGTGGCCAGACCGAGAGTGGTATGTCGTGTTCGTCGATCTCGATGGCGGACTCGGTGGCTTCGACGAATTCGACGCCGGGGCGATCGTCGATGATCGCGCCGGCGTCGATGAATCATTGCACGGCGGCGACGGCGTCGCCGCGGATGTGATCCTGCTCGTGCTGCCGGACCTGCGCGACAGTGAGGTCGCTGCCGGGCAAGACGGAGAACTGTGTTGTTTCGATGTCGGCGATGGCGGCTTGTTCGAGTGCGTTCTCGTCGGTGATGTCGACGATCGCTTCGACGGTGACTTTGACTCTGCGGCGGCGTCGCTGGGCGCTGGTCATTCGCCCAGGCTATCCCCGCGAGCAGCGTGTGGTGGTTGAAGAGACGGAGGCGCACGCTGGGGGTGTTCGGCAAGGAGGTCGTGATGAGGCGAGCGGCGGTGTACAAGCGGTGCGGTTGCAGGACGCGAAGTGAAGCGGGTGGCGGGCGTTGTCCTCGGTTGCGGAAGCGGGGTCATGGGAGTTGGTATTTCTCGCTGGAGTTGCCGTGCGGCCGGGACGGTCGTCGGCATCGGGTGCGCCGCGGCGGTTTCCGGTCCCGTGCCGCTGCCGAGCAGGCCAGGGCGTATCTGCTGGGGGCGGATGTGGTTCCGGGGCGGAGTGCGGTGATGGTGGGACAGTGGCTGGACATTTGGTTGGAGATGAGGCAGAGCTTGAGTTTCAACACGCGTCGGCTGTACACGCAGCAGGTGGACGACTATCTAAAGCCGTGTCTGGGGAGCGTGCCGTTGCGGTCATTGACGGTGGCGGGTTCAGGCGATGTTCGTCGGGCTCGTCCGGGCGAACGCGACGCGACAGCGGCCGTTGTCGCCGGCGACGTTCGTGCGGATCCGGGGCACGTTGCATGCGGCGTTGAACGGCGCGATCCGGGTGGGTTTGATCGAGCGGAATCCGGCGCATCTGGTGGAGTTGCCGTCGGGGCGGCGGCCGCGTGCGGTGGTGTGGACGGATGCGCGGGTGGCGCATTGGCGGGCTACCGGGGAGCGTCCGCCGGTGGCGGTGTGGACGGCGAGGCAGACGGCTGAATTCCTGGAGCATGCTCGCGGTCATCCGTTGTACGTGCTGTATCTGTCGGTGGCGTTGCTCGGGTTGCGGCGTGGCGAGGTAGCGGGGCTGAGGTGGTGCGATCTCGACCTGGATGCTGGAGTGGTGCAGGTGTCGCACCAGGTCCAGGACCGCGGTGGCCGCACAGTGGTGTGTCCGCCGAAGACCGAGGCGAGCGTGCGCACGGTGGCGTTGGATCATGGCCTGGTGGCGGCGTTGCGGGTGCTTCGGTCGCAGCGGCGGCACGGTGACGGTGGTGAGCCGGTCGGGTTCGTGTTCGCCAACCGGGAGGGTGGGCCGTTGAGCCCGGGGTATGTGACGCACACGTTCACGAGATTGTTGGTGGAGGCGGGTTTGCCGCCGGTCCGGTTGCACGATCTGCGGCATGGCGCGGCGAGCTTGTCGTTGGCTGCGGGCAACGATCTGAAGGTCGTGCAGGCGATGCTCGGGCACTCCAGCATCGTGCTCACCGCGGACACCTACACGAGCGTGCTGCCTTGTCTGGCTCATCGCGCTGCCGAGGCAACCGCGACGCTGGTGTTGGAGGCCGCCCACGACACTGCGATCGCCTTGCGAGAAGAGGAAGGAGAAAACAGCGCCGACGCGGAAAGGGACGCCGCAGCCAGGGGCGGGTGGCTAAGAAGCACCTTCGACTGGTGCGGCCGCATTCGGCCCCACGCCGGCCCCACTCATGATCAAAGCCCACCGGCAAGATCCCCGTGATGAAGGAACCCTGCAGATGGGCTTCGATTCAGAACTGTGCGCCATCAGGGACTCGAACCCCGAACCCGCTGGTTAAGAGCCAGCTGCTCTGCCAATTGAGCTAATGGCGCCTGGTGCTTGCCGCCGCCGTGGTTTCCCTCGGCGACGTGGAAAAGATTAGCAGCACGTTCAGGCGGCGTTCCAGGGGGGGTCCCGTTACCGCGCCAGGGGGCGGTGGGCGGGCGAGGCGCAAGTGGGCGGGGACAGAAAAAACCCCAGCCCGCGTACGAACCTCACACGGACTGGGGTGCTGGGGTGGACGACGGGGCTCGAACCCGCGACCTCCTGGACCACAACCAGGTGCTCTACCAGCTGAGCTACGCCCACCATCGGCTCAGGGATCCTGCGATCACCTTGCTGCCGGTAATCCTAGCGTGCCCTCGCGTCGGGGGTTCAGCGGGTCACCTCTGGTGGCGTTCCTGCACTTCGGCGGCGGCGGCTTTGGCCTCGTCGCTGGTCGGGCCGGGCTGGGGGACGAAGGCGATGCTGCGGTAGTAGTCGAGTTCGCCGATCGACTCCTTGATGTCGGCCAGGGCACGGTGGGCGAGGCCCTTCTCCGGCTTGGCGTAGTAGATCCGCGGGTACCAGCGGCGGACCAGCTCCTTCACCGACGACACGTCGACCATGCGGTAGTGCAGGTGGCCGTCCAGCGCCGGCATGTCGCGCGAGATGAAGCCGCGGTCGGTCGCGATGGAATTGCCGGCCAGCGGTGCGGTGCCGGGGTCGGGCACGAACTCGCGGATGTAGGCGAGAACGCGCTGCTCGGCCTCGGCGAGGCTCACTGCTGAGGCCCGCACCTCCTCGGTGAGGCCGGACTTCGCGTGCATGTCGTGGACGACCTGGGGCATGCCGTCGAGGGTGGCGTCATCGGCGTGGATGACGATGTCCACGCCGTCGCCGAGGACGTTGAGGTCCGCGTCGGTGACCAGTGCGGCTATTTCGATCAACGCGTCCTTGCCGAGGTCGAGCCCCGTCATCTCGCAGTCGATCCAGACAAGATGGTCGTTCACCCGCCCCACCTTAACTCGGCACAGGGACATCGGCGCTCTCACCTGGGCATCCGGCGCGTTGTGCTGGGTGTGGAGATGTGACTTCGGCCTCCTTCGGTGACGACGGGAACCCCGATGCGGCTTCTTCCAGGTGGTTCGGCACACGGTGCCGTGCGGTGCCCCGGAGCGGAGTACGCCGCTCTCCCTGGGCCCCGATTCCCAGGGAGAGCGGCTTTCGTCACCTCACTGCCCCGACAGGTGAGGTGGGGGACGGGCCGCCCCGACCGCGGTCCGTCCCGAGTCCGGGTCAGTCGTTCACGATCTGGTCCACGATCTTCTTGGCATCGTTGATCGGGATGGCGAAGCCGATGCCGACGCTGCCCGCCGAACCGTTCGCCGACGCGCTCGGGCTGTAGAGCGCGGAGTTGATCCCGATCACCTGGCCCTGGGCGTCGACCAGCGCGCCACCCGAGTTGCCCTGGTTGATCGAGGCGTCCGTCTGGATCGCGGTGTAGCTGGGGCCGGACGTCTCGTTCGAGGTCTGCCGGCCGAACGGCGACTCCTGCTGCTGTTCGCCACCGTTGCCGACGTCGGAAAGCGGCCGGTCGAGTGCGCTGACGATGCCGGTGGTCACCGTGTTCTGCAGCCCGCCGGGCGAGCCGATCGCCACGACCTCTTGGCCGACGGCGAGCTTGCCGGAGTCACCGAGGGTCGCCGCGGTGAGTCCCTCGGCCCCCTGCGCCTGCACCACCGCGATATCGCCCTTGGTGTCCGAGCCGACGACGGTCGCCTGGTACTCCTTGCCGTCCGATGTGGTGATCGTGACGTTCCGTGCACCCTCGACCACGTGTGCGTTGGTGAGGATCCGGCCGTCGGAGCTGAGGATCACGCCGGACCCGATTGCCTCGCCCTGCGAGGTGGTGACGTTCACCTGCACGACGCTGGGCACGACCTTCTCCGCGACAGCGCTGACGTCGCCGGAGGAGGTGGTGCTGCTGACGGTCTGCCCGGTGACCGACGAGGTGGACGCCGATCCGGCGGAGTCACTTCCGGTGAGCCCGACGATCGCCGCTCCCGCCCCGCCGCCGATGAGTGCCGCCGCCAGCGCGGTCGCACCGACGATGGCGGTGAGTCGCCCGGGCCGCCTCCGCGACGGTCCGGCAAGCGCGACCGGCGGCTGCCCACCGTGCGGCGGTACGGTCCCGCCTGCCGACGTCCGGCCGGTGAATGGTGCTGCCGACCGGCCGGCTTGCGGTGCTGCCGATGGAGCGGAGTGGGGCGCTGTCGACTGTGTGGCTTGGGGTGGTGAAAGCTGTCCGCCGTGCGGCGCTACCGAGCCTCCGACGAGCGGTGCTGCCTGCTGTAGGACGTGGGACGCCGCTGGATCGCCGGTGGTGGGCGGTGCAGACCTCGCGGTTTGCATCGCCGAAAGCTGGTCGCTGCGGGCCGCCGCCGAGCGTCCCCTGTGCGGTGTCGACGACTGTCCCGTGTGCAGTGTCGACGGCTGTCCCGTGTGCAGTGTCGACGGCTGTCCGGTGTGCGGTGTCCACGACTGGTCGTCGTAGGACGCCGCCGGCTGCCCGGCCTGCCGTGCCGCGACGGGTCCAGCTTCCGGAGCCGGCGGCCGGGGCGCGTACGGCGCAGCCGTGTGCCCGATTCGTGGCCCTCCGTCCTGCGGTGCGGGCGCCTGCCCTGGAACGAACGGGTACGGCCCGGCCGTCGGCTGGTTTCCGTACTGACCGTACGGCTGCTCACTGCTCTGGTGCGGCTCGTGCCCACCGGTGCCGGGCCGGCTCTCGTTCTCGCTCATGTCTCAAGATTCGCGCCGATGCTTGTGAAAAGCCTGTGGAAACACCTGGGGCTTTGCTGAGAAGAATCAGCTGAGAATCCTCAGGTCTCCCTCAGCCAAGCTCGCCGGCACCCCGCGAACTCACCGGCGCGGCACCTGCCGCCGCATCCGGCAGACCAGAACGCCAGCCACGGGGGATCGGCGCAGCTCAGTCGAAGAACCTGGGTACGTCCCATGCACCTCCCGAGGCTTCGAACTCGTCGTGCACTGCCTGCCGTAGATCCGGGTCGGCCAGGTAGTCCGCGGCCGTCAGCGCCAGCCCCAGCGCACCGTCGACCACCGCCTTGTCTCCGGCAGGGGACCCGGCTGCCTCGGCGAACTCCTTGGTGTGCAAAGCAACCGTCGATTCCGCGACGGCGATCATCGGGTGCAGCGAAGGCATCCGGTAGGACAGGTTGCCCAGATCCGTCGACCCGGTCAGGAATTCCGGGACGATGCCCGGCGGAAGCGGGGTGCGGCCGGTGCCCTCTTGGTTGACCGACCACCGGCCGGCCAGCGTGGTGTTGAACCGGATCGGCAGGTACGCCGGCTGGCTGTCCCAGTGCAGCTCGACCCCGCATCCGGTCATCTCGGCCGCGCCGTGGGCGATCGAGGTCATCCGGCGCGCCAGGTCGCGTAGCGTTTCCGGGTCGGCCGAGCGCAGGTAGAACAACACCGCCGCCCGGGCCGGGATGACGTTGGGCCGCGCGCCGCCATCGGTGAAGACGCCGTGCACCCGGTCGGTCGACGGTAGCTGCTGACGTAGGGCCGAGACTCCCTGATAGGCGGCCACCGCCGCGTCGAGCGCGTTGCGGCCCATGAACGGTTGCGCGGACGCGTGCGCGCCGACCCCGTGGAACACCATTTCGAGCTGGCGCCTTCCGAGGAACGGGTGCAGCGCGATGTCGTGGCTGAACGGATGCAGCATGATCACCGCGTCCACGTCGTCGAACACGCCCGCCCGGGCGAGGGTTTCCTTGCCGCCGCCGCCTTCCTCCGCGGGCGTGCCCACGAGCGAGACGCGCCCGCCGAGCTGCTCTGAGACCACTGCCGCGCCCAGGAACCCGCCGGCGCCGGCAGTGCAGATGACGTTGTGCCCGCAACCGTGCCCGAGCCCGGGCAGCGCGTCGTACTCGGACAGGACCGCGATGTGCGGCCCGCCGCGGTCGGCGGTGCCGGCCTGCAACGCCGTGTCCAAACCCCCCAGTCCCACCGTCACCTCGTGGCCGTGCGCACGCAGCAACTCGGCAAGCGCTCGCACCGATCGGTGCTCGGCGAACCCCACTTCCGGATGTGCGTGCAGATCCTGGCTCAGCGCCACCAGTTCGTCCGCTCGCGCCCGGACTTCCCGTTCGACGGTGGCCCGGACATCCGCGGCGGCTCCAGCATGCTCGGAGCCGAGCGGTTCGGCCGAGGCCACGGCTTCGGCGGTGGCCTCGAGCAGGGCACGCAGGTGGCTGTCGTCGGGCGGGATGGGCTCGGTGTGGGTCATGGAGCGAATGCTAGCCCCGGGCTACGACAGAAACCGATCACTCGAGGGCGTCGACCCGTCCGGACACGAGCTGGGCCACCCCGAAGTACCGCGCCCGCACCTGGCCGAAGCCACGGGCCCGCAAGCTCGCCGCGATTTCGCCGCGGTCGAACATCCGCTGCCCGCTGAGGATTCCGCCTGCGGTGTCTGCCAGCCTGGCCGGTTGCCAGTCGCGCCGGGCACTCGTCAGCAACACGATTCGCCCGCCGGGGCGAAGGAGCCGGGCGAAGGAGTCGAGGGCGCGCTCGGGTTCGGCGAACATGTGCAATGCAGCGAAGCAGCACACTGCGTCCACAGTGGACGGCTCGAGCGGCGGTTCGACGGCATCGGCGCGAAGGTAGGCGACGGCAGGTGGATTGGATTCCGCGAGGGCGCGGTCGAGCATGGCACGCGCTCCGTCGAGGCCGATGGCGAGTCCGTCCGGGCCCACGGCGGTGCCGAAGGTGCGGGTGAACCTGCCGGTGCCACAGGCGACATCGAGGACGACTTCGCCGGGCCGAAGGTCGAGCAGTTCGGTCGCGAGTCGCACTTCGCCGTCCATGCTGGGGCCGGTTACGCCTTTCAGCACGCGGCCGAGCAGCGGCCGCCAGTAGTGCTCGTAGACCTGAGGTAGCAGGGTGGTGCTCATCAGCCGTTGTGTGAGCCCGGTCGGTGGTCCTGCTTGCGGCGCTTCGCCCAGGACGTCGACGAATCCGCTGGCGGAGGGGGCCGGTTCGCGCACCAGGGCGGTGAGCCGCTGCTGGGCGCTCGGGTGCGGGGGCACGGGGCTCCTCTCGTTCGGGTATCGGCAGTATGCGGCCTGCTCGCATAACTCGTCCGAGTGAAGATAGCGCCGATCAGGCGTTCGACGGGCGAGTTTGTCGGTGGTCGTTTCTAACGTCGTCAGCACGTCCTCCGACCTGCGGAGGACCAGTGAGGAGAATTGCTGATGACCGCCCCGATCCTGAACCCGATCGACCTGCCCGCCGGTGAGATCGCCGTGCGTGGCGCCTTCGACCTCGCCGCTGCGGCCCGCCGGCTCGTGCAGCACGGATCCGCCGGGCCGGGTGCCGTGCGCCTGGCATTTCCTGTGGAAGGGCCCTGGGTCCATGCCGGCGCGCTGATCCGGCAGAGCTGCCCCGGCATGGTGGAGGTCGAGGTGATCGCTCCAGTGGAGGTGGCCGCGCGAGTGGTCGGGCAGGTGCGCCGGATGTTCTCGCTCGACGTCGATGCGGCGAGCTTCCTGGAAGTGGCTACGCGGGATCCGATCGCGCGAAGGCTGATGGCTCGGCACCCGGGGGTGCGCCCGGTGTTGTTCTCGTCGCCCTACGAGGCAGCCTGCTGGGCGGTGCTCACCCAAGGAAGGCCGGTCGCGCAGGCCGAGCGCTGCCGGCAACGGCTGGTCGGGCGATATGGCCGGGTCATCGAGCACGAGGGCGTCCGGCTGGCGTCCTTCCCGGTGCCTCAGGCGCTGGCCGGATTGACCGAGGAGCCCGGGCTGGGACGGTTCCGTCTCGCGCGGTTGCGTGCGGTGGCGAGGGCAGCGGTCGAGGGCAGACTCGAGGCGGAGGAGCTGCGTGCGTTGCCCATCGCCGAGGCGTTGGCGCGCTTGCGCGCGATCCCGGGAATCGGCGCGTTCTCCGCGGAACAGATCCTCCAGAACGGCGCGGGACATCCCGATCTGTTCCCCCGCCTGGACACCCGGCTCCATCGTTTCCTGCACGAGCAGTACTCGCTGCCGCCCGACAGTCCGGTCCAAAACCTCGAAGAGCTGGCCGGCGAGTGGCGCCCGTACCGGTCGTGGGTCGCGCACCTCTGGCGGGTAGATCAGGAGGCGTCTGTGGAGGGAGCGCGATGGTGAGCTGAACCCGGTCGGTGCGGAATCCGTGGGGAGAAAGGAGCTGTGATGGAGTGAGCCGCGCCCATACCGAACAGCCGCGAACGGGACGTGCCGGGGCGCTCACAAGGGCCAGATGTGCCCTGTGGTGAGGTGTCCGCGTGATGACGCCTGCGCTCGCTGTTTCGTCGGTCCTCGGTGTCCGTCCAGCTGCCGGAGATTTCTCCGGTGCCGCTGCGGCGACGGACACCGGAGCGGTCGGCGCGGCGCTGGAGCAGGCGAACACACCGAGCGTGATCACCCTGGTCGCCGGTGGCGTCGCGTTACTGATCGTGCTGGTCGGCGGGACGCCGTGGCGGTTCGCGCGCAACGTCGTCACGATCGTCCACGAGGCCGGCCACGCCCTCGCCGCGGTCATGGTCGGGCGGCGGCTGCGGTCGATCCGGCTGCACTCGGACACGTCCGGCGTCACGGTGTCCCGGGGCAAGCCGGAGGGGCCTGGCATGGCGTTCACCGCGATGGCCGGCTACATCGCGCCCTCGGTGCTGGGTCTGCTGTTCGCGAGCCTGGTCGGCGCCGACCAGGTCACGGCCGTGCTGGTGCTGATCGCGTTGTTGCTGCTGGGTGTGCTGGTCATGGTGCGCAACGCATACGGCGTGTTCTCGGTGGTCGCGAGCGCGGTCGTGCTGGGGCTCGTGGCACTGGTGGCGCCGGAGGTGGTCCAGGCACCGTTCGTGTACCTGCTGACCTGGTTCCTGCTGTTCGGCGGGGTCCGGCCGGTGGTGGAGCTGCAGGTCAAACGGCGGATCGGTCAGGCCCGCGACTCCGACGCCGACCAGCTGGGCCGGCTCACCGGCGTGCCGGCGGTGCTGTGGGTACTGGTGTTCGGCGTGCTCACGGTCAGCTGCGTCATCGCGGGCGGATTGTGGTTGCTGCAGCCACTCGCCGCCTGATCGCCAGCCGGTTGCGTCGTGGTGGGCTGGTCGCCGGCCGGTTGCGTCGGGGTGGCCTGGTCGCTGGCCGGCTGTGTCGAGTGGCGTCGTCGCTGGACGGCTGCGTCGTGGAGCCTGGTCTGCCGGACGGCTTGCGTCGTGGTGACTTGGTCCGGCGGACGGCTGTGTCGTGATGGCCTGGTCCGCCGGACGGGTCGCGTCGTGTTGACCTGATCGCCAGCCGGTTGCGTCGGGGTGGCCTGGTCGCCGGCAAGGGCTTGGGCTCGGTTGGGCGCCGGCGGTTCTGGGCGTGTGGGCGACTGCTCCGGCCGGTGAGCCTCGTGGCGGCAGTTCGGTGACGGAAAATCGGTCGCCCGCGGCTTCGCGGCATGGTTGCTTGGCGCCGAGGGTGCAGAGGCGCCGCGGCCACGCCCGTGGCAGCCACCGTCGGCAGGTGGCGTGTGCCGGGCAGCGGTGACCGCCGCCGGAGTGACCCGCCGGGGTGACGGCGGCCCGACGCGGCCGGGGCCTGAGCGTCCCGAGGAATGGGCCCGTCGTCTCCCGATATGGACGGATGCGGCAGACTGGACGTCTGCCTGACCTGCGGAGGGAGCAAAACGATGGACGAGGTCGCGAAGGCCGTCGAGGCGTGTGCGCGGGCGGCGAAGGCGGCCGCGCCGTCGTTGGCGGCGGCTGGGGCCGAGGCGGTGGACGCGGCGCTGCTGAACATGGCGGAGAGGCTGGCCGGGCACCGGGACGTGGTGCTCGAGGCCAACCGGGCCGACGTCGCCAAGGCGCAGTCGGAGGGGATGAGCGCCGGGCTGCTCGATCGGCTCACCATCACCCCCGAGCGGCTCGACGGGATGGCCGGGCAGCTCCGGCTGCTGGCCGGGGCGCCGCACCAGGAGCGGTCCGTCGACGTGTCGACCTTGGACGGCGGGCTACGGCTGATCGAGCGGCGTCGTCCGGTCGGCGTGATCGGGGCCAACTACGAGGCGCGGCCGAACGTGACCGTCGACGTGGCTTCGCAGCTCGTGAAGTCGCGCAACGGTGGCGTCCTGCGTACTGGATCGGCTGCGCTCGGGTCCGCGCAACGGCTGCGGGACACGGTGATCGCGCCGGCGCTCGAGGACGCCGGGATCGACCCGGACGTGGTGCAGCTCGTGCCGCGAGTCGAGCGGGAGGCCGCGTCGGCGTTGGTGCGGTTGCCGGAGCTGGTGCCGTTGGTGATTCTGCGTGGCAGTGGCGACAGCACTCGCGCGCTCGCCACCGAGGCCGCTGTGCACGGGGTGCGGACGTTGGCGCACGCGGACGGCGGCGGCGTGCTGTACGTGGACGCCGCCGCCGACGCCGGCAAGGCGCGCGATCTCGTGTACTCGAGCCTCGACCGGCTCGGCGTGTGCAACCGGCTGAACCTGCTGCTGATTCACGAGGGGGTGCACGGCGCCGTGTGGCCCTCGATCGAGTCGGCGCTGGCCGAGCGGGGGGTCACGCCTTCTCTCGCGCCCCACGAGCATCCGATCGGCTACGAGTGGGCGCTTGATGCGGAGCAAGAGGCGACCGTCACGGTGGAAAAGGTGGGCGGCCTGGCCGACGCGGTCGAGATCGCGAACGAGCGCACCTCGGGCCTGGCCGCGGGAATCGCCACCGAGGACCCGGCCGCGGCCGAAGCCTTCTTCGACGGCTACACCGGCACCGGTGTGTTCTGGAACGCGCCGACCCGGCTGCTCGACGGCTTCACACTGCTCGCTGTCCCCGAAACGGGGATCAACCTGGACCGCGTCCCGGGACCGCGTGGGCCGGTGACGTACACCGATCTCTACGTGCGCCAATACGCTGTGCTACCGGCATGATCGCGGCCAGGCATCGTATGCACTCCACCGGACTGGCCGATGACTGAGCGGCCGTACGTCGTGCTGTCCGCGGCGCAATCCCTCGACGGCTACCTCGACGACGCGAGCGAGACCCGGCTGCTGCTGTCCAATGAGGACGATTTCGCGGAAGTCGACCGCCTGCGCGCCGAAGCCGACGCGATTCTCGTCGGGGCGGGCACGGTGCGGGCCGACAACCCGCGCCTGCTCGTGCGTTCTCCCGAACTGCGCCGGCAGCGGATCGCGGCAGGCAAGCCGGAGCAGCCGATCAAGGTGACCATCACGGCCGGCGGTGAACTCGACCCGGCTGCCCGGTTCTTCACGACGGGGAACGGACCGAAGCTGGTCTACGCGCCGCCGGGCGTCGCGGAGGCGCTGGCCGCGGTCGCGACCGTCGTGCCCAGCTCGCCACCGGAGGCGGGGAACGCACTGCCGGATCCCGCGGTCGGTGCGTCCGTGGGCCCTGCGGATCAGCCAGGCGACGTGGCGAGATCACTGGCGAGTGCGGGTGACGAATCGCGCAGCCGTGGGGCAGATCTGCCAGGCCGCGGCGACCGGCCGGATGGTCGTGCGGACGACGTGCCGGGCGCCGATGATCAGCTGGATCGTGGTGTGGACCGCGTGCCGGGCGCTGAGGATCAGTCAGGCGGGACGGCGGTGGGCGCGGTCGGTGATGATTCGCATGGCGGTGCGGTTGGTGTGGGAGCCGAGGCCGGAGATGCGCGGCGCGACGCCATGGCCGTCACCGATTCGCCGCCGGGCGGCGACAGTGGTGACCGCGGTACCGGTGCTGGCGATGGCGCCCGCGAGGACGGTGTCGACGGAAGTGCCGACACCAACGGCAATGGCGACAGCGACGGCGTGGGCGCCAGCGGAGGCACGGACCACCGCGGGGGCACGGACGTCAGTAGCGGCACGCATTACAGCGCTGGCGCGGACGCCAGCCAGGGCACGGACTACAACGACGGCACGGGCGCCAGTGGCGACGGCGGCGACAGCGGCGGCGTGGACGCCAGTGGCTATGGCGAAGGCACGGGCGTCATTGGCGGCGCGGACCACAGCGGCGGCACGGATTACAGCGGCGGCACGGACGCCAGCGGAGGCACGGACTACAACGGCGGCACAGGCGCCAGTGGCGACAGCGAACGCGTGGGCGCCAGCGGCGGCACAGACCGCAGCGGCGGCACAGACGGCACAGACGGCACAGACGGTGCCGGCGGCAGCGGCGGCACAGACGGCACAGACGGTGCCGGCGGCAACGGCGGTGCCGGCGGAGTTGTGGGTGGTGTGCAGGCGGGTGGGCGGAGCGGCATTGCGGGCCGTGGGGGGCCGCGGTTGGAGTGGGTTCTCGATGATCTCGCCGCGCGAGGAGTGCGGACGTTGCTGGTCGAGGGCGGTGCGGCTGTGCACACTCAGTTCCTCGTTGCCGGTCTCGCCGATGAGTTGCGGTTGGCCGTCGCTCCGGTCGTGGTCGGCGATTCGCGGGCGCCGCGGTTTCTGAGCGACGGCGCGTTTCCGCGGCCGCTCGAGCTCGCTGAGGCGCGGCGGCTCGGCGACGTCGCGGTGCTGCGCTACCGGGCCGCCGCCGAACCGTCCTCGCAGGACGTGCGGTGGTTGCGGCAGGCGATCGAGCTCGCGGACCGGTGCCCGCCAAGTTCGACGTTCCGGGTCGGGGCGGTCGTCGGGTTGCCGGACGGGACCGTGCTCGCCACCGGACATTCGGGCGAAGGCGACCCGCGTAATCACGCTGAGGAGGCTGCGCTCGCGAAGCTCTCCCCGGACGATCCACGGCTGGCCGAGGCGACCATCTACAGTTCGCTCGAACCGTGCAGCGCCCGTGCGTCGCATCCGAAGAGCTGCACCCAGCTGATCCTGGAGACGCCGATTCCGCGGGTGGTCACGGCGTGGCGTGAGCCGGTGCTGTTCGTCGACGCCGAAGGCGTGGAGCAGCTCACCGCGGCCGGGCGGCAGGTCCTCGAGATCCCGGCGCTGGCCGCCGATGTACGGCGTGCCAATACGCATTTGCGGGGTGTCCGTCCCTGAATTCCGGAAGTCGGTGCCGTCGGACGATCCGCGCCCACCACCGGGTGCGGGCGGTGGGCGCGGATCGGATCAGCAGGAGCCGTTGTCGGTCCACACACCGGTGGTGCCGGGTTCTTCGCCCTGGGTCCACCACTTGGCAGTCCATCGGTGTCCGTTGTGGGAAACGATGGTGCCGCCCGAGTAGGCCTGCGACTTCTGCCATTCCGATGCACTGCAGGTGGCCGGGGGATTCGTCGGGTCGCTCGTGGGCGGGTCCGCCTGAGGCGGCGTGGCCCCGGCGAACTTCGTGGTGAACTTCGTGAAGTCCCAGTCGTTCTGCGCCACATTCGAGCACACGCCGTTGTCTGTCGTGCCCACGCACGGACGGTCCCGGTTCACCGACCAGAAAGTGAACCGGCCGAGCTTGTGGCTCGTCGCGTAGTCATACACGGTCTGGAAATCCGAAACGGTGAAGATCTCCGCGGAATCTGATTTGCCGTTCATCCCGGAAAAACCTTCGTGCGCGTACGCGGTGGCGCTGTCCCAGCCGAGGTGGCTTTCGAGCAGGCCGTGGAACGCTTCCAAGGCCGACACTTGGGAAGAGGCGCCGTTGAACCCTCCGTCGAACGGCATGATCGAGAAGTTCGCCGGACTGAAGCCGATCGATTTCGCCTGATCCAGCAGCTGAGTGCCGAACCATCCCGTGCCGGCCGAAGTGCCCGGCATGGTCACCGACACGAACAGGCCCGGATTGTCCGCCTGCAGTTTTTTCGCCGCACCCAATTCATTGGCGATCGCCGCGGAGCTTTCGTACTCCGGTTCTTCCAGGTCGAAATCGATGGCCTTGAGCTGATATTTCGTGACGACCTGCTGGTACGCCGCGGCGGTGGCATCGGCGGTGCCGCAGGTCTGACCGAGCTTCGTACCGCCGTAGCCGCCGACCGAGACCGACACGTCCCCGCCGTTCGAGCGGATCTTGCTGATGGCGCCCGCGACCGCCGCGTCGTCCGATAGTGCGGTGGTGCCGTCCCAGGTCGGCGAGCAGCCGCTGTCGTCGGGCGCGAGGATGAAGGCGAGCTGGAACGCTTTCTGCCCGGTCGCGTTCATCACGGTCACCGGGTCGGGCGGATTGTTGCTCTGTGGCATCAGGTATGGCGCCGAGGCATACCAGTTACTGCCGAGCGCGGCCGTTTCCGGCTGCGCGTCCGCAGTGGCGGCCAGCGCACCGGCCGTTCCGAACACTGTGGTGGCGGCGACGAAAGTGGCGGCCAGTCTGCTTCTTCGCATCTGTCCTCCGAGCTGTCGAGCGGAGCGGGTGCGGTAAGCATTGGACTAGACCACTGGCAAGTCAAGACGAGACGCGACGAACTCGGCGGAAGACAGGTGGGTTCGGGTGGTATGCCGGAATCCGGTGCGCGCGTTCACCCTGGTGGCGCAATGGTTCCCCGGAATGCGGATGTGGACCGCCGGAGCAAGGAGGTCTGCATGGAAGCCGCGTGGGAGCGTGGGGGGGCGGGTGCCGTTGCCGGGTGGATGTTTGGGGTGGCTGCCGCTGTCGGGTGGATGTGTGGAGGTGGACGCGGTGCTCGGGGGAGTGTGGGGGCGGGTGCCGTTGCCGGGTGGATGTGGAGGTGGACGCCGCTGCGGGGCGGGAGTGCGGGGATGGGTGTCGTTGTCAGGGGGAGTGTGGAGGTGGCTGGCACTGCCAGTCCGGAGCGTGGAGGTGGACGCAGGTGCCGGGTGGATGTGTAAAGGTGGGCGCGTTCTCGGGCGGGAGCGTGAGAGAAAGTGCCGCTGCCGGGCGGGAGCGTGCGAATGAGAGCCGTTGTCGGGCGGATGTGTGGAGGTGGGTACCACTGCCGGGCGGGCGGTGGGATGGCGCGGCAAGGGTGGGGAGTGGCTACCGGCGGGAGTGCGGACGTGAGGTAGTTGCCGCTGCAGCGGCGGGTGGCGGGTGCCGCCGCAGCGGCGGGCGGTAGCTGCCGCCGCAGCGGTGGGTGGCAGGTGCCGCTGTAGCGGCGTGCGTGTGGTCCTGAGTGCGGAGCGGATGTCTCCCCAGGGCAGGAACGCCCCGCTGCCGGTCAGTCGGCTTCCAGGTCGCCTTCCAGGGTCAGGTAGACCTCGCGCATGCGGGCCAGCAGGGCCGGATCGGGGGTGGACCACAGGCCTCGGTCGGCGGCTTCGGTCAGGCGTTCCACGATGCCCCTCAGTGCCCAGGGGTTGGCGTCTCGGAGGAACTGCTGGTTGACCTCGTCCAGGACGTAGGACTCGGTCAGTTTCTCGTACATCCAGTCGTCCACCACGCCGGCGGTCGCGTCGAAGCCGAAAAGGTAGTCGACGGTCGCGGCGAGTTCGAAGGCTCCCTTGTAGCCGTGCCGGCGCATGGCGGACAGCCAGCGCGGATTGACCACCCGGGCGCGGAACACGCGGGCGGTCTCCTCACCCAGGGTCCGGGTGCGCACGGCGTCGGGGGTGGTCGAGTCGCCGACGTAGGACTTCGGGGCGGTGCCGGTCAAAGCCCGTACGGTGGCGATCATCCCGCCGTGGTACTGAAAGTAGTCGTCCGAATCGGCGATGTCGTGTTCGCGGGTGTCGGTGTTCTTCGCGGCGACCACGATGCGGCGGTACGAGCTTTCCATGTCTTCACGGGCGGGGCGGCCGTCGAGGTCGCGGCCGTAGGCGAAGCCGCCCCAGACCGCGTAGACCTCGGCCAGGTCCTTGTCGTCACGCCAGTTCCCGGAGTCCATCAACGGCAGCAGACCCGCCCCGTACGCGCCGGGTTTCGAGCCGAAGATCCGGGTCGTCGCGCGGCGGGTGTCGCCATGGGCGGCCACGTCCGCGGCGACGTGGGCACGCACGAAGTTCGAAGCCTCCGGCTCGTCGAGGGCGGCGACGAGCCGGACCGCGTCGTCCAGCAACGTGATCACGTGGGGGAAAGCGTCCCGGAAGAAGCCGCTGATCCGCACCGTCACATCGATCCGCGGGCGGCCCAGCTCGGACAGCGGGATGGCTGCGATCCCGGTGACCCGTCGCGAAGCCTCGTCCCACACTGGTTGCACGCCCAGGAGGGCGAGCACTTCGGCGGCGTCGTCGCCGGACGTGCGCATCGCCGACGTCCCCCACACCGACAGGCCGACGGAACGAGGCCAGTCGCCGTTGTCTTCGCGGTAGCGGCGCAGCAGGGAATCGGCCAGCGCCTGCCCGGTCTCCCAGGCAAGCCGGCTCGGGATCGCCTTCGGGTCCACGGTGTAGAAGTTCCGGCCGGTCGGCAGCACGTTCACCAAGCCGCGCAACGGGGAACCGCTCGGCCCGGCCGGGACGTATCCGCCGTCCAGCGCGTGCAGGACGGCGTCCACCTCGCCCGACGTGCCGGCCAGCCGGGGGACGACCTCGTCGGCTGCGAAGGCCAGTACCCGCGAGACCTCGGGATCCGGGCCGCCCAGCGTCTCGGAGACCACAGTGGACACAGCGGAAGGCGACCACGACCGCGCCTCCATCGCCGAGACCAGCGAGTGGGCGGTGGTCTCGATGGCATCCACTTCGGACAGCGGGGTGTCGGAGTTTTCCTTGAGCCCGAGTGCGGAACGCAGTCCGGGGACCGCGCCCTGCTTGCCGCCCCACATCTGCTGCGCGCGCAGCATGGCGAGCACGAGGTTGACGCGCGCCTCGCCTGTCGGTGCCTCGCCGAGGATGTGCAGCCCGTCGCGGATCTGCGCGTCCTTGACCTCGCACAGCCAGCCGTCGATGTGCAGCAAAAAGTCGTCGAACTCGGCGTCGTGCGGGCGCTGTTCCACACCGAGGTCGTGGTCCAGCTTCGCGGCCTGGATGAGGGTCCAGATCTGCGCCCGGATCGCGGGCAGTTTCGCCGGGTCCATTGCGGCGATGTTGGCGTGCTCGTCGAGCAGCTGCTCGAGCCGGGCCAAATCGCCATAAGACTCGGCACGTGCCATCGGCGGCACGAGGTGGTCGACGATCGTCGCGTGCGCGCGCCGTTTCGCCTGCGCGCCTTCACCGGGGTCGTTGATCAGGAACGGGTACACCAGCGGGAGATTGCCGAGCACGGCGTCCGGTGCGCAGGACGCGGACAGCCCGGCCGTCTTGCCCGGCAGCCATTCCAGGGAACCGTGCTTGCCCAGGTGCACCACGGCGTGGGCACCGAATTCCTCCTCGAGCCAGCGGTACGCGGCGAGATAGTGATGGCTCGGCGGCAGATCCGGGTTGTGGTAGATGGCCACCGGGTTCTCGCCGAACCCGCGGGGTGGCTGGATCATCAGCACGATGTTGCCCGACTGCAGCGACGCCAGCACGATGTCACCCTCGGGGTTCGCCGACGTGTCGACATACAGCGAGCCCGGCGCCGGGCCCCACTGCTGTTCCATCGCCTCGCGCAACGCAGCCGGCAGCTGCGCGAACCAGGACTGGTACCGCGCGGCGGGAACCCTGATCGGGTTGCCCGCCAGCTGGTCCTCGGTCAGCCACTCCGGATCCTGGCCGCCGGCCGCGATCAGCGCGTGGATGAGCGCGTCGCCGTCCGGCTGGTCGGTGCCGGTGGGCTCGACTCCCGGGAAGACGTCCGCGCCGAGGTCGTAGCCGCGGTCGCGCATCAGCCGCAACAGCTTCACCGCGGACGCCGGGGTGTCGAGGCCGACTGCGTTGCCCACGCGGGAATGTTTCGTCGGGTACGCCGAGAGCATCAGAGCGATCCGCCGCGAAGCGGGCGGGGTGTGCCGCAGCCGCGCATGGGCGAGCGCGATCCGGGCGACGCGCGACGCACGCTCGTCGTCGGCGACGTAACGGGGAAGCCCGTCGTCATCGAATTCTTTGAAGGAGAACGGAACCGTGATGATCCGGCCGTCGAATTCCGGGACCGCCATCTGGTTGCCCGCGTCGAGCGGGGACAGGCCCTCGTCGTTGTCCTGCCACGTCTCGTGGTCGCTGGTCAGGCACAGCGCCTGCAGCACCGGGACATCCAGCGCAGCCATCTCCGCGACGTCCCACGACTCGTCGTCGCCGCCCGCGCCGGCCTCCGACGGCCGCGTGCCGCCCGCGGCCAGCACGGTGACCAGCAGCGCGTCCACCTTGCCCAGCTCGGCCATCATCTCCGGGGCACGCGTACGCAGCGAAGCGGTGTGGATCGGCAAAGCTCGCCCACCGGCGGCTTCGACAGCGTCCGCGAGCGCATGCACAAACGCGGTGTTCCCGGACAGGTGGTGCGCGCGGTAGTACAGGATCCCGACGACCGGGCCGTCCGAGGCGGGAGCCGGCCGGTCCAGCACACCCCAGGACGGGAGTTCGGCCGGTGGTTCGAAGCCCTCGCCGGTGAGCAGCAGCGTGTCGGACAGGAACCGGTGCAGCTGGGTGAGGTTTTCCGGACCACCCTGCGCGAGGTACGCGTGGGCCTGCGCGGCGATGCCGGCCGGAGTCGTGGAGAGGTTCATCAGCTCGGCGTCCGGAGCCTGCTCGCCGCCGAGGACGATCACGTGCGAGCCCGACGCGCGCAGCGAGTCCAGGCCTTCCTGCCAGGTCCGCGGTGTGCCCAGGATACGGACCACCACGATCGGCGCGTCCGCCAGCAGCTGCGGCAGGTCCGCCACCGCGATCCGGGCGGGGTTGCCGAGCCGGTAGCCGGCCCCGCTGGCCCTGGCACTGAGCAGATCGGTGTCCGAAGTGGACAGCAGCAGGATCACGGCGTTCCTCACTCGGGGTGTCCGCGCCCCGGGTCGTCGGGCACGCCGGCGGGAGTTCCTGGCTCCCGGGCGCCGCGGCACCCGGTCACAGTGGCGGGACCGTCCCGGATTCTCACCGGGTTCCTCCGCATGCCGACGCGTGGTTCGCTCTCACTCTTGCCGGGTGCGGGGGCCGCGTCAAGGTGACGGAATCCGCACGGCCGTGATCGGCCGGTCGGTGACGTGGTGGTGCTGCCGCGCGGTGACGCTCCAGGCGTAGCCGGCGAACGAGCCGGTGCCCGGGTCGGCGTGCAGCACCAGGTGCCCGTACCCGGCGCCCTGCCCGCCGGGGGAGCGGCTGTCCGGGAACCGCGGTGAGCTGCCGTGCGGGTCGGCGGTGCAGTCGGCCACCGGCACCACGTAGCCATGGTCTTCGAGCAGCCGCGGTGGCTCCCGGACGGCCGCGATGTGACCGGTGTTGACCAGGCGCCGGTGACCGTAGTCGATCACCACGAGGTCGCCGGGACGCAGGTCACGCACGGTGTGCACCGGGGCGAAGTGCGGTACGGCGCGACGGGCGAAAATCCAGCGATAGGTGCGCGACGGCGGGCTCACCGAGCCAAAGTGGGTGGCGAAGAACTCGTCGTCCGCCCAGTCGTAGACCCGCTTCAGCAGCTGGGTCTGGAAGGAGGCGCACTGCGTGTGGTTGCGCCACCGCGGCGCCCAGCTGATCAGGTCGGGCTCGCCGGCGGTCTTGTACCGGTTGTCCTCGGGCCGCACGTGGTCGATCAAATCCTCCGCGGCCCGCAGGTGTGCGGGAGCGCTCACGCCGGATGGCTTTCGTCGTGGTTTCGGTGGCTTCTCCACGCTAACCGATCGTGAGCTCGCTGAATCCGGTGCGGGTTACAGTGAGCGGCATGTCGCGAGTGCGTGCCGACGCCTGCCCCGGGGTGTTCGCCGTCCATGACGCGGCGGACGGGCCGCTCGCGCGGGTCCGGTTGCCGGGCGGGGTGGTCACGGCGGAGCGGTTGCGCGTGCTCGCCGCCTGCACCGAGGACCTCGGCGACGGCGACGTCCACCTGACTTCACGCGGGAACGTGCAGCTGCGCGGGGTACGCGGGGAGGGGCTGGCCGGCCGGCTCGGAGCAGCGGGTCTGCTGCCGTCGCCGAGCCACGAGCGCGTGCGCAACGTGCTGGCCTCGCCGCTCAGCGGAATCCACGGCGGTCTCGCCGACGTGCGGGAGCTCGCCGCGGAGCTGGACCGCGAGTTGTGCGCCAAGCCCGCGCTGGCCGGCTTGCCGGGCCGGTTCCTGTTCGCTTTCGACGACGGGCGGGGCGACGTCGCGGGTGAGGGCGCCGACGTGTGCTGGCGCGCTGTGACGTCGTCGTCCGGAGTGGTACTGCTGGCTGGGACCGATTCGGGCCTCGTGGTGCCGCGCGCGGGGGCGGTGTCCTCTCTGCTGACGGTGGCGCAAGCGTTTGCCGACGCCCGGGGAGCGGCGTGGCGGATCGATGAGCTGGCCGATCCTTCGGCACTGCTGCCGGACGGTCCGCGGGAAGTACCGCAGGTGCGTTCGAACCGGGCCGATCCGACTGTCGGCCGGATCGGGCAGGCGGTCGGGGTGGCGCCGCGCTTCGGCAGGCTGACCGCGGGCCAGCTGCGAGTGCTCGCGGACTTCGGCGACGCGGTGGTCACGCCGTGGCGTTCGGTCCTGCTGCCGGGTGGGGCGGATGTCGAGCGGCTGCACGAAGCGGAGCTGTCGACGGATCCGTCGAGCACCGAGATCACCGCCTGCATCGGCGCGCCGGCGTGCGCGAAGTCACTGGCGGACGTCCGCGCCGACGCGCGCGCGCTCGTCCCGGTGGGTGCGCGCGTGCACGTGTCAGGCTGCTCCCGGCGGTGCGGACGGCCCTCGGGGACCCACCACGACGTCGTCGCCGACGACGGCGGCTACCGTGTCGACGGGCGTTGGACCCCGGCGTCCGGCTTGGCGGACGCGTTGGCGAGAAAGGCACGTGCGTGATCGACTACCTGCGGGACGGGGCCGAGATCTACCGGCATTCGTTCGCCACCATCCGCGAGGAGGCCGACCTGGCCATCCTGCCCGGCGACGTGGCCGGCGTCGCGGTGCGGATGATCCACTCCTGCGGCATGGTCGACCTGGTCGAGGACCTGCGGTACTCGCTCGACGTGGTCGAGGCGGGCCGGGTCGCGCTCGCCTCGGGGGCGCCGATCCTGTGTGACGCCAAGATGGTCGCCAGCGGGATCACCCGCAGGCGGTTGCCCGCGGCCAACGAGATCGTGTGCACTGTGGACGATCCTTCGGTGCCGGGCCTGGCCGAGCGGATGGGTACCACGCGTTCGGCGGCGGCGCTGGAGCTGTGGCGGGATCGGCTGCCCGGTTCGGTGGTGGCCGTCGGCAACGCGCCCACCGCGTTGTTCCGGCTGCTGGAGCTGCTCGACGAGGGCGTCGGCGCGCCGGCCGCGATCGTCGGGGTGCCCGTCGGGTTCGTCGGCGCCGCGGAGTCCAAAGTGGAGCTGGTGAAGCGGGCACCCGCGCCGTACCTGGTGGTACAGGGCCGTCGTGGGGGCAGTGCGATGGCGGTCGGTGCGGTGAACGCGATCGCGAGCCCGGCCGAATGAGCGGGCGGCTCTACGGCGTCGGGCTCGGTCCCGGCGATCCCGAACTGATGACGGTGAAGGCCGCCCGGCTGATCGGCGAGGCGGACGTGGTCGCCTACCACTGCGCGCGGCACGGACGCAGCATCGCGCGGTCGGTGGCCGAACCGTACCTGCGGGAAGGCCAGCTGGAGGAGCGGCTGGTCTACCCGGTCACCACCGAGACCACCGACCACCCCGGTGGCTACGAGGGCGCGATCGCCGATTTCTACGAGCTGAGCGCGAAGAAGCTCGCCGAGCACCTGGATGCCGGACGCGACGTGGTGCTGCTGTGCGAGGGCGACCCGTTCTTCTACGGCTCCTACATGTACATGCACGAACGGCTTTCCGGCCGGTTCACCGCGGAGGTGGTCCCGGGGGTGACCTCGGTGAGCGCCGCGTCGTCGGTGCTCGGGCGGCCGCTGGTGCAGCGGGACGAAGTGCTCACCGTGCTGCCGGGTACGTTGCCGGCGCCGGAGCTGGCGCGGCGGCTGGCCGACACCGACGCGGCCGCGGTGCCGAAGCTGGGCCGTACGTTCGGCTCGGTCCGGGAGGCCCTTGCCGAGGCCGGAAAACTGGACGACGCCTGGTACGTCGAACGAGCCACCTGGGGGCAGCAGCGGATCGAGCCGTTCGCCGAGGTCGATCCGGACACCGTGCCGTACTTCTCACTGGCGTTGCTGCCGAGTCCGGCGTACCAGTCCCGTGTGGACGGTGAGCCGCCGGTGCCCGCGTCACCGGCGCGGGGCGGCGAGGTCGTGGTGGTCGGGCTGGGCCCGGCCGGGCCGGAGTGGCTGACCCCCCAGGCGTCGGCGGAGCTGGCCGCGGCGGACCACGTCGTGGGCTACGGTCCTTATGTGGCAAGGGTTCCGCAGCGAGCCGGGCAGCAGCGGCACGCGTCGGGCAACCGGGTGGAGGCCGATCGCGCGGCGGCGGCGCTGGAGCTGGCCTCCTCCGGCGCCCGGGTGGTCGTGGTGTCGTCGGGGGACCCGGGAGTGTTCGCGATGGCTTCCGCGGTGCTGGAACAGGTTTCGGCCGGACGCGGTGCCGGCGTGCGGGTGCGGGTCGTCCCGGGGGTCACGGCGGCGCAGGCAGCGGCTTCCCGGGTGGGCGCGCCGCTGGGGCACGACTACTGCGTGCTGTCCCTTTCCGACCGGCTCAAGCCGTGGGAGATCATCGAGCGCAGGCTGGACGCCGCCGGTGCGGCGGATCTCGTGCTGGCGCTGTACAACCCGGCGTCCCGGACCCGGGTCACGCAGCTGGAGTCGGCGCGGGAAGTCCTGCTGCGGCGCCGGTCCCCGGGTACGCCGGTGGTGGTGGCCCGCGACGTCGGCGGACCGGAGGAGCAGGTCAGGGTGACCACGCTGGGCGAACTGGATCCCTCCACTGTGGACATGCGCTGCCTGCTGATCGTCGGTTCGTCGAAGACCGTGGTGGAGGCCGGGCCGGACGGAGCGCCGACGGTGTGGACGCCGCGAACCTACTCCTGAGCCGGCATCCCGGCTCAGCAGCAGGCGTCAGCGGGTGGGGTCCTTGCCGTTGGGCTGGGACGGGCCGGGGCCGGGGGACCACCAGCCCCAGACGGTCCTCTCCCCGCGTACGACGGTCGGCGCGACCCCGGTGGTGAACGGTTCGACCTGCTTGAGCTGGCCCCACGACTGGCTCGGCTGGCCGATCAGGAAGCTGGGCACCTCCGGTTCGTCCGCGAGTTCTTCGAGCCAGCCGTTCGGGCCGCCGTTGGTGCTCGAGGCCCAGCCTGCCTCGTCGGCCAGCCCGCCCGAGGTGATCCGGTAGTCGGGCACCTCGGAAATGCCGTCGTGCGAGGTGACCGGCTCGGCGCAGGGGTAGACGAACGACGCCGGCCAGTCGACGTAGACGGATTTGCCGGCCAGCTTGTCGGTCAGCGTGGTGAAGGACGGCACGCGGGGTGCCGAGGCGGCGATCCAGCCGTCCTCGGTGAGGTCGTTGTCCACGATGTTGATCCGCACCGAGGTGGTCTGTGGTGGCAGATCGCGCAGGTTGATCCGGGTGTCGCCCCAGCCCCCGGTGCCCGCGCCCGGCGGGAGCACGAACTGGCTGCGCAGCACCTTCACGCCGGTCGGCGTGGTCACGCCGTAGTCCAGGCTCACGGAGGAGGGCCGGCGCGGCTGCCCGGCGGTGGCGACCACGATCTGCCCGTCCGGGCGTTTACCGGCCAGCTCGTACCAGTCGCTGCGCAGCCGGCCGGCCCGGGTCTGCGGGTCGAGGTAGCTGCTCCACATCGGCACGTCCTGCCGGGTGAAGCCGTGCGGGGGTTCGGCCAGCGGGTCGTCCTCGTCGATCGGGCTGATGTGGAAGCCCTCCTGGATGCGCCCGTTGTCCCGGTTGGGGTCGGGCAGCGGCGAGGGTGTCTGCTCCTCCGGCGCCACGGTCCGCTGCTCCGGCTGCGGGTGCAGGACGCTCTTGGCCGGGTCGGTCTCCACCATCACGTGGTCGGAGAGGTTACAGCTGTTTCCGAGCAGGTGCCGGAAGTTCGCCGCGCCGAGGCTGTAGCTGTCCCGCTGGGTGTAGATCGCGGACGCCATCGTGTAGACCTCGCCTGCCGCGACCAGGCCGCAGACCACCACGAGCGACAGCGAACCCAGCCGCAGCGACCGGCTCCGGCCTTCCTGAGTGGCCACCGGCGCACCCGGCCGGTGCGCGCGGATGTTCTCGACGAAGGCGTAGATCCCGGCGATCGCCGCGGCGGCGAGCAGGATCGTGGACAGCGGCACCCCGGCGATCGAGGGCGCCGAGCCACTCCACGGCACCCCGAGGCGCGAGACGAACCAGTAGGTGTTCGGCCCGGTCGCGGCCAGCGCGCCGACCGCCAGCAGCACGGCCAGAAACGCCGCGCGGTTGCGATTCGAGCGCAGCACTGTGGAGCTGGTGGCCAGCGCGGTGAGCGCGGCCATCGAGGCACCCACCGCGGCGAATGCGCCGAAGTGGTGCGTCCACTTGGTCGGCGTGAGCGCGAGCAGCAGGAAGAACAGCGCGGTGGTGCCGATCAGCCGGCGGCTCGGGCCGAGCGCGGCCCCGGGGATCCGGCCGCGGCGCAGCAGCACGACCAGGCAGGTGACCGTGCACAGCAGCACCAGCAGCACCGGGAACCGCCGCGGCGCCGAACCGTCCGGCAGCTTTTCGAACAGCAGCTGGTAACGCACGAGTTCCTGGAACCACGACAGGTTCGGGCCGACCGCCGTGCGGATCCGGGTGGCCTCGCTGACCGTGGCGAACGTCTGGTCGGCGAACACCACCACGAGCACCAGCAGCCCGGACGCGGCGATCGGCGCGAGGATCGGCAGCCAGCCGTCGCTCGAGCGCTGGCGGACCAGCTTGAACAACGGCCGTGCGGCGACCAGGAAGGGAGCCACCGCGATCAGCCCGGTCGGGGTCGCGGCGAGGGTGAACGCGGCCGCGGTGAGGCCGAGGCACAGCGGCAGCAGCCGCCGGGTGACCAGCGCGCGTTCCACCGCGCAGATCGCCAGCAGCGAGCCCAGCGCGGCGACCGGTTCCGGGCGCACGCCGTTGTTGTAGGGCATCCACCACACCAGGAAGACCGCGGCGGCCGCCCAGCCCGCCGCGCGGCTGCCCCGCACCTGTGTGCCCAGCCGCGGCATCACCTCGCGGCTGATCAGCAGCCAGCTGATCACGCCCAGCAGGTAGGAGGGCAGCCGGATCCACGGCGGCACCGTGCTGACGTGCGTCATCAGCTCGTACAGGTGGTAGAACCAGCCGAACGGGGCCTCCGCGACCCCGAACCAGCGGTGGTAATTGGTGAGGAAGCCGGTCTGCTCGGTGACTCTGGCCATGGTGAGGATGTAGCCGTCGTCGGAGGTCACCGGCCCGATGAACACCCACGCGCCGAGCGTCACGATCACCGCCGCGTCGCGGCCGGTCAGCCGCCACCAGCCCACCGGTGCCCAGCGCGGCGCGCGGCGGGCGAAGCCGGAGTCCATCCGCCACACCACGATCAGGCAGCCCAGGAACGACAGCACGCCGAGGATCCCGATGGTGAGCTTCAGCGCGGTCGGCGAAGTCTGGTAGCGGGTGTCCGGGGTGACCGAGACGTGCAGCCCGGCGATCGGATCGCGGACCGCGCTGACCGACGAGTAGATGCCGACCACCCGCGGCCGTACGTCACCGTTGGCGTGGAAGATCGGGGTGCCGCCGACCGACAGGGTCATCTGGCCGGCGTCCGAGGCGAGCTCGACCGTGCAGTCCTCGGGCGGCAGCGGCTGCTGCGCGATCTGCTGGCCCTGGCTGGAGGCCAGCAGCACGCCGTTGTCCACGCGCAGCTGCATCCCGACGCCCTTGCCCGCCTGCGGGCCGGTGGCGTCGTCGGGGACGGTGCCGAACAGCAGCGCCGGGCCGGTGCTGCGCGCGTCGAGCGAGCGGATCGTGGCGCACGGCAGGTCGGCCCGCATCTCCTGCGCCCAGTAGCCGGTCAAGGGCGCGTTGACGGACCGGGTGTCGGACCCGGCCGGCCAGACGACCTCGGCGGTGTCCTGCACGACCGGCAGGAACGGATAGGCCAGGGCACACAGCGCCGAAAGCAGCCCCAGCACTACGGCGATCGGACGCATCGGAGAAAAACTTTATCGGTGCTGACTTCGTGCTTACTTCGGCCCCTGATCACGGTGGGTGAAGCGCTCGTGGTGCACCACCTCGGCCAGCGGGGCGCGGTGGCGCCAGCCGTGCCGTTCCAGGTCCGGGGTGCGCGCGAGGGCGGTGACCGGTCCGACGCACAGCCAGGCGACCGGGCGGATGCCGTCCGGAATGCCGAGCAGCCCGGCCAGCACCGGTTCGCGGTAGAAGCTCACCCAGCCCACGCCGAGGCCTTCCGCGGTCGCGGCCAGCCACAGGTTCTGGATCGCCAGGCACACCGAGTACAGCCCGGCGTCCGCGATCGCGTGCCTGCCGAGCACGGCGGGTGCCCCGCGCTGTTCGTCGTAGGTGACCACGATGCCGAGGCCGGACTCGCGGATCCCCTCGATCTTGATCCGGGAGAACGTCTCCGCGCGCTCGCCGTCGAGGGAAGCGGCGAAGACAGCACGCTCGTCCTGTACGTGCCGGGCGAACGCTTCGCGTGTATCGGCGTCGCGCACCAGCACGAAGTCCCACGGCTGGCTGAGCCCCACGCTCGGTGCGGCGTGCGCGGCGGTCAGCACCCGCGTGAGCACCGCTTCGTCCACCGGCTCGCCGGTGAACTCGCCGCGCACGTCACGACGGCGGTGCAGGACCTCGTAGAAGTGCTCGTTCATCGGCTCAGTACCCATTCCACGGCTTCGGTCACTTCGGCGGTCTCGTCAGCGCACAGGCGTGGTGGACGACGCACTACGACAACCGGCAAGCCCAGCTCTCGCGCAGCGGTGAGCTTCGCTGCGGTCATCGTGCCGCCGCTGTCCTTCGTCACCAGTACGTCGATGCCGTGCTCGGTCATCAGCGCGCGCTCACCGGCGACCTCGTACGGTCCTCGCGCGAGCAGCACTTCGTGGTGACGCGGCAGTGGTGAATCAGGGGGATCGACGCAGCGGATCAGGAACCACAGTGCGTCGAGAGCGGCGAACGCTGCGAGACCCTGCCGTCCGCTGGTCAGGAACACGCGCGTGCCCAGGCTGGGCAGCATCGCCGCTGC
This sequence comes from Amycolatopsis jiangsuensis, assembly GCF_014204865.1. NCBI lineage: Bacteria > Bacillati > Actinomycetota > Actinomycetes > Pseudonocardiales > Pseudonocardiaceae > Amycolatopsis > Amycolatopsis jiangsuensis. Next base: position 7,516,776 of record NZ_JACHMG010000001.1, read on the forward strand.
TTCGCCGATGTCGGCTGCCCACTGCCAACGGTCGCCCTCCACCGGTTGCCAGCCTGGCCGGGCGAGCCGCAGCAGCGGAACATTCGCTACCCGGGTTGCGCGGACGGCGTTGGCGCCGATCCGTTCGGCGAACGGATGCGTGGCGTCCACGACTGCGCGCACGCTGTGTTCCCTCAGCCACGCCGTCAGCCCTTCGACGCCACCAAAGCCGCCTACGCGTACCTCGCCGACCGGCAGTCGAGGACGTGCGACTCTGCCGGCCAGCGAAGAGACCACCGTGACGCCGCGCTCGAACAGCTGTGCGGCAAGCGTTCGGGCTTCGGCTGTGCCACCCAGGATGAGGACGGTCATCCGCCGTATCCGACGGCTGCGCGCCAGCGGTCGAGCGTGCGCATGTTGGCGACGGTCTCGGCCCAAGTCAGTTCTGGTGACTGACGGTCGGCCAGGTGCCGGGCGACGTGGTCGGCTTCGCGGATGAACAACCCTTCGGTGGCCTCGACTTCGATCACCTCCGGCTCGCCCGTACCGCGGGTCAGGAAGAGCGTGGACACGCCGGGCGGACGCATCTCGTGGGTCCACGCCGGGGTGGATACGTGCAGCTGCCCGGCAGTGCCGTACACGCGGATGTGATCGTCCTGTGCGAGCCGGTATCCGCAGGACAGCTGCGCGATGATGCCGCCGGGCAGGCGGAGCAGGCCCATCGCGAACTCGTCCACGCCGTCGCCGGTCAGCCTGGCCATGCCGGTCACGTCGGACGGCTCGGCCACGGCGGTGCCGGTGGCGGCCTGTGCGACGAGCCGCGCCAGCGACGTGCAGTAGCAGCCGACGTCGAGGATCCCACCGCCGCCGAGCGCCGGGTCGGCCAGCCGAGCCGCGTCGTTCGCCCCGGAATCGAAGCTGAACGTGACGTCCACTGCGCGGACCTCGCCGATCGCTCCGGACTCGATCAGCTCGACCAGCCGCCGGGTCTGCGGGTGCAGCCGGTACATGAACGCTTCCATCAGGAAGACGTCGTGGCGCCGGGCGGCGTCGACGACCCGCTCCGCTTCGGCCGCGGTCACCGTGAGCGGCTTCTCGCACAGGATGTGCTTCCCGGCTTCGGCGGCGCGGACGGCCCACTCCGCGTGCAAGGCGTGCGGAGTCGCGATGTAGACGGCGTCGACCTCGGGATCGGCGAGGAGGTCTTCGTAGCTGCCGTGGGCATTCGGAACACCGAAGCGGGTGGCGAACTCCCGCGCGCGCTCCGACGACCGCGCGGCGACTGCCGTGAGGACGCCGTGCCGGCTTTGCCGGACGCCTGCGGCGAATTCGGCGGCGATCGTCCCGGTGGCCAGCAGGCCCCAGCGCAGGTTCGTCACAGTGACTCCGGTTGGCTCGCGCGGTCACGGGTGCTCGAGTACAGGAAGCTGTCCGGGAATCCGGCCGCGGAGAGGACCCTGCCGACGAAGATCGTGGCAGCGCGGGTCATCCCGGCTGCCCGAGCTTGCCCGGCGATGTCGCTGAGCGTGCCGCGTACCACTGTCTCGCCGGGCTGGCTGGCCAGCGCGACCACGGCGGCCGGGCAGTCCTCGCCGTAGTACGGCGCGAGTTCTCCGGTGACGCGTTCGATGTGGTTGATCGCGAGGTGCAGGGCGAGCGTGGCGCCGCTGCGCGCGAAGTTCGCCAGCGTCTCACCGTCCGGCATCGCGGTGGAGCGGGCTTGCGCGCGTGTGATCACCAGACTCTGCCCGATCCCGGGCACGGTCAGCTCCCGGCCGAGCACAGCGGCGGAGGCAGCGAACGCAGGCACCCCCGGTACCAGCTCGTACGGAACGCCTTCGGTCTCCAGCCTGCGCGCTTGTTCGGCGACCGCGCTGTACAGCGAGGGGTCTCCAGAGCACAACCGTGCGACGTCGTGGCCCGCGCGGTGAGCCGAAACCAGCTTCGCGGCGATCTCGTCCAGGCTCAGGTTCGCTGTGTCGACCTGTTCCGCTTCCGGTGCGCAGTACGCCAGCAGATCGGTAGGCGTCATGCTCCCCGGGTACAGGCAGACGGCGCAGCGCGCGAGGAGATCCCGGCCGCGGACGGTGATCAAATCTGCCGCGCCGGGGCCGGCGCCGATGAAGTAGACGGTCATTCCCGGCTCCATTGGGTTACGGTGCGCGACGGCGTCCACCCTGTGAACCCGCCGAGCGGTCGTGCCTGCTCCACGCTGATTCGTTGCAGCTCGCCGCCATGCTGCCGGTACGCCGTGGCGAGGAGATGTTCGGCCTCCAGCGTCACGCCGTGCGCGACGATGCGCGCGCCGGTCGCGAGGCACGCATCGAGGACTCCGGGCACGGTCAGTCCGCCGCCGATGAATACGGCGTCCGGCCGCTGCAGTCCAGTCAGCACGTCGGGTGCGGCGCCGCTGACCACGTGCAGCTCGGGTACACCGAGGGCGTGCGCGTTGCGCGCGATCCGTTCGACGCGCGAAGAGTCACGTTCGACCGCGACAGCTCGGTTGAGCGGGTGCGTACGGGACCACTCGATACCGATGCTGCCCACGCCCGCGCCGACGTCCCACAGCAGTTCGCCTGGCGCCGGGGCGAGCCGAGAAAGCGCCGAGACGCGCAGATCGCGTTTGGTGAGCTGACCGTCGTGTTCGTACGCGTCGTCGGGCAGTCCAGTGAGCGGCAGGCGGGGACCGTGGCAGATCAGTGCGAACACAGTCAGCGGACCCGGCTCGTACGTCCACCCGTCAGCGATTCGCTCGTCTTCGGCGCCCAGGTTCTCCAACGTGGTCAACGTCGACTTGCCGTAGCCACGCGCGGTGAGAAGTTCGCGAAGCTCGGTCACGCTGCCGCCGAGTACGAGGATCTTCCGGCCCGGCGTAAGTGCCCGCGCGACGCGATCCGCGGCACGCCCGACCACAGTGACTACTTCCGTCTCTTCGAAGGACCAGCCGAGCCGTGCGCGCGCCAGCGTCGCGGACGACAGCGCCGGCAGTACCTCGATCTCGTAGCCGCGGTCGCGCAGCGTGGTGGCGATACCGGACAGCAGGGGATCGCCGCTAGCCAGGACGCAGACTTGGCGACCGTCGTACTCGCCGAGCACGCCGTCGAGCGCGGGCAGCAACGGGCTGGGCCACGGCCGCGTACGCACCTCTGCTGGCAGGTACGCAAGCTGACGCGGCGAACCGAGCACTACATCGGCCCTCAGCACCGCTTCGCGCGCCCGCGCGGACAGCCCCGGCCAGCCGTCGGCTCCGATGCCGACCACGGTCGGACGGCGTGATTTTTCGCGCACGTCCGCCCACGCTAGACGACGCGTTTCCTGTGCGATGATCGGCCGGACGCCGACCACGAGGGAGTGCTCTTGAAGCCCTATCCGTTCACCGCCGTCGTCGGAATGCCGGATCTCCGGCTGGCGCTCGTGCTGTCCTCGATCTCGCCCGCTGTCGGCGGCGTGCTGGTGCGAGGGGAGAAGGGCACCGCGAAGTCGACCATGGTGCGTGCGCTGGCCGGGTTGCTGCCCGGCGTCGACGCGGTGGACGGCTGCCGCTTCTCCTGTGACCCGGTGACGCCGGACCCGCTGTGTCCCGATGGCCCGCACGCGTCCGGCGCGTCCGCGCACCGCCGGCCGGCGCGGCTTGTCGAGCTGCCCGTCGGCGCGGCGGAGGACCGGGTCGTCGGCTCGCTGAACCTGGAGAAGGCGCTGGCCGAAGGCGTCACTGACTACCAGCCGGGCCTGCTCGCCGCCGCGCACCGCGGGTTGCTGTACGTCGACGAAGTCAATCTCCTGCACGACCACCTCGTGGACACGCTGCTCGACGCCGCCGCGATGGGCCGCGCGACCGTCGAGCGCGAAGGCGTCTCGGTCTCGCATGCCGCGCGGTTCGTGCTGATCGGCACCATGAACCCGGAGGAGGGCGAGCTGCGCCCGCAGCTGCTGGACCGGTTCGGGCTCACCGTCGAGGTCGTTTCCAGTCGCGATCCGGAACAGCGCGTGGAGGTCGTCCGGCGGCGGCTGGCCTACGAGGCGGATCCGGACGGCTTCGCCGGTGCCTACGCCGATGCCGACGCCGCACTGGCCGTGGAAATCGAGGCGGCACAACGACTTCTGCCTTCGGTGAAGCTGCCGGACGCGGCGTTGCGGCAGATCGCCGAGGTCTGCGCGTCGTTCGAGGTCGACGGGATGCGCGCGGACATCGTGACGGCGCGGACCGCGGTGGCGCACGCCGCGTGGGCCGGCCGCGAAGAAGTGACCACAGAGGACATTCGCGTCGCCGCGCGGCTCGCGCTGCCGCACCGGCGGCGGCGGAACCCGTTCGACGCACCGGGGATTTCCGAGGACCAGCTCGAACAGGCGCTGTCGGACGCGCAGCTGCCGGAGGGGCCGGACGACGACAGTCCCGGTCCGCAGGACGGTGGCCCCGGCCCGGACGGCGACGGTCCGGACGACGGCGGATCCGGCCCGGAAGACAGCGGCCCGGAAGACAGTGGTCCGGACGGCGGTGGCTCGGACGGCGGTTCGAACGACGGTGACCCGGTCGGCGGTTCCCAGCAGTCCGACAGTGGCGAGCAGGGCGAACCTCCGGCGCCGTCCGAGAACCGCCAACCTCCGCAGCCGCCCGAGAATGATCAACCTCCGCAGCCGGGCGAGGGGAGTGGTTCGGTACCGCAGAACACTGTCGGTGCCGGCGACACCTTCCGTGCCCGGGTCTTTCGCGTGAAGGGCACCGGCGAAGGCGAGCGCGGCCGCCGGTCGAGGGCGATCACCGACAGCGGCCGGACGATCGGTGTGCAGCCCGCGAGCGTGCGTGCCGGCCGGCCGCATCTGCTCGCGACGATCCGGGCGGCGGCGCCCCACCAGCGTGTCCGTGGCCGCAGCGGCACCGGACTGCGGATGCGGCCGGGTGATCTGCGGTTCGCCCTGCGGGAAGGGCACGAGGGCAACCTGGTGCTGTTCTGCGTGGACGCGTCCGGCTCCATGGGTGCCCGGGCGCGGATGCGTGAGGTGAAGACGGCGGTGCTGTCCCTGCTGCTCGACGCCTACCAGCGGCGGGACAAGGTCGGTCTGGTCACGTTCCGTGGTGACGCGGCCGAGCTGGCCCTTCCGCCGACGATCAGCGTCGAAGCCGCCGCGGCGCGGCTCGAGGGGTTGCCGACGGGCGGGCGCACGCCGCTCGCCGAAGGCCTCGTGGAGGCCGCGCGGGTGCTGCGGGTGGAGTCCATCCGCGACCCGCGGCGGCGGCCGTTGCTCGTGCTCGTCACCGACGGGCGGGCCACCAGCGGCGCCGACGCGGTCGCGCGGGCGCAGGCCGCGGCCGGGCTGCTGGCGGACGTGACCACCGTCGTGATGGACTGCGAGACCGGGCGGATGCGCCTCGGGCTGGCCGCGGAACTCGCCGGACACCTCGGTGCCGAACACGTGCCGCTGACCGACGTCGCGGCCGAGTCCCTGACCTCGGCCGTGCGCGAGCGGACCGGGAGGGCTGCCTGATGCCACAAGGGAAACCCGCCGTCGTGCCCATCGACGGGCTCACCACCCGGCAACGCCGCAACCGGCCGCTGCTGGCCGTGCACACCGGGGAGATGAAGGGCAAGTCCACCGCCGCGTTCGGGATGGCGCTGCGGGCCTGGAACCAGGGCTGGTCGATCGGGGTGTTCCAGTTCGTGAAGTCGGCGAAGTGGCGGGTCGGCGAGGAGGCCGCGTTCCGCGCGCTCGGGAAGCTGCACGAGGACACCGGTCAGGGCGGCCCGGTCGAATGGCACAAGATGGGCGAAGGCTGGAGCTGGGCACGCAAACAGGGCAGCGAGGAGGACCACGCGGCCGCCGCGCGGGAGGGCTGGGCCGAGATCAAGCGCAGGCTCGCCGCCGAGACCCACGACTTCTACGTGCTCGACGAGTTCAGCTACCTGTTCAAGTGGGGCTGGCTCGATCCCGCCGACGTCGTGTCCGCACTGACCGCTCGCCCCGGCCACCAGCACGTGGTGATCACCGGCCGGCACGCCCCGCCGGAACTGATCGAGGCCGCGGACCTGGTGACCGAGATGACGAAGATCAAGCACCCGATGGACGCCGGGCAGAAGGGGCAGCGGGGGATCGAGTGGTAGCACGGGTGGTCGTCGCCGCGCCGGGTTCGGGGCACGGCAAGACGACCGTCGCGGCCGGGCTGATGGCCGCCCTGCGCGCGGCCGGGCACCGGGTGTCCGGGCACAAGGTCGGGCCGGACTTCATCGACCCCGGCTACCATGCGCTGGCCACCGGCCGCCCGGCCCGCAACCTCGACCCGTTCCTGCAAGGCGAGGACGCGCTCGTTCCCTTGCTGCGGCACGGTTCCTCGGGCGCGGACCTCGCGGTGATCGAAGGCGTGATGGGGCTTTTCGACGGTGCGCTGGGCACCGAGGGGTACGCCTCCACCGCCCATGTCGCCCGATTGCTGGACGCGCCGGTGCTCCTGGTGGTCGACGCTTCCGCGGCTTCTCGCAGCGTCGCGGCGACCGTGCTCGGTTTCGCCCAGTACGACACCCGGGTCCGGCTGGCCGGGGTGATCCTCAACAAACTCGGCTCGCAGCGGCACGAGGACGAGATCGCCGCCGCTCTGGAGGGCACCGGGGTGCCGCTGGTGGGTGCGTTGCGGCGCAACGAGAACGTGCACGCGCCGAGCCGGCACCTCGGGCTGGTCCCGGCGGCCGAGCGTGCCGCGGACTCGCAGCGGGTGCTGCCGGAACTGGCGTCGTGGATCGGTACCGGAGTGGATCTGGCGGAGGTGGTTCGGATCGCCCGTACCGCACCGTCGCTGTCCGGTCCGGAGTGGACGCCGCCGGAGACGCACGAGGGCCCGCGCTCGGTGGTGGCCGCGGCGGCGGGGCCGGCGTTCACCTTCCGCTACACCGAAAACGTCGAGCTGCTGGCCGCGTCCGGAGTGGACGTCGTCGATCTCGATCCGTTGCGGGACAGTGCACTTCCGGAAGGCTGCGCCGGGCTGTACTTCGGTGGTGGTTTCCCCGAGGTACACGCCGCCGAGCTGTCCGCGAACGTGCCACTGCGCACCGCGGTCGCCGAAGCGATCGGCCGGGGAATGCCGGTCAGCGCCGAATGTGCCGGCTTGCTCTACCTGTGCCGGGAGCTCGACGGTGAGCCGATGGTGGGTGCGATCGAGGGGTCAGCGACGATGACCGCTCGCGGCAAACTCGGCTACCGGACCGCGGTTTCCCTCGCCGACAACGTGCTCGCGACCGCAGGGCAGCGCGTGACCGGGCACGAGTTCCACCGCACCGAGGTGTCCCCGTCTGCCGGTACTTCGCCCGCCTGGGGCTGGGACCGGACCGTCGACGGCTTCGCCTCCGGCTCGGTGCACGCCTCCTACCTGCACGTGCACTGGGCCGGGTACCCCGCCTTGGCGCAGCGGTTCGCCGCGCACGTGCGGAAATTCGGTACGGATGCCTGACCACGATCTGGGCCATCACGGCGACCGAGAGGTCGCCCCGGGGCTGGTGGATCTGGCGGTGAACGTCCGCCTGCCGCGGCCGCCGGAGTGGCTGCGGCAGGAGCTGGTGTCCGCTGTGGACGATCTGGCCGCCTATCCCGATCCATCCGCCGCTCAGCACGCCGTCGCCGCACGACACGGCCGGCCGATCGGTGAGGTCCTGGTGACGGCCGGGGCGGCGGAGGCGTTCACGTTGCTGGCCGCGGCTTTGCGGCCGCGCCGGGCGGTCGTGGTGCATCCGCAGTTCACCGAGCCCGAGGCGGCCTTGCGCGCCGCCGGGCACGCGGTCACCCGGGTCGTCCTGTCCTCTTCGGACGGTTTCGTGCTGGACCCGGCGCTGGTCCCGGAGTCGGCTGATCTGGTTTTCGTGGGCAATCCGACCAACCCGACGTCGGCCCTGCATCCGGCGGCGACGCTGCGGGAACTCGTCCGTCCGGGGCGGGTCCTGGTGGTGGACGAGGCGTTCCTCGACGCGGTGCCCGGCGAGGCGGAAAGCCTGGCCGGGCACCGGATCCCTGGCGTGGTCGTCCTGCGCAGCCTGACGAAGACGTGGGGGCTGGCCGGTCTGCGGGCGGGCTACGTGCTCGGCCCCGAGTCGGTGCTGGCTCCGCTGCGCAAGGTCCAGCCACCATGGTCAGTGTCCACTTTGGCCGCTGTGGCCACCGAGGTGTGCTGCCGGCCGGCTGCGCTGGAAGAAGCGGAAAAGCTGGCTGCCGCCGCGGAAGCCGACCGGGAGTACCTGGTCAACCGGCTGGCCGGAGCCGGTGTCGAGGTGCTGGGCACACCCCGCGGCCCCTTCGTGCTGATCCAGGTCCGCGGTGCAGCGCAACTGCGGCTCCGGCTACGCGAAGCGGGCTACGCCGTCCGCCGAGGCGATACCTTTCCCGGGCTGGGGCCGGACCACCTGCGGCTGGCGGTCCGGGATCGCAGCACGACCGACGCCTTCCTTCGAGTGCTGTCAGGGCTCGTGGCCAACGGATGACCGGAGCCACCGGGATCACGCGGTGAGGACGAGCTTGCCCTGGAGGTGACCGCCGTCCAGCAGCCGGTGCGCGTCGGCGACCCGCTCGAACGGGAAGGTCTCCTGCACGTGGACCCGCAGCTTGCCCTGCTCGACCAGTCCGACGAGACCCTGCAGTGCGACTGGATCGGGGTCGACCGCGATGCCGCTGAAGCGCATGCCGGCCGCCTCGAACTCGGCGATGAGTTCCGTTTCCTCGTCGGCGACCGCCGTCACCAGATGCCCTCCTGGGCGAAGCACCCCGAGCGACCGCCGCACGGCGTCGCCGCCGAGCGTGTCGAGCACGAGGTCGACGTCACGGACCGTCTCGGCGAAGTCGACCGTCGGGTAGTCGATCACCTCGTCGGCGCCGAGGCCCTCGACGAACTCCCGTTTGCTGCTGCCGGCGGTCGTCGTCACGTGCGCGCCGAGTGCCTTGGCGATTTGGATCGCGACGTGACCGACCCCGCCGCCACCGCCGTGGATCAGCACCCGGTCGCCTGCGCTCACGCCACCGAGGTCGACGAGGCCCTGCCACGCCGTCAGCCCGACGACCGGCAGCGCCGACGCCTCGACGTGCGAGAGCGACGCCGGCTTGCGCGCCAGGTGCAGTGCCGGAGCGGACACGAGTTCGGCGTACGCCTGGGCCGGCCGGGGGAACAACGGCATGCCGAATACTTCGTCGCCGGGCCGGAACCGCCAGGTCGCTGCCTCTTCGACCACGCCGCTGATGTCCCAGCCGAGCACGAACGGCGGCGTGCCGAGCAGGGGGAACTCGCCGGCGCGCAGTCGCGCTTCCAGCGGGTTCAGCCCGACCGCCTCGACGCGGACAAGGACCTCGGTCGGCAGCGGCCGGGGCTCGGGCGCGTCCACGATGGTGAGTACCTCGGGACCGCCGAGCTGCTGCTGGGTGATGACTCGCATGGCTCTCCTGGCTCTCCTGGCTCGGGAAGGGAAGTGAGGTCCACGCTAGGTTTCCGACAGGAACCCGCAGGTACCTTGGATGCCATGAGCGGTTTCGGTCCCGGTGATCCCTTTCTCGCCGACTGCCCGGCGCGGCTGGCGGTCGAGCTGATCGCGGACAAGTGGACGGTGGTCGTGCTCGCCGGCCTCAGCAGGGGCCCGGTGCGCCATGGTGAGCTGATCGAGCTGATCGGCGGCATCTCCCGCAAGATGCTCACCCAGACGCTTCGCCGGCTCGAGTCGCACGGGCTCGTCCGCCGCCGCCCGTACGCGGAGGCGCCGCCCCGCGTCGAGTACGAGCTCACCCCGCTCGGAGCGACGCTGACCGAGCCGATCCACGTACTGACCGAGTGGGCGAAGGCGAACGGCGACGCGGTCCTCGCCGCGCTCGACGCCGATTCCGAGCCGGCCGCACAGCACGGCTGAGCGCTCACGCAGCGGCGAGCAACGCCCCGGCCACCGCGACCTCGACGCAGCCGCCCAGGACGTCACCGGTGATGCCGCCGAGGCGGCGGACGCAGCGGGCCAGCAAGAGCGCCGCGGCGGCGTACCCGACCGCGACGACGAGCGGGCCGCGCCACCACGGCAAGCCCGGCGCCAGCGTGGCCAGTGCCGCCGCCAGCACGAACACCAGTGCTGCGACGGTGATCGGCACCGACCCGCCGACGGTGGCGCCGAGGCCTTCCGGGCGGGCCGACGGGAGGTGCCGGGCGCAGCACAGCGAGAGCACACACCGTCCACACAGGACGGCCAAGACCGCCGCGGTGACGCCGTGGCCGTCCGAGATCGCGCCGGTCAGCGCGCCGAACTGGACCAGCAGGACGAGCACCAGCGTGGCGATGCCGGTGGGGCCCGAATCGCCGCGGCGCATGACCTCCAGCGCCTTCGCGCGGTCGTAGGACGCGCCGAGGCCGTCGGCGGTGTCGGCCAGGCCGTCCAGGTGCAGACCCCGGCTACCGAGTGCGACGGCCCCGAGGGCGAGCCCCGCGACGGCAGGTGCCGGTAGCCCGATCGCGCCACCCGCCGCTACGACGAGTCCCGCAGCGGCGGCGAGGGGGACCGCCGCGACGAGGCCGAACGCCATCGCCACGCCGGCCACTCCCCGGTCGACCCGCCGGGGCGCCGGTACCGGAATGGCAGTCAACGTCCCGACCGCGAGCCGAAGCCCGTCACCGAACCGAGTCACTGCACGTACCGCGTCGAGGCGAGGGAGGGGCCGGTCGCGGTGGCGGGCGAGGCAGACGCAGCGGATGGAAGCTTGCCCCCGGCCGCCGCACCGGACGTCAACGTCGACGCGACATATGCACCCAGCGCCACCTCAGCCGCACCATGCCCACCCACGACGTCGCCAAGCCTCACGTCAGGTCCGCCAGCAGGCCCATGTCGGCGATGATCGCCCGCGCCGCGCGCAGCGTCGGAATGGCCTGAACAGCACCGCTGCCCTCGCCGAGACGCAGGCCCAGGTCGAGGATCGGGGTCAGGCCCAGCGCCTTCATCGCGAACGCCTGCGCCGGTTCCGTGGAGCGGTGCCCGGCCAGCCACCACTGCCGCGCGCCCGGGGCGATTTCCTCCGCCACCACCGCGGCGGTCGCGGAAAAAATGCCGTCCAGCACCACCGGTATCCGCCGCATCGCGGCCTCCACCAGGAAACCCGCCGTCGCCGCGAGGCAGGCGCTGCCGAGCGCGGTCAGCCGTTCGAACGGATCGGCGACCCGGCCCGACGCACGGCGCACCGCGGCGGCGACGACAGCGGTCTTGCGTTCCAGCGCCTCGCCGGAAACCCCGGTGCCGGTGCCCACGACCTCGGCAGAGGGCAGGCCCAAGGACGCGGCCACGACCGCCGCGCACACCGTGGTGTTGCCGATCCCCATGTCACCCGGGATCAGCACGTGCGCGCCCGCCTCTTCGGCAGCGATCGCACGCCCCGCTTCGAACGCCGCCTGGGCTTCACCGGGGGCCAGGGCGTCCTCGACGTCGATCGCACCCGAACCGCGGCGGATCTTGTGCGCGGTGACCTCGTCCGGCACCTGGAAACCGTCCCAGTCCACGGCCAGATCGGCCACCCGCACCTTCGCCCCGACCTGCGCGGCCAGCACGGTCACCCCGCTGCGCCCGGCCAGGAACACCCGCACCATCGCCGCGGTGATCTCGCGTGGATAGGCCGACTGCGCGGACACGCCGTGGTCGCCGGCGAACACCACGACCCGCACGTCGTCCAGCGGACGCGGCGGGACCACGCCGTGCGCGGCGCTCAACCAGGCGGCCAGCTCCTCCAGCCTGCCGAGCGAGCCGACCGGCTTGACCAGCCCGTCGAGCCGGTCCAGCGCGGTGGCGCGGGCGGCCGGATCGGGCGCGGGGACGGGGAAACTCGGCACGGCGTTCTCCTCACGGAAGATCGAGCACCCGCCCGGCCACGATCAGCGAAACCCGGTCGCAGTCGGCGGACACCCGGTTGTTCAGTGCGCCCAGCACATCACGGAACAGCCGCCCGGACACCGTCGCGGGCACCACACCGCTGCCCACCTCGTTGCTCACCGCCACGATCGGAACGCGGGCCTCGTGCCACGCGGCGAGGAAATCCTCCAGCCGCTCGTCGAGCCGCTGCTCCCAGCCCGCTCGTCCGGCCCACGCGCCGACCTCGTCGAGCACCCGGGACAACCAGGTGCCGAGGCAGTCGATCAGCAGCGGACTGGTCGCGGTGCGCAGCACCCCGGCCAGGTCGGTGGTCTCCACCGTGGTCCAGTGGTGTGGCCGGCGGGCCCGGTGCGCCGCGACGCGGGCGGCCCACTCCGGGTCGTCGCCGGACGGGGGCAGGCCGGGAGCGACGTAGACGAGATGCGGGTGGTGCGCGACGAGCCGCTCGGCGTGCCTCGACTTGCCCGAACGGACCCCGCCCAGTACCAGCACCTTCCGATCGTCGCGACCGTAGCGGCGAAGTACCCGCGCCAGGATTTCGAGAGACCTGGCGAGCCGGTGCGTCAGCTTGGTCATACCCGGCATTCTCTCCCGCGCGCTACGGTGCGCCACGTGCCACTCCGACAAGCCGCCACGGCAGCCGGCCTGATCACCGGATATGTCGCCGACGCCTGGTTCGGCGACCCCCGCCGCGGCCATCCGGTCGCCGGCTTCGGCACCGTCGCGGGCGCGCTGGAACGACGCTGGTGGGCCGACTCGAAAACCCGGGGGGCGGGCTACGCCGTGACGTGCGCGGGCACGGTCGCCGGGCTCGGGCTGGCGGCGCAGGCGGCGACCCGGCGACGGCCGTCCGCCCGGTTCGCGCTCGTCGCGGTGGCGACCTGGGCGGTACTCGGCGGCAGCGGGCTGGCCGCCGAGGGACGGGAAATGGCGCGATTGCTCGAATCCGGCGACCTCCCCGCCGCGCGGCGGCGGCTCGGTCACCTCTGCGCCCGCGACGCGACCGGACTCGACGCGGCCGCGCTGAGCCGCGCGGCCACCGAATCGATCGCGGAGAACACGTCCGACGCCGTGGTGGCACCGTTGCTGTGGGGTGCGGTCGCCGGAATCCCCGGCCTGCTCGGCTATCGCGCGGTCAACACGCTCGACGCGATGGTCGGCTACCGTTCGCCGCGGCACCGGAACTTCGGCTGGTTCGCCGCCCGTGCCGACGACGTCGTGAACCTCGTGCCTGCCCGGGCCGGAGCGCTGCTGACCACGCTGTGCGCACCGCTGGCCGGCGGCCGGACGAGGAGCGCGTGGCGCGTCTGGCGGCGGGACGGCTCGGCACACCCGAGCCCGAACGCCGGACAGGTCGAAGCGGCGTTCGCCGGGGCATTGGACCTCCGGCTCGGCGGCACGAACACCTACCACGGCGCCGAGGAGCGCCGCGGCACGCTGGGCGACGGGAGACCACCGGTACCGGCGGACCTACGACGCGCGGTGCGGCTGTCCCGGATGGCGGGAGCAGCCGCACTCGCCGTGGCCGCGCTCGGGGCGGTGCTGCGGTGAGCGGGCTGCTGGTCGCCGGCACGACGTCGGACGCGGGCAAGAGCCTGGTCACCGCGGGCATCTGCCGGTGGCTGGCGCGACGCGGGCTGCGGGTGGCGCCGTTCAAGGCGCAAAACATGTCCAACAACTCCATGGTGTGCGCGGACGGGGCGGAGATCGGCCGCGCGCAGTGGCTGCAGGCGCGGGGCGCGGGTGTGGAACCGGAGGCCGCGATGAACCCGGTGCTGCTGAAACCGGGGAGTGACCGGCGCAGTCACGTGGTGGCGCTCGGCAAGCCGTTCGGCACGCTGGAGGCGGGGGAGTACGCCACCGGGCGGGCCGGGCTCGCCGAGATCGCCTTCCGGGCGTTCGCCGGACTGCGCGAGCGGTTCGACGTCGTGGTCTGCGAGGGCGCAGGCAGCCCGGCGGAGATCAACCTGCGCCGCGGGGACTACGTGAACCTCGGTCTCGCGCGGCGGTTTTCCCTGCCCGTGCTGGTGGTCGGCGATATCGACCGGGGTGGGGTGCTGGCCGCGATGTTCGGCACGCTCGCGCTGCTCTCGGCGCAGGACCAGGCGCTCGTCGCGGGCTGGGTGGTGAACAAGTTCCGCGGGGACGTCGGGCTGCTGCGGCCGGGGCTGGACAGCCTGGAGCAGGTCACCGGACGTCCCGTGCTGGGGGTGCTGCCGTGGCTGGATAGGGTGTGGATCGACTCCGAGGACGCGCTGGCCGCGGCCGGCTGGCGCGGCGAGGCCGGCGCCGGTGGTGGGCTGCGGGTGGCCGTGGTCCGCTTCCCCCGCGCGTCGAACGCCACGGACGTCGACGCCCTCGCCGCGGAACCCGGCGTCACGGTCGGCCTGACCGCCGATCCGGACACCGTCGCCGCGGCGGATCTGGTCGTGCTGCCCGGTTCACGGGCCACAGTGGACGATCTGCGCTGGTTGCGTAGCCGCGGCCTGGCCGGCGCCATCACCGCGCGAGCCGAGGCCGGCCGCCCGGTCCTGGGCATCTGCGGTGGTTACCAGATGCTCGCGGAGTCCATTGAGGACCAAGTCGAATCGGACGCGGGCGTCGTGGCGGGCTTGGGTTTGCTGCCCACGCGGGTGCGTTTCGAGAAGGAAAAGATCCTGGGACGGCCGTCCGGAAGCTGGCGGGGACACCCGGTGCACGCTTACGAGATCCACCACGGCGTCGCGGGCCCGGCCGAGGAGGAGTCCTTCCTGGACGGTTACCGTTCCGGCGCGGTCTGGGGCACGACCTGGCACGGCGCACTGGAGAACGACGGCTTCCGCCGGGCCTGGCTGACCGAGGTGGCCGCACAGGCGGGTGTCGCGTGGTCCCCGGCGCCCGGCGCGCCCGGGTTCGCGGCGCTGCGGGAAGACATGCTGGAGCGCTTGGCCGACGCGGTGGAGTCCAGTCTGGACACAGCGCGGCTGCTGGACTTGGTGACCACCGGCGCGCCCGCGGCGCTGCCGTTCGTACCGCCGGGCGCGCCCTGACGCGTCAGGCCAGTCCGGCGTCGTGCACGAGGATCGCGACCTGGGTGCGGTTCGCCGCCTCGGTCTTCGCCATCACCCGTCCCAAGTGGACCTTCACGGTCGCCTCGCTCAGCTCCAGCGAGCGGGCGATCTCCGCGTTGCTCGAGCCCTGGCCGACCGCGACGGCCACCTCGCGCTCCCGGGGCGTGAGCGGGTCGAGGCGGGCGCGGGCGGAAGCGGAGGTCGTTCCCGCGGCGAACTCGGTGAGCAGCCGGCGGGTGATCGAGGGGGACAGCATCGCCTCGCCCGAACCGACCACGTGCACGGCCTTGACCAGCTCACGCGGCGGGGTGTCCTTGAGCAGGAACCCGGTCGCGCCGTGGCGCAGCGCGGTGTGCACGTACTCGTCGAGGTCGAAGGTGGTCAGCACGACCACCACGGGCGGATCGGGCTCGGCGGTCACCAGGCGGGTCACCTCCAGGCCGTCGACGCCGGGCATCTGAATGTCGGTGAGCACGACGTCCGGACGGTGCCCGCGGACCAGCTCCAGCACCCCGGTGCCGTCGCCGGCCTCGGCGACCACCTCGAGGTCCGGGTCCGACTCCAGGATCAGCCGGATCCCGCTGCGCACCAGCACCTCGTCGTCGATCAGCAGAACCTTCAGCACTGCGTGTCCCCTCCCGGCGGGAAAACCGCCCGCACCCGGTAGTTCCCGGCGCCGTCCGGGCCCGCGCGCAGGGAACCGCCTGCCAGCGTGACCCGCTCCCGCATGCCGATCACGCCGTAGCCGGCGCCCGGCAGCCCGGACGAGCCGGCCAGCGGGTTCGCGACCTCGACCACCAGGCCCTCGCCGGCACTGCCGAGCCGCACGTCGATCGGGGTGCCGGGGGCGTGCTTGGCGGCGTTGGTGAGCGCTTCCTGCACGATCCGGTAGGCCGCCCGGCCCACCGGATCCGGCACCTGCGGCAACGGATCGGGCAGCTCGGCCCGCACCCGCGAGCCGGCCGCGGAAAGGTCCTCGGTGAGCTGCCGGACGCCGGACAGGGCCGGGGCAGGCAGCGCACGCGGTTCGGTTCCCTCCTCGCGCAGCACCTGAAGGATGTCGCGGAGTTCGTTCAGCGCGGCGGAACTGGACTCGCGGATCACCTCGGCCAGCTGCCCGGTCGCCTCGTCCGGCGCGCGTACCGACAGCGCCCCTGCCTGCAGCGCGACGATGCTGACCCGGTGCGCGACCACGTCGTGCATCTCCCGGGCGATCCGCCGCCGTTCCGCGGTCACCGCACGTTCGGCGAGCAGATCACGCTCCCGCTCGGCCTGGTCCGCGCGGTCCCGCAGCGCGTCGAGCAGCACCGCACGCTGGTACATCCACAGTCCGGCGAGCACGGGCACGATCACCGTCAGCACGACCCAGACGCCGATGACCATCCAGCCCTCGGCGTCGTCCGGCCGCACGAAGCCGAGCAGCACGGCAAGCAGCGCGACGACCGAAACCCAGGTCGGCCACTTCGGCCCCCGCTGGGCGGCGACCGTGTAGATCGTGAAGAACGGGGCGAACAACGTCAGGGGGGTGAAGAGAGTGGCCGTCGTCGTGGCCAGCGAGGCGATCAGTGGGAACCGGCGGCGCAGCAGCAGCGACACGACCACGACGCCGACCGCGACCGGCCAGAGCGGTGGATGCCGGATGCCCTCGACACCCGAGTACACCAGGAGCCCGCCCACCGCGAGCGCGAGGCTCACGTCGATCAGGTGGTTCCGCACCCGCTCACCGTAAGCCCTCCCGAAGACCGTACGCGGGCGCCCCGGCAGGTGGAAGAATCGCGGTCATGGCTGAACTGGTGGCGGCACTCGACGTCGGCGGCACGACCGTGAAGGCGGCGTTGCTCGACGGGGATCTGACCGTGCTGGCGACCCGGCGCGAACGCACCGCACGCAGCGCGGACGGCACCGCGCTGGCCGAGCAGGTGGCCTCGGTGGTCACCGCGCTCGCCGCGGACGCGGGCACCGCCGTACCGGACGCGGTCGGCGTCGTGGTGCCAGGAATCGTCGACGAGCAGGCGCGGGTGGCCCGGTTCTCGGCCAACCTCGACTGGCGGGACGTCCCGTTCGGCGACCTGCTGGAACGCCGGCTGGAGCGGCCGGTGGCCTTCGGACACGACGTGCGCGCCGGCGGGCTGGCCGAGTTCCGGGTCGGTGCCGGCCAGGGCACCCGGGACGCGGCGTTCGTGGCGGTCGGCACCGGCATCGCGGCGGCGCTGCAGCTCGACGGCAGGATCTACCGGGCGCACGGGCTGGCGGGCGAGATCGGGCACATCGACGTGGGACATCCCGGCCGCTGTGGCTGCGGCGCCACCGGCTGCCTGGAGGCGATCGCATCGGCGTCGGCGATCGCCCGCCGTTTCACCGAACGCACCGGCCGCCCGGCCGACGGCGCACAACCGGTGGTCGACGCTGCCCGCCGGGGCGACGAAGCCGCGCAAGCCGTCGTGTCCGAAGCACTCGACGCGCTCGCGCACGGCCTGCGCACCCTGCTGACTCTGGTGGCGCCGGAGGTGATCGTGCTGGGCGGTGGATTGTTCACCGCGACCGAGTACGTCCTCGACCCGGTCCGCGACTGGCTCGCCGCAGGGCTGACGTTCCAGCGGATGCCGGAACTGCGAACCGCGAAGCTGGGAGACGAAGCCGGCCGCCTGGGCGCCGCCCTGCTGGCACTGGACACGCTGCGTGCCTCGTGAGCGGCTAGGCACGCAAAGAGGGCGGATGCGACGACGCTGTCGCATCCGCCCGTTCCGCGGAGTGGCTGCGGCAACGCTGGCGCAGCCACCCCGAGCTCAAGAGATCGGCCGGTCCGTCGGCGCGATCGGGGCCGGGAGCACACCCCGGCCGGTCAGGTGGGCGTCCACTCCGGCCGCGCACGAGCGGCCTTCGGCGATCGCCCACACGATCAGGGACTGGCCGCGGCCCATGTCGCCGGCCACGAACACGTTGTCCACGCTGGTGCGGAAATCCTGGTCCCGGGCGACGTTGCCGCGCTGGTCCAGCTCCACGTCCAGCTCGGTGAGCAGGCCGTCGCGCTGCGGGCCGACGAAGCCCATCGCGAGCAGGACCAGCTGGGCGGGCAGCTCCCGTTCGGTGCCTTCGACCGGAACGAACTTCCCGTCCTCGTTGCGCACCTCGACCAGGGCCAGCGCGCGCACCCGTCCGTTCTCGTCGCCCCGGAACTCCTGCGTGTTCACCGAGTACAGCCGTTCGCCGCCTTCCTCGTGCGCCGAGGAGACCCGGTAGATCATCGGGTAGGTCGGCCACGGATGGGCCGCCGAACGCGACTCCGGCGGACGCGGCATGATCTCCAGCTGCGTCACCGACTTCGCGCCCTGACGGTGTGCCGTGCCGACACAGTCCGCGCCGGTGTCGCCGCCGCCGATCACGACGACGTCGAGCCCGGCCGCGGAGTACGGCGACTCGTCCAGCTCACCGGCCGCGACGCGGTTGGCCGGTGGCAGGAACTCCATCGCCTGGTGGACGCCGTCCAGCTCACGGCCGTCGATCGGCAGATCCCGCCACGCGGTCGCGCCACCGGCCAGCACCACCGCGTCGTGGCTCTCGCGCAACTCGTCCACGGTCACGTCCACGCCGACGTTCACCGACGTGCGGAACTCGGTGCCCTCCGCGCGCATCTGGTCGAGCCGGCGGTCCAGCCGCGACTTCTCCATCTTGAACTCGGGAATGCCGTACCGCAGCAGCCCGCCGATCTTGTCCGCCCGCTCGTACACCACGACACTGTGCCCGGCGCGGGTCAGCTGCTGCGCCGCGGCCAGCCCGGACGGACCGGAGCCGACCACGGCCACCTTCTTGCCCGTCATCGCGACCGGCACCTGCGGCTGCACCCAGCCCTCGGCGAACGCACGGTCGATGATCGAGATCTCGACCCGCTTGATGGTGACCGGATCGTCGTTGATGCCGAGCACGCACGCGGTCTCGCACGGCGCCGGGCAGAGCGTGCCGGTGAACTCCGGGAAGTTGTTGGTCGCGTGCAACCGATCGCTCGCGTCGCGCCAATCCTCCCGCCACACCAGGGTGTTCCACTCCGGGATCAGATTCCCGAGCGGACAGCCCTGGTGACAGAACGGGATACCGCAGTCCATGCACCGGCCGGCCTGCTTCTCCAGCCGCGTGGTGGCGAAGTCCTCGTAGACCTCCCGCCAGTCCATCAGCCGCAGATCCACCGGACGGCGCTTCGGCTCCTCGCGAGTGGTGGTCAGAAAGCCCTTGGGGTCAGCCATGAGCGGCCTCCATATCCTGCGGGGTACCCGCACCCAGTCGGCGCTCATAGCCGGCGGCTTCGCGATTATCAGCCATGAGCGGCCTCCATGATCGCCTCGTTCACGTCCCGTCCGTCGCGTTCGGCCTGCACCTGGGCGGCCAGCACGCGCTTGTAGTCCTTCGGCATGACCTTCCCGAACCGGTCGACGGCCGCGTCCCAGTCCGCGAGCAGCTCGCGGGCGACGGCGGACTCCGTTTCGTTGTAATGCTTCTCCACGGCCTCGCGGAGGAAGTCGGTGTCCTCGGTGTCGAGCGGGTCGAGGTCCACCATCTCCGGGTTCACCCGGTGCACCGGCAGGTCGAGCACGTAGGCCACACCACCGGACATCCCGGCCGCGAAGTTGCGCCCGATCCTGCCGAGCACCACCATCCGGCCACCGGTCATGTATTCGCCGCCGTGGTCGCCCACGCCCTCCACCACGGCCAGCGCGCCGGAGTTCCGCACGCAGAACCGTTCACCGACCTGGCCGCGGATGAAGATCTCCCCGCTCGTGGCGCCGTAGCCGATCACATTGCCCGCGATGATGTGGTTCTCCGCCACGACCGGGGACTCCCTCACCGGACGCACCACGATCCGGCCGCCGGAGAGGCCCTTGCCGACGTAGTCGTTGCCGTCGCCGTAGAGCCGCAACGTGATGCCCTTCGGCACGAAGGCGCCGAACGACTGGCCCGCGGTGCCGGTGAAGGTGATGTCGATGGTGTCGTCGGGCAGCCCTTCGCCGCCCCACTTCTTCGTGAGTTCAGAGCCGAGCATGGTGCCCACGGTGCGGTTGACATTGCGGACCGGCAGTTCGAGGCGCACCTTGTCGCCCGAGGCCAGCGCTCCCTCGGCCAGCTGGATGAGGGTGTTGTCCAGCGCCTTGTCCAGCCCGTGGTCCTGCCGCACAACCTGGTGCCGCGCGGCACGCGGCGCCAGCTCCGGCACGTGGAAGATCGGCGACAGGTCGAGGCCCGCGGCCTTCCAGTGCTCCACCGCCTTGCGCTTGTCCAGCACCTCGGCGTGCCCGACCGCCTCGGCGATCGACCGGAAACCCAGCTCCGCCAGGTATTCCCGGACCTCCTGGGCGATGAACTCGAAGAAGTTGACCACGTACTCGGCCTTGCCGCTGAACTTCTCGCGCAGCTTCGGGTTCTGCGTGGCCACGCCCACCGGGCAGGTGTCCAGATGGCACACCCGCATCATGATGCAGCCGGAGACCACCAGCGGTGCGGTGGCGAACCCGAACTCCTCGGCGCCCAGCAGCGCCGCGATCACCACGTCCCTGCCGGTCTTGAGCTGCCCGTCGGTCTGCACCACGATCCGGTCGCGCAGCCGGTTGGCCAGCAGCGTCTGCTGCGTTTCGGCCAGCCCCAGCTCCCACGGGCCACCGGCGTGCTTGATCGACGACAGCGGCGAAGCACCGGTACCACCATCGTGCCCGGAGATCAGCACCACGTCGGCGTGCGCCTTGGACACACCGGCGGCGACCGTGCCGACGCCGACCTCGGACACCAGCTTCACGTGGATGCGGGCGTCCGGGTTGGCGTTCTTGAGGTCGTGGATCAGCTGGGCGAGGTCCTCGATGGAATAGATGTCGTGGTGCGGTGGTGGCGAGATGAGGCCCACGCCCGGTGTGGAGAACCGCGTCTTCGCGATCCACGGGTACACCTTCGCGCCGGGCAGCTGCCCGCCCTCACCGGGCTTCGCGCCTTGGGCCATCTTGATCTGGATGTCGTCCGCGTTGACCAGGTACTCACTGGTCACGCCGAACCGTCCACTCGCGACCTGCTTGACCGCGGAACGGCGCTGCGGGTCGTAGAGCCGTTCGGCGTCCTCGCCGCCCTCACCGGTGTTCGACTTGCCGCCCAGCTGGTTCATCGCGATGGCGAGCGTCTGGTGCATCTCCATCGAGATCGAGCCGTAGGAGATGGCGCCGGTGGCGAACCGCTTCACGATCTCGGAAACCGGCTCGACCTCCTCGATCGGCACCGGCTGCCGGTCGCCTCGCCGGAAATCGAACAGCCCGCGCAGCGTCGACAGCTTTTCGGCCTGGTCGTCGACGGCCTTCGTGTACTCCTTGAAGATCTCGTACTTCCCGCTGCGCGTGGAATGCTGCAGCTTGAACACCGTCTGCGGGTTGAACAGGTGGGGCTCGCCTTCGCGGCGCCACTGGTAGTCCGCGCCGGTCTGCAGTTCGCGGTGGCTCGCGCGGACGCCGTCGGCCGGGAAGGCGCGCACGTGCCGCTGGGCGACCTCCTCGGCGATGGTGTCGAAACCGACGCCGCCGAGGCGGGAAGTCGTGCCGGCGAAACAGGTGTCGACGACCTCGGCGCCGAGTCCGACCGCCTCGAAGATCTGCGCCCCGGTGTAGGAGGCCACAGTGGACACACCCATCTTCGACATGGTCTTGCGCACGCCCTTGCCGAGCGCCTTGATCAGATTCGTGGTCGCCTGCTTCGGCGTCACCCCCGGAATCAGGCCGCGGTGGGCCATCTCCTCGACGGTCGCCATGGCGAGATACGGGTTGACCGCGGCCACGCCGTAGCCGATGAGCAGCGCGATGTGGTGCACCTCGCGGGCGTCCCCGGCTTCCACGATGAGGCCGACCTGGGTGCGGGTCTTCTCCCGGACCAGGTGGTGGTGCACCGCGCCGGTCAGCAGCAACGACGGGATCGGCGCGTGGTCCTCGTCGACGCCGCGGTCGGACAGCACGATCAGCCGCGCGCCGTCCTCGATCGCCTCGGAGACCTCGGTGCGGATCTCGTCCAGCCGCTGCAGCAGGGCTTCGCCGCCGCCGTGCACGTTGTAGCGGCCGAGCACGGTCACCGCCTGGAACTCCGGCAGGTCGCCGTCGTCGTTGACGTGTACCAGCTTCGCCAGCTGGTCGTTGTCCAGCACCGGGAACGGCAGCACGATCCGGCGGCACGACGAGGCGTCCGCGGCGAGCAGGTTCGGCTCCGCGCCGAGCTGGGTGCCCAGCGCCGTGATCAGCTCCTCGCGGATCGAGTCCAGCGGCGGATTGGTCACCTGGGCGAAAAGCTGGATGAAGTAGTCGAACAACGGCCGCGAGCCCGACGAGATCGAAGCGAGCGGCGAGTCGTTGCCCATCGAGCCGATCGGCTCCGCGCCGGTGCGCGCCATCGGTTCGAGGATCGTGTCGAGTTCCTCTTCGGTGTAGCCGAAGGACTGCTGCCGGCGGACGAGCGCGGCGTGCAGCGGCACCTCGCGATCGCGCTCGGGCAGGTCCTCCAGGCGCAGCAGCCCGGCTTCCACCCACTCGTCGTAGGGGTGCGCGGTGGCCAGCTCGCCCTTGATCTCCTCGTCCTCGACGATCCGGCCCTCGACGGTGTCCACGAGGAACATCCGGCCCGGCTCGAGCCGTCCCTTGCGGACGATCGTGGACTGGTCCAGCTCGAGCACGCCGACCTCGCTGGCGAGCACCACGAGCCCGTCGTCGGTGACCCAGTAGCGGCCCGGGCGCAGGCCGTTGCGGTCGAGCACCGCGCCGATCTGCGCGCCGTCGGTGAACGCGACCAGCGCCGGCCCGTCCCACGGCTCCATCAGCGTGGAGTGGAACTCGTAGAACGCCCGCCGCGCGGGGTCCATCTCCTGGTGGTTCTCCCAGGCCTCCGGGATCATCATCAGCACCGCGTGCGGCAGCGACCGGCCACCGAGGTGCAGCATCTCCAGCACCTCGTCGAAGGACGCGGAATCGCTGGCACCGCGGGTGATCACCGGGTAGATGCGCTTGAGTTCACCGGGGACGAGGTCGGTCTCCAGCAGTGCCTCGCGGGCGTCCATCCAGTTGCGGTTGCCCCTGAGCGTGTTGATCTCGCCGTTGTGCGCCACGTACCGGTACGGGTGCGCCAGCGGCCACGACGGGAAGGTGTTGGTGGAGAAGCGGGAGTGCACCAGTCCGATCGCGCTCGTCACGCGTTCGTCGGTGAGGTCCGGGAAAAACCGTTCCACCTGCGGCTCGGTGAGCATTCCTTTGTAGACGATGGTGCGCGAGGACAGGCTCGGGAAGTACAGGTCGTCCTCGGCCAGCTCGTGCTCGGCGCGCTTGCGGACGCAGAACGCGGCGCGTTCCAGCTCCAGTCCCTTGCGGTTGTTGCGGCGCCCGGCCAGGAACAGCTGCGTGAAGTGCGGCATGGTCTCGGCGGCGGTGGGCCCGCAGTGCGCGGCGTCCACCGGCAGCTCGCGCCAGCCCACCACGCTCATGTCCTCCTCGGCGGCGATCCGCTCGATGGTGGTCATGGCCCGGCCGCGGCGTTTCTCGTCCTGCGGCAGGAAGGCGGTGCCCACGGCGTAGCGGCCCTCGGGCGGCAGCGGGAAGTCGACCACCTCGCGGTAGAACGCGTCCGGGACCTGGATGAGCAGGCCGGCGCCGTCCCCGGTCTCCGGTTCCGCTCCGCGTGCCCCGCGATGCTCCAGATTGCGCAGCGCGACCAAGGCTTTCGCGACGATCTGATGATCGCGGCGACCGGTCAGGTCCGCGACGAACGCGACACCGCAGGCGTCGTGCTCGTTCGCGGGGTCGTACAGGCCACCTGTGGCCGGGGTACTGGAACTGTGGGTCACGGCTGGCCGCCTCCCAAGGCGTCGGCGCGGTTCTGCTCACTCCATCGAGTGGTTCGGCGTCGAACCGGCTAACGAAGTGGTCTGCGAACCGCGATGGTCAGTCGAGAAAGGGAAACCACTCCGCCCGGCTCCGGGAACACCGGACACCGTCGGCAGGAGAGGCCCCGGCCGCACGGCAGTGGGCGGCAGCGGTGGTACTGCACGTCGCTGTACAGGCACGCGCGTCGGTCGGCCTGTGTGGTGGGGGGCCCGGCCGGGCGCGTGGTGATCAGCCCGGGTTCGCCGGGTCTTATGACGATAGTGTGAAATCGCCGTTATCGACATACATCGTGGGGCGCGCGTGGGAAATGCCACGGTTGCGTTGACGGCCTCGCGGGTACTCCCACTTGCCGGACCGGGTCTCCCGGACCCTGGTCAGAAGTGTCGCTGACCAGGGGATTCGTGATGCCGGGCCGGATGCCGCACTACGGTGGAAGCCTGGTTGACTCCGGTGGGTGAGGCACCACGTCGATGACTGATCGTTACCTGTCGGTGGCGGCCGCCGGACTGCACGAGATCGAAATCCGCCGCTCCCGGTTCCTGTGCGCGGTGGCGCCGGTCGAGCAGGAAGCGGCCGCCCGCGAGGCGATCGCGGCCCGCCGCCGGGCCGAACCCGCGGCCCGGCACCACTGTCACGCCTTCGTCCTCGGCCCGGACGGCCGCACCCAGCGCTCCAGCGACGACGGCGAGCCCGCGGGCACGGCCGGCGTGCCGATGCTCGAAGTCCTGCGCCGCCGCGAACTGACCGACACGGTCGCGGTGGTGTCCCGCCACTTCGGCGGCGTGCTGCTCGGCGCGGGCGGCCTGATCCGCGCGTACGGGCAGGCGGTGTCGGAGACCGTGGACGTGGCCGGAGTGGTGGAGTACCGGCGGCTGCGGCTGTTCGACATCGAGGTGGACTACACCCGCGCCGGCCGCCTGGAGAACGATCTGCGTGCATCGGCGTACGCCGTGCGGGAAACCCGCTTCGAAGCCGAAGCCCACTTCGAGGTCGGCGTCCTCCCCGGCGAGGAGCCGCGCTTCACGGCATGGCTCGCGGAGGCGACCGGAGGCTCGGCAGAGGCAGTGGAGCTGGGGGAGGACTGGGTCCGCGGATAGCCCGGATCGCCGGGCACCGGGCCGCTCGTGCCGGGCCGCTCGTGCCGGGCTGCCGGGCTGCCGGGCGCAGGTTGCTGGGCGCAGGGCCGCTCGTGCCGGGCCGCTTGTGCCGGGCTGCCGGGCGCAAGGCCGCTGGCGCCGGATCGGTGGTGCCGGGCCGCTCGTGCCGGGCTGGTGGTGCTGGATTGCCGGGTGGCGGGCCGCTCGTGCCGGGCCGCTGGCGCCGGTTCCCGACGCGCCGGGCTGTCGGTGGCGCCGACCTGCTCAGGCGCTGCTCGCGCTGGACCGCTCGTGCCGGACCCGCGCCGCACCGAGCAGCCGTGGCCGAGCAGCCGTAACCGTGTTCGTGGCCGTTGTTCAGGCCGCGGCCACGGTTTCCGTGCCGCGCAGTGCCTTCGTGCCCGCCGCGGTCAGGACTGCCGGGACGCGCTCGCCGCAGGTGTGGCCGTCCGGGGCGGGTTCGATCAGGCCGCGGCGGACCAGTGCGCGGGTGGTCGTCTGGTCGGAGCAGCTCAGGCCGTCCACGAAGAGGTCCGGTTCGCAGCTGCAGCTGATCTCCGCGTGCCCGGCGGCCACGGCTCGCAGGGTGGCCCGCTCACGGTGGTTGAGCTCGATCGCCATGACGGTGCCTCCTTTCCGTCTCCACTCCCCAGTACAAACCCCGTCACCGCGCAGTTTCCGTTGCCCGGATCACCGTGTCGCGTATTTCACGTGCTTTCCGGGGTCCCCTTCGCCGGATTCAGGGGGGGGCTCACGGCAGCGCTTCCACCGTCGTCTTGCGCAGGTGCCGGAAGATGATGGAGCTGCGGAAGCCGACCACCTCCTTGCGCAGGGCGAGCCGGTCGGTGAGGAACGCGTGCAGATGCTCGTTGTCCCGCACGGCGACGTGGATCAGGAAGTCGTCGCTGCCGGCCGCGACGTAGACCGACAACACCTCGGGCAGGTCGGTCATCGACCGCTGGAAGGCGTCGATCACCGCCCGGCTCAGCGGCCGCACCTGCGCCGACACCATCGCCTGCACACCGCGGCCGAGGCTCGCCAGGTCGACGTCCGCGTGATAGCCGCGCAGCACGCCTCGTTCCCGCAACAGTCGCGTGCGTTCCAGACAGGTTGACGGCGCGACGCCGACTTTCCGCGCGATTTCGCGGTTCGTCTGCCGTGCGTCCTCCTGCAGATGCGCCACGATCGCCGAATCAAGTTCGTCCAGCATGCCCACTGCTCCTCGATACCGAATTTCGTTCGCTCAACGCCCTACGACAGCGAGCAACAGCATAACTTTCGGAGTATCAGCCCACTGAAGTTCCGAAGGAGCCTCGAATGACCGTCCACCTGCCCTGGGAACACGAGCAGCTGGTGGTCCGCCGCGGCCGCCGGTCCGGCATCCCGACGATGGTCGCCATCCACTCGACGGTGCTGGGCCCGGCCGTCGGCGGCTGCCGCATGAAGGCGTACCCGGACCTCGCCGAAGCCGAGCGGGACGTGCTGCGCCTGTCCGCCGCGATGACGGCGAAGTTCGCCGCCGCGGGCCTGTCCGCCGGTGGCGGCAAGAGCGTCATCGCGCTCGAGCCGGGGCAGCGCCTGGCCGCTGACCAGCGCCGCGCGGTGCTGCTCGACCACGCCGACCTCGTCGCTTCCCTCGGCGGTGCCTATCTCGCCGGGCCGGACGTCGGCACCGGACCGGACGACATGCTGGTCCTGCGCGAAACCGGCCCGCACGCGGTCTGCCTGCCCGAATCGGCCGGTGGGATCGGCTCCTCCAGCGGCCCCACCGCGCAGGGCGTCCTGGCCGCTCTGCACTCGGCGTCCGCGGCCGTGTTCGGCAGCCCGGACATGGCCGGGCGCCGGATCGTGCTCAGCGGCCACGGGTCGGTCGGGGGCCTGCTCGCGCAGGCACTGGCCACCGCGGGTGCCGAGGTCCTGGTGTCCGACGTCGACCCGGCGACGCGCGAGGTGGCGCAGCGGCTCGGCTACGGCTGGGTGGAACCCGAGGACGCGACCGGCACCGAAGCGGACATCTTCGTGCCCGCGGCGGTCGGCGGGATCTTCGACGCGGACACCGAGGTCGGCGCGCGGCTCGTCGTCGGCCCGGCGAACAACCAGCTGGTCGACGACGACGCCGCGGAAGCGCTGGCGGCCCGCGGCGTGGTGTGGGTGCCGGACTACGTCGCGAGCGCCGGCGGGGTCGTCTACGCACTGGCCAGGGAGATCGACGGCGTGGACCACGCGAGCGCCACGGCGCGGGTCGAAGCGATCGGCGACGTCGTTTCCGGCCTGTTGTCCGAGGCGTTCGCCTACGGCACCACGCCGCACCGCGAGGCCGGCGAGCGGGTCCGGCGCCGGCTCAACGCACCCCGTCGGGTCGCCGTCTGAGCGGGGTGTCTTGAATGGGGGTGTGGAGATCCGGACCGACCCCGCGACGCTGGCCCTCTACACGACCGATGCGTCGAACTACCGGCACGTGCCCCTCGGCGTGGTGCTGCCCGAAACCGTGGACGACGTCGTCGCGGCGGTGGCCGCGGCCCGGGAGCGCGGCATGCCGCTGGTCGCTCGCGGCGGCGGCACCAGCGTGGCCGGCAACGCGTGCGGGCCGGGCCTCGTCGTCGACACGTCCCGGCACGTGCGCGGGGTGCGGTGGCTCGACCCGCGGGCGCGCCTCGCCCGCGTCGCACCCGGCACCGTGCTCGACGATCTGCAGGCGCTCGCCGCGCCGCACGGCCTGCGGTTCGGTCCCGATCCGTCCACGCACAGCCGGTGCACGATCGGCGGGATGATCGGCAACAACGCCTGCGGTTCGCATTCGGTGGCCTGGGGCCGTACCGCGGACGTGGTGCGCGAGCTGGACGTGCTGCTCTACGACGGAACGCGATTCACCGCCGGTCCCATGGATTCGTCCGAGGTGGACCGGCGGGCGGCCCTGCCGGGTACCGAGGGGCGCGTGTTCACCGAGCTGCGGTCACTGGTGCGCGACAATCTCGCACTGCTGCGGACGGAACTTTCCACCTGGCCGCGGCGGGTTTCCGGCTACGGCCTGGAACACCTGTTGCCGGAGAACGGCTTCGACCTCGCCAAGGCGCTCGTCGGCAGTGAGGGCACCTGTGTCACGGTGCTGGAGGCGACCGTCGCGCTCGCCGAACTCCCGGCGCACCGCGTGCTGGCCGTGCTGGGCTTCCCCTCGGACATCGCCGCCGCCGACGCGGTGCCGGAGATCCTTCCGTGGTCGCCGCTGACCGTGGAGGGCGTCGACGCGGAACTGGTGGGACTGCTCGAATCGGACCGTGGCCGCGGGTTGCCGCCGGGCGGTGCCTGGCTTTTCGTGGAGCTCGCCGGCGCTTCGCCGGACGAGGCGGCCGCGCGTGCTCGTGACCTGGCGGCTTCGCTCGGCGGCGCGTTGACCGGTTCGGTCGTGCTCGACGATCCGCCCGCGCAGCGCCGGTTGTGGCGTATCCGCGAGGAGGGCGCGGGCCTGGCGACGCGGCTGGCGGACGGTTCCGAGGCGTGGCCCGGCTGGGAGGACGCGGCGGTGCCGCCGGAGCGGCTGGGCTCCTACCTGCGTGGCTTCAAGGAGCTGATGCGACGGCACGGACGCCGCAGCGTCGTCTACGGCCACTACGGCGAGGGCTGCCTGCACCTGCGGCTCGACTTCGACCTCCTGTCCGCCCCCGGCAAAGCGCAGTTCCGGGAGTTCCTGGAGGCGGCGGCCGATCTCGTCGCCGCGCACGGCGGTTCGCTGTCGGGCGAGCACGGCGACGGGCAGGCGCGTTCGGCACTGCTGTCGCGGATGTACAGCCCGGAGACGATGGCGTTGTTCGCCCGGTTCAAGGGGATCTTCGATCCGGACGGGCGGATGAACCCGGGCATCATCGTCGATCCGCGTCCGGTGGAGGCCGATCTGCGGGTGCGCCGGGCGCCGCTGGAGCTCGAGGACGTGACCGTGCTCGGCTATCCGGAGGACCAGGGCAGCTTCGGGCAGGCGATGCGGCGGTGCGTCGGCGTCGGGAAGTGCCGCAACACCAGTGGCGGCGGCGTGATGTGCCCGAGTTACCGGGTGACGCGCGAGGAGCAGCATTCCACTCGCGGACGCGCGCACCTGCTCGCCGAGATGATCAACGGCGAGGTGATCAAGGACGGCTGGCGTTCCGCGGAAGTCGCCGAAGCGCTGGACTTGTGCCTGTCCTGCAAGGGGTGTCTCTCCGACTGTCCGGTCGATGTGGACATGGCCACGTACAAGGCCGAGTTCCTGCACCAGCACTACCGCGGCCGGGTGCGTCCCGCGTCGCACTACTCCATGGGCTGGCTGCCGATGTGGCTGCGCGGCGTCGCGCTGGCGCCGCGGGTGGCGAACTTCTTCGCACGCCGTCGCTGGCCGGTCGCGGCGATGAAGCGGCTCGGCGGGATCGCGGCGGAACGCGCGCTGCCGGAGTTCGCCACGATGCCGTTCACCAGGGCCCGTGCGGATCTTCGCCGGTGGGTGAGCGGCCCGCGGAGAGTGGTGCTGTGGCCGGATTCCTTCAACAACTACCTGACCCCGGACGTCCTCGACGCCGCGGCCGAGGTGCTCACCGCTGCCGGTTACTCCGTGGTGCTGCCGGACCGGGGTGTCTGTTGTGGACTGACCTGGGTCTCGACCGGACAGCTGGACGTCGCCCGCCGCGTGCTGCGCCGGACTCTCTCCGTGCTCAAGCCCTACCTCGATGCCGGGTACGAGGTCGCCGGGTTGGAACCCAGCTGTACCGCACTGTTCCGCGGTGACCTGCAGGCTCTCCTGCCGGGCGACGCGACCGCGGAGCTGCTGGCCACGCGCACCCGTACCTTCGCCGAGCTCCTGGCGCAGGCGCCCGAACCGCTTTCGGCGAAGCTGGACGTGGAGACGATCACCCAAGTGCACTGCCACCAGCACGCGGTGCTCGGGTTCGCGGCGGACGAGGCGGTGCTGGCCGACGCCGGCGTCCGCAACACGACGCTGGATTCCGGCTGCTGCGGGTTGGCCGGGAACTTCGGCTTCGAGCGGGGCCACTACGACGTTTCGGTGGCCTGCGCCGAGGATCGCCTGCTGCCCGCGGTGCGGGAGGCGCCGGAGTCCACTGTGGTCCTTTCCGACGGTTTCAGCTGCCGGACGCAGATCGAACAGCAGGCCGGACGCCCGGCCCTGCACCTCGCGCAGCTGCTCCGCGACGCGCTGGGCTCGGGCCGTCCGGGTGAGCAGCGCCAGGACTGATCGGGACGACGCTCGCGGCCGGTGCCCGGCGCGTCACCCACTGCGTTCCAGCAATGTCCGGATCGCCGGGCCGACCAGCCGTTCGACCTCCTCCGGGGCGGCGGTGGCCAGTGGCTCCTTGCGGGTGACGGCGCGGACCAGGCCGATACCCAGCAGCCAGGCGAGAGCGAGGTCCGCGCGCAGCTCGGCGTCCGGCTGGTCGGTCAACGTGGCCAGCGCACGCCCGTACTCCCGGCCCAGCTGCTCGCGAAGCGCGGCGCCCGCGCCGTCCGCGCCGGTGGAGCGCAGGTAGGTCTCGAGCGAGCGGTGCCGATGCTCGGTGTTGTCGGAGGTGAGCAGGTTGCGCAGGGTTTCGGCGAACAGCTCCTCCGGTGCCGTCGCTTCCAGGTGCGCGAAGCCGCCCCGTGTCATCACGAGTTCGAACAACGCTTCCTTGCTGCCGAAGTAGCGGAACAGCAGGGCTTGGTTGACGCCCGCCAGGCCCGCGATGTCCCGCACCGTCGTGCGGTCGAAACCACGCTCGGCGAAGAGTTCGGCGGCGGCGTCCAGCAAGGCGTCCTTCGTCGCGGCGGCGTCACGGCGCCGCGACGGCTGCTCGGCGCTCATCCGGTCTCCTGTCCTCACGCGTGCGTGCGCCGATGTTAGACGTTCGGCGGCGGCATCGCGGACGATGCCGGGAAAGCTCGTCCGGCTCGCCGTGATCCTGTGACCTCACTGGTGAACCACTCCGGCCGGTGAGCGCCGGTGGGGTTGGACCGTGGGTGGTACGCGTGACCCGACCTCGGTCGGAGGGCGGATCAGTCCCGGGGCTGCTGCGTCGGCGGTGTGGTTCGGCGATGATGAGCCGGTGAATGCGGACACGGCTGCACGGCTCGGTGTCTGGCAGCAGACGTGGCGGCTGCTGGCCGCGGTGGCGCTGGGGGCCCTGGCGTGGCTGTTCACCGGGATCGTGCTGGGGCGAGGAACATCGGCGCAGAACTCCGCCTGGTACTCGACCGGTGATCCGCTGGTGGCGGTCGGCTGCCTCGTGCTGCTCTTCTGGCGGCGGCGGTTCCCGTTCGCCGTCGCCCTGGTGGTCACGGTCGGTTCGGCCGCCTCGACGTTCGCCACGGGCGCCTCCCTGCTCGTCCTGGGCTCACTCGCCACTCGCCGCCGCCCGGTCGAGATCGGGGTCGTCGTGGCGGCCTACGCGGCCGCGTCGCTGTTCGCCCGCGATCTCTATGCGATCGCGCAGGCCCGGCCCGCGTTGTGGCTCCAGATCTCCGTGCCGTTGCTGACCGCGGGGATCGCGGCGACCGTGGGGGTGGCCATCGGCGCGCGGCGCGACGAGGTGCGGTTGCTGCGGGACCGCGCGGACAGCGCGGAACGGGAACAGGCGGCGCGGGCCGCGCAGGCACGGGTCTCCGAACGCAACCGGATCGCCCGCGAAATGCACGACGTGCTGGCACACCGGGTTTCCCTGATCGCCATGCAGGCCGGCGTGCTCGGCCACCGGGACAACCTGACCACGGAGGAGATCCGCGTGCTGGCGCGCGGCGTCGCCGACGGATCCCACCAGGCGCTGGAAGAACTGCGGGACGTACTCGGCGTGCTGCGGGCGGGGCCCGTCGGTCCGGAACCACCGCAGCCCTCGCTCGATCGGCTCCCGGAACTGGTGGCCGGTGCCCAGGAGTCCGGCCTGGCCGTCACGCTCACCAGTACCGTGCCGGGGACGCCGCCGGACGTGGTGGGGCGGACCGGGTACCGGATCGTCCAGGAAGGACTGACCAACGCCGGCAAGCACGCTCCGGGTGCGCGGGTGGAGGTGACCGTCGACGGCGCGGCCGGCGACGGGTTGCGCGTGCGGGTCCGCGATTCCGGGGCCGCCCGGACAGGCGAACGTCCGCCGTCCTCGGGGTTCGGGCTGCTCGGCCTCTCCGAGCGGGTCGGACTGGCCGGCGGGGAACTGGACCACCATCCGCTGCCCGGCGGCGGATTCGTGCTGAGTGCCCGGCTGCCATGGCCGGAGCACGGCGGAGAGAGGAATGCCTGAGTGCAGACGGTGCGGATCGTGATCGTCGACGACGATCAGCTGGTGCGGATGGCACTGCGGCTCGTCATCGAGGGGGAACCGGACCTGAGCGTGGTCGCGGAGGCGGCCGACGGGAACGCCGCGATCACCGCGGTCGACGAGCACCGGCCGGACGTCGTGCTGATGGACGTGCGGATGCCCGGCCGCGACGGGCTCAGCGCGACCAGGGAGATCCTCGCCCGTCCGGAACCGCCGCGGGTCTTGGTGCTGACCACCTTCGACTCCGACGAGCTGGTCCTCGGTGCCCTGCAGGCCGGTGCGCTCGGCTTCGTGCTGAAAGACACCCCGCCGCCACAGATCGTCACCGCCGTCCGCACCGTCTCCGGCGGCAACCCGGCACTGTCCCCGGCTGCCACCGCGCGCGTGATCGCTGCCGCCACCGGGCCGGGGTCCTCCGCCACCCGCCGCTCCTCCCGAGACGAGGCCCGACGCCGCCTGTCCGCACTGACCGAACGGGAACTGGACACCGCACGGGCGGTCGCGGACGGCCTCGGCAACCCGGAGATCGCCGACCGCCTGCACATCAGCATCGCGACGGTGAAGGCCCACATCGGAAACCTGTTCGCCAAGCTGACCGTGGAGAACCGGGTCCAGATCGCCCTCCTGGTCCGCGACGCGCAGGAGTGATCCCGCGCTGCCTCACAGACCGCGTTGTTTCGTGGACCGCGCTGTGTCGCGGACCGCGCGGCGGAGCTGGTCCGGTTCCGCCGCCATTCGGGCACTCGGCCTCGATCCCCCGCAAACCGGTACGCTACGCTCATTAAGTCAGCTGACTGACTCGGTCAGTGCGCTCCAAGAGGGTGCCGAATGTCTGCTGAGGTTGTCCCCGGCGCGCCGGCCGGGCGGTCCGGGGTGATCGTCGCGGTCCTCGCGTTCGCCGGGGTGGTGGTGTCGCTGATGCAGACGCTGATCATCCCGCTCGTGCCGAAGCTGCCCGCGTTGCTGCACGCGCCTGCGTCGGACACCGCGTGGGCGATCACCGCGACGCTGCTGGCCGCCGCGGTCGCCACCCCGACCGTCGGCCGCCTCGGCGACATGTATGGGAAACGGCGGCTGTTGCTGGTCAGCGTGCTGGCGTTGATCGCGGGATCGGTGCTCGGCGCGGTGAGCGACAGCCTGGTCCCGATGATCGCCGGACGAGCACTGCAGGGGCTTTCGTCCGCGGTGATCGCGCTGGGGATCAGCATCATGCGGGACGAGCTGCCGGCGCATCGGCTGGGTTCGGCGACCGCGTTGATGAGTGCTTCGCTCGGGATCGGTGGTGCGCTGGGACTTCCACTGGCCGCGTTGCTGGCCGAGCGCGCCGACTGGCACCTGCTGTTCTGGGCCTCGGCGTTGCTGGGCGCGGTGGTGCTGGCGCTGGTGTGGACGCTCGTGCCGGAATCCCGGGTACGGGCAGGCGGCCGGTTCGACTTCACCGGCGCGGCCGGGCTTTCGGTGGTGCTGGTCGCCGTGCTGCTCGCCGTGTCGAAGGGGTCGGACTGGGGCTGGGGCAGCGGGCTGACCCTCGGCCTGCTGGCCGGTGCGGTCGTGGTCGCGCTGGTCTGGGGCCGCTGGGAGCTGCGTATCCGGCAGCCGCTGGTCGACCTGCGGGTCACCGCGCGGCGGCAGGTGCTGCTGACCAACCTGGCGTCCGCGGTGTTCGGCTTCGCGATGTTCGCCATGTCGCTCGTGCTGTCGCAGTTGCTGCAGCTGCCGGCCGAAACCGGGTACGGGCTCGGACAGTCCCTGCTCGTCGTCGGCCTGGTGATGGCGCCGAGCGGGCTGGTGATGATGGCGGTCGCGCCGGTCTCGGCCCGGCTTTCCGCCGCCCGCGGGCCCAAGGTGACGTTGATGGCCGGTGCGCTGGTGGTCGCGATCGGGTACGCGCTGGCGATCCTGCTGATGTCGGCGGTCTGGCAACTGATCGTTTCGTCGTGTGTGATCAGCGCCGGCATCGGACTGGCCTACGGCGCGATGCCGGCCTTGGTGATGGGCGCGGTGCCGGTGTCGGAAACCGCGGCGGCCAACAGCCTGAACACGCTGATGCGCTCGATCGGCACATCGGTCTCCAGTGCGGTGGCCGGGGTACTGCTCGCCCAGCTGACGCTCGCGAGTGGCCTGCCCTCCCAGAACGCGTTCCGGGTGGTGCTGGCGATCGGCTCCGCGGCCGCTCTGGTGGCGCTGTGCGTGGCCGCGTTCATCCCCGGCGCGCGCCGGGTCCGTCCGGACGACCTCGCGCAGGCCGGCCCGGTCATCGCACGTCCTTCCGGTGCGGCGCCCCGCACGTGACGGTCTCGTCCGGTTCGCCGGCTTCACGTTCGGTGACGGCGTTGGTCGCCGCGGGTGGTTGCCCGGCACGGCACTGGACAACTGCCCGGGCTGGGGAGTATCACCGGAGTAAGCATGTAAGCAGTTGCTTACACACTGGCCGTCCAGGAGATCGGGAGCTGCCCGCATGACCACCACGCACACCGAGCCGCTCGCCTACCCGTTCAACGAGGAGGAGGGTCTCGCCCTCAACGAGGCGTACTCGGCGGCCCGCGAAGCCGAGGGCATGATCCGCGTCCGCATGCCGCATGGGGAGCCGGCGTGGCTGGCCACGCGCTACGCCGACGCCCGGCTCGTGCTCGGCGACCGGCGGTTCTCCCGCGCAATGTCGGTCGAGAAAGACGAACCGCGGATGACCGAGTACCGGCGCACCGGCGGCATCCTGACCATGGATCCGCCGGACCACACCCGGTTGCGCACGCTCGTGGCGAAGGCCTTCACCATGCGCCGAGTGGAGCTGCTGCGCCCGCGCGTGGCCGAGCTGGCGCGCGAGTTCATCGGCGACCTGAAGCGGCACGGGCAGCCGGCGGACCTGGTCGACCTCTACGCGCTGCCGATCCCGGTCGCGGTGATCTGCGAGCTGCTCGGCGTGCCGGTCGAGGACCGGCCGAAGTTCCGGGTCTGGAGTGACGCGTCGCTCTCGACCAGCGGGCTCACCGCGGAGGAGGCCGAGCGCAACCGCGAGGAGCTGCGCGAGTACATGGCCGGGCTGATCGCCGCGCACCGCGCCGAACCCCGCGACGACCTGATGACCGCGCTCATCGAGGCGCGCGACGTCCGGGACCGGCTCACCGAGCTGGAGCTGGTCGACCTGTGCGTGGGCATCCTCGTGGCCGGGCACGAGACCACCGCGAGCCAGATCCCGAACTTCGTTTACGCCCTGCTCGACCAGCACGAGCAGTGGGAACGGCTGTGCGCGGACCCGTCGCTGATCCCGTCGGCGGTGGAGGAGCTGCTGCGCTTCGTGCCGCTCGGTGCCGGAGCCGGGTTCGCCCGGTACGCCACCGAGGACGTGCAGGTCGGCGACGTGCTGGTGAGCGAGGGTGAGCCGGTGCTCGTCGCGGTCGGCGCGGCCAACCGCGACCGGCTGCAGTTCGCCGGACCGGACAAAATCGCACTCGACCGCGAGGACAACCACCACCTCGGCTTCGGTCACGGCGTGCACCACTGCCTCGGCGCACCGCTCGCGCGGCTCGAGCTCCAGGAAGCACTCAAGGCGCTGACCAGTGAAATGCCCGGTCTGCACCTGGCAGGCGATATCGTGTGGAAGACCCAGATGCTGGTCCGCGGACCGCGTTCGATGCCGATCGGATGGTGACGATGAGCTGGAAGGTCGAGGTCGACCAGAACACCTGCATCGGGTCGGGGATGTGCGCATCCCTGATGCCCGAGGTGTTCGAACTGGACGGCGCGGTCGCCCGCCCACTCACGGACGCCGTCGAACCGGACGAAACAGTACTCGACGCCGCCGACTCGTGCCCAGCCATGGCCATCACGATCACCGACGGCGCCGAGGTGGTCGGTCCACGCCCCTGACCACGGGGCCGCGTCCCGGACGAGGGGCCCGTTCCCTCGCTACCTGGGCGCGGCCCTGCACCCTGGGCCGTCATCCTCCGGGTCGTGCCTCTAACCCCACGGGCTGCGTCCAGACTCCGCGGGCTGTGTCCTGACTCCGCGGGCTGCGGCCTTGAAACCTGGGCCGCGCCCTCAACCCTGGGCCGTGGCGGTCGAGCGAGGCTGCCGGGGCTCGGCGGTGGGTTGGGTGCCGGGTCAGGGGGAAGGGGCGGGGCGGACGCCGTTTTCCGTTACTACTGCGGTGATCAGGCCGGCGGGGGTGACGTCGAAGGCCGGGTTGAACACCGGGGCGTTCGCGGGGGCCAGTGGGTGGCCGTGGAGTTCGGTGAGTTCCGCGGCGGAGCGCTCCTCGATCACGATGTCCGCGCCGGTGGTCGCAAAATCGTCCACAGTGGACTCCGGGGCGACGACCACGAACGGGATCCGGTGGTGTGCGGCGGCCAGCGCCAGGCCGTAGGTGCCGATCTTGTTGGCGACGTCGCCGTTCGCGGCTATGCGGTCGGCGCCGGCGAGGACGCAGTCGACCAGGCCGCGGGCCATCGCGAACGCGGCGGCGCTGTCGGGTTGCACGCGGTAGGGGACGCCGGCCCGCGCCAGTTCCCAGGCGGTGAGCCGGGAACCTTGCAGCAGCGGGCGGGTTTCGTCGACCAGCACGGATTCCACGAGGTCCCGTTCGTGGAGATGCCACACGACGCCGAGCGCGGTTCCCCAGGCGACCGCGGCCAGGTGCCCGGCGTTGCAATGACTCAGCAAGCGCAGCGGACGCCGGGGGCACGAGCGCAGCACGACCTCCGCGGCGTGCCCGGACGCGGCGCGGTTCTTCCGTTCGTCCTCGTCGAGCATCGCGCGGCCCAGTGCCACTACGGCTGCCGGGCCGTCGCCGAGCTTGCCGAGTGCCCGGGTGACGCCCCAGCGCAGGTTGACCGCGGTCGGCCGGGCGGCGGCGATCCGCTCGGCCTCGCCGCGAACGTCCCCGCCGGCGAACGCGGCCAATGCGACGCCGAGGGCCCCGGCGGCTCCCAGCGCGGGCGCGCCGCGCACGGCGAGCCGGCGGATCGCGTCGACCAGTTCGTCCACCGTCCGCAGCGTGCTCCTGCGGTACTCCCCGGGCAGCGCGACCTGGTCGATGATCACGACGGCGCCGTCCGCCCAGTCGATTGTCCGGTGCATGCATCCTCCCTGCGTCGATAGTCGCTCGCGTCCGCCTGGTACGGGTGCCACGATGCCGCCGTGATCATTCAACGGCAGAACCCGCCGGCCTGCACCCGACACCCGGCTACCACCACGTGACGACCGTGTCCGGCGGCACCACCGTGCACCTCGCCGGGCAATGCCCGCTCGGCGCGGACGCGGTGGTGGTACCCGGCGACGTTTTCGCGCAGGTGGACCAGGTCGTCGCCAACACCGCCGTGGCCCTCGCCGCCGCCGGCGCCGGTCCGGGCGACGTCGTGCGCACGGTGATCTACGTGGCGACGGCCGAGCGCACGACACTCTCCGCGGTCTGGGACCGGTTCACCGCCTCCGGGATCGGACCGGCGTTCAGCACGGCGAGCACCCTGGTGGGCGTGACCTGCCTGGGCTATCCGGGCCAGCTCGTGGAGTTGGATGTGACTGCTGTGGTTTCGTAGCTCGGTGCGTTCGTGGGGCTTACCGTGATCGCCGCCGTCTCATGGCTCGGTTGGTGCGTGGGGCTGGACGTGGCTGCCGGGGTTTCGTGATCCGGTTGGTTCGCCGGAGTTGGATGTGACTGCTGTGGTTTTGTGACTCGGTCGGTTCGTGGGGCTGACCGTGATCGCCGCGGTCTCATGACTCGGTCGGTTCGCCGGAGTTGGACGTGGCTGGCCGGGGCCTCCTAATCCGGCCAGCTCGCCGGAGCTCGGCGTGACCGCCGCGCTTTCACAGCCCGGCCATCAGATCGCGTTCGGTGATTCCTGGGCCCTGCCCCGCGCGGATGAACCATTCGGTGCCGAAAGCCTGGCGGAAACCCTCCTCGGGCATGGCGAGGAAGAACGACTCCTCGGCGATCTGGCTCGCGTGCGCGCGCATCGCGGCACGCTTCACCGGCAGGTACGCCGAGACGTCCACCGCCGCGGTGATCTCCGCTTCCGGTTTGCCGACGGTTTGCCCGCCCTCGGCGTCCGGGATCTCCTCGCGCGGGATCAGCCCGGCTTCGGCGGCGGCAAGCATCCCGCGACGCATCTGGTCGCGGTTGGTGGTCGCCTGGTAGACCCGCGCGGTGCCGGCCAGCTCGGTGGCCCGCATCCCGACGCGGTGGACCTGGATGTGGTCCGGGTGCCCGTAATTGCCGTAGTCGTCGTACACCGTGCACACCTCGGCGGACTCCTCGCGCAGGATGTCCGCCAGCCGCGCCGCCGCTTCCTCGACCGGCGCGGTCCAGAACGTGCCCGGGCCGTCGTTCGTGGCCTCGCCCATCATCCCGGAATCCCGGTAGCCCAGGAACTCCACCCGCGCCACGCCGAGCGCCTCGGCCGCCGCCTGCGTTTCCCGCACCCGGCGCTCCGACAGCTGTTCGCCCTCGGCGAGGAAGCCTTCCGGCACCTCGCCCAGCTCACCGCGCGTGGCCACCACGAGCACCACCCGGTGCCCCTCGTCGGCCGCCTTGCGCATCACGCCGCCGGTGAGGATGCACTCGTCGTCCGGATGGGCGTGGAACGTCACCAATGTCGCCATGTCCGGAAACCTACCGGCGGCCACCGACAAAACCGGGTCGTGGGCCGATATCCGGTCCGAGTGACCCGGTGCGACCGGCCCGCTCACCTCTCCTTGCCGACCGTCGCCAGGAGTTCGGGCCCGTGGGTGGCAAGGCGGCGCTGGGCGATCGCACCCCACCACCAGGCCAGCGCGAGCCCGGTGGCGATGCCGGCCGGCACGCCGAGCCACTGCAGGAACGGCAGATCCGCCAGCTGGCCCGCGACGCACAGCGCGAGTACCGGCAGCGCACCGACGATCAACAGCACCATCGCGGCGAACATCAGCAGCACCCGCGTACAGCCGGGCCGACCGCCCGAGGACCACGGGCTTCCGCCGCGCCGCTGGTCGGGCAGCGGAAACGCGAGGAACACCGACTGCAGCATCAGCATGCCGGCCCCGGCGCCCAGCAGCGCCGGCAGGAGGCCGAACAGCCACGGATACGCCCCGGCGTGCCCCAGCGCGCCGGGCAGCACCGCGGTGAGCACGAGCGCGAGCGGTGCGACGAGCACCAGCCAGGCGAGCTGCCGCCCGCGTACGTCGGCGCGCTCGGCACCGGGCACCACGAGCGTGTGCCACAGCGCGCTGCCGTCCATTCCGTACAGATTCCCGGCCTGCAGACAGGCGAAGAAGACCATCGCCACGCCGAAATAGGGCAGGAGGAACGATTTTCCGCCGGACAGCGTGGGTGCGATGGTGATCACCACCCCGATCAGCACTGTGGACAGCAGCGCGACCCGCCGCCGCGCGTCCCGCCACCAGGTGTGGAGTTCCTTGCGTGCCACGGCACCCACCGGCGTCGGCGGCAGCAGGCCACGCCGGACGCGCGCGCCTTCGGACTTCACCCGGGTGCGCGAAGCGCCTCGGAACGACGGCGTGGTCACCTGCCGGGTGAGCAGCGCGCCCCATGCGGCCACCAGCACCACCAGCACGGCGGCCATCGCCGCGAACAGCCCGCCGACCGTGCCCCACGAACCGTCGCCGGCCGCGCGCACGGCGACCGTGCCCCAGCCCGACGGCAGTACGTGCATGACGTTCACGAATCCGGGCAGCTGTCCGCTCACGATGGCCGGGCCCACGCTGTTGATCGCGTAGTTCACCAGCACGCCGGACAATCCGGTGAGCGCCACCAGGATGATGCCCAGCTCCTTGCCCTTGCGCGAGGTGAGCAGCGCGCCGAGCGCGGCGATCACCACCCGGTAGAGCAGCACCACGAAAGCCAGCTGCAGCACTGTGAACACCAGCCCGACGAGCGCCGCGCCGATGCCCAGCCGGAGCCCGTAGACGAACAGCCCGGCGAACGCGAGCAGGCTCGCCAGCGCGGCGACCCCGACGAAACTCGCCACCAGCAACCCGGTCGCGAGCCGGCGGCGCCGGATCGGCAGCAAGGCGAAATGCTCCGGGCGCAGGGTGTCGTCGCCACCGCCGGTGGCGATCGGCGCCAGGATCCAGCCGGCCGCCCACACCGCGTACACCGTGGTGAGCAGGTCCACGGTGATCCGTGCCTGCGCCACCGGGAACACCGCGATGCCGATCGTGAACGCCGCGCCGAGCAGGCCGAACAGCCCGCCGACGACCATGCCCGCGATCTGGCGCCCGCGCAGGGAATTCCGCAGTACGCGAAGTTTCAATCGGACGAGGACGCCAACCACGACAGCCCCTCCGCTCCGCCGGTGCGCCCGCCCACGATGTGCACGAACGCCTCCTCCAGGCTGCCCTCGCCGCGCACGTCGGCCACCGCGCCCGCAGCGACGACCCGGCCGTGCGTGATCACCGCGACGTGGCTGCACAGCTGCTCGACCAGCGCCATCACGTGACTCGACAGCACGACCGCGCCGCCGGAGCCGACGAACCGCTGCAGGATCGTGCGGATGGTCGAGGCGGACACCGGGTCGACCGCCTCGAACGGCTCGTCGAGCACCAGCAGCCGGGGCCCGTGCAGCAGGGCCATCGCCAGCCCGATCTTCTTGCGCATGCCCGCGGAGTAGTCGATCACCAACGTGCTCTCGGCACCGGTCAGCTCCAGCACACCGAGCAGCTCCTGGGTCCGCTCGGCGACCGTGTCCGCCGGCATCCCGCGCAGCTGCCCCATGTAGGTGAGCAGTTCCCGGCCGGTCAGCCGCTCCGGAATGGACAGTCCGTCGGGCAGCACGCCGACCAGGCTCTTCGCCCGTTCCGGCTCGTGCCACACGTCGACGCCGAACACCCGCGCCTGCCCGGCGTCCGGCCGCAGCAGGCCGACCGCCATGGACAGCGAGGTCGTCTTGCCGGCACCGTTGGGCCCGACCAGGCCGAAGAACGACCCGCGCGGCACCTCCAGCGCGACGTTGTCCACCGCGACGGTGGTCCCGAACCGTTTCGTGAGCCCGTACAGCCCCATTGCCGCGTCGTCGGCCACCAGTTCCCCCTTACGAGATCTGCGCCGACCTTACGCAAGGGGTCCGACAATGTCTGCGATCAGGCCCGATCGAACAGCTCGGGAGGGGTGGTTCCGGTCAGCCTCGGGTCCGGCGAGCCGCTCATCGCGAGCAGTCCGCGCACCGATCGGACCAGCTTCGGCCAGTTCCGCGGATCACGCGGGGACAGCCCGCCGACCAGCTGCCGCAGCATGCTCAGGGTGTCGAAGTAGACCCGTTCGCACACGAGGTTCTCGTGCTCGTCGAACAGGAAGTACGCGGTCATCCGGACCCGGAAGCGGCGCCCGGTCGGCGGGATCTTCCCGAGCGGGCCGAGATGCGTGCCCAGCAGCCAGAACTCCACGACGACCGCGTCCGCGCTGTGCCGCAGCGCGATGATCTCGTGGTCCTGGTCGGGAAAGGCGGTGCGCGTCTCGTCGTAGTACCCGCGCACCGCGGTGTTCCCGTCGTGCACGGTCATGGTGGGCACGATCTCGTAGTGCGGATGCGGGAAGGTGGCCAGCACGTCGTCCCAGTCCTGGCGGACCTCGTCGTGGAAGTGGTCGAGCACGAGCTTCTGCCGGGCGCGCAGCACCTCGGCGTCCGGGATGGCGAACGGGTCCACGGGGGCTCCTGTAGCGGTTAGGGTGGATGCACGGGCAATTTAATCCACAGTGTGGGTTTTGAGCAAGGTGGTGCGATGGCGGAACGGGGCAGACCACGCAAGGGAGCCGCCCGGCTTTCCCGGGAGGCGATCCGGGCGGCCGCGCTGACGGTGACCGAGGACGAGGGCGTGGCGGCGGTCGGCATGCGGTCGGTGGCCCGCCGGCTCGGCGTCGACGCGAAAAGCCTCTACCACCACGTCGAGGGCAAGGACGGTCTGCTCGACGCGGTCGCCGAGCACGTACTCGCGGGGATCGGGCTGCCCGAGCCGGTCGGCGTCCTCGAGGACGATCTGCGGGCGTTCGCCTGGGCGTTCCGGCGGGCCGCGCTCGCCCATCCGCAGGCGGCCACGCTCGTGCTCACCCGGCAGCTGCCGTCCGCGGTGGCGCTGGCCCCGGTCGAAGCGGTCCTTTCGGTGCTGCGCAAGGCAGGCGCCGCCCCGGAGGAGGCAGTGCACCTGCTGCGCTCCCTGCTGGCGATGGTGATCGGCTCGCTCCTGCGCGAGGCGGGTGCCGGCCCGGCGTTCGGGGTCACCGACGCCGAAGCCATCGCCCGCCGCGAGGAGGAGCTGACCGGCGCCGGGCTGGCGGAGACCGCACCGTTTCTCGCGCGCTGCGACCACGAGGCGGAGTTCGCCTTCGCGGTGGACTTCGCCACCGAAGCGGTGGCGGCCCGGCTGCGCCGGTGACGCCGGATCAGCCGCCGCAGGTGATCTTCGGCTGCGGGTTGTAGTGCACGTTGCGCTTGTGCCGGGAGACTTCCCGTCCGGTCGCGGCGTCGCGGAGGACCCGGGTGTCGCTCGTGGTGAAACCTTCCGCACCGGCGGAGGCGTGGCAGTTCTCCGCGGGCCCCGGTTTGGTCGGCGGCGGCGTCTGGTTGGTGCGCGGGCCGGGCACGGACTCCACGGTATAGCGCTTGGTGCCCCACAGCTTCACGGTGATCGACGACGACGTCCACACCGTCTGGATCGCGATGCCGGTGTCCGAATCGTTGGTGAACTTCAGATCGATCACGCTGGAACCGTTGGGGTTCTGGAACACGGTGGCCTCGCGC
This sequence comes from Amycolatopsis jiangsuensis, assembly GCF_014204865.1. Classification (NCBI taxonomy): domain Bacteria; kingdom Bacillati; phylum Actinomycetota; class Actinomycetes; order Pseudonocardiales; family Pseudonocardiaceae; genus Amycolatopsis; species Amycolatopsis jiangsuensis. The sequence goes on from NZ_JACHMG010000001.1 coordinate 7,559,625, forward strand.
GCGGCCGGGTACCGGCTGATGTAGTAGCTGTGTTCCTTGTGCCCGGCGTCTTTCATCCCGGCGAAGTAGGACGCGTTGTACAGCGTCGTCGCGAACTGCGAGATACCGCCGCCGACCTCGCGTGCCGGGGCGCCGTTCTCGATCACGCCCGCCTCCACGTATCCCTGGGGCTTACCGCGCGGACCGGTGAATCCGTTGAGGCTGAACGTTTCCCCGGGTTTGACGATGGCGCCGTTCACCTTCTCGGCCACCACGCGGATGTTGACGCCGGAGTCGGCGGCGAACCCGCGCGTGCTGAATTCGCCGACCACTTCTTTCACCCCGAGTTTGTTCGCCTGCTCGGTGGTGACCTTCGCGGGCGTCTTCTTGTACACCGCCTTCAGTTCGCGGTCGCCGGTCTGCTTCAGGGTGTCGACCAACGGGGTGAAGCTCTTCTCCCAGTCCACCGCGCTGCCGTCCGCCGAGGGCTCGACCACCGGTTTGCCGCCGGAGAACTCGATGCTCGCGTCGCGGCCCTCCTTCTCGGTGGACTCGAGTTGCGGGGCCAGGACTTCGGTGAGCTTCTTGGTGTCGGGCTTCGGGGTGAGGCCGCCGCCGTCGGCAGGGACGAACGTGAGCGCCGCGGCGATGTCCGCGGGCCGCAAGGTCGCGTCCGCACCCTCGCCCTTGACCCGCACCGGACCGGACACCGCGGGCCGGGCGAAGTCCTCCAGCGCCGCTCGGACCCCGGCGGTGGTGGTGGACACCGGCGCGGGCACCACCGGCAGCGACAGCTCCCGGCCTTCGGCCCAGCGGGTCAGCAATGCCTGCCGGGCGGCGGGAACGTCGAGCTTCTGCCCCGGGCGGGGTTCCACCGCGACCGGGGTGGCGCCGTCGAACCGGACGGTGCCCTCGACCGGATCGCGGTCGACGCGGCCGCGCAGATCGTCCAGCGCGGCGTCGAGCTTGTCGTCCTCGGCGAGGGAGACGACCCCGACGTCCCGGCTGCCGAAGAACGAGGCGAGCCGGGTGAACGGGTTCAGCGGCTGGTCGCCCGCCTGGTCCAGGGTGCCGCTCCAGTCCAGCCGCAGTCCGGCCTCGGCCGGGGTCAGGGTGGCGCGGGCTTCGCCCGCGGTGACCCTCAGCGGCTGGGCGAGCCGCGGTTCGAGCGTGCCGCGCAGCTCCCGTTCGGCGACCGGCCGCTCCAGCCCGCCGACGTCCACCCCGGCCACGACGACGCCGCGGGGCACCTGGCCCTGGCTCGTGAGCAGGTCGATCAGGTAGGCCACGACCAGCAGCGCGAGTACTCCGCCGGAGATCCAGCCCGCCCGCCGCAGCCCGCGCCGCGGCGCCGGCCGCTGCGGTTCGTCCGGAGCCACGACCGGCAGGATGTCGGTCTGCTCACCGTGGGAATCCGGCCAGCGTGGTTCGTGCGCCACCTTCGTTGCCTCTTTCGTTCGCCGCCTCGCGTGGCACAGCGTACGGGGAGCCGGACATGCCGGACTAGCGCCCCCAAACCGGTCAGGCCTCAGCCGGCGTCGGGTTCCGGGTCGGCACCGGTGCGGGCGAGGAAGTCGAAGTCGCAGCCCTCGTCGGCCTGCGTGATGTGCTCCGAGTACAGGGCACCGTAACCCCGGCCGAAACGAGCCGGGGGTGCGATCCACGCCGCCCGCCGGTTCGCCAGCTCGGTGTCGTCCACTTCCAGCCGCAGCGTACGGCCGGGCACGTCGAGGGTGACCAGGTCTCCGTCGCGGACCAGTGCGAGCGGGCCGCCGACGTGGGACTCCGGTGCCACGTGCAGGACGCAGGCGCCGTAGCTGGTCCCGCTCATCCGGGCGTCGGAGATCCGCACCATGTCCCGCACGCCCTGGGCGAGCAGGTGCCGCGGGATCGGCAGCATGCCGTACTCCGGCATCCCGGGACCGCCGAGCGGTCCGGAACCGCGCAGCACGAGCACCGAATCGGCGGTGATGCCCAGCTCCGGGTCGTCGATGCGCTTCTTCAGGTCGCGATAGTCGTCGAACACCACCGCAGGGCCGGTGTGCGTGAGCAGTCCCGGTTCGGCGGCGATGTGCTTGATCACCGCACCGGCGGGAGCGAGGTTGCCGCGCAGCACGGCGACGCCGGCCTCCGCCGCGACCGGGTTGTCCCGCGGGCGGATCACGTCGTCGTTGTGCACCCGCGCGCCGGCCAGCGCGTCCGCGAGCGGCGCTCCGGTCACGGTGATCCGGTCCGGGTGCAGCAGATCGGCCAGCCGGGACAGCAGCCCGGGCAGTCCGCCGGCGTAGTAGAAGTCCTCCATCAGCCAGTCCCCGCCGGGACGGATGTTCGCCAGCACCGGCGTCCGGCGGGCGATCGCATCGAAGTCGGCCAGCGACAGGGCGACGCCGCTGCGCCCGGCCATCGCGATCAGGTGGATCACCGCGTTCGTCGAACCACCAAGCGCGAGCACGGTGGTGACCGCGTCCGCGTACGCGCGTTCGTCGAGGATCTTCGCGATCGTCAGGTCCTCCCACACCATGCCGACGATCCGGGACCCGCTCGCGGCGGCCATCCGGTGGTGCGCGGAGTCGACGGCCGGGATCGACGCGGCGCCCGGCAGGGTCAGGCCCAGCACCTCGGCGGCCGAGGTCATGGTGGACGCGGTACCCATGGTCATGCAGTGTCCGGGGGAGCGGGCCAGCCCGCGTTCGAGTTCGGACAGCTCCTGGTCGCCGATCGTGCCCGCCCGCCGTTCGTCCCAGTACTTCCACATGTCGGTGCCGCTGCCGAGGACCTCGTCACGCCAGTGCCCGCGCAGCATCGGGCCGGCCGGGACGAAGATCGACGGCAGCCCCGCGCTCGCCGCCCCCATCAGCAGCGCCGGCGTGGTCTTGTCGCAGCCGCCCATGAGCACCGCGCCGTCGACCGGATAGGACCGCAGCAGTTCCTCGGTCTCCATCGCCAGCAGGTTGCGATAGAGCATGGGGGTGGGTTTCTGGAACGTCTCCGACAGCGTCGCCACCGGGAACTCCAGCGGGAACCCGCCGGCCTGCCACACCCCGCGTTTGACCTGTTCGGCCCGTTCGCGCAGGTGCATGTGGCACGGGTTGATGTCGCTCCAGGTGTTGAGGATCGCGATCACCGGTTTGCCGAGGTGCTCCTCCGGTTCGTAACCCAGCTGCCGCGCGCGGGCGCGATGGCTGAAGTTCCGCAGTTCGCCGCCGCCGAACCAGCGGTGGCTGCGCAGGTCCTCGGGTGCCTTCATGACCGTCACGCCCTTCGTAGGAGGGTTGGCATCTGATATATGATCGCATCCGCGCTGTGCCGGTGGGCGCCGGGCGCCGGGCTGGTTGAATGGTCGCTCACGCGCGTGCGAGCCAGGAGTGTCCGATGCCCTCGACGTTCAGCCTCCCCGCCTCCCGGACCGAAGTGGTGCTGGAGGAGATCCGCCGGGCCATCCTGACCCGCGAGCTGCGGCCGGGCCAGCAGCTGGTGGAGGCCGAGCTGGCCGCGCGGCTGGGCGTGTCGAAGACGCCGGTGCGGGAAGCGCTGAAGGTGCTGTCGAACAGCGGTCTGGTCACGTTCAGTCCGTACAAGGGCGCGTCGGTGTGCGTGGTCGACGCGGAGCTGGCGAGGTCGGTCTACGACGTGCGCGCCGTGCTGGAGCCGGAAGCGCTGCGCCGATCGGTACTGGCGGGGGACGCGTTCGAGGACGCCGCGGACGCGCTGAAGGAGGCGTCGGCGGCGCTGGCCGATGCCGACCACACCGCGCTGAGCCTGCTGAACCGGCGGTTCCACCGGGCCCTGTACGCCGCCTGCGGCAACCCGCTGATGGTGTCCATCCTGGACGACCTGCGGGACCGGGCAGCACTCATCACCGTGGTCGGCTGGGACGCGAATCCCAGCTGGCGCAACGAATGGAGCGAGCACAAAGCCGTACTCACCGCCGCCCGTGAGGGCGACGCGAACGGCGCGGCCGGCCTGCTGCGCGACCACGTGGCGGCCTTTCTCGACCGGGTGCTCGCGGCGGTCGGCGGGCAGGAGGGCTGACGTGCGGTTGCTGCTCGTCGCGGACACGCATCTGCCGAAGCGGGCCAAGGAGCTGCCCGCGCTGGTCTGGGACGAGGTGGCGAGAGCGGACGTCGTGGTGCACGCGGGGGACTGGGTCGATCTGGACACCTTCGACGCGCTCACGGCGGCCAGTGCGCGGCTGATCGGTGTATACGGCAACAACGACGGTCCCGAGCTGCGACAGCGGCTACCCGAGGTGGCGCGGGTGACTCTCGGCGGCGTACGGCTGGCCGTGGTGCACGAAACGGGCGACGTGAAGGGGCGCGAGGCGCGGTGCGAAGCGCAGTACCCGGACGCCGACGTACTCGTCTTCGGCCACAGTCACATCCCCTGGGATTCAGTGACGCCCGGTGGACTGCGGTTGCTCAACCCGGGGTCGCCCACCGACCGGCGGCGGCAGCCGTTCTGCACGTACCAGACCGCGGAGATCCGGGACGGTCGCCTCGGGAACGTCGAGCTGCACGAGCTGCCGCGCCGCCGTTGAGCGGGTAGACAGGAAGCATGGATCCGGCACGCGCCTTGCGTGACATCGCTTTCCGGCTCGAACGTTCGGGAGAGCCGACCTACCGTGTGCGCGCGTTCCGTCAGGCCGCCGCAGTCGTCGACGGTCTGTCCTCGGAGGAGCTGGAGTCCCGCGTACAGGCGGGCACGTTGCAGGCGCTCAAAGGTATCGGTAAGGCGACCGCGGGCGTGATCGAGGACGCGCTGAAGGGGCGTACGCCTGCGTACGCGGCGAAGCTGGACGAAGCAGCGTTGCCTGACGGCGGTCCGCTCCGTGCCGCGCTTCGCGGCGACTGCCACACCCACTCCGACTGGTCCGACGGCGGAAGCCCGATCCGCGAGATGGCCGAGGCCGCGCGTGCGGTGGGCCACGAGTGGGTCGTGCTCACCGACCATTCGCCGCGGCTGACCGTGGCCCGTGGGCTGTCCGCTGAACGGCTGCAGGACCAGATGACCGAAGTGGCGCGAGTGAACGAGGAGATGGCGCCGTTTCGCGTGCTGCACGGCATCGAAGTGGACATCCTCGACGACGGCACGCTCGACCAGACCGCGGAACTGCTGGCGCGGCTGGATTTCGTGGTGGCCAGTGTGCATTCGAAGCTGCGGATGCCGGCCCGCGAGATGACGCCGCGGATGCTCGCCGCCGTCGCGAACCCCTACGTACGCGTGCTGGGCCATTGCACCGGCCGGCTGCTCCGCGGACGCAGCCGGCCGGAATCGGAATTCGACGCGGAGAAGGTCTTCGCCGCCTGTCGAGACCACGGTGTGGCCGTGGAGATCAACGCCCGTCCGGAACGCCTCGACCCGCCGATGCGGCTGCTGCGCCAGGCCGCGGAACTGGGCTGCGATTTCGCCGTCGACAGCGACGCGCACGCACCGGGACAGCTGGACTGGCAGGTCTACGGCTGCGCACGAGCGCAGGAAGCCGGGCTCGGCCCGGACCGCATCGTGAACACCCGGTCCGCCGACCAGCTACTCGCCGGCTGAGCAGCCACGCGTCACCGGCACTTCCGGGACCACGGCCCGCCACGGACTCAGCGGCGGGTCCGGATCTTCATGTCGCCGTGCGTCTCGTGGCGGATGTGCTCGCCGGCCAGCAGACCGTGCGGGTTGCCGAGTTCGATGGCGCTCACCTCGTCGAGCCGGGCCAGCTGAGCGGCGGTGAAGCCGACCTCCAGCGCACCCAGGTTGCTCTCCAGCTGCTCGGGCGTGCGGGCGCCAATGATCGGCGATGCCACGGCCGGGTTCTGCAGGGTCCAGGCCAGCGCGACCTGGGCCGGAGTGATGCCCAGCTCGGCGGCGACCTGCCGTACCACGTCGGCGATGGCGAGGTTCCGTTCGCTGAGCCAGCCGAGGGCGAGATTGGCGGCCTTGCGATTGCTGCCGTCGGCCGCGGCGTCCGCCGTGGTCAGGTCTTCCCGGCGGTACTTGCCGCTGAGCACCCCGCCGGCCAGCGGTGAGTACGGCACCACGCCCAGCCCCATCTCACGGGCCATCGGGATCAGGTCGCGTTCGCCGGTGCGCTCAGTGAGGTTGTACTCGATCTCCAGCGCGACCAGCGGGGACCAGCCGCGCAGATCGGCGATCGCCTGCATGCGCGAGACCTGCCAGGCGGGCACGTTGGACATCGCCACGTACAGGACCTTGCCCTGGCGGACCAGATCGTCCATCCCGCGCAGGATCTCCTCGACCGGCGTCGTGAAATCCCATACGTGCAGGTAGAGCAGATCGAGGTAGTCGGTGTTCAGCCGCCGCAGGCTGGATTCCACCGACGAGAACAGGCTCTTGCGGTGCGGGCCCCCGGAGTTCGGGTCGCCCGCCCGGCGCAGCGTCGTGTACTTCGTCGCCAGTACCAGGCTTTCGCGGTTGTCCCGGGTGAACTCGCCCAGCATGCGCTCCGCGCTGCCGTGGGTGTAGGTCGGTGCGGTGTCGATGAAGTTCCCACCGAGGCCGACGTAGCGGTCGAACAGCTTGCGTGCGTCGTCCTGCTCGGCGCCCCAGCCCCATTCGGTGCCGAAGGTCGCCGTGCCCAGCGCCAGTGGTGAGACGCGCAGACCGGAGCGGCCCAGCAGCCGATAGGTGTCGAGGGTGAGCGGCATCGTGTCCTCCTGTGCCAGTGATCCGTCGGAACCGAGTCTGTGCCGGGCGCGCGGCGGGGGTCAGGGAGGAAACTTCCTGGGAAGGCCAGTCCCACCCTCGCGCTAGACTCGTTCGTGATGACCCGCACCGCCGAGAAGGCCCAGGAGCTGGCCGCGTTCCTGCGGACCCGGCGTGAACGTCTCGATCCGGGTGAGTTCGGGCTGCCCGCACGCCGGCAGGCCCGCCGGACCCCGGGGCTGCGCCGCGAAGAGGTCGCCGAGCTGGCCGGCGTCAGCATCGACTACGTCGTGCGGCTCGAGCAGGCCCGTGGCCTGCGGCCCTCGGTGGAGGTGGTGGAAGCGCTGGCCGGGGCGCTGCGCCTGACTCCCGGCGAACGCGCCTACCTGTTCGACCTGGCCGAGCAGCGCCCGCGCGCGACCGCGAAGCCGGCCACCACCGCCGCGCCTTCGCTGGTCCGGCTGCTCGAGGATCTTTCGCCGCTGCCGGCCATGCTGATGAATCACCGGTACGACATCCTGGCCTGGAACGGGGAAATGGCCAGGATGCTCGTCGACTTCGCCACTTTGCCGCCCGCGCGGCGCAATTCGATGTGGCTGTGCCTGATGCATCCGCGGGTCCGGGAGTTCTATCTGGACCGCGAACGGGTCGTGCGCGAGGGAATCGCCCATCTGCGTGCCGCCTGGGCCGCGCATCCCGACGATCGCGTGCTGACCGACCTCATCACCGAATTCACCTCTGGTGACGAGGAATTCGCGCGACTGTGGGCCGAGCGGGACGTGAAAGTCAACGGCCGAGGGCACAAGGTGATGCGGCATCCGGAAGCCGGATTGCTGACCATGAGCTACGAAACGCTCGCCCCGCTCGAGGATCCGGGCCAGCTGCTGGTGATCCACCGCGCCGCGGACGAGGAAAGCCAGTCGGCACTGGACCGGCTGCTCGCGGGGTGAGCCGGGCGCGGTCGTCCGGGGCTGAACCGGGTGCCTTCGACCGGCGTGGAGGGCCGGCCGAAGGCACCCCGGATTCAGCTGATCTCGTAGGGGTCCCCGTACACCTTCCACTTCAGCGGGGTGTGCAGGTCGAGGTTTCCCTCGTCGAGGAACACCAGCTGCTCGGTGTCCACGCGCGAGGTGTCGGCGTGCGCCTCCTCCTGCTTCATGATCACCTTGCGGGCGTCCAGGAACGCCCTGAGGTAAGCCGTTTCGTCGCCACCCTGCGCCGGGGTTTCCACCTTCTGGGTCGCCGTCTCGCGGATGCCGCCGAAGCTGTCCGGGCTGTCGCCGGGACCGTGCATCACGATGGCGTCGTAGTAGACGAACTGGCCGAGCGCGCCCAGGCCGTCGGCTTTCGCCTGCTCGACCGCCGGGTCGAAGTACACCCGGTCCCGCTCGTCGTTCTGCGCCTGCTGGAACTCACCGGTACCCGCGGCCTGCGCCCACGCGTCTTCGAACGCCGCCCCGAGGCCCTCGTGCGAATCGCTGCCGTTGACCTTTTCCAGTGCTGGCAGGAACTTCGCCAGCGGGTTGTCCGGCACGGCGGCGGTGTAGGCCCGGACCAGGTCGAGCAGGTCGCCGGTGCCCGAGCAGAAGCCGACGATCCCTCCGGTGTAGCCGCGGCCGTCTCCGATGTCCTCGAGGTAGCCGTACTGCGCCTTCCAGTCGAGCGAGGAGTTTTCCGCGCTGGACACGAGTTCCATGGCGATTTCCTTCTTTTCCGGCGACGAGAGGTCACCGCCGGAGTCCCGCACGCTCGCCGTGGCGGCGAGCGGGTGCACCGTGTCGGCGGCCGAGATGGCCGGGCCGCAGAGTCCGAGGGCGAGGGCGGAGGCCGCGGTGAGGCCGGCGGCCAGCACCGGCCGCAGCGTCTTGCGCATGAGAGGGATTCCCTTTCCGCGAAAATGGGCGAGACGACCGGAACCGGCGCTGCCCAGGCAGGCCGGGCATGACGGCTCCGGGTACTGCTGCGGCGTAGCGCCACCCTAGGGGAAACGAGAAACGCCCGGCAAGAGCCGATCCGGGGTTTCCGCGAAATACGACTGATGGTCCTTTGTGGACCCGGTCGGCGAGCGGCCCGGGCACTTCGTACGGCCTGGGCCGTGGCGCCGGGTGCGTACCGGGGTCGTGTGGGGCGCGCGGACGGCCGTGTGCGGGGCTGTGGGTGCGTGCGGATGGCCGTGGTGCGGGGCAGGCTGAGGCGCGCGGACGGCCGTGATGCGGGGCAGCGCGGATGGGCGCAGTGCGAACAGGATGGGGCGCGCGTGGCGTGACCGCGATTCCCGGGCGCGCAGGATCGCGTGCGGGGTCAGAGCGTGCGGAAGACGATTCCGGCGCGGGTGAGCCGGTCGATCAGCGCGTCGCCCATCGCGGTGGCCGTGGTGACCTGCCCGGCGGTGGCCGGGAGATCGTCGAAGGCCAGGCAGAGCGCCGACTCGGCGAGCATCTTGGCCGTCTCGTCGTAACCCGGGTCGCCGCCGGAAACCTGCGTGCGCACTTCCTGGCCGCCGCCACGGCCGGTGAAGCTGACTTGGAACCACGAACGTGCCCGCCGCTGCGCGTCCGGCCCCTCGCCAGGGGAGAGCAGCCGCGCGAGCGCCCGGCGGGCCGGAGGCAGCTGGGCGGCCGCGACCAGTGCCCCGGCACCCACCGCGGTCGCGGCGACCGACGGCAGACGCGTGAACGCGACGAAGTGCCGGTAGCGGAAGTCCGGCCCGTAACGCTGTGTCGCCCGCGCGGAACGGCGCACGATCTGCGGGTCGATCGTGGGCAGTGGCAGCGCCCAGTGTCCGGTGCCGGGCATCCGGTGCGGGGAGCCGGCGGGGACCCGGACGCGGCGGCCGGGGATGTCCGGCTCCCGTCCGGCACGCTCCTTCGCCGCCCTGGCGGCCTGCGGGAGCCGGGAAACGACGGTGAGCGCGGTGCCGAAGGTCCCGCCGGACGGCCGTGCGCCGACCCGGACGTAGCCGTCCACCTGCAGTGGGACGTTCTCGGGCAGCTGCCGGACGGTGTACCACGCGCCGAGGTCGTGCGGGATCGAGTCGAAACCACAGCAGTGCACGATCCGCGCGCCGGTCTCCGCCGCGGTCGCGTGGTGCGCCACGTACATCCGGTCGATGAACTCCGGCTCGCCGGTGAGGTCCAGGTAGTCCGTGCCCTCCGCGGCGCAGGCGGCGACCAGCGGCTCGCCCCGTTCCAGATACGGGCCCACCGTGGTGACCACGACCTTCGCCGCCGCGGCGAGCTCGCGCAGCGACGCCGGATCGCCGGTGTCCGCGCGCAGCACCGGCAGGTCGCTCCAGCGGCTGTCGATCGCGGCGAGCCGGTCGCGCACCGCGGACAGCTTGCCCTGATCGCGGCCGGCGATCGCCCAGCGGCACCCGGGCGGGGCGGTGCGGGCGAGGTACTCGGCGGTGAGCTCACCGGTGAATCCGGTGGCACCGAACACCACCAGGTCGTAATCGGCCATGTCCTCAGCGTAACGCACCGGTCGAGAGACCACAGTGGACAGTAAAGGTATGGTAAACTCCCTGGGAGATGACTTCCGCCGCCCGCTCCGCGCCGCGGCACCGGTCCATCCTCGCCCTGTTGCTCTCCGCGTTGCTTCTGGCCGGCGCGGTGCCCACTGCGCCGCACTCCGGCCCGCAGGTGACCGGTTCCGGACCGGCCCTGGTGCAGCAGCACGCAGCGCACGTCTCGGCCGGGCATTCCTCGCCGCTGGGCGACGTTGCAGGGGAAGTGCGCCTCGAGCGTCCGGCCGCGGTGGTCACCGCCGTCGCGATACCCGAGCCTGTCGAGGTGCGCCGTGCTTTCGTGCCTGCCGTCGCGCGGGCGCCGCCGGCTCGCTGAGTACGTCCCGACTCACCTCGTACCCAGCTGTCGCTCGGAGGACCCCATGAGCCACGGTCATGCTTTGCTGGCCGTCGGCGGCGCGTTTCTCGCCGCCGGTGCCCTCGCCCGCGTCGGTGCCCGGATCGGGCTGCCCACCATTCCCCTGTTCATGCTGGCCGGATTCGTCTTCGGCCCCTACACCCCCGGACTGTCCCTTGTGGACGATCCGGCCGAGTTCGGCGTACTGGCCGGGCTCGGCCTCGTGTTCCTGCTCTTCTACCTCGGCCTGGAGTTCTCGCTCGACGATCTGGCCCGCGGCGGGGCCCGCCTGGCCGGTGCCGGACTCGCCTATCTCGTGCTCAACGTCGGCGGCGGGCTCGCGTTCGGCTTCGCGCTGGGCTGGGGCACCCGCGAGGCGCTGGTGATCGCCGGCGCGATCGGCATCTCGTCCTCGGCCATCGTGACCAAGCTGCTGCTGGAGACCCGGCGGCTGGACAATCCGGAATCGCGCCTGGTCATGGGCATCATCGTGCTGGAGGACCTGTTCCTGGCGCTGTATCTCGCCCTGCTGCAGCCGGTGCTCAGCGGCGCGGACGGTTTTGCCGCCGCGCTGGCCGAATTCGGCAAGGCGTTCGCGTTCCTGCTGGTGCTCGCCGCGCTCGCGCGATGGGGCGGACGGCTGGTCTCGCGGCTGTTCGGCTCCGCGGACGACGAACTGCTCACAGTGTGTTTCGTCGGGGTCGCGGTGCTGGGTGCCGCGGTGGCCGAGGAGGTGGGCGTGTCCGACGCGATCGGCGCGTTCATGGTCGGCATGATGCTCGGCGGTTCGAAGGTCGCGCCGCGCGTGCACAAGCTCGTCCTGCCGCTGCGGGACGCGTTCGGTGCGCTGTTCTTCTTCATCTTCGGTCTGTCGATCGACCCGGGCGCGGTGGGCACGGTCGTGCTGCCGGTGCTCGCCGCGGTGGTGCTGACGCTGGTGCTCAACCTGGCGGCGGGCGCGGTCGCGGCGCGGCTGCACGGCTTCGACCGCCATGAGGGCGTGAACATCGGCCTCACCGTGCTCACCCGGGGGGAGTTCTCCCTCGTGCTGGCCACGATGGCGACCGCCGCCGGGCTCGATTCCCGGGTGGCGCCGTTCGTGGCCGGCTACGTGCTGCTGCTGGCGGTGATCGGCCCGCTCGCGGTGCTCCGCTCGGACCGGTTGACCTGGCTGCTCCCGGCGTGGCTGGTCCGCTCGCGCAGCCGGCCGCGTACCGACCCGGTGACGGTGTCCTGACCGTCCCGCGCCGGTCGGCGCGCTCCCGTCCGGCCGGGTGCGGGAGCACGCCCACCGGCGCGGGGGTACCGCACGGCATATTCGAAAGCCCCGCGGGGCACGGGCGGCTATCCTGGGTCGAGGTATGTCCACTCCATCCCCCCTTCACGAGCTCCGCGGCCGGCTGCCCGAGCTGATGCTGCGCGACGAGCACCGGCTGCGCCGGCGGCTCGACGGTGCCCGGCGGGCCCGCGACAAGCAGGCCGCGGCCGAACGGATCGCGGCCGACGTCGAGACCGCGCGGCTGCGGGTGCAGGCGCGACGCGAGAGCCTTCCCGAGATCGAGTACCCGGTCGAGCTGCCGGTCAGCAGGCTCAAGGACGAGATCGCCGACGCGATTCGCGACCATCAGGTCGTGATCGTCGCCGGGGAGACCGGCTCGGGCAAGACCACCCAGCTGCCGAAGATCTGCCTCGAGCTGGGCCGGGGCGTGCGCGGGCAGATCGGGCACACCCAGCCCCGCAGGCTGGCCGCGCGCACGGTCGCCGACCGGATCGCCGGCGAGCTGAGGACCGAGCTCGGCGAGACCGTCGGCTACAAGGTCCGCTTCACCGACCAGTCCGGCCAGGACACCCTGGTCAAGCTGATGACCGACGGCATCCTGCTGGCCGAGATCCAGACCGACCGGATGCTGCGCCAGTACGACACCCTGATCATCGACGAGGCGCACGAGCGCAGCCTCAACATCGACTTCATCCTCGGCTACCTCAAGCAGCTGCTGCCCCGTCGTCCGGACCTCAAGGTCATCATCACCTCGGCGACGATCGACCCGGAGCGGTTCTCGCAGCACTTCGGGAACGCGCCGATCGTCGAGGTCTCCGGCCGGACCTACCCGGTCGAAGTGCGGTACCGGCCGCTCGCCGATCCGGATGATCCGGCGGCCGATCCGGACCGGGACCAGACCCAGGCGATCGCCGATGCGGTGCGCGAGCTGTCCGCGGAGGGGCCCGGCGACGTGCTCGTGTTCCTCTCCGGCGAACGGGAGATCCGGGACACCGCCGACGTGCTGGGCCGGCTGGGCCTGCCGAACACCGAGGTGCTCCCGCTGTACGCCCGGCTGTCCGCGGCCGACCAGCACCGGGTGTTCCAGCGGCACACCGGGCGGCGGATCGTGCTCGCCACGAACGTCGCCGAGACCTCGCTGACGGTGCCCGGCATCAAGTACGTGATCGATCCCGGTACCGCGCGCATCTCTCGTTACAGCCACCGCACGAAGGTGCAGCGGCTGCCGATCGAGCCGGTTTCGCAGGCGTCGGCCAACCAGCGCAAGGGCCGGTGCGGCCGTACGTCGGACGGGATCTGCGTCCGGCTGTACTCCGAAGCGGACTTCGAATCCCGCCCGGAGTTCACCGATCCAGAGATCCTGCGCACCAATCTCGCGTCGGTCATCCTGCAGATGACCTCGCTCGGGCTGGGGGACATGGCGGCGTTCCCGTTCGTGGAGCCGCCGGACCGGCGTCAGGTCACCGACGGGGTGCAGCTGCTGCGGGAGCTCGGCGCGTTCGAGGCGGGGGAGACGGCGAAGCTCACCGAGGTCGGCCGTCAGCTCGCGCTGCTGCCGGTGGACCCGCGGATGGGGCGCATGGTGCTGGAGGCCGCGCGCAACGGCTGCGTGCGCGAGGTGATGATCATCGCCGCGGCATTGTCCATCCAGGACCCGAGGGAGCGGCCGGCGGAGAAGCAGCAGGCCGCCGACGCCCAGCACGCCCGGTTCGCCGATCCGGCGTCGGACTTCCTGGCGTACCTGAACCTCTGGGAGTACGTCAGCGAGCAGCAGAAGACGCTGACCGGCAGCCGGTTCCGCCGGATGTGCCGCGCCGAGTACCTGAACTACCTGCGGATCCGGGAATGGCAGGACATCTTCGGCCAGCTGCGCCAGCTGGCCAAACCGCTCGGGATCGCGCTGAACACCACCCCGGCCGAACCACAGCGCGTGCACACCTCGCTGATCGCCGGCCTGCTCTCGCACATCGGGCTCAAGGACCCGGCGAAGGGCGACTACCTCGGCGCACGCGGGGCGCGGTTCGCGGTGTTCCCCGGTTCGTCCCTGTTCAAGAAGCAGCCGCGCTGGGTGATGTCGGCGGAGCTGGTGGAGACCTCGCGACTGTGGGGGCGGGTCAACGCGCGGATCGAGCCGGAGTGGGTCGAGCCACTGGCCGGGCACGTGGTCAAGCGCACGTACTCCGAACCGCACTGGGAACGCAAACAGGGTGCGGTGATGGCGGTGGAGCGGGTGACGCTCTACGGCGTGCCGCTCGTCGCCGACCGCCGGGTGAACTACGGGCGGATCGATCCCGAGGTGTCCCGTGAGCTGTTCATCCGGCACGCGCTGGTGGACGGCGACTGGCACACCAACCACGCGTTCTTCGCGGAGAACCGGGCGTTGCTGGACGAGGTCGAGGACCTGGAGAACCGGGCACGGCGCCGGGACATCCTGGTCGACGACGAGACGCTCTTCGAGTTCTACGACCGGCGCGTGCCGGCCGACGTGGTGTCCGTGCGGCACTTCGACAGCTGGTGGAAGAAGGCCCGGCGCGCCGACCCGGACCTGCTGTCGTTCGAGAAGTCCATGCTCATCAACGAATCCGCGGACAGTGTGCGGGAAGCGGACTACCCGGATTCGTGGACCCAGGGCACGCTCGTGTTCGGGCTCACCTACCAGTTCGAGCCCGGCACGGACGCCGACGGCGTGACCGTGCACCTGCCGCTGCCGGTGCTGAACCAGGTGACGCCGGACGGTTTCGACTGGCAGGTGCCCGGGTTGCGTGCGGAGCTGGTGACCCAGCTGATCAAGTCGCTGCCGAAAGCGTTGCGGCGCAACTTCGTTCCGGCGCCGGACACCGCGAAGGAAGCGCTCCTCCGAGTGTCCCCTTCGGACGGTCCGCTGGCGGAGGTGCTCTCCGACGAGCTGCACGCGCTGCGTGGCGTGGACGTGCCGCTGTCCGCGTGGGATTTCTCAGCGGTACCGGACCACCTGCGGATGAGCTTCCGCGTGGTGGACGAGCGGGGCAAGCGGCTGGCCGAGGGCAAGAGCCTCGAAGAGCTGAAGCGCCGCATGGCACCCCGGGTACGGGAGACGATTTCCCGTGCGGCCGACAGCATCGAGAAGGCCGGGCTGACCCGGCCCGCGTTCGGGGAGCTGCCGAAGGTGTTCGCCTCGACCCGGCGCGGACACGACGTGAAGGCCTATCCCGCGCTGGTCGACGAGGGCGCTTCGGTGGCCGTGCGGCTGCTGGACACCCCGGCCGAGCAGCGGCACGCGATGTGGTCGGGCACGCGGCGGATGCTGCGGCTGAACCTGAATTCGCCGATGAAGTTCATCACGCGGTCGTTGTCCAACTCGTCGAAACTGGTCCTGAACCGGAACCCGCACGGCAGCGTCGCCGGGCTGCTGGAGGACTGCGTGGACTGCGCGGTCGACGCCCTGATGACCGAAGCGGGCGGCCCGACGTGGGACGAGGCCGGATTCGCCGTGCTGCTGGAGAAGGTGCGGGCCGGCCTGAACACCGAGGTCCTGCGTGTGCTGACCGACGTGGAGGCGATCCTGCGGGCGGCCAACGACGTCGAAACCCGGCTCGCCGACGCCCGCGGCCCGGCCGAATCCCTCGCGGACCTGCGGCACCAGATCGACGGCCTGGTCCACGCCGGCTTCGTCACCGAGACGGGCGCGGCGCGGCTGCCGAACGTGGTCCGCTACCTGCGTGGCGCGCTGCGGCGACTGGAGAAGCTGCCCACGGAGCCGACCAGGGATCTGCAGCGGACCGCGGACGTCGCGTGGATCACGCGGGAGTACGAGACCGCGCTCGCCGAGCTACCGCCGGGCACGTCGTCCCCGGCGCTGGCGGAGGTCCGCTGGATGATCGAGGAACTGCGGGTGAGCTTCTTCGCGCAGACATTGGGTACGGCGCATCCGGTGTCGTTGAAGCGAATCACGAAGGCCTTGGACGAGGCGCTGGGCTGACTACGGGCGTACGGGCGTCGGGTCGGGCACGGACGGGGCTGGCGGCCGGGCGCGCACGCCGGTGCCCGCATCCGCGAGACGCCGGGTCCGTAACCGGGCCCTACTCGGCGTCCTGTGCCTCGACCAGGTCGAGGTCGCGGACGCAGAAGCCGTGGTGCTCGAAGGTCTCGGTGAGCACCGTGCCGAGGCACTGCCGCACCGAGCGGCCCCGGGCGTACGGCGGCCAGACATCGTCGTCGGGCACCGGCGCTCGCGCCGCGAGCTGCGCAGCGGTGACCTCGTCGAGCCAGGCCTCGAGCTCGGCGGCCTGTGCGGCACGCACGCTCACGATCTCGTCCAGGGCCGGTTCGAGCGAGAGGTCGAGCCCGTGCGCGCCACGATAGGCCTCGACGGTCGGCCCGATGCCCATCGGCGTGAACAGCTCCGTCGAGCTCAGGCAGCAGCGGCGGAACCACGAGTCGTGGACGAAGACCAGGTGGCGCATCGTCTGCGCCGCCGACCACTCGCCGTTCACGCTGCGGCGCTCGATGCCGGGTGTACGGCGAACTCGCTCGATCGTGGCCGCCCAGCCGGCATGGAGCCGGCGCGACGCCTCGCGCAGGTCGGCAGGGTCCTCGGAACGGAGCAGCACCCGCACCGGGTGACGCCGGTCGAGCTCCGCCTCGACGTACTCGGTGACCTCGACACCGTTCACCACGAGGTTGGTGACGAGCCCGTCGATCACGGCATCTTGCAGGACGACGCCGATCAGGCGTGCCCCGGTCAGATCGCACTCGCGGAACTCCGCACCGTGCAGAACCTCGTCGACATAGCGCGTCATACTCCGCATCCTAGGCCCGGGCACCGACAAACCGGCCCGGTCCAGGTCCTGACCGAGCGCGGCACGGAACCGCGTCGCGATCCAGCCACTGCACCACCTTTCGGGTCGCATGCCGCAACCACCGCTGGAACGCACGGGGCCGCGGCTACTTCGCCTCCGCGTACGTGTCGACCGGGACCGCGTGCATGGGGAAGCGGACCGGGCAGGCCTCGCCGAACAGGAGCCGCGCGGCTTCGGCCACCGTGTCCTCGATCAGGGCGGCGACCTCGTCGGCCAGGTCGGCCGGGGTGTGCACGATGACCTCGTCGTGCAGGAAGAACACCAGGTGTGCCGGATCAGGCAGCCGGCGGCGGAGCGTGGCCAGCAGGACCGCGGTGAGATCGGCGGCGCTCGCCTGCACCACGAAGTTGCGGGTGAACCGGCCCCAGCCACGAGAAGCGCGGCGCGCGCGGGTTTCCGCGGCCTCGTCCTCGGCAACGCCACCCGTGAGGGCCCGCCAGGCTGCGGACGGTGCCGGTGCCGTGCGGCCCAGCCTCGACCGGACGCGCTCGCCGCGTTCACCGGCCGCGGCTGCTCGCTCCACGTAGGACACCGCGTCGGGAAAACGCTGACGCAGCAAGGCAAGCAGCGGGCCGGCCTCGCCGGACGTGCCGCCGTACATCGCCGAGAGCATGGCGATCTTCGCGCGAGCCCGGTCGTCCCGGGTGTCGCCGGGGCGCAGCGGGACGTAGCGCGCGCCGGAGAACAGCGCTTCGGCCAGGCGGGCGTACAGGTCGGTGGCCGCGGCGACCTCGGCGAGCCTGCGGTCGCCGGACAGCGCGGTGAGCACGCGTGGCTCGAGCTGCGCCGCGTCCGCCACCACGAGCTTCCAGCCCGGGTCCGCGCGTACACAGGTGCGCAGCACTTTCGGGATCTGCAGCGCCCCGCCGCCGCGCGTGGCCCACCGCCCGGACACCACACCGCCGACCACGTAGTGCGGCCGGAACCGGCCGTCGGTCACCCATTCGTCGAGCCACGCCCAGCCGTTGGCCGAATGCAGCCGGGACAGCTCCTTGTACTGCAGCAGCGGCGCGACCGCGGGGTGGTCGATGTCCCGCAGCAGGTACTTCCGCGCCGACGGGACCTCGATACCCTCCCGCGCGAGCGCCCGCACGACGCTCACCGACGAATCCGGGTTGACCTCCCGTCCGCCGAACGCCTCCGAGATCTCCGCGGCCAGGGCGACCAGCGCCTTCGGCCGTTGTCCGTACGGCACGCGCGGGCCCAGCCGCTCCGCCAGCAGCTCCCGGTGCAGGTCGGCCCGCCACGGCAGCCCGGCCGCGGACATCTCGACCGCGGCCAGCGCGCTCGCCGACTCCGCCGCGAGGAGCATCCGCATCCGCCCGGGCGCATCGAGGGCCGCGACGCGCTTTTCCTGCTCGGCGAGCACCCGCCGCGCGGCGACGGCGACCGTGACGCCCTCGGGCAGGCCCGGCCCTCGCGGGGAGAACAACGTGGGTTGCACGTCTTCGCCGAACGCCGGGCCGTCGTCCGGAGGCTCCTCGCCGCGCGCCCGCGCCCACGCGGCCCGCAGGCTGCGCGACTCGGTCTCGCGGCCTTCGTGGGCAAGCAGCAGTCCTTCGGCGAGCGACAGATCGTGGCACCGGTCCAGCCGGACGCCCGCCTCGACCAGCGCCGGATACTCCGCCTCGACCGAAGGCAGCACCCAGCGCGGACGGTGCGCGGCCTCCAGCTCCCGCACCTGCGCGACCCATTCGGCCCGCGACAGGCCGCGCCGGGCACCCGCCGGGCCCTCGATGTGGTAGCCGGAGTCCTCCTCCCGGCCGGTGATCACCTGCACCACGACATTGTGCCGACCGGCACCGACAAAAACGGCCCGGCCGCGGGCGGGCACCGGAAAGACGGGCTCGCGGATTACCCGGAAGGCGCTCTGGTGCCGGGTACACCTCCGTTGCTACTGTCGAGTAGCTCCCATACCGCCGGTACGCGGACCGGGGTGGGGGCGCTCCCGCCGCAGCAACGGAGGTGCCCGGATGAGTGTGGCCGCGCTGGCCGGCAAGGTGACCGAGACGGTGCGCAGCATCGAGGTGATGCGCCGCGCCGGGCTGGTCCCGTTCCCGCGGCTCGACGAGGGGCTGCGCTCGCTCGCCGCGGTGCGCAGGTACGGTCCGTTCGCCGGGGCCTGCCACATCGCCGCGCGGCGGGACTCGTCCGCGATCGCGGTCGCCGACGAACGCGGGCCGCTCACCTTCAAACAGCTCGACGACCAGTCGAACGCGCTGGCAAGGGCGTGGTCGCAGCGGGGACTGGGGCCGGGCACGGTGATCGCCGCGCTGTGCCGTGACCACCGCGGGCTGGTGCTCGCGATGGCCGCCTCGGGCAAGCTCGGCGCGCCGCTGCTGCTGATGAACACCGGGTTCGCCAAACCCCAGCTCGCCGACGTGGCGAAGCGCGAGAAGGTCCGCGCGCTCGTCTACGACGAGGAGTTCACCGGCCTGCTCGACGCGGTGCCGGACGTCGAGCGCTACCTGGCCTGGGTGGACGAACCGGGGGAGCAGGACATCCCGCTGCTCGACGAGCTCATCGCCGGCACGGACGACCGGCCGGTCGCCGCGCCCGCCAAACCGGGCGGCTTCGTGCTGCTCACCAGTGGTACCACCGGTACGCCGAAGGGCGCGCCGCGGCCGCACACCTCGGCGCTGGCCTCGGCACAGTTCCTGGACCGGATCCCGCTGCGGTCCGGCGAGGCGACCTACCTTGGCGCGCCCCTGTTCCACGCGACCGGGCTTTCGCAGGCCATCCTGAGCTTCGCGCTCGGGTGCAAGGTCGTGCTGCGCCGGAAGTTCGACCCGGAGGCCACGCTGAAGGGCGTGGCCGAGCACCGGTGCACGGCGTTGGTGCTGGTGCCCACGATGCTGCAGCGCATGGTCGACCTGCCGGAGGAGATCCGCGCGAAGTACGACACGTCCTGCCTGCGGATCATCTTCGTCGCCGGGTCCGCGCTGTCGCCGGATCTGGGCAACCGGGCGAGTGCCGCGTTCGGCGACGTCGTGCACAACCTGTACGGCTCCACCGAGGTCGCGGTCGCCTCGGTCGCCACGCCGCAGGACTGGCGGCGGGCACCGGGCACGGTCGGGCGCCCGCCGGTCGGCTGCCGGGTGGTGCTCTACGACGAGCACGGCAAGCAGATCACCGAGCCGGACGTGACCGGCCGCGTGTTCGTGGGCAGCGGCCTGAGTTTCGGCGGGTACACCGACGGCCGGAACAAGGAGATCATCGACGGGCTGCTCTCCAGCGGCGACGTGGGTCACTTCGACGCCGAGGGCCTGCTGTTCATCGACGGCCGCGACGACGAGATGATCGTCTCCGGCGGGGAGAACGTGTTCCCGGTCGAGGTGGAAAACCTCCTGGTGGAGCACGCGGAAGTGGTCGAGGCCGCGGTGCTCGGTGTGGCCGACGACGAGTTCGGCCAGCGGCTCAAGGCGTTCGTCGTGCGCACCGGCGGTTCGGCGCTGGACGCCGAGGCGGTCCGCGACTACGTGAAGGCGAACCTGGCCCGCTACAAGGTGCCGCGGGACGTCGAATTCCTGGACGAGCTGCCGCGCAATGCGACCGGGAAGGTGCTGCGCGCCCAGCTCTCATGAGTGGCCACGCCGGTTCCGACCGGCCGCACCACTCACGAGTCCCAGCCGATGCCGAAGATCCCGGGGCCGAAGTCGAGGGCGACGGCGTGCACTCCGTCGCCGCTGTCCAGGCGCAGGCTGCGGCGGGCCGGCGGGCCGTCGGCCGCGCGGGAGTACTGCCAGCAGCGGTCCGGCACGGCCTCCTCGGCGAAGCGGACTTCGAGCAGGTACTCGCGGACGGTGCGGCGGAATTCGCGGTAGTGCGTGGCTCGGCACTGCGGATACGGCGGTCCGGCGTTGGTCAGGGTGTACTCGATGAGGTGCGTTTCGCCGCGTTCCAGAGCGTGCTCGAACAGCAGCTCGGCCACCAGGATGCCGTGCTCGTCGTCCACCTCGGACCGGCCGACCCGGCAGTTGCGCACCGGCCGCAGGTCGGGCACCGCGGCCGCGTCGCCCTGGGCGTACACGAGCAGCCAGCGGTCCTGGCCGTCCGCGCCGGACTGGAACACCGCGCGTGAGGTGACCGCCCGCTGGCCGCCGTCCTCGGCGATCTCGCAGCGGTCGTGCAGGCCGACGAGCTTGAGCTGGTGCTGCTGGTCCAGCGCGTCCGGCGCGCCGACCCGGTCGAGCAGCGGCTGCAGGATCTCCCGGGTGAAGGTGAGCGGTTCTTCGCCGGTGCGGTCCCGGCGGCTCGCGCCGCGCGGCCGGGGCGGGGGCAGCAGCCCGAGCAGTGCGCCTGCCGGAACGTCGAGGATTTCCTCCAGCACCCGCACCGCGGCCAGCGATCCGGTGCGTTCGGGCTGGCGCTTGCCGGACTGCCAGTAGCTGAGCGCGGTGACGCTGACCGCGGTCCCACGGGCCCGCAGCCGCGCCTGGATCCGGTCCAGCGACAGGCCGCTGGTGGCGATGGCCTCGCGCAGGGCGCTCGCGAACGCGGTCCGGGAGCCCGCCTCGGGGTCCGGACCGATCCGGTCCGCCGGTCGCCGCTGCGTCATGGTTGCGCCGACCACCCCCGCCCGTAACCGACCGTGCCGAACCAGCTACGCCCGACCGTAGCAGGCGTCCGAGCAGGCACGCCGCCGCGGGACTGGGGCGAACGGGCTAGTACTGGCAACTGTGAACCATTGCCCCGGTCTGTGCTGCCGCGCTTGTATGGCCAGGGCGGACGTGCCGGACCCGCCTCCGGTGCGACGGGAGACTTCGGCCCCCTGCGCGCGGTCCGCGCCCCGCGCCCGCCGGTGGCCGCACCCGGAACCGGTGGCCCGGCCTGCCCCCAGACGCCGGGCCACCGGTCACCTCGCCGCCGGGCCGCGGCCGGTGTTACCAGTCGGTAGTATCCGGTCCATGGTCCTGCGGAAGAACATCCTCATCACCGGCGCCAGTTCGGGACTCGGCGAGGGCATGGCCCGGCAGTTCGCCGCGCGCGGACGCCATCTCGCGCTGTGCGCCCGGCGTACCGAGCGCCTCGACGAGCTCGCGGACGAGCTGCGGGCGGCCTATCCCGGGATCACGGTGCTCACGCGTGCCCTCGACGTGAACGACCACGACCGGGTGTTCACCGTGTTCGAGGAGTTCCGTGCCGAACTCGGCGGGCTGGACCGGGTGGTGGTCAACGCCGGGCTGGGCAAGGGGCAGCCGGTGGGCACCGGACGGTTCGACGCCAACCGGGAAACGCTGGAGACCAACCTCGTCGCCGCCGCCGCGCAGATCGAGGCCGCGACCGGGATCTTCCGCGAGCAGCGCGGCGGGCACCTCGCCGTGGTCTCGTCGTTCAGCGCGATCCGCGGTCTCCCGAAGAACGTCACCGCGTACGCCGCTTCGAAAGCCGGGATCTCCTCGTTCGTCGACGGCACGCGGCTGGAACTGCGCGGCCGCGGGATCGCGGTGACCGAGCTCCGTCCCGGGTACATCGAGTCCGAGATGACCGCTCGCGGCGGCGGGAACCTGCTGATCTCGTCCGCGGAGTCGGGTGCGCGGGCGCTGGTCAAGGCGATCGAGGCGGAGCCGCGGCGGGCGTACGTGCCGGCTTGGCCGTGGGTGCCGCTGACCCTGGTCATGCGGTTCATCCCCGGCCGGTTCCTCCGCCGGTTCGTCTGAAGGGGCACGGCCGATGGGTGCGCTCTACCTGGTGCGGCACGGTCAGGCGTCGTTCGGTGCGGCGGACTACGACGCGTTGTCCCCGCTCGGGTTCGAACAGTCCACTGTGGTCGGTGCGGAGCTGCGCCGGCGCGGGGTGGAGTTCTCGCAGGTGCGCTCGGGCACCCTCGCCCGGCAGCGGGACACCGCGGCGACCGCGATGAAGGCGCTGGGTTGCGACGTGCCGGTGATCGAGGACCCGCGCTGGAACGAGTACGACCACGTGGACATCTCGGCCCACCACGCCGGTGGTGCGCCGCAGGAGGATTCGCGGGCCTACCAGAGCGTGCTCGACGCCGCGCTCGCCGCGTGGGTCGAGGCGGGCGACAGCGGGCCGTGTGCGGAGACCTGGCCGGCCTTCCGCGCACGCTGCGCCGCGGCGCTCGCCGATCTCGTGGCGGCACTGGGCAAGGGTGAGCACGCGCTGGTGTTCACCTCCGGCGGCGTGCTCGGCGCGCTGGCGGGAACGGTGCTGGGCGTCCCGGAGACCGGCCTGCTGAAACTCAACCGCGTCACCGTCAACACCGGGATCACGAAGCTGACTTCCGGACGGGGCGGAGTGAACCTGGTGTCCTACAACGAGCACGCGCACCTCGAAGGCGAGGCGGCGCGGCTGCTCAGCTACCGCTAGCAGGCGCCGGGTCGAGCAAGCCGAGGGGCACCATCGGTACCCGTTTGCGCAGGGTTGCCGACGTGCGGCTCACCGGGCCGCGGATCTTGTTAGGCTGCAAGGAGCAGGACGTCTTCAGGGCTGTGGGGGGTTTTGGTGTCCAATCCGCTGGTCGCGCAGCCGAAGGAGACGTCGGCGGTCGCCGGGGTTCCCTTGCTCGAGGACGCGACCGGACTGAAGGACGCGATCGAGAGCAAGAACTGGGCGGCGGTCGCGATCGGCGCGGTCGGCACCGCTCTCGACGTACTCACCGCGGTGATGGACCCGTTCGGCGCGATCTTCGCCGCCGGGGTCGGCTGGCTGATGGAGCACGTCGGCCCGTTGAAGGAAGCCCTCGACGCGTTGACGGGGAACGCGGACGAGATCCAGGCGCAGGCCGAAACCTGGACCAACGTCGCGAAAGAACTCGAAGCCGTCTCCATCGAACTGACCGAACTGGTCAAAAAGGACCTGCAGGACTGGAAAGGCGACGCCGCCGACGCCTACCGCACCCGGGCCGACGACACGTCGAAGCTGATCGCCAGCGCGCAAAAGGGCAGCGAAGGTGCCGCCAGTGGCGTGCAAACCGCCGGTGAAGTCGTCGCGGCGGTGCGGTCCCTGGTTCGCGACACCATCGCCGACCTGGTGGGACACCTGATTTCCTGGGCGTTGCAGGTGGTGTTCACGCTGGGGATCGGGATGACCTGGGTGGTGCCGCAGGTGGTGTCCGCGGTGGCCAAGACCGCGTCGAAGATCACCGAGGTCACCACCAAGCTGGTCAAGGCGCTCAAAGCGCTGATGCCGCTGCTGAAAAAGGCCGGGACGCTGTTCGAAGACGCCGGGAAGGCGTTGAAGAAGATCCAGGGCGGCAAGGGCGGCCCGGGAGGCACGCCCAAGGACATCAAGACCGAGCCGGGAGGTGGGAAGAGCAGGAGCAACCCGGACGAGGACAACGGCTCCACGCACACCGCCGGTGCCGAGGACGGCCACCAGGGCGGTGGGTCGAACAACACCCGCTCCACCAGCGACAACAACCATCAGGGCAGCGAAGACCAGGGCGGCGGAGGTAGCCAGGGCGGTCAGGGGGAAGCCGGCCACGGCAACGGATCCCGGGGCACCGACGACACCGAGGCGCAGGGCATCCGGGGCCAGGGCAAGAACGACCGCTCGCCGGGCCAAGAACGCTGTGAGACAGACCCGGTCGTCGTGTCGACCGGGCAGATGGTGATGGAAGAGGTGGACGCCACCCTGCTCGGCGTGCTTCCACTGGTGTTCCGGCGCACGCACCTCTCCGGGTACCGCGCGGGACTTTCCCTCGGTGGTGCCTGGGTGTCCACTGTGGACCAACGGATCGAGGCCGACGAGCACGGGGTCAGCTTCGCCGCCGAGGACGGCACCCTGCAGCGTTATCCGGTGCCGGGCCCGGATTCCTGGGTGCTCGCCGAGTCCGGTCCGCACCGGCCGCTGAAGCGGGTACCGGACGGTGGGTACTTCATCGAGGACTCCGGACGAGGACTGCTGCTCTACTTCGCGCCGGGCGCGGAGCGGTCGCTGCTGGCCAGGGTGACCGATCGCCAGGACAACGCGTTCGAGATCGTCCGCGCCGAAGACGGCACGCCGCGGGAAATCCGGCATACCGCCGGGCATCGCCTTCGCCTGGAAACCCGCGACGGGCTCGTCACCGCGTTGTTCGCGGTCTCCGGGGACGGCGAGGCCGAAGTGGTCCGCTACGGATACGCCGACCGGAACCTGGTCTCGGTCACCAATCCGTCCGGGCAGGCCATGCAGTACCGCTACGACGGCACCGGTCGCATCGTGGGCTGGACCGACCGCAACGGCGAGTGGTTCCGCTACCAGTACGACCAGAACGGCCGCGTGGTGCGCACCGAGGGCTCGGGTGGGTTCCTCGACTGCGTGCTCGAATACGACCCGGAGAACCGGATCACCAGGTCCACCGACGCG
Source organism: Amycolatopsis jiangsuensis (assembly GCF_014204865.1). Lineage (NCBI taxonomy): Bacteria > Bacillati > Actinomycetota > Actinomycetes > Pseudonocardiales > Pseudonocardiaceae > Amycolatopsis > Amycolatopsis jiangsuensis. The sequence goes on from NZ_JACHMG010000001.1 coordinate 7,584,545, forward strand.
CTCGGGCACACCACCGAGTTCCACTTCAGCGAAGCCGGCCAGTTGCTGCGCGAGATCAACCCGCTCGGGCAGGAGACGGCCTTGGAGTGGGATGCCCGGGACAACCTGCTCAGCTCGACCGATCCGCTGGGCCGCACCACCCGGTACCGCTACGACGAGGCCGGCAACCTGACCGCTCAGATCCGCCCGGGCGGTGCCGAACGCCGCTGGGAACGGGACGAGGCGGGGCGTGCGGTCGCGGTGCACGAGGCGCCGGGCGTGGTCACCCGCTACGAGTACGACCAGCGGGGCAACGTGACCAAGGTGGTGGCGCCGGACGGCGCGACCACCGGGTACCGCTACGGCGGGCAAGGCGCGCTCGTCGCGGTGACCGATCCGGTCGGCGGGGTCACCACGCTGGTCAACGACCCGGCCGGCCTGGTCGTCGCGGTGACCGGCCCGCGAGGCGGGGTCACCCGCTTCGCCCGGGACGAGTTCGGCCGGGTCGTCGCGGTGACCGACCCGGTCGGCGGGGTGGAGCGCTTCGGCTACACCACCGACGGGCGGCTCGCCTGGCATCAGACCCCGGACGGCGGCCAGGAACGGTGGGCGCTGGACGGCGAGGGCAACGACCGGGTGCACCTGAGCGCGGCCGGCACGATCACCCGCCGCGACTACGGCGGTTTCGACCTGCCCGTGGCGCAGGTTCGCCCGGACGGCAGCCGGCTCGCCTTCACCTACGACCTGCAGCTGCGGCCGGAGACGGTGACCACCGAGCAGGGCCAGGTCTGGCGCTACGAGTGGGACGCGGCGGGAAACCTGATCCGGGAGACGGACTTCACCGGCGGCGTGACCACCTTCGGCTACGACGCGGCCGGACGGCTCGTCGAGCGAGTCAGTCCGGACGGGCAGCGCACGACGTTCCGCTACGACCCGGCCGGGAATCTCGCCGAACAGCGCACCGGAGACCTCAGCACCAGGTTCGAGTTCAGCGGCACCGGGCACCTGCTCTCGGTCGACGACGGCACCACGCGAGTGAGTTATGAGCGGGACGCGGTGGGCCGCGTCGTCGCCGAGACCGTCAACGGCCGGACGGTGCGCTCCGCTTACGACGCCGAGGGCCGGCTGGTGCACCGGGTCACCCCGTCCGGTGCGGAAAGCTCGTGGCAGTACGACGCCGCCGGGCTGCCGGTCGCGGCCCGGCTGGCCGGGCGGGACCTGCGGTTCGTGCACGATCCGCTCGGCCGTGAGGTGCGCCGCACCCTCGGTACCGGCGCGACCCTGCTGCAGACCTGGACGCCGGGCTCGCAGCTGGCGTCCCAGGAGATCACCGACCACTTCAGCGCCACCCACCAGCAGCGCTCCTACGGCTACCGGGCGGACGGGGAGCTGGTCACGCTGCAGGACCGCCTCGGCGGCCCGCGCCGGTTCGACCTCGACCCGCTCGGCCGGGTCACCGAAGTGCGGTCGGCGCAGGGACCCGAGTCCTACCGCTATGACACCACCGGGAACGTCACCGAGGCATCCTGGCCCACCGCGGAAACCGACCTGGTCGGCCGCCGGACGTTCGCCGGCTCGCTGGTCACCGAGGCCGGCGGGATGCGCTACGCGCACGACCGGCGGGGGCGGGTCGTGCTGCGGGAACGCACCATGCCCGGCGGCGCGAAACTGACCTGGCGGTTCACCTGGACCGACGAAAACCGGCTCGTCGCGGTCGTGGTGCCGGACGGCAGCAGCTGGCGCTACACCTACGACGCGCTGGGCCGCCGGGTGGCCAAGGAACATTTCGCGCTCGACGGGCACACCTCGCTCGAACGCGTCGAGTTCACCTGGGACGGGCCGGCCCTGGTGGAGGAGGCACGGGACACGCCCGTCGGGCGGCAGGTCACCGTGTGGGACTACGCACCGGGCAACGAGCACCGCCCGCTCGCGCAACGCGGCCGGACGGCCCGGCCGGGGCAGGACTGGGTGGACACCCGGTTCCACGCCATCGTCACCGATCTGGCCGGCAGGCCTGCGGAGCTGGTCGACGACGACGGCCGGATCATCTGGTGCGGCCGCACCAGTGTGTACGGCGCCCCGGCCGGTCCGGGATCAGCCGAGGCGACCCCACTGCGCTTCCCCGGCCAGTATTTCGACGCCGAGACCGGGCTGCACTACAACCTGCAGCGCTACTACGACCCGGTGACCGCCCGCTACCTCAGCCTCGACCCGATCGGCCTCGAAGCCGGACCGAATCCTTATGCCTACGTGGACAACCCGTTCGGCGAGATGGACCCGCTGGGCCTGACTCCGGGGTCCTGCAAGGACAAACCCAAGCTGAAGCTCGATACGCAGCTGGGGAACAACCCGGTGATGCAGTCGGGCGGCGGGAAGTACAGCCAGTCCCCCAACGGCAGCTGGTACAAGGAAGGACCACCCGGCGGGAAGAACAAGGGCAAGTCGAACCGGGTGTCGTCCGGGATGAACAATCCGTCCTGGACAAGGATTGCCGGCATGCCGGAAAGGTACGAAAAAGCCCTGTCCAACCCGCAGGACATGCCGTCCGGTCTCACCCAGAAGCAAAAAAACGACTGGATGCAGAAGCACGGCGAGTTCCACACGGTGCACCAGGACGGCACGCCCGACCGGAGCGGTGTCCCGAAGAAGGACGCGATCATGGGGCACAACAAATCGGCGGGCGATCACTGGAATTATCCCGGGCACAAGCAGTCCATTCCGGAAAACAAGCACTACAACAGCCAGAGCAGCAGTTACGGCCAGATCGAGTACGGCCCCACCTCGTCGGGTACCGGATCGCAGGAAAACCCGTACCGGCAGCCGCGCCCGGACATCAACTCCTACGGCGGCTACACCAACCCGGCGCATCCCGATTACACCGGTGGTCCCTGGAGTTCCTGGTCGCACGATCCGAACGGCCTGCCACCGGACTCGCACGCCGTCCATCCACCGGACAAGCCGGGCGAAGAGTGGACCCGGATCCCCCAGGCGCCGACCGACGAACGGTTCCCGGACCTGCCGTTCTCGCGGGACGACTCGGTGCCGGACCACACTCCGCCCGGCTCCCCGACGGGGCCGCCGGCCAAGCGCCCGAGGCTCGGCTGATGCGGCCGGGGACGTTCGGTGAGGTCACGGTCGTGCCGGTGAACGGGCACGCGCCGGAGGATGTGGTCGTCGATGCCCAGGGCCGGGTGTACACCGGCGTCGAGGACGGCCGGATCCTGCGGGTGTCGCCGGACGGCCGGCGAATCGACGTGCTCGGCGACACCGGCGGCCGTCCGCTCGGGCTGGAGCTCTACGGCGACGACGAGCTGATCGTCTGCGACGCCCGTGCGGGCCTGCTCAGCATGCCGCTGGCGGGCGGTCCGGTCCGCACGCTCGCCACTTCCGGGGCCGGGCTGGACTTCGTGTTCTGCAACAACGCCGCGGTGGCCGCGGACGGCACGATCTACTTCACCGACTCCTCCCGCCGGTTCGGCATCGACCGCTGGCGCGACGACCTGATCGAGCAGACCGGCGGCGGCCGCCTGCTGCGCCGTACCCCGGACGGCGAGATCACGCTGATTGCCGACGGCCTTCAGTTCGCCAACGGGGTGGCGCTGCCGCCGGACGAGTCGTTCGTGGCGGTCGCCGAGACCGGCGCCGGCCGGATCGCGCGCGTGTGGCTGCACGGCGACCGGGCCGGGGAACGGGACCTGCTGATCGACGACCTGCCGGGGCTGCCGGACAACATCGCCACCGGCAGCGACGGTCTGATCTGGATCGCCGTGCCGAGTCCGCTGGTCGGCGCACTGACTGTCGCGCGTCGGTTGCCCGGTCCGCTGCGGGCGGCGGTTCGTGCCTTGCCTGCGGGGATGCAGCCGAGTCCGGGGCCGGTGGTGGCTGCGCTCGGCGTGTCGGCGGACGGCGGGGTGGTTCATGAGCTGCGCGGTGAAATTCCGGGTTTCCGGATGTTGGTGGGTGTGCGTGAACACGGCGGGCGTGTGTGGTTCGGCTCGCTGGCGAACGACGCGATCGCTTGCATCGATCTCTGACCACGACGGCGGCGACCGGTCGCGTCGGCGTTTGGTGGGGGAGACGGCGGCTGGACGGTCCAGTGCGGACTTCGGCCGGCCGATCGGACGGTGTAGAGGTCATTTCTGGATCGCCGTGTCACGGCGGCAGCGGCCGGCCGGCGTCGGTGCGGAGATGGCGTTCGGTCTACTATGGACCGCCGATCAGGCGGCGTAGGAATCCCTCTCGAATCGCCTTGCCGGCTCGGGGGCTGGTGGTGGCTGCGTTCGGCGTGTCGGCGGACGCCGGCTGGACGGTCAGCGGCCGGTCCACTGTGGACCGCGGCCGGCCGACCAGGCGGCGTAGAACTCCTTGTGGTCGCGGGCGGTCATCAGCAGGGCCTGGGTGATCGCCTCGAGTTCGATGGCGCTGCCGAGGTCGCTGTCGAGTTCGCGGGTCAGCAGGACCTTCGTGGTGGAGTAGGCCAGCGCCGGACCGTCGGCGAGGCGGCGGGCGAGCGCGGTCGCTTCGGCGGCCAGCTCGGCGTCCGGGACGACGCGGGTGGCCAGGCCGATCGTCTCGGCTCGGGCGGCGTCCACCTTGTCGCCCAGCATCAGCAGTTCGGTCGCCCGGCCGAGGCCGACCAGGCGGGGCAGCAGGTAGGCCGAACCCATGTCCGCGCCGGCCAGCCCGACCTTCGTGAACAGGAACGCGAACTTCGCCGACTCCGCCAGCAGCCGGAAATCGCTGGCCAGCGCGAGCACCGACCCGGCACCCGCGGCGATGCCGTTGACCGCGGCGATCACCGGGATCGGCGTTTCCCGCAGTGCCTTCACCACCGCGCCGGTCATCCGGGTGAATTCGAGCAGCTGCGCGGTGTCCATCTTCTGCAGCTCGCCGATGATCTCCTCGACGTCGCCGCCCGAGCAGAAGCCGCGGCCACGGCCGGTGAGCACCAGCACTCGCACGTCGCCGTGGTGCGGCAGCTCGGTGACGAGGTCCCGCAGGTCCGCGTAGACGTCGAAAGTCAGCGCGTTCAGCTTGTCCGGGCGAGAAAACGTCACAGTACCGACACCGTTGTCCACAGTGTACTCGAAGTGCTCCCACTCACGGGTGAGCGCGGCACTGGCACGGAACGGGCTCATTTCTGGATTCCTCCACCGTCGAGAACAAGGGTCTGCCCATTGATCGCGGCCGCCTCGCGGGCGGCGAGAAACCCGACCGCGTAAGCGACTTCGCCGGGTTCGAGCAGTCTGCCCAGCGGCGCCGCGGCGGCCAGCGCGGCTTCCGCAGAGGCCTCGTCCCGCCCGGTGCGGGAACGGATCCGCGCGACGGACTCCGCGGTCATGTCCGTGCGCACGAAGGCGGGACAGACCGCGTTCGCCGTGACACCCGTGCCGGCCACCTCGGCCGCGACCGCGCGCATCAACCCGACCGCGGCGTGTTTCGAAGCGGTATATCCTGCGGTGTAACGGTATCCGGCATGACCCGCGGTCGAGGCGACCGTGACGACGCGCCCGTGGTCGCGCTCCCGCATACCCGGCAGCACCTCGCGGGTGCACAGGAAGGCGCCGGTCGCGTTCACCTCGAACTGCCCGCGCCAATCGTCCACAGTGGTCTTCGCCAGTGGGGAACTCGACGACACGCCGGCGTTGTTCACCAGCACGTCGACCGGCCCCAGCTTCGCGAAGTATGCGCGTACCGCGGCTTCGTCGGTCACGTCACATTCGGCGCGGCCGGGGGCGAGCACGGTGTCCCCGGCGCGGCGGAATCGCTCGGCGATCGCCGAGCCGATGCCCCGGGTGCCGCCGGTGACCACCACGACCCGCGCCGGTCCGTCGGAGGAGAAGCTCACCCGTCGAAAGCTACACCGCAGCGGGCTGCAGTGTATAGTGTTGGTTCGTGCCCGAAGCCCAGGAGCCCGCGCGGACGCCGCAGGAGCTCGTGATGACGCTGCTCGGCAGCTACGTGCACCCGCGCGAGAGCCGCCGGGTGTGGTCCGGCGGGCTCGTCGCGCTGCTGGGAGAGCTGGGATTCTCCGACGGCGCGGCGCGCGTCGCGCTGACCCGGCTGGTGCACCGCGGGCTGCTGGCCCGCCACCGCGAGGGTCGGCTGGTGCACTACGGCATGACCCGCCGCACGGTCGAGCTGCTGGCCGACGGCGACCGGCGCATCTTCGGCCTCGGCAGGCGTGACGGGTCCGCCGGAACCTGGACCGTGCTGTGGCAGAACATTCCCGAAACCCGGCGCCTGGCGCGCGAACGGCTCGTCCGGCGGCTGCGTTTCCTCGGCTTCGGCCCGGTGCAGGACGGCACCTGGCTCGCCCCGCACGACCGGGAGGCCGAGGTGCTCCGGCTGCTCGGTGAACTGGACGTGACCGAGTACGCCGGCCTGATGCTGGGCACGCCGTCGGCGGCGCTGGACGTGCGCCGGTTCGCCGGCCGCGCCTGGGATCTCGACGGCCTCTCCGCCCGCTACGACGCGTTCGTCACCGAGTTCGGCGGCTGCCCGCGGGAGCTGCCGGACGCCGAGGCGTTCGCCGTGCGGACGCGGCTGGTGCACGCCTTCCGCCTGTTTCCGTCGCTGGATCCGGAGCTGCCGGCCGAGCTGATTCCGGCACCGGGCAGGCGAGCCGCCGCGGTGGAGCTGTTCCACGACCGGTACGCGGCGCTGGCCCCGGCCGCCCAGCGCCATTTCGACCGCGCACTTCCCCCGAAATGAGGAGTTCATGACCGGACCAGGTGATCCGCAGGCCGCGCTCGGCTACACCTCGTACCTGGCGCTCGACGAGTTGCTCGATGCGCAGCGGCCGCGTTCGGACGAACACGACGAGCTGCTGTTCATCGTGATCCACCAGGTGTACGAGCTGTGGTTCAAGCAGATCCTGCACGAGGCGGCCTTCCTGCAGGAAAGCCTGGAGGCGGGCACCACCGCGCACTCGATCCGCACGCTGCGCCGGATCCTCACCGTGCTCAAGGTGGTCGTCGCGCAGATCGACGTGCTGGAGACGATGACGCCCAGCCAGTTCACGAGCTTCCGCACCCGGCTCGACGCCGCCAGCGGCTTCCAGTCCGCGCAGTTCCGTGAGCTGGAGGCGGTGCTCGGCCGGCGCGACGAGCGGGTGTTCGCGCACTATCCCGAGGGCGGCGAGCAGCGGGAGCGGATCGCCTCGGCGATGCGGCGGCCCTCGGTGTTCGACTCGTTCCTGACCTACCTGGCCGCGCACGGCTATCCGGTCGCCGGGGACCGCGACGTGACCCGCGCACTCGAGCCGTCCGCCGAGCTGCAGGAGGTGCTGCTGAAGGTCTACCAGGACGACGGCGGGCCGTCGGTGGTCGCGGAATGCCTGGTCGACCTGGACGAAGGGATGCAGGAGTGGCGGTACCGGCACGTGAAGATGGTGGAGCGGACGATCGGGGACAAGACCGGGACCGGCGGCTCCTCCGGGGCGGCCTACCTGCGCACGACGTTGTTCCGGCCGATGTTCCCCGACCTGTGGGCAGTGCGGAGCCGGTTGTGACCATGCTGGCCGCACTTCGCACGAGCCCGAACGTGCTCGCCTCGCACTACTCGCGTTTCGCGGTGGCCGACCGGCTGCTGCTGTCCGCGCACTCCCACCAGGCCTGGCCCGACGTCGCCGAGGAAGGCCTGCTCGAAGCGTTCGCCGATGCGGCGCGTGACGTCGACGAAAAGTGGGCGAGGGCATTCGCGAAGGCCGACGAACTCCGTGCCGGGTTCCGCGCGCTGCTTTCGGACGCGAACGGCGAGTACGCACTCGGAACCAACACCCACGACCTGGTCCTGCGGTTCCTGTCCGCGATCGAGCTGCGGAAGCGGCCGCGGCTGGTCACCACGGACGGGGAGTTCCACACGCTGCGCCGGCAGCTGGCCCGGCTGGCCGAGGAGGGGGTCGAGGTGGTCCGGGTCCCGGTGGATCCGATGCCGACGTTGGCCGAGCGGCTCGCCGCGGAAGCCGACGGCCGCACCGCCGCGGTGCTCGTGTCGGCCGTGCTGTTCGAGACCGCGCGGATCGTGCCCGGCCTGCCCCATCTGGCCCAGGCCTGTCGGGACCGCTCGGTCGAACTGCTCGTGGACGCCTACCACGCGCTCGGCGTGGTCCCGTTCCCGGTGCACGAGCTGGGGCTGACCAACGCCTGGGTGGTCGGCGGCGGCTACAAGTACCTGCAGCTGGGAGAGGGCAACTGCGTCCTGCGGCTGCCGGCGCACGCGCAGGAGCTGCGGCCGGTGATCACCGGCTGGTACGCGGAGTTCGGTGCGCTCGCGGACGAACGGCGTCCCGGCGAGCTCGCCTACGCCTCCGGCGGCGACCGTTTCGCCGGCGCCACCTACGACCCGTCGAGCCACTACCGCGGCGTACGGGTGCAGCGGTTCTTCGCCGAACACGGTCTCACCCCGGATTTCCTGCGCGAGGTCTCGCAGCACCAGGTCGGACTGCTCGCCCGGTGCTTCGACGATCTGGCCCTGCCCAGCGACGTCGTCACCCGTGACCGCGAAACACCGGCGGACGAGATCGGCGGCTTCCTTTCGCTGCGCAGCCCGCGGGCGACGCACCTGCGCGAAGCGCTGGCCGAACGCGGCGTGCGTACCGACAGCCGGGGGCCCTACCTGCGGTTCGGGCCCGCGCCGTACCTTTCCGACGCGCAGCTGGAGGCGGCGATGTCCACTCTTCGGGACGTTCTCGAGCACTGACCCGAGGCCGGCAGGTCATGGTGGGAACCGCCCGGTCGAGGGTGGTGGTGGAGCGGGCGGCGCGGCTAAGTTGGCCGGGTGCGCCGGACGACGGACGACCTCCGTCCCGGTGCACGACCCGTTCACACAGCAGCGCGCGGCCACGAACCACGCGCCGGGAGACAAGGGAGTCACCACCGTGACCGAAGGAGTGTTCGGCCGGCACAGCGGCCATGAACAGGTCGTATACTGCCAGGACGAGGCCAGCGGCCTCAAGGCGATCATCGGGATCTACTCGACCGCGCTGGGCCCCGCGCTCGGCGGGACCCGGTTCTACCCCTACGCCACCGAGGACGAGGCGCTCGACGACGTGCTCGCCCTGTCCAAGGGCATGGCGTACAAGAACGCGCTGGCCGGGCTCGACCTCGGCGGCGGCAAGGCCGTGATCCTCGGCGATCCGGCCACGCTCAAGTCCGAGGCGCTGCTGCGTGCCTACGGCCGGTTCGTGGACTCCCTCGGCGGCCGCTACTTCACCGCCTGCGACATGGGCACCTACGTTCAGGACATGGACCTGGTGGCCCGCGAGACCCGCTACGTCACCGGCCGTTCCCCGGAGAACGGCGGTGCGGGCGATTCGTCCGTGCTCACCGCTTTCGGGGTCTTCCAGGGCATGCGTGCCTCCGCCGACCACGCGTGGGGCACCCCCGAGCTGGCCGGCCGCCGGGTCGGGGTGGCCGGGGTCGGCAAGGTCGGGCACATCCTGGTCGACCACCTCGTGGAGGCCGGAGCGCAGGTGGTGGTCACCGATGTGTCGGCGGTGGCGGTGGAACGCGTCCGTGCGGCGCATCCCGGCGTCGAGGTGGTGTCCGATGTGGACGCCATGATCGGCACCGAGCTGGACGTGTTCGCGCCGTGCGCGCGCGGCGGCGTGCTGACCGACGAGACGGTGGCCGCGCTGCGGGCCCGGATCGTCTGCGGCGCGGCGAACAACCAGCTCGCGCACCCGGGCGTGGACAAGCTGCTGGACGACCGCGGGATCCTGTTCGCGCCCGACTACCTGGTCAACGCCGGCGGCGTGATCCAGGTCGACGACGAACGGCACGGCTTCGACTTCGCCCGCGCACAGCGGAAGACAGCCGCGATCTTCGAAACCACCAAATCGGTGTACGCGCTGGCCGCCGCCGAGGGCGTGCCACCGGCCGCGGCCGCCGACCGGCTCGCCGAGCGCCGCATGGCCGACGTCGGCCGGCTGCGCTCCATCCTGACCGTCTGACCCCCTGACGGCCGTGAAGGCCTTCGCGAGAAGGCCTTCACGGCGGGGTCCGGGTTCAGCCGCTCTTGCGGCGGAAGGTGCGCTTGTTCGCCGCGGGCCCGTGCGCGTGCTGGTTGCGCGGCCCGCCGTCCTCGTGCGCCGCCCCGGTCCGGCTCTGCGCTTGCTTGCGCTCGAGCGCTTCCCGGAACCTGCGCTTCACCTCGTCCTCCTCGCCGCTGGGCGTCGGGTGCGGTTCACTCATGCTGACCTCCGAGGGTGACGGCGTGGGACCACTTCAGCCTGTCACCTGCCGGACGGCTTGGCGAGCCGGTTTCCCGCGTCCCGCGCCATTGCGACGCCGGCCAGCGTCATCACCCCGCACAGCACGAGCACGAGCGACAGCGGGACCGACGATCCGCCGGTCTCGCCGACCAGCGCGAGCGCGCCGATCGGCACGATGCCACCCGCGACCGCGGTGCCGAACGCGATGCACAGGCCGCAGCCGGTGTAGCGCGACGCGACCGGGAACAGGTCGGCCATCAGGGACGGCACGGCACCGTTGAACGCCGCATAGCAGACGCTGCCGACGAGCATCGCCAGCAGCATCGCACCGAACCCGCCGCTGTCGATCAGCCAGAACGCCGGGAACGCCCAGACGATCAGCAGCACCCCTGACCAGCGCACCAGCCTGCGCCGGCCCCACCGGTCGGCGTACGTCGCGCTCACCACGGTGAGCACGGCCAGCACCGCCGAGGTCAGGAGCAGCCCGATCTGCACGTCGGTGCCGCTCAGCTCCGGCACGTAGGTCTTGGTGTAGGCGAGCAGGCCGGTCATCAGCACGTACAGGAACGAGCACGGCGCCGACCACATCAGCGAACCCGCGATGAGTTCGCGCCAGTTCTCCCGGAACACCGTGCGGGCCTTGGGCCGGCGGCCGGTGTTCGCCTCGTGCTTGGCCAGCTCCGCCACGAACTCCGGGGTCTCCTCCAGCCGGTTGCGCAGCACCAGGCCCAGCACCACCAGCAGGGCGCTGGCCAGGAACGGCACCCGCCAGCCCCAGCTGAGGAAGACGTCCATGCCGACCGCTGTGCTGACCACGAGGATCACCGCGCTCGCCAGTCCGATGCCGAGCACGGTGCCCAGCTGCACGAACGAACCGTAGAGCGACCGTCGTCGCTTCGGCGCGTGTTCCACCGCGACGAGCACCGCGCCGCCCCATTCGCCGCCGACCGCGAGGCCTTGCAGCATCCGAAAGAGCACGAGCAGCACCGGCGCCCACAGTCCGGCCGAGGAGAACGTGGGCAGCAGTCCGATCGCGACGGTCGAGACCCCCATCGTGAGCATCGAGCCGAGCAGCGCGGTCCGTCGGCCGCGGGTGTCGCCGATCCAGCCGAACAGCAGCGCGCCGAGCGGGCGCATGCCGAAGGCCACCGCGTGCGTGCCGAGTGCGGCGAGGGTGCCGATCCACGGCGAAACCGCGGGGAAGAACAACGGGCCGAACACGAGTGCGGCCAGGAACGCGTAGACGATGAAGTCGAAGATTTCGACGAGAGTGCCGAGCATGGAGGACACGGCGATGCGGGCCGCGGACAGGGGTTTCCCCGTCGTGGCCGGGCGCGTGTGAGTTGTTTCGGGCATGGGGGTACCGCCTTGGGAATTCACGGAAGGGGGGTTTCTCAGCCGGCCAGCGATTCGGCGAACGACCGGGCGTCACCGCGTTCGCCGAGGGAAAGCACCAGCGGCAGCACGGTTTTCGCGCGTGGGCCGGCGTTCGACGTGAATTTCTCCCGGATGTCCGCGTGCGACAGCGGCCGTTCGGGGTGGCCGCGGTGCACCGATTCCCGGCGGAACAGCTTGCGCCCGTCGTGCAGGGTGATCTCGACCGCGGCCGAGTACGCGTGCGGGTACCGGCTCTCCGGGTCGTCACCGATCTCCACGAGCTGGGCCAGCCGCAGGATCTCCTGGTCGGCCAGTGCCTCGTCGGTGAACTCGCTCAGCGTGAGCCGGCCGCGGGACACGCACGCGGCGGCGATGAACGGGAGGCTGAACTTGGCGTCGTAATCGTCCTGCGGAACGCGTTTGCGCTCGATCGGATCGCAGACCGCGGCACCCGGCGTGGGATGGATGAAGCAGCGGATGCGCTCGATGTCGGCCGCGGAGAACCCGCTCTCCTCGTGCAGGGCAAGCACGGCGTCGGCGAATCCGTGGGTGAAATGGCAGCTGGGGAAAGGCTTCACCGCGGTGTCCAGCAGTTCCCAGCGGGTGCCGAGGTCCTGTACCAGCTCCGTGGCGTCCCATTCGCGGCCCTGCAGGTGCGTGGCGTAAAGGCCGTAGCGGCCCTCGTACACGAGCGGGGGACCGGGCCAGTCTTCGGCGGCGAAAGCGGCCGCGGTGAGCGCGGAGTTCGCGGCCCAGCCGGGGTGCAGCCGCTTGGTCCAGGCTCCTTCTTCGAGGAATTCCAGGATGCCCGAGGCCATCGAACCCACGATCTGCTGCGCCGTCGTGATGCCCGCACTGTCCAATCCGGACAGCTTCGCCGCGGCCACCGCGGAGCCGAAGGCACCTGCCACGCCGGTCGGGTGGAAGCCGACGGTGTGGAAACCGCCGCGGGAAACCTTGCCCACGCGAGCGCTGATCTCCACGGCCAGGATGTAGGCGACCAGCAGGTCCTCCGCGGACCGGCCGTGCTGCACCGCGGCGGCGAGCGCGGTGGGCAGGGCGCTGGCCGAAACGTGTGTGACGGCGCCGCTGTGCGTGTCGTCGAAGTCGAGACCGTGGACGAGAACCGCGTTGAGCATCGCGGCCTCGCGCGGGGCGAGCCGGTCGGGCAGGCCGAGCACGGACTGGTCGCCGGTGCCGAGACGGGCCAGCGCGCGCCGGGCCCGGCGGGTGAACTCGTGCTCGCCGGCGGCGAGTGCGACACCCACCGCGTCCAGTACCAGGTGGCGGGCGCGGTCGAGTACCTCGGCGGGCAGGTCGGCCAGGCTGGTGCGGGCGGCGAACGCACCGACGGTCTCGGCGATCGGGGCAGGGCGCACGGCTCCTCCAGGGGACTCGTCGTTGATGACCCACGGGGACGCCCCAGACGCCCCGCCGCTTCAGTCTGCAAGCGCTCGGCCGAGTCCGCAAGGAAAAGTTCAGACGTTTTAGTCGGAGCCAGTCGGCCGATCCTCGGTCATGCGCTCGTAGAGCGGCCGGAGCGCATCGAGGTGGGCGCGGGTGAGCCGTTCGGCGGCGTCGCCGTCCCCGCCGGCCACGGCGGCGTAGATCCGTTCGTGGTCGGCGTCGATCTCCGCCCAGCGCCGCGGGTCCACCCGCTCGCGGTGCAGCCGCGAGCGCAGCACCGAGTTGACCGGCTGGCACATCAGCCGCAGCAGCGGGTTGCCGGTGACCGACACGAGCGTGGTGTGGAAATCCCAGTGCAGCACGAAACCCTTGTCCGGATGCAGCTGCGCGGTCTGCTCCAGGGTCCGGCGCAGGCTCTCCAGGTCGACCTCTCCGGCGCGCTCGGCGGCCAGCCGGGCGGCAGGCGGCTCGATCATCAGCCGGGCTTCGACGAGGTTGTCCACGCTCAGGCTGTTGGTGTTGACCAGCAGTCCGAGTGTTCCGCCGAGGTTTTCGGCGACGGCGCCGGCGTCCGGTGCGGCCACGAAGCTGCCGCCGGTGACCCCGCGGGTGGTGTCGATGAGCTGCTGGCTGGCGAGCAGTCGGAGCGCTTCACGCACGGTGCTGCGGCTGACGCCGAACATCGTGCACAGCTCGGCCTCGCTCGGCAGCCGGGTACCGGTGGGCAGCGCGCCGCCGATGATCTGTTCCCGGAGCTGGTTCGCGACCTGCCGGTACGCGGCCTGGACCCGCTGCACGCGCAGCCCGGACGCGTTCTCGTCCTTCATCCGGCCAGCCTAGAGTGTCCGGCCCAGGTATGTCTCCAGAGTCAGATGAGTAAATGTCAGACGTATTGCGCAACGAGGGCTTCTCGCGCATACTCGAAGCGCGAGAAGCCCGGAACGCACAAGGAGGTGGCCGTGGCTGTGCACGAGAGCCGACTGGGACGGTTCTACGAGGAGTTCACCGTCGGCGACGTCTACCGGCATCCGCTGGGACGCACCATCAGCGAGGCCGACAACACGTGGTTCACGCTGCTGACGATGAACACCCATCCGGCGCACTTCGACGCGCACTACGCGGGGAAGACGCCGTTCGGGAAGGTCCTGGTCAACTCCGGGCTCACCATCGCGATGCTGTTGGGGCAGAGCGTCTCGGACATCAGCCAGCGCGCGGTCGCGAACCTCGCGATGACGAACATCCAGCTCACCCACCCGGTGTTCGTCGGGGACACGCTCTACGGCGAGTCGATCTGCACCGGCAAGCGCGAGTCGAAGTCCAAGCCCTACGCCGGGCTCGTCGAGGTGCACACGCGCGGCCTGAACGCCGACGGGGACGTGTGCCTCTCCTTCGACCGGACGGTGCTGATCTTCAAGCAGTCCGCCGCCGGCGACATCGATTCCTTCCCGGAGGCGAAGCCGGGTCCGCTGAGCCTGGAGGGACGGGCATGAACCTTCCGTTGCAGGACTTGAAGATCTTGTCCCTCGAGCAGTACGGCGCGGGCCCGTTCGGATCGGTGCACCTTGCCGACCTCGGCGCGGAGATCATCAAGATCGAGGATCCGCGCTTCGGTGGCGACGTCGGCCGGCACACCCCGCCGTACGCCGAGGACGGCGATTCGCTGTTCTTCGAGGCGTTCAACCGCAACAAGCGGTCGATGGTGCTGGACCTGAGCAATCCGCAGGGCCGCGAGGTGTTCGAGCGGCTGGTGAAGGTGAGCGACGCGGTCTACTCGAACCTGCGTGGCGACGTGCCGGAGAAGATGCGGATCCGCTACGAGGACCTCAAGCACCTCAACCCGCGCATCGTCTGCTGCTCGCTCTCGGGCTACGGCATGACCGGGCCGCGCAGCAAGCAGCCAGGGTACGACTACATGCTGCAGGGCCTGGCAGGCTGGATGTCGGTCACCGGGGAACCGGACGGCCCGCCGACCAAGTCCGGACTGTCCATGGTGGACTACTCCGGCGGGATCGTCGCAGCGCTGTCGATGGTCTCGGCGATCCACGCGGCCCGGCGCGACGGTGGCGGCATGGACTGCGACGTGAGTTTGTACGACACGGCGATCGGCATGCTCACCTACCTGGCGACCTGGCACCTCAACCGCGGCTTCGAACCGCAGCGCACGCACCATTCCGCGCATCCGAGCCTGGTGCCGTTCCAGAACTTCCCGACCGCGGACTCGTGGGTCGTGATCGGCTGCGCCAAGCAGAAGTTCTGGGAACGCTTCGTGGTCGCGCTCGGCTCGCCGGACTGGGCCGCGCAGGAGCGGTTCGCCACGCCGTCCGCGCGGTACGAGCATTCCGCGGAGTGCGTGAAGCTCATCGAAGACGAGCTGGCCCGCAAGAAGACCGCCGAATGGCTGCCACTGCTGGAGGAAGCCGGGGTGCCCTGTGCGCCGATCAACACCGTGCCGCAAGCGCTCACTGAAGAGCACACCGCGGCCCGCGGGATGGTCGTGGAGACCGAGCACCCGAGGTTCGGCACCGTGCGGCAGGTCGCCTCGCCGGTGCGGGCCGGGGAACCCCGCGGTGCGCACACCCGTGCCCCGCAGCTGGGGGAGCACACCGAAAGCCTCCTCGCCGAGCTGCTCGGCACCGGTACCGACGAGTTCGCCGAGCTGACGCGCGCGGGCGCGTTCGGCGCGAAGGAGCAGTGATGGACTTCCGCCTGACCGAGGACCAGGACCAGTTCCGCGCGATGCTGCGGGACTTCGTGGACAAGGAGATCGTGCCCGTCGCCCGGGAATGGGAGCAGTCGGGACGGTACCCCGCGGAGATCGTGGAGCAGATGAAGCAGCTCGGGCTGTTCGGGCTGATGATTCCCGAGGAGTACGGGGGAGCGGCGGCCGACTTCACGTCGTTCACGCTGATGTTCGAGGAGATCGCGCGCGGCTGGATGGGCGTGGCCGGGATTCTCGGCAGCCACTCGCTTTCGTGCTGGATGCTCGCGCGGCACGGCACCGACGAGCAGAAGCAGCGGTACCTGCCCGAACTGGCCACCGGAGCGCGGCGCACCGGCATCGCGCTGACCGAACCCGACGCGGGCACGGATCTGCAGGGCATCCGCACCACCGCGGTACGCGACGGTGACGACTACGTGATCAACGGCGCGAAGATGTGGATCACGAACGCACGCTACGCGGACCCGTTGCCGGTGCTGGTGAAGACCGACCGCACGGCGAAACCCGCGCACAAGGGCATGAGCGTGCTGCTCGTCGAAGCCGGAACGCCCGGATTTCGCGTCACCAAGGACATTCCGAAGCTCGGGTACAAGGGCACGGAATCCTGCGAAGTCGTGTTCGAGGACGTGCGGGTACCCGCGGCGAACCTGCTCGGCGGCGTCGAAGGACGCGGGATGCAGCAGGTGCTCTCGGCGCTGGAGGTGGGACGGCTCAACATCGCCGGCCGCAGCCTCGGCATCGCGCAGCGCGCCTACGACGAGGCGCTCGTGTACTCGCGGGAGCGCCAGGCGTTCGGCAAGCCGATCGCGGACTTCCAGGCCATCCAGATCCGGCTCGCGGAAACGGCCACGCAGCTGCAGGCCGCCCGGCTCATGACCTACTGGGCAGCCGGCCAGCTCGACCGCGGCGAACGCTCGGACCTGCAGACCGGCATGGCGAAACTGTTCGCCTCCGAGGTCGCCCTGCAGGCGGCCCAGGACTCGATGCGGGTGCACGGCGGCTACGGCTACTCCGCGGAGTTCGAGGTGGAACGGCTCTACCGGGACTCGATCCTGATGACCATCGGCGAGGGCACGAGCGACATCATGCGCACCGTCATCGCGAAGTCGCTGGTCGGCGGGAAGGGCAAGGTCGGCTGGTGATCCCGCGCAGCTGGCTGTTCTGCCCCGGCGAGCGCACCGACCGGCTGGCCAAGGCCGTGGCCGTGGCGGACTTCGCGATCGCGGACCTGGAGGACGCCGTCCCGCTGGAGAGCAAGGACGCCGCACGGGCGGCCGTGGTGGCGGCGTTGCGGGCGGATCCGGAAGCGGCGCAGCGCACGTGGGTACGGGTCAACCACGGCCCGGCCGACGTGGAGGCGCTGGCGGGCTTGGACTTCGCGGGGATCGTGGTGCCGAAGGCCGAGCCCGCCGTGCTCGAGGAAATCACTCGGTACACGTCGGCGCGACTGGTGCTGATGATCGAGACCGCGGCCGGTCTGTGGTCGGCGCGCGAGCTGGCCGCGCATCCGCAGGTGTGGACGCTCAGCCTCGGCGAATACGACCTGGCGACGGATCTCGGCACCTGCCAGCCGGACCTGGACGGTGCTCCGCTCGCCTGGGCGCGCTCGCGGGTGGTGGCGGCCGCGGCAGCCGAGGGGTGTCCACCGCCGCCCGCCGCGGTCTCGACCGTCGTCGCCGACCGCGAACGATTCCGGGCCGACACGGAGTCATTGCGCCGCTTCGGCTTCTTCGGCCGGATGTGCATCCATCCGGCCCAGGTGCCGACGGTGCACGACGTGCTGCGCCCGTCGGCCGAGGAGATCGAGCAGGCCCGCCGGATCATCGAGGCCGCCGCACGCACCGAGGGCGGTCTGCTGGTCGCGGACGGAAAGCTGATCGATCCGCCGGTCGTGGCCCACGCCCGGCGGGTCGTGGAGCTGGCCGGGCGAGTGGATTCCGGCTCAGCGGTGGGGTGAGGGGGTCGGTTCGTCACGCGTCTGCGTGGGTGGGGCGTGCGATCGCGTCGGCGATTTCCGGCCACAGTGGTTCGGGTCGGTTGTGGCCCGTGCCTGGCGGGTCGTGGAGCTGGTCGGGCGAGTGGATTCCGGCTCAGCGGTGGGGTGAGGGGGTCGGTTCGTCACGCGTCTGCGTGGGTGGGGCGTGCGATCGCGTCGGCGATTTCCGGCCACAGTGGTTCGGGTCGGTTGTGGCCCACGCCCGGCGGGTCGTGGAGCTGGTCGGGCGAGTGGATTCCGGCTCAGCGGTGGGGTGAAGGGGCAGCTCGTCACCCGTCCGCGCGGGCGGTGGCGCGCACGATCGCGTCGACGATTTCCGGCCACAGTGGTTCCGGCAGGTCGTGGCCCATCCCGGGCAGCACGACGAGCTCGGCGCCGGGGATCGCCGCCGCGGTCGCCTTGCCGCCGCTCACGTCGATCATCAGGTCCGAATCACCGTGTACGACCACCGTGGGCAGCGTGACCTCGCGCAGCCGCTCCGTGCGGTCTCCGGAGGCGAGGATCGCCATCGTCTGGCGCAGCGTGCCTGCCGGGTGCACCGCCCGGTCGTAGGCACGGGTCGCCTTGTGCCGCAGGTGATCTTCGGTCGCCGGATACCCGGGTGAGCCCGTGGTGCGGAAGTTCACGACGCTCTGCTCGATGGCCTCCTCGCGGGTCGCCGCGGGCGGGCGGGTCAGCGTGGCGAGCGCGGCCGCGGAGATCTGGCCGACGGCCGGATCGCCGGTGGTGGACATGATCGAGGTGACGCTCAGCAGCCGGTCGGGATGGTCGATGGCCAGCTGCTGCACGATCATCCCGCCCATCGACGCGCCGGCCACGTGCGCCTTGGCGAAGCCGAGCGCGTCGAGCAGCCCCACCGTGTCGTCGGCGAAGTCCGACAGGAGGTACGGAGCGTCGGCCCGGCCCGCGGCGGACAGCTCGGCTGCGGCGAGGTCGTCGAGCCAGGTCGAGAGGCCGGCGTCGCGGTTGTCGAACCGGACCACGTG
Source organism: Amycolatopsis jiangsuensis (assembly GCF_014204865.1). Lineage (NCBI taxonomy): Bacteria > Bacillati > Actinomycetota > Actinomycetes > Pseudonocardiales > Pseudonocardiaceae > Amycolatopsis > Amycolatopsis jiangsuensis. Next base: position 7,603,225 of record NZ_JACHMG010000001.1, read on the forward strand.
GAATCCGCGGCCGGCCAGCAGCTCGCAGAACCCGGCCTCCCAGGTGATCATCTGCGCGCCGAGCCCCATCACCAGCACCAGCGGCGGGCCGGCCGGATCGCCGAAGGTGTCGTACTCGAGTTCGAGGCCGTTGGCCCGTGCGCGTGGCATGCCCCCGATCATGCCGTACGGCGCATCGCGCCGGCGTCCGCGCCCACCCTCGCGGACCGGCCGGATACCGGTGTGCAAACGGGTTCGCGACCCGGCAGCGTGCGACGCACCGGCCAGGTGGGCGCTCCGCCAGGACGGCGGCGCTGGGCCATCCGCGTGTCCCCGGCACCCGACCGGGCAAGAGTACCCGTCAACGGCGCGGCTCGGGCCCGCTTCGGCGTAGCGTGGGTGTCACCGGGGGCGGCGCCTCCGGCGGGCCCCCGGCACTTACCTCCCCCCTCGTGGTGCCGGGGGTTTCCCGCCTCAGCCCGGCTGGGGATGCTGGATCACCGGGAACACCTGACCCACCAGGGTGACCAGGGATTTGCTCAACAGCGTGTGCACCTGGGCACGGGAGAGCGACCCGCGCACCAGCCATTCGCGGCCCGCTGCCTTCACCATGCCGGCGAACGCCCGGACCGCGGCGTTCAGCTCCTCGCCATGCGCGCTGTCGCGGGACAGGCCCACCGCCTCCAGCACGCGGTCCGCCGATTCGCGGTCGGCCTCGGCGAGGATCCGGTCCACCTCCGGGTCGCGGCCGATGCCCTCCGGGGCGATCGCGGCGAGCCACGTCTTCTCCTGCGCACGCACCATGTCCAGGAACCAGTCGATGGCCACGTCCGCGCGCAGCTCCAGCGGGCCGTCGGGCAGGATCTCCACCGCCAGCCTCGGCACGGTGAGCGCGCGGCGCACGATTTCCAGGTACAGCTGGCGTTTCGTGCCGAAGTAGTGGTTGATCAGTCCACGCGCCACGCCCGCCTCGTGTGCGATGTCCGAAGTGGACACTTCGGAGTACGGACGTTCACCGAAGAGCCGGGCCGCGCAGGTGGAGATCTGCTCCTTGCGCTCGTCCGGTTCCAGTCTTCGCCATCTCGGCGCCGGATCGGTGCTCATCCCGCTAGTTTCGCATGATCGGTTCAGTTCCGCGGACCCGTCACCCGTGGTGACACCTTCGGTGGGCTACCGCCGGGTACGGCTTGACGGCTCAGTCCGGCAGTTCGATCGGTGCGAGGTCGTCGAACACGTCGCCCGGCCCCGGATTCGCCGGATCGCTCGCCCCGCCGAAGTGCCGCAGCACGCCCCACACCGCGTTGAGCGCGGTCTGCACCGCGCCCTCGGCCCAGCCCGCGGTCCAGGACACGTCGTCGCCGGCGAGGAACAGCCCGCGGTAGCGCTCGGGCAGCCGATCCTGCACGAAATGGGTGAACAGCCGGTGCTGGTAGCGGTAGTGCCCGGGCAGGTTCGCCTTGAACGCGCCCATGAAATGCGGTTCGGCCTCCCAGGACACGGTCACCGGGTCACCCACCAGATGCCGCCGCACGTCGACCCCGGGGTAGATCTCACCCAGCGACTGCAGCATCACCTCGACCCGCTCGGACACGCTCAGCGGCAGCCACTTCAGCGAATCGTCGGCCCAGGTGTAGGACAGGCAGATCACCGCGGGCCGGTCCGGATCGTCCCCGAGCAGGTAGGTGCCGCGCGGCATCCGGTCGGTCAGCGTCATGCTCATCGTGTCGTGCCCGGTGGCCGGGTCGCGGTCGAGCCAGAACGGCCGGTCGACCGGCACGAACACCTTCGACGACTCCATGTAGTGGGTGCGCTCGATCGCGGTCCAGTGGTCGATCGGGAACAGCGCCTCGTCGCAGTCGATCTTGGACAGCAGCATCCAGCTCTGCGCGGTGAACACCGCGGCGCCGAACGTGCGGATGTGCCCGGAAGCGTCGGTCACGGTGATGTTGTTCGGTGCCGTGCGGTGCAGCCGGATGACGCCGGGCCGCGGTTGCCCGCCCTCGTGCAGCGTGGCCAGGCTCGTGCCGGCCGGCCAGTGCGCGAGCCGCTCCGGCACCCGCTCCCACAGCCGCAACGGCAGCTGCCTGCTGCCGCCGGCGATGCTGCGGTGCTCGTCGTCCGCGCCGGTGTAGACGACCCGCAGGATTTCCAGGATGGAGTTGGGGAAGTCGGTGTCCCAGCCGCCGGTGCCGAATCCGACCTGGCCGAAGATCTCCCGGTGCCGGAACGAGGCGAACGCGGGCGCGTCGCAGAGGAACCCGTAGAACGTCTGGTTGTCCAGCCGGGGCACCATCTCGTTCCAGATCCGTTTGATCGTCTTGGCGTCGCGGTCGCGGATCGCGGCCTGCATCTCGGCGAACGAAGCGTGCTCGTCGAGCGTGCGCTGCCAGGCGTGGGCCACGGCGCCGAAGACGGCGGGCAGGTCCTCCGGTGTGCGCGCGTAGTGGCTGCGGCCCTTGAGGTCCACCACCGTGCTCGGGGTCGCCGGGGAAAGCGGGTTCGGGAACGGAGTGGTCCGCAGGCCGACCTTGTCGATGTAGTGGAACAGCGCGGTGGATGCCGGTGGGAACCGCATCGCGCCCATTTCGGCGACCACGTCGCCGGGCAGCCCGGGGAAGTGGTGCGTGCGCAGCCGTCCGCCCAGCTCGGCGATCTCGTAGATCACCGGGCGCAGGCCGAGTTTCATCAGCTCATACGCGGTGACCACGCCCGACAGCCCGCCGCCGATCACCGCGACCTCGGTGCCGTGTGCCTGCTCGGGCACCGTACCCAGCCCCGCCGGGTGGCCGAGGTAGTCGTCGTAGGCGAACGGGAAGTCCGGGCCGAACATCGTGATCGGACGACCCGCCGGGTCGTCGGCGTGGATCGCGGTGGGGACGGCGGAGGTCACAGCGGGGGTCCTTCGGTCAGGGTGCGGTACAGCCGCGGCCGGCGATCGGCCAGGTACGGGGTCTCGTCCCGGGATCGCGCCAGCACGGCGGGATCGAGGTCGGCGAGGATCAGCTCCGGTCCGTCGCCGGCTTTCGCCAGCGTCTCGTCCGGCGCTGCGATGGTCGAGTGGCCGCAGTAGGTCAGTTCGGCTTCGGTGTCACAGCGGTTCGCGTACGCCACGTACAGCCGGCTTTCGTGCGCCCGGACGGGAACGAGCAGGTCGGCTATGCGTTCGTGGGGACGCATCAGCGCGGTGGGTACCAGCAGCAGCTGAGTGCCGGCCAGCGCGTGTGCCCGGACCATTTCAGGGAATTCCACGTCGTAGCAGATCAGGAGGCCGACGCGGAACCCGCCGAACTCGGCCTGCACCACGGGTTCGTCGCCGGGAGTGAACCACGTCCGGTCGAGGTCGCCGAAGAGATGGGTCTTGCGGTAGTTTGCGAGCCGACTGCCGTCCGGTCCGAGCAGCTGCACGGAGTTGTACACCGCGGAGTCGTCGCGTTCGGGATAGCCGTAGACGAGTCCGACGCCGTACTTGGCCGCCAGCTCGCCCAGTTCGGCGGACCACCGGCCGTCGGGTCCTTGCGCGAGCTCGTGTGCCGCTGCGCCGATGTTGTAGCCGCTGGTGATCATTTCCGGTGCGACCACGAGCCGGGCTCCGCGTCCGGCCGCAGTGGCCAGCGTCTCCGGCAGCTCGGCGTAGGAGCCTTGGTGGACGGCGACGATCATCGCAGCGCCCCCAGCCGGGACCGCCGGATGCCGTAGCCGAAGTAGAGCGCCAGCCCGAGCAGCATCCACCCGCCGAACACGAGCCAGGTCGCGCCGTCGAGGCTGATCATCAGGTACGCGCAGCAGGCGACCCCGAGAATCGGCGTGACCGGCGAGAACGGCACCCGGAACGTACGGGGCGCCTCCGGCCGCCGTCGTCGCAGCAGCAGCACGGCGATGTTGACCAGGCCGAACGCGAACAGGGTGCCGATGCTCGTCGCGTCGGCCAGCTTGCCCAGCGGCACGAACGCGGCGAGCACGGCAACGAACCCGGACACCACCAGCGTGTTGGTCCGCGGTACGCCGGTTTTCGGGTGCACTGTGGACAGTGCCTTCGGCACGAGCCCGTCGCGGGACATGGCGAACAGGATCCGCGTCTGTCCGTAGAGCACGGTCAGCACCACACTGGAGATCGCCACGATGGCGCCGACCGCGAGCACGGCGGCCCAGAGGTCGTTGTGCAGCACGGAGGTGAGCACGTGCGAGAGGGCGGCTTCCTGGTCCCCGAACTGCTGCCACGGCAGCGCTCCGACCGCGGCCACCGCCACCAGGCAGTACAGCACCGTGACGATGGCCAGCGAGAGCAGGATCGCCCGCGGCAGGTCGCGCTGCGGGTTGCGAGCCTCCTCGCCGGCAGTGGACGCGGCGTCGAATCCGATGTAGGAGAAGAAGAGCTTGGCCCCGCCTGCACTGAGCCCGGCCAGCCCGAGCGGCAGGAACGGCGTGAAGTTGCGCGCCTGCACCGCGGTGAACGCGAGCGCGCAGAACAACACCAGCGTGGCGATCTTGACGACGACCATCACCGCGTTGGCCCGCGCGCTTTCCTTCGCCCCGGACAGCAGGAGCAGCATGCCCAGCAGCACGACGACGATGGCCGGCACGTTGACGAGGCCGCCCTGGCCCGGTGGCCCGCTGATCGCGTCCGGCAGGGTCACGCCGAACGCCAGCCGCAGCAACTCGTTCACGTACTGGCCCCAGCCGACCGCGACCGACGCGACCGAGACCCCGTACTCCAGCACCAGGCACCAGCCGCACACCCACGCGACCAGCTCGCCGAGCGTGGCGTAGGCGTAGGAGTACGAAGAGCCGGACAGCGGGATCATCCCGGCGAGCTCGGCGTAGGAGAGCGCGGAGAACAGCGCGGTCACGCCGGCGAGGACGAACGACGCCACCACCGCGGGCCCGGCGACCGGGACCGCCTCGCCGAGCACCACGAAGATCCCGCTGCCGAGGGTGGCGCCGATGCTCAGCATGGTCAGCTGGCCCAGCCCGAGCGACCGCCGAAGCGGACCGTGCCCGGCCTCGGCGACCAGGTCGTCGACCGGTTTGCGGCGCAGCATCGCGGCGCCGAGCCCGGGGCGGGGCCCGGTCCTGTGCGGGGCAGGGGAAGTCGGGCTCACCAAAGCTCTCCTCGGGGTGCGTGGCGCCGCGGCCGACGGCGGGTGCGGATCACAGTATCGATCGAAAGATGCGCCGAAAACCGAAGATCATTGCGCGAACTGGCGATGTGCTGGTGTTCGTTGTCTTGATATTCATTGTCCTGATGTTCGGCGTCCTGGCGTTCAGCAGCCTGGTGTTCGGTGTGCTGGTGTCCGGCGTGCGGGTGTTCGGTGTTCAAGTGCTTTCGTGATCGAGGGCGATGGGTCGCACCCGGTGACGCGGTCCGGCACGGTCCGGTCTTCTCCGGCCGGGAGCAGCAGGGTGAACGTCGGCGGGTCCGGCCGGGTCAGCCGCAGCCGCCCGCCTTCGGCCTCGGCGAGGCTGCGGGCCAGGCGCAGGCCGATGCCGTGCCCGCCCGCGGCGTCGGCAGGCTGGGCGAACGGGTCCCGCGCGCCCAGGTCGGGTCCCTCGTCGGAGATGTCCAGCGCGAGCACCTCGCCGGCGTCGCGGGCCAGTACGGTGACCGTGCCGTGGCCGTGGTTGATCGTGTTGTCCAGCAGCACGGCCAGGATCTGCCGCACGGCGGCCGCGGACGCCCGGATCGTGGGCGGATCGTGCAGCTCGATCCGCAGCTCCCGCCCGCCGGGCAGTGTGGTGGAGCGCAGTTCGGCCAGCAGAGCGTCGAGATCCAGCACGGCACGGGTGGTGCGCCGTTCCCTGGACAGCGCGAGCAGGTCCTCGACGGTCCGCTCCAGCCGGTCGGTCGAGGCGATCCCCGCGCGTACCGCGGCGTAGGGGTCCATGCCCGGCGTCTCGAGCGCGGCTTCCAGCTGCAGGCGGAGCCCGGCCAGCGGGGTACGCAGCTGGTGCGAGGCCTCCGCGGAAAACGCGCGTTCGCGCGCCAGAGTTTCACCGATCCGTTCCGCGGTCACGTCGAAGGCCGCGCCGACACGATCGATCTCCGCGACCGCGGATTCCGGGGCACGTGCGGTGAAATCGCCGTCTCCCAGCCGGGTCGCGGCCGAAGCCAGCTCCTCCAGCGGACGGGTGAGCCTGCCCGCCAGCCTGCGCGCGACCAGCCAGCCCGCGCCGACCGCGGCCACCGCGCAGCCCGCCATCGCCAGCCAGATCAGGCCGACCTCGCGGGTCATCTCGGACTGCGGGACCGCGGCCCGCACGACGCCGGTGAGCCGGGCGCCGGTCAGCACCGGAACCGCGAGCACGTCGTCGGCTCCGACCGCGCCGTCGGCCATGTCGCGGCGGGTGCTCGCGACGGTGCGCACCACTTCGTCGGCCCGTGCCGGACCCTGCCCGGCGACGAGGTTCCCGGTCGCGTCGTACACCCCGACCTCGGCTCCGCCCGGCAGCTCGTCGTCCGCGGGCAGGCGCGGGACCCGGTCGGCGGAGAGCGCGTCGGACACCACGACAGCGGCGCCGTCGGCCGCGCGTTCCAGCTCGGACGTGGTGTGCGTGCGGAAGTACCAGAGCACTCCGACCGCCAGCGGCAAGCCGAACAGAGCCGTCGCCAGCACCGCGACCACCACGGTGATCGTCACGATCCGGCGCCGCACCCGCTCAGGCCTCCTCGAGCCGGTAGCCGTGCCCGCGCAGGGTCTCGATCCGCGGTACGTCACCGGGCGCCCCGGCCGCCGCGGCGAGCTTGCGCCGTACCGCGGCGATGTGCACGTCGAGCGTCTTGGTCGACCCGTGCCAGTGCGTGTCCCACACCTCGGCCATCAGCGTGTCCCGGCTGACCGCCACGCCTGCCTGCCCGGCGAGGCGGGCGAGCAGGTCGAACTCCCGCGCCCGCAACGCCACTTCGCGGCCGCCGAGGGCGACGCGCCTGCCGGCCGTGTCCACTTCGAGCGCGCCGATGGTGATGACCGGCGCGGACGGTGGCGCCGGGGCGCCGCGGCGCAGGTGCGCCCGGACCCGCGCGAGGAGCTCGGCCAGCCGGATGGGCTTCGTCAGGTAGTCGTCAGCGCCGGATTCGAGCCCGACGACCACGTCCATCTCGTCGGCCCGCGCGGTGAGGATGACCAGGACGGCGGCCGGCATCGACGCGCGCAGCCGTCGGCACACCTCCACGCCGTCGACGTCGGGCAGCCCCAGGTCCAGCAGCACGAGGTCGGCCGGCCCGGCCCGCAGGGCAGCGCGGCCTTCACGGCACCAGCGCACTTCGTGACCGTGCGCACGCAGAGCGGATTCGAGGACGGTGCCGATCGTCGCGTCGTCCTCCACCACCAGCACCTTGGCCACGTGGGAAGGGTAACCAACCGCATTCGCGGGTCGGGCATAGTGGCAGGTATGCGCGGTCTGTACCCGGAAATCGAACCCTATGACCACGGGATGCTGCCGGTCGGTGACGGTAACGCGCTGTATTGGGAGGAATCCGGCAATCCGGCCGGCAAACCGGTGGTGTTCCTGCACGGCGGCCCGGGCGGCGGGACCGTGCCGCGGTACCGGCAGCTGTTCGATCCGAAGCGGTACCGGATCGTGCTGTTCGACCAGCGCGGCTGCGGGCGCAGCACCCCGCACTGCAGCACGCCGGAGGCCGACCTGTCGGTGAACACCACCTGGCACCTGGTGGCCGACCTGGAGCTGCTGCGCGAGGACCGCGGCGTGGCGCGCTGGCAGCTCTTCGGCGGTTCGTGGGGCAGCGTGCTCGCCCTCGCCTACGCCGAAACGCATCCGGAGCGGGTGAGTGAACTCGTGCTGCGGGGCGTGGCGACGTTGCGGCGCAAGGAGATCCAGTGGCTCTACGGCGGGGGCGCGGCCTGCTTGTTCCCGGAGGCCTGGTCGCGGTTCCTGGCCCCGGTGCCCTACGTGCGCCGCGGCGAGGACCTCGTCGAGGTCTACCACGAGCTGCTGCACCATCCCGATCCCGACGTGCACGGTCCCGCCGCGCAGGCGTGGAGCCGCTGGGAGGGGGAGACGGTGAAGTTCACCCCGCGGGCGGAGGTGGTCGCCGCGTTCGCCGAACCCGAGTTCGCGCTGGCCATCGCCCGGATCGAGAACCACTACTTCCGGCACGGCGGCTGGTTCGCCGAGGACCAGCTGATCCGCGAGGCCCCGGCGCTGGCGGGCATCCCGTGCGTGCTCGTCCAGGGCCGCTACGACGTGGTCACCCCGGCCACCACGGCCTGGGAACTGACCCAGGTCCTGCCCGGCGCGGAGCTGCACATGATCGCCGACGCCGGGCACGCCTTCGACGAACCGGGCACCCTGCACGAGCTGATCGGCGCCACCGACCGGTTCGCCTCCTGCTGACCGCGCTCAGGATGGCGGGTCCGGGTGTGATCCGTACCGCGTCAAGGTGCCGGGATGCACCGAACCGCGGACGGGTCCGCTACGAATGACGGTCATGGCACTGCTGCGCACCCGGGACCGCTGGACCCCGCTCGAAGGGGAGTTGCTCGGCTTCGGCCGGATGCAGGCCTACGGCAGGCGGTTCGCCCGTCGTGGCCGCGGCGCCTGGTACCACGTCGCGATCGAGGTGGTGTGGCAGCTGCTCACCCTCCTCAGCCGGTTCCGGGTGTGCGGCGCACGGCACATCCCGGAGTCCGGGGGTGTCCTGGTGGTGTCGAACCACCTGTCCTTCGCCGATCCGGCCACGCTCACCGCTTTCTGCCTCGGCGCGGGCCGGGTGCCGCGCTATCTGGCCAAGGCGAGCCTGTGGCGGGTCCCGCTGATCGGTTCGGTGATGCGTTCGGGCCGGCACATCCCGGTGTACCGCGGAGCGCCGACCGCGTCCGGCGCCTACCGCGACGCGGTGGCCGCGGTCCGCGAGGGCGAATGCGTGGCGGTCTTCCCCGAGTCCACGTTCTCGGACGACCCGGCGCAGTGGCCGATGAAGGGCAAGACCGGCGCCGCGAGGATCGCGCTGGAGACCGGGGTGCCGGTGGTGCCGGTCGCGAACTGGGGCACGCACGAACTGCTGCCCGCCGGAGCCTGGTTCCCGCGCGGCATCCCGCGCCGCACCGTGCGGCTGCTCGCCGGTCCGCCGGTGGACCTGTCCGATCTGGCCGGCCGCGAGCCGACCCGGGACGAGCTGACCGAGGCGACCGCCCGCATCATGACCGCGGTGACCGCGCTGCTGGGCGAGATTCGCGGTGAGCAGCCGCCGTCCGGGCTCCCGCTGGTCTGAACGGGTAGCTTCGAAGCCATGAGCGCACACTATGACGTGGTGGTCCTGGGGGCCGGGGTCGGTGGGTACGTGGCGGCGATCCGGGCGTCCCAGCTCGGGCTGAGCGCGGCCGTGGTGGAGGAGAAGTACTGGGGCGGGGTGTGCCTCAACGTCGGGTGCATTCCCTCGAAGGCGCTGCTGCGCAACGCCGAGCTGGCGCACACCGTCCGGGAGGAGGCCGCCACCTACGGTATTTCCGCCGACGGCGAGATCCGGTTCGACTACACCTCGGCCTACGAGCGCAGTCGCAAGGTCGCCGACGGGCGCGTCAAGGGCGTGCACTTCCTGATGAAGAAGAACAAGATCACCGAGTACCAGGGGCACGGCACCTTCGTCGACGACCACACGCTCGAGGTCGGCGGCGAGCGGCTCACTTTCGGCCACTGCGTGATCGCGACCGGCGCCACCGCGCGGCTGCTGCCCGGCACCCGGCGCAGCGACCGCGTGGTCACCTACGAGCAGCAGGTCCTCGAGAGCGAGGTGCCCGCCAGCATCGTGATCGCCGGCGCCGGTGCGATCGGCGTCGAGTTCGCGTACGTGCTGCGCAACTACGGCGTGGACGTCACCATCGTCGAATTCCTCGACCGGATGGTCCCGCTGGAGGACGCCGAGGTCTCCGCCGAGCTGGCCAAGCGCTACCGCAAGCTCGGCGTCAAGGTGCTCACCGGCACGCGGGTCGAGGCGATCGACGACTCGGGCGCACAGGTCGCGGTCACCGTGTCGAAGGACGGCGAGCAGCAGGTGCTGCAGGCCGACCGGGTGCTGCAGGCCATCGGATTCCAGCCCAATGTGGCGGGTTACGGCCTGGAGAACACCGGCGTCGCGCTCACCGAACGCGGCGCGATCGCGGTGGACGGCCGCGGCCGCACGAACGTGCCGCACATCTTCGCGATCGGCGACGTGACGGCGAAGCTGATGCTCGCGCACGCCTCGGAATCGATGGGGGTGGTGGCCGCCGAGACCATCGCGGGCGCGGAAACCATGGAGCTGGACTTCGTGATGATCCCGCGCGCGACCTACTGTCAGCCGCAGATCGCCAGCTTCGGCTGGACCGAGCAGCAGGCGCGGGACCAGGGTTACGAGGTCATGGTGGCCAAGTTCCCGTTCACCGCCAACGGAAAGGCGCACGGCCTCGGCGACGCGAACGGTTTCGTGAAGATCCTGAGCGACGCGAAGTACGGCGAGCTGCTGGGCGCGCACCTGATCGGCCCGGACGTGACCGAACTGCTGCCGGAGCTGACCCTGGCCCAGCAGTGGGACCTGACCGTGCACGAGGTCTCCCGCAACGTGCACGCCCACCCGACCCTGGGCGAAGCGGTGAAGGAGGCCGTCCACGGCCTGGCCGGGCACATGATCAACTTCTGACCCCGGCAGCGGGAGTTCCACGAGGTGGGCGGCGGCGCGATCCCGCTTTCGGTCGGTGGTCCGGCGGCCGAAACCTCCTTGGATTCTCCTGACCGCCACGGGTGGCCGGGCGCGGATCCGGCGAACCCGGCCCGTACCCGGGCATCTTCAGTGCGGCGAGCAAGTGGGAACGGTTCACTTCGGACGGTCAGCGGCACGTCGGCGTGCCGGGTCGTTCAGCGCCGGCTGACCAGCAGGTGAAAGGCGCGGCCGCTGGAGCCGACCCGTTCGTGGCGGACTGGTTTCAGCCCGGCCGTGGCGAGGGCTTCCTCCAGTTCGGCGACCGGGCGGAGGCGGAAGCCGTGCCCGGTGAACGGCTCGGCCGCCATCGCACCCGGGTCGCCGACGCCGACCACGAACCGCCCGCCTGCCGCGAGCACGCGCGCGACCTCGGCGAACGCCGCGGCCAGGTCGGGCACGAAGTACACCGTGTTGACGGTCAGCGCCGCGTGCACCTGCCCGTCGTCCAGCGGCAGCGCGGCCATCCCGGCCTGGTGCAGCCGCAGCCGCCCAGCGGCCAGATTGGCGGGGAACTTGCGCCGGGCCCGGGCGAGCGCGGTCGCGGAGATGTCCGCACCGTGCACCGTTCCGCCCGCCGTCGCGCGGAGCAGCAGGTCCAGCCCGAGGCCGCCGCCGAAGCCGATGTCCAGCGCGGTTTCCCCGGGCCGGACCGCCGCCGCCTCGACCGCCCCGGTCACCGGTCCGCGATTGGCGCGGTTGAGCAGCCGTGCGACCGCAAGTCCCGCCGGCCCGCTCGGTTTGCCCAGCTGACGGGCCAGTCCGGCAAGCACTTTTTCCCGTGGTCCCATCGGCCCAGTGTGCCGTGCCGGCGGCGAATGTGGCAGCGTGGCGGGCCACCGACACCGGGAGGACTCGTGCACGACAAGACCGCCGTCGTCACCGGGGCGGGCTCCGGTCTCGGCCGCCGGATCGCCCGGGCCCTGCTCGGAGCCGGATACCGCGTCGCGCTGGCCGGACGGCGCGCGGAAGCGCTGGCCGAAACCGCCGGGGACGAGGCGAACGCGCTGGCCGTGCCCACCGATGTCGCCGACCCCGCGTCCGTGGCGGCACTCTTCGCGGCGTCCCGGTCCGCCTGGGGCAGGCTGGACCTGCTGGTGAACAACGCCGGTGTTTCGGTGGGCGGCACGGTGGCCGACCTCTCGGTGGAAGGCTGGCGGCGCACCGTGGACACCAACCTCACCGGGATGTTCCTGTGCGCGCAGCAGGCCGTGCGGCTGATGCGCGAGCAGGATCCCCGGGGCGGGCGGATCATCAACAACGGCTCGATCTCGGCGCACGTCCCGCGGCCGGCGAGCGTCGCCTACACCGCGACCAAGCACGCCGTCACCGGCCTCACCAAGTCCATCTCACTCGACGGCCGCGCCTGGAACGTCGCGTGTGGACAGATCGACATCGGCAACGCGGCCACCGAGATGACCGAGCGGATGGCCGCCGGTATCCCGCAACCGGACGGACGGGTGGCCGCGGAACCGACCTTCGACTCCGGACACGTCGCGGATGCGGTGCTCTACATGGCCGGGCTGCCGCTGGATGCGAACGTCCAGTTCCTCACCATCACCGCGACCACGATGCCGTTCATCGGCCGGGGCTGACGGACGCTTCGCAGACAAGGCCGAGCCCTGCACGCGAGCCGGTTATCCGGTCAGCTCCGCGAGGTCGACTCCGCCGAACGGGGTCGCCCGCACGTCGTGGACGCGGGGTCCCCACACCGCGTGGCCGTGTCCGGTCCACAGCGGAATCGCCGGGAGATCGCGCAGCGCCTGGTTTTCCGCGACGCGGTAGAGCTGGCCGGCTTCCTGCGGGGTCGCCGCGGCCTCGGCGGCGGCCAGATCGCCGGTGAACCCGGCATCGGAGTAGCCGGCCAGCTCGGCCAGTTCGCCGAGCACGTCCGCGGGGCTCGGCGAAACGAGCTTCAGCTCCACTGTGGACGGACCGTCGACCGGACCCGCGGAGGGCCGCTGCTTCGCGGTCACCGGGACGCCCAGCGTCCTGGCCAGCCCGGACGCCAGAGTGCGGGTCCAGCCGTCGCCGCCGAGGTCGGAGTAGAGCGGCACCGGCCCGGTGAACCGGGCCTGGCCGAGCAGGGACTGGGCGGCGGCCGGGTCGAAGGTGCACGGCCGACACGTGCCGGTGCGTTCGCCCGGCGCGGACGAAGGTGGCAGCAGCGCCTTGGCCGGATCGGCCTGGTGCGCGAGCGGCCCGTTCGCCAGCGCGCCGCGATCGGCGCCGAGGGCGAGCGAGTGCCGCACGGTGGCGTCGGCGAACCGGGTGGCGCTCGCGGGGAACACCAGGTAGCCGGCTCGCGGCAGCGCCCACATCAGGTGCCGGTCGGTGAAATCGGCGTGCATCGCGTCGTGCCGCTCGCCGGGCACGGAGGTGGTGAGGTCGAGGTCCCCGTCCCGCACCGCGTCGTACTGCTCCACCGGATCGCCGACGCGTAGGTCCACCTCGTCCGGGTGGCCGGCGGACGGTGGCACCCGCCGCAGCGTCCCGCCGGTGCCCGGCTGCCAGTCGCCGTCGAGCCGGAACGGACCGTTGCCCACCGGATGCCGGGCGAAACCGGTCCAATCGCCCGACGCCAGCACCGAAGCCGGCAGCGGCGCCAGCCCCGGCGCGGACAGCCATGCCGGCACCTGGTTGGCCGGGCGGTCCAGCGTGATCCGGATCGTGGCGTCGTCCGGTGCGCTGATGTCCTTGGCTCGCAGCGACTCGGTGAGCACCGGGGTGGCTGCCCAGTGCTCGCCCGCGATCGTCCGCCAGGTGTCCACATAGGACTTGGCGGTGACCGGGCTGCCGTCGTGGAAGCGCCCGCCCGCGCGGAGTTTCACCGTCCAGGTGACCCGGTCCGGGCTCGTGATCGACGCGGCCGCGCGCGGGGTGACCCGCCCGGAGACCGGATCGTAGTCCGCGAGCGGGGTCCACAGCGCCCCGGTGACGAGCAGGCCCGCCGGGTCGTCGACGTCGGCGGGCAGCAGGGTGCCCGGCTCCACCAGCCCGACCGCCAGCGCGCCCGGGCGGGCCGGTTCCTGCGCGGAGCAGCCGCCGAGCGCGATCACGGCGACGGCGAGGACGGCGAGCAGACGCGAACGCATGGTGCCTTACTACCAGGTGGAAAAGAACCAATGGCGGGTTGTGTCCGGTTGATCACCGTCCTACAGTGCTTCCGTCGTACTGGGGGTTCTGGGAGGTTCACGTGCGCCGCCTGTGGGTTCGGTCCGTTCTCGCTCTGGTCACCGTGGCCGCGACGCTCGTCGCCACCGGATTGCCCGCCGCGGCCTGCGGCGACGACAAGCCTGCGGTCGCGGCGAAGCACAGCGCCGGCGATCCCGGCTCGGTCAAGGGCGTGCGCACGGTCGGCGCCCTGCCCGACGCGCAAGGGGCCATTTCGGCGAACTTCCTCAGCTACGGCAGGCGCGACGTGATGGTCGTGTCCGGCGAGTTCGGATTGAAGGTCTACGACCTCACGCGGGATCCGGCGCGGCCGCGCGCGATCGGCGAGCTGAGCCTGCCCGGGCTGTGGGAGACCGAGGACACCGAGGTGGACGCGCAGCGCAAGCTGGTGTTCCTCTCCCGGGACCCGCGTGCGTTCGAGGGCAACACGCACACCGGTGAGTCGGGCGTCTATGTGGTCGACGTGTCGAAGCCGGAGGCGCCGGCGATCCTCAGCTACGTGCGGGTCCCCGCCGGGCACACGACCAGCTGCGTGGACGGCTGCCGCTTCCTGTGGACCGGCGGTCCGGCGAAGGCCGACGACCAGCCCGCGGACTGGGGCGGGCGGCCGATCTGGGTCACCGACGTGCGCGATCCGCGGCATCCGAAGGTGCACCCGGACCCGATCGACCTGGCCCGCAACGACGGCAAGACCGACTACGTGCACGACGTGCAGGTGGACACCGCGGGCGTGGCGTGGGTGTCCGGCGCGGGCGGTGTGCGGGGCTACTGGACCAGCGGCGTGCACCGGGACCCGGTGGAAGGCCGGATCCGGCGGGCGAGCGCGCTCGACCCGGTCCCGTACGCCGGTGGTGGCGTGGACGAGACCGCGGCTCCGTCGAAGTTCCTGCACAACAGCTTCCACCCGGTCGGCCCGGTCGCCGACGGTGCCTGGCGTGGGCACGACCTGGTGTACGCCACCGAGGAAAGCTTCCTCGACGGCTGCGCCGGCGACGGCGTGCTCACCATTTCCGCGCTGGACGGCTCCTACCACGGCGAGGGCTGGCGCTCGAGTCCGGAAGACCCGTTCCGGCTGCGCAGCATCGGCACCTGGACAGTCGCCGGCCAGGAAGGCAGCGACCCGGTGTCGGACGACTGCTCGGCGCACTACTTCGACCTGCGCGGGCACGTGCTGGTGCAGTCGTTCTACGCACAGGGCACCCGCTTCCTGGACGTGAGCGATCCGACGAACCCGCGTCAGATCGCCTGGTTCCGCCCCGCGGACGCGTCCTCCTGGGCGCCGTACTGGCACGACGGCTACGTCTACGTCGCCGACAACGCCCGCGGGGTGGACATCCTCAAGCTCACGGCGTAGCGGCGGGTTTCAGCCAGACCGCGGTGTCCGCGGGCAGCGCACCGTCCGCCAGCGGGCCGCTCGCCAGCAGTACCTCCCCGACGGGCAGCGGAACAGGCGTCGCCGAGAAGTTCAGGGCGAAGATGAATCCGGCCTCCCGGCGGAAGGCCAGCACCTCCGGGCCCAGCTCAAGCCAGGACAGCTCGCCGTTCAGGTTCGCGCGCAGGCGCAGACCCTCGCGGTACAGCGTGAGCATCGAAGACGGGTCCGCGGCGGCTGCTTCTGCGGTGTACGCCGCCCACTCGGCAGGCTGTGGCAGCCACGGTTCGCCCGCGCCGAAGCCGAACGGCGGTGCCGAACCCGACCACGGCAACGGGATCCGGCAGCCGTCGCGGCCGGGATCCTTCCCGTGGGTCCGAGCGAAAACCGGGTCCTGTCGCAAGGCGTCGGGGATGTCCTCGACCTCCCACAGCCCCAGTTCCTCTCCTTGGTACAGGTAGACGCAGCCGGGCAGCGACAGCGTCAGCAAGGCGGCCGCACGCGCTCGCCGGGTGCCCAGCGCGCGATCCACGGGAGTGCCGTGCAACCGGTCGGCGAAGGCGAAACCCGTGTCGCCGGCGCGGCCGTAGCGGGTCACGTGCCGGGTCACGTCGTGGTTCGACAGCACCCACGCCGCCGGTGCGCCCACCTCGTCGTGGCTGCTCAGCGTGTGGGTGATGACCTCGCGGAACCGCCCGGCGTCCCACGGGCAGGTGAGGAAGTCGAAGTTGAAGGCCGAGTGCAGCTCGTCGTGGCGCAGGTAGCTCGCGGTGTGCGATTGGTCGGGCAGCCACAGTTCGCCGACCAGCACCTTCTCGCCCGGATAGGAATCCGCGATCTTGCGCCACGCGCGGTAGATGTCGTGCAGTCCTTCGCGGCCGGAGAACGGGGTCTCGTCGCCCGCCTCGACGTCCGGCAGCGCCGGGTCCTTGACCAGGCCGTCCGCGACGTCGATGCGGAACCCGTCGACGCCGCGGTCGAACCAGAACCGCAGCACGTCCTCGAACTCGGCGCGGACGTCGGCGTTGTCCCAGTTGAAGTCCGGCTGGTGCGGGCTGTAGAGGTGCAGGTACCACTCGCCGGGCGTGCCGTCCGCCTCGGTCACCCGGGTCCACGCCGGGCCGCCGAAGCGGGACTGCCAGTTGTTCGGCGGCTGCGCACCTTCCGGGCCGCGGCCGGGGCGGAACCAGAACCGGTGCCGCTCCGGGGATCCCGGCTCGGCCGCCAGTGCAGCGCGGAACCACCGGTGCTCGTCGGAGGCATGGTTCGGCACCACGTCGATGAGCACCCGGATACCGCGCTCGTGCGCGTCGGCGATCAGCCCCTCGGCGTCGGCGAGGCTGCCGAAGAGCGGTTCGATGGCCCGGAAGTCGGCGACGTCGTAGCCCCCGTCGTGCATCGGCGACGGGTACCACGGGGTCAGCCAGAGCGCGTCCACGCCCAGCGCGGCGAGATGGCCGAGCCGGGACCGTACGCCGGCGAGGTCGCCGACGCCGTCCCCGTCGCCGTCGGCGAAACTGCGGATGTAGACCTGGTAGATCGACGCACCGCGCCACCAGGCCGGATTCCCCGAAGTGGTCACTGCGTTCTTCCTCCTTTGTGGATGGTGCGGATCAGCCCTTGACCGAACCGGCACTCAGGCCGGCCAGGATCTGCCGCTGGAACACGAGGAACAGCACGATCAACGGTAGGCTCGCCAGCACCATGCCGGCCACCAGCAGATTGAGCGGCAGATCGATGACCACTCGCTGCAGCATGACACTGAGCGTCTGCTTGGCGGGGTCAGGAAACACCAGCAGCGGCCAGATGAAGTCCTTCCACGCGGCCACGATCGCCAGGATCGAGACCACCGCGAGAATCGGCCGCGAGATCGGCAGGATGATCTTCCACAGCGTCCGCACCGGACCGGCGCCGTCCAGTCGCGCGGCCTCCACCAGCTCGTCCGGGATCTGGTCGAAGAACCGTTTGAGCAGGTAGATGTTGAACGCGTTGGCGGCCGCGGGCAGCCAGATCGCGGCCGGCGAGTTGATCAGGTTGAGGTGCAGCAGCGGCAGATCGGTCACCGTCACGTAGGTCGGCACCAGCAGCGCCGCGGCGGGCAGCATCAGCGTGCCGAGCATCAGCCCCAGCACCACGTTCCCGAACTTGGGTCGCAGCTTCGACAACGCGAACGCGGCGGGCACGTCGACCGCCAGCTGCAGCAGCCAGGCACCTCCGGCGACCAGCACCGTGTTGAGGAAGTACTTGCCGAGGTCCAGCTGCTCCCACGCCGCGCCGAAGGATTCGGGATGCCATTCGCGCGGGACGAGCGTCGCCGGCGTCCGGGCCAGTTCGGCGGGGCTCTTCATCGCGCCGGTCACCGCCCAGTAGAGCGGGAACAGGAAGGCGAGCGTGAACACCACGAGGGTGCAGGTGAAGACGACGCCGTAGACGATCTTGCCGCGCCTGCTGCGCAGCGCGCCGGGGGAGACGAGCGTTCTCATGCGTCCGCCCTCCTCGTCAGCCGCACGTACATCGCGGAGAACACGCCGAGCGCCACGAACAGCAGCAGGCTCATCGCGCTCGCCGAGCCGAAGTCGTTGTAGACGAAGGCGTAGCGGTAGAGCAGCAGGAGCACGGTCACGGTCGAGTCGTCCGGACCACCACCGGTCATCACGTACGGCTCGGTGAACACCTGCATGGTCGCCACGATCTGCAACAGCAGCAGGACCAGCAGGACGAACCGGGTCTGCGGGAACGTCACGTGCCGCAGCCGCCGCCACATGCCCGCACCGTCGAGCTCCGCGGCCTCGTACAGCTCACCAGGTATGGTCTGCAGCGCGGCCAGGTAGATCAGCGTGGTGCTGCCCATGTTGGCCCAGGTGGACACGAAAACCAGCGACAGCATCGCGGTGCCGCTGGAGTCCAGCCACTGCGGGCCGGGCAGGCCGAGTGCGTGCAGCGCCGAGTTGAACAGGCCGGGACCCGGGTCGTAGAACCACTTCCACAGCAGGGCGGTGACCACCGGTGGCAGCATCACCGGCAGGTACACCGCGAGCCGGAAGAACGCGCGTGCGTGGCGGAGTTCGTTGAGCAGCACCGCGGTGAGAAACGGCACCAGGAAGCCGAACACGAGCGCGAAACCGGTGAACAACACGGTGTTGCGCCACGCGACGCCGAACAGCGGATCCTCGAACAGCCGGGTGAAGTTGTCGAATCCCACCCAGGTCGGCGGGTTCACGAAGTCGACCTGCTGGAAACTCAGCAGCACCCCGCGCACGATGGGGTACCAGGAGAACATCGCGAACACCACGAGTGCGGCGCACAGCAGCCCGTACGCGGTGATGTTGTCCCGGATTTTGCGCCGTAGCCGGGAGCGCCGGCGCTCCGCTTCCGTCGGCGTCCGCCGACCGGCCCTTGTGGACACAGCGGGCCAGTCGAGCACGCTACCGGACCTGGGCGAGGACACCGTTGACCTTCGAGGCGGCGGAGGAGAGCAGCTGGTCGATGTTCGCGTTGCGGTCGGTCAGAACCGCCTGCATCACGCTGTCCAGCGCGGCGTAGATCTGCTGCGCGCTCGGCGGCTCGACGTGCCCCTGGATCCGGGTCGCGGTATCCACATAGGACTGATAGTTCTCCGCGGGTACGTTGGCGTACTTCTGCTTCACCGCAAGCTGCCGGTCGCGGACCGCGCCTTGCCAGATGTCCGGGGTCGGTTCGGTGGGCAGGCCGACCGGCTGCTCGCCGTCGGCGTACTGCTTCACGTGCTTTTCGAACCGCTCCGGGTTCAGGTACTTCCACTGGATCCAGGTGAGGCCGGCCTTGATCTTCGCGGGGGTGGCCTTCGGGTTGAGCATGTACCCCTCACCGCCGAGCAGCGTGCCCTGCCCGCCCGGCATCCCGGCGATGCCGTAGTCGGCGTACTTGCCGTCGAACTGCTTGACCAGCACCGGCACGTTGTCCGGCGCGGCCATGTACATGCCGAGCTGTCCTGCGCCCATCATCCGCTGCACGTCGGCGTCCTGCAGCAGCTGCTTGCTGCCCATCGAGTCGTCGTCGAAGCGCATGGCGTGCAGCTGACGCAGCGCGGCGCGGCCCTTGTCGTCGTCGAAGGCGGCGACCCACTTGTCCCCGTCCTTGCGCGCGACCTCCCCGCCCATCGAGTAGACCCAGCCGGCCAGATGCCAGCCACCCTGGTTGTTCTTGCTGTAGTCGGCGTAGCCCACGACACCGTTGCCGAGTGCGGCGATCTTCTTCGCGTCCGCACGGACCTCGTCCCAGGTGGCCGGGGGCCGGTCCGGATCGAGCCCGGCGCGGCGGAAGAGTTCGCGGTTGTAGACCAGGCCCATCGTGTAGTTCGCCGTCGGCAGGCCGTAGAGCTTGCCGTTCTCCCCGCGGAAGGTGTCGAGCAGCCGGGGCTGCAGGTCGGCCAGCTGCGGCACCGCCTTGACCGCTTCGGTGATGTCCGCGGCCTGGTGCCGGGCGATGATCTGTGCCGGATCGGTGAAGTAGACGTAGTAGACGTCCTCGAGCTGCCCGCCGGCGAGCTTGGCGGAGAACGTCTTCGGGTCCATGAAGCCCTCGTGCGGTACCACGTCGATGTCCGGGTGCGTCTTCTCGAACTCCGCCACGTCGGCGTCGAAGACCTTCCGCTCGAACGGCTGCGTCGAGGGCGGCTGTCCGGTCACGGTGATCTGCACCCGGCCCCCGCTCGCCTCGCTGCCGGAGCTCCCGCACGCCGCGGCCCCGGCGATCAGGGTGCCCACCCCGGCCACCGCGAGCGCGGTGCGCAACGCACGTCCGGATCCCCATGCCCGGGAACTGCTCATCTCAAGCCTCTTCTCCACGGTGGCGCCGACAGGATCGTGATGCCGGTCACTCTAAAGTGTGAGACGAACAACCGCAAGAAGGAAACAGCTTTCCGCAACTTCCGAACAGATCCGCATCCGTGCGGGACAAAGCTCGTGAGTGGCTACGCGGTGAGAACCGGCGCAGCCCCTCACGAGCTGGGGATTGAGTTGCTGGGGGTGAGCTGGTGGGGGCGGAGCGGGTCAGTGACGTGCGGTGGAGCCCCTGACCACCAGTTCCGGGGCGAACAGCAGTTCCTCCGCCGCGACTTCGCTGCCGTTGATCCGCTTGACCAGCATCTCCACCACCGCGCGGCCCATGGCCTCGATGGGCTGGCGGGTGGTGGTCAGCGGCGGGTCGGTGCAGTTCATCAGCGCCGAATCGTCGTAGCCGACCACCGAGACGTCCTCCGGCACCGAAAGCCCCTGGCGGCGGGCCGCGCGGACGGCGCCAAGCGCCAGCAGGTCGCTCGCGCACACGACCGCGGTCGCGCCGCGCGGGTAGAGCCGGGCGGCGGCCGCGTGCCCGCCTTCGATGGAGAACATCCCGTGCTCCACCAGCTCGTCGTGCACCGGCAGGCCCTGCTGGCGCGCATAGGACCGGAACGCCGCGAGCTTGCGGCGGGAGGGCACGTGGTCGGCCGGGCCCAGCACGAGGCCGATCCGCTCGTGCCCGAGCGAGGCGAGGTGGCCCACGGCCTGCTCCACGGCCACCGCGTCGTCGCAGGACACCTGGGGCAGGCCGAGGTGATCCACCGCGGCGTTGATCAGCACCGTGGGCAGCTTGCGCTCCACGAGGTGGTGGTAGTGCGTGTGCACGGCCTCGGCCTGCGCGAACAGCCCGCCGGCGAACACCACCCCGGAAACCTGTTGCTGCAGCAGCAGTTCCACGTACTCGGCCTCGGACACCCCGCCCGCGGTACGGGTGCACAGCACCGGCGTGAAACCCTGCTGTGCCAGCGCGTTGCCCATGATCTCGGCGAGTGCGGGGAAGATCGGGTTCTGCAGTTCGGGCAGCACCAGCCCGACCAGCCGCGCCCGGTCGCCACGCAGCTGGGTGGGCCGTTCATATCCCATCACGTCCAGTGCGGTGAGCACGGTGGCGCGGGTCGCCGCGGACACCCCCGGCCGGCCGTTGAGGACCCGGCTGACCGTGGCTTCGCTGACCCCCACCTGGCGAGCCACTTCGGCAAGTCGACGTGTCATGCCCGCAATTTTAGCGCAACCACTTGCAAAAGCGTGATCCACATGGACCGATGCCCTGCCGTCACCCGGATACGGGGTGACGGCAGGGCACGCCGGGTCAGGCGACAGCGACCTCCACCTCGGACAGCTGCGCGGCCGGCCAGCCGGTGTTCCCGGTGACCGTCACGCGCACGGACCGCAGTGCCGCGGCGGTGAAGCCGGCCGAGGCCGTGTTCCCGGTCGCCGGGTCGAAGGTCCAGTCCCGCGAGTCCACGAGAGGCGACCACTCGGCACCGTCCGTGCTGCCTTCGACGGCCAGCGTTTCGCTACGCGCCGCCCACTCCGCGGCCGGCGGCAGCTTCAGCGTCACCTTGTCGACCGAGTAGGTCTCGCCGAGGTCGACGGTGAGCGACTGCGGGAACGCGTTGTCCGTGCCTTCCCAGTAGGTACTCGCATCGCCGTCCACGGCGTTGGCCGGCGGGAAGCCACCCTGCGATCCGCTGGCGGTGGTCACCTTGCCGCGGGCGACGTTCGTGCCCGCCTGCGGCGGCTGCGGCGGTCCCGAGTTCGGTTCGGGCCAGGTCGAGCAGTCGTTCCAAGTGCCTGTCCAGCCGGTGTTGCCGGAGCCGGTGAAGGTCATTTCCGGCGTCGAGGACGGGTACGAGCAGTTGTAGGTGCCGGTGACGCCGACCCCGGAGGCGGTCAGGTTGCTGATCGACACGGTGCCCTGCGTCTGCGACTGCGCCACGAACGTGCCGGTGCCCTCGACGGTGACCCCGTCGATGGTGATGCCGCTGATCTGCTTGCCGGCGCCGTTTCCGTCGATGAACTGGATCGCCTCGTACGGGCTGTCGGTCGCGGTGAAGTCGCTGACCTGGATGTCCACCCCGCTGATCGCCTGGTCCCGCGCGTCGAACCACAGCGCGCCCACGCCGAACTGCCAGTTCGGATCGAGCGCGCCGGCCCGCAACGCGGTGTTGCCGGACAACGTGATCGTGCCCGCCAGCGGAACCGAGTTGAACCGGTTCGCGACCAGGTAGCCACCGCCGAGCGGGTTGGTGTCCTGCACCAGGTTCCCGGTCACGGTGTTGTCCGAACCGCCGTAGAGCGCGATCCCGTTCGCCAGGTTGGGCTGCACCACGGTGTTGGCCGAGATGGTGTTCCCCGCGTCGGCCTGCCCGTTGGACCACAGGGCCAGCGCGTCGTCACCGTTGTTGCGCAGATAGTTGTTGTGCAGCTTGGACTGGGTGACTCCGCCGTCGAAGTTCACGCCGTCGGCCTGGGTGTCGAGGATGCGGTTGTTCTCGATCGTCAGGTTCGACGAGGCACCGTTCATCAGCCACAGCCCGCATTTGGTGTCCTGGATCCACAACCCGGACACCACCGAGTCCGCGCCCAGCACGCCGTGGAAAGCGTTGTCCGGACTGCTGTCGTTGCGTTCGGAGACCGAGCCGAACACCGCGAAGTCACGGAGTTCGATGTTCCCGGTCGCGCTGTTGTTGTTGAAGATGTTGTTGCCATGCAAGACCGTGTACCACTGCCCGGCGCCGCGCAGCGTGGTCCGGTCGATCTGCAGCGCGGTGCCGATCTCGAACCGCCCGGCCGGAATCCATACTTCTTTGCCCTGCGCCTGCCCGTCCGTCAGCGCTTCCCGGAACGCCTGCGAGTCGTCCGAAGAATCGTCTACGGTAGCACCGTAGTCGGTGACGGACAGGGAGCCCGAAGGCTGTTCGCCCGGCGCGCCGACCTGTTCGAAATCGGCGAGGTCGATGGTCGCTTCGCCTACGTCGCCGGAATCCAGCTGCAGCTTCACTTTCGCGCCCTGGTCCGCGTCCTTGCCGAACATCAGGCGGGAATCGTCGAAGAAGTGGTGCGTCTTCGCTCCGGCGATCCAGGATGTATCGGTGTAGGTGTACTGCGAGGTCACCGCCAGGCCGTCGGCGAGCTTGGTTCCGTCGACGTACACCGAGATCCGGCCCGAACTGCCATCGGGCAGGTTGTAGTGCACGTTGACCGCGTTCGCCGCTGCGGGCAGGGTGAATTCCACCGACTGTCCCTGGCCGAGTTTCACCGCCTGCCTGCCGGAGGCTTCGGAGGCGACGGTCGCCTGTGTGTAGTCAGGACCGACCGCGGTGCCGGTGCTTTCCGAGCATTCCGCTTCCACGGTCTGGAAGGGCGTGTCGGCGCCGCCGGACGCGGTGGGTGGGCAGGTCGCGGCCGCCACGGCCGGACCGGCCGCGAACACGGCCATTCCGGACGAGGCCAGCGCCGCGGCGGCCAGGACCGCCTTGATGCGCAGTCGTGCTGAGGTGGGGAACATCGTCGTCGCACTCACCTTTCCGTGATTTTCCGGGG
This sequence comes from Amycolatopsis jiangsuensis, assembly GCF_014204865.1. NCBI lineage: Bacteria > Bacillati > Actinomycetota > Actinomycetes > Pseudonocardiales > Pseudonocardiaceae > Amycolatopsis > Amycolatopsis jiangsuensis. Next base: position 7,626,803 of record NZ_JACHMG010000001.1, read on the forward strand.
TTGGGTCTGCTCGGCGTAGACTGGCTCCGGCCACTCGCCGCAGTAGGTGCTGGTCCAGCCGGAGTTGCCGCCTTCGTCGGCGAGGCCGCTCAACGCGTCCGGGCCGAGGCAGTTGTAGAGCCCCGCGCGGCCCACGCCGGTGGCCACCACTCCGGAAACCGAACCGCTCGGTTTGGACTGCAGCTGCCAGGCGAACGTGCCGGCACCGGTGATCCGCACGCCGTCGAAGTGCACGTCGTTCGTGGCGCCGTCGATGAACTGGATCGCCTCGTAGTTGTTGTCCAGCAAGTCGGTGTCGGTCACCTCGATCCGGCCGGTGATGGCCGAATCGCGTCCGTCGAACCACAGCGCGCCCACCCCGAACTGCCAGTTCGAATCGAGTACGCCGGTGCGGATCGCGGTGTTGCGCGCCAGTGTCGTGGTGCCGGCCAGCGGGACCGCGGTGAATCGGTTGGCCACGTGCAGCCCGCCGCCCTGGTCCTGGTTGTCGGCCACCACGTTGTCCGAGACGGTGTTGTCCCGCCCGCCGTAGATCGCGATGTTGTTGGCCAGAATGGGCAACAGCACGGTGTTGAACGAGAAAGTGTTGTCGTGGTCGGCATCCTTCTCCGACCACATGGCCAGGCCGTCGTCGCCGGTGTTGCGCAGGAAGTTGTTCGTCACCAGCACGTCGCTGATGCCCTGGTGCAGGTTCAGCCCGTCCGCGGTCTGGTCGAGGATCCGGTTGCCGCGCACGGTCAGCCCGTCGAACGGCCCGTCCAGCCACAGCCCGACCTTGGTGTGCTGGATCCAGAGGTTTTCCACGACCGAGCCGCCGCCCAGCGCGCCGCCGATCCCGTTGGCCTGATCGCAGTCCACCCGGGCGTCGACCTGCCCGATGATCGCGAACCCGGACAACGTCACCCCGGTGCTGCTGCCGGGAACCGCGGCGTTGCCCGGGTAAGTCGGTGTCGAGCAGCTCGCCGGCTCACCCTTGCCGAAGATGCCCGCGCGCGGGCCGGTCAGCACCGAATACCACGGCCCGGCGCCGCGGACGGTGACCTGGTCGACGGTGACGTGGTGGCCGAGGGTGAACGTCCCGGTGGGGATCCAGACTTCCCTGCCTTGTTCGCGGGCCGCGGCGACCGCGTCGTCGAAGGCGTTCGCGTCGTCGGTCGTATCGCCCGCGGTCGCGCCGAAATCGGTGACCGCCAAGGCGTCGGCCGGCTGTTCCGCGGCCGGCGCGACCTGTTCGAAGTCGGCCAGGTCGACGGTCACCGGAGTCACGTCACCGGCGTCGACCTGCAGCCGGATCTTCGTGCCCACCGGATAGCTGGTGTCGAACAGTGCGCGGGTCTCGTCGTAGAAGTGATGGCCCTTGCCCTGCGCCGGATCGTTGGTGAACGGGTAGCTGCCGTAGTACCAGGCGTACCGCGAGGTCAGATCGAGGTCGCGAACGTCCTTGCCGTCGATGTGGACGGAGAGGGTTCCGTCGGTGCCGGTGCCCTGGGCGTTGTCGGGAATGCTGTAGCGGACGTCGAGAGAATTCGCTGCGACAGTCAGCGTGAATTCCACGTACTGCCCCGGCCCGGCCAAGGTGACCGCTTTCCGCCCGGATGCCTCGCCCGCGAGCGTGCGGGCAGTGCGGTCCGGGCCGAGCACGGTGGCGTTCGTGGCGGCGTTCTCCGCCTCCTGTTCCACGAAGGGCACGCTCGCCCCTCGCTCCGGTGCCGCGGCGGCCGCCGGCGTGGTGGCGAATCCGGCGGTGAGCAACAGCGCCGAGACGGCCGCGAGGGCCGCCGATCGTTTTCCGGGCAGGGTGAAGACACGAAGGGACACAGCGGTACTCCGGGAGTCGAATGCACGGGTGGGGACATCGTGTGAGCTGGATCATACGTACTGTCGACGGAAATTCGCAATAGTCGGACTGACTTACGCAAATTACCGACAAGTACCGTCATGCCCGCCAGCTGGCGGGTGATTCCCGCCGACCGGCTGAGGCGTACTGCGCCCGCACCGGAGAGGATCGGGTTCGCTGCTGATCACCGAGAGAAAAAGGTGCCCGATGGCCGTCCGCTACCCGCCGCTGCCGATCGATCCGGAACTCGCCGCGGCGCTGGAGCTGAGCAGGGAAGAGCGGATCGCGCTCGACTCGCCCGAGAAGATCCCCGCCATGCGCGCGAGCATGATGGCCCGGCAGATCGAGTTGTCAGTGTTGACGGCCGACGGCGCGCTGACGGTGTCCGAAGTGGACATCGAGGGTCCACGGGGCCCGATTCCTGCGGTGATCGGCCGTCCGGCCGGGGCCACCACCGACGTGCCGGTGCTGCTCTGGCTGCACGGCGGCGGCATGGTCCTGCACGGGCACAAAGGCCGGGACCTGGTGGTGCTCAAGGAATACGCACTCGAGCTGGGGCTGGGTTTCGTCGCGGTGGACTACCGGGTGGCCCCGGAGAATCCGCATCCGGCACCGGTCGAGGACTGCTACGCCGCTCTGCAGTGGACGGTCGCGCACGCCGCGGAACACGGCTTCGACACCTCCCGCGTGCTGGTCGGGGGAGCGAGCGCGGGCGGCGGCCTCGCCGCCGGGACCGCCCTGCTCGCCCGTGACCGCAAGGGACCCGAGCTGTTCGGGCAGCTGCTCGTCTACCCGATGATCGACGACCGCAACGACAGCCCGTCCGCGGAGCAGATGGCGGGTCTCGGCGTGTGGGACCGCGCCGCCAACGAGATCGGCTGGACCGCACTGCTCGGCGACGCGCGCGGCGGACCGGACGTCTCGCCCTACGCCGCGCCCGCGCGAGCCACCGATCTGTCCGGTCTGCCACCGGCGTTCCTCGACGTCGGGACGGCCGAGACGTTCCGCGACGAGGTGCTCGACTACGCGACCCGGCTGTGCCGCAGCGGTGTGCAGTCCGAACTGCACCTGTGGCCGGGGGCCTACCACGGCTTCGACCATTCGGCTCCGCAGGCGGGGCTGTCGCTGGAGGCGGGGGAGGCCCGCCTGCGGTGGCTTCGGCGCCTGCTCGGCTGAGGCACCGGCGCGGGATGATGCACCGATGAGGGATCTCGTCTCGCACCTCAGCGCGCTCGACCCTGGCGCTGCCGCCACAGTGAAGGTCATCGCCTATTTCGACCGTCTCGTGGAAGGCGGCGCCGGGCTGGAGCCGATCGTGCGCGGTGCTGCGGTGCTGGCCGGATGCCCGGCACGGCTGGCCGACGACGAACGCCGCGTGCGTCTCCGCGTGGAGCCGGACGGCCGGGTCGTGCCCGCCGCGCAGCCACCCGAACCGGACTGGTCCGCCGTGCCGGTGCGGAAAGGAGGGCCGCCCGCGTTGTGGCTGGAGCGCCCCGGCCCGCCCGGTCCGGTCGACGCGATGGTGCTGGAGCGGGCGTCCGCGGCGGCGCGCGGCGTACTGGACCGTACCCGCGGTCGCGCGGCCGATCCGGCGTCGGTCGAGGTGGTCCTCGACGCCGGGGCCGACGAGAAGACCCGGCTCCTCGCCGCCCGCCGGCTCGGACTGGGCGCCCGTGCCCGCGCCGTGGCGACGCCAGGGCCACTGGCCGTCCCGCCGGACTGGATGCCGCCGGAGCGCGCCCGCGCCGGCCTCGGCCCGGCCGTCGCCGTGGCCGACCTGCCGCGATCCTGGGCACAGGCGCGCGTCGCCTACCGCTTCACCGCGGCGGAGGACGATCCCGGCGCGCGTGTCGTCGACTACGCGGACCTCGGCGGACTCGCCGTGCTCGCCACCGCGATCGGGCCGGATACGGCCCCGGTCGCCGATGTGCGTGCGGTGGAATCCGCCCGCACGACGGCGACCTGGGTCCTGCCCACGCTTGCCGCCGTCGCCAAGACGGCAAGCCTGCGAGCGGCCGCCACGGCGCTGGTCCTGCACCACTCCACGCTGCAGGGCCGCCTCGGGCACGCCGAGCAGCTGCTCGGCTGGCCGCTGCGCGAGCCGTCCGGAAAGCTGCGGCTGCAGGTGGCCCTGGCGCTGTGGCGGCTGCATCGCACCGCCGCGCTGCACGTCACGGATTGAGCGACGGCGGCAGCGCACCGCCGGGGGACCGAACCGGCCGCGCATCACCGGCCGGGGAACCAGAGATGCCGTAAGGGCATCAATTCGCGATCAGCCGGGCCACTCCGCACAACCCGCATTGTCTTTCCCTTGCGGCCGGCTTCGACAACTTTGTTGGCAAATAGGCCGCACGGGTGTCAAAAACTGTCCCGCTCGGATTCTGTTGACAACTCAGGTAAATCAACTTCACCATCATCCACTTGCAGAGTGTTCCAGTACTCGAAGGGTGTACACATACGTGAACAACTTAAAGAGATTCAGGAACCCGCGCGGACGACTCCGGAGGCGATTGGCGCTCGTCTGCGTCGTCGCGACCGCTGCGCCCTTGAGCGTCACCTTCGGTGCGGCTTCGGCGAGCGCCGAGACGTCCGGAACCTCGAAGGTGACGGTGAAGGTGGAGCCGGACGGCAGCTACTCGGTCGACACCCACGCACCGGACTACCACTTCGCCGGCTCGGTCGGTGCCGCGGCGAGCAACATCAAGAGCAGCACCGGCAAGGACGGCGTCGGCACCTACCGGGAAATCAACTTCGACTACACCGCCGGCGGCGTCGCCCGCAGTAGCGGCATCCGGACCTACGGCGGAAGTCCGGTGGTGCTGTTCAGCACCACCTACCAGCAGGCGTCGGCGAACACCGCGGCGTTCCCCTCGCTGACGACCGTACCCGCGCTGCCGAACAACCAGACCTACAACGGCTGTTTCGGCAAGCACGCGTTCAACCAGGCAGTCGATGAAGTCTTCGGTCCGTACCTGACCTTCGACGACGCCGGTGGCGGCTACCTGGTCTCGCCCGCCACGAACTTCTCCGCCGCGGTCACGACTGCCGGCAACGGGAAGCTGACCAGCGGCGTCTCCTCGAAGATCGGAAAGCTCGACGCCGGGTTCACCCAGCGCACCGTGCTCACCTTCGGCCGCGACGTGAACGACATCTACCGGGACTGGGGCAACGCGCTCACCGGCCTTTCCGGCAAGCACCGGCCCGACCAGGACGCCACGAACACCCTCGCCAAGCTCGGCTACTGGACCGACAACGGCGCGAAGTACTACTACAAGTACGACGACAAGCTCGGCTACACCGGCACCCTGCAAGCCGTGCGGAAGCACTGGCAGGACAACGGCCTCCCGGTCGGCAACATGCAGCTGGACAGCTGGTTCTACCCCAAGGGCCCGAACCAGGACTGGAAGGCGGTCGGCGACGGCGCCTACCGCTACGAAGCGGACCCGAAGCTGTTCCCGCAGGGGATGAAGGACTTCCAGCAGGACGTCGGGCTCCCGATGATCACGCACGGGCGGTGGATCGATCCGTCCAGTCCGTACCACCAGGAGTACAAGATGTCCGGCGCGGTGGTCACCGACCCGGCGTACTGGAATGACCGGATGAGCTACCTCAAGCAGAACGGTGTGCAGACCTACGAGCAGGACTGGCTCTGTTCGCACGCGCAGCCGGACTTCAATCTGACCGACCGCGCGGACTTCCTCGGCAACATGGCCAAGTCCGCGGCCGCGAACGGGATGGACATCCAGTACTGCATGCCGCTCGTACAGGACTTCCTGCAGAGCACGCTGTACAACGAGGTCACCAACACCCGGGTCACCGACGACCGGTTCGAACGGACGAAGTGGGACCGGCTGCTCTACACCTCGCGGCTGGCCAACGCGGTCGGCACCTGGCCGTTCGCGGACGTGGCGATGAGTTTCGAGACCCGGAACCTGCTGCTGCAGAATCTCACCGCCGGCCCGGTCGGGGTCGGCGACAAGATCGGTGAGGAGAACGCGGACAATCTGCACCGGGTGGCCATGGCGGACGGCGCGATCGTCAAACCGGACACTCCGCTCGTCGCCGACACCGCCAGCTACGTCCGCGACGCCGGCGGCAAGCAGGCTCCGATGGTCGCCACGACGGCCAGCCGGCACGGTCCGATGACCGCGGGCTACGTCTACGAGTACGCCCGCAACTCGCCGGACTCCGAGCCGGACAAGGTGTACGAGGCGGAGAACGCCAAGCTGACCGGCGCCGTGGCGGCGAAGGACCACAAGGGCTACACCGGCAGCGGGTTCGCCGACTTCCAGCACACCGACGGAGACTCGGTCGAGTGGACCGTCGACGTGCCCAAGGACGGCACGTACACCCTGCAGTTCCGGTTCGCCAACAGCACCGCCGCCGGTCGGCCGACCGGCGACGACCGTCCGATGGCGGTTTCGGTGGACGGCGGCACGGCATCGAACGAGCCGTTCATGCCCACCGCCGACTGGGATTCCTGGGAGGTGCAACCGGTCGTGGTCTCGCTGACCGCCGGCAAGCACACCGTGCGGGCCGCTTCGACCGGGCACGACGGCCCGAACCTGGACAACCTCGGCGTCAGCGCCGGAGTCCGGTCCCAGGCACCCGCGTCGTTCCGCCCGGCCGACGTCGGCGTGCCCGGCCAGGCGTACGTGTACGACTACTTCGCGGGCACCGGCCACCTCGTCGAGGCGGGCGGCACCGACACCGCTGGCGTGACCCGCGACGGGTCGTTCTTCCAGGTGGTGCCGGTGGGCAAGTCCGGCATCGGTTTCCTCGGTGACGCGGGCAAGTACGTCTCACTCGGGAAGCAGCGCATCACCGAGCTGTCCGACGACGGCACGGTGCACGCGTCCGTCGCGTTCAGTCCCGGGGACGGGCCGGTCACCCTGCACGGATACTCGCCGTCCGCGGTGTCGGTGACCGCGCAGGGCGGACAGGCCGGACAGGTCGGCTACGACCCGGCGACGCACCTGTTCTCCGTGCAGATCACGCCGGACCAGGGCAGCAAGACGGCGAAGGTCACCATCGCCGCGAACTGATCCGGTAACCGGACAAGGCCGGCCACGCGCACGTCGTGGCCGGCCTCGTCCATGGCCTGACGCGTCAGGGCGTGAGCAATGGCAGGAGCGGCTTCCGTACCGCGGTCGCCACCCCGTCCGAGGCGGCCGCCGCCGCGACCCGCTCGTCCGACGGAACCCCGTAGGACGTCGTGCGCTGCCGCAGCGGCCGGCCGAGCGGCTCGACCATCGCGCGCATGTCGCTGATCGTTTTGTACGAGCCGTTCGCCGCGCCCGCCATCCGGCTGATCGTCTCCTCCATCAGCGTGCCGCCGATGTCGTTGACCCCGCCACGCAGGACCGCCCGGCTGCCTTCCTCACCGAGCTTCACCCAGGAGCTCTGGATGTTGTCGATCATCCCGTGCAGCAACAGCCGCGCCAGCGCGTGCACCGCGCGGTTCTCGCGCAGCGTGGTGCCCGCGCGCGCCAGGCCGGCCAGGTAGATCGGCGCGTTCTGGTGGATGAACGGCAGCAGCACGAACTCGCTGAACCCCCGCTTCCCGTGCCGCTCCAGCCCTTCCCGCTGCAGCCGGGCGAGCAGTTTCAGGTGCCCGACCCAGTGCGCCGGGTTGTCCACGTGGCCGTACATCATGGTCGACGTGGTCGGCAGCCCGATCTCGTGCGCGGTGGTGACCACCTTGATCCACTCCGACGTCGGCAGCTTGCCCTTGGTGAGCACCCACCGCACGTCGTCGTCCAGGATCTCCGCCGCGGTACCCGGCAGCGAGTCCACACCGGACTCCTTCGCCCGCACCAGCCAGTCCCGGATGGACAGGTTCGTGCGCGACGCCCCGTTGAGCACCTCCATCGGGCTGAACGAGTGCAGGTGGATGTCCGGCTGCCGCCGTTTCACCTCGGCCGCGAGGTCGAAGTACGCGGTACCGGGCAGATCCGGGTGGATCCCGCCCTGCATGCAGATCTCGGTCGCCCCCGCGGCCCACGCCTCGTCGACCCGATCGCCCACCTGCTCGAGGGAAAGCGTGAACGCGTCGGCGTCGGTGCGCCGCTGCGCGAACGCGCAGAACCGGCAGCCGGTGTAGCAGACGTTGGTGAAGTTGATGTTGCGCGTGACGACGAACGTGACGTCGTCGCCGTTGACCTCGCGCCGCAGGTCGTCGGCCAGCCCGGTCAGCGCGTCCAGCTCCGGGCCGTCCGCGTGCAGCAACGCCAGCGCGGCGTCGTCGGACAGCCCGGCCGGGTCCTTTTCCGCGCTGCGCAGGGCCTCCAGAATGTCGGTGTCGAACTTCTGCGGACCCGCCTTGATCTTGCCGGCCAGCTCGTTCCAGTCGCCGTACACCGAGTCGAAGTCGCCGCGCCGGTCGCCGGTGCGGCCGGTGGTGTCGATCTCGGTGTGCAGATCGGTGCGCCCGGACTCCTCCCAGCCGCCGTCGGGCTCCTGCCACGGGATGCCCACCGGCATCGCGCCTTCGCGGGCCAGCCCGGTTTCGGGATCCACCAGCGCGGCGACGTGCCGCGTGACGCGCGGATCGAGCCACGGCTCGCCCCGCTGGATGTACTCGGGGTAGATGGTGAGTCGTTCGCGCAGCGCGTACCCGGCCTTCTCCGTCTGCCGGGCCAGCTGGTCGATCTGCGGCCACGCGCGTTCCGGGTTCACGTGGTCCGGGGTGAGCGGCGAGACGCCACCCCAGTCGTCGATGCCCGCGCGGATCATCAGGTCGTACTGGTTGCCGATCAGGTTCGGCGGCGCCTGGATCCGCATCCGCGGGCCGAGCACGAGCCGGGCCACCGCGATGTTCGCGGCCAGCTCCTCCAGGTCGGCGTCCGGGGTCGCGCGCATCTTCGTGTCCGGCTTGGCCCGGAAGTTCTGCACGATGACTTCCTGGATGCCGCCGTACTCCCTGGCGGTCTTGCGGATGGCGAACATCGCCTCGGCGCGTTCGGTGTGCGTCTCGCCGATGCCGATGAGCACGCCGGTGGTGAACGGCACCGAACTGCGCCCGGCGTCGTCGAGCACCCGCAGCCGGACTTCCGGATCCTTGTCCGGCGAGCCGTAGTGCGGCCCGCCCTTCTCACTCCACAGCCGCCGCGCGGTGGTCTCCAGCATCATGCCCATCGACGGCGCGACCGGCTTGAGCCGCTGGAAGTCCTGCCAGCTCAGCACCCCCGGGTTGAGATGCGGCAGCAGCCCGGTCTCCTCCAGCACCCGGATCGCCATCGCGCGGACGTAGGAGAGCGTGTCGTCGTAGCCGTGCGCGTCGAGCCATTCCCGCGCGGCGCTCCACCGGTCCTCGGGCCGGTCGCCGAGCGTGAACAGGGCTTCCTTGCAGCCCATTTCCGCACCCTTGCGGGCGATCTCGAGGACTTCGTCGGGGGAGAGGAACGGCGATTCGAGCCGGCCGGGCACGGTCACGAACGTGCAGTAGCCGCACCGGTCCCGGCACAACCGGGTCAGCGGGATGAACACCTTGCGGCTGTAGGTGATCACTCCCGCGCGGCCGGCTTCTTCCAGACCGGCGTCGCGGATGCGGGACGCGTGGTCGGACAGCGTCTTGAGGTCGTCGCCGCGGGCGTGCAGCAGCACCGTCGCCTCGGCCACGTCGAGCGTCTTGCCGTCCCGTGCGCGGGCGAGCGCACGGCGCATCGCGGAGGCGGTGGGGGCGGTGTCGTCAGGATCGGGTCCCATTCCGGCCACGCTAGGACCGCTGCGCCGCCACCGGCCAGTGCGTCGTGCGCCCGGCCCTCACCCGTTCGAGGACCGCCGATCATCGGCGCAGGTCAGCACGGCGTGCCGGTTGCCCCACGCGTTGCCGGCCGGTATTACCTAAAGGGTGGCGTCAGTGGTCGGGAAGCGGATCGGCGGCCGGGTCTACTACTACCTGGCCGAGTCCGCGCGGGTGGACGGCAAACCCCGCGTGGTCGGCCAGCGCTACCTCGGCACGGCCGAGGACATCGCCGCGGCGATGTCCGGCAGCGCACCCGCGGCGGCCGGCGCGCGGCACCGGTCGTTCGGCGATGTGGCCGCGGTGTGGGGAACGTTGCAGCGGCTCGACCTGATCCGCCGGGTCGACGTGGTCGCCGGTGCGCAACGGGCGCGGCCGACCCTCGGGTTCCACGTGGCGCTCGCCGTGCTGCACCGGGCGACCGCCCCGGACACCGAGTTCGAGCAGTGGTGGTCCGGTTGCGCGGCCCAGGACCTGGTCCGCCCCCGCCCGCCCAAGGGCGCGATCACCGCGGCGAACCACCAGCGTGCGCTGAGGAGGCTCTCGGCCGAGCGGATCACCGGCGTCGAGGCCGCCGTGGCCGAGGCGGTCCGCGGGCTGCTTGGCGACGACGGTACGGAAGCGCTGGCTGTCGACGTCGCGCAGTTCGCCGCGTTCACCGCCGCGGACTGCACACTCGTCGGCAGGGACGTCTTGGCCGGACTCGGCCTGGTGGTGACCCGCGACGGTGCCATCCCGCTCGCCTCGCGCGTCTACCGGCGCAGCGCCGCGCCCACGTTCGGCGCGCTGGCCGGCGAACTGGGCGGCCGTTACCCGGACGCCGACGTCACGCTGGTCTTCCACGCCGGTCAGGCCGCGCAGCTGGACCTCGGCGCGCGAAGCGGATTCGTCGGCGCACTGCCGCTGGCCGACCACCCGGAGCTGCTGGCGCGCCCGGCTGCGGGCCACCGGCGGGTCGATCCGGAACGGTTCGCCGGGCTGACCGCGCTCGACACCCGGGCGATTGTGGACGGCGTCCGCCGTCGCGTCATCGTCACCCATTCCGACACGTTGCACGCCGCGCAGCAACGCGCGTTCACCGACGAGCTGAGCACCGCGGTGCGGGAACTCGACGGGCTGGCCGCCGCCCTCGCCGCCGGCACCCATCGAGGCGACCGTACCCAGGTCCGCGCGGAGATCTCGCGGATCATCCGCGGCCGCCGGGTGGAACGCGTCCTCGGCACCACCCTCGAGGGCACCCGCGCGGGCGAGATCCGGCTGACCCGGCGGGTCGACGACGCCGCCGTCGCCCGGCTCGGTGACGAGTTCTTCGGCAAACAGGTACTGGTCACCGACCGGGACTGGCCGGTCGCCGAGGTGGTCACCGCCTACCGCGCGCGAACCCACCTCGAATCGACGTTCCGCTGGCTGACCGGCGCGGGCCCGTCCGCGCGCGCGGAGTGGACACCGCACCGGATCGCGGTGCACACGCTGGTGTCGGTCCTCGCCGCCACGGTCACCCACCTGATGCGGCGCGAGGCCGACCGGGCCGGGATGAACCTGTCCGTGGCCGAGCTGCTCGACCAGCTGTGCGGCATCGGCGAGACGGTGCTGAGGCACCGCTCGACCGGCGGCCGCCCGCGCACCCGCCGGATCCTGTCGGACCGCACGCCGCGGCAGCAGGCGCTGTACGAGCTGTTCGGCCTCGAGCGCTACGCCCCGGCTTAGCCCTCGCGGTCCACCTGCAGGGCGGAGAAGCTCTGCACGACCGGCATCAGCTCGATCACGTTGACGTTCACGTGCGCAGGTTGGCTCGCCGCCCAGTACACCGACTCCGCGATGTCGTCCGCGGTCAGTGGAGTCGTGCCCGCGTAGACCTGGTCCGCCTTCGCCCGGTCGCCGAACCGGACGGCGGAGAACTCGGTGCCGCCGGACAGCCCGGGCTCCACGTTCGTCACGCGCACGCCGGTACCGTGCAGGTCGCTGCGCAGGTTGAGGCTGAACTGATGCACGAACGCCTTGGTCGCGCCGTAGACGTTGCCCCCGGGGTAGGGGTAGGTGCCGGCGATCGAGCCGAGGTTGATCACGTGCCCGCGGCCGCGCTCGACCATCCGCGGCAGCACCGCACGCGTGAGGTGCACGAGACCGGTCACGTTGGTTTCGATCATCTGGTCCCAGTCCGCGAGTTTCGCCTCGTGCGCGGGTTCGAGCCCCTTGGCCAGTCCCGCGTTGTTGACCAGGACGTCGATGTCACTCCAGGCGTCGGGCAGCCCGGCCACCGCCTGCGCGACGGCGTCGCTGTCCCGCACGTCGAGGGCCAGCGGCAGCACAGCGTCGCCGAGCTCCCCGGCGAGCTCAGTCAGCCGCTCGGCACTGCGCGCCGCCGCGACGACCCGGGCCCCCTCCGCCACGAACCGCCGCGCGATCGCCGCCCCGAACCCCGCACTGGCCCCGGTCACGAACACGGTCTTCATCGATCGGTCACCGCTCTTCCACCACAGGCCCGGCCTCCGCCGGACCACCGTCCAAGCCCCGGCCGGTCCCGGCCGCCGGGATTCAGATTAGGTGCCCGGCCCGAGCCGATGTCCGCGGGAAGGCTGGCCACCCCGGCGCACTGCTGTGTGGAAGCCGCGATTCACCGGTGCTGACCTGCGAAGATCCACTTAAGGTACCCCCCTGTTTCGGGTGGTTGGGGGGCGTGTAAAGTTTCTCGAGTCGCCAGGGAGACCGGGTGGCTGCAGGGACACGAACCAAGCTCTCGCCCTGAGGGTGATTGAGTGGGTGGCCTGCTACAAAATTGCTTGGAACAGCGCCGATGGTTGGCTCGTGTGATGCGGGTTGGTTGTGGGTGTGTTGCTTGAGAACTCAACAGTGTGCTAGTGAACTAAGCCAGTAGAGCTTTTTTGTATGAACCCCTCCTCGTGGGGTTTTCTTTGAGATTACATTTGTAGTCTGGATGGAACTGTTCATTGTTGGAGAGTTTGATCCTGGCTCAGGACGAACGCTGGCGGCGTGCTTAACACATGCAAGTCGAACGCTGAAGCCATTTCGGTGGTGGATGAGTGGCGAACGGGTGAGTAACACGTGGGTAATCTGCCTTGTACTCTGGGATAAGCCTGGGAAACTGGGTCTAATACCGGATATGACCTGTCATCGCATGGTGGTGGGTGGAAAGTTTCGGCGGTATGGGATGAACCCGCGGCCTATCAGCTTGTTGGTGGGGTGATGGCCTACCAAGGCGACGACGGGTAGCCGGCCTGAGAGGGTGACCGGCCACACTGGGACTGAGACACGGCCCAGACTCCTACGGGAGGCAGCAGTGGGGAATATTGCACAATGGGCGGAAGCCTGATGCAGCGACGCCGCGTGAGGGATGACGGCCTTCGGGTTGTAAACCTCTTTCGCCAGGGACGAAGGGTGACTGACGGTACCTGGATAAGAAGCACCGGCTAACTACGTGCCAGCAGCCGCGGTAATACGTAGGGTGCGAGCGTTGTCCGGAATTATTGGGCGTAAAGAGCTCGTAGGCGGTTTGTCGCGTCGGCCGTGAAATCTGGAGGCTTAACCTTCAGCGTGCGGTCGATACGGGCAGACTTGAGTTCGGTAGGGGAGACTGGAATTCCTGGTGTAGCGGTGAAATGCGCAGATATCAGGAGGAACACCGGTGGCGAAGGCGGGTCTCTGGGCCGATACTGACGCTGAGGAGCGAAAGCGTGGGGAGCGAACAGGATTAGATACCCTGGTAGTCCACGCTGTAAACGTTGGGCGCTAGGTGTGGGCGACATCCACGTTGTCCGTGCCGTAGCTAACGCATTAAGCGCCCCGCCTGGGGAGTACGGCCGCAAGGCTAAAACTCAAAGGAATTGACGGGGGCCCGCACAAGCGGCGGAGCATGTGGATTAATTCGATGCAACGCGAAGAACCTTACCTGGGCTTGACATGCGCCAGACAGCTGCAGAGATGTGGTTTCCCTTGTGGTTGGTGTACAGGTGGTGCATGGCTGTCGTCAGCTCGTGTCGTGAGATGTTGGGTTAAGTCCCGCAACGAGCGCAACCCTTATCCTATGTTGCCAGCGCGTGATGGCGGGGACTCGTGGGAGACTGCCGGGGTCAACTCGGAGGAAGGTGGGGATGACGTCAAGTCATCATGCCCCTTATGTCCAGGGCTTCACACATGCTACAATGGCTGGTACAGAGGGTTGCGATATCGTGAGGTGGAGCGAATCCCTTAAAGCCGGTCTCAGTTCGGATCGCAGTCTGCAACTCGACTGCGTGAAGTCGGAGTCGCTAGTAATCGCAGATCAGCAACGCTGCGGTGAATACGTTCCCGGGCCTTGTACACACCGCCCGTCACGTCATGAAAGTCGGTAACACCCGAAGCCCATGGCCCAACCCGTCAGGGGGGGAGTGGTCGAAGGTGGGACTGGCGATTGGGACGAAGTCGTAACAAGGTAGCCGTACCGGAAGGTGCGGCTGGATCACCTCCTTTCTAAGGAGCACAACACATCCACGTTCCCCGGGATACCCGGATCACGGGCGTGGGGTGGCTCAGGCTGAGGGACCGATTGTGTTTCTGTCTGGGTTGCTCAAGGAATTGTGGAGCTACTGGTTTATGTGGACTCGTGGTGGCGTTGCCGCCGGTTAGTACTGATCTTTCGGGGTCGTGGAACGCCGGGTGTGCGGGGTCGGGCGAGAGTCATGTTCCTGGCATGCTGTTGGGTTCTGAGGCAACACATTGTTGTTTCTGGTGTGGTGTTTGAGAACTGTAGAGTGGATGCGAGCATCTTTGTGGTCAAGTTGTTAAGGGCACATGGTGGATGTCTTGGCTTCAGGAGCCGATGAAGGACGTGGGAGGCTGCGATATGCCTCGGGGAGCTGTCAACCGAGCTGTGATCCGAGGATTTCCGAATGGGGAAACCCGGCACCAGTGATGTGGTGTCACCCGCATCTGAATATATAGGGTGTGTGGAGGGAACGCGGGGAAGTGAAACATCTCAGTACCCGTAGGAAGAGAAAACAAGAGTGATTCCGTGAGTAGTGGCGAGCGAAAGCGGATGAGGCTAAACCGTTTGCATGTGATACCTGTCAGGGGTTGTGTGGGCGGTGTTGTGGGATCCACCTTGGAGAGACTGACATTTCTCCGGATGTACGCGATGGTTAGTGGAACGCTTTGGGATGGGCGGCCGGAGTGGGTGAGAGCCCCGTACGCGAAAGCTGTCGTTGTAGGTCTTGGTGGTGTTCCCGAGTAGCAGCGAGCTCGTGGAATTTGCTGTGAATCTGCCGGGACCACCCGGTAAGCCTAAATACTTCCTGGAGACCGATAGCGGACGAGTACCGTGAGGGAAAGATGAAAAGTACCCCGGGAGGGGAGTGAAAGAGTACCTGAAACCGTGTGCCTACAAGCCGTCAGAGCCTGAGTTCCCCTTTGGGGATGGGGTGATGGCGTGCCTTTTGAAGAATGAGCCTGCGAGTTAGTGCTGCGTGGCGAGGTTAACCCGGGTGGGGTAGCCGTAGCGAAAGCGAGTCCGAAGAGGGCGTGTGAGTCGCGTGGTCTAGACCCGAAGCGGAGTGATCTACCCATGGCCAGGCTGAAGCGCGGGTAAGACCGTGTGGAGGGCCGAACCCACTTAGGTTGAAAACTGAGGGGATGAGCTGTGGGTAGGGGTGAAAGGCCAATCAAACTCCGTGATAGCTGGTTCTCCCCGAAATGCATTTAGGTGCAGCGTCGCATGTTTCACTACGGGGGTAGAGCTACTGGATGGTCTAGGGGCCTTACCGGGTTACCGAAATCAACCAAACTCCGAATACCGTGGTGTGAGAGTGTGGCAGTGAGACGGCGGGGGATAAGCTTCGTCGTCGAGAGGGAAACAGCCCAGAACACCAGCTAAGGCCCCTAAGTGTGTGCTCAGTGGGAAAGGATGTGGGATTGCCCAGACAACCAGGAGGTTGGCTTAGAAGCAGCCATCCTTGAAAGAGTGCGTAATAGCTCACTGGTCAAGTGGTCCTGCGCCGACAATGTAGCGGGGCTTAAGCACACCGCCGAAGCTGTGTCACTCACACAATACATCGGCTCAGCCTTTCGGGGTTGTGTCTAGTGGTGTGGGTGGGTAGGGGAGCGTCCTGCATCCGGTGAAGCTGCCGCGGAAGCGAGTGGTGGAGGGTGTGGGAGTGAGAATGCAGGCATGAGTAGCGAATGCAGAGTGAGAAACTCTGCCGCCGGATGACCAAGGGTTCCTGGGCCAGGCTAATCCGCCCAGGGTAAGTCGGGACCTAAGGCGAGGCCGACAGGCGTAGTCGATGGACAACGGGTTGATATTCCCGTACCCGAGCATGTGCGCCCATGGCGAGGCGGTTGATACTAACCACCCGAAGCGCATCTTCGTCGTCTTCGGACGGGGTGGGTGTTGTGGAGCGTGGGATCTGATTCCGTAGTAGTCAAGCGATGGGGTGACGCAGGAAGGTAGCTCCGCCAGTGAGTGGTTGTACTGGTGTAAGCGTGTAGGCCGAGTGGTAGGCAAATCCGCCGCTGAACAGGCTGAGACGTGATGCGTAGCCGTTTGAGGTGAAGTGGGTGATCCTATGCTGTCGAGAAAAGCCTCTAGTGAGTGCATGCACGGCCCGTACCCCAAACCAACACAGGTGGTCAGGTAGAGAATACTGAGGCGATCGGGTGAACTGTGGTTAAGGAACTCGGCAAAATGCCCCCGTAACTTCGGGAGAAGGGGGGCCACACGCCTTGATGCCCCATGCGGGTTCAGGGGTGGGTGGCCGCAGAGACCAGCGGAAAGCGACTGTTTACTAAAAACACAGGTCCATGCGAAGTCGCAAGACGATGTATATGGACTGACGCCTGCCCGGTGCTGGAACGTTAAGAGGACCGGTTAACCTCCTTCGGGGGGTGAAGCTGAGAATTTAAGCGCCAGTAAACGGCGGTGGTAACTATAACCATCCTAAGGTAGCGAAATTCCTTGTCGGGTAAGTTCCGACCTGCACGAATGGCGTAACGACTTTCCGGCTGTCTCGACCACAGGCCCGGCGAAATTGCATTACGAGTAAAGATGCTCGTTACGCGCGGCAGGACGGAAAGACCCCGGGACCTTTACTATAGTTTGGTATTGGTTTTCGGTTCGGCTTGTGTAGGATAGGTGGGAGACTGTGAAGCCGTCACGCTAGTGGTGGTGGAGTCGTTGTTGAAATACCACTCTGGTCGGATTGGGAATCTGAACCTACGCCCATGATCTGGGTGAGGGACAGTGCCTGATGGGTAGTTTAACTGGGGCGGTTGCCTCCTAAAGGGTAACGGAGGCGCCCAAAGGTTCCCTCAGCCTGGTTGGCAATCAGGTGTTGAGTGCAAGTGCACAAGGGGGCTTGACTGTGAGACTGACAGGTCGAGCAGGGACGAAAGTCGGGACTAGTGATCCGGCACCTCCTGGTGGAAGGGGTGTCGCTCAACGGATAAAAGGTACCCCGGGGATAACAGGCTGATCTTGCCCAAGAGTCCATATCGACGGCATGGTTTGGCACCTCGATGTCGGCTCGTCGCATCCTGGGGCCGGAGTAGGTCCCAAGGGTTGGGCTGTTCGCCCATTAAAGCGGCACGCGAGCTGGGTTTAGAACGTCGTGAGACAGTTCGGTCCCTATCCGCCGCGCGCGTAGGATACTTGAGGAAGGCTGTCCCTAGTACGAGAGGACCGGGACGGACGGACCTCTGGTGTGCCAGTTGTCACGCCAGTGGCATGGCTGGTTGGCTATGTTCGGAAGGGATAACCGCTGAAGGCATCTAAGCGGGAAGCCTGTTCCAAGATGAGGTATCCCACCCCCTGTGGGTTAAGGCCCCCAAGAGACGATTGGGTTGATAGGCCAGATATGGAAGCACAGTAATGTGTTGTCGAGTTGACTGGTACTAATAGGCCGAGGACTTGCCCACGAAGAGGCTACGCATCCACTCTACGGTTCTGAAACACCACACCACCACCCAGGTTCCCGGGGTTCACCCCGGGGCGTGGTGGGTGGGTGTTGTTTCGGAGTGTTTCGGTGGTTACAGCGTCAGGGAAACGCCCGGTCCCATTCCGAACCCGGAAGCTAAGCCTGACAGCGCCGATGGTACTGCAACCGAAGGGTTGTGGGAGAGTAGGACACCGCCGAACCCAACATGAAGTAGCAGGGGCCCCGGTCCGAGAACCCAACACAACGGGTTCTCCCGGGGCCCCTCCTGCTATCCACCCCCAAGTGGCCCCCTCCCACGGGGACGCGCTCCTTCCACGGGACGCCCCTCCCACGGCGCGTCCCTCCCTCGAGACGCACTCCTTCCGCAGCGCGCGCCCCCTCGCACACAGCAAACCTGCCCCCCGACACGGACCCGCCCTCGATGCAGTCCTCGCTCACGACAGACCCTCCCCCGGCACACCCCCTTCCATCAAGACGCTCGTCTCTCGAGACAGCCCGGACGTCACCCTGCACCCCACCCGCCCCGACACACACACCCAAGCGGCACGGAAACGTACGCCGGCACAGAAAGGCGGGCGACACCGGAATACTGCGCGCACACCACCGCCGACACACCCACAAGCCAACGCCAGACACCCGAGCACCCCCTACACGCGGAACCGCCTGCCTCCGCGCGTCCCTGTTCCCGCAGCCCGCCCCTGTCGATGGTGGGGAACCACTCGCGGATGCGCCGAGGGCCCGCCCGCGCCAGGCAACGCTCGCCGATGCCTGAGCCGACGCCGCTGCACCGACCCGCCGCACTGGCACTGGCACACGAGTTGACCGCTGGGACAGCGCCGACGAGCCAACGCCCGAGCACCCCCCCCGCCCCGGGCACGCCTGCCAACACTGAGACACCCGCCGACGGCAACATCCGCTGGCCGGCGCTGAAACACGCCCCCCGGCGGCAACATTCACCCGCCGACGTTAGGACGCAGGCCCACGAGCCGGTGCTGGGCAACGACCGCGGTCGGCGTCAACCGGCCTCATCCGGGCAGCGCCACCGCGGAAACCAGTCCCTCAGGGCCATGCGCGAGGCCCCTGACCCAAGCCGAGCCTGCGCCCCCTGACCCAAGCCAGGTCGTGCCCCGCGCCTGTCCCGAGCCGAGTCGTGCCTCGCGCCTGACCCAAGCCGAGTCATGCCCGCGCTCCCCTGACCCAGCTGGGTTACTCCCCGCGCCCGACCCAAGCCGGCCGACGACCTTCGTCACCGCTGCCCGGAGACGGGTGGCCGACCGCTTCCCTCACTGCGGGCGCCGCAGAAGGTAGGTGTCCATGATCCAGCCGTTCCGCTCCCGCGCCTCCGTCCGCGTCGTCCGGATGCGCTCGGCCAGCGCCTCGTCCAGCGGACCGGACAGCAGAATCTCCTCCGGCGTTCCGACATACGCGCCCCAGTAGATCCACATTCCTTGGTCGACGAACTGATCGAACGTCGTGTGCGCGTCGAGCAGCACGAAGACGTCGTCGGCGTCGGTGGGCCAGCCGTCGGCGAGCCGGCGGCCGGTGGTGAACTGCACCGCGCGCCCGATCTGGTTCATCGTCGTGCGGTGCCGTGCGACCAGTGCCGAAGCGCTGCTCACACCGGGCACCACCTCGTAGTCGAAGGTCACCGTCCCCCGCGCCAGCACCGCTTCGATGAGGGCGATCGTGCTGTCGTACAACGACGGATCACCCCACACGAGGAAAGCGCCGGTCTCGTCCTCGCCGAGCTCGTCACGGATCAGCCGTTCGTACACATCCGCGCGCAGGCGGTGCCAGTCCGCGACCGCGGCGCGGTAATCCAGTGGCTTCCGGTCACGCTCCGGATCCTGCGGGCTCACCACGCGATACCCTGGCCCGGTCACGAAGCGGTCCAGGATCTGCCTGCGCAACCGGACCAGATCGGCCTTCGCGGCCCCCTTGTCGAGGACGAAGAACACATCGGCCCGGTTGAGCCGGTCGATCGCCTGGACAGTCAGGTGCTCCGGGTCGCCGGCGCCGATCCCGATCGCGTAGATCTTCCGCATACCGGCAGTCTGCCTCGGCGGGTAACCCGTCCCACAGGTGGGCCGCATGGCACACCCTACCCCCGAGGGGTATAAACAGTGGTATCGGACGGGAAGCCTGAAGAGGAGGACGGCGATGACAGAGGCGACCTACACCGTCGAAGGGATGACCTGCGCGCACTGCGTGGGGGCGGTGAAGGAGGAGGTCGGCGAGCTCGCCGGGGTCGACGCGGTCGAGGTGGACCTCGAAACGGGTGCCGTGAAGGTGACCAGCGAGCAGCCGCTGCCGCGAGAGGCGGTCGCCGGCGCGGTCACCGAAGCCGGCTACCGGCTCGTCGCCTAGGGAGCAGAGATGAGCACGACGGCACACGACACCGCGCAGACGGTCGAACTCGTCATCGGCGGGATGACGTGTGCCTCGTGCGCGGCCCGCGTCGAACGGAAGCTGAACAAGGTCGAGGGCGTTCTGGCGAGCGTCAACTATGCGACGGAGAAGGCGCACGTCGAATACCCCGTCACCGTTTCGGTCGACGACCTGCTGGGTGTCGTCGAGGCCACCGGCTACACCGCGCAGGCGCCAAAGCCGCGCGCAGCCGCGCCGGCGGAAGGGGAGCCCGAGGTCACCGAAACCCGTGCGCTGCGTGACCGTTTGATCTACTCCGCCGCGCTGACCCTGCCGGTGATCGTCCTCGCGATGGTGCCGGCGGCGCAGTTCGACAACTGGCAGTGGCTGTCCCTCACGCTCGCCGCACCCGTCGTGGTCTGGGGCGCCTGGCCGTTCCACCGCGCGGCCTGGACCAACGTCCGCCACGGCGCTGCGACCATGGACACCCTGATCTCGCTCGGTGTTCTCGCAGCCACACTGTGGTCGCTGTACTCGCTGTTCTTCGGCATGGCCGGGATGCCCGGGCTTCGTCACGGCTTCGAGTTCACGGTCTCCGCGGGCGACGGCACCGGAAACATCTATCTCGAGGTCGCCTCCGGCGTCACCACGTTCATCCTCGCGGGCCGCTACTTCGAAGCCCGGTCCAAGCGACGGTCCGGTGCCGCGCTGCGTGCGTTGCTGGAAATTGGAGCGAAAGACGTCGCCGTGCTGCGCGACAGCCGTGAGCAGCGCGTTCCGGTGGGTGACCTGCGGGTCGGGGACCTGTTCCTCGTCCGGCCCGGAGAGAAGATCGCCACCGACGGCACCGTCACCGAGGGTGGCTCCGCGGTCGACGTCAGCATGATCACCGGCGAATCCGTTCCGGTCGAGGTCGCGGTGGGTGACAGCGTGACCGGCGCGACGATGAACATCGGCGGCCGCATTATCGTGCGCGCGACCCGCGTCGGCGCCGACACCCGGCTCGCGCAGATGGCGCGGCTCGTCGAGCAAGCGCAGAACGGCAAGGCCGCCGTCCAGCGGCTGGCCGATCGGATCTCAGCGGTGTTCGTGCCGGTCGTGCTGGTACTGGCACTGGGCACGCTGGCCGGGTGGCTCGCGGCCGGCGGCGACGCGACCGAGGCGTTCACCGCGGCGGTCGCGGTGCTGATCATCGCCTGCCCGTGTGCGCTCGGGCTCGCCACTCCGACCGCGCTGCTGGTAGGCACGGGCCGGGGCGCGCAGCTGGGGATCCTGATCAAGGGCCCGGAAGTGCTCGAATCCACTCGGCGCGTCGACACGATCGTGCTGGACAAGACCGGAACCGTCACGACGGGACGGATGAGCCTGGCTGAGGTGTACGTCGCGAACGGGACCACCGAGGCCGACGTGCTGCGCTATGCGGGTGCCGTCGAACACCTGTCGGAGCACCCCATCGCGAAGGCCATCGCGAACGGCGCGCGCGACCGTGTCGGTGACCTGCCCGCAGTCACGGAGTTTCGCAACACCGCGGGCCTCGGCGTGTCCGGCCTCGTGGAGGGGACCGCCGTACGCGCCGGGCGAAAGGCGTTCCTGGCGGACTGGGGCGTCCCCGTTGACGATCAGCTCGCACTCACCAAGGCCGCTGCCGAGAAGCAGGGCGCCACCGCGGTCTTCGTCGCCTGGGACGGAGCCGCCCAGGGCGTGCTGGTGGTGGCCGACACGATCAAGCCGACGTCGGCGCAAGCTGTCGCGGAGCTGCGTGAGCTCGGTCTGCGCCCGGTCCTGCTGACCGGCGACAACGAAGGCGCGGCACACGCGGTCGCGGCCGCCGCGGGAACCACCGAGGTCATCGCCGAGGTGCTGCCCGAGGACAAGGTGGCCGTGGTGAAGCGCCTGCAGGGCGAAGGACAGGTCGTCGCGATGGTCGGCGATGGCGTCAACGACGCGGCCGCGCTCGCCCAGGCCGACCTCGGCCTGGCCATGGGCACGGGCACCGACGCGGCCATCGAAGCCGGCGACCTGACCCTGGTCCGCGGTGACCTCCGTGCGGCCGCCGACGCGATCCGCCTCGCCCGCCGCACCCTGAGCATCATCCGGGGCAACGTGTTCTGGGCCTTCGCCTACAACGTCGCAGCTCTGCCGCTGGCCGCGTTCGGCCTGCTCAACCCCATGATCGCCGGTGCGGCGATGGCCTTCTCCTCGGTCTTCGTCGTCTCGAACAGCCTGCGCCTGCGCCGCTTCCGCAGCGCGGCGTAACCCAGCTCGTCGACGACGTGCCTCGGTCACCGGGTGGTTGCCGTCGCGCTCGGTTGACCACCGAGTGCGCGGTTTGCCTCGGCGCCCCGCCTCTCTGACCGGGCCGCCAACGGTCGAGCGCACTTACTCCGCCCACGCTGTGGATGCGTAGGCGTCGCGCTCGCGACCGAAACAGTGGGCTCGCGGTGCGACGACAGCCCGGGGGTTGGCCAGGCCGGCTTGCCGGCTTTCCCCGCCCGATGCCCTGCGGCCGCCCGGTGCCCGGATGTGAGCGGGGCCGGGTGGATGGCCCAGCGGCCCGGACCGAGGTGGCCCGGACCGAGGTGGCCCAGTCTGGGGTGGCTCGGTCTGGGGTGGCTCGGTCTGGGGTGGCCCGGTCTGGGGTGGTCCGGGCTGAAGTGGTCCGGACCGAGGTCGACCCCGCGCTCACAGCGTCGATCCGGTGGCGTGCGACCGCACGCCACCGCACGCCACCGGAGGCCGAGGTGCCCAGGCGGAGTTCGCCGCGGCGTCTTGAGCAGCCGGTGTCCGGGGTGGCGTGTCGACCTGACAGCGCCACGTGGTTCGGTGCGGTGTGTGTGGTCGTGTGGGCTGAAACGGGCTGGATAGTCCACCGGTGCAATGCGCGCAATGAGTCGGACTGGCCGCCTCGGTCAGCCAGTGCCTGCAGGAATTCGGCTGGTCAGTGCGGGAGGTGTCTCGCTGGCTCCGGGGCGAAGTTGGCTGTCTGGGCTGTGTTCGCCAGCCAGTGGGAGAGAAGGCCGGACGGAAAGGACGCACCGAAGACAAGCACCATGATCGCTTCGGCGGCCCGGTGTGTGGCTTGACCTCAACCGCGGCGGCTTGGCCAGCCAGCGCCCGCGGAGTTTGCCTGGCCGATGCCGATGCCGATGCCGGAGATTGGTGCCGCAGGTTGCTGGGTGTTCTGGGTGGTCTGGGCTCAAGTTCGCGTTTCTGGGATACCTTGATCGCTTCAGTGGACCGGCGTGTGGTTTGGCCAGGACCACCGCGCCTTCGCCAGCCAGCGCCCACGGGGTTTTGCCGTTGCCGTTGCCGTTGCCGTTGCCGTTGCCGTTGCCGTTGCCGTTGCCGTTGCCGGTGCGGGAGGTCGAGGTGGCTGGGGTGGCCTGGTGGCTGGGGTGGTGGCCTGGTTATCCAGATGAGTCGGGGCGTGAGGTCAGGAACGGACGAGCCGGGCGATCGCGTCGGAGGCTTCCCGGACCTTCAGTTCCGCTTCCTCGCCGCCCGCGGCGGCGGCTTCGACCACGCAGGTCGCCAGGTGCTCGTCGAGCAGTTCCAGGGAGAACGACTGCAGTGCCTTCGTCGCCGCGGAGACCTGGGTCAGGATGTCGATGCAGTACTTGTCCTGTTCGACCATGCGCTGCAGGCCGCGCACCTGGCCTTCGATTCGGCGGAGACGTTTGAGGTAGGCCTCTCGTTCACTGCCGTAACCGGTCATCGTGTGCTGTCCCCTTCATCGGCCTGTCGCTCGACCTCCAGCATACCCTCCTGGCGTATCGGCCGCGGGCGTCAGCCGGTGGGAGTGGGCTCGGTCAGCGCAGACGTGCGGCGTTGGCTCGGTACGGGGGTGCCTTCCGGGTCCAGTTCGGCATTCGCGGTGGCCAGGAGCTCGCGGGTGCCTCGCAACGCGGCGGTCAACTGTTCCCGGACGGCGGCGAGTTCACCGACTCGGCGCTCGGCGTCCGTGACGACCCGGGCGGCGCGATCGTTGGCCTGGGTGACGGTGCTGGTGGCGTGGTCGGTGGCCTGTGTGATGATCCGGTCGCCCTTGTCGGTGGCTTGCTTGACGATCCGGTCGGCGTGGTCGGTGGCTTGCTTGACGATCCGGTCGGCGTGGTCGGTGGCTTGCTTGACGATCCGGTCGGCGTGGTCAGTGGCTTGTGTGACGGTGCGGTCGGCCTTGTCGGTGGCTTGCGCGATGATGTTGTCGGCCTCGGCTCGTGCGGTGGCGGTGCGTTCGGCGATTTCGGCGAGCGCTTCCGTGCGGCGGTCGGCGAGCGTGCGAGTGACGTCTTGGTCCATCCGGCGCCTCTCCTTCGCCGCGGCTTCGTCAGCAGCTGCGCGCTTTTCGGCCGCGCTGCGCATGAGTTCCTCGTGCTCCCGTTGTTGCCGCTCGCGGTCCTGCTCGACCGCCTCGGCCAGGGTGCGTTCCTTTTCGGTGAGCCGCACCGCTTCCGCCTCCGCGTCGGCAACGATCCGTGCTGCCGTCGCTTCCGCCTTCGCAGTGATCTCGCCGGCTTCCTCACGTGTCAGCTCGATCATCCGGCGCGAACGTTCCTGCAGTGCATCCGCTTCGATGGGAGTGCGGCTGATCCGGTCGATCGCCGCGCGCAGCTTGTGGTTCTGCTCCACAAGTCCGGCCGCATGGTGGGTCGCGGCGTCGCGCTCAGCCGCCAGTCGTCGAAACTCCGCTTCGACCCAGGCCACGAATTCCTCGACCTGGCCACGGTGGTAGCCGCGCCACGTCCGGTCGAAAGCCGGTCGTGCGGGCATCAGGTCCTCGCCACCGCCGGGGGCCATGCGCTCACCTCCCATTTGGATGGTTTCTCCTCGGCGGCTTGTTTTTCTTGCCGCACGGGGAATTTTCGCCTGCCTCCAGTGTGCCCGAAGTCGGGCCGTGAGTGGGGAACGGGGGCCGATCAATCTTCGAGCGGATCCTCCGCGCCGGTCGCGGTGCTGCGGACGCCGGGCAATTCAGCCAGTTCCGCGGTGAGGTCGGCGAGGTCGCCGCGGCCTTGGAGGAGCAGCGTGACGACCGCGATTCGTTGCCCCTCTTCGGAAACTGTCTCGCGGTCGACGGCGACCCGGTGCACGGCCCAGCCACGATCGGTACACGCGGTCAGCACAGCACGCAGGACGCCGTGACCGTCGGCGTAACTCAGCCGGAGGATCGGCGGCTGGCGCCGGTGCCGCGCCACGAAGCGGGACAGCAGCGGGAATCCCCGAGTGATCACGACGAGCCCGGCGGTGGTCGCGACACCGAGCACTGGCAGGCCGGCGCCGCAGGCGACCCCGACCGCCGCGGCGAGCCAGACCGTGGCCGCCGTGGTGAGACCGCGTACCGCGTCACGGCGCACGAAGATCAGCCCGCCGCCGACGAACCCGATCCCGGACACGATCTGCGCGGCGATCCGCGACGGATCGAGCGCGACGTGATCAAGTCCGAGGAGATCCGCGAACCCGTACTTCGACACGAGCATGAACACCGCTGACCCGACGCCGACCAGGGTGTGTGTGCGCAACCCTGCCTGCTTGTTCCCGGCCTCGCGCTCCAGGCCGATCACGGTGCTCAGCACCAGTGCGACCAGGACCGGCAGGAGCAGCGACCACTGGTCGCTGGTGGACCACAGTGCGTGCACGACGTACCTCCTCGGTCGTCACTGTGCCCGGTGCCCGGCCTGTCCGCGCGCCCGGGTGGATGTACGCGCCTAAACTCGGTCCATGGCCCGGTACTTCGACGTGCACCCGCAGAACCCGCAGCGCCGCGCTCTTGGCCAGGTGGTCGACCTGCTGCGAGCGGACGGGCTGATCGCCTATCCCACGGACTCGTGCTTCGCACTGGGCTGCCGGCTCGGGAACCAGCGGGGCATGGAGCGCATCCGCAGCATCCGCCGGCTGGACCACCGGCATCACTTCACGCTCGTCTGCCAGGACTTCGCGCAGCTCGGCCAGTTCGTGCACATCGACAACACGGTGTTCCGCGCGGTCAAGGCCAGCACGCCCGGCCCGTACACCTTCATCCTGCCGGCCACCAAGGAAGTGCCGCGCCGGCTGCTGCACGCCAAGAAGAAGACCGTCGGCGCACGGATCCCCGATCACCTGGTCACCCAGGCCCTGCTCACCGAGCTGGGCGAGCCGATCCTTTCGAGCACGCTGCTGCTGCCCGGTTCCGGCGAACCCCTGACCCAGGGCTGGGAGATCAAGGAGGAACTCGATCACGTCCTGGACGCGGTGGTTGATTCCGGCGACTGCGGCGTGGAACCGACCACGGTGATCGACTTCTCCTCCGGCGAACCTGAAGTCGTCCGCCACGGCGCTGGTGACACGTCGCGGTTCGAATGACTTTCGCGTCGGCCTGTGTCCGGCCCGGCCGCCTCCCCGGGGACGCCACGGTGGCCTGGTCAGGTCGCAATCCGCTCCGTCCCCGGTGGTGAAGGTACGGGTCGATCGCCCGGGCCGATCGGGTCTCGTGTGAGGACCTCTCTGGGCTGTTGTGTGTTGGCTGTGCCGGACCTGGTCTGGTCGCGGCGGGGAACCGATCCGGAAGGCCACGGCGACGGCCTGTCGGGCACCACGACATGTCCGGTCTCCGAGGACCAGGGGAGGGCTGTTCATACCGGAGCCGGCGCGGTCGTGCAGAGGACTCGACCCATGGCTTCGGCGAGGGACACGTCCGCCCGCGAGTGCCAGGCGACGATGGCGTCGGGACGGAGCAGGAGCGCTCCGTCGGCCGGGAGTCCGGTTTCGGAGAGCCAGTGAGGATCTGCGATGGTCCGGTGCTTGATGCCCAGCCGCTCGGCTTGCGCGGTCCACTCGGTGCAGGCGGGGCCGGCCAGCAGGACCAGGCCGGGTCCGGCGAGATCGAGGGGGGACGTGGTGGGGCCGAGCCATGCGTGCGGGATCCGGGTGCCCGGCCGTCCCGCCGGGGCGTAGTGATCCACGGGCGCGGGTTCGCGCCCGTCCGGGACGAACGCACCTTCGTCGTACTGCAGGCCGAAGAGGGTGGTCGACGGGTCGAAGCGGGGTCCGTCGTCACTGGTCACCGAGGCGACCATGGTGCCGAGATGGCCGCTGATCATGCTCGAGAACTCCGCGGTCGCGTAGCCGACCGGGTATCGTTCGGCGTGGTAGGTGTCGAGGAGCGCGGGATCGGCGGTTCCGCCGAGGACCGCGGCGAGTTTCCAGGCGAGGTTGGCGACGTCTCCGACCGCGGTGTTGGCTCCGGCGGCAGCGAGGGGCGGCATGACGTGGGCGGCGTCGCCGGCGAGCAGGACCCGCCCCGCGCGGTACCGGTCCGCGACGTGCATGGCCGATTCCCAGTGCATCCGGCTGAGGAGCTCGACCTCCAGGTCCGGCACTCCGACGACGGTGCGTAGCAGTTCACGCCACGCAACGGCGTCGAGCGTGTCGGAACCGGCGAAATCGGAGGTGGAGAACAGCCAGCGGTCGGTGCCGTTGACGGAGACGAATGCGCCGGATGCGACCGGGTTGGTGATCTGGCAGAGGTTGAACGGCTTGTCGCGGACGAGTTCGGTCAGATCCGCGCGAAAACACAGATCGAGGTTGTCGGCCAGATGCCCGTGGCCACTGCGCAGCACGCCGAGCGCGGTGCGGACAGGGCTGCGCGCACCGTCGGCTCCGATGAGATAGTCGGCAGTCACCTCGTAGGAATCGCCCGTCGTCTGTCGCAGGGTGGCGATCACCCCTGTGCTGTCCTGGGTGAAGGACACCAGCTCGGTGGAGAATCGGACGAGGACGCCCCGCTCTTCGGCAGCGTGACGCAGCACTGGCTCCAGTGCGTCCTGGGGACACAGCACGCTGGGCGCCGGACTCAGTTCTCTCAGCTTCTCGTGCTGCGCTGCGTGTGCGCGGGCGCCTTCGGAGATCTCCGGCCAGGTTGCCTCGGCGAGCGTTGGGCCGGTCAGCATTCCGGTGAATGCGGCGAGCGGCGCACTGGCCTTCGCGACTTCCTGCTCCAGCCCGAGCAGGCGGAACACCTCGGTGCTGCGCGAGTTGAACCGGCGTGCTTTCGGCTGCGGGGACGTGGTCGGGTGCCGCTCGACGACCATCGACTGCACTCCCTCACGGTGCAGCAGCAGCGCGGCCGTGAGTCCTGCGATGCCTCCCCCGCAGATCAGAACCGGGATTCGAGTGGTCACGACTGCTCCTTCATGGGTCCGCCGACGCCGGTTGTACGTCGTACATTTTTTTTATACACTGTACTCGGGACGTGGGGCAACCGACGAGGAGGAGACCATGGGAGACGCGGAGCCGAGCCCGCCGATCTGGCTGTTGCCCGAGCCGCCGGAGCGCAGCTGGGGTCTCGGGCGGATCGACATCGTGAACGCGGCGGTGCGGCTGGCCGATGTGGGAGGCGCGGACGCGCTCACCATGCGTGCCGTGGCGAAAGAACTCGGCGCTGGCACGCCGATGTCGCTCTACCGCTACGTGTACAGCAAGGACGGCTTGGTCGACCTGATGCTCGACCTAGCGAACGCTGAGGTCTCGACGCCCGAGGTGCCGGGCGCCGACTGGCGCGCCGAACTCACCACGCTGGCGCTGGAGATGTGGGAGATGACCAAACGACATCCGTGGTTCGCCCGGCTGGTGCATCAGCGCCCGCCGGCCGGTCCGCACGCGAGCCGGCGCAGCGAGTTCGTGCTGACGACCTTCGATCGGCTGGGTCAGGATCTGCCGTCGGCGCTGGGGTACACGCGGTTGATCGAGGGTTACGTCACGGGCCAGGCCCTGCAGCGCGCCGAGGAACGAGCGATGTGGCAACGCGACGACTTCGGCAGTCCGGACGACGCGCAGCAGCTCGCGCAGTCCTGGTTCGGCGACGTCGTACGTGATCCCGGGCCGTACCCGCTGCTCGGCCGGGTCCTCGAAGTGGTACTGGCAGCGGACAGCACATGGCCGGCCGAGTCACCCGAAGATGCGCAGTTCGAACTCGGGCTCGACTGTCTGCTCGACGGGATCGCGGCTCGGCTGCAGTAGGTCGGGCAGCTGGCTCCTTGGCGAGGGTGAACCTGGTCCCTTGGCGAGGGTGAAGCGGAGGTGCTGCTGGCGATGACGATGTACCCGGATGGAGGGGAGGGTAGGACCGGAAGGCCGGGCGGTCGGTGATGGGCGGGTGTGGGGACGTCGCGAAGGTCCGCGCGTTCCTGGGGAGGTGGTCAACACGCAGGCGCTGGGTGCTCTGGACCGCAGGGCGGCAGCGCGGTGGTGCGTGTGCACGGCGGCGTGCCGGTGGTGACCGGTCGGCTCGAGGTACCAATGTCCGGAAGATGCTCGTCCGTTACGTGGCCACGGTCAGCAGCGAGGTACGTGGATCGTCCGAGGTGGTGAAATTTTCGGGCTCGACTCGGTTTTGCGGACGTGCCCCGTGTGGAGGTGAAAGGCCGTGTGGAGGTGAAAGGGCTGCCGGCGGGGCGCGGCGGCCTGCACCGCCGGAAGGCGGTGATGGGCGGCGGGACTCGGCGCGGTCTGAAGTCGGGCGGGGGCGGCCGCTTGGGTGTTTGCCGGACTCTGGCTGTCATCGGGAGTGCGGGGAGTGCGTTCCGCGCCTGATTTGTAGAGAGTGCGTTCCGCACTTGACTTGCAGGAGGGAGCGATCGGCTCTTGATGGGTCCGTGTGGCTTGTGATCCGTGCTGTGGCGGCTTCGGGTCCGTCGGGTTCGGGGGCTTAGTTGCGACGAGTGGGCTTACTTCGACGCCTCCATCGAAAATGGAACGCAGCAGGCTATGTGTCCTGCGTGAGCGAGGTCGCGGGCATCCGCGATCAGGGGCCGGCCAGTGCCTCGTCGCTGGTCGCGAACAAGCGTCGGTGGGCCTTGCGGTCGCGAAGGGTGCTGGCGTCGGTAGACGGGCGGGTGGCGAAGTCCGTTACCAGTGTTTCGCTGGATACGGCGGTCCGGGATCTGAACTGTCAGCGTGCGGTCAGGCCTCGGGCGGAAGGTCGGCGAGGCTCCGGAGACGCGTTCGTGGATCGGGATCGTGAAGTGCGGCATGACCAGATCGCCCGGGGCGAGTGCGGAGTTCCTGGCTTTTCCTGGGGGAACCGCGGCCGTGCGTGTCACAGGCCGGTGATCAGCCGGCGCAGCGAGGTGGCCAGCGCGGTGGTCTGCTGCGTCAGGTAAAAGTGCCCACCTGGGTAGGTTTCCATGGTGAATGTCCCGGTGGTGTGGTCTGCCCAGGCGCGTACATCGTCGAGCGGGGCATGCTGGTCATCTGCGCCGGTGTGCGCGTGGATGGGCGTGCTGAGCGGGCCGCCGCCGTCCGGCCGGTAGGTCTCGATGGCGGTGTAGTCGGCGCGCAGGGCGGGAAGGATGAGGCTGCGCAGGTCGGCGTCCCGCAGCACCTGTGGGTCGGTTCCGTCGAGCTGCTCCACCTCGGCGAGCAGCCGGTCGTCGTCCTGCAGGTGCACGTTGGCCTCAACTTGCCGGGACGGCGCCCGGCGACCGGATACGACGAGTGCGCTCGGGCCGGTTCCGCGGGCTTCCAGGCGCAGAGCGACCTCATAAGCGATCGTGGCGCCCATGCTGTGCCCGAAGAGCACGACGGGAAGGTCGAGCCAGGGCAGCAGCGCCTGGGTGGCCCCGTCGGCAAGCTCCCGCACCGTCAGCAACGGTGGTTCGGACAATCGGTCCTGGCGGCCGGGGTACTGCACCACGGTGACGTCAGCCGCCGGGGCGACCTCCTTCGACAGGGAATGGAAAAAGGATGCCCCGCCGCCCGCATGCGGCAGGCAGACCAGCCGGACCAGGGCATCGTCTGCCGGGTGGTAACGCCGTAACCACCGATCGTCGGTCACCAGGACACCTCCTCGGCGTCCGACCCTACCGGCCGGTTCGGCGCGATCGGCCGGTAGGCCACGGACAGAGACGATGTCCAGGCCGCAACGGACCGTGTGGAGATGAAGGCCTCGCCGTGGCTCGTCGAGGTCAGCGACAAGTCGATTTCCGCATTGCGAAGACCGATTGTCGAGCGAGGACGAGATTGCCGCGACAGGTGTGGTCACGAAAGGGGAGACCTGGCCACAGGGGCGCGGGCCACCGGAGTGTACCGGCCGGCCGGTACACCCCGGTGGCCCGAGTTGTCCCTTGTGGACGAACGCCTCCTCCGGCCCTGCCGGTGGTCGGTGGGGTGCTCCGTCGCTGTCGGGACTGTGTCGCTGACGAGACGAACATCATCCGAATCGGTGGAATATTCACGGCCGGAAGTGGGTTGTCCATCGGCATGACTGACAACTCTGTGGAGCTCAGCCCGACCGAGTGGGTGCAGGACCAGACGAAGAAGATCCTCGAGAAGGGCACGACCGAGGGCGTCGACGTGGGGGGTTTGCCCATCGTGCTGCTGACCTTGAAGGGTGCGAAGTCCGGCAAACTGCGCTACACCCCGGTGATGCGGGTGGAGCACAATGGCAGCTACGCGGTGGTCGCTTCCAAAGGCGGCGCGGACACGCACCCGGTCTGGTACTACAACATCAAGGCCAACCCGGAGTTCCCGCTCCAGGACGGGACGGTCACCAAAACTTACGTGGCCCGCGAGGTCGAGGGCGACGAGCGCGCGGAATGGTGGGAGCGTTCCGTTGCGGCGTTCCCGCCGTATGCCGAGTACGAGGCCAAGACCGACCGGTTGATTCCGGTGTTCGTGCTTGACCCCAAGTCCTGACGTCCGTTCTCTTCTGGTGCCGTCGCGGCAGTTTCCTGCTGCGACGGCACTTTCTGCGTTGAGGGACAGTCTCCGGAGTGGTGCAGTCCGCGCCCTGGGCCCGGTCGCACTTCCAACGCAGAAATCATGGCGCGGCAACGAATTCGTTTGTGCTTCTTCCGAATGACGGGCATCTCACGCTACCTCGTCCAGCCGCTGCCGGGGCGAATCCTGCGGACAGGAGAAGTCGAGGGGCAGCTGCTCGACCTTTCGGCGGACTCGTGCGCGACGGACGCCTGCGCGCTCGACGTCGTGTCGCGAACCGACTTCCGTTGAGTTTTCGGCGGACCGCAGCGGTGCTCGGTGCGCCACCGCGGGTGGGTGCAGGGCGAAGTGCTGCCGCTTGAGCAGATGGCGGCGCACCAGACCGGCGCGGCGGGCTCCGTCGAAGAGTGCCCTTGCCGCGCGATTGCGGGCTCGGCGGCCGGCTGGTGGTTGCGGGTGATTCATGCGAGATCCTTTGCCTGGAGCAACCGGCTTCGATGGCCGACGCCGGGCCCTTGCTGGGGGCTGACCGGCGCGGCACCGTTGCGGGGCTTGAGGAACGTGAGATAACGGCTGTGTCTCAAGTGGAGATCGGTCTGGTGGCGCTCAACTGTTCGGGGGGCTCGGCGAGTTTCTGCTCCGGCTCTGTCCGCGGATGTCTGCTCGCGGATGTCCACTGTGGGCCGGCGGATGATCGCGCGGGATGTTCACCAGGTCGCGCCCTCCCGGTGAGCGGGAGCTGGTGCGGTGACGAGGTGGTGGCCGTCGTTGCAGCTCGACGTTTCCGCTGGTGACCACGCTGCGTTCGCCGGATCGGGCGTACACCCGAGGGCTTGTCCGACCCAAGAGGGTGGGGCCTTCGCTGCCGTCGCCGAATGTGGACCGTATCCGGACCGGCAGGCCGTCGCCGCCCGAGTTCGCCCCTGGTCAGATTGCTCTGACCAGGGGCTTTGTGCCCCCGGCAGGACTCGAACCTGCGACCTAGAGATTAGAAGGCTCTTGCTCTGTCCAGCTGAGCTACGAGGGCCCGGCTGGCGACGGCTGCTCTGTACCAGCTTAGTCATCGCCATTCTCTCGATCGTTTGACACCTTCGGATCGTT
The DNA here is from genome assembly GCF_014204865.1 of Amycolatopsis jiangsuensis. Classification (NCBI taxonomy): domain Bacteria; kingdom Bacillati; phylum Actinomycetota; class Actinomycetes; order Pseudonocardiales; family Pseudonocardiaceae; genus Amycolatopsis; species Amycolatopsis jiangsuensis. Next base: position 7,659,471 of record NZ_JACHMG010000001.1, read on the forward strand.
TCAGGTTCGTGCCTTCGGATTCGCGGTTCGCGCGGGAGATCGTGGCCGCGCCGGTGCGTGGCGCGCTGTGGACCCGGGGGCGACGGCTGCGCGGGAATGTGCCGTGTCGTGCAGTGAGTGGCGGGTCGGTCGCACTGGGTGCCTCCTCTGAGCGGCTGGGACGGGCTGTGGTGACCACGTGTGCCCGGCGGCTGACCGAAAGGAACGTGGTGGGCGCTTCGGCGGTGTGGTCTGGTCGGCTTGAGTACTCGTTCGAGTGGGTTGGATCGTGGGCTTCTGAGGGGAGCGATGGTTGACCGGCTAACTGCTGCAGGCTGGCCGGGCGGTGTGGGCCGGTGCTGGAGGGAGGGTGGGGCGGCTACGGCGTCGGGTGCTGAGTGGCGTGAGGTGTCGAGGTGTAGGGGCTTGGTGAGGTCGCGAAGGTATGGGTGTTGCCGGTGCCCGGCGTGTGGAAGTCAGCCTTGTGAAGCCGGGGTGCGCGCCGGATGTGGTCTGGGCCTCGCCTCTCGGGCCCTGGGTCGGGGGCCGGGGCCCGAGAGGCGAGGGGTTGGGTGCCCGTGGGTGCGGCGGGGGCGGGAAGCGCGCCCACGGGCTGGGGCCGCTCGGGGGCGCGGCCCCCGGGCCCGGCGAACGGCCGCGAGTCGACTCGGCCTGGAGCGGGGCGGTTCGGCGGTCCCGGTCTCGGACTACTCCCAGATCTTCACGGCGCGGACCACGAACGGGGCCTGCGGAACATACGTACCGCCACCCGGATAGGTGGTGAAGTCACCCTCGGTCGAACAGTCCGGGCCTTGATAGATCGTGACGTCACGGCTCATCCGGTTGCCGAACGAATGAGCCGCGAAGCCGTCCGGAAGGGGAATGCAGTCACCGGGGTTGGCGGTGCGCAGGTCGTAGTTCTGGGCGGTTCCGGAATAGTTCTCGTCTCCCCATAGGCAGAATTCGCCGACAGCGCACGACGGTGCGGTGCTGGGTGGGGTGGGCTGGCTGGACGCGGCAGCTGGATGGCGCGGGGTGGCTTGGGCCGCTCCCGCGCCGGCGAGAATGCCGCCGCTCGCGAGGAGTCCGGCGGTCACCACGGAAAGAATTTGCGGCATGCGCGAGGGCATTGTGCGGTGCGATGGGATCGCCGGGTGGCCGGGGAACGCGGGAATGGCTGAGCGCAGGCGTCGCAACATCGTGATAACTCCCCCTCTGGGCGCGGCCGGGGTGGCCGCGGTGGAAATCGGTGTGGGTTCCACGATGGCGGGTGGAAGGGGGTTTGTCTGCAGGGAATACTACTTCTGTGGACAAGTAGTCGTGCTTAACTCGAATGGGAACGAGTTGTCCACAGATCGGTGAACGGTCTTGCTAAGAGCGTGTCTCATTTGGCGAGTTTCTTGTAACAGGTGATGGTGGCGGCGAGGGTGAGGAAGGCGAGGTAGTGGCTGGGTTTGCGTTCGTAGCGGATGGTCAGGCGCCGGTAGCTGGTCAGCCAGGCGATGGACCGTTCGATCACCCACCGGTGTCTTCCGAGTTTCTCGGTGGATTCGATGCCCTTGCGGGCGATGCGCGGGATGATCCCGCGCCGGCGGAGCCAGTCGCGTAGGGCTGGGATGTCGTAGGCCTTGTCGGCGTGGAGCTTGGCCGGTTTCCGGCGGCGCGGTCCGCGGCGAGACCGGATCGGCGGCAGCGCGTTGACCAAGGGTCTGAGCGCGTGACTGTCGTGAGTGTTGGCCGCGGAGATCCCAACGGTTAACGGAAGTCCGGCCCGGTCGGACAGCACATGGATCTTCGAGCCGGGCTTGCCGCGATCGACCGGGCTCCGACCGGTCAGACCGCCCCCCTTTTGGCCCTGACGGATGCTCCGTCCAGGACCGCACGCGACCAGTCGATCATGCCCTTGCCGCCAAGTTCGTCCAGCACCGCCCGGTGCACATCGCGCCACAGGCCGACCTTGGTCCACTCGGTGAACCGCCGATGCGCTGTCGGCACGGTGACCCCGAAGCTGGGCGGCAGATGTCGCCAGGCGCAGCCGCTGGTCAGCACGAACACGATCGCGGTGAACACCGCCCGGTCGCCCACTCGTGACATGCCGCCACCCTGCGGGCGCGTCTTTCCCGGCGGGATCAACGGTTCGACCAGCGCCCACAACTCGTCGGGCACCAGCCGTCGCGACAACTCGTCCATCACAGCTCATGATCATGCCCACACCTCAACCAACAACCAAGTGAGACACGCTCTAAATCGCGGCGGTGCTCTCCCGGACGACGAGGGACACCGGCAGTTCGACGGGCGCCGGAGGGGCGTCGCCGTCGAGCAGGCGCAGGACGAGATCTCCCGCGGTGCGGCCCTTGCCGGCCAGGTCCTGGCGGACGGTGGTGAGCGGTGGGTCGGACCAGGAGGCCTGCGGGGTGTCGTCGAAGCCGACGATCGACACGTCTTCCGGAACGCGGAGGCCCAGCTTGCGCGCGGCGGCGATGGCGGCGAAGGCCAGCTGGTCCGACATGCACAGCAGGGCGGTCGGACGCGGTTGCGCGGTGAGCAGTTCGGTGGCGCTGGCGCGGGCAGTCGACGCGGCGAGCCAAGGGGCCTCGGAGACGGTGACGTCGGTGATTCCGGCTGACGACAGGACGCCGAGGTAGCCGGCCAGCCGTTCGCGAGTGCCGTGGAAGGCGCTGGCCTGCGCGGATTCGAGGCCGGAGCGTTCTGACGACGGAGTACGTCCGGTGGAGGGGGACGAAGGGGTGGGCGAGTCACGGTCGGGCGGGGCAGTGTCGGACGGGGCGGTGTCGGACGGGGCGGTGTCGGGCGAGGCGTGGGTGGGGGAGGAGGCGGTGGTGGCGGAGTCGCGTGGAGCAGGGTTGCGCGTGGCGGGGCCCGAAGGTGCGGCGTCGGACGATGCGGAGGCGGCCGAGTTGGGGTTGGCAGGAGCGGAGTCGGACGCGGCAGGGCCGGACGTGGTGCCGGGCGGGATGGTGCCGGACAGGCTGGTGCCGGGCTGGGTGGTGCTGGACGACGGGGGGCTGGTCGCGTCGGGGTCGGCGGGAGCGGAGGCGGGCGACTCGCGGCCGGAAGAAGTGGCGCTGTACGACGTGGGACCGGACCAAGCAGAGCTGGAGAAAGCAATGTTCGGTGAAGGGGAACCTGGAGTAGCGCGGTCGGAAGACGTGGGGCTGGAAGCTGAGTGGCTGGAAGCAGCGGGGTCCGAAGAAGCTGGATCGGGCTGTGCGGTGGTGGGTGGCGTCGGGCGCGCGGAGAGCGAATCCGCGAGGTCGCCAGTCCCGGACATCGCCGGCCCAGCGGGGCCAGCGGGCAAAGCAGATTCAGTCGATACAGCGGGCAAAGCGGATTCAGTCGATACAGCGGGCAAAGCGGATTCAGTCGATACAGCGGGTTCCGCGGGGGCAGCCGATACAGCGGATTCAGCGGATTCAGCGGGTACGGCCGGCCCAGCGGATCCAGTCGGCAAGGAGGGTTCAGGCGGTCCGGCAGCTCCAGCGGGTCCAGCCGACAAAGCGGGACCCGCAGCTCCAGCCGATCCAGCAGGTCCAGCCGAGACAGCTCCAGCCGACAAAGCAGCTCCAGGCGAGACAGACGAGCCAGCCGACACAGCCGGAGCCGGAGCAGGTAGGGGCACTCGCGGTGCGGAGAGGATGCCGAAGCGGCGGTGGCCCAGTTCCACCAGGTGGCGGGCGGCCAGTGCGGCTCCTCCGCGGTCGTCGCAGCTTACTCGGGCGGTGGCGGGCAGCGGGGGCTGATCGATGATCACCAGGGGGAGTCCGCGGGCGTGCACGGCGTCCAGCGCCGCGGTGCCTTCGGCCAGGGAGTACGCGACCGCTATGTCCGCCTGTGCGGCCAGTACGCGCTCGGCGGGCGGGCCGTCCTGGGCTTCGCGGCCGGGGAGCAGCAGCAGTGCGTGGCCGGTGGGATCGACGGCCTTCGCCAGTGCGTCCAGGGTGATCGACAGGGCCGGGTCGGAGAACGCGGCGGACAGGGACTGGTCCAGCAGGAACGCGATGGCGCCGGTACGGCTCGTGGCCAGGCTGCGCGCGGTCGGGTTCGGGCCGGGGTAGCCGAGTTCCCCCGCCGTGCGCAGGATCTCCTCCCGCAGCTTCGCCGACAGCTGGTCCGGACGGTTGTAGGCGTTCGACACAGTGGCGCGTGAGACCCCGACTGCCTCCGCGACGTCGTCGAGCGTCGGGCGGCGGCGCCGGGTGCTGCTCATCGGCGGAGCATAGCGCGGCCTGGATTTCCTGAAGCGCTTAAGTCATGCTGGGTCGACAAGCGGAAAGGGCAGGTGCGGTGCGCGATCGGACGGCGGTCTTCACGATCTTCGCGCTCAACGGTGCGGCGCTGGGCTCGTGGGCGCCCCGTACGCCTGCCATCGCCGCACAGGTCGACGCGTCGCCGGGCATCTTCGGGCTCGCGTTGCTCGGTGCGAGTGTCGGGATGCTGTGTGGCGCGCCGATCGCCGGTCGTCTCACTGAACGGTTCGGGGCACGCGCGGCAGTGGCCGGAAGCACGGTCGTGGCGGCGGTTGCGCTCGCGCTCGTCGGGTTCGCGCCGTCGGTTCCGCTGCTCGCGGGAGCGTTGCTGGTGCTCGGGGCGAGCGTCGGTGCGCTGGATGTGGCGATGAACGTGGCAGGCGTGCTCGTCGAACGGCGCATGGCGCGCGCGGTGATGCCGACGTTGCACGCGGGGTTCAGTTTCGGCGCGCTCGCCGGCTCGCTGCTCGCCGGGCTGGCGGCTGGGCAGGAATGGTCGCCGGCGAGGCATCTGAGTGCCGCAGCAGCCGTGACGCTGGTCGTGTTGACCGTCGTACTGCGCGCGGTTCCTGGTGGACGGCCGGCGCACGAAGCGAGGCAACAGGCGCCTTCGCGCGCGCCGATCAGACGGCCTGTGCTGTGGTTGCTGGCGTCGGTCGCGCTGTGTTCAGCGATCGCCGAAGGCGCGAGTTCGGACTGGTCGGCATTGCTCATGGTCACCGTGCACGGCGTCGGGGAAGGCCCGGCCGCGCTCGCCTATTCGGGCTTCGCACTCGCGATGGCGCTCGCGCGGACGGCGGGTGCGTGGATTCAGGAACGGTTCGGCGCTACGCGTTCGCTCGCCTGTGGCGCCGGGCTCGCCGCACTCGGCCTCGTCGTCGCGGCGTTGGCGCCGGAAGGCTTCGCGTACGCGGGCTTCGCGCTCGCCGGGGCCGGGCTCGCCGCGGCGTTCCCGCTGGCGCTCAGCTTGGCCGGCAACGCCGGGAAACGCGCCGACGGCGGTGGCGGTGAGCGAGAGCTCGCCTTCGTGTCGACGATCGCCTACTCCGGGTTCCTTGCCGGGCCACCGTTGATCGGCGGGATCGCGCAGGCGACGTCGTTGTCCGTGTCCTTCCTCATAGTCTGTCTCATCGCCGCGTTGATCGTGCCTGCCGCACTCGGCGCGGCGCGCGCGGCAGGCCGCGACCACGCGCCGGTGAGCTAGACCCGTGTGCCGTGTCCCGCAAGTCCGTCCTAGTCTCGACAGGTGACCTCGGAACAAGTGTCGAAGCCGGAAGCGCCCGCGCGCCGGCGGACGAGTGTGCTGCCGTTGCTCGCGGTCGGGGTCGTGCTCGCCGCGGTCATCGCGGTCGGGCTTGTCGCGCTCACCGGGGGTGCCGGTTACGTCATCGCGGGGCTACCCGATCCGGGCCTCGTCACGCGTTACGGCGTCACAGTCGTGCGGGTGCTCGCCGAAGCGGCGTCGGTGGTGTGTGTCGGCTCACTGCTGCTGGCCGCGTTCCTGGTTCCGCCGCAACAGAACGGCACGCTCGCGCCCGAGGGCTACGCCGCGGTGCGCGCCGCCGGGATCGCGGCGTGGGGCTGGTTCGCCGCTTCGATCCTCTCGGTCGCCTTCACCGCCGCGGACAGCGCGGGAAAGCCTTTCGCGGAAGTCCTTTCGCCGCAGACGTTGCTGGACCTGATCGACGCGATCGAACAGCCGAAAGCGTGGCTGTGGACGGCGCTGATCGCGGTCCTGCTCGCGCTCGGCTGCCGTCTCGTCCTCAGCTGGGGCTGGACTGCGGTGCTGTTCTTCGTCGCTGTCGCCGGCCTCGTGCCGGTGGCTGTCACCGGCCACTCGGCGAGCGGCGGTTCGCACGACATGGCGACCAACAGCCTCCTGTATCACCTCGTCGCGGCGGCGCTGTGGGTCGGCGGGCTGTTGGCGTTGCTCGCGCTCGGCTGGCGCCGCGGCAAGCATCTTTCGCTCGCGGCGCAGCGGTTCTCGCGGCTCGCGCTGGTGTGCTGGATCGTGATGGCCGTTTCCGGGGTGATCAACGCACTGGTGCGGATCAACCTCGGTGACCTGTTCACCACCGACTACGGCCTGCTCGTGGTCGCCAAGGTGGTGGCACTGTTGCTGCTGGGTGTCTTCGGTCACCAGCAACGGCAGCGCGGTGTCGCGAACCTCGTCGACGGCAAGGGCGGCAGCCAGCTGCTGCGGCTCGCCGCGGTCGAGCTGCTGATCATGTTCGTCACGATCGGCATCGCGTCCGGGCTCGCCCGTACGTCGCCGCCGGCGGACGCCGTCACTCAGCCCTCCACCGTCGAACTGCTCATCGGCTACAACCTCGACGGCTCGCCCACGTTCGGGCGGCTGTTCACCGACTGGCGGTTCGATCTCGTCTACGGCACCGTCGCGATCGTTCTCGCGGTGGTCTACCTCGCCGGTGTGCGGCGCCTGCGCCTGCGCGGCGACCAGTGGCCGGTCGGCCGGACCGTCGCCTGGCTCGCCGGCTGCCTGGTGATCCTGCTGGCCACGTCGTCGGGCATCGGCCGGTACGCGCCCGCGATGTTCAGCGTGCACATGGGCAACCACATGCTCCTGTCGATGGTGGCGCCGGTGCTGCTGGTGCTCGGCGGGCCGGTCACCCTCGCGCTGCGCGCGCTTCCGCCGGCCGGGCGCGATGCGGCGCCCGGCCCGCGGGAGTGGCTGCTGGCCGCCGTGCACTCGCCGGTGTCGCGGTTCCTGACGAACCCGATCGTCGCGCTGCTGCTGTTCGTCGGGTCGTTCTACGCGCTGTACTTCTCCGGCCTGTTCGATTCCGCGCTCGACTACCACTGGGCGCACCTGGCGATGAACGCGCACTTCTTGCTGGTCGGCTACGTCTTCTACTGGCCGGTGATCGGCGTCGACCCGGCACCGCGGCGGCTGCCCCCGATCGGCCGCCTCGGCATGATGTTCGGCGCGATGCCGTTCCACGCGTTCTTCGGCGTGATCCTGATGAACATGCAGACCGTGATCGGACGCGAGTTCTACACCTCACTGCGCCTGCCCTGGGTCGGTGACCTGCTCAGCGACCAGCGCCTCGGTGGCGGCATCGCGTGGGCGTCCGGCGAGGTGCCGGTGCTGCTGGTGCTGATCGCGCTGCTGGTGCAGTGGGCACGCGCGGACGAACGCGAGGCGAAGCGGCGCGATCGGCGGGAGGCGAGCACCGGCGACGAGGAGCTGACCGCCTACAACGCGATGCTGAAGAACCTCGCGCAGGGCAAGCGGAGCGAGTGAGGACGACCCGAAAGTGATGTCGTCCGCGTGACCCGGGGGTGACCCTCGGTAGGTCGGTGGTGACCGCCGTCAGGGCGCCGGAGAGGCCACTCTACGATCGCTGGCATGGCCGAGTTCATCTACACCATGAAGAAGGTGCGCAAGACCGTCGGGGACAAGGTCATTCTCGACGACGTCAGCACCGCGTTCTACCCCGGCGCCAAGATCGGCGTGGTGGGCCCGAACGGCGCCGGTAAGTCCACCGTGCTGAAGATCATGGCGGGGATCGAGCAGGCCAGCAACGGCGAGGCGTTCCTGCAGCCGGGCGCGTCGGTGGGCATCCTCATGCAGGAGCCGGAGCTGGACGAGGGCAAGACCGTGCGGCAGAACGTCGAGGAGGGCCTCGGCGAGACCAAGCGCAAGCTCGACCGCTACAACGAGATCGCCGAGCAGATGGCGACCGACTACAGCGACGAGCTGATGGACGAGATGGGCAAGCTCCAGGAGGACCTGGACCACGCCGACGCCTGGGAACTCGACTCCACCGTGGAGCAGGCGATGGACGCGCTGCGCTGCCCGCCGCCGGACGAGCCGGTGACCCACCTGTCCGGGGGAGAGCGGCGCCGGGTCGCGCTGTGCAAGCTCCTGCTGTCCGCGCCCGACCTGCTGCTGCTCGACGAGCCCACCAACCACCTGGACGCCGAAAGCGTGCTGTGGCTGGAGCAGTTCCTGGCCCGCTACGCCGGGGCCGTGCTGGCGGTGACCCACGACCGGTACTTCCTGGACAACGTCGCGCAGTGGATCATGGAGCTCGACCGCGGCCACGTCGTCGGTTACGAGGGCAACTACTCCACGTACCTGGAGAAGAAGCGCGAACGGCTCGAGGTCCAGGGCAAGAAGGACGCGAAGCTGGCCAAGCGGCTCAAGACCGAACTGGACTGGGTGCGGTCCAACGCCAAGGCACGCCAGACGAAGTCCCGTTCGCGGCTGGACCGCTACGAGGAGATGGCCGCGGAGGCGGACAAGCACCGCAAGCTCGACTTCGAGGAGATCCAGATCCCGCCGGGTCCGCGGCTGGGCAACGTCGTGGTCGAGGTCGAGAAGCTGCGCAAGGGTTTCGACGACCGGGTGCTCATCGACGGGCTGTCGTTCGACCTGCCGCGCAACGGCATCGTCGGCGTGATCGGCCCGAACGGCGTCGGCAAGACCACGCTGTTCAAGACCATCGTCGGGCTCGAGGAGCCGGACGGCGGCACGGTCAAGATCGGCGAGACGGTCAAGCTGTCCTATGTGGACCAGAACCGGGGTGGCATCGATCCGGACAAGACGGTGTGGGAGGTCGTGTCGGACAAGCTCGACTACATCCACGTCGGGCAGACCGAGATGCCCTCGCGCGCCTACGTGAGCGCGTTCGGCTTCAAGGGCCCGGACCAGCAGAAGCCGGCCGGGGTGCTCTCCGGCGGCGAGCGCAACCGGCTCAACCTGGCGCTCACGCTCAAACAGGGCGGCAACCTGATCCTGCTGGACGAGCCGACGAACGACCTGGACGTGGAGACGCTGGGCTCGCTGGAGAACGCGCTCGAGCAGTTCCCCGGCTGCGCCGTGGTGATCTCGCACGACCGGTGGTTCCTCGACCGGGTCGCCACGCACATCCTCGCCTGGGAGGGCACGGACGAGGACCCGGCCCGCTGGTTCTGGTTCGAGGGCAACTTCGAGGGCTACGAGAAGAACAAGATCGACCGGATGGGCGCCGAGGCCGCCCGCCCGCACCGGGTCACCCACCGCAAGCTGAAGCGCGACTGACCGGCGCGGGGGTCGGAGAGTGGAAACCAGCAGGCACAACCGGCCCGGCCCGTCCGCACCCGCGGACGGGCGGCCCGCCGTTGCCGGTGGCGGGACCCTCGCCGATCTCGGGCGGCTGATCGCCCGGGCGGAGGCGCTGCACCTGCGTGCCCCCGAGCTCGCTCTGGTGCTCGGGGAACGTGCGGCGGCACTCGCCGAGGCGGCCGGCGCGGACGGGCACTGGGTCCGGGCGGAAAGCCTGGTCGTGTCCGCCCGCGTACGGGTCGGTGACCGCACCGGCACGGTCGGCCGTGCGGTGGCGGCCCTGCGCGCGGCCGAGCACGCCGGGTACGTGAGCACCGCGGCGCGGCTGCGCATCGACCTCGCGGTGTGCGCGCGCAGCCTCGGCGTGCCGCTGATGGGGCTGGCCGCGTTGCGTCCGGCGCTTTCGAAGGACGTGCTGCCGTCGTTGCGTGCCGAAGCGTTCTGCCACCTCGTGGGCTGCCTCGCCCAGTTCGGCCGCAAGCCGGAGCTGGACCGCGTGCTGGTGGAAGCGGACAAGCTCCTTGTGGCCGACGACGCACTGGACGCGGACACCCGGCTGCTGCTGCGGGCGTTGCTGCGCAACGGGACCGCCGCGCACCGGCGCCGGCACGGTGACCTCACCGCGGCCGCCGACGCCGCCCGTACCGGCCTCGGGTTCCTGGAGAAGCTGGACCGTCCCGGCGACGACGGCGGGCTCGTCCGGACCCGGCTCGTGCTGCAGCTGGTGAGCACGCTGCTGGACCGCGGCGACGCGGACATGGCCTACGACATCGCGGAGCCGGTGCTGCGTGCGCCGGTGCGGGCCGCGGGGGTGGCGCCGTCGGCCTGGCTGCGGCTGGCCGTGGCGACGCGGGTGCACCTGCCGGCCGGGTCCGGCGAGGCCGCCGCGGAGCTGGTGCGCGAAGCAGTCGCCGCCACCGACCGGCACGGCCTGCCCGCGGTCACCTCGCGGCTGTGGCTGGAGCTGTCACAGATCGAGGAGCGCTTCGGCAGCGCCGAGGAAGCCATCGCCTGCCTGCACCGGTCGCGGGCAGCCGAGCACGTGCACGCCCGCGCGCGGCGGCAGGCCTGCGGTCTGCTGGCCGGGGAGTTCGGGGCGAGCGAGCTGGCTTCGTTCGATCTCGACGAGGTGCTCGCGGCATCTGGTCCCCGGGACAGCCGTGCGGTGCCGATGGCGGTCGAACCGCGGGTCGAAGCGGAGGTCACGTCGGTGATGCCGGCGATCCGTGACGAGCCGCCGGCGGAGAAAGCGGAGAAGGCACCGGCGTGGTCGTTCGGGCGGCCCACGGAGGAGATCGAGCAGACTGCGGTGTTGCCGGCTGTGTCCTCGCAGCCGGAAGCCGCGCCGCGTGCGCGGAAGCCGGCCGCGTTGCCCGCGTGGGGGCGGCCGTTCCGCCGTGACGACGCGCAGTCTCGGCGTACGGGCGAGACGCGACGTACGCATCAGACGCCGTCGGCCACGGAGGTCGAGAAACCCGCTTCGCGTGCGACCGAGCGACGTCGCGCGCGCGAAGCGGCGGAGGTGCACACGGTTGAGTCGGCGCCGGCTCAGACCGCGCCGCGGGACGCTGGAACGTCTGCGGTGCGTGGGAAGCCGGCCGCGCGCGTCGATGAACCTGCCGTGAGTTCCGTTCGTGCTGAAGAAGCCGCGTGGGCGGAGAAGGCTGCGCAGGCTGAGGAGGCTGCGTGGGCACAGAACGCCGCGCGCGCCGAGGAGGCTGCGTGGGCAGAGAAGGTTGCGCGAGCGCAGGAAGCTGCGCGCGCTGAAAAGCCTGTGCGGACCGAGGAAACTGCGCGTGCCGGGAAGCCGGCCGAGGCGGTGGCGCGGGAGAGTGCCCGGGAGTCCGTGCCGCAGGAGCCGCCGCGGTTTTCGTTGCGTATGCCGGATCTTTCGGACATCTTGCCGGAGCTGCCGTTGGCACCGGCGCCTGCCGACGAGCCCGCCGCTCCGTTGTGGGAGAGCGACGAGTGGGCGCGGGAGGAGCAGGCGCGCCGGGATGTCCGCAGCCGGACGACGCGGCACGACGCCGAACACGGGTCGGTCGCGGCACGGTCCGTGCTGGATCGGCTGGGCATCTCCGCGGGGGAAGGCGGGGGCGGCCGGCGGCGGGCGGACGAGCCGGGACCGCGGGCGGCGGAGTCCGATCCGGGACAGACTGAGCCGGGAGAGTCCGAGCCGGCGGAATCCGGACGCGGCAAGACCGGTTCCGGGGAGGCCGAGGCGGACCCCGCGAACAGGCCCGCGGCCACGACGGTCGAGTACCTCCCGAAGGCCGCCGAGCCGCGGCTGGAGGAACCGGTGGCCGATCCGTGGCTGCCGCGGTTGCGCATGCCCCCGGCGCTGGATCCGCTGACGGACGTGGACGACTGGACGCCGTCCTCGCAGCCGTTCCCGGAGAGCTACGCGCGGGCCATCGCGGAGGACGAACCGGCCGCGGACGCCGGGCTGGCCGAACTCCTCGCCCGCGCGCTCGCCGAGCACCAGGCTGGTACGGCCAGCGCGGCCGCGCTGGTGAAGCAACTGGGCCCGCAGGACGAGCCGAAGCGCCCGGTCAACGGGCACGCCACCGCCGACCGGCACCGCACGACCGACTGAGCTTCGTCCCGGCGTGTCGCCTGGCCGCTGTCCGGCCCCGGGTCTGAACCGATCCCGAAGCGGGTTCCGATGCCCGGGCGGAGACGATCCGGTCCCGTGCCGGGGGTTTCCGCCGCGGCCATCCCGACCGACCCGCCGGTAGCTGAACCGATCCCGCACATCCCCTGGCGGGCAAGGCAATCACCGAAACCTTAAGTCTTTCCCCGCGCCGCACGGGCCGGGTGGCGGGCGGATTAGGGTGAGGGTGTCCGGCACGTTGTGGTGGCGGACACGTCTCGATCTCGCACACTGGAGAGTTGCTCAATGAGCTCGACGGGAGTCTCGTCCCTGTCCGGAACCGATGCCGCCGCCGGCGCGCCACGCCGCCGCACCAGCCCGGAGCAGATCCGGGACGAGTTGATCGACGCCGCCGCGGCACGCGCGCCCGAGATCGCAGAGCTGATCCGCCACTACTACCGGCACATCCCGGCCGACGAGATCGTCGGCGACGATCCGGCCGCGCTCGTCGGTGCGGTGCGCTCGCACCTGCAGCTGGCCCAGCAGCGGATGCCGGGACGGCCGGCGGTGCGGCTGCTCAACCCGACCACCGCCGAGGACGGCTGGACCCGCGAGGCCACCGTGGTGCAGGTCGTCACCGACGACATGCCCTACCTCGTGGACAGCGTCACCGCGGAGTTCGCCAGGGACGGCGTGCAGGTGCACCGCATCGTGCACCCGATCGTCGTCGTGAGCCGCGGCGTCACCGGTGAGCTCGAGGGCCTGCACCTGGACGCCGACGCGGCCGAACCGCCCGCGGGTGCGACCGCGGAATCGTGGATGTACGTCGAGATCGACCGGGTCACCGACCCGAACCGGGCGCGCGAGCTGGACAACCGGCTGGCCTCGGTGCTGGGCGACGTGCGGGAGGTCGTCGAGGACGCGGACCGGATGGGGCAGACCGCCTGCGGGCTCGCTGAGGAGCTGGAGCAGCACCCGCCGAAGCTGCCGGAAAGCGAGCTGCGGGAAGGCGCCCGGCTGCTGCGCTGGCTCGCCGACGGCCACTTCACCTTCCTCGGCTACCGCCGCTACGAGCTGGTCGAGAACCCGCATCCGGACACCGACGAGCCGGCGTTGCGCGCGGTGCTGGCGTCCGGGCTCGGTGTGCTGCGCCAGGACAGTCTGGCCGCCCGCAGCCTCACCGCCGGTCCGGACAGCTCCGCCAACGCGCTCGCGCCGACGCTGCTCGTACTGACCCAGGCGAGCGCGCCGAGCACGGTGCACCGGCCGGTGTATCCGTACTACGTCGGGGTGAAGACGTTCGACGACCAGGGCACGGTGACCGGTGAGCACCGGTTCCTGGGCATGTTCACCACGACCGCGCTGCACGAGAACGTGCTCGACATCCCGGTCGTGAGCAAGCGGGTGCGCGAGGTGATCCACCGCGCCGGCTTCCCGATGGAGTCCTTCTCCGGCCAGCGGATGCTGGAGGTGCTGCAGAACTGGCCGCGCGCCGACCTGTTCTCCGCCGACTCCGATTCGCTGTACGCCACCACCACCGGCGCGATCACCCTGTCGGACCGGCGCAGGCTGCGGCTGTTCCTGCGCCGCGACCCCTACAGCCGGTTCTTCTCGTGCCTGGTCTACCTGCCCGGCGACCGCTACACCACGCGCTCCCGGCTGGCCATGCAAGAGGTGCTGCTTCAGGAGCTGGAGGGCACGCAGCTGGAGTACAGCGCGCGGATCGGGGAAACGCCGCTCGCGCAGGTGCACTTCATGGTGCACACCGATCCGGCGAACCGGGTCGAGCCGGACATCCTGCGCATCCAGGAGCGGCTGAACACGGTCGTGCGCAGCTGGGAGGACCGGCTGGTGGAGGCGATCCTCGCCGAACGCCGTGAGCGGGACGGTGACGGCGGAGCAGGCGGGGTGGGCGAGGAGTCCGCGGTCGATCAGGGCCTGCGGTTCGCCGCGGTGTTCCCGGAGGCCTACAAGGAGGACTTCACCGCCGAGGAGGCGCTGGCCGACCTCCGCCAGCTGGAGACGCTGGTGGACGAGGGCGATCTCGCGCAGTCGTTCTACCTGCCGGCCGACGCCGAGCCGGGGGAGCGGCGCTTCAAGCTGTACCTGCGCGGAGAAGGCGTCACCCTGTCGAAGGTGCTGCCGGTGCTGCAGGCGATGGGCGTCGAGGTGGTCGACGAGCGCCCGTACGAGTTGTTCCGCGCGGACGGTGGCGCCAGCTGGATCTACGACTTCGGCCTGCGCATCGACGGCAAAAGCCTGGAGAAGCCGGACGACGCGGTGGTGGACCGGCTGCGGGAACGCTTCCAGGAGGCCTTCCACGCCTCCTGGCACGGCGACGCCGAGGTCGACGGGCTCAACGCGCTCGTGCTGCGGGCCGGGCTCACCTGGCGGCAGGTCGCCGTGCTGCGCGCCTATTCGCGGTACCTGCAGCAGGCCCGCAGCCCGTTCTCCCAGTCCTACATCGAAAACACCGTGGTCCGGCACACCCGGGTGGCCACCTGCCTGGTGCGGTTGTTCGAGACCCGCTGCGATCCGCAACTGTCCGATGTGGACCGCGCGAGTCACGAGGAATCGCTGGTCGCCGAGATCGGCTCGATGATCGACGAGGTCACCAGCCTCGACGAGGACCGCATCCTGCGCAGGCTGATGGCGGTCGTCAACGCGACCCTGCGGACGAACTACCGCGTGCGCGGCGCGGACGGGAACCCGCGGGCGTTCCTGGCCTTCAAGCTCGATCCGAGCGGGGTGCCGGAGCTGCCCGAACCGCGTCCGAAGTTCGAGATCTTCGTGTACTCGCCGCGCGTCGAGGGCGTGCACCTGCGCTTCGGCGAGGTCGCCCGCGGCGGCCTGCGCTGGTCGGACCGGCGGGAGGACTTCCGCACCGAGATTCTGGGCCTGGTCAAGGCGCAGGCGGTGAAGAACGCGGTGATCGTCCCGGTGGGCGCGAAGGGCGGTTTCGTGGTGAAGCGGCCGCCGGCGCCGACCGGCGACGCCGGGCTGGACCGCGAGGCGCAGCTGAACGAGGGCATCGCCTGCTACCGGATGTTCATCTCCGGCCTGCTGGACCTGACCGACAACCGGGTCGAGGGTGCCACCGTGCCGGCGCCGGACGTGGTGCGCCACGACGCCGACGACAGCTACCTCGTGGTGGCCGCGGACAAGGGCACCGCGAAGTTCTCCGACCTCGCCAACGAAGTCTCGGCGCAGTACGGATTCTGGCTCGGTGACGCGTTCGCCTCCGGCGGTTCGGTCGGCTACGACCACAAGGCCATGGGCATCACCGCCAAGGGCGCGTGGGAGAGCGTGAAACGGCACTTCCGCGAGCTGGGCAAGGACACCCAGACCGAGGACTTCACCGTGGTCGGCATCGGCGACATGATGGGCGACGTCTTCGGCAACGGGATGCTGCTGTCCGAGCACATCCGGCTGGTCGCCGCGTTCAACCACATGCACGTGTTCCTCGACCCGGACCCGGACGCGGCCACCTCGTTCGCCGAGCGGCGCCGGCTGTTCGACCTGCCGCGGTCCTCGTGGGACGACTACGACCGCTCGCTGATCAGCGAGGGCGGCGGGATCTACCCGCGCTCGGCGAAGACCATTCCGGTCAGCCCGCAGGTGCGGCAGGCTCTCGGGCTCGGCGAGAACGTCACGCACCTCGCGCCGATGGACCTGATCCAGGCGATCCTGCTGGCTCCGGTCGAACTGCTGTGGAACGGCGGCATCGGCACCTACGTGAAGGCGGAGACGGAGACCAACGCCGACGCCGGCGACAAGGCCAACGACGCGATCCGGGTCGACGGCCACCAGCTGCGGGTGAAGGTCGTCGGCGAGGGCGGCAACCTGGGCCTGACCCAGCTCGGTCGGATCGAGTTCGCCAGGGCAGGCGGCAAGATCAACACCGACGCGCTGGACAACTCGGCCGGCGTGGACTGCTCCGACCACGAGGTCAACATCAAGATCCTGCTGGATCACCTGGTGGCAGGCGGCGAGCTGGAGCACACCCGGCGCAACGAGCTGCTCGGCGAGATGACCGACGAGGTCGGCGCGCTGGTGCTCGCGGACAACTACCGGCAGAACGCGGTGCTCGGCGTCAGCAGGGCACACGCCGCGCCGATGGTGTCGGTGCACGCCCGGCAGGTCGCCGCGCTGGTGGCCAAGGGTGCGTTCGACCGCAAGCTCGAGGCGCTGCCGAGCAACTCGCAGTTCCGCGCGCTGGAGAAGGCGGACGAGGGGCTCACCTCGCCGGAGCTGGCGACCCTGCTCGCGCACGTGAAGCTCGACCTCAAGGACGAGCTGCTCGAGTCCGACCTGCCCGATTCCGAGGTGTTCGCCCGGCGGCTGCCGGAGTACTTCCCGGAGCCGCTGCGGGAGCGCTTCGCCGCCTCGATCGCCCAGCACCCGCTGCGCCGGCAGATCATCACCACGCTGGTGACCAACGAGCTGGTCGACGGCGGCGGCATCTCGTTCGTGCACCGGCTGATGGAGGAGATGAACGCGACCGCCACCGACGCGGTGCGCGCCTACGCCGTGGTCACCCACGTCTTCGACCTGCCGAAGCTGTGGTCGGAGATCGAGACGCTGGACAACGTGGTGCCCACCGAGGTCGCGGACCGGATGGTGCTGGAGACGCGGCGGCTGCTGGACCGCGCCGCGCGCTGGTTCCTCACCAACCGCCCGCAGCCGCTGGCGCCGCTGGCCGAGATCACCCGGTTCGGGCCGGTGCTCGCGGACCTCGTCCCGAAGCTGGGCGACCTGATGCGCGGGCGTGAGCTGGAGTCGGTGGAGCAGGACGCGGCCGGACTGTCCGAGCAGGGCGTGCCCGCGGACCTGGCGCGCCGGGTCGCGCTGCTGCTGCACAGCTACGGCCTGCTCGACGTGGTCGAGGTGGCGGAGCTGGCCGAGCAGCAGGTCGGCCTGGACGCCACGCACACCCCCGCGGACACCGCGGAGCTGTACTTCGCGCTGTCGGACCACCTGGACGTCGACAAGATGCTCACGGAGATCAGCGCGCTGGAGCGGGGCAACCGCTGGCATGCCCTCGCGCGGCTGTCGCTGCGTGACGACGTGTACGGTTCCCTGCGCGCGATCACGCTCGACGCGTTGCGGCAGAGTGATCAGGACCGTTCCGTCGATGAGCAGATCGCGCAGTGGGAGAAAGCCAACGCGTCGCGGCTTTCGCGGGCCCGCGTGGCGCTGGACGAGATCACCCGCTCCGGGAGGCTCGACCTCGCGACGCTGTCCGTGGCCGCGCGCCAGATCCGGAGCACTGTGCGGTGACCTATGTCAGCCACGTCCGGCCGCGCTGGTCGGACATGGACGTGTACGGGCACGTCAACCACGCGAACATGGTGACGTTGCTCGAAGAGGCGCGGATTCCGGTGCTGTTCGGCGAAGCGGTGAACGAAGGTCTCACCGAACTGCCGAAGGGCGTCGTCGTGGTGAAGCTCGCCGTGCACTACCGCGCGCCGATCATCGCCACCCCGGACAGCTCGGTGCGCGTGGAGATCGCGCTCACCGAGCTGAAGGCGGCGACCGTGACCCTCGGCTACCGCGTGCACGCCGGCCCGGACGAGAGTGACCCGGTCGCCGTCACCGCGGAAACCGTGCTCGCGCCGTACGACACCGGCGCACTGCGGCCGCGCCGGCTCACCGCGGCGGAGAGCGAATTCCTCAAGCGGGTGTTCGCCGATGCCTGAGCTGCGAATCCCGGATCCGGGCGACCGGGAGACGCTGGGCGCATTCGTGGCCCGCGCGGTGCGTCTCGACGGGAGCACGGCGGTGCGGCTGCGCCGCCGTGCCGGCGAGGAGATCGTGGAAGCGTGGACGGCCACGCCGTTCGAGGTCCTCGCCACCCGCGCGGTGGCGGGGACCGTCACGCCGGCCGACGTCACGGTGTCCGGCAACGAGCTGCTGGCCGCGCTCACCGTCGCCGGCGGCGAGGTGATGGACCCTGGCCCGCCGCGCGATCTGTTGTGGCACTCCGAGCTTCCCGCGTCCGGCCGATGGCAGCTGGTGGACGATCTGCCGGTCGGGATCGTGTCGGACCTGGCCGACCGGGGCGTGTCGCTGGCCCGCGACAACGCCGGCCCGCACGGCACCCCGCCGGCGTCACTGATGGACCAGCCGGTGCTCACCGTCACCGGCGGCGACCTCGAGGTCAAGGTGCAGATGCGCTGTCTGTTCGCGCTGTCGGGGATGGGCCTGTTCGACTCGTCCATCGGCGGCGACGTGGTCCGCGTGACCGCCACCGACTCCTGGCTCCGCCTCGACGCCCGCTACGGCGCGGTGCTCAAACGGAGACAGGCGCTGCTGCCGCTGCTGTTCTAGGAACTCAGCGGGGCGCCTGCGACGCGTGGCCACCTTGGCCGGCGAACTCGACCAGCCGCTTGATCGCGGTGGCGATCTGCTGGATCGCTGAAAGTATGCTGCCGACGAGAGCCATCGCTTTGGTCATGCCTTCGCCGAGTTTGACCAGCATTTTCGCGAAGTCGATTTCCACCTCGGCGAGGTAGACAGCGGCGTCTTTGGCCATCGCAACCAGGTCGGCTGGGGGCGGTCCGGCGAGGACTGCGTCGGCAGCGATTCCGATCAACTCGGCCTCGAGCCCGGAAATGAGATCGCGCGCCAGGTCGTGCGCCGCCTGGACCATGCCACTGACACTGTCGAGCAGATACGCCCATATCTCGCAGAGCAGCCCGATGCTGTTGATGCCGACCGCGAGACCACGCGCGCGTTTCCGGTAGGCATCGGCGGCCGCTCCCCGCCAGTAGCGCTGGGTGTCCTGCGCGACCTGGTCGTACTTGTCCGCGGCCTGGCCGAGTGCTTGGCCCATATTGGCCCAGGTCGCGGATACCCCTGCCACAGTCGCCGAGTTGCCGACCAGTTCGTCCATGACGAGCCGAAGTGGCTTCAGGTGGTCCATGATCCACGCGAGCAGCGGCTGCACGATGGTGGCGACCACTCCGCCCGGGCTGGTCGCCTCCGCCAGGCTGCCGGCGAAACTGGCGCCGTCGAGAATGGTGTTCAGTGCGTCGAAAACAAAACTGAAGTAGTCGCCGCCCTCCAGGTCGTGCCACACGTTCTCGGCCGGAGCCAGGAGCGGAAGTCCGGACAACCAGTGCTGGTTGGGGTCGTCGACACCGGCTCCCGGCCCGGGCATGAACGGGCCCCACCCGGTGTCGGAATTCAACGGGTTGTATTGGTTGAAGTCCGTTGTGGCGTTCTTGTCGACGAGTGAGTTGCCTTCCGGCATGGCGTCAGTCCTCCTGCTCGTCGGTGGCCCGGTTCTTCGCGGGGGCACCGATCACCGGGGTGTGTGGTTCGGCCACGTCCTCCGGGGGCAGAGCGCCGTTGCCCACCTGCATTTCCGACACGTCGGCGATCTTCTTCTCCAGTTGGTGCAGGATGTCCGCGGTGTGCTGCTCGGTTCGCTGGTAGTCCACGGCTGCCGTGCCGAGGGCGGTGGAGGTGTACTGCAGTGCCTGCGAAGCGGTCTTGGCGAAGTCGATGAAAGCCTCGGCGATCGGATGCGTGGCCACCGGAAACGCCTGGAACATCAGGCCGAAGGCGTTGTCCCAGCCGCCGGGGGTCACCTGGTGGCCGGCGTCCACGACCCGGTCGGCGGTCTTGACCGCCTCTTCCACGTCGGCGCGGTGCGCGTCCAGCTTGTCGGTTTCGACGGTGTATCCGCCGGTGTTTCCCTCAGTCACGATCCGGCCCCCGCAGGAAATCGGTCTCGCCGAAGTCTTCGTCGTTTCCTTCCCGCCGGGGTCTCGGTGGTGGCGCCGTCGTCGGCGCGGGCTCCTCGTCGAGCTGTCCGAGTGCCACCTCGTTCACCTGTCCGGCGGTGTCCGGATCGGGTTCCGGTGCCGGGTAACGCTCTTCGAACTTCGCCGCAATCCGGGCGGCGAACGGATCGTCCCCGGCCTGATCGGCGAACGCCTGCCCGAGCTGGGCCTGGGCCTGGCGAAGGCAGTGCATGAGTTCGGCGCCCAGCTGCTGCGGGCTGCGTTCGCTGATCTTCTCGGTGAAGGTGACGTCCTGGGGCGCGCCGCTGGAATCCACGACGACGGTGATCGCGTCGTCCGGACTGCTGGCCCGGCCGGAGATCCGGGCGAGTGCCTGCTGGGCGTCCGCCGCCTGGGCGCCCTCCTGCCGGGTGCGTTCGAGCGCCTTCAGCAGATTCTGCTGCACGGCGGCAAGCCGCTCCAGACCGGGCTGCGCCGCTGGGCCGTCCGTCATGTCCTCCTCCGCATCACCGGTGATGCTGCTGCCGGGCAGGGTACGACTTCGGCACCCGGCCCGCGGGAAAACGAGCCGATCTGCGCCGCTTGGCGTAGTGCCGCCCAAACCTTGCGGTTTCCTTGTGGTGGTGGCATCCGCGGACGCGCGGTGTCAGGGTGAAGGCATGAGCGATCCCGACGGTGACCCGACGGCGGACTTCCTCGCCGAAGTCCGGACCGAGGAGACGCCGTGGCGCACGGAACGTCCGGCGGACGCCCCGGAACCGGACCGGCCGGAGCGTTCGCCCGGCCGGGCGCGGTCGGTGGTGCGCGCGGTGGGGGAGGCCGCTCCGTACGTGCAGGCGGGGCTGTTCGCCGCGTGGCTCGCGACGTCGGTGGCCGACGCCGCGAACGGGGATCCGGGCGGCGGCCAGCAGGGCTGAACTCCCGCTGAACTCCCGCATGCCCCTTGCCCCGGCAGGTAGAGTCGATGCCGGTTCATCAGCCGGATGTCTGATTCGGCGCACCCCGATCACCGTGCCCGCCCGTTCCCGCCCGCGGGCGGCGGAAGAGGAGAACCATGCTGCGCTCCGGTCCCGACCGTCCGATGTCCCTGCCCGCCGCGGACGATCCGCAGGCCTTACGACGGGTGCTCGTCGCGTACGTGCGCGAGGTCGCCGCGGCAGTGGGGGTGTCGCCGGAGTGCACTTCGTGCGAGGTCGCCGACACGGTCACCGCGTACGTGGCGCTGAACGGCCGTTCGCCACGGTTTCCGGGGCGGGACTTGATGTTGCTGTGGAACGCCGGTCAGGGCTGGACGTTGTCGGTCGAGACGGTGCCCGCCGAACCCGCCGTCGTGGTGGCCCGGTTGCGCGGCGAGGTGACGCCGGAACCGGCCCGGGTACGCCGGTTCGTGGCCGAACTGCTGAGCATGCCGGACGAGACCGGAGGAATCCCGGCGCGCGCCGTGCTGGACCACGGCGAGCTGAGACGGCGGCTGGAGGCCACCGCCACATCGTCCTGAACGAGCCGTGGTGCGGGAAAAACCCCGCGGTACGGCCGCGAGGTCAGCTGTCCACTGTGGACGACCCGAACGCGGTCAGACGAGCCAGGCGGCGGAGTCCGGCGGCAGCCGGCGCTGCTCGAGCGGGCTGCTGCTGAGCAGGATTTCCCCGGGTGGCAGGGCAATCGAGCTGGCCGAGGTGTTCACCGCGCAGATCAGCCCGCCCCGCCCGCGGCGGAACGCGAAGCAGCCGGCCGGCGCGCCGTACCATTCGAGCTCGTCACCGGCACGGAACGCCGGATGGGTCCTGCGCAGCTCCACCGCGCGCCGGTACAGCGACAGCGTGGAATCCGGGTCCTCCAGCTGCCGTTCCACGGTCAGCTCGGCCCAGTCCGGCGGCATCGGCAGCCAGGTGCGCGGATTTCGGGAAAACCCGAACGGCGGCAAAGCACCTTCCCACGGCATCGGCACGCGTTCGGCGTCACGGCCGTACTCCGGGCCCTGCGTGCGCGCCCGCGGATCGGTGAGCGCCTCCACCGGCAGATCCGCGTTCGGCAGCCCCAGTTCTTCGCCGTTGTAGAGGTACACCGCGCCCGGAAGCGCCAGCTCCACCAACGCCATCGCACGCGCCCGGCGCACCCCGGTCGCGCCGCCGCCGTACCGGCTCACCGTGCGCCACACGTCGTGGTTGGACAGCGTCCACGTCGCGGGCGCCCCGGCTGCCCGCGGTACGGCCAGCGAGCGTTCGATCGCGGTACGCAGCGCGTCCGCGTCGAAATGGGTCAGCACCAGGCGGAAGTTGAACGCCAGGTGCAGTTCGTCCGGGCGCAGGTAGCGGGCCAGCCGCTCCTCGTCACGTACCCAGATCTCGCCGACCGCCATGGTGTCCGGGTACTCGTCGAGCACCTTCCGGATCATCCGGTGCACGTCGTGCACGCCGTCGTCGTCGAAACGGGGATCGTACGGTTCGCCGTGCTGCTCGCCGTCCGAGCCGGCCAGGCGCCGGTCCATGTCCGGCAGCCCGGCGGGTTTGGCCATGCCGTGCGCGACGTCGACGCGGAACCCGTCCACCCCGCGGTCCAGCCAGAACCGCAGAGTGCGCTCGAGGTCGTAGCGCACCTCGGCGTCGGCCCAGTTCAGATCCGGCTGCTGCGGGGCGAACAAGTGCAGGTACCACTGGCCGTCCGGCACCCGCGTCCAGGCCGGGCCGCCGAACACGCTGACCCAGTTGTTGGGTGGTTCGGCGCCGTCCGGGCCACGGCCGTCGCGGAAGACGTAGCGCTCCCGCTCCGGACTGCCGGGGGCGGCGGCCATCGCGGACTTGAACCAGGCGTGCTGGTTGCTGGTGTGGTTCGGCACCACGTCCACGGTGACCCGGATGCCGCGCCGGTGCGCCTCGGCCAGCAGCTCGTCGAAGTCGCGCAGCGTGCCGAACATCGGGTCGACGTCACGGGGATCGGCCACGTCGTAACCGTGATCGGCCATCGGGGACCGGTAGAACGGCGTGAGCCACAGCGCGTCCACGCCCAGCAGCTCCAGGTAGCCGAGGCGGCTGCGGAGGCCTTCGAGATCACCCACGCCATCGGCGTCGGAGTCCGCGAACGAGCGTACGTAGACCTGGTAGAAGACTGCGTCGGACCACCACGACGGCCCGGGCGCACCGCCCATCAGACGAAGCTGTTCATCATGCTGTGCGCGGCCATCTCGAGGTAGGCCCACAGCTGCTCGCGGTAGGGCTCGGGCAGGTTCTCCTCGTCCACGGCCACCCGGATCGCCCGCAGCCAGGCGTCCCGTTCGATCGGGCCGATCTTGAACGGCGCGTGCCGCATGCGCAGCCGGGGGTGGCCGCGGCGGTCGGAGTAGGTGTGCGGACCGCCCCAGTACTGCATGAGGAACAGCCGGAACCGCTCCTCGGCCGGGCCGAGGTCCTCCTCCGGGTACAGCGGGCGCAGGATCTCGTCCCGCGCGACCTCCTGGTAGAACCGCGCGACGATCCGCCGGAAGGTCGGCTCACCGCCCACGGCCTCGTACAGGTTCGCCGGTTCCGGGCCACTCACAGTCGACACTCCTCCATCTTGCCTTGCCCGCCGGTCACTTGTCGGCCGACGGGGCGGACAGGTACCGGCCGAGCGGCGGCTCGAAGCCCGCTTCCTCCAGCGCACCCATCAGCTGCCCGCGCAGCGCACGCTGCACGGCCCACTGCTTGCCCGGCCGCACCTTCACCGTCAGCCGGAGCTGGATGCTCTCCGGGGTGACCTTCTCCACCCCGAGCATTTCCGGCTGCTCCAGCACGTGGGCCGATAGCGCCTCGCTCTGCACGGCCCTGGTGGCGGCCTCGCCGAGCACTGTCGTCGCGAGGTCCACGTCGGCGGAGTACCCGACCGGGACGTCGACCACCGCCACCGCGAAGCCCTGGCTCGAGTTGCCCACGCGCAGCACCTCGCCGTTGCGCACGTACCAGACGGTGCCCTGCAGGTCGCGCAGCGTGGTGATGCGCAGGCCGACGGCCTCGACCGTGCCGCTCGCCTCGCCGACGTCGACGATGTCGCCCACGCCGTACTGGTCCTCGATCATCATGAAGATCCCGGACAGAAAATCCTTGACCAGGTTCTGCGCGCCGAATCCGAGCGCGACGCCGACGACGCCGGCCGAAGCGATCAGCGGCGCGAGGTCGTAGCCGAGTTCGCCGACCACGAGGCAGAACGCGGTGCCGTAGATCAGGAGGCTGGACACCGACTTCAGCACCGAGCCGATGGTCTTGGCACGCTGCAGCCGGCGTTCGAGCACCGCCGGGCCGAGCATGTCCGGCGCGCGTTCCCGCAGCGGGCGCAGCAGTGCGGGCAACTTGCCGCCGGTGCTGGGCAGCCTGGTCACCCGGTCGATCAGCCGTCGGGTGAGATAGCGCACGATGAAGGCGATGACGAGGATCAGGATGATCCGCAGCGGTTTGGTGACCAGCCAGCCCGTCGAGCCGGCGAGCCACTCGTTGTGCGTGACCGCGAAGACCTGCGAGCAGAACGTGCTCGGGTCGGAGATGCACGAGGGTGGGGCGCTGAGCACGGCATTCACGAGCTGAGGAAGTCCTTTCGTCGCGTTTTTTCCCGGCGTTCCGCGGCGGCCGGTGGGTGGCCTGCGGGCTGCGGCTGTGTGACACGTCATGGAACACACGTGCGCCGGGGGCCTGATGTGTGGTCGACTATGCCTGCACCGGTGGAGGTGGTCGAGTGCCAGACCGACAACCCGTCCCCCTCGGCGGCGGCGGCCAAGCCATGGCCGACGAGCCGCCGGAGGTGGTCCTGCGTGCCCGAGCGGGAGGTTCCGCATCCGGCGGAGCTGATCCGTACGGGCCGGGGACCCGGCCAGGGGGAGTCATCCGTCCGCCCGGACAGCGTAGAGCTGCCGAGCCCGCGGCCCCGGCCTGGGGCCGTCGTCGCGTGCTGCTGCTGAACGCGACCTTCGAGCCACTGACCGCGGTGCCGATGCGGCGCGCGGTGGTGCTCGTGATGTGCGGCAAGGCCGAGGTCGTGCACGGTGACCCGGCGGGAGTGCAGCTGCACGCCGCCAAGGTGTCCCTGCCCGTGCCGTCGGTGATCCGGCTCAGCACGTACGTGCGGGTGCCCTACCGCGCGAAGGTCCCGCTCACCCGCGCCGGGCTGATGCACCGCGACCGCTACCGCTGCGCCTACTGCGGTGGCCGGGCGGAGACGATCGACCACGTCGTGCCCCGCAGTCGCGGCGGCCCGCACAGCTGGACCAACTGCGTGGCCTGCTGTGCGAAGTGCAACCACCGCAAGGCCGACCGCATGCTGTCCGAGATCGGCTGGCGGCTGCGCGTGGTGCCTCGCGCTCCCCACGGCCCGCACTGGCGGCTCCTGGCCCATTCCAAGGAAGCCGACCCGCTGTGGCAGCCGTACCTGGGTTCGGCGGCCTGAGGACGATCCGCCTGCGGGACGGCGGCGCGCCGGCCCGGCGTCGCTGCGGGCCCGGGAGCGTCAACGGCCTGTCCGGCCTCCGGCGGAGTACCGGCCCGGACACGCCGGCACCCCGGCTGCCTTGCGGCGGCCGGGGTGAGCCGTGGGCTTCCCGCGGCGGGTGCGCGGGTGCTGGTCAGGCGGCGAGGCTGTAGTCCGCCTGGCAGGTGACGCGGGTGCCCATGGTGACCCGGGTGCCGCGGGTGACCCGGGTGCCCATGGTGACGCGCGTGCCCCTGGTGACCCGGGTGCCCATGGTGACGCGGGTGCCCCTGGTGACCCTGGTCCCCATCGTGACGCGGGTGCCCCTGGTGACCCGAGTGCCCATCGTGACGCGGGTCCCCATCGTGACCCGGGTGCCCCTGGTGACCCGGGTCCCCATCGTGACGCGGGTGCCCCTGGTGACCCTGGTCCCCATCGTCACGCGGGTGCCGCGGGTGACCCGCGTGCCCATGGTGACCCGCGTTCCGCGGGTGACCCGAGTGCCGCGCGTAACCCTTGTGCCGGAGGTCACACCCGTTCCGGCGAAAAATTCGACGTCGTTGGGTGATGAAAAGGGTGCGGTGGTCGCCTGAGCGGGGGACTGTGCGCTCTGCATGACGGGGCCTCCTGGGACCGGTGCGTAACCTGCTGGGGCGTGGGAGTGGGGCGCAAGGCCCGTACAGGTGAAAAAGCTACGAGCATTTCAGCGTTCCGACAAGACGCCATCGACCGGTACGGCCGCCTGTACGGTGAGTTGCCATCATTCGGCCCGGGGTGCTTCGCCCCAACGTGCGAGTGCGGGCGAGCCAAGCGGCGGACGGCCCCTGCCCGGCGGCGAGCGGTAGGCGCGCCGCGGACGTGCCCGCACCGGCCATCCGATACGCTCACCGGCGTGAACGTTGTCGAGACGATCCTGGTCTACGCGGTCATCCCCCTGGCGATCTACCTGGTGGTCGGAGCGGCCACCCTGCGCAAGAGGCACTCGGGGACGCCGCGGTACCGGCCGGGCCAGCCCTGGGAGTACCCCGCGATGTGGTGGACCGGCAATCCGGACGGCGTCGGCGCCGGGCACGGAGCCGGTGCGGAAGGTGCGGCGCCCGCGGGTGCCGCGACGGCAGCGGGAGGCGCTCGTGGCAAGTGGTGAGCTCACCCACGCGGCCGGCACGGCCGACGTGGCGGAGAAGGACCTCCCGTTCGGCGAGGTGATCACGAACAGCGGCCGCCGTTCGGCCGCGAAGATGTACGAGCCGGACACGGCGACCAGCCCGTTCACGGTGCAGCAGCTCGCCCGGCTCGACGAGGCGCTGACGTTCGCCAGCCGCGAAACGGCCCTCGCCTTCAGCGTCTACCTCGGTGACCTCGGCGAGGACACCCGCGCCGAGGCGGAGCGGCTGCACGCCTCCACCGAGGACCCGGGCAACGCGGTGCTGATCGCGGTGTCCCCGGCGCAGCGCGCGATCGAGATCGTCACCGGGCAGCGGGCGCACCTGCGGCTCCCGGACCGCGGCGCGAACCTCGCGGTGGCCAGCATGGTCGCCTCCTTCAAGGAGGCCGACCTGGTCGGTGGACTCGTCAACGCCCTGCGCATGCTCAGCGACCAGGCGGGTCCCGACCCGAAGCGCTGACGTCGCCCCGTACTTGGAACGCTGAAGGCCCCCTCGCGAGAAATCCGCGAGGGGGCCTTCAGCTGTCTCCGGGTGCTCAGGCCTGGCTGTCGAAGTCCCGGGCGGCGAGCGCCCGTACGATGCCCGCCCGGCCTTCGGACACCAGCCGGCGCAGGGCGGCCGAGTGCTGGCCCTCGAGCCATTCGTCGGACGCGCTCACCGTGGCCGGTTCGATCGCCCATGACGGGAACAGCCCGACCGCGGTCGGCTGTGCCCGCTCGCTGGACCGGCGTGCCCACACGTCGTCGATCACCTCGAAGTACCGGGCGACGTAGTCACCCAGCAGGTGCTTCTGCCCGGGGTGGGAGAAGCCGGAGATGAGCGCGTCGCTGACGGCGTTGGGGATCTCGTCGTCGTAGATCGCCCGCTGCCAGGTCTCCGCCTTGGCCTCCGGGGTCGGCCGCAGGGCACGGCACCGTTCGGCGTGCCGGCGGCCCGCGGCGGTGTCGTCCTCGGCGAGTTCGGCGTCGATCTCCGGCACGTCCGCCCTGCCGTGCGCGACGAGCGTCTGCAGCAGCCGCCAGCGCAGGTCGGTGTCCACGGTCAGGCCCGGCAGCGGCGCGGAGCCGTCCAGCCAGCCCGCGACGGCGGCCAGCGCCTCGTCGTCGAGCACACCGCCGGCCAGCGAGTTCACGAACGCCAGCTGGTGGTCCGATCCCGCCTCGGCGGTGCGGGCCAGCTCCAGCAGCCGCCCGGACAGCGCGGGCCAGCCCTGCTCGGCCGCCCACTTCTGGTCGGCGTAGGAGTTCAGCGCGGTCTGCGCCTGCA
Organism: Amycolatopsis jiangsuensis; assembly: GCF_014204865.1. Taxonomy (NCBI): domain Bacteria; kingdom Bacillati; phylum Actinomycetota; class Actinomycetes; order Pseudonocardiales; family Pseudonocardiaceae; genus Amycolatopsis; species Amycolatopsis jiangsuensis. The sequence continues at coordinate 7,686,995 of NZ_JACHMG010000001.1, forward strand.
GCAGCAACCGCTGCACCACGCCGACCTCGCTTTCCGCGTGGATGCCGCGGGCCACCAGGGTGACGAAGTCCCGGGCCTTGAGCTCCGCCTCGCGGGTCATCTCCCACGCGGCCGACCAGCACAGGGTGCGCGGCAGCGGTTCGGTGATGTCGGAGATCCGGTCGATCAGCGTGGTCAGCGACGCCGGGTCGAGCCGCATCCGGCAGTAGGTCAGGTCGTCGTCGTTGACCAGCACGAGCTGGCCCGCTGCCTGGCCCACCAGCTCCGGCACCTCGGTGCGGGCCCCGGACACGTCCAGCTCCACGCGGCGGATCCGGGCGATCCGGCCGCTGCCGTCCTCGTCGTAGACGCCGACCGCGACGCGGTGCGTGCGCAGCTCGCCGGCACCCGGCTTGGCACCGGTCTGCACGACGGCGAACGAGGAGAACGTGCCGTCGGCGGCGATCTCGTACCGCGGGCTCAGCGAGTTGAGGCCGGTGGTCTCCAGCCATTCCGCGCTCCACCACGAAAGATCGCGTCCGGACGCCTCCTCCAGCGCGGCCAGCAGGTCGGCCAGGGTGGCGTTGCCCCACGCGTGCTTGCCGAAGTACAGCTTGAGCCCGTCGAGGAAGTGCTCGATACCGACGTAGGAGACCAGCTGCTTGAGCACGCTGGCACCCTTGGCGTAGGTGATGCCGTCGAAGTTCACCTCGACCGCGTGCAGGTCGACGATGTCGGCCGCGATCGGGTGCGTGGAGGGCAGCTGGTCCTGCCGGTAGGCCCAGGACTTCTCGATGTTGGCGAAGCTGGTCCAGGCGTTGCGGTACTCGGTGGCCTCGGCCTGGGAGAAGACGCTCGCGAAGGTCGCGAACGACTCGTTCAGCCACAGGTCGTCCCACCACCGCATGGTGACCAGGTCGCCGAACCACATGTGCGCCATCTCGTGCAGCAGCGTCTCGGCGCGCCGCTCGTAGGCGTAGCGGGTGACCCGGCTGCGGAACACGTAGTCCTCGAGGAAGGTGACCGCGCCGGCGTTCTCCATCGCGCCCGCGTTGAACTCCGGCACGAACAGCTGGTCGTACTTGGAGAACGGGTACGGGGTGCCGAACTTCTCGTGGTAGAAGGCGAAACCCTGCTTGGTCTCGGTGAAGAGCCGGTCGGTGTCCAGGTACTGCGCCAGCGACGCGCGGCAGTAGAGGCCCAGCGGGATCGTCTTGTGCTCGTCCCGGAACTCGTCGCGCCATTCGGCGTACGGGCCGGCGATGAGCGCCACCAGGTACGTGGAGATCCGCTCGGATTCGGCGAACCGGACCCGGCGGCCGCCGTCGGCGGTGTCCTCGGACGAGGCGGCCAGCGCGTTCGACACGACCTTCCAGTCCCGCGGGGCGTGCACGGTGATCCGGTAGACCGACTTCAGGTCCGGCTGGTCGAAGCAGGCGAACATGCGCTTGGCGTCGGCCGTCTCGAACTGGGTGTAGAGGTACACGCCGTCGTCGACGGGGTCGACGAAGCGGTGCAGGCCCTCGCCGGTGTTGGTGTACTGGCAGTCGGCGATGACCACCAGCTCGTTCTCCGCGGCGAGAGCGGGCAGCGCGATGCCCTTGTCCTCGGCGTAGCCGCGCACATCGAGCTCGGTGCCGTTGAGCACGGCGGAGCGGACACCTTCGGCGACGAGGTCGATCCAGGACGTCTCGCCGGGCCGGACGGCGGAGAAGCGCACGGTGGTCGTGGAGAGGAAGGTCTTCTCCCCGGGTCCGCCGTGGCCGTCGGTCAGATCCAGCTCGATGTCGTAGGACGCGACTTCCAGCAGGCCGGAGCGCTGCTTGGCTTCGTCACGAGTCAGGTTGGGGGCGGGCACGGGCACCTCTGGTCTTCGTTTCCGGTTACGGTTTCCACACTGCCGAGCATCCAATCATGGCCGCACCCGCGGGGGCGAGAAGGGAACAAGCCACCCGGTCGCGTGCGTTGGCCAGCTGTGCGGGGGCCTGCCCCGCCGTTCCGGCACACCGCCGGTGGTGAACGTCCCGAGGAGTTCCTGAGACATGACTGCCGCGTCCCAGCCCACGAAGGTGGATTTCTACTTCGACCCGATCTGCCCGTTCGCGTGGATCACCTCCCGCTGGATTCTCGAGGTGGAGAAGCAGCGCGATCTGGACCTCACTTTCCGGGTGATGAGCCTGTCGGTGCTCAACGAGGGACGTGACGAGCTGCCGGAGAACTACAAGGCGCTGCTCAGCGAGGGCTGGCCGCCGGTCCGGGTGGCCACCGCGCTGGCCCAGCACAGGGACCAGGCGGCGGTGCGCGCCTACTACACCGAGTTCGGCACCCGCTACCACAACCAGGGCAACAAGGATCGCGTCGCGGTGCTCAAGGAGGCGCTGGACGCCGTCGGCGCCCCGGAGCTGTTCGCGGCGGGCGAATCCACCGAGTACGACGAGGCGCTGCGCAAGAGCCACCACGAGGGCATGGACCCGGTCGGCATGGACGTCGGCACGCCGACGATCCACGTGAACGGGGTGGCGTTCTTCGGCCCGGTGCTCAGCTCCATCCCGAGGGGCGAGGACGCGCTGCGGATCTTCGACGGCGCGGTCGCGATGGCGAGCTACCCGGACTTCTTCGAACTCAAGCGCACCCGCAGCGGCGAGCTGAACTTCGACTGACCCCTCGTGAGTGGCGAGGCCGGTTCTCGCCGGCTTCGTCACTCACCGGAGGGCAAGGGCGGCTCGGGTGACGTCGGCCGGGTAAGGCGAGGCGGCGATCGCCTCGGCCGGCGTCGCGTCGGCGGCTCGAAGCGCGGCGAGGGTGCTCAGGCCGTCTCGGTGCTGTCGCACGAACGCGGCGTCCACCGGGTCGCCGTGGCCGGGGACGACGATTCGCGGGGCGAGCGCGAGCAGTGCGTCCAACGCGGCCGGCCATTCGGCGAGGTGGGCGTCCGGCCCGAACGAGTCCGCGGTGAACCCGTGCGGACCGTGCTCGACGAGGTCGCCGGCGAAGACCACGCCGGCGTCCGGGACGTGCACCAGCAGATCGTGGTCGGTGTGCCCGGGTCCGGGGTGGCGCAGCGCCACGGTGCGGCCGCCGAGATCGAGGTCCGCGTGCTCCTGCACCAGCCGGTCCGGGGGCATGATCCCGGTCCGTCCGAGTGCCTCGGCGAGTTCCGGCTTGCCCTCTTCGCGGTAGCGGGCGGCCTGGTCCCGTTTCGCTGCTTCGCCGTGCTCGACGAGTTCGGTCAGGCACCCGGCCTGTGCCCACACGTCGCACGGCAGGAACGGCGTGGTGCCGAAGGCGTGGTCGAAGTGCGCGTGTGTGTAGACCACAGTCCACGGGAGGTCGGTCACCTCTCGCACCGCGGCGGCGAGTTCGGCGCCCTGGTCGACGTCGCCGCGAGTGTCGATCACCAGGCACCGGCGTGTGCCGAGCACGAGGCCGGTGGTCAGGTCGAGTTCCCCGTACCGGCGGGCGCGCACTCCGTCGGCCACCTCGATCCAGGTCATGCAGCCTCCAGGGTTCCGCCGGACAGCGTGGACGGCCCGGTGTGCTGTCCACCCCCGGAGCATGCCCGGTGCGCGCCGAGGTGGCAGACTCCGCCCTGTGCGCGTCTACTTGGGATCCGACCACGCCGGTTTCGAACTGAAGAACCACCTCGCCCGCCACCTCGGCGAGCAGGGGCACGAAATCGTCGACGTCGGCCCGCACGTCTACGACGCGGCCGACGACTACCCGGCCTACTGCGTGGAGACCGCGCGGCGCGTGGTCGCCGACGAGGGCAGCCTGGGGATCGTCATCGGCGGATCCGGCAACGGCGAGCAGATCGCCGCCAACAAGGTGCCCGGCGCACGCGCCGGCCTCGGCTGGAGCGTCGAGACGGCGAAGCTGTGCCGCGAGCACAACCACGCCCAGCTGCTCGGCGTCGGGGCGCGGATGCACACCGCGGAGCAGGCGACCGAGATCGTCGAGGCGTTCCTGGCCACCCCGCAGTCGCCGGACGAACGGCACGCCCGGCGGGTCCGGCAGCTGCTGGACTACGAGCGCACCGGCACCCCGCCGCCGTTGCCGCAAGCCTGATGCCCGAAGGGCACACGCTGCACCGGCTGGCCCGTCTGCACCAGCGCCGGTACGCGGGGGCGGCGGTCGCGGTCAGCAGCCCGCAGGGGAGGTTCTCCGCCGAAGCCGCGAAGCTGGACGGGCAGGTGTTCGTCGCCTCGGAGGCACACGGGAAGCACCTGTTCCACCACTACGGTCCACTGGGGACGGTGCACGTCCACCTCGGCCTGTACGGGACGTTCGCCGAATCGCCGCTGCCCGAAGCGGATCCGGTCGGCCAGGTGCGGATGCGGCTGTCCGGCCGGACGCACTGGACCGACCTGCGCGGCCCGAACCGCTGTGAACTGCTCGACCCCGCCCAGGTGGACGCCATCAGGGCGCGTCTGGGGCCGGACCCGTTGCGTCGCGACGCGAAACCGGACCGGGCGTGGGACCGGATCTCGCGCTCGCGCACGTCGGTGGCCGCGTTGCTGATGGACCAGGCCGTGCTGGCCGGGGTCGGCAACGTCTACCGGGCCGAGGTGCTGTTCCGCCGTGGCGTGGCCCCGCTGGTGCCGGGCCGCGCGCTGGATCGCGGGCTGTGGGACGAGATGTGGGCGGATCTGGTGAAGCTGATGCGCGCCGGGGTAAGGGTGGGCCGCATCGACACGGTCGCGCCGAAGCACCTGCCCGCCGCGATGGGCCGAGCGCCCCGCGAGGACCGCCACGGCGGCGAGGTGTACGTCTACCGCCGCGCCGGAATGCCCTGCCTGGTGTGCGGAACGCCGGTGGCGCACCAGGAACTGGCGGGGCGAAAGCTCTACTGGTGCCCGACCTGCCAGCCGTCCTGACTTCGCGGACTTGCGGCGGGGCCCTGCGGACTGGTCTTGCGGACGGGTTCGTGGCGCGGGGGAGTTCTTGCACGTGGAGCGTGCGGATGTGCCGCTTCTTGCCCGCAGAGCGTGCGTCGGGCCGGTGAGCCCGGCCGACGTCCACGCCTGACTGAACTTGTTCCCGTTCGCTGGACACGTGGAGTGGGGCGACCTCGGGTTGGGTCGCGTCGGGGCCTGAGGTGGGTGGCGCCGGGGCGTGGGGTGTCCGGGTGAATGACGCCGTGGACCGCCGCGACCTGGAGGAGTGGCGTCGTGAGCCTGCGGTGGCTTCGGCCGGTGGCCTGTGTGGCTGCAGTGGCCTGGGGAAGTGGCGCTGCCGGGAGCTGGGGTGGGCGGTGCTGCGCCGGTTCGGGGAAATGGCTCGGCCGCCCCGGCGGAGCGGGGCGGCCGAAATCTGTGCTGGGCTCGTGATCGTCCGGGTGTGCGTGGTCGGAGACGGCCCGGCGACGTGGTCTGGTCTGGTCTGGGGTGTGGAGTCATGCTCGGGACGTTCGGTGGGTTGAGGGTTGTTCGTGCGTGGGGTGTGGAGTCGTGCTCGGGACGTTCGGTGGGCTGAGGGTGGTTCCGGCCTCGGGAATTCGCGTCCGGTCGGCCTCGGCTGTTCGGCTTCGGTGGACCGGCCACGGCGGAGGTCCGGCGAGGGTCAGAAGTCGAAGCCGCCGCCGAAGTCGCCGAAGTCCCCGCCGTCGAAGCCGCCTCCATCGAAACCGCCGCCGTCAAAACCGCCGCCGTCGCCGCCGAAGTCCCCGCCGTCGCCACCGTCTCCGCCATCGCCGCCGCCGTCACCGGATTCCAGGGCGTCCTGCTGGCCCGCGTCGTAGCCCGACTCCCAGGCCGACGCGCTCGCGATGCCGCCCATTCCGGAGAACATCGCGCTGAACAGGAACATCGAGCCCAGGCCCCAGGCGCCGGCGACCAGCGCGGGCTTCCACCATGGTTCGCTGTACCAGCCCTGCGGCACCGGGCGGCCCGCGACGCGGCCGCCGGGGTAGTAGTAGGGCGTGTCCTGGCCCGGATCCGGAGAGGCCTCGTAGTGCTGGCCCTCGACGTCCACCGCCCGGTGCTCGGTCACCTTGCCTGCCCGTTCGCGCTCGGCCTCTTCCGGCAGGGTCGGGCCGGGGTCCATGCCCATCGCGGTACGGGCGGCGCGCACGTAGTAGAGGCCCTCGATCGCGGTCTCCTTGACCAGCCGCGCCTGCTCCGCCGTGTTCGCCTGCTCCAGCTGCGAGCCGGCCGCGGTGTAGCGCTCGCTCGCGTCGGCCATGGCCTGCTGGGACGCGGTGTCGGTGCCGGTGATGTTGAGCACCTGGCCGCCGAGGCGCTCGACGAGCCGCCGCGCGTCCGCCTTCGCGTCGTCCAGCTGCCGCTGCCGCGCGGCGCGCTGCGACCGGGCGAAGTACAGCCCGCCCCCGACGATGACGACGACCAGCACGATCAACAGGATCGCGGTGCCCATGGGTCACTCCGTGTCTTCCGCTGACTCGGCGGCACAGGGCCACCTCTTGATCCGGACAACGCGGACAGCACGCGAAAAGTTCCCCTCACCGCCCGCCCGGCCGGTGGCCAGGTAAAGTAGAACAAGTTATAGTTCGCGGCATGAAGTTCTCCCTGTCGGTCGCGATGAGTCCCCTCGATCAGCTGGGCGAGCTCGCCCGGGCCGCGGAGCAGGCCGGGTTCTCCTCGGTCGTGCTGCCGGATTCGCTCTTCTACTCCGAGAAGGTGTCCGCGGACTACCCCTACACCCCGGACGGCAGCCGCTTCTGGGACGAGGAGACGCCCTGGGTGGACCCGCTCGTGGCGACCGCTTCGATGGGCGCGGTCACCGAACGGCTCGAGTTCTACACCTCGGTGCTGAAGCTCGGCTCACGCAATCCGGTGCTGCTCGCCCGGCAGGTCAACTCGGTGGCCGTGCTCACCGGCGGCCGGTTCGGCCTGGGGCTGGGCATCGGCTGGTCGCCGGAGGAGTTCGAATGGTGCGGTGCGCCCTACGCGCGCCGCGGCAAGCGCTTCGACGAGGCGATCGAGGTGCTGCGGCTGATCCTCGACGGCGGGATGGTCGAGTACCACGGCGAGTTCTTCGACTTCGAGAAGCTGCGCATGAGCCCGACGCCGCCGAAGCGGGTGCCGTTCTACATCGGCGGGCACACCGACATCGCGCTGCGCCGGGCCGCCCGGGTGGCCGACGGCTGGTCGTCGGCGATGATGACGCTCGAGCAGCTGCGCGAGACCATCGGCACGCTGAAGGCGCTGCTCGCCGAACGAGGCCGGGAGAACGACCCGTTCGAGTACCAGGCGGTGTGCGTCGACCGGTTCGGGCTCGACGGGTTCCGCGAGCAGGAAGAAGCCGGTGTCACCGACGCGATCACCATGCCGTGGGTGTTCGAGGGCCTCGGGTTCGGCGCCGAGGTGGGCCCGAAGGTCGACGCCATCCGCAAATTCGGCGACGAAGTCATCGCGAAGTTCGGGGAGTGACATGGGCATCGAGGTCAGCTGGGACACCGGCGTGCAGCAGCCGCCTGCACGTGTCGCCGCGTACGCGTCGATGACCGCCGTCACGGCCGGTGACAAGGACGCGTGGATCGCGTTGTTCGCGCCGGACGCGGTGGTGGAGGACCCGGTGGGTCCGTCCATGTTCGACGAACAGGGCAAGGGTCACCACGGGCACGAGGGCATCGCGGCGTTCTGGGACCTCACGATCGCCAACGTGGAACGCTTCAAGTTCGTGATCCGCGATTCGTTCGCGGCCGGCTCCGAGGTGGCCAACGTCGGCACGATCACCACGTTCCTGCCCGGCGGCTACCGGGTGGACACCGACGGGGTGTTCGTCTACCGGGTGAACGAGGCCGGGCTCGTCACGTCGATGCGCGCGTTCTGGGAGACCGAGCGGGCGATGGCCACCGCCCGCCAGGTCTGACCCGGCTGGTCAGGCCTTGCGCGGCACCGAGGCGATGAAGATCCTGGTGCCGCCTGCGTGTGAAAGGTGGATGTCGACGAGGCTGAACCCGCCGACCGGCCCGGCTTCGGTCCAGCCGAAGTTCCGCTGACCGTCCGACACGGTCCGCGTCTGCTCGTCGAACACCGTGGTGCCCTGCCGGAACACGAAAATGACCGTGGTGCTGCCGGGCGCGGGATCGTCGCGGACGAATCCGGTGACCCCGACCGAGCGGTTGTACCGAGTGATCGTGCCCCCGGTGCGGCCGCCGCTGATGTCGCCTCCGAAGTCCGACGACGGAGAGGCGGCCGCGTTCGCGAGGCTCGCGCCACTCAGCGTGGCGACCGCGGACAGGACGAGGCCGATGACGGTTCGTTTCATGACTTTCCCCCAGGAATGGTGTTCCGTAGGGTTCGCAACCTCGCCGACCGCCGGGGAGACGGGTACCGCCATCCGGGCGAGCGGTGTCATAGTGGGATGGTGCGTGAACTCCTGCTGGACCACCCGGTCGTCGCGAGCGTCAAGGACGAGGCCGGGCTGCGTGCCGCCGTGGACGCCGAACCGCCGGTGGTGTTCCTGCTCTTCGGGTCGATCCTCACGCTGCCCGGGCTGGTCGAGCGGCTGCGCGCCGCGGGCAAGACCGTGCTGGTGAACGTGGACCTGGTCGAGGGCCTGGTGAGCCGGGACATCGCCGTGGAGTTCGTGGCACAGCAGACGAAAGCCGACGGGGTGCTCAGCAGCAAGGCCGCCCTCGTGAAGGCGGCCAAGGCCCGTGGCCTGCTCGCCGTGCACCGGTTCTTCCTCGTCGACTCGATTTCCTACCACAACCTCGGCCGGCAGCTGGCGATCTCCCGGCCCGACTACATCGAGATCCTGCCCGGCTGCGTGCCGCGGGTGATCACCTGGCTGAAGGCGGACACCGAGGTGCCGATCATCGCCGGCGGGCTGGTGTGCGACAAGGACGACGTGCTCGCCGCACTCGGCGCCGGCGCCACCGCGATCGCGACGTCCAATGTGGACGTCTGGGCGATGTAGCTCAGCGCCGGGACAGCCGGCGGAACAGCGGATCGGTGTAGTCGCGGACCTCCTGGTGCACCTGGTGCAGTTCCCGGTACTGCGCGTGCGTCGCTGCGTCCGGGGAGAACTGCTTGCCCGGCCGGACCATCGCCGCCACCGCCTCGTCGAAGTCGCGGTGGACGCCGAGGCCCACCGCCGCGCAGATCGCCGAACCGAGTTCCGCGCCGCCGTGCGCGCGACGCGCGGGCCGGTCGAAGGCATCCGCCACGATCTGCATCATCACCTCCGAATCGGCCCCGCCGCCGGAGACCAGCACCTGGTCGAAGTCCGTGCCCAGTTCGGCGGCCATGGCGTTTCCGTTGCCGCACAAGGTGAGCGCGATCGCCTCGAGCACCGCGCGGTACAGGTGGAACGGGCCCTGCCTGCCGTCGAAGCCGAGGAACGCCCCCTTGCGGTACGGCGCCTCGACCGGCGCCAGCCAGTCGAGCACCGCGATCAGGCCGTCCGAGCCCGGGGGCACTTCGGCAGCGCCGGCGTTGAGCCATTCCTGCTCGCCGAGCAGGTCGCGCAGCCAGCTGACCGTCCACATGCCACGCCGGATGCCGTGGCTCTCGTAGAGGTACTGCCGCGGACGGCAGGCGAAGTTCGACCAGAATGCCGTGCCGTCGAGGACATTCCGCGTGCCCGTGGTCATTCCGGCGATGTAGGTGCCCAGCGACAGCAGCAGCGTGCGGTCGTCGGCGAGCCCGCTGCCGAGCGCTTCCACCGCCTTGTCGTTGGCGGTCGCGAACACCGGCACACCCTCGGGCAGGCCGGTGTGCGCCGCGGCCTCCGCGGTGACCGTGCCGAGCAGCTCGCCCGGCTGCACCAGCTCGAACAGCATTTCCCGGGGAATGTCCGGCTCGTCCACCCAGGACCAGGCGTCGGTGTCGATCGGCCACACGCCCTGGTAGTTCGCCGCGGTGTCGCGCAACCGCCCGGTCATCCGCGCGGTGAGGTAGCCCGAGGACGTGGTCACGTAGCGCACGTCGGGATTCGTGTGCTCGTAGGGTCGCGAGACCCGGTCGTCCATCCAGCTCAGCACCGGCTGTGCGAGCGTGCCGTCGGCCCGCAGCATCGCGCGGCAGAACCGGATCGTGCACAGACCGACCCCGGCGATGTCCTCGGGCCTGCCGTCGAACGAGTCCAGCGCCGCCCGGGTGGCCGCGCCGATCGAGTCCCACAGGTCGTCGTCCGGGTGCTCGACCACCCCGGGGCGCGGAGTGTCGTTGGGCCGCAACGCGACCCGCGCCCGCGCCTGCGGGACGCCGTGCTCGTCGAACACGGTCACCTTGGTGCTCTGCGAGCCGTTGTCGATGCCGAGCAGGTAGCGGCTCATCAGCGGTCCCCGGCGGGGAAGATCGTGCCCGGGTTCATGATGCCGTTCGGGTCGTAGACGTCCTTGAGCTTGCGGAGGATCGGGTACGCGCTGCCGTGCTCTTGTTCGGTCCACGGCGCGCGGTACTTGCCGATGCCGTGGTGGTGCACCATGGAACCGCCGCGGGCCAGCGTCTCCTCGACGATGATCGCGTTCAGCGGGAGATGGTACTTCGTGATCTCCTCGCGGGGTTCGCAGTCGATCCGGTAGTCGTAGACGAAGTACATGTTCGTCCCGTTCTGGTAGCTGTGCGACGAGTGCCCGCCCAGCATGGTGAGGTCGCCGAAATGCGGGTATTCCTTGCTGATCCGGGCGATCACCGCATCGTAGACGTCGCCGATCACCGACCAGTTCGCGGACACCTCGGTGGTGTAGCCGAGCCGCTGTTCGGCGAGCATGGTCTCCTGTTCGGCGCGGATCTTGTCCGGGCCCCAGTTGAGATCGTCGAACCACTCCCGGATGAGCCGCGGGTCCACGCGCTCGGTCCGGTACCGCCGGGCGATCTCCTCGATGGCCTCGCTGGTTGCCTCGGCGAGCCGGGCCGGGCCCTCGGCGAGGAACACCGCGACACACTTGCCGCCGGCGAAGTGCGAGAAGTGCTGGGCGGCGTCCTGTTCGGAATAGACCCGCGCGACCGACGGGTTGTATCCCTCGGTGACGACCTCGCGCAGGAGCTCGAGGCCGGTGCGCACGTCGTCGAGCAGGTAACCGTGGAAGTGGTTGTGCTCCGGCTGGTACTTGAACAGCTTCACCGTCACCTCGGTGACGTAGCAGAGCGCACCCTCGTTGCCGATCACCACGTGCCGGATGTCCGGGCCCGCGGCCCGGCGCGGCACGTTCTTGATCCGGCTGACACTGCCGTCCGGGAACACCGCCTCGAGCCCGACGACCAGGTCCTCGATTCCACCGTAGAGCGTGGAGAACTGGCCGATCGACCGGGTCGCGACCAGACCGCCCATCTGCGCCAGCGGCTTCGACTGCGGCGAGTGGCCGGTGGTGAGGCCGAGTTCGCGCACCCGCTCTTCCAACACCCGAAGCGGGACGCCACACTGCGCGGTCGCCAGCATGTCGACCGGATCGACTCGCACGATCTCGTCCATTTCGGACCCGTCGAGCACGATCGTTCGCTCGAAACTCGTTTCGAGTCCGCCTTCGGTGCCGGTACGGCCGGTGCGCGGCACGATGTTGACGCCGTGCTCGTTCGCGAACGCCAGGACCGCGGCCACCTCTTCGGTGCTTCCCGCACGCACGATCGCGATCGGGAACGGGCCGTCGTAGATCCCGTGCACGGCGGTGTACTTCTTGAACCGGTCGACGCTCGCCTCGCGCAGCAGCTGCTCGTCGGTGTCCACACGGTCGGCGCCGGTGAGCTCACGCAGCCGGTCGAGGATGGCGGTCGTGTCCATGGTTTCCTTTGCTCCGTTCGGAATTCGGTTCATCGGGTGAGGTAGCCGCCGTCGACGGTGAGGACGTGCCCGTTCACGTAGTCGGACGCCCGGCTCGCCAGGAAGACCACCGCGCCCATCAGGTCGCCGAGCTCGCCCCACCGCCCGGCCGGAATGTGGTCGAGCACGCGCTGGTTGGTGACCGGGTTCGCGCGCGTCTGCGCGGTGATCGGGGTGGCGAAGTAGCCGGGTGCGATCGCGTTGCACTGGACGTTGTGCGCGCCGAGTTCATCGGCGTACGCGCGGGTGAAGCCGACGATGCCGTGCTTCGTCGCGGTGTAGGCGGGCGAACCCTGCCCGCCGAGGAACGAGAACAGCGAGGCGATGTTGATGATCTTCCCGTGCCCCTGTTCCACCATGTGCCTGCCGGCGAGCCGACCGAGTTCGAAGGGGGCGGTCAGGTTGAGCGCCAGCATCGGATCCCACTGGTCGCGGCCGAATTCCGCGACCGGCGCGAGCTTCGAGATTCCCGCGGAGTTGACCAGGACGTCGACTGAGCCGAGACGGTCCACACAGGACTCCGCCACTTCGGCGGGCGCACCGGGTTCGGTCAGGTCGATCGTCAGCGTTTCCAGGCGGGCCCCGGCCGCCTCGACCAGCTGACGGGTCTCGCCGTCGTCGTCCACCACGGTCGGCGCGAAGACGTTCGCACCCGCTTTGGCCAGCGCCACGGTGAACGCGCGGCCGAGGCCGGTGTTGCCGCCGGTGACCACGGCGTTGCGGCCCCGCAGTGAGAACAGGTCGAGGGAGAAATCCTGGATTTCCAACGGAAGTGCCTTTCTGGCGGAACGGGGTTCAGGTCAGTGCGGTGGTGTGCGGGGCCGGGCGCTCGGTGGGTTCCCGCCGCTGCACCCGCAGGGTCACGGTGGTCAGCAGGAGACCGAGCACGCCGGCCGCGGTGAGGAATCCGAACAGCATGCCGTAGCCGCCGTGCGCGGCGGTGCCGGCGCCCGGATCGCCGATCCACCACGCGACGAGCCCGGGCAGGAACGCGTCCGGCAGGTAGGCCAGTCCGGAGGCCAGCCCGATCACGCCGCCGCGCTGCTCGGCCGGGATCCGCGCCTCGGTGATACTCGCCCAGTACACCCCGCGGCTGGCGAACACCATGAGGGACAAGACGAACATCAGCGTCAGCGCCGCCCAGGAGAGCGCCGGCGTGCCGGGGAGGAACAGCAGGACCGCCACGCACACCGTCGCGCCGGCGAAGGCCAGCCGCAGGAAACGCGGCGTCGAGTGGGTCACCTTGTCCACGCCGAATCCGCCGATCGGCCCGGCGACGAACTGGAACACGTAGCTGCGGACGACACCGAGCACCCCGATCAACCCGGCGGTGAGGCCGAAATCGTGCTGCAGTAAGGGGGAGAAGTAGCCGAGGGTGGTGTAGAAGCAGTACATCAGCATGATCGAACCGCCGAGCAGCCAGGTGTACTTGTTCCGCGCGGCGGCCACCAGCTGGCGCAGTGACAGTGCGGAGCGCTCGCTTCCGGGGGTGTGCCCGGTCTGGCCGCGCAGGGTGAACCAGAGTGCCGCGGCGATGACCAGGGCGAGTACGCCGTAAATGGCGATCAGGGTCAGTACACCGGCCGACGGCGCCAGCAGGGTGCCGATGAGCAGCGCGCCGAGCCCGCCGATCAGCGTGGAGGTGACGCCGCGGATCGCCTCCAGGAAGCCGAAGAGACGTCCCTGTGTTCCGGCGGAGCCGAACGAGCCGATGGCCTTCACCAGCGCGGGCCAGTACAGCGCCATCCCGGCGAAGGCCATCACGATGTGCGCGAGCAGCACGGTCAGGTAGCCGGGGGAAACGGTGAGCGCCAGGTCGGCAATTCCGGTCAGTGCCAGGCCGGACACCACGAGCACCCGGGGCGAGAACCGGTCGGCGAACCATCCGCCGGCGAAGTACATCACCGCGGCCACCGCGCCGAACACCGACATGATGCCGCCGTATTCCTGCGCGGTGAGGCCGAGCGCGTGACAAGTGGGTTCCAGGAATACGAAACGAATATAGGCGACCTGGAAAACGATTCCGCAGGAAATGCACAGCAGCAGATAACTCAGCCGCGCGCGGGTACCGCTCACCTCGACCACCTCACCGGGGGATTTGGACACAAAAAAAGAGAACAGTCGCCCCGTCTGCGGAATGGGGTTACTGTTCTCTGCGTCTCTAGTAACATTTTTTTCAGTTGTGCTCCGTCGAAGCGTAACCACGGCCGGACGAGGCTGTCAAGAAGTCACTCGGCGCGCCCTGAAGGGCGGTGGGGACCGGTCCCGATCATGCTCGTTAGCGTCCCTCTCGGCCGGGTCGTGGTGGTCCGGCCGGAAGCGGAAGGGAGCGTTCGATGATCCGACGTTCGGCCGTCGTGGCGGCCGCGGGTGCACTCGCGCTGGGCTGCGCGGTGCCGGCAGCCGCCGCGGACGGGCCGTGCACTTCCGGGGCGGACTGCGCGCATACGTTCGACCTGGCGGGCGGTGGCGAAATTCCTTACCTTGCCAGCTATCCGCTGACCGGCGCGAGCACGGTCACCGAAGCGGTGGTGGTGATCCACGGAGCCGGCCGCAACGCCGACGGGTACTTCGAGCGCATGGTCGAGGCCACCGGGGACGCCGGTGCCGGGGACCGCACCGAGATCGTGGCCCCGCACTTCCAGACGTCGGACGACGATCCCGGCGACGACGAGGTGACCTGGACCAACGGCGGCGACACCTCGTGGAAGGACGGTGGCGATTCGGTCTCCTCGCCGCGGGTCAGCTCGTTCACCGTGGTCGACGAGATCCTGGCGAAACTGGCCGACAGGAAGGCTTTCCCGAAGCTGGCCAGGATCACCCTGGCCGGGCATTCGGCGGGCGGGCAGTTCACCCAGCGGTACGCGGCCGGTGGCAAGGCGCCGGCGCGGCTGACCGGGGTGTCGTTCCACTTCGTCCCGGCGAACCCGTCGTCCTATCTGTACTTCACGCCCGATCGGCCGGTCGCCGGCGGTCTGCCCGATTCGTGCCCGGGGTACGACGACTACAAGTACGGCCTGAAGCAGCTCAACCCTTACCTGAGCGGCTATCCCGCCGGAGCGCTGGCGCGGCAGTACACCGCGCGCGAGGTGACCTACCTGCTCGGCGGTGACGACGTGCACCAGGACCACGGCATCGACCAGTCCTGCGAAGCCGAAGCCCAAGGGCACCACCGACTCGAACGCGGCGAGAATTACTTTTCCGCACTGCACAAGGCCTGTCCGGATGCGCCGCACGAGCAGGTCCTCGTCCCTGGCGTCGGGCACGACAGCGGCGCGATGTTCGACTCCGAACCGGGCCGGAACGCGCTGTTCGGCTGACGGAGGGGCCCCAGCAGGTCACCGGGGCCCCTCCGTCACGCGGCCGTGGTGACGGCGGGATCCGCCACGGCGCCGCTGAGCAGATGTCCCGCGCCGGGCACCTCCGGACGGAGCCCGAGTTCACTCAGGATCCGGAAGGCGGTGGCGGTGGCCGCGGAGAGCACCGGCATGCCGACCGCGTCCTCGACCGGCTGGATCGACGGCAGCGACGGCATCTGCACGCAGGCCGACAGCACCAGCGCGTCCGCCTCGCTCAGGTCGAGTTTGCGGTAGTGCTCGCGCAGATCGGTCGGATCGAGCCGGGCCACCGCGAGGTTGTCGGGCACTTCCAGGGAGAGCGCGTCGACGACCTCGATCCCCGCGTCCTGCAGGTACTCGACGACAGCCTGAGTGAGCGGCTTCAGGTATGGCGTGATGATCGCGACCCGCTTCGCGCCCAGCGCGGCGATCCCGGCCAGCAGGGCACCCGCCGACGAGACGACGGGTGCCTCGGAGCCTTCCGCCCGCAACGCCGCGGTGATCGAGTCCTCCGCGGTGCAGTGATAACCGGGCCCTTGCGCCATGATCGCGACCAAACACGCCGTGGCCACGACGTCAGGCCGCGCGTCGGCGAGCTCGGCCGCCGCGCGTTCGGACTGCGCGTTCATCGCCCGCAGCTGTTCGGGCGTCACGTGCTGCATCCGGGCTCGCGCGGCGTGGAACACGAACCGGTCGTCGGTGAAAATTTCCTCGCGGGCCCGCAGCATCCGGGGCAGCTCGGTCTCCATGGTGAGGTTCGAGCTGGGCACGATCATCCCGATGTGGTGGTCGGAGGTCATCGGCTGCCCGCCGGCCGCATTTCCGGCACGGTGAGTGCGCCGGCGTCCACGATCAGCTCGTCGTCGAGGTACAGGCTGTTGCCCCGCATCGGGATGTCGAAGTGGCAGGCGGTGTCGTTCGGCCCGCCCAGCTCGTTGTTCGGGCCGATGGAGAACATCACGTTGCCGTAGAAGCTGCGCAGTTCCATGCCCATGCCGCCGGGGAACTGGGTCAGGCCGTGCCAGTGCGCGCGCTCGTCGAGACCCCAGCCGACGTGCGACATGCCGTAGCCGCGCGGATCGTGGAACGACTCGATGTAGCTGCGCAGCAGGTCCGCGTCCAGCCCGGAAGAGCCGGCGCCGCCGCGGATGTCGCGGATGAAGCCCTGTTCGATGGTCAGCTCGACCGGCGTCTGCACGTAGGTGTTGAACGGCAGCAGGACGTCCCCGGGCGCGAGCACGATCTTGCCGTCCACTCCGTCGTCGGAGCCGCCGGTGAACACGAACGCCGCGGGCCAGTGGTCCCAGCGGCCGGGCTGGTCGGTGTAGCCGTACTCGCTCAGCGTCGGGTAGACACCCAGCTGGTAGGTGACGTCCGTGCCGTGCGGGCTGGTGATCCGCATGGTCTTCGCCTTCGCCAGCAGCTCCGCGCCGATCTCGACGCGCTCGCGCAGTTCCTTCGTCGGCATCAGCCGGGCGAGCAGCTCCGGCGGTTCGATCGCGGTCAGGATCCGGGTTCCCGCGGCCTGGATCGCGAACTGCTCCTCGCTGAAGAGCAGGAACGTGCAGTCCACCACCAGGTCCGCGGCCTTCAGCGCCTCGACGGCCAGCGGAAGCTTGTCCAGCCCCGAATCACCGACCGCCCAGGCCCCGGACGCGCTGGCCGGCGAGGGCAGCCGCATGTGGTAGGTCGCCGCGCCGAGCTGCTGGGCAGCCCACAGGAACGCGTCCGCGTACTCCGCGCGGTCGTTGCCGCGGGTCAGCACGACGACGGTTTCCCCTTCGTGCACAGCGGAAAGCCGCAACTGCTGCAGGCAGATGTCGTTGAACAGGTTCTGGTCCACTACCGACCACCTCCGTGGTTGTCCGGATTCGTCTTACTGGGGCTGGAGAACGGCGCGAAGAGTGCGCAGGGCCCCCGGGGGTTCGTCCCAGAAGACCATGTGCCCGGCGCCCTCGACGCCGATCAGCTGGTGCTCCGGATTCGCCTTCTTCAGCTCGTCCACGTCCGAGGACGTGACGACCGGGCTTTCCGCGCCGTAGAGCAGGATCGTGGGCACCGTGAGCTGTGTCCACAGTGGAAGGAACTCCTCGGACTCGAACCCGGCGTGGGTGCCGGCGATCGCGGCAGGGGAGCAGGAAGCCAGCCAGCGGGCGCGTAGTTCCTGTTCCCGCCGAGGCCAGCGCGGCCAGGCCGCGGCCACCTCGTCCGCGTCGGTTCCGCGACGAGCCTGGTCCAGCTGTGCCAGGAAGGTCGCCAGCGTGGTCGGGTACGGCCGGCCGGGGCCGCTCATCGGCGGATCCACCAGGATCAGCCCGCCGAGTGCGCTGTGGCCGGACACTGCGACCTGCGCGGCGATCCGGGCGCCCATGGAATGCCCGAGCAGCAGGGGATCCCGCAGATCCAGCTGCTCGATCACCGCGTCGACGTCCGCGGCGTGGGAAGCGAGGTCGTAAGGGCCGTCGTCGGACAGTCCGCGGCCCCGGACGTCCAGCACCAGTGGCCGCACCAGGTCTTTCAGCTCCCGGGCGACGAAGTCCATGCTGATCGCCGGGCTGGTGATGCCGGGAACGACGAGCAGCGGCCGTGCCCCGGCGGGACCGTAGTCGAGCACGTGCACCCGTGCGTTCCCCGACCGTGCCCAGGTGCTGGTGGCGTCGAGATCGGCCAGGTCCGCCAGCGCGGACGGGGTGAGCAGTCGCTCCTTGCTGGTGAATGCCATCGGGGGAGGCCTTTCGGGGGAGAGCGCGGACCGGCCTTCGGCGAGCGGGACGACGTCGGCGTACTTGGCCTGCAGATCGAACAGTGCGGCGTCGTGCGGACCTCGCGCGCGATCACCACAGGCTTCGCGGACGACGAGCGTGTCGAAACCGGACTGCACGCTGTCGACGGCGGTCGCGCGGACGCATCCGGAAGTCGTGGCACCGCAGACCACGACGGTGTCGACGTGCAGGGAAGTGAGCAACGCGGCCAATCCCGTGCCGTGGAAAGCGGAGGCGCCCTTCTTGACCAGGAAGTGGTCGGTGGCCCACCGGTCGAGCCGGGGATCCAGGGTGACCTCCTCGCCACCCTCGCGGAGGCCACGCATCCCGGGCGCCTTGCGCAGCCACGCGACCGCCCCGCCGTCCACTTCGGACTCGGAATAGCTGATCGCGGTGAAGACGACCGGTGCCCCGGCGGCATGCGCGGCCCGGACGAGGTCGTCCGCGGCGGCGACCTCGTCGGAAAGATCCGCGCCGAGCGGGAAATCCGGTTCGGTGAAGCCCCGGGTCAGATCGACCACGACGAGCGCCGGACGCTCTCCCCGGGGCACGGCCCCGCCGAAGCCCGCCCTGGCGTAGGTCCGGTCGGTGTCGATCCCGTGCAGTCCTGGTTCATCCGCGGTCACGGCGCAGCTCCTCGATCAGTTTGTCCTGGGTGCGGATCCGGCCGAGCAGCCAGCCTTGGAAAAGCCCGAGCGCGCCGGCCGCGGCGATGGCGAGAAAGCGTTTCGCTTGCGGAGGAACGACCATCGCCAGCCCGTCGAGCGCTTCGGTGGCGGCGGGTGCCGGAATCGCCGCGCCGGGCGGGGCCGCCGGAACCGAGGGGGCGCCGCCCGGCGCGGTGCCGTCGTTCTGCAGCAGGCCGGCGAGGTTGCGCGCGAACTGGTCGAGGATCCGGGTGGACACCGCGCTGATCGCGCCCTTGCCGAACTGTGCGATCTTTCCGCGGATCACCAGGTCGGTGTGCAGGTTCAGCACCGAGCCGCTGGGTCCGGGTGCGATGGTGACCGTGACGTCGGCCTCGGCGTCGCCGCTGCCGTGGCTGTCCGCGCCGCGTGCGGACAACCGCAGCCGGTGTTCGGCTTCGGCGACCTCGGTGAACCGGACCTTGCCCGAATAGGCGGCACTGACCGGGCCGACTTTCACCTTCACCTTGCCGAGATAGGCGTCCCCGTCCTGCCCGTCCAGCGTCGCGCCGGGCAGACAGCCGGCCACGCGCTCGACGTCGTTGAGCAAGGCGAACACGGTGTCCGGATCGCCCGGCAGGTCGAGGGTGTTCTCCAGGATCATCGGACTGCCTCCGGTTCGGGATCGGTCTGGCCCGCGCGGCGGCGGGCGGTGTCCTCGATCGCGTCCACAATGGTCTGGTAGCCGGTGCAGCGGCAGAGGTTGGCCGACACCGCCTCCCGGATCTCCTCGCGGGAGGGAGTGGGTCGCTGGGTCAGGAATCCCTCGGCGAGCATCAGGAACCCCGGGGTGCAGAACCCGCACTGCAGGCCGTGCCGCGCGGAGAACGCCTCCTGCAGGTCGTTCGGTTCGGTGGGCGTGCCGAGGGATTCGACGGTCCGGATCGCGTGTCCTTCGGCCTGCACGGCGTACACCAGGCAGGCCCGGACCGGCTCCTCGTCGACCAGGATCGTGCAGGCACCGCACACCCCGTGTTCGCAGCCGACGTGCGTACCGGTCAGCTCCACCTGGTGGCGCAGCACGTCCAGCAGGGTCCACCGGGCCTCGACGAGCAGTTCGTGGTCGATGCCGTTGACGGTCAGGACGATCAGGTGCTTGTCGCTCATACCGGGGTGCTCGCCTTCTCGTGCCGGTGCGCGCCGGCGAGCGCGGTCAGCACCGCCTCCGGATGGACCGGAGTGCTCTCCAGCTGGACACCGGTGTGCCACAACAGGTCGTTGACCGCGTTCAGCACCGCCGCGGGTGCGCCGATGGTGCCGCCCTCGCCGGCCCCCTTGGCCCCGCTTTCGGTGAACGCGCACGGGGTTTCGAGGTGGTCCACCGAAATGTCCGGGATCTCGGTGGCGGTCGGCACGAGGTAGTCGATGAAGCTCGCCGCCGAGGGTTCGCCGTTGTCCGCGTAGCTGACCTCCTCGAACAGCGCGCCGGCGATGCCCTGGGCGATCCCGCCACGCGCCTGCCCCTCGACCACCTTCGGGTTGATGACCACGCCGCAGTCCTCGACGCAGGCGTAACGCAGGATCTTCACCTGCCCGGTCCCCGGGTCCGCCTCCACCACCACGGCGTGCGTGGCGTTGGAGAAGGTGCCGTCGCCGGGGACGTCGAAGGCGGCGGTCGCGGTCAGCGTCGGTGGGGTTTCCTTGGGCAGCAGGTGACTGCGCAGGTAGGCGACGTCGGCCAGCTCTTCGAAAGCCATCCGCCGGGTGGGGTCGTCGAGCTGGACGACCCCACCGTCCCCGTCGAGCTCGACGTTTTCGACCCGGGTGCCCAGCAGGTGCGCGGCGATCACGCACAGCTGCTCGCCGAGCCGGGTGGCCGCGGTCGCCACCGCCGAACCGCCGATGGTCGCCGAACGCGAGGCGAAGGTGCCCCAGCCGTACGGGATCCGCTCGGTGTCGCCCTGGCGCAGCTTGACCTTGGCGAGGTCGAGACCGAGGCGTTCGGCGACGAGCTGGGCGAACGTCGTCTCGTGTGACTGCCCGTGGTTCATCGTGCCGCTGGTGACCACGACGGATCCGGTGAGGTCCATCCGGATCTCGGAGATGTCGAAGCCCGGCACCACGGTCATCTTGCGCTTGGCGAACGCCTCCGACCCGTAGCCGGTCCGCTCGGAGAAGCAGCTGTAGCCGATACCGAGGTGGCGGCCTTCAGCGGCGGCCCGCTCCCGCAGCTCGTACCATCCCTCGGCGCGCAGCGTCTTCTCCGCCAGCTCCAGCGATTCCAGGTAGCTGCCGGGATCGTAGGTGACGTTGTTGACGCCGCGGTACGGGAATTCGGTGATCAGGTTGCGCCGGCGGATCTCGACCGGATCGAGCCCGAGCCGCCGGGCCGCCAGGTCCATGATCCGCTCCATCACCAGCACGTACTGGGGACGGCTGACTCCGCGGTACGGCGCGGTCGGTGCTTTGGTGCTGGCGATCGCCCGTGCCCGCACCCGATAGGCGGGAAGCTGGTACACCGACGGCATTTCCGCGGCCGCCATCAGCGGCTCGATGCCGACGGTGAACGGATAGCAGGAGTACGCGCCCATGTCGCACACGATGTCCGCGTCGATGGCGGTCAGCTTGCCTTCGGCGGTGAACGCCGCGCGGGTGCGGTATCGCTGCTCGCGGGCGAGGAAGCCGGCGGTCAGCGCGTCGCGGCGGTCCTCGATCCACTTCACCGGGCGGCCGAGCCGTTTCGCGGCCGCGGCCACCGCGATTTCCTCGCGCCCGACAACGCACTTCTGCCCGAATCCACCACCCATGTCCGGAACGGTGACCCGCACCGACTGTTCGGGAAGGCGCATCGAGCGGGCGAGCACTGTACGCACCTGGTGCGGCACCTGGCTGCAGGTCTGGACCAGCAGTTGTTCGTCGCGCTCGTCCCAGGAGGCGATCGCGCCGCGGGTCTCCAGCGGAAGGGCGTTCTGCCGGGCGCTGCGCGTGACGAGGTCGATCACGCAACCGCTCTCCTGGAAGGCTTCGTCCACTCCGGGAGTGTCGAACGAGGTCACGTCGAGCAGCACGTTGCTCGGCGCGTCTTCGTGTACCAGCGGCGCATCCGCGGCCAGCGCCGCTTCTTCGGAGACCACCGCGTCGAGCACGTCGTAGGTCACGCGTGCGGCCTCGATCCCGTCCTCCACGGCGTACGGATCCTTCGCGATCACAATGGCGATCGGCTCACCGGCGAACCGGACCTTGTGCCGGGCGAGGATCGGCATCGTGGTCGGGGTGTACTCCTCCGGCGGCCGGTCGAGCAGCGCGACGATGTCACCGAGTCCGAGGTCCTCCGCGGAATACGCGGCGACGACACCTTCGACCTCGCGTACCGCGGTGAGGTCGACCTCGTGGACCCGGCCGTGCGCGACCGTCGCGCGAACGAACCCGGCGTGCAGCAACCCGGTGAGGTGAATGTCGTCGAGGAACCGGCCCCGGCCGGTGACCAGCCGCGGATCCTCGCGGCGCCGCACCGGCGCACCGATCCAGCGTCCGCGGCGGCCGTCGAAGTCCGGACCGCTCATCGGTCACCTCCTGTCCATGCCTGTTCGAGGCCGCGCGCCACAAGCGTTCTCGTGAGCGCACGGCGGTAGTCCGCGCTGCCCGCGGCGTCGCTGGGCGGATCGATCGCATCGGCGGCCACGCGAGCGCACTCGGCGAACACCTCCGGCCCGGCGGGTTCGCCGGCGAGGACCGCCTCGGCCTCGGGAATCCGGATCGGCGCCGGCGCGACTCCGCCGAGCACCACCCTGCCGCCCGGAACCGGCCCGGTGTCCAGCGCCACCGCGGCCGCCACGGTGGCGAAATCCCCGGCGCGTCGGGCGAATTCGGTCAGCTGCGCGTGCCGGGCCGGCCGGGTGAAGCGCACCTCGCTGACCACCTCGTCCGGCTCGACGGCGGTGGTGTAGAAGCCGTGGAACATCTCCGCGGCCGGTATCTCCCTGGTGCCGTGCGGACCCCGGGCGACGATCACCGCGTCCAGCAGGAGGGCCAGCAGGCACCATTCGGCGGTCGCATCACCGTGCACGAGGCTGCCCGCCACTGTCCCGCGCGACCGGATGGGCAGGTGCCCGACGTAGCGCATCGCTGTGGCCAGCACGGCGAACTCCGCACCGAGATCGGCCAGCTCGACCTGCCGGTGGGTGACCAGCGCGCCGAGCCGCAGCTGCGTGCCGAGCGGTTCGATCTCGCTCAGGTCCGGAAGTTCCCGCACCCGCCCGAGATCGACCAGGTCGCTGGGCCGGGCCAGCCGGAAGTTCATCATCGGCATCAGGCTTTGCCCGCCGGCGATCAGTTTCGGCTCCCGGCCCCGCTCCGCGAGGTCGGCGAGCAGGTCCACGGCGTCGGCGAGGTCGTGGGCCCGGTGGTAGTCGAACGCGGCGGGCTTCACGGCTTGACCTCGACCTCCGGGGCCGACGGCTCGGCCTCGACCGTGATCCGGTCGAGTTCGCGTCCGCGCGTTTCGGGCGCGCCGAAGATCATGAACAGCACCGCCGCGACCACGAGGAGACCGAGCAGCGTGAACGTCAGTGGCAGGCCCAGGACCGGCCACAGCACACTGCCGAACAGCAACGGCGCGAACCCGGTCACCGCGCGGCTCGCCGAGGACGCCCAGCCGAACCCGGATGCTCGCAGCTCCGTCGGGTACAGCTCCGAAACGTAGGCGTACATCACCGGGATCACCACGAGGGAGAACAATCCGAACGCCGCGATCGCCGTCACCGCCGCGCCGGCCGAACCCAGTACCAGGGAGAAGACCACCAGCGTGAGCGCGCCCAGCGGACCCGCGACGGCGATGATCCGCTTGCGGCCGATCCGGTCCACCAGCAGCACCGCGATCGCCACGCCGACGATGCCGAGCGCGTTCATCAGCGTGGTCGACGCGAACGCGGCGATCTGCCCGAACCCCTGCGACCGCAGGATCGACGGCATCCAGCTGAGCGCGGCGTAGTACACGAGCATCACCGTGACGAACAGTGCCCAGGCGACCCCGGTGACGCGCGGGTTGAACGTCCACACGCGACGGAGCTGGTCGACCGCGGCGAACAGGCCTCCACCGCGGGTGTCCTCGGCGACCGCGGGCGGGATCCGGTACGGCTCGACCGGGGCGCCGGTCCGGGCGACGAGGTCGTTGATGACCAGCCGGGCTTCCGCCTCCCGGCCCTTGCGCACCAGGTACAGCGGCGACTCCGGGACGCCCCGGCGGGCCCAGAACAGCAGCAGCGCGGGCAGGATCATCAGCACCAGCATCCAGCGCCAGCTCCCGGAGACCGGCACCAGCAGCGTGGCCGAGGCACCGGCCAGCGTCGTGCCGACCGGCCACCAGCCGTCCATTGCGGACAGTACGCGGCCGCGCTGGCGGCGTGGCGAGAACTCGCTGACGATCGCGTAGTCGACCGGGATGCAGCCGCCGAGCCCGACCCCGGCCAGGAACCGCAGCGCCAGGAACACCTCGACGTTCGGCGAGAGCGCGGCGAACACCGAGAAGAAGGCGAACAGCAGCAGGGTGATGCTGAACGCGCGTTTGCGCCCGATCCGGTCCGCGACCGTTCCCCAGATCACCGCGCCCACCGCCATGCCGATGAGGTTGGCCGTGGCGACCAGCCCCTTCTGCGTGGCCGACAGACCGAACTCGGTGCCCACCAACGGGGTCAGGAAGCCGTTGAGCGCGACGTCCCAGGCGTCGAACATGTAGCCGAGGCCGCCGATGAGGAAGATCTTCCCCTGCACCGGCCACCGCCAGGGCAGGTCCTGCACGACCTGGTCTCCGGTACGCATGGCTTGACTCCTTCGCGAAGTGTGCGTGCTCGGTGTTCGGTGTCAGCGCGCGAACTGGTAGCGGATGGACTCGTTGTCCGGGTCCCGCAGCGGGGTCCCGTTCCACAGCCAGTCGTAGGACACGTCGGACTCGCCGTCGAAACTGCGTAGCTTCTCGTCCCGCACGCGCTGCTGCGGACCGTCGGGCAGGTGGTAGAAACTCATGTTCCGCAAGGACGCGTCCTGCACCATGCCGGCGTGTTTGGCCCGGCGGTGCACGTACCGGGCCAGCGCGGCGTCGATCCCGTCGCGGGTGACCTGGCCCAGCTCCTCGGCGAGCACGGCCGCGTCCTCCATCGCCTGGGACGCGCCCTGTGCCTGGTAGGGGAGCATGGCGTGGCAGGCGTCGCCGAGCAGTGCGACCCGGTCGTCCACCCAGACCGGATCGCGGCGGCGCCGGTACATCGCCCAGACCGAGACGTCGTCCTTGGCCTTGGACAGCATCGCGGGCACGCGGTCGTCCCATTCGGAGAACTCACCGGCCAGCTGCTCCGCGGTCGCCGGCCCGCTCCAGTCCCGTTCGACGCTGTCGGTGCACGGCACGATCGCGACGACGTTGAGGTACTGGCCGCCGCGGATGAGGTAGTGCACCAGGTGCTTGTCCGGGCCGTACCAGATCGTCGAGTGGTAGCGGTCGACGAGGAACCGGGTGGCCGGATCGGCGGCGATGCTGTCTCCGGGGATCAGCGCGCGGTAAGCCATCTCCCCGGAGAACGCCAGCGTGTCGTCGAAACCGGCGAGATCCCGTACCGCGGAACGGATTCCGTCCGCACCCACCACGAGGTCGCCCTCGAACCGCCGTCCGTCCGCGGTGCGCACGGCCGGCCTCTGCGGATTCGCCCGGTCCAGGCCCACGACTTTTGCGTCGGTCGCCAGTTGCACGGCCGGGCCGGGACCGTCCGGATCCGTGCAGGCGTCCAGCAGCACGCGGTGCAGGTCCGCGCGGTGGTAGTGCCAGTAGGGCGCGCCGTACTGCTCGACGACGCGTTCGCCGAGCGGAAGCTGGGCGATGATGCTGCCGTCCGCCCAGCGGCGCCGGACCTGGTCCTGCGGTGCGCACCGGATCCGCTCCAGCCGGGACCGCAGCCCGAGCCCGAGCAGGATCCGGCTCGCGTTCGGCGCGGTCTGGATGCCCGCCCCGATCTCGCCGAGCTGCGGGGCCGCCTCCACGACGGTGGTCCGCAGGCCGCGCTGCCGCAGGGAAAGCGCCGCGCAGAGGCCACCAAGGCCACCCCCGGCGACCACCACCTCGAAAGACTGCTTCGCCGCCACGGGACCTCCTGTCGTCGTCGGTTCGCGGATAATCCGAACACGTATTATCCGGATGCGCAATAGTCGACGGGAAGTTTCCGCTCGGGGATTTCGGATGCGGGTGCGGTGGGGTGCGGGCTTGCCAGGGCGAGGGTGGGATGCGTTCGGGAGATTGGCTGGGGTGCTGCGGTGCCGGAGCCGGCGGTGGTACGGGCTTGTGCGGTGGTGTCGAGTCAGCCGAGGAGAGGTGTGGCGGCGCGAAGACCAGCATGGGGACAGACGTGGCGGCGCGGGTCTGCGCGGGACCGATGTTCGGTGGCCGCGTTGCCGATCCGAGGCGGCCAGCGTGGTCGGGCGGCCAGCGTGGTCTGGTGAGACCGCGTTGCCGGTCCGAGGCGGCCAGCGTGGTCAGGTGAGACAGCGTTGCCGGTCCGAGGCGGCCAGCGTGGTCAGGTGAGGCAGCGTGGTCGGGCGGCCAGCGTGGTCAGAGTTCCGGACGTTCGGCGACGGCTTCCCACAGCTGGCCGAGGTCGTTCAGCAGTTCCGCCACCTCCTCGCGGCGGCCGGACGGGCAGTTCGCCAGCAGGGCCTCGTCGAGGTGGCGGGTGCGCCGGGTGACTTCGAGGAAGGCCTCGTCGCCCTCGTCGGTCAGGGTGAGGACCTTCGCGCGGGCGTCGTGCGGGGCGGGGCCGCGGGCGATCAGGCCGCGCTTTTCCAGGCGGCGGCACACGTCGGCCATGGTCGAGGTGTCCAGTGCGACCGCGTTGGCCAGCGCGGTCTGGTCGTAGCCGGGATAGGCGCGCACCGCGGAGAGCACCGCGAACTGCGGACCGGTCAGCACCGGGTCGACGTGGCGGCTCCAGGCGGCAAGATAGGCCTGATACATCCGCCGCGCGCCGTACCCGGGGGCGGCGGCGAGGTCCGGCGGAACCGGCGGGCTGACGCGCCGCCGCGGTCGCGAACCGTTCTTCGATGACCCGCCGACTGCTGCTGACATCCTTCGACCCCGGCTACCTTTTCTTCGCTCCCGACGCGTCTTGTCCCCCCGATGATACGCCCTCGGATCAACTGGGCGGATTCGCCCGCTCACGGCCGGTATGTCCACTCCGGACCGTACGGATACGGCCCGACGGTGACCACAGTGGAGGGTCGCCGGGCGGCAGCAGCGCACGTCCGCGACCGGCGAACCCGCCGCGGGGACCGATACGGTGTCGAACCATGCGCCGGCCGAACCGTGAATCGACTCGTCAACTCCTGGCGCTGCCGCCCGCCCTGCTGGGCCTGCTGGTCCCGGGCGGTCCGGTCGTGAAGGTGCTCGCCGTCTGGGACGTCTACTCGCTCTGCTACCTGGGCCTGGTCTGGCTGGCCTTCCGCGGGCGTGATCACGCGAGCCTGCGTGCGGTGGCGCTCGAACCGGGCGGGCGGCGCGCGACGACGCGCTGGTTCGTCTCCCGGCCGGAGCAGGTCTCGCAGTCCGCGGCGGGGGCGGCGCTGCTCGCGACGGTCCTCGCGATGCCGCAGGCGCGGACCCTGGGCACTGCGCCGGGTCTGGTGCTCGCGGTCTGCATCCTCGCGGTCTTCTGCTCATGGCTGGTCCTGCAGGCCGGTTTTGTGATCGCCTACGTGAACCTGCACGCGCGGGAGGGCGGGCTGGACTTCCCCGGCGACGAGGAGCCGGTCGCGATCGACTTCCTCTACTTCGCGGTCTCAGTCGGCACGACCTTCGGCACCACCGACGTCACGGTGACCCACCGCCGGATGCGCCGCCATGTGCTCGTCCACGGCGTGCTCGCGTTCTTCTTCAACACCCTGATCCTCGC
Organism: Amycolatopsis jiangsuensis; assembly: GCF_014204865.1. Lineage (NCBI taxonomy): Bacteria > Bacillati > Actinomycetota > Actinomycetes > Pseudonocardiales > Pseudonocardiaceae > Amycolatopsis > Amycolatopsis jiangsuensis. The sequence goes on from NZ_JACHMG010000001.1 coordinate 7,714,354, forward strand.
CGCCGCGCTCACCATCCTGACCTCGTACATCGCGGCTTCCTGAGCGGCTTGATCCGCCGATCGGACGCAGCGGCGCGGGCGAACGGCGGATTGCCGGGGCAGGCGACCCTGGTGATCATCGAAGTGGTTCGGACCATTCCGGTCCGGTTTCGGCAAAGGACGTCCGATGCCTGCCACCACTTTCGCCGCCCGCTGCGGCGCTGCTGTTCTCCTGCTGATCGCGCTGGTGACCGGCGCCCCGCCGGCCGGTGCCGCGCTCGACCGCACCCCGCTGCGGGACGGGACCGGGTTGTACCCGCGGCTGATCCGGCTGGAACATTCCGGCGATGCCAACGGAAACCTGATCGCGAGTGTGGTCGATTTCGACGACCAGGGCGGCAAAGGGGTGATCTACCGCAGTACCGACAACGGTGCGACGTTCACCGAGGTCGGTACCGTCCGTGATCCGGCGGCCCAGGGCGGGCTCTGCTGCTCGACCCTGTACGAGCTGCCGAGCGCGGTCGGCGATCTGCCCGAGGGAACCCTGCTGTGGGCGGCGTCGGTCGGCGCGGACGCTGCCGACCGGCGGATGTCGGTGCCCATCTGGCAGAGCCGTGACCAGGGCAGTACCTGGCAGTCGCTTTCGGTGTGCCGCACCGCGGAGAACGACCGGGGCATCTGGGAACCCGAGCTGTCGGTGGACGCGGGTGGCCGGCTCGTCTGCCACTACTCCGACGAAACCGATGCGGCGCACAGCCAGCAGCTGCGCGAGTCGTTCTCCACCGACGGAGTCACCTGGAGCGCCCCTGCCCCGACCGTCGCGCCGGCGAATGCCGGTCTGCGCCCGGGAATGTCGACGGTGCGCCGGCTCGGGGACGGAAGCTACATCCTCGTCTACGAAATCTGCGGAAGCGGCGACCAGTACGACTGCGGCACGTACTTCCGCACGTCGGCGGACGGGGCCGACTGGGGCCCGCCCGACGATCTCGGGCAGCTGCTCGCCTCGGACTCGGGTCAGTACTTCGCGCATGCCCCGACCGTGAACCGCATCGACACCGGCACCGGACCCACGCGGCTGGCGGTGGTCGGGCAGCAACTGCGGAACGCGAACGGCGACCTCGACCCGGGCAGCGGCAACACAGTGCTGATCAACGACAACGGCGGGGTCGGCGCCTGGCGTGCCGTGGCGGCTCCGGTGGCCGTGGCGAACCCGCAGAACGAACCGTGCGCGAACTACAGCTCCACGCTCGCCGTACCGACGGACGGCAGCACGCTGATCGAGATCGCCAACGACCACGACGGGGACGTCTGCAAGCCGTTCTACGGCTCGGTGCCGATGCCCTGAGCCGTCACTCGTCCGGCATTCCCGCGACCACCTCGCGGAAGGTCGTGGTGACTTCGTCCACGCACACGGCGAAGCTGTCCCGGCCGCCCGCGTCGATCCATCGCGCGAACGCGTTCTCGAACACGAGCCCGGCGATCCGGGCCACGAGTTCGGCTTCTGCCGGCGAGGCGCCGCGATCCTGCAGCGCCTCGCCGAGCACGGCGGTGACCGCGGCGAGCTTCGTCCGCTCGCGTTCCCGCAGTTCCGCGCTGGCCGAGATCACCGCGCGTCGCTCGGCCGTCCGCTCGATCCGTGTCACCAGCAGGGCGCCGGTTTCGCGTATCGCGCGCAGGGCCGCGGACAGCGGGTCGGCCTCCGCTTCGACCGCGCGCACTGCCTCGGCCATCACCGGCGGTAGCTGCTCGCTGCGGGCGAACAGCACCTCGCGCTTGTCCGGGAAGTAGCGGAAGTAGGAGCGGCGGGTGATCCCGGCGCGCTCGGCGATCTGCGTGATGGTGACCTCGTCGTAGCCATGGGTGCTGAACAGGTCCAACGCGGCTCGCGTCAGTCGCTGTTCGGTCCCCGGATCCCACCTTGCCACCCGGTCAGGCTACCAGTGATGTCTCACTGTGCCGTCACCTGTGCTACGGTTGGTGATGACACAGTGAGACATCGTGGGAGGAGGCGCGGGATGGCGGAGCACACGCGGTCCGGCGAGATCTGGGTGCTGGGGGCGACCGGGCGGATCGGCCGGTCGGTGGTGGCGGGGCTGGCCCGGCAGGGCGTCGATCCGGTCCTGGTCGGCAGGCGCCGTGCGGCCCTGGTCGCCCTGCAGGCCGGATCCGGCCGGGAAAACGCGGACAAGATCGTCGTCGCCGACGGGACGGAGGCGATCGCGGACGCGCTTCGGGCCGGCCGTCCGGCCGTCGTGGTCAACCTCATCGGGAATTACGCCGAAACGGCTCGCGTGTTCGCCGACGCGGTCCTGCCCGGCGGTCACTACGTGGATCTGGCCGCCGATCCGGTCGCCGTCCCGCAGGTGCTCGACCGGCACGGTGAGGCCGTCGACGCGGGCAGCACGCTGGTCACCGGAGCCGGGTTCGGCGTGCTCGCCGCGGAAGCGGTGGTGGCGGCTCTGTGCGCCGACCGTCCCGTGCCCGACCACGTCCGGGTCGACGCGCTGGCGTCGGTCGCCATGGAGGCAGGGGTGGTGGGTGAGGCGTTCGCGTCGTCGATGATCGAGGGGATGAGGAACGGCGGGCTGCGCTACGAGAACGGCCGGCTGGTGAAAACCCGCCTCGGTGCCGACCCGAAGACTCTCACGCTGCCGGACGGTGAGACCGCCAAATCCGCCGGCGCTGCGACGGGCGAGCTGTTCGCCGCGCAGCGGGTGAGCGGGGCGCCGGCGGTCACCGCGACGTCCGCGCTGGCGCCGACCTCTCCGGTGGTGCGCGCGGTCCTCCCGGTGGCCGGTGCGCTCCTTTCGATCCTGCCTTTGCGCCGGTTCCTGGTTCGTCAGATGGCTCAGGCGAAGATGAAGGCCTCGCCACGGCCGCGCCGGCACTCCTGGGGACACGCCGTGGTCACCTGGCCCGACGGGACCGTGCGCGAGGGCTGGCTCCGCGCCGACGACGGAATGGACTACACCGCCGCCGTCATCACCGAAGTGGCACAACGACTCGCGCGCGGAGAGGGCAGGCCCGGCGCGTACACCCCGGCCGCCGCGTTCGGAGCGGACGTGGCGGTCAGCGCCGGTGGCACGTTCGTCCCCGCCTGACGCTTCCCCTCGTGAGCGGCGAACAGCCGGTTCTCACCGGCCACGCCGCTCACGACGGCAAGTCGGTGGGGGTCAGTGTTTTCTTGCATATCCGCGTTCGGGTACGGGCAACGGATCCTGCGTGCGCAGCAGCCACTGCACGAGTTCCACGAGCAGTGAGTCGCGAGTGGACGAATGCTCGGGCGCGGACCACAGGTTCTCGGTCTCGAACGGGTCCTCGGCCAGGTGATACAGCTGGCCCGCACCGGACTCGTCGACGACCAGTTTCCAGTCGCCGCGGCGGATCATCCGGCGGTGACCGCCCTGGGTGACCGCGTTGAGCTCGTCGAAGTCGAACAGGTCAGCCGGCCCGCCGAGGCCGGGCATCGGATCGGGGACGTCGGCGGCGGTGTAGGTGCGCCCGCCGATGCCCTGTTCCACGTAGGCACTGGTGAACTCGCCCGGGTCCGCGACAGCGCCGGTGAGCAGTGGCCAGAAACTGCGGCCCTGCACGCCGTCCGGGACCGCGAGCCCGACGGCGTCGGCAAGCGTGGGCAGGAGGTCGGCCAGGGACACGTGCGCGGAACTTGGCTCCGGCCGCGGTACGACGCCCGGACCGCGGATGGTCAGCGGGACCCGGCAGAGCACCTCGGGCACCTCAGGTCCCTTGCGCAGCAACCCGTACTCACCCACGAAGTCGCCGTGGTCGGCCGTGGTGACCAGCAGCGTGTCCTCCAGCAGCCCGCGTTCCCCGAGGAATCCGGTGAACCGCTGGATCTGGTCGTCGATCAGCCGCAGCATGCCCAGGTAGTTGGCGCGGGCACGAGGGATCGATTCGGCCAGCGAAGGATTCGCCGCTTCCTCGAGCCGGCGCAGGTACTGCCACGGGAACGACCGACCGGCGGTGTCCTGCGGACCGGTGGCGACCGGCGGCAGCGATTCGGGCGGGAACAGGGAGAAATACGGTTCCGGGACCTGGTAAGGGTTGTGTGGTTCGGGAAACGAGAGCAGGAGGAAGAACGGCTGGTCGCCGACGCTGTCCACCCACCGCTGCGCGGAAGTCACGATCCGATGTGGACACTGCAGTTCCACCGGGAACGGCGTCGGCTCGGGATGTGTGCGATGGCGCAACTCGGTCAGCCACCGGTCGAACCGGGCCTCGTCCTCGCTCACCGGACCGAGCGCGCCGCCGTGCAAGTAAGGCTCGTAGTAGTCGACGTCGTCGGCGGTCAGGTAGGTGTGGTTCTTCCCGACCAGTGCGGTGGAATAGCCCGCCGACCGCAGCAGGCCGGGCAGGTCCTGTTCGAAGCGCGCCAGGTCCATCGCGGGGTTCTCCCGCACGCCGTGCGCACCAGGGTAGCGGCCGGTCAGCAGGCTGGTGCGCGCGGGACAGCACAGCGGAGACGTGGTGTACGCGCGGTCGAACCACACCCCCTCGCCGGCCAGCCGGTCGGTGTTCGGCGTGGTGTCGAGCGGGAAACCCCCGCGGGCACACAGATCGGCACGCTGCTGGTCGCTGACGACGACGACGATGTTCCGCGCGGTCATTCGGCTGCTCCAGGTAGGGCTCGGGTGGTGGCGGGCAGTGCTGCGGTGGCCGGGCTGGTCGCGGGCCGCAGTTTCGCCGTGCACCAAAAGCCGATCGCGGCGATCACGACGAGCAGCCCGGCCACGAGCCACGGACTGCCGTCCATGGCGATCAGGATGGACACCGCGGCCAGGTTGCTGAGCCCGCCGAGGGTCGCGGTGAGCTGGTAGACCAGCGAGATCGCGGTGTAGCGCAGATGCACCGGGAACACCTCGGCCAGCAGCGTGCTCTGCACCGCGAACTCGGTCCCACTGGCGAACGATAGGCTGGCGATCATCACCAGGACGATCAGCACCGCGTTCCCGCTGCCGATACCCAGGAAGAACGGGTACGACATCACCGCGATCAGCGCGACCCCGAAGAGGTAGATCCGCTTGCGGCTCACGCGGTTCGCGAGGCGGCCGATGAACGGCACGTAGGCGATCTCGACCGCGGCCGCCGCGGCGCTGGCGAAGAGCACCACGTCGCGGTCCACGCCGATCACCGTCACGCCGTAGGCGATGGCGAGTCCGCCGAACACGTTGCCTGCCACCGCGTCGACGGCCCGTGCGCCCAGTGCCAGGAAGAAGTTGCGCGGGCAGGTGCGCAGCAGTTCCAGAACCGGCACCTTCGCCTGTTTACCGGCGCGCTTGACCTCGGCGAACTCCTTCGGCTCGGTCAGTCGCAGCCGGAAGTACAGGCCGAACACCAGCAGTACCGCGCTGAGCAGGAACGGGATGCGCCAGCCCCAGAGCAGATACTGGTCCTCGGGCATGGTGGCGCACGCGGCCACCAGCAGGGTGGCCAGCAGCCCGCCGGCCGGGTTGCCCACCTGGGGCAGGCTGCCGAAGAACCCGCGCCGGCCCTCGGGCGCGGATTCCAGCGTGTTCAGCGCGGCACCGGCGTACTCCCCGCCGAGCCCGATGCCCTGCAGCACGCGGAGCCCGACGAGCAGGAACGTGGCGGTGACGCCGATCGTGCCGTAGGTCGGGAGCGCGCCGATGAGGACGGTCGAGACGCCCATGATCAGCATCGTGGTGGTGAGCATCGACTTGCGGCCGAGGCGATCGCCGAAGTGGCCGAAAATGAGCCCGCCGATCGGCCGGGCCAGATAGCCCACGGCCGCGGTCGCGAACGCCAGCAGCGTTCCGACCAGCGGGGTCATCGTCGGGAAGAACTCCTTGTTGAACACGATCGCGGCCGAGGTGCCGTAGAGGCCGAAGTCGAACCATTCGAAGGTCGCGCCGAGGAAACTGGCGACGACCACGCGCCGCATGGGCGGCGCGCCGGTGGCCGGGCCGTCCGCGGCGTCGGTGCTGCGTGCGGGCATGCGTGCTGCCTCCAACCGGGGGAGCGGGGTGGCGGGCGCCACCGATTACAACGTTGTAAGCCGTACCGTGCTGATAGTCAACCCTCGACCATGGACTGAGTTATGTACCAGGTGGTTGCATTGCGAGAATGCTGTACAACGTTGTAATGTCCGGCTCGTGGGTGGACGAGTCACGTTGCAGGACGTCGCCTCGCGGGCCGGGGTTTCGATCAAGACCGTGTCCAATGTGGTCAACGATTTCGACCGGGTGGCCCCCGAGACGCGGCTGCGCGTGCAGGCGGTGATCGACGAGCTCGGCTACCGGCCGAACCTGTCCGCCCGGCAGCTGCGCTCCGGCCGGACCGGCGTGATCGCGCTCGCGGTCCCCGACCTGGCCGCGCGGTACTTCGCCGAGCTCGCCACCGCCGTGATCGCCCAGGCCCGGCGGCACGCGATGACGGTGCTGATCGAGGTCACCGGCGGTGAGCGCAGTGCCGAGCTGGCGATGGCGCGCGGTCTCGGATCCACCCTGATCGACGGGGTGATCCTCAGCCCGCTCGCGCTGAGCCAGGCGGACCTCTCGGGCAAGCCGGGCCGGGTGCCGGTGGTGCTGCTGGGGGAGCGGGACTACGCGCACACCTTCGACCACGTGCTGATCGACAACGTCGCCGCGGCCCGGGAGGCCACCGCGCACCTGCTGGCGACCGGGCGGAAGCGGGTCGCGGCGATCGGGGCGCAGCGCGGTCCCGCATCGGCCACCGCGCACCTGCGGATGCGCGGGTACCAGGAGGCCGTGCGGTCGGCCGGTGCGCCGGAGCTGCCCGAGCTGATGGCGCCGGCCACCCAGTTTTCCCCCACCGAAGGGGCCGAGGCGATGCGGCAGCTGCTCGCGTTGCCCGAGCCGCCCGACGCGGTCTTCTGCTTCAGCGACATGCTCGCGCTCGGTGCGCTGCGGGCGGCTCACGAGGCCGGCGTCCGGGTGCCCGAGGACCTGGCGATCGCCGGCTTCGACGACACCGAGGAGGGGCGTTACGGCGTTCCTTCGCTGACGTCGGTCTCGCCCGACAAGCCCGAGATCGCCCGGCAGGCGGTGGCGCTGCTGGCCGATCGGATCGACTCCGAGGGCCGCCCGGGGCGCAAGCCCGTGCGCACCGAGGTCGGCTATGAACTCATGGTGCGGGAAAGCTCCGCACCCGCCCGGACGACGAAAGGTTCCCTGTGACTGACCCGGTGCACCCCCGCCCGCAGCTCGTCCGCGAGCACTGGACCGACCTGTGTGGACAGTGGGAGTTCGGCTACGACGACACCGACGAGGGCCGCGACGGGCACTGGTGGCGGGGCCGGGACGCCTTCTCCCGGACCATCACGGTGCCCTTCCCGCCGGAGTCCCCCGCGAGCGGGATCGGTGATCGCGGGGAGCACCCGATCCTGTGGTATCGCAGGGAGTTCCGCGTCGCGGCGAAGCCGGGGGAGCGGGTCCTGCTGCACTTCGGCGCGGTCGACTACCGCGCCACCGTCTGGGTCAACGGCCACGTCGTGACCACGCACGAGGGCGGGCACGTCGGCTTCCACGCCGACATCACCGCCGCGCTGCGTCCCGCGGACGAGGACCAGGTCGTCGTCGTGCGTGCCGAGGACGAGCCGCGTGATCCGACGCAGCCGCGCGGCAAACAGCACTCCGACGACGCGCCCACGGACATCTGGTACCACCGCACCAGCGGGATCTGGCAGCCGGTGTGGCTGGAGACCGTGCCGGCCCGGCACATCGAAGCCCTCCGCTGGACCCCGGACGTGCCGGACGGCAGCGTCGCGCTGCGACTGCGCGCGCGAGTGAAGCGGAACGAGAGCGCGGCAGTCCGCGTCGTGCTCCGGCTCGGCGAGGAAACGTTGGCGGACAGCACGTTCCGGCTGCCCGAAGGTGGCGAGCTCACCGAGCGGATCGCGATTCCCGCCGCACGGGACAGCCGGAGCGGCGGCCGGCTGTTGTGGAGCCCCGAGCATCCGGCGCTGGTCGACGCCGAGATCACCCTGCTCAGCGAGGGCGCCGGTGCCGACTCCGTGCGCAGCTACTTCGGACTCCGCGAGGTCGGGACCTCGGATGGGCATTTCCTGCTCAACGGGCGTCCCTACTTCCTGCGGATGGTGCTGGAGCAAGGCTACTGGCCCCAGAGCCAGCTCACCGCGCCCAGCGGCGAAGCGCTGCGTGAGGAGGTCGAGCTGATCAAGTCGCTCGGCTTCAACGGCGTGCGCATCCACCAGAAAGTCGAGGACTCCCGCTTCCTGTACTGGTGCGACCGGCTCGGCCTCGCGGTGTGGGGGGAGATGCCGAGCAGCTTCGCCTTCTCGCCGTCCGCGATCGACCGGTTCAGTCGCGAGTGGACCGAGGTGCTCGAGCGCGACGCGAGTCATCCCTCGATCGTCACCTGGGTACCGGTCAACGAGAGCTGGGGAGTGTCCGAAGTGGCCACCCGGCGGGACCAGCAGGACTACGTGGCCGCGTTGTACCGGCTCACCCGTGCGCTCGACCCCAGCCGTCCGGTGATCTCCAACGACGGCTGGGAGCACGTCAGCAGCGACATCTGGACCGTGCACGACTACGCGCCGGCCGGGGACGTGCTGCGCCGGCGTTACGCCGACCCGGCGGCGATCAACGACGTCCTGCGCACGATCCGGCCCGGCGGTCGCCGGCTGCATCTCGGCGACGTGCGCCGGGACGGGCAGCCGATCATGCTCAGCGAGTACGGCGGTGTGAGCTACGCGCCGGGCGACGAGCTTTGGTACAACTACAGCACCGCGGCCTCCGCCGACGACCTGGTCGAGCGCTACCGCGACCTCACCACCGCGCTGCTCGACTGCGCCGCAGTGGCCGGATTCTGCTACACGCAGCTGACCGACACCGAGCAGGAGACCAACGGCCTGCTCACCGCCGCCCGTGAGCCGAAGGCCGATCCGGCGGTACTGCGCGAGATCACCGCACGCCCGGCCCGTTCGGTGGCCGCGGAGCTGCTGGGGCTCGACACGCCCGAGCGATAACCTGAGTAACCGGTGCGTTTCCGTTGCAGGACTGGGAAAGGGACACGGATGCGAAGCTCACGCGTACTGCTGCTCTTGTTCGCCACACTGCTGTTCGGGGCGTTCGCCCCGCCGGTCGCCTCGGCCAATGGCCGCGGCGACAGCATGTACACCCGGTCCTCGGACGCCGAGTTGCTCGCGTACGCGCGGGTGATCCGGTTACAGCACAGCGGTTCCCGCGACGGAACACTGCTGGGCAGCTTCGAGCACGCGCGAAAGGACGGTGCGCCGGCCGAGTTCGTGCTGCGGGAGTCCACGGACGACGGTGCGACGTGGACGACGAAGACCACCCTCGGCGATCCGCTGACCGGTCCGGACCACCCGTCCGACCAGATGTGGCAGCCGTTCCTGTTCGAACTGCCCACCGCGATGGGTGCGTTTCCCGCGGGCACCCTGCTGCTGTTCGGCAATGTCGCACCGAGCACCAAGAAACGCACCGATTTCGTGTCGTGGCGCAGTACCGACCACGGCGCCACCTGGCAGTTCCAGTCGGTGATCCAGACCGGGGGCGGCAGTGTCGGCGCACCACACGGCGGTTCCGGTGTGTGGGAGCCGTTCGTGATCGTGGACGGTGCGGGCCGGCTGGCCCTGTACTTCTCCGACGAGCGCACCGAACCCGAGCACGCGCAGGTGCTCGCGCACATCGTGTCCGAGGACGGCGGAGTCACCTGGAGCGCCCACCCCGACGGCTCGACGAACTTCGCCCCCGGCCGGGTCATCGACGTGCAGAGCACCTCGCCGACCGACCGTCCGGGTATGCCGACGCTGGCCAAGCTGCCCGATGGCACGATCGCGATGGCGTATGAGATCTGCGGCGACGGGCGCAACTGCGAGGCGCACGTGAAGACCTCATCCGACGGCGGTCAGACGTGGGGTGCCGGTCCGTCGGATCTGGGCACCGAGGCGGTCACCACCGACGGGCGCTATCTCGGCAGCAGCCCGTATCTCGTGTGGAGCCCGGCCGGCGGTGGCCGGTTGCTGCTCACTGGCATGCGCACCCGCTACGCCGCGGACAACGCGTTCACCCCGGAGGACCGGCAGGCGATCTTCGTCAGCACCAGCGGCGCCAAGGGCCCGTGGTCGTGGATGCCGGCGCCGTTTCAGCCGCGTACCGCCTCGAACTGCAGCACCAGCTACAGCCCGGACCTGCTGCTGAGCCCCGACGGCGAACGCGTGCGTTACACCACGGCGACCGCGTCCGGCGCGAGCGGCTGTATGGAGGGCACTGCCGTGGGTTCGGTCGCCGCGCTGCCGGCGACGTTCGGCGGAAGCCGGTCCGGCTGGATCGACTACGGTGGCTGCTGGTCCACTTCGGACGGTGTGCTGTCCGAAACCTGCGGCGGCGACGGGGGAAACAAGTCACTCGCCGGTTCGACCGGGTGGGGTGACTACACGCTCACCGGCGACGTCCGCATCGACCAAGGCACGCAGGCCGGGTTCGTGGTGCGCGCGACGGATCCTGGCATTGGCGCCGACGCGCTCCACGGCTACTACGTCGGCGCCACCGCTTCGCGGCTGTTCCTCGGCCGGGAGAACGGTTCCTGGACCGAACTGGCCTCGGCGCCGATCCCCGGCGGGCTGGCCACCGGTGCCTGGTACCACGTTTCTGTCCAGGCGAAGGGCTGCACCTTCACCGTGACCGGCACTCGCCCGGATTCACCGGAGCAGGCGCACTTCACGCACACCGATCCGGGCTGCGCGGCCACGCACGGCGCGATCGGCGTCCGCGCCCAGTCAGGTACCGCGAGCTGGCGGAACCTCAGCGTGCGTGCCTGAACCAAGTACGGATCCGGTCTCCGCCGGAGACCGGATCCGTGCCGTTCACGCCTCTCCGGCCACCGTGATCGCCGCTCCGGGGCACACGCTGGCGGCCTCGCGCACCAGTGCATGGTTGTCCTCGCCCGGCTGCTCGTCCAGCAGGAGCACGATGCCGTCCTCCTCGCGCTGGTCGAACACCTCCGGCGCGAGCAGCACACACGTTCCGGCGCCGCAGCACCGGTCTTCGTCCACAGTGACCTTCATCCTCGTTCCTTCCTTGGCACAGTCGTCACCAGCGCACCGGCAGTTCCCGCAATCCGCCGACCGCGAGGCCTTCGACCCGGCGCAGCCCGGTCTCCGGCACGGCGAGTTCGAGTCCCGGCAGCTTGCGCAGCAGAACCTCCAGCGTCACCTGCAGTTCGGTGCGCGCCAGCGGCTGGCCGAGACAGGCGTGCGCGCCGGCGCCGAACGCGAGATGCGGGTTCGGGCTGCGGCGCAGGTCCATCTCGGCGGCGCCGCCGAACGCGCGCTCGTCCCGGTTGGCCGCGGCCATACTGCACATCGCGGTGGTGCCGCTCGGCAGCACCGCGTCACCGACCTCGAGGTCCTCGGTGAGGTACCGCGACATGCCGACGCCCGCGTTGGCGTCGAGGCGCAGCGATTCCTCGACCGCGGTGCGCACCAGCGCCGGGTCGGCGAGCAGCGCCTCCCACCGGGTGCGGTCGACGAGCAGCATCGCCACCATTTTGGCGATCATGTTCGCGGTGGTCTCGTGCCCGGCGATGAGCAACCCGATGCCGGTGGCGGCGAGCAGCGCGTCGGACCAGGGTTCGCCGTCCGCGTCGGTTTCCGAGAGCAGCGCGCTGAGCAGGTCCTCGCCCGGGTCGGCGCGCTTGACCGCGAGGTGCCCGCCCAGGTACCGGCCGAACTCCGCCTGCGCGGCGTCGAACTCTTGCTGGGTGTAGCGGGTCATGCTGAGCATCACGTCGGACCAGTGCGCGAACAGGTCCCGGTCGGTGTCCGGGACGCCGAGCAGATCGCAGATCACCCACACCGGCAGCGGAAACGCGAGGCCGGCCTTGAGGTCCGCCGGTGCGCCCGCGGCGGTCATCTCGTCGATCAGCTGCTCGGCCATCGCGGCGATCGCCGGCCGCAACGCGTTCATCCGCTTGGCGGTGAACCACTTCCCGATCGTCCGGCGCCAGTTCAGGTGCGCGGGCCCGTGCTGCGGGATCACGGCGGCCATGTCGCTGTTGAACACTCCGCCGCTCTCGGTGTCGGCGACCCGGGCCGCGTCGTCGCCCGGCGTGGGCCGGGTGAACCGCGGATCGGACAGCACCGCCTTCACGTCCTGGTAGCGGGTGATCAGCGCGGCCTCGTCGCCACTGGCCAGCACCACCTTCCCGACCGGGCAGCGTTCCCGGAACTCGGCCCATTCCGCCGGTGCGTCCAGCGCGCCCGCCGCTTCGAACGGGAAACGCGGCGGCTGCTCGATGTCACTCCGGGTCATCGCGGACTCCTCCTCGCCTGTGGCCTCTGCGCCCGAGCATGGCCGAGGAGCCACGATAAGTCAATCAGCTGACTTAGCGATGGCGGTGCGGTAATGAGAGAGTGCGCGGAAAGTAGTGCCCCACGGTTCTCGCCACGCGACGGGCTGCCCGCACGGGCTCGGCCCGTCTCGCGCTCAGTTCCGGCGCCGGGCGTTCTCGAGGTAGCGCAGGACGGCGGCCACCCGCCGGTCGACCTGGTCGGCGGGGGACAGGTCGAGTTTGGCGAAAATGCTGCGGATGTGCTTGTGCACGGCGCCGTCGGTGACCACGAGCCGTTCGGCGATCGCGGTGTTGCCCAGTCCCTGCGCCATCAGCGCGAGCACGTCCCGTTCCCGCGGGCTGAGCCGTTCCAGGCGGTCGTCCTGGCGGGAGCGGGTGAACAGCTGGGCGACGACCTCGGGATCGATGGCGGTACCGCCGGCGGCCACCCGCCGCAGCGCCGTCAGGAACTCCTCGACCCGGCCGACCCGCTCCTTGAGCAGGTAGCCGAGCCCGCCGGCCCCGCTGCCGAGCAGTTCGGTGGCGAAGCTCTGCTCGACGTAGGCGGACAGGACGAGCACGGCCAGCTCGGGCCTGCGCCGCCGGGCCTCGACGGCTGCGCGGATGCCCTCGTCGGTGTGCGAAGGCGGCATCCGGACGTCGAGAATGGCGATGTCGGGCCGGTGCTCCTCGATGGCGTACAGCACGCCGTCGGCAGTGCCGGCGGTGGCGACCACGTCGAGCGCCTCGGCGCGCAGCAGCAGGGCGAGCCCCTCACGCAGCAACGGGTCGTCCTCGGCAATCACGATGCGCACGTCACGCTCCACTGGGCAGTTCCATTTCGAGGATCGTCGGGCCGCCAGGCGGGCTGTCCAGGCGGAGGGTGCCATCCTGGGCGGCCAGCCGGCGGCGGATACCGGTGAGCCCGGAACCGCCGCTCTCGTCGGCGCCACCCCGGCCGTCGTCGGTCACGACAAGACGCAGCCGGCCGCCGCGCGCGCGGACGGTGATCGTCACCTGGCCGGCGCCGCTGTGCTTGGCGACGTTCGTCAAGGCTTCGGCCGCGACGAAGTAGGCAGTCGCCTCGACCGAGGCGGCGCACCGTTCGGGCGTGTCCACGTCGATCCGGCACGGCACCACCGACTCGGCCGCCAGCCCCGACAGCGCGCTCTCCAGACCCCGGTCGGTCAACACCGGGGGCAGGATGCTCCGCGCGACCGAACGGAGTTCCGCCAGCGCCTGTTCGGCGGCCGACTGCGCGCGCTCGAGGATTTCCCCGGCGTGGTCCGGATCGCGGGTGACCTGCCGGCGTGCGGCACCGAGCAGCACGGTCACCGTGACCATCCGGTTCTGGCTCCCGTCGTGCAGTGCACGTTCGATCCTGCGCAGTTCCGCGGCGTGCGCGTCCAGCGCGGCGGCACGGCTGGCGGTCAGTTCCGAGATCCGCATCGAGAGGTCGGTGCCGGGGTCGGCCGCGAGCAGCCGCCGGCCCGGGTTCGCCTGGAGCCGGGCCAGTGCCGGCCCGAATCCCACGATGAGCGCGATCCAGCCCACTCCGAGCAGGGCGACGGCGAACGCGTCCGGCCAGGAGTGTGCGACACCGAAACCGAGCGAAGTGGCCGTCGTGTCCTGCGGGGCGAACCGCCAGTACAGCGGAAAAGCGAGGTCTCGCACGGCGAGCATCGGCAGCACGACACCGAGCAGCCCCAGCAGCAGACCAGCTGTGCCATGCCGGGCGAGCCAGCGCAGCTCCCGCCTCGTGACCGGGTCCGCGACGGCGAGCCGCAGCCGCAGCGGAGGACGGTCCGGGGGGATGAGCTCGGCACCGATCCGGGCGAGCCGCTGCCGTTCCCGGCGGGCAAGGGCGTGCACGGCACGCAGCACCAGCGGTGCCAGCAGCAGACCGACACCGACCACAGAGGACACCGCGGCGAGCACGGCGAGGACGAGGACGCCCAGCGCCGGGGCCGCCGTGGTGAGCCCACTGCCGAGGTGCCCGAGCGCGGTGCCGCCGGCGCTCGCCGAACGCCGGACGATCTGCCCGAACCCCGGCTTCCGCTCTTCGGACGCCTCTGCGCGCGCTGCCATCCGCCCTCCTTCCGTCGTGGGCAACCTTAAGCGCCCCGGCGCTTCGGCGGCTACGGAAGTACAGCCTGCTGTACCTGCGAGTGGGCCGCCTACGGGATGGGAGGGCGCCTTCGCAGCTCATAGCGTTTCCGGACGACAGGGCACACCACGAAAGGCGAGAAGCAATGACGAATACACAACCGCCGCCGCGGCACGACGTGACTCCCGTATCGCGCGGCAGCGTCGTCCGCACCCTGCTGTGGGCACTGCTGGTGATCAGCGTGCTCGCCAACATGGTCGCCTCCTTCATCGACGTCCCGACCTGGCCGCATCTGGCCTGTGGGCTCGTCACCGCCGCCTGCGCGACCGCGTTGCTCGTGACCCGGCTTCGGAGCTGAAGAACCCGCACCGTCCGGAAAGGACAGAAATGACCACGAACGCCCCGAACGAGGACAGGCGTGACCGGCGATCCCCGGCCGCCCCACGGAACAACGTCCTGTGCCGCCGCCCGCTGCTCTCGTTCTTCGTGCTGACGATCACCCTCAGCTGGCTGGCCTGGGTGCCGTATGTGTTGTCCCGCAACGGCCTGGGGGTGTGGCACTTCACGTTCCCCGGTGAGGCGCTGGGCAGCCAGCTCCTTGGCGTGCTTCCCGGCGCCTATCTCGGCCCGATCGCCTCGGCCCTCATCGTGACCGCGGCGACCGAGGGCCGCGCCGGGCTGCGCGTCTGGCGTCGGCGAATGACCAATTTCCGGGTGCGCTGGTACTGGTACCTCGTGGTGCTGCTCGCGGTACCGGCCGCGTTGACACTGGGGACCGTCGTGCTCAGCGGTCAGGCGCCGCTGGTGCCCCCGGCGACCGTGCTGGCCGCGTTCCTGCCGGGGCTGGTGCTGCAGATGGTCACCACCGGCCTGGCCGAGGAACCCGGCTGGCGCGAGTTCGCGATGCCGCGCATGCAGCGTCGCCTCGGGCCGGTCGCCGCCACCCTCGCCGTCGGCGTCATCTGGGGTGCCTGGCACCTGCCGCTGTTCCTCACCGACTGGGGCGGCGGCCCGGCCCGCAGCCTCGTCGAACCGGTGGAGTTCCTGGTCACCGTCGTGGCCTTCAGTTTCGTGATGACCTGGGTCTTCAACCGGAGTGCGGGAAGCATGCCGCTGGTCATGCTGGTGCACACCAGCGTCAACAACTTCGTTTCGGTGGCGTGGGCGTCGATGTTCCCGAACGTCGCGCCGGACGTCACGACCCACGCGTTCCTGCTCACCTCCGCGGTGGCGGCGGTGCTCGTCCTGGCCCTCACCCGCGGCCGGCTCGGCGTGCCGAGGCGGGACCGGGACGACTTGTCACTCATCCGGGTGGATGACGGTTGTCCGGGCGATGACCGGTTATTCGGTGCGGACCCGTTGGCACGAGGGAAGTGAGGAGCGTCATGACGGCCTGGTGGGGACTGGTGGGTCTGGCAGGACTGCCCGGGGTGTACGGCGTGCTCCGCGCGGCCGCGGCCCGGTCGCCGGCCGGACGTGATCCGCTGGCGCGCTACCCGGTCGCGCAGGAACCGGCGCTCCCGAACGCCGACGCGGCGCACACGCCGCTCATGCTGCCGCGAGTCTCCCCGGAAATGCTCCACAACGACGGCGGCTACGACCCCCAGCCCGACGGACCCCGTGCGGTCCCCCAGCCCGGCCCCGCACCGGTACCCACCCCAGCCGCCGTCCCCCAGGCCCGCACCGGTGCCGAGGACGCTCCAGCCCCGCCCGCGGCCACGGTACCGACTGCAGCTCCGGTCCCGGGCGGAAGTCCGGTGCCGAGTGGGGGCGCGGTGCCGAGTGGGGCGCAGGTGCCGGTCGGCAGTGCCGTGCCGAGCGCAGTTTCGAGCGCGGCCCCGATGCAGGGCGGGAGTGCGGTGCCGAACGCGGTTCCCGCGGCGAGCGCGGTCCCCACGGTGAGTGCGGCCCCGGTACCGGGCGTGAGCCCGATGCCGAGTGCGAGCCCTGCGCGGAGCGTGGCTCCGGAGCCGAGTGCGAGCCCTGCGCCGAGCGTGGCCCCGGAGCCGAGCGCGGTCCCGGTGCAGAGTGGCTTCCCGACGCCGAGCCTGCCCCCGGTGTCGGGTGCACCTTCGGCGCCGAGCACACCTCCGGCACCGGGCGGCAGCTCGGCTCCGGCCGACGCACGGGCTTCCGTGGAGACTCCGCCCACCGCACAACCGCCGGCCCCGGCGTCCGTCCCGGGCACACCCGAGCCCCCGACGTCGTGGGAACCGGGCCCTGCGCTCGTTCCGACGCAGCCCTTCACCGCGCAGCCGTCCCCTCCGGACGGCGACGCCGGCAGGAGCGCGACCATCGCCCCCGTGGCGGCGGAACCTCCGAAACGGCCCGAAGAACCGAAACCGATTTCTGACCACACGGAACCACCCGCCCGCGCGGAGTCGCCCGTCCGCTCCGAAATGGCGGACAACTCCGAAAAGACCACGCACGCGGAAATACCCGACCGCATGGAATCGCTCGACCGTTCCGAGACGCCCGACGGCTCCGAGAAGCCCGACAGCTCAGCGCCCGCTCCGGAGCGGGGGGTGCGAAGCCTGCGGCGCCAGCCGGTGCAGCAGCTGGCCACCTCGGTCGTGGCAACGATCCAGCACCGCCGTGGGCAGATCGCCCGCATGTTCCGAAAGGAGAACAGCACATGATCGGCAAATCCCGACGTCTGGCGTGCGCGCTCGGCATAGCGGCCACCGTCCCGTTGGTCGCGGCCGGCTCTGCCGAGGCGGCCGCACCGGCGCCCGGCTCCACGCACGCCGTCAGCTACGCGGTCCCGGCACCGGCCCAGAACCAGGACAACCAAGACAACGACAACGACAACGGCGACAACGGGTTGTGGGGCCTCTTCGGCCTGGTCGGCCTTCTGGGTCTCGCGGGCCTGGTGCGCCGCGGCCCCAAACGGGGCGCCATGGCGGGCTACCCGGCCGCCGACCCGGACCAGGCCCCGCCGGCGAACACCTACCCGCCCGCCAGCCCGCGTCGTGGCCCTCCGGACACCTGAGCGCACGCACTGGTTCGGCTGGGCCCGCGTTGTCAGGAGTGCTGCGCGTCGTGGCAGGGATCCAGCAACGCGGTGCCGCAGCCGAGCCGCGCCCACACCGTTTTCCCGTCCGGGTTGTCGTGGACACCCCAGGCGTCGGTGAGGCGGTCGACGAGCAGCATGCCGCGGCCGCGCAGACTGCTCCGGTCGGGCTGCCGGAGAAAGGGACGACGGCGTTCCGGGTCGTCCACCTCGATGACCACGAGACACGGGTGGGAGAGGACGGTCAGTCGTGCCCAGCTGGGGCCGGCGGTGTGCTCGCAGGCGTTGGCCGTGATCTCCTCGACCACCACGAGGACGTCGGCGAGGTGATCGGGCCCCAGATGAGCCAGTGACCGGCGGGCCCAGCCGCGGAGCCTGCCGAGTGCCGGGAGCCCGGTTCCCCGCAAGTCCATCACCCAGGGCGCGCTGTCGTACCCCCAGTCGGGATCTGCCACCTCGCCCCTTTCACCCGCAGGCCGCTCACGCAGGACTGCGTACCCGGAGCGGGCAGGTTCCACACGCACGGAGCGGCTCGTCGCCGAGCCGGGTGTGCCCGGCTACGGTCATGCTATGCCGCAGCGCACGCCAGAGCCGGAGTCCCGGACCCTGCTGAGCGAGATCATCAGCACCGGGACGACTCACGTCGGTCTGGCCGAAGAGCTGGAGAAGACGCTCGACCGGGCATGTGCCGTCCTTGAGGTCGACACCGCCACGGTGCTGCGCCACGAAGCCCGGTGGCAGCATCTCGTCGCGGTCGCCTCCGCCGGCCTCGAAGAGGAGGTCTACCAAGGGACGCGGGTGCCGGTCGGCAGCGGGTTCGCCGGTGCCGTGGCGCAGAGCCGGGAACCGGTCGTGATCGACCGCGTCGACGAGACCACGGTGGTGAACGCCCTGCTGTGGGAACGCGGCCTGCACACCATGCTCGGCGTGCCGATGCTCGCCGGGGACGAGCTGGTCGGCGTCCTGCACGTCGGGTCGGTGCGGGAACGCGCGTTCAGTGCCACCGACATCGAGACCGTCCGGCTGCTCGCCGGCCACCTCGCGGCCGCGATGCAGGCGGAGCTGTTGCGGCAGAACCAGTCGGCGACGCTCGCGCTGCAGCGCAGCCTGCTGCCGGGCTCGCTGCCGCGGATCGACGGACTGCGACTGGCCGGCCGCTACGTCCCGGGCGCCGGTGCCGGGCTGGGCGGCGACTGGTACGACCTGTTCGAGCTGCCCGGTGACCGGGTCGGCATCGTCATGGGCGACGTGTCCGGACACGGCCTCGACGCCGCGGTGATCATGGGGCGGCTCCGCAGCGCACTGCGCGCGTACGCGCTCGACTGTGCGGATCCGGCCGAGGTGCTCGGCAAGCTGAACCGCAAGGCCGACCACTTCGAACACGGTGTGATGGCGACCGTCGCCTACGGAATCATCGATGCCGGGCGATCGCGGCTCGCGCTGTCCCTCGCGGGGCACTTGCCGCCGGCCCTGGTTTCACCCGGCACAGCGGCGGAACTGGTGGACGCGCCGGCCGACCCGCCGATCGGCCTGACGACCAGGCCGGCCCAGCGGCGCACCACCGTGGTCGGCCTGCGGCCGGACACCGTACTGGCCTTCTACACCGACGGCCTGGTCGAGCGCCGCGACCAGCTCGCCGACACCGGGATGCGACTGCTCACCGAGCTGCTCCGGGTCGAAGAGCCCGAACCCGCCTGCACCCGGCTCATGTCGAAGCTGGTCGGCTCCCGTCCCCCGCAGGACGACGTCGCGCTGGTGGTGATCCGCGTCGCCGGCACCCGGTGATCACTCCCGGTCCAATGCCGTCTCGAGCGTGCGGTACAGCGGCAAGCTCTGTGCCAGGCCGGTCAGCTCGATGGGCCGCACCGTCGCCCGGCCGGCCGCCACGATCCGGAACGACGTGCCACTCGGCATCCCCTGACACAGCGACAGCAGCGCGGTCAGGCCCGCCGAGGCGAGGAAATCCACCGCACTCAGGTCCAGCACCAGCACCGGCGGACCGAGCGTGCACGCCTCGGTGACCGCCGCCGTCACCTTCGGCGCGGTCACCACGTCGATGTCTCCGCGCACGGTCAGCACCACAGCCGGTGACCGGTCTTCCCGCTCGATCGACAGCTCTCCCGGCGAGCCGATCAGATCGCTCATCGCGCTTTCCCTTCGCAGGCCAGTCCTGTCCCCTGGCACAGGACTGGGAGGTCACCGTTGGTTGCCCGGCCCGGTCAATCTTGCCCATCCGGCGGCGCCACCGCACGGACCGCACGTTCGGCGAAGCACCCGCCGTGGCCGATCCGGGCGGTACGGCCATTCGCGGCGCCTCAGCTCCCGGGACTGCCAGTCGTGAACCGACGGAAACCGCCGCCGCGACTCGTGGTCGCGGCGGCGGTCGTGCCTTGGTGCTCCAGCGGGGCCGCTGTCACTCCTGCTCGGAGCGCTGCCTGGCCTCGTCCGCCCTCGCTTCGGCGCGGGCCCGCTCGGCGGCGGCCTCCTTCTCCGCGACTTCCCGCTGCGAATCGGCCTTGTCCTGCTGTGCCTTGCCTTCCCGATGCAGGGAATCGTTCCCGCCGACCGCGCCGGCCATCTCCTTCATCTTGCCCTTGACGCCTTCGACCGCGCCCTTGACACCTTCCGACGGCCCGCCTGCGTTGTCAGCCACGGCGTTCTCCTCACTGTCGTCGTACGGTTGGGTGCTCGTCGGCTACCCGTTGGCGCGTCGCTGAAACACCTTCCGCCGGCGGCTCTGTCACACGGCTGTGACAGAGCCGCCGGACGACCGACACTTCGCTCCGGCCGCCTCGTCACGCGAGCCGGGCACTGTGGGTTTCGCAAGCAACAGTGCGAGCCGAGGAGAAGTAATGGGAGTCATGCGGATGAAGCGGGGCACGATCACCGGCGTCGTCGCCGGTGCGGTACTGCTGGCGGCCGGCGGAACGAGTGTCGCATTCGCGCAGAGTGATGCTTCTGACATGCCGGAGGCCACCACGTCCGGCGCACCGGCCAACGCGAACGGAGAGTCGCAGGGCAGCGTCGTCACGGGCGATTACTACGTGTGGCTGCACACGCTGAACGACGAGGGAGAAGGACTCGGGACCGGGATCGCGCCGCACACCACCCAGGACCTGGGGACGACGTTGCATCCGAGCGGCGGGGGCTGGACGCCGACGATGCTGAAGTTCACCGTCGGGGAGGACAGCGAAGGGCCTGCCGTGGCCACCTATGCCATCCCCGCTGCGGGCAAGTTCGTCGCGTGCACGGCGACCGGCACCGAAGCCGATCCGGACATCCAGTGTACGGCCCGATGAGGTGATCCACGAGCCCGTTCGGTCTCCGAAGTGGACGATCGTGGATCCGGTAGCGTCCAGGCGATGACGACTCCGGTTTCCGTGTTGCTGGTCGAAGACGACAGTGTGATCCGGAAGGCGCTGGCCGCGACGCTGTCGCGGTACGGTTACACGGTGAGCACGGCCGGCGACGGCCTCACCGGACTGGAGATGTTCCGGCGGGACGCTCCGGATCTGCTCCTGCTCGACGTCATGCTGCCCGGCCTCGACGGAATCGGGGTGTGCCGGCGGGTCCGGGAGACCAGCACCAGCCCGATCGTGATGATGTCCGCACGGGACCAGGCGCTGGATGTGGTGTCGGGTCTCGAAGCAGGCGCGGACGACTACGTGACGAAGCCCGTCGACACGTCCGTGCTGGTCGCGCGGATCCGCTCGGTGCTGCGCCGGGCCGGCTACCACGAGCACGGCTCCGGCGAACCTGCCGGCACCGGCACCGGGCCGCTCACCTTCGGCGATCTGGTGATCGATCCCGGCGGGCTCGAAGTGACCGCGGGAGGCAGTTCCGTCGCGCTCAGCGCGACGGAACTGCGCCTGCTGCTCGAGTTCGCCGAGCATCCCGGGCTGGTGCTCAGCCGTACGACGCTGTTGCGCTCGGTCTGGGACTACGGCTGGGACGGGGACAGCCGGGTGGTCGACACGTGCGTGCAGCGGCTGCGGACGAAGATCGGCGCCGAGCGGATCGAGACGGTCCGCGGATTCGGGTACAAACTGAGGACGTGACATGCGCAACCGGATCGGTGCTTTCTTCCGCGTCGCGTTCGCCTGGCGGTCGTTGCGCTGGCGGATCGCCGCGCTCGCCGCGGCCTCGGCGACCGTCGTCGCGGTCGTCCTCGGGGTGGTGGTGCACCAGCAGTCCTACGCCAGAAGCGTGCTGGAAGGCGAATACCTTGCCGGGGAGGCGCTCAACAGCGCCGAGGGCACTTACCGGGCGACCGGGCAGCCGGCCGGAAGCACCGCCACCGGAACGGTCGTCTCGACCGGGGTGCCGCGCCCTCTGCTGGATGCCATCCACGGCTCCGACCATGTGGTCGGCACGTGGTTCGACACGACTCAGCCGGGCCGGCCACGAATGTGGGCGGGCCACTACCTCGACGGCCGGCTGATCGCGGTCCGGGTCGAGCTGGAGGAGACTTTCGACCGTCTCCACGACCAGGACGTGTTCGTTGTCGAAGCGACGGTGGGCACCCTCGTCGTGGTGTTCGTCGCGGTGGCGTTGGTGAGCGAGCTGATCACCCGCCGGCTGCGTCGCGTCGCGCGCACCGCGTCGCGAATCGCCGAGGGAGACCTGACGGCGCGGATCGGCGCCCGCCCCGGGGACGAGATCGCCGATCTCGGTTCGGCCGTCGACTCGATGGCCGGTGCGTTGCACCGGAGGCTGCTCACCGAGCAGAGGTTCACCGCGGACGTCGCGCACGAACTGCGTACGCCCCTCACCGGGCTGGTCACCTCGGCCGAGCTGCTGCCCGAGGGCGAAGCGACCGTACTGGTCCGGGACCGGGTGACGGTGTTGCGCTCGTTGGTCGAAGACCTGCTCGAAATCTCCCGCCTCGACGCTGGTGTGGAACGAGCCGAACTGACCCCGGTGCCGCTCGGGGAGCTGGTCGCGGAGGCGGTTTCGCGGACCGGCCTGCCGATTGTGGCCGAGACCACCGGCGCCCGGCTGGTCCGGACCGATCCCCGCCGGGCCGAACGGATCGTGGCGAACCTCGTGCACAACGCGGTCCGGCACGGCGGCCCGCCGGTCGAAGTGACCGTGACCGGCCCGGCGGTGCGGGTCCGCGACCACGGCCCCGGCTTCCCGGAAGCGCTGATCAGCGAAGGGCCCCAACGCTTTCGCACCGGCGCCGCGGAACGCGGGAGGGGACAGGGCCTCGGCCTGACCATCGCGGCGGGCCAAGCGGAGGTCATCGGCGCCGAGTTGACGTTCTCGAACGCGGCGGACGGCGGCGCGGTCGCCACCGTGATCTTCCCCGCTGTCGAATGAGCTGAAGATCGAGTGGACCGGTCGCGGACGTCCCTCCCGCACGAAAGGCTGGTCCGGCACACCGTCACCGCTGCTTGAGCTGCCTGCGATTGGCGGTCAGCACCTCGTCGGACAGTCCTGGGTCGGCCTCGGCGACCGCACGGGAGACCACCAGCGCGCCGACCATCTGGGAGAACAGCGCCACTGCCTGTTCGCGGCCTTCGGCCGCGGTCAGTGCGGTGCCGGCTTGGCGCGCGCGATCCAGCACCATCTCGGTGATGGCGCTGAAGTATCCCTCGAGTCCGCGCCGGTACTCGGTCTGAGACGCGGCGCCGTGGCGGCCGGCATCCACGGCCAGTGCGGCCGAGGCGCAGCCGGTTTCCGGGTGATCGCGGTGATCGGCCGTCACGTATTCGTCGACCAGGCCGTGCCAGGCCGCCCGCGCGGAGCGGGGATGGGACGTGCGGATGGCGCCGAGCACGCCGAGTGAGTCGGCGAAGCCCCGGCGGTAGACCTCGAGGGCCAGGTCTTCCTTCGAGGAGAAGTGGTTGTAGAAGCCGCCGTGCGTCATTCCGGCGGTCTTCATCAGCTCCTCGATGCCGATCCCGTCGATGCCGTGCAGCCGGAATCCTTCGCCTGCCGCCCGGACGATCTTTTCGCGGTTGAGCTTCTTCTGCTCCTGGGTGATGCGTGGCACCTCGGAGGCCTCCTCGGCCGGACAACGGTTTGACAAGTAATGATGCTGATGACCATCATAACTTATGATGACGTCTGACATTGAACAGGACCGGAGCAGGACATGAAAGCCCTTGCCTACGAGAAGGCCCACCCGCTCGACGCGTTCGCGATCGACCTCGTCGACACCGCGGAACCACGACCGCGGGACGCGGATCTGCTCGTCGGCGTGCGGGCCGTGGGCATCAATCCGGGGGAAGCGGCGATTCGGCAGATCCGCAGTGCGGAACCGGGCGGACGAGTCATCCTCGGGTGGGAGTTCGCCGGGGTGGTGGAAGCCGTGGGGCCGGAAGTCGCCGGTTTCGCCGTCGGAGATCGCGTCATGGGCACCGGAGACTGGGCCCGCGACGGTGCATGGGCGGAGCGGCTCGCGGTGGATCATCGTGTGGTGGCGAGAATTCCGGACCAGCTGTCCTTCTCCGACGCCGCGTCCTTGCCCATCGGCGGCGGCACGGCGTGGGAGGCGCTGTTCCGCGATCAGGACAGGTTGCCGGTGGGAATCGAGCGAGTGCTCGTCATCGGCGGCGCCGGTGGTGTGGGGACGCTCGCGACACAGCTGCTGAAAAGCCGGACCTCAGCCCTGGTGGCGAGCACTGCGTCGCGTCCGGAAACCCGCGAGTGGTGCACGAGGATGGGTGCGGACCTGGTCGTCGACCACACCGGCGACGTGCCCGGACAGCTACGCGCGGCCGGGATCGACCGGGTCGACCTGGTGTTGTCCACGGCGGGAACCGGCGGCCAGGTCGGCTGGATCGCCGAGATCCTGCGCCCCTTCGGGCACCTCGCCGCCGTCGATCTGAACGGTCCGGTCGATCTCGGACCGCTGGTCGCCAAATCCGTGTCGCTGCACACCGAAACCGTGTTCAGCAGGCTTCTCGCCGGAGGAAACCTCGCCGCCCAAGGCGGAATCCTCGCCGAACTGGCGGCGGATGCCGTCGCGGGCCGGCTGCGTTCCATCACCACGACGATCCTCGACGGCCTGACCGTGGACACGATGAGAGCGGCCCACGAAATGGCCGAAAGCAGGCGGACGATCGGCAAGACCGTGATCACCTTCTGAAACCGGTGCCGCGCCTCGGGTCACGGGTGCACTGCGGATGTTCCGCTGTCCTGTGGCTCGGGTTCTGCGGCCAGCAGGTCGGTGCGTGCTTTGCCGGGCGCGGTTTCGGGCACGGTGAACAGCACGGCCAGGGAGATCACCGCTGCCACGACGACATACCAGGCGGGCATGAGCTTGTTGCCGGAGAACGAGATCAGCCAGGTGAGAAGGAACGGGGACGACACCGACGCGATCACCGACAGGTTGAACCCGAGCGAGACTCCGGTGTAGCGCACGCGGGTCGGGAACAGCTCGACCCAGGTGCACACGATCGGCCCGGTGTAGCAGCCGAGTGCGATCCCGCCGACCGCCACCTGGACGACGGCGGCGACACCGACGGCGCTGCCGGGCATGACGAGGAATGCGGGCACGATCAGGACCAGCATCGCCACACACCCTGTGTAGAGCAGTGGTTTGCGGCCGATGCGATCGGAGATCGCGCCGGCGACGGGAATCGTGATCACGTAGGCGGCGATCGCGAGCGAAGTGGTCAGCAGCGAGTCGCCCGCGCTGAAACCGAGCTCGGTGCGCAGATAGGTCGGGGTGTAGACGAGCACGACGTAGTAGCAGACGGTCTGGGCGAGGGCGATCGCGGCGACCCGGAGCACGTTGCCCGGCTGGGTGCGCAGGGTTTCCCGGACGGGGGAGGAGGCCACCGTGTCCGTGGTTTCCAGCGCGCGGAAGGCATCGGTCTCCTCGAGCCGCAGCCGGATGTAGAGACCGACGATGCCGAGCGGCAGCGCGACGAGGAACCCGATCCGCCATCCCCAGGACGCGAGCTGGGCGGGGGTCAGGAGCTGGGTCAGCACGAAGGAGAACAGCGACCCGGCCAAGAGCCCGAACCCGGTGCTGGAAGGCATGAGACTGACCAGCAGGCCGCGGCGCGGCGCCGGGACGCTTTCCGCGATCAGGGCCGCGCCGCCGGCGTACTCGCCGCCGGCGGAGAACCCTTGCACGACTCGGGCGAGGATCAGCAGGATCGGGGCGGTGACGCCGATCGTGGCGTAGCCGGGGATCGCGCCCAGCGCGGCGGTGGAGAGCGACATGAGGATCAGGACGAGCGCGAGGACGCGTTTGCGGCCGATCCGGTCGCCGAACCGGGCGAACACGATCCCGCCGAGCGGACGCGTGATCACCGGCAGGGCGAAGACCCCGAAGGTGGCGAGCAGAGCCGCTGCCGGGTCGTCCGAGGGGAAGAAGACCGTGGAAATGGTGACGGCCAGGAACCCGTAGATGCCGTAGTCGAACCACTCGATGAAGTTGCCGATCCCGCCGGCGAGCGTCGCCTTGCGCGAGCGTGGTGATAGCACGGAAACTCCTCTGTACCGGGGCGCCGACGCCGGACCGGGTCTTCCGTACTGGTCGCGCCGTTCCCGGAACCGTACGGAATGGCGGGCCTGGCGCGGTAGCGTGCCGACCGCAGACCAGGCATAGGGTTGTCTTATGGATCAGGAGTCGCGGGACGGCGACCGCGTGACGTTGAACCAGCTGCGGGCGTTCGTCGTGGCCGAGCGGCACGGTTCGTTCACCGCGGCCGCCGCCCGGCTGGAGGTGTCACAGGCCTCGGTGTCCGAGCTGATCCGCCGCCTGGAGGAAGAACTCGACGCGGTCCTGTTCCACCGTGGCGCGCGGCGGTTGTCGCTGACGGCGGCGGGCCAGGAGCTGGTGCCGTATGCGCGGCGGACGGTCGATGCGGCCGACGAGGGCGCCCGGGCGGTGCAGTCGCTGGGGTCGCTGGGCGGGGGCACGGCGACGTTCGGGGTGCTGCGCAACGCCGATTACTATCTGCTCGGCAATCTCGCGCAGACGTTCCATCGGCGGTATCCGTCGGTACGGGTCCGGCTGGTCGGGTTGAATTCCGCCGCGACCGCGGCCTCGATCGTGGCCGGGGACATCGAGGCCGGCCTGATCGTGCTCCCGGTGGACGACGACGGCCTGGACATCACCCCGCTGATGCGCGACGAGGTGTTCTACGTCAGCGCCGACCCGGCCGCGGTGGCCGAGCCGGTCACCATCGAGCGATTCGCTGCCGCGCGGCTGGTGCTCTACGACGCCCACCACGGATGGCGGGACCCGACGCGACGGCAGCTCGCGGACCGGGCGCAGCTGGCCGGCGTCCGGATCGAGCCGATCTTCGAGATCGAACACGTCGAGGCCGCGCTGAAGCTGGTCGCCGACGGGGTCGGCGACACCATCGCCAGCGGGGCGGTGCTCCGCAGCCCGGCATTGCCGCCCGGGCTGCACGCTGTCCCGTTCCAGGAACGCCTGTTCGACACGATTGCGGTGGCGCGCAAGCGCGGACGGCCGCTCTCGCGCGCGACGCGGGAACTGGCGCGCCTGGCCCAAGACGCGATCAGCGACGTCCGCGGTCCGGCTGCCCGCCCGAGCGGGTAGCACCCTTCGCTCAGCAGTGCGGCGGCATCCGGCTCAGGAAGGCGCGTGCTCGGTGAGAAACCGGTCCAGGACAGTGCGGGTGATCGTGGTTACGGCGTGGTCGTCGAGGCGCAGTCCGTTGACCCATTCGCAGGTGCCGGCGGTGAACACCTCGCCGGCGCCGCGCTCGAACGACACGACCATCCCGGCACCCCGGGCGAAGCGGCGCCGGGTCCGCTCGGTGTACTCCTCGCCGGCGATGCTCGCCCGGTACCGGGCGTCGCCGTCGCCGAGCATGAAGTACCCGGTGTCGGCGCTGCGGCCGTCCTCCGCGGCGGTCGACCAGTTCATCGCGATGATCTGCAGTCCCGCGGGCGCTCCGTCGGTGCCGCTCGGGTGGGGCAGGCCGTCGCGGAACTGGTAGTCCAGACCGTCCACTTCGTAGGAGAACACCGCGGCCCGGTCGCCAAACGTGTCGGCGTAGCCGAGGCCGGTGCCGGCCATGGCCCAGTGCTCGGGCCGGAACACGGTGTAGCCGCGCGAGGAACGCGGGGCGAACGCGCCGAACCCGGCGTACATGCCACGCAACGCGTTCACCCCGAACGTGGTCGCGCCGGGGTTCCCCACGGCCGGGTCCTCCCAGGCACTGGTGAGCAGGTGCCTGGTCTCGGTGCCGGCAACCGGATCGCGGTCGACGGCGTCGTATTTGTAGGCCGTCTGCGTGCCCTGGCCGAGGTCCAGGCGGATCTGCCACATGAAGTTCCCGGCGAAGCGCGCCACCCGTCCGCCGGCGGAGGTGTACGCGTCGACCCGGGCACGCATCTGGGCGGTCCAGTACTCGTCGTGCCCGGCGAACACCGCGCACCGGTACGGCGTGAGCGCCTCGGGGTCGGCGTGGAGGTCTTCCTGGATCAGCAGGTCCACCTCGTAGCCGTGGCTTTCGGCCCAGCGGAAGAAGTGCCGTTCGTAGCCGGCCCAGCCCGCGGCGGCGTAGTACTTGGAAAAGCCGTTGAGGTAGGCCCACTCGGCGAACTCGTACCGCGGCGGTCCGGGCCGGGCCGGTCGCGCGGCGTTGACCATGCGTGGCGCGCCCTCGGGCAGCCAGACCTGTCCGCGCGCCCACGGGCGGCGTTCCGAGAGAATCGGCGAACGACCTCGGGCGGTGCCGGGGTGCACGCCGAAGTAGTGGCTGGCGCCTCCCCAGTCGTTGTAGGCCGACCAGGTGCAGGTGGCGAGCACCTGCACCAGCGCGCCCGGGCGGGGCCGCGCGGGCCGCACCACGAAGAAGTGATGTCCCAGCGGGCGCGCCGATGCAGCGGCGTGCGGGTCGGTGAGTTCCACGACGTACGGCCCCGGCCGCAGATCCGCGGGCAAGGTCCAGGACGCGGTGACCGTCCAGTCGCAACCCGCCGCGTAGGCGTCGTCCGGGACGGGCTGGAACCCGACGTCCGTCAGGATCTCCTGGTGCACCGTCGTCTCTTCGGCGCCGTCCCGGTAGATCCGCACGCTCAACTCCGCCACGGTGGCGGAAACGAACAGCTGCACCGTGTCGGCCGGCCGGTAGGCACGCCGATCGGAATAGCACCAGGCGGCGGGAAAACCGTCTGGCCGCGGCACCTCGACCCACACCCGCTGGGGCCCCGGCGGCAGCCCGGAAATCCGTTCCGGCACAAGGTCGCCGCCGGGCCGGGCACCGTTCGGGTTCGAGTCGGGCACGTGCAGTCCTTCCGGTCGGGAACACCGGGCAGAACGTTAGGGCGGCCCGCCGCCGAGGGCCAGCCAGTCGAAGCTGGGGCAGCCATAGGGCGACCTTGGGCCTGCCTCGACGCGGGCCTCGGACCTGCGGCAACGACGGGCCATGGGGCGGCCCTATGGGTAGCCCAAGCGCATCCCCCCTGGTCCGGTGGCCGAGTTGTGCTTACCGTCTCGTGCCATGCAGATCACCCCCTCCGAAGCGGCTCAGCTCGGCCCGTTGACCTGGCTCAAGAAGCCCGCCGTGGACGGCCCTCCGGCGCAGCGGGATCCCCGCGTCGTCGAACGTGTCACCGAGATGCTGCGCGACATCGAACTCCGCGGCCTCGACGCCGTCCGCCAGTACTCCGCGGACCTGGACGGCTGGACCGGTTCGCTGGAGCTCAGCCAGGACGAGCTGCGCCGCTCCGGCGACGAGCTGCCCGCCGACCTGCGCGAGGCCCTCGAACTCGGCTACGAGCGTACCCACCGGTTCGCCGCCGCCCAGCGCGAACGCCTGACCGACTTCGAGATCGAACTGGCCGACTCGGTCGTCTGCGGCCAGCACTACGTGCCGGTCGGCCGGGTCGGCGCGTACCTGCCCGCCGGCCGATTTCCCTTGCTGGCCAGCGCTTTCATGACAGTCGGTGTGGCCAAAGCCGCCGGGGTGCCGGCAGTGCTCGCGTGCACCCCGCCTTCCGGCGAATACGGTGCCCACCCGGCGGTGCTCTACGGTGCCTACCTCTCCGGGGCCGATCGCGCCTTCACCATCGGCGGAGTGCAGGCACTCGGCGCGATGGCCTTCGGGCTGCTGGACGAGGCCCCGGTCGACATGCTCGTCGGCGCGGGCAACGCCTACGTCACCGAAGCCAAGCGGCAGCTGTTCGGCCAGGTCGGCATCGATCTGCTCGCCGGACCGTCCGAGGTCGCGGTGATCGCCGACGAGACCGCCGACCCCGAATGGGTCGCCGCCGACCTGCTCGGGCAGGCCGAACACGGCCCCAATTCCCCGGCAGCGCTGGTCACGACGTCCGAGGAGTTCGGCCGCGAGGTCGTTGCCGCCGTCGACCGCCGGCTGGCGACCCTCGCGACCAGCGGGGTCGCCGGGCCCGCGTGGCGCGACTTCGGTTCGGTCGTGGTCGCTCGCGACACCGCACAGGCCGCCGCGGTGAGCGACGTCTGGGGACCCGAGCACCTGGAAATCCAGACCGCCGCCGACGACTACTACCTCAAGCACCTCACCAACTACGGCTCGCTGTTCCTGGGCCGGTGGAGCACCGTCGCCTATTCCGACAAGGGCATCGCCGGCACGAACCACGTCCTTCCGACCGGCAAGACCTCCCGCTACAACGCCGGTCTGTCGGTTTCGCGATTCCTCAAGCCGCTCACCTACCAGCGGGCGGCCAAGGAGGGCACCGCGGCGCTGGCGCCCGCCGTCGAACGGATCTCCGCGTTCGAAGGCCTGGCCGCGCACGAGGCCACCGCCACCATCCGCATCGAGCACATCGGCCGCCACTCCGGCGCGTTCGACGGGACCCCCGCCGCCGACCGCGCCTGACCGAGTGCGGGGTGGGCCGGCCTGCCGGCCCACCCCGGCACCACCACCACCCCGTCCCCGCGGCGTACCGGATCTGCGCCCGCCCGAGGACGTTCCCACGACGGCACGTCCGACAGGAGTCCTCCGTGTCCCACGACGCCCCGCCCGCCTCCGGCGCCGCCCTCACCCCAGGTCTCAAGAGCCGCCAGATCACGATGCTCTCGATCGGCGGTGTCATCGGCGCGGGACTGTTCGTCGGGTCCTCGGCCGCGATCGCCGAAGCCGGTCCCGCCGTTCTCGTGTCGTTTCTCATCGCCGCCACGCTCGTGGTGCTCGTGATGAAGATGCTCGGGGAAATGGCCATTGCCAACCCGGACACCGGCTCGTTCTCCACCTACGCGGACCGTGCGCTCGGCCGGTGGGCGGGCTTCTCGATCGGCTGGCTCTACTGGTGGTTCTACGTGCTGGTCATCCCGATCGAGGCGATCGTCGCGGGGAAGATCCTGGGCTCCGCGCTGTCCGTCCCGGGCTGGATCCCCGCGTTCGCGGTCATCGCCCTGCTCGCCGGATCGAACCTGCTGGCGGTGCGCAACTACGGCGAATTCGAGTACTGGTTCGCGCTGATCAAGGTCGTGTCGATCGTCGGGTTCCTCGTCGTCGGCGTCCTGGCGATCCTCGGCGTGCTGCCCGGCTCCACCGTGCACGGCGTCTCCCACCTCTGGGCCGACGGCGGATTCCTGCCCGAAGGCGGGATCGCGATCCTGGCCGGGTTGCTCACCGCGATGTTCGCCTTCCAGGGCAGCGAAATCGTCACCATCGCCGCCGCCGAATCCGAGAACCCGAAGCGCAACATCCGGAAAGCGATCCGCGCGGTCGTCTGGCGGCTCGCACTGTTCTATGTCGGGTCGGTCTTCGTCGTGGTCGCCCTCGTCCCTTACAACGCTGGCGATCTCGCGGCGGTCGGTTCCTACCAGGCAGCCCTGCAACGGATGAACATCCCCGCAGCGCCGGTCATCATGGACATCGTCGTCCTCGTCGCCGTCTGCAGCTGTCTCAACTCCGCGATCTACACCGCCTCCCGCATGGTGTTCTCCCTCGCCCGACGAGGCGACGCGCCGCGGCTGCTCGGCACCACGGGCCGCAACAGCACCCCGCGCCGCGCGGTCCTGGCCTCCACCGTCGTCGGTGCGGTCGCCGTGGTCGTCAATTACGCCGTCCCGGACGTCTTCGACTACCTTCTCGCCTCCAGCGGCGCAATCGCGCTGATGATGTACCTGGTCATTGCCATCACCCAGTACGCCACCCGCCGCTCCCTGCGGGCCCAGGGCACGGAATCCCGCCTCGAATCCCCGATGTGGGCCTTCCCGTACCTGACCGTCGCCACCATCGCCGGCATCGCGGCGGTCCTCGTCACCATGGCGATCCTGCCCGGCCAGCGACTCGAACTCTGGCTGTCGATCGCCCTCGCCGCGATTCTCGTTGTCGCCGGCGTGGTCGTGCAACGACGCGCCAAACCGGCCGAGGGTTCCTGACCACGCGGTGCCGTGCCCGGACTTGGTCGGCATCAGTCGAGCTTCGGAAGCAAGAGCCGGCTCGTCATGACCAAGGGATCGCACGGGTGGGCGCGGGCCGGGGGAGGCACCGCCCTCCGGAACCCTCAGTGCACGCCTGCGTCCGCCGACCCGGACGTGAGGCGCGGAAGGTGCTTGCCGAGGGTGTCGGCCAGTTCCTGGACCTGGTGGACCAGCTCTTCGCGATAGGTGATGACGCTGTCCCAGTACAGGCAGATGGTGCCGCGCAGGACGTCCCCGCTGCACACCGGCATACCCATCCAGCTGTGGAAGCCTTCGGACACGACGAGATCGGTCGCGGACCGGAACAGTGGGTCGGTCTGGGCGTCGGCCGAGAATACGTGCTGGTTGTGCTTGACGATGTTCGGCAGGACGACCCCCTCGGCCCGGCCCTTGACGAGGATTTCCTCGACGTAGCGGGACGAGAGACCCCGCCAGCGCATCGTGGCCGGGGCGAGCGTCGGATCGGCGGTCCGGACGTTCCCGGTGGCCACGTGGACCCGGTCGGCGCCGAGTGAGGTAGTGGCGACGTCGCAGGCGAGGTCGAGCAGTCCCGCCAGGCTGCCGACCGTGGACGCCTGCTTGTCGAACTGCTCGAAGTGATCCGGGCGGGTGGCGGTGCTGCCGGTCATCGTCTCGACGACGTGCGTCGAGAGCGACTCCTTGATCCCCGGCCCCTGCTCGACGTGGCGGACGTAGAACTCGAGAGCGTCGCTGTCGGAGTCGAACGACGCCAGGACGATCAGCTCGTAGGCCCCGGTGGTCAGGTGGACCTCTTCGACCCGGAGCATCGCCGCCACGCCCTGGACGCGGTCACAGCATTCGATGCCGCCTACGGCGCGAAGTTCCCCAAGGCGGCCGCGAAGATCACCAACGACGTCGACGAGCTGATGGCGTTCTACGACTACCCGGCCGAGCACCGGATCCACCTGCGCACCACGAATCCCATCGAGTCGACGTTCGCCACGGTGCGGCATCGCACGAAGGTCACCAAGGGGCCGGGCTCGCGAGCGGCCGGGCTGGCCATGGCGTTCAAGCTCATCGAGTCAGCACAAACTCGCTGGCGCGCGGTGAACGCACCACACCTCGTTGCCCTCGCCCGTGCTGATACCACGTTCGTCAACGGCGTCCTGGTCGAACGACCCGACGAGGAAGCCGCTTAGAGATCTTGATCCACAGGTATTGACAATAGCTCGCGGTGTTCTCGGCGGCCGGGAAGGCGTGATGACCTCGCCGGGCAGTTGTCCGTCTCCCGCGTCATCCGGACGAGCGGCTTGTGCAGTTTGTTGCCGTAGTGAGCAATACAGTAGGAGGAGAAACTGCATCGAGTTCCTGGCGCGGTTGGTGTTCCTGTCCGGCCGCACCTGCCGGCTACCCGAACCTACGCATCGCGGAGAAGTGATGACCGCTCGCATCGACGTTCACCAGCACCTCGTCCCGCCGCCCTACCGCGACGCCCTGCGGGCAGCCGGCCTCACCGAAGTCGGTGGACGGGCCCTTCCGGACTGGAGTCCCGAAAGCGCCCTGGCGCTGATGGACGAAACCGGCATCGCCACCGGCGTGCTCTCGGTCTCGGCGCCCGGAACCACGTTCCTCCCCGATCCCGGCGCCGCGATCACGCTTGCCCGCAAGGTCAACGAATACGGCGCCGCACTGGTCGAGCAAAACCCGCACCGATTCGGGCATTTCGCCACCGTCCCGATGCCCGATGTCGACGCCGCCACCGCCGAAGCCGTACATGCCCTCGACACACTGCACGCCGACGGCGTGGTCCTGCTGGCCAACTCCCGGGGAACCTACCTTGGCGCCGAAGGCCAGGAGAAGCTTTTCGCCGCACTCGACGAACGCAACGCGCTGGCCTTCGTGCACCCCGCCGACCTACCCGGCCCGGCCGTACCCGGCATCGTGCCCTTCGCCGCGGACTTCCTGCTCGACACCACCCGCGCCGCCTACCTGCTGGTCCGCAACGGAATCGTGCGACGGTACCCGAAGATCCGTTTCGTGCTGTCGCACGCCGGGGGATTCGTGCCCTACGCGGCGCACCGGATGGCCATGGGCCTGGCCAACGACGGCCACAGCATCCGCGACACGCTCACCGACCTGCGCACGTTCTACTTCGACACCGCGCTGTCGGCCAGCCCCACCGCCCTGCCCGCACTGCTGGCTTTCGCCCGGCCCGAACGAATTCTCTTCGGCAGCGACTGGCCCTTCGCCCCCGACATGGCCGTGCACTACTTCGCCACCGGTCTCGAGGAACACCTCCGCAACACCCCCTTCGGAACCACGATCAGCACCGCCATCGATCACGGCAACGCCGCAGCCCTGTTTCCCCGCCTCGCTCGGGAAACCGTGGCCCCCGCGCAGATCGGGCGCGCGTCAGCCCTTCGCGGCGCACTCAAAACCCGTGTCATCCGCGCGTTGTTCAAGATCGCCGACCCCGCCCGAGGCTGAAGCACCGCTGTTCTTTTGCAGCAAGGAAAGAACGATTCCATCGCCGCGTTGTCGCCACAGGCACCGACACGGCCCATCGACCCGGTCAGCCCGTGAGTCCGTCCTTGCGGGAGAGCCCGTTCTCTGTGGCATGCGAGGAGAGGATCTGCTGCATCGAGCAGATCCACCACACCCGGTTCTCCGACGCGGTGAACCCCTGCGCAGCGAGCTCGTCGGCGATGAACCGATACGCCGCGGTGCCGATGAGCAACGACGGCGCAGCGGCAGAGCTCTTTTCTTGACTTCCGATCAAGAGAGTTCTAGCCTTCGCGTCGACTCGCTCTTGATCGTTAGTCAAGAGCGGTAGGTGAGCTGAAGAAGGTAGGCGATGGAAACTTCGGCAGAGGAGGACAGCCGCACCGCGCCGGTGCGGCGGGACGTGTGGTTCGAGTCAGGCGGCGTGCGGTGCGCGGCCTGGCTGTACATCCCGGCAGCCGAAGGCGTGCCTCGGCCGCTGGTGGTCATGGCGCACGGGTTGGGTGCGGTGCGGGAGTGGCGGTTGGACGCGTTCGCGGAGCGGTTCGCCGCGCAGGGGTGGATGGTGCTGGTGTTCGACTACCGGCGTCTGGGCGCCAGCGAAGGATCTCCTCGGCAGCTGCTCGACATCGGCGACCAGCTCGACGACTGGCGGGCGGCACTGGCCTACGGCCGGTCCCTGCCGGAGGTCGATCCCGACCGGATCGCGGTGTGGGGGACCTCGTTCGGCGGCGGGCATGTGCTGCGGATCGCAAGCGAGGACCACGGTGTGGCCGCGGTGGTGGCCCAGTGTCCGTTCACCGACGGTCTGGCGTCGTTGCTGTCCCGGTTCCGGTCCGGCCCGTTGAGCATGGTCGGGCTCATCATCGCCGCCGTGCTCGATGTCGCCGGGTCGGTGTTCGGGGTGAAGCCGGTGCTGGCTCCGGTGGTCGGGGTGTGGTGGATGCCTGCCTTCCTGGTGTCGCCGACCGCGATCGCCGCGGCGTCCAAGCTGATCCCGGCGGGGTCTCGGCTCTCGCCTCGCACCACCGGGGTCCTTGCCCGGATTCCAGCCGCGGGCAAGGGGCTGTCTCCTACCGTCGAGACGGGTGGGCAGCCGTTCGGCCCTGGTGACACCACTGTCGGCCGCGACACGATCTGGGGTGTCATGAAGGGCCCGGACGGTCGCGGCGACAGCGCCAACGCGATCGCGGCCCGGCTTGCGTTGCCGTTGCCGCTGTACCGGCCAGGCAAGGACATGCGCAAGATCGCCGCGGCGACCCTGTTGTGCGTGTGCGGCGACGACCGCGCCGCCCCTGCACGCACCACGGCCCGTCTTGCGGTCGGGCAGGACCACGTCCAGGTCAAGCACTACGACGGTGACCACTTCGACATTTACGTCGGTGACCTGTTCGAGCGCGCCGTCGCAGACCAGATTCAGTTTCTCGCCGCCCGGTTCACGGCCGCGGCGGGCCGGTAGCCGACCCGGCGCGTCACTTGGTGTCGGGAGCGCTCGGGACGGTGGCGATGCCGCGGGCACTGCGCACCAACGTCTCGACGACGGCGCGATCGCCCGCGGCGTCGCCTGCGTGCGTCAGCATCCCTTCGACGACGAACACCCCGATCCGGGTCATCGCCGCCTGCTCGGTCTCCGGCACGCCCAATGCGGCCAGATGCCACCGCAGGATCGTCTCCACCTGCTCGTGGAAGCCGTCGTGCCATACCCGCAGCGACTCCGATGCCGCGACTCTGGCGTGCACCGTCGTGATCAGCCGATCGACCCGCCGCAACTCGGTGACTGCCCACAACAGCTGCTCGACCGGCGGTTCGGCCGAGCGTTCCGCCACGCCGGCCAGGAACTGCGCGAACAGCGCGTCCAGAGCAGCGACCAGTACCTGGTCCTTGTCCTTGAAGTACCAGTAGACGGTGTTGGAGGTCACTCCCGCCGCACGCCCGATCCGCGCCACCGTCGTGGGGTCGTAGCCCTCTTCCACGAACAACCGGGTGGCCGCGGCGACGATCTCACCGCGCTTCTCTTCCCGGTCCTGCGGGCGTCGGTTACGCGGCATCCCTCACCTGGCCAGATCGGTCACGCTGGAACCCCACCCTAAGGGGATACGGCGCCACAGACGATCTCGACCCGGCACGGCGCGCCGGACACTCACCCGATGGCAAGGTCGCAGGGTCTGCCCAGACTGTCGGTTGACACCGGAGTTAACTGTTTTCAGGTTGCTGCTGCGGTGATACTTCGTTTCGCTCCAGGACACGATCGCTAACCGGAGCTCCTCCCTGGTGCGCCACCGCGTTGCGCAGCGCGCTGACGGCGAGCGAGGCCCGCATGTGCGAGGTGATGGAGTATCCGACGATTTCGGTGGAGTAGCAGTCCTTGACCGCACACATATACAGCGTGTCCTCGGCGGTGGGATGTTCGGTGATATCGGTCAGCTGGCGAGGCACGGCTGCCGGACGCAGGTTCTACGCGGTCGGCGTCAACCCCCGTGCCGCTTCCTTGAACCAGGTACGGGTACGCGGCTACTGGGTCTTGGTGTTCGGACTGAGTGCGGCATTGGCGGTGCTGGTCGGCACCGCGCTCGCGGGCTTCGCCGGCGGTGATCCGAACGCGGGCAGCCCCTATCTGTTCGAGAGCCTCGCCGCGGTGGTGATCGGCGGATACGGCCGCGACCGACATTTACGGAACAAGGTGTGAAATGACCGAAGGCGACCTTCTCGATTATCTCGCGGCGTTCAACCGAACACGCTGGCCGGGCCGCGGGCGATCAAGGGCTTCTAGCAGGAACTGCATTCGTCCGTGCGCGAGCTGCTCGCGGTCGACTTCCTCATGGCGGCCGACGACCATCTCGCCTTGGAGCTGTACACCGGGTTCCGGGCATTTCGGGACCGGGAGCAGTTCACATTCGGCCCGCTGCTGGCCGGCGAGACCCATCGGTGCACCGATATGGTCCATTACGACCTGCGCGACAACTTGTTCGCGCGCATCCGGGTGGGCAGCTACCGGACCTGGGGCCGGGGAGAGCGGCTGGAGACCAAGCAGTTTCCCGGCATTTCCGGAGATGAACGGGATGCGTGACGGTGCTGCTCGCCGAACCGAGCACGCCGCCCCGAGCTTTCGTCGGCCGGCCAGACGAGGACAACCATGCTCAGCACGACCGCCGCAGTAGTGGAAGCACCGGGCGAGCCGTTCCGAATTCAGAGGGTCGACCTCGACGATCTCCGACCGGGCGAGGTCCTCGCCCGGATGGTCGCGGCCGGTTTGTGCCACACCGACCTCAGCGTCCAGGCCGGCAGTAGCCGCGGATCGTGCGGGGGCTTTTGTTCTCGGCCTCGAGTGACGTGGCCCACTTGTTGATCAGCGTCTGCCGGGCCGGCGGAGCGAGGGTCAGTGCTTGGGTGCGCATGGGAAAATCCTCAAATAGGAGTGTCACCAAGCGCTGTGCTGGCTCCCGCGCCGCGTCCGGCGGCACGAAAAGGGGCTGAACCCGCAGGTCCAGCCCCTGTGGTCGGGATGACAGGATTTGAACCTGCGACCTCCGCTCCCAAAGCGGGAGTGGCGTAGCGCAGTGCTACACCAGTATAGCGCCTGGTTGGCGCTGAGCGAAAATCCTCAACTAGGAGGGTCGCAGATTGATCTTGCCTGTCCGTCTAGATCGGGAGTGCACGATGGGGGATGACGGCGGGTTGCCAGGTGAGTTCCGGTGTCCGACGTGATGCGGAGTTAAGGTGATTTGCGGTGGCATCCTGCCTAGTTCCGGCCCCGAAGTCGTCGCAGCTTGGGCGGGTGGAGGAGTGCGAGCTGTATGAGGCCATGACGTTGGTGACGCCGGTGCGGAGCCGGGACGCGGGTGGCTGATTGCCAGCGGCAGTGTGTGGTCGATGGTAGTTGTAGTGGATGTTCCAGACGGCCAAGGCCGCTGTGCGGTGTTCTTCACTAGTCCAGACGAAGGCGTAGAGAAACTCTTCGGCCAGGATCCGGTTATAGCGCTCGACCTTGCCGTTGTGACGCGGGGTGTAAGGCGTGATGCGCTGGTGGCGGGCACCGCGTAGGACGGTGGCGAAGTCGCCTGCGCGGTAGCAGGCGCCGTTGTC
This sequence comes from Amycolatopsis jiangsuensis, assembly GCF_014204865.1. Taxonomy (NCBI): domain Bacteria; kingdom Bacillati; phylum Actinomycetota; class Actinomycetes; order Pseudonocardiales; family Pseudonocardiaceae; genus Amycolatopsis; species Amycolatopsis jiangsuensis. The sequence goes on from NZ_JACHMG010000001.1 coordinate 7,752,664, forward strand.
GGTGACCAGGCGGTGGATGTGGGTGATGCCGTGGGCGGCGAAGAACGCCCGGGCCCGGTGGACGAACCCGATCGCGGTCCGGGCTTTCTCATCAGGCAGGGCTTCGGTGTAGGCCAGGCGGGAGTAGCCGTCGACGGCGGAGTGCAGGTAGGTGTAGCGGGCGCGTTCGCCACGACGTTTGCTGCGGCGGGCGCGTTTGTCCTGGGTACTGCCTTTTCCGTGGATGCGCCAGCCGCCGCCGTCGGGAATCCGGCCTGTCTTCTTCACGTCCAAGTGGACCATGTGCCCGGGCCAGCGAGCGATGATCTTGCGTGGTGCCCGGTTGGTAGCGCCGGTCGGGTCGATGAAACGACGCCGGTTCAGGCCCAGGTGCAGCAGGTGCCGCCCGACGGTGCGCACCGAGACGGTGATGCCCTCGCCGGCCAGTTCGGTGGCGATCCGGCGGGCGGAGTACTTGCGTTGCCGGCGCAGCTGCTCGATCCGGACCACCACTTCGGCTGAGGTGGCGGTGCGCTGGTGGCGCGGGACGCTGGGCTGGTCGAGCAGGCCGGTCTCGCCGAAGCGACGCCAGCGGTTGACCCACGTGGAGGCGCATTGGCGGGAGATGCCCATCTCGGCGGCGACGTGGGCAATCGGACGGGTCTGGCAGCGCGCGACGAGCCGGCGGCGGCCCTCGAGCGATAGCGGGGCATTACGGTGGTGCACGGACGGGTCTTTCTGCTCGGAGGACGAGTTGGTCGCACTTCTCATCCTGCCGCCGAAAGACCCGTCCCTTCCTCTCAGGCCCCGTCAGCTGTCACCAACGTCATGACCCGCAACAGCGAGCACTGGATCGAAGGTCACCCGGTAGCGGATGATCTCGTCGTCGATGGGGCCGAGGATGGTCCGGAGCATCGGTTTGTAGCTCGTCCGATCGTAACTACTCAGGTCTTGAAGGGGTGCGCGTAGCGCTGGCGACTCCTCTGGGATGATCTTGGGGTGCCGGGTTCCGAGGGTGTGTCGCTGGAGCGTTTGCTTGCGCGCCTGGAGGAACTGGAGTCGCGTGTCGCTGTGCTGGAAGTACGTAACGTTGAGCTGGAGCGTGAGAACGCCGAGCTGAGGGGTGAGAACACGGAGCTGAAGCGGCGGTTGGCTCAGAACTCCCGTAACTCGTCGAAACCGCCATCGGCGGATGGTCTGGAGCAGTCCCCGCCGCCGCGTTCGTTGCGGCGGAAGACTGGCAGGAAGCCGGGGAAGCAGCCTGGGGCGCAGGGGTTTTCCCTGGCGCTGGTCGAGGACCCCGACGAGATCATTGATCACACGCCCGGGTGTTGCCGGGGTTGCGGCACCGGACTCGGCACAGCGGTCGCGGTGGGTGTGGTTCGCCGTCAGGTCACCGACATCGCGCCGGCGGTGGCCACGGTGACCGAGCACCGGTTGCATAAACGCCGTTGCGGGTGCGGGCAGGTGACCACCGCCGAAGCCCCAGCAGGGATCGCGGCACCGGCGTCGTATGGACCGAACCTGCGGACGTGGGTGGTGTATGCGCTGGTATTCCAGCACATCCCGGTCGCCCGGGTCGTCGAGCTCGTCACCGATCTCTCCGGTGCCCGCCCTTCGACCGGCTGGGTGTGCCAGGTGCTGCGCGACACGGCCGCTGCCCTGGTTCAGGTGGAGAAGCTGATCCGGACGCTGCTGACCGCGGCGCACATCCTGCACGTGGACGAGACCGGCGCGAAGGTCACCGGGGCCCGCTGGTGGCTGCACGTCGCGGCCACCGAGACGCTGACCTCGTATCATCTCGGCCGGTCCCGAGGCCGGGCCGCGATCGACGAGTTCGGAGTCCTGGACGGCTTCGCCGGGACCCTGGTGCACGATGCCTGGGCCTCTTACAACGGCTATGCCGGCTGTGAACACGCGTTGTGCGGCGCGCACATCGCGCGAGAGCTGGTCGCGGCGAGCGAGACCCATCCGGGTCAGCGCTGGCCTGCTCAGGCCCTGGATGCGTTGTTCGGGTTGAACGCCGCCGCGCACGACGCCGCGAGCAGCACAGGTCGGTGATACCACCACCGGTCGCGGATCCACTGCTCTACGCCTGGCGGCAGGCGATTCTCGTCGGGCTGGCGGACAATCCCAGCAGACCGGGCCGGAAACAATCCAAGACCCGCAACCTCCTGGAGCGCTTACGCGACCGGGATGACTCAGTGCTGCGCTTCGCCCGCGATCTGACCGCGCCGTTCACGAACAACCTCGCCGAGCGCGACTTGCGGCCGACCAAGACCCAGATGAAGATCTCCGGCACCTTCCGATCCGAGACCAGCGCGACAGCCTGGGCACGCATCCGCGGCTACGTCTCCACCGCACGCAAACACGGACTCAACGCCTTCGAAGCGATCCTCGCAGCCATCCTCGGAAACCCTTGGACACCAACACCTTCACCAACCAGCTGAACAGTTACGTCCGATCAACGTCCAGATATTCGTCGACGGCGACTGGGGCTTCGACGACTTCGGCATACCAGATGGTGGCGACTCGTTCGTTGGCACGTGACTCGCAAACCAGATAGAAGCCTGACCGAGCGATCTTGCGTTCTTTTACGCGCCTAGTGGAATGAACATTGAGGTTTTCTCAGCGGGATTGTGTTGAGTGGCTGCTGGCCTGACGGGTGGTGCGCGGGGAGGGGTGTGTCGCGCCGCGGCAGAGGACGGAGCCCCTGGTAGGAAGCGGTCTGCCAAGATCAGCTTCATCCCATAAGGGGCTCCGTGATCGCCTATCCTGCCATGCTCGACGTGCCGCGCGAACTGGTGTGGTTCCTGTCGCGTCTGTTGGCCGCCCACCGCCGCGACCTGGGCACCCGTCCGGGATCGCGGGCGCTGTCCTGCTTTCGCCAGGCGCTGTTCGCGTTGGCGTGGTTCCGGGAGCGGCGGCCGATCCCGTTGACTGGCAGGGGATTCGGGATTTCCCAGGCCACCTCCTACCGCTACCTCGACGAGGCGATCACCGTGCTGGCCGCATGCGCACCCGACCTGCACGCCGCGCTGCGGCGGGTCGCCACCGAGGGCTGGTCGCACGTGATCCTGGACGGCAAGGTCGTGGACGCCGATCGGTGCGCCGAGAAGACCCTCAACACGCACGGCGAGGTCATCGACGCTTGGTACGCGGGCAAAACGCATAACTTCGGCGGCAATGTCCAGGCCGTGATGCGTCCCGACGGACTGCCCGTCTGGATCTCCGATGCGCTGCCGGGCTCGACCCACGACTTGACCGCTGCCCGGGAAGGAGTGCTGGGCGCGTTGTATTGGGCGGCGTCCCAACTGGATCTGCCCACGCTGGCCGACCCGGGATACCAGGGCGCAGGCATCGGCGTGCATACCCCGATCAAGCACCCCGCAGACGGCCAGGTTCTGGACACCGACAACCGCTGCTACAACGCCCTGTTGCGCAGCCTCCGCTGCCTGGGCGAACGTGGGTTCGCGCTCCTCACCGGCCGCTGGCGTGCTCTGCAACACGTCACGACCAGTCCACGAAAGACCGGCGCCATCGCCAAAGCCGCACTCGTGCTCACCCATTTTGAACACGACTACCCGCCCTGCTGAGAAAACCTCAGTATAACGAATGGCTCGGTATTGAGCAATGCTTGAAACCTGTGGATCTGCCGAGGAAGGGCGTACCTTCCCGGTGATCGAGTAGAGGTCTCAAGCAGGCCGACGTTGGCGCGTCGGTCGGGAAGGCACGCCCATGCTCACCGTAGTCCCTGACCCCGCATCTGGTGACAACGACCAGTCCGCTGCGGGTGAAGCATCGTTGATCGACCAGATCGTCCGTGAGGGTGCTTGCCGGATGCTGGCCGAAGCGTTGCGTGCTGAGGTCGACGCCTACATCGCCGCGTTCGCTGACCAGCGGGACGAGCGGGGCCGCCGCTTGGTCGTGCGCAACGGCTCCCACCAGCCTCGTGAGGTGCTCACCAGCGCGGGCGCGGTCGAGGTGACCGCGCCGCGGGTCAACGACAAGCGCGTCGACCCGGAGACAGGCCAGCGTCAGCGGTTCGCCTCGGCGATCCTGCCGGCGTGGGCGCGTAAGACCCCGAAGATCACCGAGGTACTGCCGCTGCTCTACCTGCACGGCCTGTCCTCGGGTGATTTCGTGCCCGCACTGGGACAGTTCCTCGGGTCCGCGAAGGGCCTGTCCGCGGCAGTGATCACGAAGCTGACGGAGCAGTGGAAGGCCGACCAGCGTGCCTTCGCCGAGCGGGATCTGTCCGGTGTGGACTACGTCTACCTGTGGGCGGACGGCGTCCACGTCAACATCCGCCTGGAAGAACACAAACTCTGCCTGCTGGTCATGATCGGCGTGCGCGCCGATGGCCGCAAGGAGCTGGTCGCGCTGGCCGACGGCTATCGCGAATCGACCGAGTCGTGGGCCGACCTGCTGAGGGACTGCCACCGGCGCGGGATGCGCGCGCCCGTACTCGCGGTCGGCGACGGTGCGCTGGGGTTTTGGGGCGCGCTACGCGAGGTCTTCCCCAGCACCCGCGAGCAGCGGTGCTGGTTCCACAAAATCGCGAATGTTCTTGCCGCGCTACCGAAATCCGCGCATCCCGGCGCGAAGAAGGCCCTCGCCGAGATCTGGAACGCCGAAGACCGCCGCCATGCCCTGGACGCGGTCACAGCGTTCGATGCCGCCTACGGCGCGAAGTTCCCCAAGGCGGCCGCGAAGATCACCAACGACGTCGACGAGCTGCTGGCGTTCTACGACTACCCGGCCGAGCACCGGATCCACCTGCGCACCACGAATCCCATCGAGTCGACGTTCGCCACGGTGCGGCATCGCACGAAGGTCACCAAGGGGCCGGGCTCGCGAGCGGCCGGGCTGGCCATGGCGTTCAAGCTCATCGAGTCAGCACAAACTCGCTGGCGCGCGGTGAACGCACCACACCTCGTTGCCCTCGTCCGTGCTGGTACCACGTTCGTCAACGGCGTCCTGGTCGAACGACCCGACGAGGAAGCCGCTTAAAGATCTTGATCCACAGGTATTGACAATAGCTCCTCGGTATTGAACTCCGCGTGTCAATGGTCCTTACCTTGATCGCGGGAGCTGCCCGGCCGTCGTAGGGTCGGGCGTCCAGGGGTGCCGGGTGTGGCTTTCAATGGTCTGCCGATCGTGTGGCTGCAACTGACTGGCCGCCCGGCACCCCACTGACGACTCGGCCGCTCATTGGGAGTTGCGATCCGATCGCTGTGTAAGGGCACGCCGGCGAGGTCGTCTACGGATCACTGTCTGTTGTGTACCGGAGGATGCGTGTGAACGGCTGCGTATGGGCTGGGGTCGATGTCGGCAAGCGCGATCACCATTGCGTGGTGATCGACGGCGAGGGGAGCCGGTTGCTGTCGCGGCGGGTCGGCAACGACGAGGGCGAGCTGCTGGCGTTGCCGGCCGACGTCGCAGCCCTGGCCGAGGAGGTGACCTGGGCAGTGGACCTGGCCAACGGGAATGTCGCCCTGTTGGCGATGCTGCTGCACGCCCATGGACAGAAAGTCATGTATATCTCAGGGTTGGCGGTCAATCGCGCGGCGGGCGGCTACCGAGGCGAGGGCAAGACCGACGCCCGCGACGCCGCGATCATTGCCGACCAGGCTCGGATACGACGCGACCTGAGCCCGCTCCGGCCCGGTGACCCGGTGTCGGTCGAGCTGGGGGTGCTGACCGCGCGCAGGGCTGACCTGACAGCTGACCGCACGAGGGGTATCAACCGGCTGCGCGACGCGCTGACATCGATCTTTCCAGCGCTGGAGCGAGCACTGGAGCCGACGCGCACCGGTCCGCTGGTTTTGCTGTCCGGCTACCAGACGCCTGCCTCGATCCGGCGGATCGGTAAGGCCCGACTGGAAGCATGGTTGCGCAACCGGAAAGTGCGGGGCGCAGCCGCGTTGGCGGCCGCGGCCGTGGACGCAGCAAACCGGCAGCACACCACTCTGCCCGCAGAAGCCCTCACCGCCCAGATGGTGCACGATCTGGCCGCAGAGGTGACCGCGCTCAACGAGAAGATTGGCGAAATCGACAAGCTCGTCGAGCGCAGGTTCCGGGAGCACCGGCACGCTGCGCCGATCCTCAGCATGTCCGGATTCGGGCCATTGCTCGGCGCGGAACTGCTCGCGGCGACCGGCGGGGACATGGCGCAGTTCGCAACGCCCGACCGGTTGGCGGGCTTCGCTGGATTGGCTCCAGCGCCACGGGATTCCGGCCGAGTCAGCGGGAATCTGCGCCGGCCGAAGCGCTATCACCGCGGTCTGCAACGGGTCTTCTATACTTCCGCACTCATCAGCATCCGGTGGTGCCCCGAATCGCGCCAGTACTACGACCGAAAACGGGCCGAGGGCAAGCGTCATATCCAAGCCGTGCTCGCCCTCGCACGCCGTCGGGTCAACGTGCTCTGGGCGCTGCTGCGCGACGGCAGATGTTATCAGCCCGAACCACCCCGAGCCGGCCTGGCCGCCGCAGCCTGAACCCGCGCCACACACGCCGATCAACCAGATCTCCTTGACAAACCTGATTGGGAGTCCTTACCTGGTCAAGTTCGCGTGGATCAACATCGTCCGGCACCAGCTGGTCACCGCGGGGGCGTCGCCTGACGATCCCGAGCTTCGGGACTACTGGGCGGCCCGGCGGCGGAAAGTGCGGCCCGCTCTGGACAGTTACAACCTGCGCTTGCTCACCGAGCAGGGCGGGTGCTGCCCGCTGTGCGGGGATCGGGTGCTGTCCGCCGATCAGCCGCCGGAATCGCCCGAGGACTGGGAATGGTGGTGGCTGGCCACCGTCAGGCGTGCCATCTCCGCTGACCACCTCACCCACCACGGGCGGCCGGACGAGACCAGAACCCGTCTTGTGCACTCCTCCTGCTATCGCTCCCTGCGGGCTCGACAACGCAGGGACACAACAGTTTCCGCACTCCCGCGAGCGCTTTCAGGGCTTGCTTGAGCCGTATGCCGGGACAACCGGCACGTACGGTTCTGAGGGGGCGGGGACGCAGCAATGCGTCCCCGCTACCCGACTGAACATCGACCAGAACGACTCCGCCGGGCTGTTGTCCCAGCAGATCCCGGTCGCGCCCATCGACCGGCGTAGCCCGTGGCGGAAGCACGCCTGCGCCGGGGAAGCCGTGTGAGCGTGGGATGTCTACCTCACGTGCGGTGAGGGCGAGATGTTCCTGTGCGCGATCCGAGACGGCCATTCCCGGAAAGTGCTGGGCTACAGCGTTTCCGACCACATCGGCGTCGAGATGGTCGCCGACGCCGTCGACGACGCCGCAGCCGACCGCAGCGGCAGATGCCGCGGCACGATCCTGCATTCCGACCGCGGCGGCGAGTTTACGGCGCACTTGACCCATGGTTTTCCTCCAGCTGTTGATCGACCGCCGGCCGCCCGGGCCGACGCGGCCCGGGCGGCCGGCGAACTGCTGGAGCTGCTGGCGGCGGTTGTGAAGCTCGAGGCTGAACAGCCGGCTGAAGCGGACGAGGTGCGGAGCGCGAGTTGAGGTGCGCCCCGCCTTGGCTGTCGCCGGCGAAGGCGCGCACTGCTCCCACCCCGGCCGGGAATTTCGCACCCCGCCGCCGCAGACCTGGAAGGTCTGGTGACCAGGTTGGTCTCGTGGCGCCGATGAATCCATGGCTCAGGCGGCGCGAGGTCGACACGCGGTTCGACTGCGAGATCTACGAGGGGCGGTCTTTCCGAGTGCGATTCTATGTGGGACCACCGACGTGCGCTCTTGACGACAGGACAGGTGACCTATGGCGCTGACGGACGAGTTTGTCGACCTGCAGCGGATCGCGGCGCCCCAGCGCGAGGCGCAGTGGCAGGACCTGCTCTCGCGTACGCACCTGGACATGGCGGTGCAGCTCAGGCAGGGGACCGAGCCGCGGTCGTTTCGGGCCGCCGTCCGCCGCCGCTGGCTCGAAGACCTGGCCCTGGTCGACGTTCGCTGCGACGCCTGCCTCGGTGTGCGGGACGAGATGCTCGTCCGGCGTGCGGACCAACGCCGGATCGCAGTCACCGTTGCCCGAAGCGGTACCGAACGGGTCGGCCTTGGCGTCGGCAGCCTGCAGTTGCGTCCCGGCGACGCCCTGATCTGGGACAGCGCCCAGCCGGCCTGGTTCGAGGTGCCGAAACGGCTGCTCAAGCGCACGCTCGTAGTGCCGTACCCGGTTTGGCGGGCCGCGGGCGGGCCCCGGCTCGCCGGCGGCGGGGTGGTCGTCGACTCGGCCTCGTCCGCATGGCGGATGCTGCGCGGCTACCTCGACCTGCTGTCCGGGTCCCCCTCCCCGCCGGGCACCGTGGAATCGGCTCGCAACCTTGCCCTGGACCTGCTCGTGGCGGCAACCCAGGGCGGGTCCGTGCCGTCGGGGGACGACACCGAACTGCACGAGCAGTTGTGTTGGTGGATCGACGGGCACCTGGACCGCCCGATCACCGCCCGGATCCTCGCGGAGGCGCACGGCGTTTCGGAGCGGACGGTCTACCGCGCTTTCGCCCGCGCAGGGGAGACGGTTGCGGCCGCCGCACGGACCCGCCGCCTCACCCGGGCACGTGAGGAGCTCGAGACCACGGACGCATCGGTCACCGAGACGGCGCACCGCTGGGGTTTCGCCGACGCCAGTCACTTCGCTCGGGCCTTCCGCCGTGAGTACGGCTGCGCCCCCCGCGACGTGCAAGCCGATCCGCTCGCCGGCGGTACCGGCGGGACCCGCCTGGTTCACCCGTCCCGGATGGCAGGGAATGGCCGGACCCGGACTGCCATCTGACGGTCAGGTCCAAGCCTGCGCTCGCCTTGCCCTGAGACGGTGACCAAGTTGTCATCGACCGAGGAGGATTGTGCAATGACGCGCGAGGACATCGAGTTCACGGTGGAGGGCACCACCATCCGCGGGTGGTTCTATCCCGCGGCGGGTACGGACGGGCCGACGGCGTGCGTAGTGGCGCAGCACGGCCTGTCGGCTGTCAAGGAGATGTGGCTAGACCACTACGCCGAGGCGTTCCAGGCCGCGGGGCTGGCCTGCGTGCTTTACGACCACCCCGGCTTCGGGGCAAGTGACGCCGTACCCGGCTACCCACGTCAGGAAATCGATCCATGGCAGCAGATCCGCTTCATGCAGCACGCGATCACCTACGCCCAGAGTCGCCACGAGGTCGACCCGGAGCGCGTCGGCCTGTGGGGCTCCAGCTACGGCGGGGCACACGCGATCGTGGTCGCCGCGACCGACCGCCGGGTCAAGGCTGTGGTCTCCCAGCTCATGCCCGTGTCCGGGGCCGCAGCCTTCCAACAGCTCGTCCGCATCGACCGCTGGGCGCACATCGACGAGCTGTTCGCCGCGGAGCACGCGGCCCGGTTCGCGGGCAAGGAGGCGACCACGATCCCGGTGGCCACCAACGAACCCGACGGCGAAGCCGCGCTGCCCACGCCGGAGACCTACCGGTGGTTCACGGAGACCGCGGCGGAACGGGCCCCGAGCTGGCGCAACGAGGTCACCCTGCTGTCGATGGAGTACTTCCGCGGTTACCTGCCCGGCGCGTGGCTCCCGCTCGTCTCCCCGACACCGTTGCTCATGGTCGTCGCGCCCCGCGATCGCCTCGCCGACGGCCAGCAGGCGATTCGCGCGTACGAGACCGCACTGCACCCCAAACGGCTCGCACTGGTCGAGGGCGGGCACTTCGATTCCTACAGTGGGCCCGGTTTCGAAGTGGCCTCCGGGCACGCGGTGGACTGGTTCGTCGAGCACCTGCGCGATGTCTGACGGTGCAGCGCCACCTGTACTGGCGTTCGACGTCAACGAGACCCTGCTGGATCTCGGCGTTCTCGACCCGTTGTTCGAGGAGCTAGTCGGTGACGCTGAGTTGCGGGGGGCCTGGTTCGGGTCGGCCCTGCAGCTGGCGTTCGTCGGTGGGCTGACCGGCCGGTACGCCGACTTCACCGCTTGTCAACGGGCTGCGCTGCACATGACCGCGGCGCGGGCCGGTCGGGCGCTCCCGGCGTCGGCACCGGACCGAGTGGTGGATGCCATGCGCTTGCTGCCGCCACACCCCGAGGTCGGCGCTGTGCTCGGGCGGCTCGGGACGGCGGGGTTCCGGCTGGTCGCGCTGACGAACTCCGCTCCCGACGTCGCCGGCCGGCAGCTCGACCACGCCGGCCTGACGTCGTTCTTCGAAGCGGTCTTCTCCGCCGGCGAGGTGCGCGTCCTCAAGCCTGCGGCCGAGCCGTATCGGATGGTCGCGCAGCGGTGCGGTGTGGGTATCGAAGAGACTTGCCTCGTCGCTGCACACGCCTGGGACGTCTCAGGCGCGCTCGCCGCCGGGGCGCGCGCTGCCTTCGTTGCGCGGGCAGGCGCCGTTCCGAGTCCGTTGGGCCCCCGACCGGACTGGGTCGGTCGTGACCTGTCGGAGGTCGCCGGCCTCCTTGTCGCGGCCCGCAAGTAACTGGTGATAGGGACGACGTCCGCAGCGCGAGTTGGGGTGCGGCCCGCCTTGGCCTTCGCGGGCGAAGGCGGGCACTGCTCCGCCCGGCTCGGAATCCTGCGCCCGGCCGTGGGTCTGTTGGGACGGCTCTCGCACGCTGCGCGCTTCCGCACGGCGCGTGCTGGCAATTGTGCTGCCCGAGATCATGGCTACGACCGCCCCGCGACAGCCCGTCGGCAACGGCTGCTCGCCGCCGCGGTGGGCATCGATACCGAATGCTTGACCGACGACGAGGCCGACGGCGTGGTCGTGCAGTGGCTTCAGGACCTCGTCACCCGTCTGGGATCAGGAAGCGGTTGAGTGATTACGGTGCGCCCGATTCGGACCTGCCGGGCGTCGCGCGGGACGCTCTCGCCGACTTCACAAAACCGACCAACCTGATTCCGGTCGACGAGGCCCACGCCATCGTCGAACTTCTCCACAGGGTGCTGTGACCACAACGGCGGACCTGCGCGAGGCGTTTCAGTCACTTCAATTCCGCCGGTCGGGCGGTGGGCTCGGAGGTGGAGGATCCAGGGAGATCTCTTCCCAGAACTCGCGGAACGCTTCGGCCAGTTTCACGCCGAGGCGCAGCGGCGCCATCCGGCGGTCGTGTCCGTGCCGGGGCAGTTCGTGGGCCGCGATCTGCCGGTAGCGCTCGAGTCGCCGCTCGTAGAGTGAGATTTCGCGTTCGGCCAGCTCGACGAGCGCCGACGGTGGCAGGGAGTCGCTGAAGAACAAGCGAAGGACGGCTTCGTCCCGCATCTCGAACACATCGTCCACGGGCTTGGCGAGCCAGGTCTGCAGCGCACTTCGTCCCAGTGAGGTGAGCGTGAAGAACTTCCGCCGCCGTCCACCGGCCTCTTCCTCGACGTCCAGGTGCCCGGACGCGGCCAGGCGGGCCGGTTCGCGGTACAGCTGGGAATGCGGGAACTTCCAGAAGAACTCGACGGACTTCTGCACGGCCGCCTCCAGCTCGTACGGCGTCGACGCACCGCGGAGGTGGATGAGCCCGAGGACGACGTAGGAGGTCGGGCTCAAGCGTATCTCGTCGGCAGCCATGCCGGTCATTGTCCTTGATGGCGAAGGAACCGGCAGGCAAGGCGGCGCCCTTCCGCAGGAGACAGCCGTCCGTTGACAACCCTCCGAATCGGAGGGTCTAATGTGCATGAACCCTCTGCCCGGCACTTCGAAGGAAGCCGATGACGCTTTCACCAACGCAGTCGATTCGTACGGACAGTTCCGGCGTGCGGATCGCCCCGACCACGATCGGGGTCGCGCTGCTCGATGCCGCGACGCGCTATTCGGATTCCCCCGCCCTGGTCGAGGGCGTGAGCGGCGACGGCTCGAACGACGCCCGGATGTGGACCTACGCCGAGCTCGCCGAGGACGCGGCGAACGTCGCACGCGCCTTGCTGGCGAGGTTTTCTCCCGGCGAGCGCGTCGCCGTGTGGTCGACCAACCGGCCGGAGTGGATCCTGCTCCAGTTCGGCGCGGCACTCGCCGGCCTCACTCTCGTCACGGTCAACCCGGCCTACAAGGACAGCGAAGTCGCTTATGTGCTGGGCCAATCCCGAGCGGACGGACTTTTCGTCGAGCCATCGGTACGGTCACGCGACCTGCTCGCAGTCGCGAAGCGGGTGAATGCCGAGCTGCCAACGCTGCGCGCCATCGTCTCACTGGACGACTGGCAGGAGTTCGCGATGATGGCCGCGGACGGTCCACGCGAACTGCCGCGAGTCGACCCTCGCGACCCGGCGCAGATCCAGTACACGTCCGGCACCACCGGATTTCCCAAGGGTGCTCTCCTCGCGCACGACGGATTGGCGCTCAACGGCCGGGTTTTCGCCGAAACCATCGGTGCCGGGCGCGACGACACGTGGATCAACCCGATGCCGCTGTTCCACACCGCCGGGTGCGGACTCGCCACACTGGGCGCGTTGCAGACCGGCGGGTGCCAGGTCCTTCCGCGGGCGTTCGACGCCGATGTGATGCTCGACTTGTTCGAGCGACACAGTGGCACCGTGATGCTGTCGGTGCCGACGATGCTGATCCGCATCCTCGACGCGCAACGCGAACGCCCCCGTGATGTCTCCACATGGAGGCTGACGGCCCTCGGCGGGGCACCGGTTCCGACCGAGATCGTTCGCCGAGCGCAGCGCGACGTCGGCGTCGAAGTGCTGATCGGGTTCGGGCAGACCGAGTCCTCGCCCTACATCACGCACACGGTGCCCGACGATCCGCACCCCTTGTGGTTCGAGACCATCGGGCGCCCGCTTCCCGGAGTCGAGGTCAAGATCGCCGACCAGGCCACCGGTGAAGTCACGCAGATCGGCGGCCCCGGCGAAATATGCACGCGGGGGCGGTGCGTGATGCTTGGGTACTTCGACGACGAGGAGGCCACGGCCCGGGCGATCGACCCGGACGGCTGGCTGCACACCGGTGACGTGGGCTCGATGGACGAGCACGGTTACCTCCGGGTCAGCGGTCGGATCAAGGACCTCATCATCCGCGGTGGGGAGAACATCTACCCCCGCGAGGTCGAAGACGTCCTGTACGAGCATCCGGCGGTCGAGAACGTGGCCGTTGTCGGACTGCCAGACGAACACTGGGGTGAGACCGTGGCCGCTTTCGTCCAGCTCCGCCCCGGAGTCGACCTCGACAAGGCGGAGTTGGAAGCGCTGTCGCGCTCTCGGCTGGCGTCATACAAGGTTCCGCGAGTCTGGCAGGTCGTCACGCAGCTTCCGCAAACCGCTTCGGGCAAGGTTCAGAAATTCGCGCTTCGCGACGCCTACTTGGCGGAGCGGCCCGCCGGAACCGGGGAAGCACGATGAGCAGCTTGAAGGACCGCACGGTCTTCATTACCGGCGGATCCCGCGGCATCGGCCGCGCAATCGCCCTGCGGGCTGCGCGTGACGGCGCGAACGTCGTCCTGGCAGCGAAGACCGCCGAACCTCACCCGACACTCAGCGGCACCATCCACACCGTCGCGGCCGAGATCGAGGAGGCGGGCGGTCAGGCGCTCCCGCTGGCGGTCGACGTGCGTGACAGCGACCGGGTGGCGGATGCGGTCGCAGCGGCGGCCGAGCGGTTTGGCGGGATCGACGTTCTCGTCAACAACGCCAGCGCAGTGTTCCTCGGAGACGTCGAATCCACTCCGGTCAAACGGTTCGACCTGGTTTTCGACATCAACGTCCGCGGCACGTTCCTGGTGTCGCAGCAGTGCATCCCGTACTTGCGCCACTCGGACAACCCGCACATCGTGACGTTGTCCCCGCCCATCGACCTGTCGCCGGGGTGGTTCGCCGGCAGGACGGCGTACACGATGTCGAAGTATGCGATGAGCATGACCGTCGCCGGCCTCGCCGCCGAGCTGGCCGACAACGGCGTAGCCGTCAACGCGTTGTGGCCCAGGACGATGATCTACACCGCCGCGTCCGCGATGTTCGACATCGGTGCGGCCGGGTGCCGCACCGAGGAGATCATGGCCGATGCAGCCTACGAGATCGTCACGTCGCCGGCGGCGAAGCGTTCCGGGGAGTTTCTGATCGACGAAGATGTCTTGCGAGCGTCGGGTGTCGACGACTTCTCGCGATATGAAGTCGTTCCGGGAGCGCCAATACAGGTCGATTTGTTCGTGGCGTGACTGAGCGGGTGGCACCGGGACGGTGCAGGTCCAGGTCTGGACCTTGGTGCCGGTTGGTCGCGCCGCGGTCCTTCATGCCCAGGTGCTTGGTGTGCCGGCGTTGAGGAGGAACCGTCTGCGCCGGTGGTTGAGGGCGCCGAAGCAGTCCGCAGCTGCACTACGATGCGGTCCGCCGTGCCGTTGCCGGTGACGTCGAGGCATTTACCGCCCTCCGGGGAGTCGATGCGCACCGCGCCCGGCTTCACGAACTTGCTCAGGTGACCGAGCACGTAGTACTCGGCGTGGTAGGTGATGGTGCCGTCGTAGACCTTCGCGATACCCGTTCAGTTTTCGCAGTTGCCGAGCAACGGTCCGTGCTGCCCGTCGAGCGCAAGGTTCCACATCGCCACGGTCCGCGCCCAGTTTCGAGTGGCTCCCATCCGGGAAGGAGTTCGCTTCGTTCCGGACCATCAGAGGTCGATCGGCACGCCCGCGCCGGCGGCTAACGTGCCGCCGGGCTACGGGGAGTCCGTCTTTGGCGGCCAGGGGCTGTCGGGGTGCCGACCGTCGAAGACGGGCCGTTCCCGGTGGACCGGGAGAACTCCACGGATTGTGCGCAGGATCGGTCCTTCTGCTGCTGCAACAGTGGCGGCTGTCGGGTGGTGAAAGTAGTAGTGACGTTGAGGTATCAGCCGGACCGGGTGTGCCGAGCCGTGCGGAACGGGCAGGCACACCCGGTCACGGTCACGGCTGGTCGGTCGGGCGGATCACGATCTCGTTGACGGCGACCCGGCGCGGGTTGGTGACGATGTATCCGATGGCGTCGGCGATGTCTTCGGCGTGGAGCGCTTCAACCTTGCCGAACGCGGCGGTGAAGTCCGAATCGGAATTGTCTTTCTGGTCGAACAGCTCGCTCTCGGTGCGGCCGGGCTCGATCACGGAGAACCGGATGTTGCGAGTCGTGTATTCCTGGCGCCACGCTTCGGTGGCGGCGGTTACGGCGAACTTCGTGGCGTTGTAGACCGCGACAGTCGGCGCGGCGAAGCGGCCGGCGACCGAGGAGATGTTGACGACGTCGGTCACTTGGCGCGGGCTGTCCTGTGCGGCGGTCAGCAGGTGGGGCAGCGCCGCCTTGGTGATGTAGAGCAGGCCACGCAGATTGATGTCGATCATGCGGTCCCACTCGTCCAGTGGCGACTCGTCCGAGGGGCCGTTCAGCATCAGGCCAGCGGCGTTGACCAGCGTGTCCAGGCGGCCGAGCTCGCTGACGGTGCGCTCGATTGCCTGAGTCGCGGCGGACGCGTCGGTGAGGTCGGCGGCGATCACGATCGCCGTTCCGCCCTCGGCTCGGACCTCGGCGGCCAGCTCTTCGAGGCGGTCGGCCCGGCGTGCCGCCAGTGCGACGGCGGCACCCGCGTCGGTGAGGCGGCGAACGGTCGCGCGGCCGATGCCGCTCGAGGCACCGGTGACGAGCGCGACGGTGCCGGTGAGGTTCTCAGCCATGGGAATTTCCCTCCAGGTCGGTTTCGGCTTCCTCTCCATGAGACCAGCGCGAACGGCCGAGTGGAACGGGATAGCACGCACCCGTGTAACTGGTACTCGGAGTACGCGTTAGGACGAGCGAAATCGCCGGGCACCGTGGAGAATCGAAGACATGACCTCGTCGAACCCCTTGCGCGAGTTCCTTGTCTCGCGCCGCGCGCAGATCGAACCCGAGTCGGTGGGTTTGCGGGCTTCCCCGGTCCCGCGGCGACGCCCGGGGCTGCGGCGCGAGGAGGTCGCAGCGCTCGCGGGGGTGAGCGTGGACTATTACGCGCGGCTGGAGCAGGGGCGCATCGGGAACGTTTCCGACCAGGTCCTCACCGCGATCGAGGACGCGTTGCGTCTCGATCCGCTGGAGCGCGAGCATCTGCGTGGTCTCGTCAGCTCCGGACCGGCGAAGCCGCGGCGCAGCCGTCCGATCAAGACGCGCGTGCGGGATTCGGTGCGGGCGCTGGTGGAGGCCGTCGACCCGGTTCCGGCTCTGCTGCAGGGGCCGCGCATGGATATCCTCGCGTGGAACCGGTCCGCGTCGGTCCTGCTGGCAGACTTCGCCACGATGGCACCGGAAGATCGCAACGTCGCGCGCTGGTTGTTTCTCGACCGCTCGACGAGGGAGCGATACCCCGACTGGGAGGAGGTCGCGACTTCGACCGTCGCCGCGCTGAGGGCCAATCGCGACCCACTCCGTCCCGACGAGGCCCTGGAACGGCTCGTCGGCGAGCTGTCGGTGGCCTCCGACGAGTTCGCGCGCTACTGGGCGGACTATCGGCTGTTCAAGCACGGTCACGGCAAAAAGCGGCTCTACCACCCGACCGTGGGAGTGATGACGCTCAACTACGAGACGCTGAACATCGCCGATTCGGCCGGCCAGTTCGTTTCGACCTATACCGCCGACGTCGGGTCGCCGTCCGAGGAACGCCTGAACATCCTCCTGAGCTGGAGCCAGGAGCTCGCGGGTGCGGACGTCGAGGAAGAACGCTACGGCCGCCAGCCTTGACCTGGCGTTGACGCGAGATCTGAAATGTCGCCGAAACGGCTGTCGCGTCGAACGATGTAGTCAACAGGTTGACTACATCGTGATGTCGTTCTAAATTGGGGAGCACCGTAAGGCAGCGATGCCCGCGGCAGCCGGAGGAGAAGGTCTCGTCCCGGGCGTCGGGGGTCGCGAGCGCCCGTGCTTCCCAGCCGCCACGAATTGCGAGGAATGACGATGTCCTACCGATCGGTGAACCCCTTTACGGAAGAACTGCTCGCCGAGTACCCCGAGCACACCGACGCGCAGGTCGAGGATCTCCTTGCGGGCGCCGAGCGGGCGTACCGCGGTGACTGGGCGGGCCGGTCCTTCGATGACCGGGGCGCGGTGATCGCCGCCGTCGGCGAGCTGATGGCGGAACGCGCGGAGGAGCTCGCCCGGCTCGCGACGACGGAAATGGGCAAGCGGTATCCCGAGGCCTTGTATGAGGTGCAGGCGTGCGTTGCGATGTTCCGGTACTTCGCCGCCGAGTCGGGGGCCATCCTCACCTCCCGGGATCTCGAGGTGCCCGACGGCTCGGCCCGGCTCGACGCCCGCCCGCTCGGGGTGATCTTTTGCATCGAGCCGTGGAACTTTCCCTACATCCAGCTGGCGCGGGTGTCGGTGCCGATCCTCATGGCCGGCAACACGGTGGTGATGAAGCACGCGCCGAACGTGCCGCAGTGTGCGCTCGCATTCGAACGGCTCTTCGTCGACGCGGGTGCACCGGAGGGCTTGTACACCAACGTTTTCCTATCGAACGACCAGGCCGCGTCGGTGATCCGAGATGACCGGGTGCGGGCGGTTTCTCTCACCGGCAGTGAGCGGGCCGGCGAGGCGGTCGGCGCGATCGCGGCCAGCGCGCTCAAGAAGGTCACTCTCGAGCTCGGCGGCAGCGACCCCTTCATCGTGCTCGACGACGCCGATCTCGACCTCGCCGTACGCCTGGCGGTGGATACTCGCACGATGAACACGGGACAGGCGTGCGGTGGTTCGAAGCGATTCATCGTCCACACGAGCTTGTACCAGCAGTTCACGGAGCGAGTGTCGAGTGAGTTCGAGGCCATGGTCCCGGGCGACCCGATGGATCCCGGCACGGGAGTCGGGCCGCTCGTGAGCGAAGGGGCACTGAACCATATCCGGGAGCAGATCGATCTCGCCGTCTCCCACGGCGCCACGGTGCTCGGCGGCGGCTGCCGGATCGAGCGGAAGGGCTATTTCATCGAACCGACCCTGCTGGGCGGAGTCACCCCGGACAATCCTGTTTTCGGCCAAGAGCTTTTCGCTCCGGTGGCGATGGTGTTCGAAGTGAGCAACGACGAGGAGGCCATCGCGCTGGCCAACGCATCGGACTACGGGCTGGGCTGTTCGGTGATCTCGGCCGACGTCGCACGAGCGGAGCGGGTGGGCGCGGCGGTGGACTCTGGCATGGTATTCATCAACCACATGGTGGATACGGCGCCGAATCTCCCGTGGGGAGGCGTCAAGCGCTCCGGGTACGGCCGTGAGCTCTCGCACCTCGGCATCGGTGAGTTCGTCAACTGGAAGCTCGTGCGGACCGCCTGATGTGGCGGCGCCGTCAAGTCGCGGCCGGCCTTGCTTTCGACTCGCACCGCCGGTCCGCGATGCTCCACTTCACCAACGGGTGGAGCGCGCGCATGAGTCCGACGGCCCGCTCGCTCGGCAGGTAGGTGACGAGGACGGGTGTGGTCGGGGTGACGTGGCGATCGAGGAGTCCCTCGGCCTCGAGTTCACGCATGCGCTGGGCGAGCAGCCGGTCGGAGATTCCTTCGACGTGTGCGCGGTACTCGACGAAGCGGCGCGCACCGAGGATCCCGGCGAGCAGGATTCCCGCGGTCCACTTGCGACCGACGAGTTCGGCGGAGTCCCGGAAGCTGCGGCACAGCTCCTCGTCGATGTGTTCGAATCCGGGCATGGCCCGGACGGTCGACGGCTCCTGCTGCCCGGCGTGTTCGTCGCTCACCCCTCGAATCTACCAGCAGTCACTTACCAAAGGTAAGTATCGTACCTCACCTTTGCCGGACTCGCGAGGCGGCGCGATGCTGGGATCATGAACAGCTTCTCGGAGCGTGACGCGCGGGGGACGAGATGAACTACGAGCATTCCCTCGAGTTCGGATTACTCCTGGGCGCCGGTGACCGGGCGCCCGAAGACGCGGCAGTCGCCGAAAAACTCGGTTACGACCTCGTCATGGTCAGCGGCGCGTCGGACGCGCCCGGACTCCATGGTCTGACCCTGGCCGGCTGGGTGGCTGCGCGTACCAGCACGATCCGGGTCCACGCCGAGGTACCCATGTCCGGGCCGGAACCGTCAATGCTCGCCCGGACGGTGGCCACTCTCGATCGTCTTTCCGGCGGCCGCGCGGAACTCGCGGTCGAAGCGGATGCGCGTGCCACGTCCGCCGAGGCCGCCGGGGAGGTCGACGAGACGCTCGACATCGTGCACGCACTATGGAACGTCGGTGAGCGGGGGCTGGCGCGAGCGGGCGGAAGGTTCCACCACGTCGCCGGCGCGCGCAAGGCAGCCCCGATACACGATGTGCCGATCTCGATCAAAGGTGCGCAGAAGCCGGTGCTCGAGCTTGCCGGGCGCAAGGCCGACGGGTGGTCCTCGCGTTATGTCGGTGTCGATGCACTCGCGGACGGCAATCGCGTCGTCGACGGCGCCGCATGCGCGGCAGGCCGGGCCCCTGGTGAGATTCGGCGGATTATTACCGTCGAAGGCCACTTCGGGGAACGGGACGGGGAGTTCACCGGCCGAGCCGCGGACTGGGTGCAGGACTTGCTGCCACTCGTGGTCGAGCACGGGGTAGGCACCGTGGTGCTCGGAACCGCCGACGTGGCGACGGTCACGAAGTTCGCCGAGGATGTGATTCCGTCGTTGCGTGCGGCCGTCGATTCGGCCCTACCACATGGAGCCGCCGGTCGTCCCATCCGCAAGTCCTCGGCGCTGGCCTTGCGTCGTGCGGGTATCGACTACGACCACGTGCCTGACGAGCTGGCCGCCGCACTGGAGCCGGGGGACTTCGGCTACAGCCGCTTCGGTTCCGGGTACCTGCGGGGTGGGGCGCCCGGCCTGGTGCTGCGCGCGGCCACCACCGACCAGGTCGTGGCCGCTCTCGCGTTCGCGCGACGGCACCCCGCGCTGCCGCTGTCCCGGCGCAGCGCCGGTCACGGGATCTCCGGCCGCTCGACCAACGACGGCGGGATCGTCATCGACGTCTCGCTGATGAACTCGATCGAGATACTCGATGAATCGACCCGCCGGGTCCGCATCGGGCCGGGTGCGCGCTGGATGGACGTGGCCGCGGCACTGCACCCGCACGGCTGGGCCCTGAGTTCCGGGGACTACGGCGGGGTCGGCGTCGGCGGGCTCGCCACCGCTGGCGGGATCGGCTACCTCGCGCGCGAACACGGTCTCACGATCGACCACGTCCGCGCGGTCGAGATGGTGCTCGCCGACGGTTCGGTGGTGCGTGCGAGCGACACGGAGAACACCGACCTGTTCTGGGCCGTGCGCGGCGCGGGCGCGAATTTCGGCATCGTCACGTCATTCGAGTTCGAAGTCGACGAGGTCGGGCCGATCGGATACGCCGAGCTGACGCACGGCACGGACGACCCGCCGCGGTTCCTCCAGGATTGGGGCCGGTTCGTGGAGGACTCTCCGCGCGACCTCACGAGCTTTCTCATCGTCGTCCCGTTCCGGCCGGGTCAACCGCCCTACGCGCTGAGCCGGACCGTGGTGGACTCGGCCGACCCGGACACCGTGGTCGCGCGGCTGCAGCCGCTGGCGGAGCTGGCCCCGCTGTACGCTCAGGAGGCGACCATGACGTCCTACGCGGCGCTGATGGCCAACGCGGGGGAGCCGGTGCAGTCCCGCGGCGAGCCGGTGTCGCGCAGTGGCTTGCTGCGGCACATCACACCGGAGTTCGCCGCCGCGGCGACCCGGGTGCTGTACAGCGGTGGGATCCACTGGTTCCAGATCCGCTCGGTGGGCGGTGCCGTGTCCGATGTCCCCGCCGACGCGACGGCCTACGCCAACCGTGCAGCGAATTTCTCCGTGGTGGTAATGGGCCGGGACGACGACGTTGTCGACACCCTGTGGAGCGAGCTGGAACCCTTTTTCGAGGGGCTCTACCTCAGCTTCGACAGCAGTCTCCGGCCCGGGCGCATCACTGACGCATGGCCGGCACCCACGCTCGCGCGCCTGCGCGCTCTCAAAGCGGAATACGACCGCGACGGCGTCTTCGACGACAACTTCTCGCTCGCACCGAACAGCAGCTCCAGGAGAGGCGCACGATGACCGATTACGGACATGACCTGACGTTCGGCAGTTTCCTGACTCCCGCCGCTTCGCCGCCGCAGCGCGCGGTGGACTTGGCCGTGGTGTCGGAGCAGGCCGGGCTCGACCTCGTCAGCTTCCAGGACCACCCCTATCAGCCTAGCTTCCACGACACGTGGACACTGATGACCTACGTAGCCGCCCGCACCGAGCGGATCCGCATCAGTGGCAACGTGCTCAGCCTCCCGCTTCGCCCACCAGCGGTGCTCGCGCGGGCGGCGGCGAGCCTCGACCGGCTCAGCGACGGGCGAGTCGAGGTCGGTCTCGGTGCGGGCGCGTTCTGGGACGGGATCGTCGCCATGGGCGCGCGCCGGCTCAGTCCCCGCGAGGCGGCGCGCTCGGTCGAGGAGGCCATCCCGGTGATGCGTGGCCTCTGGGCCGTGGACGAACCCGGCGGGTTGCGGTTCGACGGCACGATCCACGAGGTGCGCGGCGCGAAGCGCGGGCCCGCCCCCGCGCACCCGATCCCGATCCGCGTCGGCGCCTACAAGCCGCGAATGCTGGGCCTGACCGGGCGGCTCGCCAACGGATGGCTACCCTCGCTCACCTACCTCCCGGATGGGCTCGCTTCCCTCACGCCGATGAGCAGGCGCATCGACGAAGGTGCCGCCGCGGCGGGACGCGATCCGGCGGAGCTCGATCGAATCCTCAACATCGGCGGCCGCTTCACCCGGGCTTCGGAGGGGCTTTTCGCCGGTCCGCCGGGCCAGTGGGCTGAGCAGATCACCGACGTCGCCCTCGTCCACGGGATCTCCGGCTTCGTGCTCATGTCCGACGATCCCGAGGACCTGATGGTCTTCGGCCGTGAAGTCGCCCCGCTCGTGCGGGAGAAGGTCGCGGCCGAACGGGGCGAGTGAGCGCGAGGGCAGGCCACCGGGCCGACCCGCACGCCCCGGGAGAGGTGGCGCCGGCCCGGTCCGGTCAGCCCGCGGTTGTATCGGCGAGCACGAAGTCGGCCGCGCGCTCGCCGATCATGATCGTCGGCGCGTTGGTGTTGCCGGTGGTCAACGTGGGCATGACCGACGCGTCGGCCACCCACAGGCCCGTGACCCCATGCACCTTCAGGGTCGGGTCGACGACGGACCCGCTGTCCACCCCCATCTTGGCCGTGCCGACCTGGTGGTGGCCCGAGACCGTCGAGGCGCGCACGAACTCGCGCACGTCGTCGTGGGTGCGCACGGCGGGTCCCGGCCGCGCTTCGCCGAGGTGGAGCGCCTTCAGCGCAGGCTGCTCGCCGATCTCCCTGATCTGCACGATGTTGTCGACCAGAACCTCGAAGTCGTCGGGTTCGGAGAAGTACCTGGGGTCGATCAGCGGAGCGACGGCCGGGTCTGAAGAGCGCAACCGCACGGTGCCGCGGCTCAACGGGCGCAGGACCTGCCCGCTGATGGAGAACCCGTTCTCCGGCAATGCACCGTCGAGGAACGGGTAGACGTAGGTCAGCAGCATCGGCTGTACGTTGGGGGCGACCAGCCCGGGCCGTGTTCGGCCGAACACCGTCGCCTCGAGCCCCTGTACCTTCGGCGTGATCGGCTCGGCCGTCGTATAGATGACCGGCGCGCTCACGTGATCCTGGAGGTTGCGGCCGACCCCGGGAAGATCCGCGTGCACCGGGATGCCGAGTGGTTTCAGCTCGTCCGCGTCGCCGATTCCGGACAACTGCAGGATCTGCGGCGTACCGAAGACACCCGCGGAGAGGATCACGCGATCAGCGCGGACCTGATGCACGGTCCCGTCGGCGAGGTATTCCACGCCGGTGGCACGTCCGCCTTCGACGAGCACGCGGCTTACGGTCACCCCGGTCAGTACGGACAGGCCGACGGAGTTCTCGACCGGGCGGACGTACTCGTTCCAGGTGCTGGCGCGCCGGCCGTTGCGGATCGTCGTCTGGAAGTAGGCGACACCGTCGCTGACGCCCGCGTCGCTGTTGTAGTCCTCGTTGTACGGGTAACCCGCCTGCTGGGCCGCCTCCACGAACGCCTTGACGACCGGCTGCGGGTCGGGCAGCGGCTGCACGTTCAACGGCCCGCCGACACCGCGGCCGCCGTCCGGGCCGCCTTCGTAGTTCTCGAGCTTCCGGAAGTACGGCTCGACGTCCTGCCACATCCAGCCGTAGGCGCCGCGGGCAGCCCAGCCGTCGTAGTCCGACGGTACGCCGCGCACGTAGATCATGCCGTTGAGTGCGCTGGTGCCGCCGAGCGTGCGTCCGCGGGGCTGCAGCAGTTCGACGCCGCGCGCGGCAGTCTGCGGAACTGTCCGGTAACCCCAGTCGAACTCGCTGCCCCACAGGCTGATCGCTCGCAGCGGATCGTGGATGTCCTCGCTGGCGTCGGCCGGGCCAGCTTCGAGCACGGTCACCTCGAGACCCGCGTCGAGCAGCCGCCGCGTGACGACGGCGCCCGCCGAACCAGCGCCGACGACGATCACGTCGGGGCGGTTCGTGCCGGATCCGGACATGTTTCGCTCCGTTGCGGACATGCTTCACTCCTGACTGTTCCCATGCGGATGGCTGTCCCGGACCGCCGATGTGGTCAGCGGGGGAGGTAAGTGGTCTTCAAGATTTGGTACGCGTCAAGACCTTCGGGGCCGAGTTCGCGTCCGATGCCCGAGTTCTTGGTGCCGCTGAAGGGGCCGGCGGGATCCGGCAGGAAACCGTTGATCCCGATCACGCCGGTGTCGACTCGTTCGGCGACCGCGGCCGCACGCTCGACGTCGGGGCTCCAGACTGTGCCGCCCAGGCCGAAAGGCGAGTCGTTGGCGATGCGGACGGCTTCGTCGATGTCGCGGTAGCGGATGATCGACAGCACCGGCCCGAAGATCTCTTCCTGGCCGATGGTGGAGCGGTTGTCGACGTCGGCGAAAACGGTGGGCTCGACGAACCAGCCCTGCGCCTGACCGCGCGGGCGTCCGCCACCAGTGGTCAGGTGGGCGCCTTCCGCGATCCCCTTGGCGATGTACTGCTCGACTCGGTCGCGCTGCTGCGCGGTCGCCAGTGGCCCGACACGCGTGGCGGGATCGAGCGAACTGCCGACTTCCAGGGAGCCGACGAAGTCCGTGACGGTGCCGACGATCTCGTCGTAGCGCAAGGCCGGCGCGAGGATGCGGGTTCCGAGGTAGCAGGACTGGCCGTTGTTGAGCAAGGTCGCGTAGTAGAAGCTGGCCAGGTCACCGGCGAGATCGACGTCGTCCAAGACGATCGCCGCGCCCTTGCCGCCAAGCTCTGCGGTCACGGGGCGCAGCATGCGCCCGGCTGTTTCGGCGACCCACCGCCCGACCTTTTCCGAACCGGTGAAGGCGATCTTGTCCACACCGGGGTGCGTGACGAGGTACGCGCCGGTGCGCGGACCACCTGGGACGACGTTGATCACCCCCGGTGGTAGCTGCGCTTCGTCGGCGGCTTCGGCGAAGAGCTGGGCATCGAGGACGGTTTCAGGACTGGGCTTGATCACGAGGGTACAGCCCATTGCAAGAGCGGGGCCGTACTTGTGTGCACCGATCGTCTGCGGCACGTTCCACGGGATGATCGCGCCCACGACACCGACGGGCCGGCGGGACACCTTGATCCGTCCGCCGAGTGCGCCTGCACGCTCGCTGTCGAACTCGAGCTGTCCCGTGCGCAGCAGCTCCGCGTAGTAGCGCAGCATGGCTTGGGGCAGATGGCCCTCGACCCGTCTCGAGATCGCGATCGGCATCCCGTTCTGCGCCGAAACTCGCACCGCCATTTCGTCAGTACGCGCGTCAAGGGCAGTGCAGAAGCGCTCGATCGCGTCCGCGCGCTTGGCCGGTTCCCACCGCGACCAGCCCAGTGGGTCGTCGAACGCTTGCCGGGCCGCCGCCACCGCAGCGTCCACATCGGATTCGACGGCCTCCGGAACTCGGCCGATCAAGGTGCCGGTGTTGGGGGAGGTGACTTTGATCATCCCCGGAGAGGATGGGGCGACCCAGGCCCCGCCGACGTAAAGTGATTCGTAGGTGGTGAACACCGTTGCTGCCTTCGTCGTCGCGGTCAGGGCAGTTGCGGACGCTCGTCGTCCAGGTGGAACTGCAGGCGGCTGAAGCCGGCGCTGATGGGCTTCACGCACTCGGCGATCAGGCCGAGGTGCTCGGGATGATCGCGATAAGTCTCGTAATCGCCGAACGAATCGAAGTCCGCGATGAGCATGAGAGCGGCGTTGCCATCCTGAAACCCGGCGTCCGGCACGACTTCGTACCGCCGAATTTCGCTGATTCGTTCGGGCAGCGCTCGCAGTTCGGTGATCAGCCGCTCGATCTCGGCGGGGGAGGCGGACGGCTGGACGGTGAGCAGGAAGACGTGCCTGAACATGGTCGATCCCTCTTCGGTGATGGAGGCGGTCAGTTCGCGGCGGCGAGCCGCTGGGCGAGCTTGAGTCGGATGGCGGTGAACGCGTGCTGGGCGTCGAAACCGGTCGCGCCGACCGGTCCGGTCTCGTCGTGATGGAGGAAGAGCCGGCCTCGTCCGCCTGCTCGTTCGACGGTGGTGCGGGAACCGCTGCCACCGGCGTGCTGGATGTGGACGCCGTGCTGGTCGGACCAGACGTAGCCGACGGTGCTGAAGGGCTTTCTCCTGCCGGACGCGAGGTTGGACGCCACGAGTGCGGCTTGTTCGCGTGCGGCGGTCCAGTGCTCGAGCCGGTGGTGGCTGCCGGTCACCAGATCGTGCCATCGCGCCACGTCGCCGATCGCGAAGACACCCTCAGCGCCCCGGGCGCTGAGGTCGGGCTCGCAGACCACCCCGTCGTCGAGGTGCAGTCCCGACCCGGTGAGCCAGCCGGTGGCCGGGTGCGTACCGACGCCGACCACGACGGCATCCGCGTCGAGCGTGCTCCCGTCGGATAGGACGAGATGTTCCACGCGGCCCTTGCCGTGGGCTTCGACCACGGTTGTCCCGAAGCGCAGTGCCACGCCGTTTGCCTGGTGGAGTGCGGCGGCTTCGTCAGCGACCTTGACGGGCAGCACCCGGGAGAACAACCGTGGCGCAGCTTCGACGATGGTCACGTCGATCCCGCGTTTGCGGGCGCTGGAAGCGACTTCGCCGCCGATGAACCCGCCGCCCACCACGACGAGGCGCCGGGTGGTTTCCAGTGTGCGCCGCAGGCTCGCCGCATCTGTGCGTGAGCGCAGGTAGTGGACCCCGGCCATTCCGGTGAACAGGTCCAGCCGTCTGGCCGTTGCTCCAGTCGCGATCACCGCCGTGCCGAACGCCAGCGTGCCGTACGAGGTTCGCAGCGTGCGGCCCGCGATGTCCAGCGCTTGCGCGTGGCATCCGCGAATCAGTTCGATGCGCAGCGCCGCCAGTTGATCTGCTTCCACGAGCGAGGCCGGCTCGACGCTGCCATTCGCGGTGAGGACCTCCTTGGACAGGGGTGGCTTGTCGTAGGGCAGCCCGGGATCCGCGTCCATGAGCCGGATGCGCCCGCGGAAATCCCGCCGTCGCAGGGTCTGCGCGAACCGGACACCGGCCACCGATGCGCCGACGACCACCACGTCTTCGGTGGTCACCGGTGGTGGAGGATGATCGCGCGAACCGGGCAGTCGGCTTCGGCTTCTTCGACGGCCTCGTCGTCTTCGTCCGTCGGGTGCCCGGGCTGGAGCACGGCGATGTTCGTCTCGGGATCGAGGTCGAAGACGTCCGGTGCGGCGACGACGCAGTTCCCGTAGCCGTTGCAGGTCTTGTCGTCGATTTCGACTGAGTACGCCACGAGTCACCCTCTTCGTTGATGGTGTGGTGGGCCCGGCCCGGTCGCCGGGCGGGAGAAATCTCACGGTACTCGCAAAACCGTGGTAGTCAACCGGTTGACGAAGTGGATGTTGCCTGCTTACGATCGAACGCACCGACGCCATTGTCGATTCGGAGGAGACGTGTCAGTATCTCTGAACCACACCATTGTTCTGTCCAAGGACAAGGTGAAGGCCGCGAATTTTCTGTCCGAGCTACTGGGTCTCGAGACGAACGCCTGGGGCCCCTTCATCAGGGTGCGCACCGGGCAGACCGACATCGAGTTCATGAACATCGAGGATTCGGCCTGGAACGACCACATCACGCCGCAGCACCTTTGCTTCCTGATCGACGAGCAGGCGATGGACGTGCTCTTGGAGGGCCTGCGCCGCCATGACGTGCAGCCCTACGAGGACATGTTCTACGAGGACCCCGGTGTGAACAGCTTCTACGGCGGTCGCGGGTGCTACATCCGCGACATCGTCGACGGGCATTTGTTCGAGTTC
The DNA here is from genome assembly GCF_014204865.1 of Amycolatopsis jiangsuensis. NCBI lineage: Bacteria > Bacillati > Actinomycetota > Actinomycetes > Pseudonocardiales > Pseudonocardiaceae > Amycolatopsis > Amycolatopsis jiangsuensis. The sequence continues at coordinate 7,779,909 of NZ_JACHMG010000001.1, forward strand.
ATCACTGCTCCATACGAGGGAAAGCCCGCCAACATCGAAAAGGGCCGCTGGAACAATCCGGTGGACCCGACCGCTGTCGGCTCTTGATCACCCTTTACCTACGGTCGAAGAGTCTGATCGTACCGGTCTTTGCGGCCGGATTCGTTACAGGAGGAAAAAAATGGGACAGTTCGAGGGCAAGGGTGTCCTCGTCACCCACGCCGGCGCCAGTTTCGGCCGCGTGCTGGCGGAGGCGTTCGCCGACGAAGGCGCTTCGGTCTATATCCAGGACTGGGAGGACTCGTCGGAGTACCTGGCCCGCAACGCCGATGAGCTCGCGAAGCGCACGTCCGGCAAGGTGGGACACGGGGCATGGGACCTCACGTCCGCGGTCGCGGCCGACGAGATGGCCGAGACGGCCGAAGCCGAGATCGGCGACGTCGACATCTTGATCAATACTGCCAAGTGGGGCGGACACGGCAGGATCTTCGACATCTCCGAGCAGGAGTGGGACCGCAGCCTCGCGGTCGGCCTGAAGAGCTACTTCCTGACCTGTCAGTCCGTCGGTGAGCGGATGTCGCGGCGCGGGTACGGCAAAATCATCAATGTCACGTCCATCATGGGTGTGCTGGGCGCCGGAAGTGCCATCCCGTGGAGCGCTTCCCGTGCCGGTATCGACGGGCTCACCCGGTCGGTGGCGCAGGCACTGGGGCCGTACGGCGTGCGGTGCATGGGCCTGGCCCGTGGCGCCACCGACAGTACCGTGTACACCGACGCGGAGCGCAACGAGCGGCTGCGGCGGATGACGCTCGGCCGCTTGGCGGGGGAGGACGACCTCGTCGGGCCTGCCCTGTTCCTGGCGGGTCCGGGGTCGGACTTCGTCACCGGATCCGTGCTCTACGCGGACGGCGGCTACACCTACGCCGCGGTGACCGACGACGACTTCCGCTCGGTCGGCCCGAAGTACACGGGCGAAGCGCAGCGGCGCAGGGACGAAAGCGAGATCTCCCACCCGCGCATCGATCAGCACGTGCCGTAACGAGGGAGAATCGTGAGCAGGGAGGAACCGATGGACGGACGGTCCGGCTGGCTCGATACCGGTGTGTTCGCCGGTCAGGTCGGCGTCGTGACAGGTGGCGGCCGGGGGATCGGCCGTTCGGTGTCCCTGAGTCTCGCGGCCGCGGGCTGCGAGGTCGTCGTCGCGGATGTCGACGCCGACCTCGCAGCCGACACCGCCGCAGAGGCCGGGGAGCGCGGCGGCAAGGCACGAGCCGCGACGCTCGATGTGACCGACGCGGCGGCGGTCAGTGCGTTCGTGGAGGCCGAGGCCCGCGTCGACAAGGTGGTGAACTGCGCGGGAATGCTTCGCGCGGCCGCGGTGGCGGAACTCAACCCCGTCGACTGGGCCGCGGTGTTCGAGCTGAATGTGCAAGGGGTGCTGAACGTGGCCCGGGCCGTGCACCCTCGGCTGTCGGCGAGCCCTGTGAGCGCCATGGTGAACATCGGGTCGCTGAGCGGCACCTCAGCCTACCCCGGTGGAGGCGCTTACGGTCCCAGCAAGGCTGCGCTCATCGCGCTGACTCACCAGCTCGCGGCCGAATGGGGTCGCGACGGGATCCGGGTGAACGTGGTCAATCCGGGGCCGACGAAGACCCCGCTGCTGGTCTCGACACAGTCACCGGGAGCCGTAGCCCGCCGCGAAGCGCAGAGCCTGCTCGGATCCATTCCCGAGCCGCAGAACATTGCGGACGCCGTGCTGTACCTGCTGTCGCCCGGCGCCGCCGCGGTCACAGGGCAAGCACTCAACGTGGACTGCGGGCTGAGCCAGACCGTGATGGACGGACCGGCGTCGTGGAGCGCGCGTTCCTGAGCCGGCCCCTGAACTCCCGACGAGACAACGCCAGACGAGACAACGAGGTGTCGTTCCGATGGCTTCCCCTGGTGATTTCACCGATTTCGACCACCACAGCAACACTTACGAGAACGTGTGGTCCCGCTACGAGAAGATGCGGGACACCTGCCCGGTCGCCCACAGCGACCAGCACGGTGGGTTCTGGGTCCTGACGCGCTACGACGACGTGAAGAAAGCAGCGCGAGATACCGAGGCCTTTTCGTCGGCGCAAGGTGTGCGGGTGCCCAACATCGGGGGCGGGCAGTCGATTCCTCTCGATACCGATCCGCCGGTGCACACCGAGTACCGCCGCCTCTTCACGCAAGCACTGACGCCCGACCGGGTCCGCGAGCTGCGCCCGTTCCTGCGTGGCTGCGTCGACGAACTCGTCGACGCGTTCTTCGCACAGGGTGGTGGGGACGCAATCGCCGACATCGCGGTGCTGCTCCCGCTGCGTGTGCTGACCGAGGTGATCGGCTTCTCCGAGCAGACGGTGGCGCAACTGCCGGCGCTCACGACCGCGTCGTGGACGAAGATCGCCACGATGAGTCTCCACGAGGCACGCGCTGAAATCCGGAACCTGGTCGAAGCCGAGATCGAACGGCACCGCTCCGGGGACGTGGTCGACGAGCTGAGCCGGTTGCTCGACGCCGAGGTCGACGGGCGCCCGATCGAGCACGACGAGCTCGTGCGCGTTCTGCAGTCCTTCGCCACCGCCGGCCACGAGACCACCACGAACGCGCTCGGCGGCGTGATTCACACGCTCGCGGCGGATCCGGCATTGCAAGATCTCCTGCGCGCGGAGCCGGAGCTCATTCCGGGCTTTGTCGAGGAATGCCTGCGCGTGCGGTCACCGGCTCAGCAGCTCGGCCGGGTGACGACGTGCGAGGTCGAGATCGGCGGCCGGACCATCCCCGAAGGTGAACGGGTTCTACTGTCGTTCGCCGCCGCCAATCACGATTCCAGCCGCTTCGCCGAACCCGATCGGGTGGATCTCGGCCGCAGCGCACGTGGGCACCTCGCCTTCGGCTGGGGCGTGCACCAGTGCGTGGGCGCGGCTCTCGCGCGGCAGGAACTGGTGCTCCTGGTCGAGAAGCTCTGCGCGCTGCCGCGCATCGGGCTTGCGGCGACTCCCGAGTCGGGGACGACGCAGGGCGGCATCCACCTCGGGCTGCGTACGTTGCCGATCGAGTTCGAACCCGTCAGTGCCGGGACGGACCGGTGAGGCGCTGAGGTGGAGGTCAAGGTGCGGCGCGAACAAGAGGGCCATTGCCCGGTGGAACAGAGTCTCCGGCGGCTGACGCTGCGTGAATGGTTACGTGGCGTGCGCGCCGACTTCGTCCAGTCGGAGGTCGCCCGCGGCGCCCTCTGCGAGCACGACGGCACCACGGCGCCGTGCTGGCTGTGTTGCACAGCCTACTGGTGACCGCGCACGGTGCGGTGTCCCCCGACGGCAGTCCCTACCCTGTCGCCGTGGCAGCTGTTTCCAAAACGGAGAGTCCGCCGCCGGCGGCGGGTGGCATGGCCGAACCGGACCCGATGCCGGGTTCGATCGGCGGCCTGCTCCAACGCGCGTTCGTCGCGATCACCACCTACGTCGAGCGTGGTCTCGTGCAGGCGGGCTACGACATCTCGCCGGCCCGGGCCGGCAACGTCATGCGCAACATCAGCCCGGAAGGGTCCACGATCGTCGAGATCGCGCGCGCGGCCGGTGTCAGCAAGCAGGCGATCAGCCGGCAGGCCGAGGGGCTCGAGCGGCTCGGGTACGTCGTCATCGAGACGAGCGACACCGACCGCCGGATGCGCATCGTCAAACCGACGAAATTCGGGCTCGCCTCGAGATACGTCGTCGCCGATCTGTACGAGGGCATCGAAGCCAGGATCGAGGAACGCGTCGGGACCGCTGACCTCGCCGCGTTCAAACGAGTCATCGACGCACTCCAGGACATCGACGCGGGGTCATCCCGCGAGTGAGGCGAAACGCCGGTTCGAGGCCGCTTTCGGCGCGTTGTGCCGGTGTCTTCGACCTGCTATACAGCGTGAACATCGTCATTTGATGTAGTGTTCGCAAGGGGAGTGTCGCGGGTCCGGGCTGATCGGCGAACTCACTGCTGGAGGCCCGGCCCACCCGACCGGAGGTGCGGTGTGCAGAACGGCGCCACAGACGAGCTCTGGTCGCGGCGCCGCTCATTGACGGACGTGTGGAACAAGTTCTTCGGCGGCGGTACGGAACCCGACGCGTCGCTGCCGCCGGAGATCGGGGAGAGCTGGCGCCGGGCCCGCGGGGGCGAGCTGCAGGACTGCGCGACAACGGGTGCGCCGGTCGCTTCCCCTCTTGTCGACTGTCGGAAACCGGTGGAGCGGGCGCTGCGTGAGGTCGCCGACGACACCGGGTTCCTGGTGGCACTGGCGGGGCCTGACGCGCGGCTCGTGGCGGTCCACGCCGGTGGCCGGATGGCGAAGGCCGCGAGGCGGCTCAACGTCGTGGACGGGACGCTGTGGAGCGAAGGTGCCATGGGCACGAACGCTGTCGCGCTGACCCTGGGCTCCGGCCGGGCCTCCGACGTCTTCACCGCACAGCACGCCAACGAGGTCCTGCACGAGTGGACGTGCTGGGCGTTCCCGGTCAAGGACCCGCGCACCGGCGTCGTCACCGGAGCACTGGACATCTCGGCGCCCTGGCGGAACCGCTCCGGTACAGGGCTGGCGCTGGCTCGTACGCTCGCGGCGCTGATCGAGCTGCGGCTGGCCGAGCTTCCTGCTGCTCCCGTGGCGCGCGCTGTCCTCGAGCTGAGAGTGCTGGGGCATCCGCGCGCGGCGGTGAATGGGCGGGAGGTGCGGTTGTCTCCGCGCCAGTTCGAGATCCTCACGGTCCTCGCCCTCCGCCCGGACGGCGTCGACCTGCACCGGCTGCACGCCGATCTCTACGGCGACCAGCCCGTGACGGCAGTCACGCTGCGAGCCGAACTGTCCAAGCTGCGGCGCACCCTCGGGCCGGGTGTTCTGGCGTCCCACCCGTACCGCCTGGAATCCGACGTCCGGTGCGACTTGTCCGACCAGCTCGGGCACCTCGCCCGGGGGCGACTGCGGGAAGCGCTGACTTTGCAGCGCGGCGACTTGTTCGCCACCTCCGAGGCCCCGTTCCTCCGGACTATGCGCGACGAGGCGCAGACCTCGCTGCGCACCGCGGTGCTGGTGTCGGGCAGCCCAGCTGAACTCGTGCGCTACGCGGAGGCGTTCCCGGACGACATCGAGGTCCTGGAACGCGGATGTGCCCGCGTTCCGTCCAGCTCGCCCGAGCACGCGGTGCTCGCGGGGAAGCTCCACGCGGCACTGGCCGACCAGATCTGACGCCCGCCGCCAACGTTTCACCAACCTCGGTTGCCCTTGACTTCTCGGATCGACGGCACAGTGCTGTCCCGATCGAGGAGGAATGTCATGACAACGACGTCGCAGCCGGTTGCGTCACCCACGTCGGCGGCGCGGAGTTTTCTGGCCCGGGCGGGCAAACTGCTCATCGACGGCCGCTTTGTCGACGCGGCAGGCGGGCAGACGTTCGCCTCCGTGGACCCCGGCAACGGCGAGGTACTCGCCCAGGTCGCCGAAGCCCGGGAACACGACGTCGATCTGGCCGTCGCCGCGGCGCGCCGCGCGCTCGACGGCCCGTGGGGGCGGATGTCCCCGTCGGAGCGTGGACGGCTGGTTCACCGCATCGGTGACTTGATCTCCGAGCACGCCGAGGAGCTCGCCGAGCTTGAGTCGCTCGACAACGGCAAGCCCTACACCGCCGCGCTGGGCGTCGAAGTCCCGTTGTCCGCGGACATGTTCTGGTACATGGCGGGCGCCGCGACGCGGCTCAACGGGGCTTCGGTGGCCCCGTCGGTGCCCTACATGCCTGGGCAGGAGTTCCACGCCTACACCGTGCGCGAGCCGGTCGGTGTCGTAGGCCAGATCATCCCGTGGAACGTACCGCTGCTGATGGTCGCCTGGAAGCTCGCACCGGCGCTCGCGACGGGCAACACGGTGGTGCTCAAGCCGGCGGAGCAGACACCGCTCACGGCGCTGCGGGTAGGCGAGCTGTTGCACGAAGCCGGTCTCCCGGACGGTGTAGTGAACATCGTCCCGGGCTTTGGCGAAGCCGCGGGCGCGCATTTGGCCGCACACGAAGGCGTCGACAAGATCGCGTTCACGGGCTCGACCGAGGTTGGCAAGTCCATTGTCCGAGCGGCGTCGGGCAACCTCAAGCGGGTTTCACTGGAGCTGGGTGGCAAGTCGCCGAACATCGTGCTGGCGGACGCGGACGTCGACGCGGCGATTGCGGGTGCCTCGCTGGGGATCTTCTACAACCAGGGCGAGGTGTGCTCGGCGGGCAGCCGGCTGTACGTGCACGAGTCGCAGTTCGACCGTGTGGTCGAAGGAATCGCGCAGCACGCGCGGTCTATCAAGGTCGGCTATGGGATGGACCCGGAATCCGAGATGGGACCAGTGGTTTCGCGTGAGCAGCACGACCGCGTCGGCCACTACCTCGGTCTGGGCCGTGAGGCGGGCGGTGGCGCTACGATCGCCGGTGGGCACCTGATGGACCGCGCGGGCTATTTCGTCGAGCCCACGGTTATCTCGGCGCCGCACGCGGACCACCCGGTGGTGCGCGAGGAGATCTTCGGCCCCGTGCTGGCCGCGCTGCCGTTCAGCGACCTCGACGACCTGGCCCGTCAGGCCAACGACACCGTCTACGGACTGGCCGCCGGAGTCTGGACGAGTGACCTGTCGGCCGCACACAAACTGGCCCGCCGCTTGAAAGCCGGCACGGTGCACGTGAACACCTACCACGTGTTCGCGGCGGAGCTGCCCTTCGGCGGGTACAAGCAGAGCGGGTGGGGCCGCGAGAAGGGCGACGAGGTCCTGCAACAGTACCTGGAAACCAAGAGCGTGGTCGTCGCGCTCTGAGCAAGCCGGCCGGCGGGTGCGGTGCTCCGAAGGGACCGCACCCGCCGGGCTCACCAGGCGACGGTCTCGCTGTCGTTGAAGAAGCTTCCGCTGGTCCCGTCGTCCGCGAGGAGCGCGGCGTAGACGATCACCTCGACGCCCTCTTCCACCGTGCGGCTGCCCTTCCCCCGGTCATGTCCGTGTTGACGTAGCCGGGTGTCACGGAGTTGATCTTGACGTGGGCCAGTGCGGGATCGGCTTCGAACGCGGCCGCGAAGTGGATGGTGGCCATGTTGAGCGCGGCTTTCGAGCTCGAGTAGGCCAAGCGCAGGCTGCCATCGCCGCCGAAGTCGTGGCCCGAGGCCGTCATCGTCAACGACGCTGTGGTGCTGGCGACGTTGACGATCCGAGGTGCGGCCGATTGCGCGAGCAGCGGCAGGCAAGCGTGGATGAGGTCCACCGAGCCGAACAGATTGGTGGCGAAGACCGGTTCCATGATCTTCGAGGTAATCTCCGCGGCCGGGATCTCCATCGTGCGCCCCGCGTTGTTGACGAGGACGTCCAGGCCGCGCCCGGCGGCATCGATCCACTTGACCGCGCGAATGATGCTGTCGCTGTCGGAGACGTCGAGCTGGACTGCTTCGACCGATCCGCCCTCGCCGCTGATTTCCCGGGCCGCCCGTTCGCCTGCGGCGAGGTCGCGCGCGCCGAGGTAGACGAAGACACCTTCGCCGGCGAGCCGGCGTGCGGCTTCCCGCCCCAGGCCTCGGTTCGCGCCGCTGATCAGCGCCACCGCTGGGTGCATGGTCGTGGTTCCTTTCGCGATCGTCGTGGCGTGGCGGGGTGCCGGTGAGCGCGGATTCGCACCCCGCTCGCCACTTCGACGCTACTCGTCCGTAGCTGTCTGCTGCCTTTCGTCGGCCACTTTCTTGATCACGTCTCGTGCCACGCGGAAGCTGTCGAGCGCCGCCGGAACACCGCAGTAGATCGCGGCCTGCAAAAGGACTTCCTTGATCTGGTCTGGGGTCAGGCCGTTGTTGAGCGCCCCGCGCACGTGTGTGGCCAGCTCATGCGGCCGGTTGAGCGCCGTCAGCATCGCCAGGTTCAGCATGCTCCGGTGCGCGTGCTCGAGCCCGGGCCGGTTCCAGACGTCGCCCCAGCAGTACTGCGTGACCAGCTCCTGCAGGTCCATGGAGAACTCGTCGGCGGCCGCGAGCGAAGCGTCGACGTAGGCGTCGCCCAGCACCTTGCGACGCGTCGCCAGACCGGCGTCGAACAGTTCTTGGTTCATCGGTGAACTCTCTTTCTGCGTTGTACTCGGTGGGTCAGGGCCGGCCGTCCACCGCGATGAGATGGTCGGCCAGGTGAGCGGCGACCTCGGCGGGGCGTTCGAGCGCGCTCAGGTGTGCGGCCTCGAGGTACTCGAGGCGGGAGTGCGGCGCCAGCTTCGCGATCAGCTCCATGGCGGCCGGTGGGGAGGCGGTGTCCCGTGAGCCGGCGAGCACCAAGATGGGCACGGGGACACCATCGAGGGTTTCGGTCACGTCGAACCGGCCCAGTGCCTGCCACGACTCCGACCATCGGGCCGGGGACGTGTTCGCCAAGGCCTGTCGGAGGTACTCGTTGACCTCATCGGCAGCGGTCGGTGACGACACCCACCGATCGAGGGTTGGCTTGACCTGAGCGGGGACTCCCTCGTCCCGTCCGCGGGCGGCGCGTTCGTCCATCACGTCCCGCGGGAATTTCGTCGAGGTACCCAGCAACGCAAGGGATGCGAACTGCTCGGGGGCGGCCACAGCTGCGGCTTGCGCCACCGCGCCGCCCAGCGACAACCCGACGACGTGGGTGCGCGCGGCTCCCACCTGCTGCGTGACGGCGATCAGGTCGGCGGCGAGCTGATCGATCGACGCGATGGGTTCCGTCGCTGCGGCACCGTGGCCACGCAAGTCGTAGCTCACCAGTGTGGCGTTGAGCCCGGCAGGCGGCAGCAGTTCCGCCAACCGGTACACCGTTCGCGACCACGCGTGGCGGTCGAGCAGTGCCGAGTGGACGAAGACCACGGCGGTGCCGGTCTGCACCGGCCCGGCGTGGATCCGGCTGACCGACGTTCGGTGACCGTTGACCACCATCGGATTGTCATCGGGAAATCGAGGCCAGGAAGCGCTCACCCGCTGAACGTAGCAAGCCGCAGCCAGGTAGTCAACCGGTTGACTACCTGGCTGCGGCTTGGATTTCCTGCCTGGTCAGGACTGCGTCTTGTACTCCCGCAGCAGGCCACGGCTGATGATGGTCTTCTGGATTTCGCTGGTGCCCTCGCCGATGAGCAGGAACGGCGCCTCACGCATGAGCCGTTCGATCTCGTACTCCTTGGAGTAGCCGTATCCGCCGTGGATGCGGAAGGACTCCTGGGTGACCTCGGCGCAGTACTCGCTCGCGATGAGCTTGGCCATACCGGCCTCGACGTCGTTGCGCGCACCGGAGTCCTTGAGCCGGGCGGCGTTGACCATCATGAGGTGCGCGGCCTCCACCTTGGTGGCCATCTCGGCGAGTTTGAAGGCGATCGCCTGGTGCTGCGCGATCGGTTTGCCGAACGTGCTGCGCTGTTGGGCGTAGGCCACCGCGAGCTCGAACGCGCGGATCGCGATCCCGCACGCGCGGGCGGCGACGTTGACCCGGCCGACCTCGACGCCGTCCATCATGAACGAGAAGCCCTTGCCCGGCGCCCCGCCGAGCACCTGGTCCGCCCCGATGCGGAAGCCGTCGAACACCGCCTCGGTGGTGTCCACGCCCTTGTAGCCCATCTTGTCGAGCTTGCCGGGAATCCTCAGCCCCGGGGCGACCTCGCCGAACCCGGCCGGCTTCTCGACCAGGAACGTGGTCAGGTTCTGATGCGCCTTGTCGGCGCCTTCATCGGTCTTGACCAGCAGCGCGATCAGGTTCGACGAGCCGCCGTTGGTCAGCCACATCTTCGCGCCGTCGATCACGTAGGCATCACCGTCGCGGCGGGCGCGGGTCTTGATCGCCGCCACGTCCGAGCCCAGGTCCGGCTCCGACATGGAGAAGCTGCCGCGTACCTCGCCGGTGGCCATCCGGGGCAGGAAGTGCTGCTTCTGCTCGTCCGTGCCATGCCGGGAAATCATGTGCGCCACGATGAAGTGCGTGTTGATCACGCCGGAGACGCTCATCCAGCCCCGCGCGATCTCCTCCACCACCAGCGCGTAGGTGAGCAGCGATTCACCCAGCCCGCGGCGCACGAGGTAAACGTCGCCGGTGCTGCGGTGTCGACCGCCACCGCCTGCCTGCACCTCGCCCGCCGGGCGGCGGATGAGGTCGATGCTCAGTCACCGGCTGGTGGCAGTGCCGACTGGACGAGCAGAATGCGGCTGCGGACGGATGCCGCGCACGCGGTCCGGTGCGCACGCGAAGCCATCGGATTGCTGCTCGATACGGCCAGGGCGAGGAGCTTCGCGACGGCTCGGCTCTCGAGCGTGCCTGGCGGGACATCGAGACGGACAGTGTGCTCGCGACCGACTCGCACAGCGTGTTCGCGCTTACCCAGCTATGCGCCGAGCGCATGAAACTCTGGGCTCGGCCGCTTCGTAGACCTCGGGTGCCTGGCGGGCCAGCAGGGTGGCTACGTCGCGGGAGCGCGCTACGCCGCGGCGAAAGCAGGGGTTCTGGCGCTGACCAAGGTATTCGCTTGTCAACTCGCACTCGCGGCTGCGGTCTCCGTCGGCCGGCTGGGCTCTCCCGGCGAGGTGGCGCGCGTCACGTTCTGGCTCCGGACCGGGTCGGCTACCTCACCGGCGCGACGTTCGACATCAACGGGGGCGCGTTCATGCGGTGAGGTGCTGCGTGGCCGCGGAGAGTACATCGAGTTTGCGATGCGCGGCCGAGTCTGGTGCCGCGGAGAGGACCAGCAACCCCTGCCACCGGCCGGAGCCGAACAGCAGCTGACAGTCGAGGTCGAGCAGTCCGAGCTCAGGATGCAGGACCCGCTTGCGGTAGCCGTCGTAGTAGGTGTTGATCTCGTGTGCCCGCCAGAAACTGGCGAACTCGGCACTGGTTTCGAGCAGCGTCTCGACGATCTCCTCGGCCATCCCCCCGGGGCCTTGGTGGGAGTACGCGGCGCGCAGCTGGGCCGTGAGCGCCCGGCTGAGGTCCGTGTGGTCGCACTCGGGATAGACGTGGCGTGTCTCAGACCGGGTGAACCAGCGGTGGATCAAGCTGCGGTCGAGGCCGTCGTACGCCATCTCGTCGCCGAAGAGAGCGATCGAAAGGGGAGTCTGGGCCAGCGTTTCCGCGGCGAGGGTGGCGACCTGCGCGGGGGAGTTGCGCAGCAGATCCAGCAGACGAAGCAAACCGGGGGATACGCGCTCCTCACGCGGTGGCGCCGAAGGTGCTTGCCGCCCGGCCAGTCCGAACAGGTGGTCACGTTCCTGAGCGGACAGCCCGAGGCCGTCAGCGATCGATTTGAGCACGCTTTCGGACGGCGCAGGACCGCGGCCCTGCTCAAGCCGTGCGTAATAGTCCGTCGACATTCCACTCAGCATGGCCACCTCCTCACGCCGCAGTCCGGGGGTACGACGGCGAGGTCCATGTGGCAGGCCGACGTCGGCGGGCTGGAGCACGCCGCGCCGACTGCGCAGGAAATCGGCCAGCTGGGTTCGGTCCACGGCGACGATTATCCCACCGCGCCGGGGGCTGCGCTGCCGGGAGTCCATACTCGGCCACGGCATCGCGAGCTGTCCGGCAATCCGCGTACGACAGCGGACTCCCGGACAGCTCGCCGAGGTTCAGAGGTTCATGCCGCCGGACACTTCGATGCGCTGTGCGGTGACCCACCCGTTGTCTGGCGCGAGCAGGCTTGCAATGGCGGCACCGATGTCGTCCGGCTCGCCCACTCGGCCGAGCGCGGCCTGGGCGCCGACCACTTCGCGGAACTTCTCGTTGTCACGCATTTGCCCACCGCCGAAGTCTGTGGCGATCGGGCCCGGAGCGACGGTGTTGACCGTGATCCGGCGTTGTCCCAGCTCGTGGGCGAGGTACCTGGAGTACGTGTCGATCGCGCTCTTCGCCGCGGCGTAGATGGACATGTCGCCCGTGACCATCCGGGTGACTGCGCTGGTCAGGTTGACGATGCGCCCGCCGTCGGCCAGCAGGGGCAGCAGTGCCTGGGTGAGGAAAACGACGCCCTTGAAGTGCAGGTCGATCATCTGGTCGAAGGCTTCCTCAGTCGCTTTACCAGTCGGGGTCGGTACGATCGAACCGGCGTTGTTGACGAGGAAGTCGAAGCTGTCGCGGTTCCAGCGCGTGGACAGTTCCTGCCGGACTGACTCGGCGAAACCGGCGAAGTTGTCGAACTCGGTCGTGTCCAGGCGCAGGGCAACCGCCGTGCGTCCTCGTGCCTCGAGGGCTTCTACAGCCGCCGCGGCTTCGTCCTTGCCGGACCGATAGGTGATGATCGCGTCCACGTCGGTCTCGGCGAGTTTGAGCGCCGTGGCTCGCCCCAGACCGCGGTTGCCGCCGGTGACGAGGGCGATGGCGCGATTGCTCATGTTCTGTCTCCTCTTGCTGTGGAACCGTCTTCGGGTGTGCAGGAAACCTGAGCACCTTCACCATCGATACTCCGCTCGGAATGCTCGTGGGTGAAGGCACAAACGATCCAGGGACGATTTGTCCCACCATGGAGTGCTGCGCGCAGTAAGGCTGACCGTGCCAGCCGTACCTACTTTTCACTCCAGGCCGTGTCTGTCGGCCGCCGGGCGTACTCGGCTGCGGTAGCGGTGTTCCTGTTGAGAAGTCACCAGCGCCGCGTCGGGATCTCGGTGACCGGGACCCTGTCCGCGACGGCTTGGTGGTGTCCGTGCGCCAGGCAGGAAGGTTGCAACCGGCTTGCGGCGCCCCGCAGTGGACAGTGGCCACAGAGTGGGCATTCTGGAGACCGTGCTGAGACTGGCCGTCGAACACGGTCACGATGTCACCGCGATGCGGCTCACGACCACGCTGTGATCGCTGTACCACTCCACCAGCCGATGTCCGATCGCGGCGACCACCACCTCGCGTGGTGGTGATCAACCTGTGCGTATTGCTGTCCGGTCTCGGAGAACACGGCGAAGCTCCGCGTGCGGGCGACGCGGGGTCCGGCTCGTGGAAGCCTGCGGTGTCGCACCACGACCGAAGTCATGGCCGGGTTGTTGCGGGCCTCCGGCCCGGGCTCTGCGGCCTCTCATCACGTGCGGGGAGCAGAAGGCTGGCCGGTGCATCCGTAGGTCGGCGGACCCGTTGAGTGCCGAACATTTCAGCCGAATGTCGATCTCGAGTGCCTGTCGCGGTTGTTGAGATCACGGATTATTCTTGCGGCGGCGCGGTGTGCGTCGGCCGCAAAATCGCGATTTGTCATTGGCAGTAGCAGGAAGCAGGTACAACGCTCCATGTCCAATCCGTTGGTGGCGCCACCGCAGGATTCCACAAAACTGTACTCCGGCATCACACTTCTGGAAGACGGGAACGACCTGAAGTCGGCGATCGAGAGCGGCGACTGGGCCGCGGTGGCGATGGGCGCGGTCGGCACTGCGCTTGACGCGCTGTCCACTGCGATGGACCCGTTCGGAGCCATTCTCTCGGCAGGCGTGGGCTGGCTGATGGAGCACGTCGGGCCGTTACGCGAAGCGCTCGACGGCCTTACCGGCAACGCGGATCAGATCACGGCTCAGGCCGAGACTTGGGCGAACGTGGCCAAGGAACTCGGGAGTGTCGCCGCCGATCTCACGGAGACGGTCAAGGCCGACTTGCCATCATGGTCCGGTGCCGCGGCCGATGCCTACCGGAAACGCACCGAAGACCTCTCACGACTTCTAGCCGGCGCGCAAAAGGGCTGTGAAGGAGCTTCCAGCGGAGTGAAGACCGCGGGCGAGGTCGTGGGTGCCGTGAGGAGCTTGGTCCGTGACATCATCGCGGACCTGGTCGGCCACTTGATCAGCTGGGCGCTGCAAGTGGTGTTCACGCTGGGGATCGGCATGACCTGGGTCGTCTCGCAGGTCGTGACCGCGGTGTCCAAGACGGCTTCGAAACTCGCCGACCTGGTCAAGCGGTTGGTCACCGCGCTGAAGAACCTCATCCCGCTGCTCAAGAGGGCTGATTCGCTGTTCGGCGACGCATCGACGGCGTTGAAGGGGTTGAGGCGCGGGCGAATCGATGCGCTTTCGCAGCCGAAGAGCATCGACTCACCGCAGGGTGCGCCGAAGCTGAAAGACGCACAAGAAAGTGGCGACGGCAGCGGCACGCCGTCACCGAAGGCGGACGACACGACCACCACGTCGAGTGCGGATCAGACCCCGCCACCCGCATCGGATTCCGCGGTGCCGCCGCCGAAGAACGATGCAGGGCCTCCCGACGGCCCGTCGCACGCTTCCGGGGACTCGTCATCCGGCGGTACGCCGGGCGCCGGATCGGGTGACAAACCTTCGCCGAAAAGCCTGGCCGGCCGGGACGGTCCGCGTGATCGTGCCCTCCCGTCGGATGCCAAGGTCTGCGTCTCGGACCCGGTGGACGTTGCCACCGGGGAAGTGGTCATGACCCAGGTGGATTTGACGCTGCCCGGTGACCGAAGCGAGCTGGTGCTCTCTCGCACCCACCTGTCGTCCTACCGCGAGGGACGATGGTTCGGCCGCTCGTGGGCGTCCACTCTGGACCAACGGATCGAGATCGATCCCGAACAAGTTCGGTTCTTCGCCGAGGACGGCATGGTACTGGTCTATCCACTGCCGACGAGCGGACCCGTACTTCCGTTGGAGGGCCCCCGGTATCCGTTGCACCGCACGCCGGACGGCTATCGCATCTCCGTGGGGTCGCGCGAGCTGCATTTCACCGGCCCAGGCCCGACGGTGTCGTTGACCGCGATGGAAGAAGACGGCTGTCGCACTGACATCGGCTACTCGGCCGGCGGTCTGCCTACGACGATCCGTCGCGCCGACGGTGTCGAGATCAGTATCGCCACCAGCGAGGGCCACGTCGTCGCACTGGGTGCTCCGGGGGCGGCCCCGCTGGTGAACTTCGGCTACAACCGCCTGGGCCAGCTGACAGCGATCGCGGACTTCGCGGGCCGGCCAATGACGCTGGACTACGACGTCGACCACCGCTTGGTCGGCTGGCAAGACCGCACTGGCACCTGGTACCGCTACGTTTACGACGACTTCGGCCGGTGCGTGCGAACCGTCGGCGCGAACGGCTTCTACAACGCCACGTTCACCTACGAGCCCGGCATCACCCGGCACACCGATGCCATGGGCCATCCGTGGACCTACCGGATCAACAGCGTCGGGCAGCTGCTCGAGCGGGTCGATCCGCTGGGAGGCTCGCAACGCTTCGCGTGGAGTCGCCGCGACCAGTTGCTGTCCAAGGTGGACGAACTGGGCAGGCTGACCCGGTACGAGTACGAAAACGGCGAGCTCGCCGCGGTCATCCGATGTGATGGTTCCGTCGTGCGGTTGGTACCGGACGCCGAGGGCATCCTCGTCAAGACCGACGACACGATGTCCGTGGCTTCCAATGCCGACCCGTTCGATACGCTACCCGGCGTCTCGATGCCCTTACGCGTGAACGTCGGCCCGGATCAGTTCGGTGAAGAACCTGTGCGCGCCGACGGAATCGATCCTGCCGACCGCGACCTGTTCGGCCGACCGCGGCTCGTACCTACGATGTCCGGCGCAGCGGCCCGTCTAGGCTGGACCGCCGAGGGCCGGCGAGCTTGGCGGATCGGGCCGCAAGGAGGCCGCGCGGCGTGGATATACGATGCGGACGGCAAGGTCGTCGAGCACCGGGATGCGGCCGGAGGAGTCAGCCGCAGGGCGTACGGGCCGTTCGGTCTTGTGACTGCTGAAATCGATGCGGCGGGTGCCCGGACCGAATATACCTACGATGGCGAACTGCGCCTGACCTCGGTGGTGAATCCGAATGGTCTGACCTGGCGCTACGCATACGACCCCGTCGGCCGTCTGATCGAGGAGATCGACTACGACGGCAGACACCTTACCTACACCTACGACGCCGCCGGGCAGTTGCGCACCGCGACGAACGGCATGGGCGAGAGCCGGGAATACCGGTACGACCTGCTGGGCAACGTCATCGAACGGCGCACGCCCACCGGCACCACGGCGTACGCCTATGACCCTCTGGGGCGTCTTGAATACGCCGTCAACGCCGACTCGATCCTGGAAGTGGTGCGGGACGAGCGTGGTCGTGTTCTCGCGGAGAAGCTCAACGGAACCGCTACGACCTGGAGCTATCGTCCCAGCAGCGTCACGCGGCGCACTCCGTCCGGGCTGACGAGCGAATGGCGGTACACCGATGGGCGGGCGAGGTCGTTGACCATCGCCAAGCGGCAAATCAGGTTCGACTACGACGGCGCCGGGCGCGAAACCGCGCGCACCGTCAACGGCAAGGTCGTGCTGGCCCAACGGTTCGACGCCGAGGATCGACTCGCCGAACAAACCGTGTCCGGCATGGACAGCCGCAGTTTCACTTACCGGCCGGACGGCAGGCTCGCGGCCGTGGCGGAAGGACCGGCGGACGAAACGCGGTTCGCCTTCGACCAAGCCGGCCGGGTGACCGAGACGAACAGGCCGGACTGCGTCGAGCGATTCGGCTACGACCTCGCGGGCAACATCGTCCTGTCGTCCCATGGACGTCGTCTCCACCACGGCAACCGGCTCGTGCGGTCCGGCGACACCGAATACGGTTACGATCGCCAGGGCCGGGTAGTCGGGCGCACGGTCGGCGGACGGGAATGGCGTTTCGTCTGGGACGAGCTGGACCGGCTCGCCGCCGTGGTCACCCCGGACGAGAAGTTCTGGACCTATCTTTACGACCCACTGGGCCGCCGCTTCGCCAAGCGTTGCTGGGTGGTCGGGGAGGACGGGGAACCGCGTCGCACCGGTGAGACCTGGTACGTCTGGAGCGGTGCCGAGCTGATCGAGGAAATCGAGCTGCGCGACGATGGTTATTCCCGGGTACGCACGTGGGAGCGGCTGCCCGACGACGGCCGGCCGGTGGCCCAGATCGAGCAGACCGGGCCGCAGCATCACACGCGGTTCAGCACGGTGGTTACTTCACCGGCCGGTGCTCCGACGGAGCTGCTCGACGAGGACGGTGCCCTCACCTGGCGGGCGCGGGCGACCTTCTGGGGCGAACAGGCACCCGGCCCCATCCCGCTGGCCTTTCCCGGGCAGTATCGCGACGACGAGACGGGGCTGCACTACAACCTCTACCGCTACTACGATCCGCAGACAGCACGTTACCTCAGCCAGGACCCGCTCGGCCTGGCAGCGGGACCCAATCCGGTCGGCTACGTCGACCAGCCCTTTCTCGAGGCGGATCCGCTGGGCTTGACCGGCACCTGTGGAAAGAAGCAGGGGCCGCAGCCACCGCAGTCGCCCGGCGGCGGAGATGACGCTGGGAAGCTCGGCGCGTCGAGCAAGAAGCCCGATGGGCTGGAAGAGTTCCGTGATGAGAACGGCACCATCGACCTGGGCAAAATGGATGAAGAAACGTATGAGAAGTTCGCCAAGAAATGGGGTGACCTCCTGAGCCCCGGCGAGAACAAGAGCTGGTTCTGGTCGGGTGGTCGGGTCAAGGACTCAGTGCTGGATGAAGACGGCACTGTCATACAGGACTCCCAGTACTTGGGCTCGATCGAGAAGCTCGCCAGGGAACAGGCGCAGGGCAAAGGTGGTTCAACGCTCGAGATGATGTTGGAAAAGCATCAGGTCGTCATGCCCGAATTCATCAAAGGTGATCCACGGACCACGGCGATGTGGAACGACCCTTCGGAAGCATTGGCGCGCAACGCCCGGGGTGAAGTGCATGTCGCCCTTCCCAACTCGCCCAGCCGCCCGGAAGGGCTGCCGTACTCCGAATACGGCAGGGAAGGCGTCGGCAACGAGGTGGCCCGTCGTCGGCCGGACAACGCCTTCGACATGACCGAGTTCCCGGCTCTGCGTGACAACCCGCGGATCAGCAAGATCACGATCCACGACGTGCATAACCCGGAAGACAAGGACGGTGTCGAACTCTGGAACGCGGCCGACGAACGAGATCTCACCAATCCGAAATGGAACAAGTACAAGGGATACGAACAATAAACGTCATGTCGGCTCCCTGGAGAACACGGGGTTTCCGGAATCTGACAAACGAACAGTGCTGCTCAGATTGAGCGGGGTTACTTATATATCAACGACTTTCACATGATCTTGCCGTGTTCGAAATGAGTCAGTACAAGGGTGGCCGTGACGATCCCGTCGAGGTAGCGGTAGCCGGTGGCACGGTAGATCCCGTGATTACGGGCAACCGTGGTGACGTCGGCGTGATGGCGGAACCAGCGCGGGTCCAGTACTGCCTGGTTGATGCAGGTCAACGCTCAGGTGATCGTGCGGGTGCCGCGTCGGCGGCGTTCGGCGACGAGCAGTCGACCCAGGTACTGGGCCAGCTCGCGGGCACATCAAGCGTGACACGATAGACGCGCGGCAACATCCAAACGCTGTCGGATCCTAGCGGAATCCCGCTGTGGGTAAGCGATGTTGAGCCCGGCCCGGTCCACGACCTGACCGCCGCCCGCAAGCATGTCCTGGCTGCTCTGTATTGGGCGGCATCCCCACTGAAGCTGCCGACGCTGGTAGACGGCGGCTACAACCGGGTTGGCACCGGCGTGCACACGGCGGTGCCAGCCCCCAGGTGACCAAGTGCTTGATGACGACAACCGTGCCTACAACGCCTTGCTACGCGGTCTGCGGTGACTGGGCGAGCGCGGATTCGCCGTGCTCACCGGCCGTTGGCGAACGCCGTGGCACATTCCCGCCAGTCGCGCAAGATCGGCGACTCACCACCGTCCTCGCCGATCAGACGCCGGACCTGCACGATGCCTTACGAAAAGCCAGAGACGACGGCCTTACTCATCTGATCTTGGATGGGAAGGTCTTCTCCGCCGACCGCTGTGTGAACAGGCCACCAGCGCGAGAGACAGCCAGATCGCCGCGTGGTACTCCGGCAAGGCCCACGAGCACGGCCGGCCCCTGGCCCAGCCTGGGTTCGGCGACAGGAGGCTGCCACTGGGAATGGTACACACGGCAGTGACATACTCTTAGAGCGTGTCTCACTTGGTTGTTGGTTGAGGTGTGGGCATGATCATGAGCTGTGATGGACGAGTTGTCGCGACGGCTGGTGCCCGACGAGTTGTGGGCGCTGGTCGAACCGTTGATCCCGCCGGGAAAGACGCGCCCGCAGGGTGGCGGCATGTCACGAGTGGGCGACCGGGCGGTGTTCACCGCGATCGTGTTCGTGCTGACCAGCGGCTGCGCCTGGCGACATCTGCCGCCCAGCTTCGGGGTCACCGTGCCGACAGCGCATCGGCGGTTCACCGAGTGGACCAAGGTCGGCCTGTGGCGCGATGTGCACCGGGCGGTGCTGGACGA
This sequence comes from Amycolatopsis jiangsuensis, assembly GCF_014204865.1. Taxonomy (NCBI): domain Bacteria; kingdom Bacillati; phylum Actinomycetota; class Actinomycetes; order Pseudonocardiales; family Pseudonocardiaceae; genus Amycolatopsis; species Amycolatopsis jiangsuensis. Next base: position 7,799,172 of record NZ_JACHMG010000001.1, read on the forward strand.
ACTTGGCGGCAAGGGCATGATCGACTGGTCGCGTGCGGTCCTGGACGGAGCATCCGTCAGGGCCAAAAGGGGGGCGGTCTGACCGGTCGGAGCCCGGTCGATCGCGGCAAGCCCGGCTCGAAGATCCATGTGCTGTCCGACCGGGCCGGACTTCCGTTAACCGTTGGGATCTCCGCGGCCAACACTCACGACAGTCACGCGCTCAGACCCTTGGTCAACGCGCTGCCGCCGATCCGGTCTCGCCGCGGACCGCGCCGCCGGAAACCGGCCAAGCTCCACGCCGACAAGGCCTACGACATCCCAGCCCTACGCGACTGGCTCCGCCGGCGCGGGATCATCCCGCGCATCGCCCGCAAGGGCATCGAATCCACCGAGAAACTCGGAAGACACCGGTGGGTGATCGAACGGTCCATCGCCTGGCTGACCAGCTACCGGCGCCTGACCATCCGCTACGAACGCAAACCCAGCCACTACCTCGCCTTCCTCACCATCACCTGTTACAAGAAACTCGCCAAATGAGACACGCTCTTAATTGTCCTTCTGGAAAAACTCGGACGGAACCGTTGCCGTGTCCGTTGGCCGAGAGGCATACTCGGCCGTGGTAACGGCGACCCTGTGGGAAAGTCACCATCGTCGCGTTAATTGGACCCCGGTGACCGGGAACGTGTCCGCGACGGCTTGGTGACGTTCGTGCTCCGGGCAGAAAGGTGAAAACGGTGTCCAGCTCCCCCTCCCCTTGTTTTCCGGCGGTGATCATCCGATGATGAGACGACATTTTCTGCCCTTGTTGTCGGCGGCCGCCGTGGCGGTGTCGGGTCTGGTGGTGCCTGCGGTGGCACATGCGGCGGGTGAGTCCGTGAACATCTGGCTAACGACCACCGATGGCGGTGGTGGCCGCAACGTCACGCGTGGACTGGAGCAGCAGGGCCCAGTCTCGTTTGCGCCGGGGACCGGTGACGGACAGCAGACGATCACGGTCGACGACTCGAAGACCTACCAGCAGTTCGAGGGGGGTGGTGCGGGATTCACGGATTCGGCTGGGTGGCTGATGAACTCCTCCGGCCTGTTGTCGCAAGATGCGAGGGATGCGCTGATGCAGAAGCTGTTCGATCCGAACAACGGAATCGGGCTGAGTTTCCTGCGTAACCCTATGGGTGGTGCGGATCTTTCGCGTAATAGCTATACCTACGACGATATGCCCGACGGGCAAACTGATCCAGAATTACAGCATTTCTCGATCGCGCATGACGCGGCGGACGTGCTGCCGCTCACTCAGGAGGCCAAGAAGATCAATCCGGACCTGAAGGTGATGGCGTCGCCGTGGAGTGCGCCGCCGTGGATGAAGGACAATGAGAGTTACAACCGGGGTTGGGTCCAATCGCAGTACTACGACGCCTACGCGCAGTACTTTGTGAAGTACATCCAAGCTTATCAACAGGCGGGAGTCCCGATCGATTACGTGTCGATTCAGAACGAGCCGACGTGTTGTGATGGTTACCCGTCAACCGATTGGAATGGTGACGGGCTGGCCTACTTTGCGAAGAAGAGTCTGCTGCCGGCGCTGCATCAGTCGAAACTGTCGACCAAGCTGCTCGCGTTGGATTGGAACTGGAGTCAGTATCAGTCGTATGCGTCGGCGACCATGGACGATCAGTCCATCCGGTCGGATTCGAACTTCGGCGGTATGGCGTGGCACGGTTACGACGGTCAGGTCGAGCAGCAGAGCATGGTTCATGACCAGTATCCAGATGTGAACGCGTACTCTACCGAGCATTCCGGTGGCCTGTGGGTCAATGATCAGCAGGCTGAGGACATGAACAACATCATAGATTATACTCGCAACTGGTCGCGTAGTGTGGTGAAGTGGGGCATGGCGATGGACCAGGCCCACAATCCGCACAACGGCGGGTGTGACAACTGCACGGGCTTGGTGACCGTCCATGAGGGGGATGGCCAGGACGGTCAGGTGGATTATACGATCGAGTACTTTACCATGGGGCACCTGACGAAATTTGTGAAACCGGGTGCGGTGCGCGTCGATTCGAACGATAATTCGACCGTGCGTAACGTTGCGTGGAAGAACCCAGACGGGTCGAATGCGCTCATCGCCTACAACTCCAGCGGGGACGAGCAGAGCGTGCGGGTGAACTGGGGCGACCAGTCGTTCAGCTACACCGTGCCGGGACATACTTCGGCGACGTTCACCTGGTGAAGTATTGGGACACCGCCGGCTCCTGACCGGCGGTGTGCCCAGGTGTATTATAGTGGCACGGCGGGCTGTCAATCCCGAGGGCTTTCCCCTGTGTCAGATCACTACGCGGTGGCGCGCCGACACCTGGAGAAGGCGAACCGCGCACTCGCCACTCTGGTCGCGGCCTGTCACGGTACGGACCGCACGCGGCTCTGGACGAACTACCGCGTATGGACCGCTACAGTGGGTTTTCTTGGTAGGCTTATCTTAATTGGCGGACCTGGGCTGGCCGGGGACGGGCGTAGAGTCCGTGCTGGGACTGGGTTTGCGAAGGCAAGTGCGAGAACCAGAGATTCTACGTGATTGCCTATCGCGCCGCGCTGGCTGTGCCGGGAGCTGTGCCTAGTCCGGTTGTTGCTGTTCGCACGGGCCGGACGGGTTACCCGCCGCAGCCGGTGAGCGCTGGGCGGGTCCAGCCACGCCGTGCTGGCCCTGCGCTGGTTTCGAGAGTCCATCCCGGTGGCGTGCCTGGCCCGCGATGGCGGGTGAGGTTGCCCCAGGGACCGGACACCGGGTTTTATGCCGTGCGGGCGGGATCTTGGCGACAGCTTACGCGGTTTTCGTGTGCTGTCCGGTAGTCGATTGCCGAATGTAGACGGTTATGGTTGTCGTAGCCGAGGTAGGTGAACACGGCTCGTCGGGCGCCGTCTCGGGTGGCCCAGACGTGGGTTCCGATCTCGGTTTTCAGAGTGGCGAAGGTTGACTCCGCGCCCGTGTTGTCGTAGCACGAGCTGACGCTGCCCATCGGCGGTCGGATGCCGAGCGTGTCGAGCGTGTCGAGCGCTCCGCGGAACACGGCCGAGCTGTACTGCTTGGGTTCAATCGGTCGTCGCAGCACCAGCTTGCTGGATCGACAGTAGCTGATCGTTGAGGGCTTCGGCGGGTGTTTCCAGGTGAGTGTCTTGCGGGGCCTACTGTTGGGTGTCGCGGCAATGGCGTCGAGATCATTGCGGCTCCAGCGGGAAAAATCGGTTACTTTGGGAAAGTATCGGCGCAGCAAGCCATTGATGCTTCTATGTCAAGCGGTGGGCTGGTAGCGGGTGATGTGGTGCTGCCAAGTCGCGTGGTCTGCGGTCATGGCTCGATGGATGACGTCGATGAGGTGGCGTTGAAGGATGCGGCGGGCTCCGCGTGAGCCTTTGGCGGGTTCGTGGCGGGCCAGGAGTGTTTGCGCGGCTGGGTGCTGGCGTTTCTGCACGATCGCGGCGGTGTAGAGGACGCTGTTGAGCCGGCGGTTGCCGCCACGGTGCAGCCGGTGCCGCTGCTGGTCAGCGGAGTAGACAGGGATCGGTGCGCAGCCGGTGTAGCGCGCGAGCTTGGCCGAGGTGCCGAACCGGTTGATGTCACCGATCTCGGTGATCAGGACCGCTGCCGAGTTGTGGCTGATCCCGGTGACCTCCAGCAGCGCGGGCGCCAACGGGCTCACGAGCTGCCTGATGGTGGTGTCGAGGTCGTGGACTCGGCGGTTGATCTCTGCGATCTCAGCGATCATGTCGATCAGAGCCTGGCGGACGTGCGCTCTGGTCGTCATGGTGTTCACCAGCGCTGTCACCGTCGCCAGGTTCCTGGCGCGGGCCAGGTCACCAGGGGTGTGGTCAAGCCAGACGTGCAGTTGGGCCTTGAGCTGGTTGATCGCCATCGTGCGGCGCTTGATGAGATCGCTGCGGTAGTCGACCAAGACGCGCAGCTCACGCACACGCTCGTCGATTCGATGCCGGTCCAGGCCGGGTGTGGCGATGGCGGCGTGGGCCACCGCGGCGGCGTCGATCTGGTCGGACTTGGCGCCGGTGGCCGCGTGCAGCTTGCGGTGGGCGGCGGTCAACCGGGTGGGAACCCAGACCACCTCGTGTCCGGCGAGCAGCAGGCCATCGGCCAGGCGGCGGGCGAAGCCCCGACCGTCCTCGATAGCCCAGGTGACCGGCGTGTCACCGGTGATCGACCTGATCCACTTGAGCAGCACGGTGATCAGGGACGCGTCGTTGCCGACGGTCAGCGGCTTGCCAATGCGCCTGCCGCCATCCTCAACGGCCACCGCGACATGAACGTGCTTGTGCGGGTCGATCCCCACTGTCACCATCGGTGCTTGTCCTCGTTGTCTGTTGTCTCCGATGACGGGACAGACACGAGCGCCCTGGCCAGGGGACAGACCTAGTGCGAGTTGACGGCTCAGCAGGCTTCTATCAAGTCACTCCGGTCAGGGCGCTCGCCCTGCGGGCTGCTGTGGACAGATCAACGGAAGGCCCTCACGGGCACGTGTTCTCCGAGTCACCCAGCGACCCAGCCGGTTCTTCTCCCGTCGAACAAGATCCGGCGCCGCTCACTCTGCACCACTAGGGAGTGTTTTAAAGTCGTAGCCACTCGTTGATCGCGGCGATGTGGACCGTGGCTTCGTAGCGAACTGCGAGCTTGTCGTACCTGGTGGCCACGGCCCGGTTGCGCTTGAGGCGATTGATCCCGCACTCCACAGCGTGGCGCTGCTTGTACATGTTCGGGTCGAACGCTGGTGGCCGGCCGCCGGCACTGCCCTTGTTCTTGCGATGGCGAATCTGGTCTGCTTTTTCCGGGATGGTGCATCGGATGCCCCGTTTCCGCAGGTAGCCACGGTTGACCCGGGACCCGTAGGCCTTGTCCGCCAACACGCGATCCGGGCGGGTGCGAGGCCGGCCGCGGTCGGCACGCGCGACTCGAATCCGCTCCAGCACCACCTGAAACTGAGGCGAATCACCGCGCTGCCCGGCGGTCAGGACCAGCGAGAGCGGCTTCTGCGCCTGCTCGGTGGCCAGATGCACCTTGGTCGTCCAGCCACCCCGTGACCGCCCCAGCGCGTGATCGGCAGGCTCGGGTTCGCCAACCCCGCCAGGCGGTTCAGCCTGCGCAGCCCCATCCCTTCGCGCCCCGGCAGCGTGCTGATGCGCGCGGGCGACGGTGGAGTCGACGCTGACATCCCAGGTGATCAACCCCGAGGCATCGGCACGAGCCTGCAACAGTGCCAGGATCATCGCCCACGCGCCGACACGTTGCCACCGGCGAAACAACCCATACACCGCCTGCCACGACCCGTAAGCGGGCGGCACGTCCCGCCACGGCGTGCCGGCCCGCACCCGCCAGCGGATCCCGTCGATGAGCTGCCGTTTGGTCCACTGCGGTGGCCGGCCAGGCTTCTTCCAGACCGGCAGCATGGGTTCCAGCACGGCCCACTGCGCGTCGGTCAAGTCCGCCCGCCCGGTGACCGTTACGCTGGCCACGAGGTCTCCGGTATTCCGATTTTCTTGGTCGTTGATCGATCTACCGGAGACCTCACCTATTTCATCAACGACACGCCGACACACTGCACCACACGGAAAACCGGCTGCTCACGACTTCGAAACATCTCCTAGGTGTTCTCGTTGGTGCCACGCTGCCAGGGGCCGTGCGGGTCGGCGATGTAGACTTCGATGCCGGTGTCGGTACGCAATTGCTAGGGGTCGAAACCTGGACCATACCGGGTTCCTCGTGATCACGCCCGGCCGCCCGGCCGCCTTGCCTTCGGCGACCTCGCGATTCGTCGCGCGGTCCGCGATCTGTATGGCTCAGGTCGCTGCTCTCGGTGGGCGGAGGTCGAGCATCGCGGCGAATACTGGCGGCCGTACCGGGCACTGGCCGCGGAATGCCTCGTCAGCTGGGATGCGGAGCGGTCTCGCAGCCGCCGAGGATGACGGGCGGTGTTCCGGATAAGACGTAGGTCTTGATCGGGCTGCTGGAGTGAGCCCCTCGGCATGACCCAGAGTGGGTTAACAACCTGTCGTAGGACTCGGCGCATGTCCTGATGCCCGAGTGTCGCGGGGTTCTCATCGAGAGTTCGGGGCACGGCCGCGTCGTCCCCTTGGGACGACGCGGCCGCCGTGGTTCACGGTGAGGCAAGGCGTTTCCGCCGGCCTCATGTCGTCAGGACTGCAGCGTGGGGTAGTCCGTGTAGCCGGTGTGATCGCCGCCGTAGGACTTCGACATATCGGCCTCCTGAATCGGTGCGCCGATCTCGAGTCGCCGCGGCAAGTCAGGGTTGGCCATGAACAGCGCGCCGAACGACAGGATGTCGGTTCTCTCGTCCTCGATGAGCTGCAGTTCTTCCCTTCCCGTACGGCTGCCGGGGGTGGCCGGGTTGAGCATGAATACGCCGTTCCACGCCTGGCGCAACGTTGCCGTGAATTCCGGCTCGCGGGTCTCCATGATGTGGAGATAGGCCAGCCCGAGCGGATTGAGGGATTCGATGAGCAACGGATAAATCTCGGTGTAGTCGTCTTCTTCGATGTCGTTGAGTGGGGCTCCGGGCGAAATGCGGATGGCCGTGCGTGCGGCACCGATCGCATCCGCGACGGCGGTCGTGAGTTCGACCGCGAACCGGATCCGGTCGTGCGGGCTGCCGCCCCACTCGTCGGTGCGGAGGTTGGCGTTTGTGGACAAGAACTGGTGGACCAGGTAACCGTTGGCGCCGTGGAGCTCGACTCCGTCGAAGCCAGCATCGATGGCGTTGCGCGCGGAGTCGGTGAACTCATTGATGGTCTGGTGGATCTGTCCGGGCGTCAGCTCGTCCGGGACCGGGAAGTCCTGCATCCCGCTCGCGGTGAAGATCTGGCCCGCGGCCCTGACCGGCGAGGGCGCGACCGGCGTGAATCGTTCATCGGTGTTGGACGGGTGGCCCACGCGGCCGCCGTGCATGAGCTGGGCGAAGATGCGCCCACCCTGAGCGTGCACCGCGTCGGTGACCCGGCGCCACGCCGCGATCTGGGTCTCGTTGTGCAGTCCTGGGGTGTTCGGATAACCCTGCCCGATGGCGTTGGGCTGCGTGCTTTCGGTGACGATTACCCCGGCACTTGCGCGCTGCGCGTAGTACTGGGCGGTCAGTTCCGTCGGGCTGTGATCGGGTCCGTATGCGCGGCTACGGGTCATCGGCGCCATCGCAATCCGGTTCTTCAGCTCGATATCGCCGATTTTGACCGGGTCGAAAGGAGAAGCCATGGGAAGCCCTCTCTGGGTGGTTCGCACTGAACGGCTGCTTGCCGTAGGACGTTGACGATCAACAGCTCAGCTTCGAGAGCTCTTCCCGAGCGACTGAAACCGGCCTCGTTCGACAGGTTGCCGACATGTTCGGGGTGCCATCGTCGGGGAGTGAACGCGACCGCGAACTCGAAGACGGGAACCACGGAATCTCCTGCCGGGCCAACCCGCTGGCGGCGCCGGCCGTTCCGAGCAGCCGAGTCGACGTCTACTCCGGCGTCGTCCGGCTGGCAGCGACCGTGTGGGCGGGCGAGTTCGTGGCCGAAGGCACGTGCTCCGACACCGCGATCATGTTAGTGCATCCGATGTCGAGCATGCTGGTGCACTACGCGCTGGTGCCGCTGGCACAGCGAGGACCCGTCGCTGGCGGACTGACGACCTGCTACGTGAGAAATGATTCCTTACTGATCACCGATAACGTGCTGGTCGACATCGCGGCGATGGTTCGCCATCTGCGCGAGGATCGCGGCTACCGGCGGATCATCCTCGTCGGTAATCCCGGTGGTGCTTCGATGGTGCCCTACTACCAGATACAGGCCCAGCACGGCCACGGTGACCGGCCCGGCGGGCAGCGCCCCGAGCCTCAGCCGGTACGAGTTCCCGCCCGTCGATGCGATCGTGATGCTGATGGCGCACTCGTGCCACGCTCGGCTGGTAACAGAGTGGCTGGACCCGGCGATCAGCGACGAGCAGGCGCTGTTCGTGCGAGACTCGGAACTCGACATGTTCGACGAGCGCGACGGTCCGCCCTGCAAGCGGGGAATTCCTGAGCCGCTACCGCGAAGCGCCACGCGAACGCGATTGTCGGATCACCCGCCGGCCGGAGCAGATGCTGCGGGCCACCCTGGAGGGCGTCGACGACTTCCCGTTCGTGGCATGGCACCTACGTGGGTCCGCGCAGTCTCGACGGGACCATCGAACCGAGCGACCGAAAGGTAGGTGTTGCCCTATGGGGAACGGCCCTGTTCGTCGAATTTCCTGCCCGCGGCGATCGTTCGCTAAACCACCGCGCGAAGTTGGTTGTACCAGTGGTCACCGGCGCACGCGCAGGGCGATGCGCTGCGGTGGCTGCCGCGATCGCAGGTGCCGGTTCTCGTGATCGACGGCACCGGTGACACAGCCGCGCACCCGCAGCACGCCCTCGACATGTTGGATGCCGAGTCCGGCTCGTTGCGCACGATCGCGCTCAAGGGCGTGGACCACTATTTCCAAGGCAGATTCGACCCGCGCGCCGAGGCTTGTGATTGCCTCCCGGGCTGGATCCTTGGATTCGGCTGCTCAGTGTCGGCACGCCGCGCACTGCTCGTTTCGATCAAGGAGGTCCGGAAAGTGAGTCAGGCCACCGAAAGCGCCTTGTCCGGCGCACCGGCCCAGGGGCGGCCGGAGATACTCAACCACCTCGCCTATGTCACTCAGGGAGCGACGGTGGACTTTTACACGCAGGTGATGGGCTTGCCGATGGTCAGCACGGCCATCGGGTCGGAAGTGCCCTCGACCGGAGACGACTCCCCATGTTTGGACGAGGGCTCGACGCTGGCGTTCGTCTACGCGTGGACGATGTGGTTGCAGCAGGACGGGAGCCAGATCACCTCCCCACTTGTCGACGACTGGCATGATCGAGAGGACGCCGCTGCTCGCGATTTCGACGACGGGATCGAGAGCAATAACAAAGCTACGCAGCAGGGCAAGAACGTCAGCGAGGCGCTGCTGAATCTCATTACGGCTCGCAGCGCGGATAGGACCGATACACCCGTAGAGGATGCGTCCCCGGCCCCCGAACGGCCGGTGTAGCCGGTGAATCTCGGACGGATGCTGAGCCAGGTCGCGGCGCTGCGGCCCGGCCGGCCGGCCGTGACGTGGGGTGAGCGATGCCTTTCGTGGTCCGAACTCGACCGCCGCTCCGACGCGCTCGCCTGGGTCTTGCGAGCGCACCGAGCCGGGGTGGGGGACCGGGTCGCGTTGCTGATGCGCAACCGTCCTGAATTGCTGGAAGGGATGTACGCCGCGTTCAAGGCGGGCATGGTCATTGTGCCGCTGAATGCGACGCTCTCGGCCACGGAGGTGGCCTACCATCTTCGCAATTCGGGCGCGGCGGTGCTGATCACGGACGAGCACGGAGCGGCCGAAGCCGGTGACGTGGGCGTTTCCGTGGTGGCGACCGGCGAACAGTACGAAGGTCTGCTGGCCGAATACACGCACAAGCCGCCCAAGACCGTGGACGTCGGGCCGGAGACGATCGCGTGGCTGTTCTATACGTCCGGGGCGACCGGCCGGCCCAAGGGTGCGATGCTTACGCACGGGGGTCTCGCGTTCATCGTGGCCTCGTGGCTGGCGGATCTCACGCCGATGGACGAGCACGATGTGACGCTGCACGCCGCTCCGCTCAGCCACGGCGCCGGGTTCCACGCGCTCGCGGCGGTGGCACGTGGGGCGCACCAGGTGATCCCCACGGCCGAATGGTTCGATCCGAGGGAGATCCTCGAGCTTATGCGGCGTACCCGGGTGACCAACACGTGGCTGGTACCGACGCAGATCACGATGCTCTCCGATTATCTCGACGGTGCCGACCCGCAGCTCCCGCATCTGCGTCACGTCGTGTACGGGGGCGCTCCGTTCCCGCCGACCGAGTTCGCCGCCGCAGTGCGGGCATTCGGCCCGGTACTGGTGCAGTTGTACGGGCCGGGCGAGGCGCCGATGACCATCAGTTGGCTGCCGGCGGCGGCTCACCCTGAGCCGGACGGGGCCGATGTGACCACGTTGCGATCGGCCGGGTGGCCCCGGCCTGGGATGGACGTGCGGATCGTCGACCCGGAGACCGGTGCCGAACTCGGCACCGGTGAGGTCGGCGAGGTCACGGCGGCGGGCCCGGCGGTCATGGCGGGCTACTGGAAACGGCCGGACGAAACCGCGAAGACGTTGCACGATGGCTGGCTGCACACCGGTGATCTGGGAAGCATCGACGAGCACGGGCGGCTGTTCCTGCTCGACCGGTCCAAGGATCTCATCATCACCGGAGGCTCGAACGTGTACGCGGTGGAGGTCGAAAGGGCGCTGCTGGAGAACGCCGGCGTGGCCGAAGTAGCGGTGATCGGTACGCCGGACCGGACCTGGGGCGAGACTGTGACGGCGGTCGTGGTCCCGGCCGGAGAACAGGCTGACGAGCTGCCGGAAGAGCTCGCGGCGCACGCGCGTGTGCAATTGGCGTCGTACAAAGTGCCGTGGCGCTTCGAACTTGTCGACGTGATCCCGCGCAACGCCCACGGGAACGTCGACAAACGCGCGCTGCGCGAGCGTTTCAACCGACCCTGAACCAGACCCGAGGAGGCGTTGTCAGCGTGCCCGCCGCGTCGGGATCCCTGCCCGGCGTCAGGGTTATCGAACTTGGCACCGTGGTGGCGGGGCCGTTCGGCGGGCGGATGCTGAGCGTGGGGGTCGCGATCCCGCGGCGCTGGAGATCAGCGCGGTCGCGCCACGGGGAGCGGAAGAAGGCGACGTGCAGGTTGTCGAACGTGGGCTCAGGCTCATTGCAGGGGCAGCTGGCTACCTACAAGGGGCCGAGGCACTATGTGTTCACCATCGGGGTCACCGTGGACGGCCGCAAGGACGTGCTGGGCCTGTGGATGGGCACCGGTGGTGAGGGCGCGAAGTTCTGGATGGGCGTCCTGGTCGATCTGAAGAATCGTGGCGTCACCGATGTGTTCTTTCTCGTTTGCGACGGCCTGAAAGGACTTCCCGAGGTGGTGGCGAATGTCTGGCCGCACGCACTGGTCCAGACCTTTATCGTGCACCTCGTTCGGAACACGTTCCGGCTCGCTGCTCGGCAGCACTGGGACGCACTCAAACGCGACGTGAAACCACTCGAAACCGCACCCAGCTCCGACGCGGCTCTTGTAGCACTCGATGAGCTTGAGGAGAAAAGGGGCGGAGACACCCGGCGATGATCAGGTTGTGGCGGAACGCGTGGGAAGAGTTCATCCCCTTCCTCGACTACGACGTCGAAATTTGCCGCATGATCTGCTCGACGAACCCGATCGAGTCGCTGAATGCCGGCTACCGGCGCGCGGTGCGGGCACGCGGGCATTTCCCCACGGAACAAGCCGCGTTGAAATTCCTGTATCTTGTGACCCGCAGCCTGGACCCCACAGGGACGGGCCGCGCCCGATGGACGATGCGTTGGAAGCCGGTGATCAACGCTTTTGCCATCACTTTCGGTGACCGCTGGCCGGCCGCCGGAAGCTGCTGATCAATAACGCCGGAAACACCAACTTGTTGAATGCCGGGAGGGAGCGTGGTCTGCAGCCATGATCTTCCTAGTACTCCAGTCGGTGCGCCCAGTGATCAGGAGGTGACTGTCCAGCGGTCATGACGTGATCTGAAGCTCGTTGTCGCCTGCCGGTGTGAGTCCGGTCCGGGTAGCTGTCAGGAGGCCCGGTAGCAGGCTGGCGGTCCGGTCTGGAAACGGGTCGGGTCGAAGCCCAGTGTCAAAAGCCCTGTTGGGGAAGCGACTGAGCGGTCCGTAGCAGATAGCGAAGCCTGCCGCGTCGTTAGATATTGAGGGAGAGCCGAGCCGGGCGGTTCACGGTGAAGGCCATGGAAGCGGTGAAGATCCTGAAAGTGCAGCCGCGAAGGACTCCCCGGCGTAAGAGGGTGCGGAACGTTCAGAAGGTGATGGCGGGAACTGGGGAGACCTTCCCCGGCCGAAGCGCGCTGCGAGTGGCGTGGACAAGCCTGTCCTATAACCGGTGTGGAGCCGGGAAGTGGATCGGATGTCGGGAGGGAGTCGGAGGCGGTCGTAGTACCGATCGAGCCGTGCGGACAACAGAACCGCCGGTGAGGGAAGGGCCGCTGCTTCGTTCGTGCGCAGTGTTTGGAAGGAGGGGTCCGGTGAGTGCCGGTCAGGCTAGTTCCGCCGCTGTGGGGTCCATGAGAGACCCGGTTCGTGCCTTGCAGCATGCGCTTTACCGGTCGGCCAAGGCCGATTCGGGACGACGGTTCCACGCGCTGCGGGACAAGGTCTATCGCAGAGACGTCCTGTGGCGGGCGTGGGTGGCGGTGCGCCGTAATGACGGTGCGCCGGGTGTCGATGGAACCACTCTGGCCGATGTCGAGGAGTACGGCGTTGATCGGCTCTTGGACGAGGTGGCCGAGGACTTGAGGAACGGACGGTGGCGGCCGTTGCCGGCCCGGCGGGTGCTGATTCCCAAGCCCGGGACGGGTGAACGTCGTCCGTTGTCGATTCCTTCGGTTCGGGACCGTGTCGTGGCGGCCGCGTTGAAGATCGTGCTCGAGCCGGTCTTCGAGGCCGATTTTCTGCCGTGCAGCTTCGGGTTCCGCCCGAAGCGGTCGGCGCACGATGCCCTGCAAGTGCTCGTTGATGAGTCCTGGCAGGGCAAGCGGTGGGTGGTCGAGACGGACATCGCTGAGTGTTTCTCGGCGATTCCTCATGAGAAGTTGATGCAAGTGATCGAGGAACGCGTCAGCGACCAGGGTGTCCTGAAGCTGCTGCGCGTGATGTTGCGCGCGGGAGTGTTGGAGGACGGGGTGGTGCGCCGTGAGGTGTCCGGAACCCCGCAGGGCGGTCCGGTATCGCCGTTGCTGTGTAACGCATATCTGCACCGGTTGGACCGGGCGTGGGATGTGAGCGAGCATGGTGTGCTGGTGCGCTACTGCGATGACCTGGTGGTGATGTGCCGGTCACGGGAGCAGGCCGAGGCCGCGCTGGTGCGGTTGACGGTGTTGCTGGTTGAGCTGGGGTTGGAACCCAAGGCCGCCAAGACCCGCATCGTGCATCTGGTCGAAGGGGGACAGGGGCTGGACTTCCTGGGCTTCCACAACCGGCTGGTGCGCGGGCGGACTCCCCGGTCGGCGCATCTGATTTTCCTCGCTCGCTGGCCCGCACGCAAGGCAGTCCAGTGTGCCCGGGATCGGATCTGGTCTGTCACGGCCCGGTCCCGGTTGCTGGTGCCGGTCGAGCGGATCGTGGATGAACTGAACGTGTTCCTCCGCGGTTGGGCGGGGTATTTCCGTTACGGGAACTCCGCCTTGGTGCTCGGTCAGATCAGGAACTATGCCCTGACTCGGCTCGCGTTGTGGTTGTCCAAACGGGGCAATCGCCGCCGGGCGTGGGGGTGGGGGATGACTCAGGTTCTGTTGTCTCCGAATCACCTGGGCCTGATCAGTCTCGATGGGATCGTCGTCCCGCCCAGGCCCTTCCGGGCCTGGAAACGTTGAATGCCGCCGGTGAAGAACGTCGGTAAGCCGTGTGCGGGAGAACCGCATGCACGGTTTGACGGGCGGGAGCTGGAAACGGAGTGTGCTGGCCACGGACGCGAAGAAGAACAACCCGGCGGGAAACCACCGGGTGCCAATGGCTTCGTGACCTACCGCCAGAACACGCCACCGCGCCAGCTCCCGACCCTCCTAGATCGTGATGGTCATGGTTCTCGGGTGGATTGTCGCTGGTAGTGGGTTTGCCGGGCGCGGTATTGGTGGCGTCTGCGCCAATTCGAGCAGCGGAGCCGGTGTGCGACATCGTGAACGGGGCGGCTGATCAGGGTGGTGAACAGGTGGTGGATTTCGTTGCAGGTCAACGAGATCCATCCGACGGTCGTCGGTTCGGGGTTTCGTTGGGTGGATGCGACGACGGCGAGGAAGGCGTGGGCGAGCATCGCCATGACCGTCCAGCGGTGCCACGAAGTCCAGTGTCGGGCCTGGTGCTGATCGAGACCGGTGAGGCCTTTGGCGGTCTGGAACGATTCCTCGACTGTCCACCTGCGGCCCGCGACCTGAACCAGGATCCGTAGTGGCATCGGTTCGGGCGAGTAGCAGCGGTAGAACGCTAGCTCACCGGTGGTGCGGTTGCGACGAATCAGCAGCCACCGGTGCCCGTCCGCCTCGCCGAGGTCGATGTCGGCGAACGCCCAGTCGTAGTAGCGATGTCCTTTCGCTCCAGCGCCGGCGGAGAGGCGTTGCCAGACGTGCTTGGGCAACCGAGCGGCAACACCGTCAGCACGCAGCACGCCTGCCGGGGTGCTGACCCGGCGGTCGCAGCCGATGGCGAGGACATATCCGACACCGCGTTTCTCGAGGTCAGCGCGTAGCCCGGGGTCGGCTCCGTAGACCTCATCCCCGGCGACCCACCTGGCCCGGACCCCGGCGTCGAGAGCCCGCCCGATCATGGTCCTCGCCAACGCGGGTTTCGTCGCGAACACGGTGGTGGCCGGGATGCCGGTGTCAGCGCAGCGGTCGGGATCGGTGGTCCAGGATTTCGGGAGGTAGAGAGCCCGGTCGATGAACGCGTGCCCGGTGTCGGTGGCGTAGGTGAGGTAGACCGCGACCTGGGCGTTCTCGATACGCCCGGCGGTGCCGGTGTACTGGCGTTGCACTCCGACGGTGTGAACGCCTTTCTTCAGGTCACCGGTTTCGTCGACGACCAGCACCGCACCGGTGTCGCCGAGGTGCTCGGTGACGTAGTCACGCAGGTCGTCACGGACCTCATCTGCGTCCCAGACCGCTTTGCGCAGAAAGTGTTGCAGGCCGTCGGGGGTCTCGTCACCGGCGTACTCGGAGATGGTCCAGCAGTTCTTGTCCGGCAGGTCCGACAGCAGCCCGAGCAGCAGTGTCCGTGCTCGTCGGCGGGGTTCGACGCGGGTGAACCGGCCTGCGATCCGGGCGATCATCTCCTCGAACATCACCGCCCATCGGTCAGGGTTTACGCTGGGACTCGCGGCCACCAGCCGATCAGGGTTAGTCCACACAACCGACCATGATCAACTGGTGGCCGCACCCGCTTTCGGGCAACCCACCAGCGACATCACGAAGTCCGGCTGGAGTACTAGGCGGTGGCCGGGCCTGGCTCGGGAAACACCTGTCGCCCCGCCCCTGACCACGCGACTGGGCGCCGACGGTATCGATCCTGTTGATGTGCCGGCGAAGCTGGCAGCCCGGGTGCGCATGCTCTCCACCGGCCATGGTCGTAAAAACGATGACGCGGACGCGGTCTCGGTCGGGATCGCGGCACTGACCGCGACTGGCCTGCGGTCGACCAGCATCGACGAGGCCATCGCTGCGCTGCGTGCGGTGGTCGAGCACCGCGACGATGTGATCAAGCAGCGCACCCAGACGATCAACCGGCTGCACGCCCTGCTCACCAAGCTCGTCCCCGCGGGTGCCCCCCCCAGTTGACGGCCGAGACCGCAGCTGGCCTGCTGCGCACCGTCCGACCCCGCGACGTCGCGGGAAAGACGCTCCGCCGCCTCGCGGCGGACCTGGTCGCCGAGGTTCGTCGCCTGGACCGGCGTATCACCGCCGCCGACACCGACATCGCCGCCGCGGTCGAGCACACCGGCAGCGGACTCACCCAGCTCTACGGCATCGGCACCGGGCCGGCAGGCAAGATCCTGGCCCGCGTAGGCACGGTGCACCGGTTCCGGTCCGCGGCGGCGTTCGCCTCCTACACCGGTACCGCGCCCATCGAAGTGTCCTCCGGTGAGGTGAAACGGCATCGCCTCTCCCGGGCTGGGGACCGTCAACTCAACCACGCCCTGCACATGATGGCGCTGTCCCAAATCCGGCACGCAACCGAAGGTCGCGCCTACTACCAGCGTAAGCGAGCGTCGGGCAAAAGCCACAAAGAAGCCATGCGGTGCCTGAAAGGGCGACTATCCGATGTGGTCTACCGCCAACTCCTCCACGATGCCGAACGGGCCATCGCGGCGGGCCCGGGAGGACACTCGGGGACGGCTGAACCGTCACGGGTAAGGGACCGGCTGTGGTGTCAGACCAGCGCCGGTCGGCGTGGCAGATGTTGAGCGTAGTAGGCGGCCTCGTATTCGACCGGAGTGAGGTACTCCAGCCGGGAATGCAGGCGGGCGTTGTTGTACCAGTCGACCCACTCCGTCACTGCGTACTCGACCTCGGACAGGTTCGTGAACGGGCGGTGCCGGTTGACCAGTTCAGTCTTGAACAACCCGATGATCGACTCCGCTAGCGCGTTGTCGTAGGCGTCTCCGACCGAACCGATGGAGGCCGATAATCCTTGCATTGCCAGGGAATCGGTGAAGGCTACCGACGTATATTGACTGCCGGCGTCGCTGTGGTGGATCAACCCTGGCTCGACGGGATGCCCGTGGTGATCACGCCGCCAAAGCGCCATGTTCAGGGCCTTGGACACCAGCGTGGTCGTCTTCGTGCTCGCCGCAATCCAGCCGACGATGGCGCGGGAGTAGACATCGAACACGAAGGCGACGTAGGCCCATCCGGTCTGCGTCGAGACGTAGGTGAAGTCCGCCACCCACGCCAGGTTTGGGGCATCGGCGCTGAAGTCCCGGTTGAGCCGATCACCAGCCCGCACGCTGTCTTTGGCGCGGATCGTGGTTCGCGGTGGGCGGCCCCTGGTCACTCCCTGCAGGTCCAGGTCTCGCATGATCCGGTCGACGGTGCAGAACGCCACATCGTGCCCCTGGCGACGCAGCCAACGGGTCATCTTCCGCCGCCCATAAACAGCCTCGGGTGCCTCCTGCGCGTCCAGCAAGGCGTTGATCAGGTACGCGTCGGCGATATCCCGCCCGGACGGTGGCCGGCGGCGGGCCTTGCGGTAGGTCCTGGGCGCGATCTGGATCCCGTGCGTGGAGAGCGCGCGGCAGATCGACTCGACGCCGTGGACCTGGCGGTATTCGTCGATGAACCCGACGATCAGTGGTGTCGCGGGTCGAGTTCCCGCGCGAAAAAAGCCGATGCCAGCTTCAGGATGTCGTTGGCTTGCTTGAGTTCCCGGTTCTCCTTGCGCAACCGGTCCAGCTCGGCGCGCTCGGTCGCGGCCAGCTCACCGGCCGCCGCGACGGACGGGACACCCTGCTGGAGAGCCTTGACGATCCACACGCGCAGCGTCTCCGGGTGCACGTCGACCATCGGGCCGACGGCATGCGCGGCAGCATAGGCGGATCCGTACTCGTCGAGACGGTCCAGGGCCAGACGGACAGCCTTCTCACGGACCTCGGGCGGGTAACGCTTGGGCATGGTGACCATCATCCTCACGAAAGGAAGCGGCCCCCAACCCGTGACGGTTCAGACTGACACCCCGCACATCAGCTCTTCGGACAAGTCACTTCCCAGACCCACCAGCAACCACTCTACAACCCAAGCACAAGATCCACTTGACACAGAGAGGCGCCGTTCGTGAGACGGGACCGGGGCAAGGACACGGGCGTCGGGTCGAAGCACCGGTAGTGGGCAGGGGCGGTAGCGAACTCGCCCCCGCCCACTCGGCGTCTCCTGTGGTAGGGGCAGCTACGAGTGTCGGCGTTTCCGCGGACGGTGCGAGAAGTCGAGCGAGTCTTGGACTCCGCTGTTGATCGCTTCGTGGACCCAGCACCGACTCCGGGGCGGAGGCGCCGACTGCTTCTCTGCAGGGTCTATTCCGAGTTCAGCGTCAACGACTTCGGCCGATCGAGTGGGGCTCATCGGCGGACCGTCGTCACCTCGATCCCGCGCGAAGACCGCTTCGGACGTCTTCGATGCGGAACGGGACGCTGCGCAGCCGGACACCTGTCGCGTGGTGGATCGCGTTTCCGATGGCCGCCGCGGCGCCGACGATCCCGAGCTCGCCGATCCCCTTGACGCCGGCTGGGTTGAGCTGGTCGTCGACCTCGTCGATCCAGTGCGCCTGCAGATCGCGCACGTCGGCGTTGGCCGCGATGTGGTAGTTGCCGAAATCGTGATTCGCGAAGTCGCCGAACTGGAGGTCCAGCTCACCGATCTCGGTCAGGGCCATGCCCAGCCCCATGATCATGCCGCCGAGAAATTGCGACCGTGCCGTGCGCGCGTTGATGATACGGCCGGCGGCGAAGGTGGCGTGCAGGCGATCCACGCGTACCTCGCCGGTATCGGCGTCGACCCGGACCTCAGCGAATTGGGCGCCGAACGTGTGCCGCGCGAGGGCCGCACGACGAGCCAGGTCGTCCGTGGAGTCGGCGGTGAACTCGATGCCCTCTTCCGGCACCACACCACCGGAAGCCTCGATGCGACCGCGGATTTCGCGCGCGGCTGCGAGCATCGGCCAACTCCACGACGACGTGCCCATCGAACCGCCCGCCGCGGGCGCCGGGCCGAACGAGCTGTCGCCGATCCGTACCTCGACGTGCGACAGCGGAACTCCGAACTCCTCGGCGGCGAGCTGGGTCAGCGCGGTGCGCGCGCCCGTGCCGATGTCGGCCCCGGCCACCCGGACCCCGATCCGGCCGTCGCGGTCGACCCGCACGGTGGCCGTCGCCGGGAAGGTGTAGTCCGGGTGCGTCGAGACCGCCACTCCGGTTCCGATGAGCCAGCGGCCGTCGCGGCGGTTGCCCGGCTGTGGGTCACGTCCCGCCCAGCCGAACCGTTCAGCGCCAACGCGCAAGCACTCTTGAAGTCCGCGGCTGCTGAAGGCCAGGCCCGTGTGGAGATCGACCTCGGGCTCGTTGCGCCGCCGCAGCTCGACCGGATCGAGCCCGGTCTCCACGGCCAGCTCGTCGATGGCCGTCTCGAGGCCGAACATGCCGGGGACGTGCCCCGGTGTGCGCATGAAGCTCGGCGTGGGGATGTCGAGCCGTCCCACGGTGTGCGACGTGCGGATGGCATTGGCGCGGTACACCATCCGGCTGCTGGTGGTGGTGTTCTCGACGAACTCCATCGTGCGGGACGTGTGTTGCAGGGAGGTGTGCTCGATGGCCCGCAGCCGACCGTCGGCGTCGGCGCCGAGCCGGACCCGCTGCCGGGTTTCGCTGCGGTGACCGTTGAGCGCAAACATCTGTTGACGGGTGAGCACGCCCTTCACAGGGCGTTGTAGGACTTTCGCCGCCAGCGCCACCGCGACGGGCAGGGCACGCGGCACGAACTTCGAGCCGAACCCGCCGCCGATGTGCTCGGCCACCACGCGAACCCGTTCCTGCGGGATACCCAGCAGCGGCGCGAGGATGGCCGAGGTCGTGTACGGGCCTTGGTCGGAATTGTAAAGGAGAAGGTTTTCGCCGTCCCATTGCGCGAGCGCCGCGTGAGGTTCTATCGGGGCGGTGTGGTGCGGCGGCGTTGTGTACACGGCGTCGAGGACGACGGCGGACTCCGCCAGCTCTTTGTCGAGCTCGCCGAATTCGGATTCCGTCGCCTCCCCACCGTTCACGATCGGTGGCACGTAGACGTCGGGACTGTCCGGGTCGAGCACGACGCTGTGGGGATACCGGTCGTACTCCAGCACGACCTGTGCCGCCCCTTCCCGCGCGGCTTCCGGGGAGTTTGCCACCACGACCGCCACGACCTGGCCGTGGAACCTCACCTCGGACGACTGCAGAATTTCGAGCTCGGTGTCGCCCACCTCCTGCAGCCGTGGAGCCGAGGTGTGATCGAGGATGGCGACCACTTCCGGATCCGCCAGCGCGGCGGTGGTGTCGACCCGGGTGATCCGGCCGGAGGCGATCGTCGACGTGACAAGCCAAGCGTAAAGTACACCGTCGGCGGGAACCTCGAACGAGTACCGCGCCGCACCGGTGACTTTGGCCGAGCCCTCAAGTCGCTCGACCGAGGTACCGACGGTGGACACCGGGCCGTGGTGCGGTTTCGTTTCAGTGGTGGTCATCGTGACTCCTCCCCGGCCAGAGCGAGCAGTTCGGCGGCGACGACGTCGATCGCGAGGTCAACCTTGAATGCGTTCGCCGCCGTCGTCCGGGCATCGGCGAACTCGCTTGCGGCCGCAGTACGGATCCCGGCCTCGGTCAGGCGTTCTCCGAGGAGCATCTGTTCGATCGTTCGCGCGCGCCACGGCTTCGAAGCGACCCCGCCGAGTGCGACCCGTACCGATTGCACGGAACCGGTGTTGTCCAGTGACAGCGACGCAGCCACCGAGACCAGCGCGAAGGCGTACGACCAGCGGTCGCGGACCTTGCGGTAGGTGGAGCTCCCCATCGGTGGGGCGGGCAGTTCGACCGCCGTGATGAGCTCGCCGCGCTCGAGTGTCGTCTCCTCCTGTGGCGTGGCGCCGGGGAGCCGGTAAAGCTCATCCAGGGGCACTGAACGGGTCGCGCCGTCGGTCGTGCGGATGTGCACGAGGGCGTCGAGCGCGGTCAGCGCGACGGCGAGGTCCGACGGGTGCGTCGCGATGCATGAATCCGACACGCCGAGCACCCCCAGATCGCGGCTGGCGCCCTCGATCGCTGGGCAGCCGCTGCCGGGCACGCGCTTGTTGCACGGTTTGGTCACGTCCTGGAAATAGGTGCAACGGGTTCGTTGCAGGAGGTTGCCTCCGGTGGTCGCCATCGACCGGAGCTGGCCGGACGCACCCGCCAGGACCGCCTTGCTGACCGCCGGGAACCGCGCCCGGACGCCGGTGTCCCCGGCGAGGTCGTCGTTGCGCACGAGTGCTCCGATGTGGACGGAGCCGTCGGTCCGGTGCTCGACGACGTCGTAGGGCAGGCCGGAAACGTCGACCAGCAGTTCGGGCCGGGCGACGCCGAGCCGCATCAGGTCGGTGACGTTGGTACCGCCCGCGAGGAACATCGTTTCGGTGGTCTCGCTGGCGATGCGCTGCGCTTCACCGGCGTCGGACACCCGTTCGTACGCGAAGGCCCTCATTCCCGGCCTCCTTCGGCGGGGCTCGCGCCGGCAGCCTCCAGCACCGCGTCGACGATGCCCGTGTATGCACCGCAGCGGCACAGATTGCCGCTCATGCGCTCGGCCACCTCCTCGCGGTCCAGGTCCGCGGCCGATCCGATGCCCGCGGCGACGTCTTCGGTCACCCGGCTCGGCCAACCGCGATCGGCCTCGGCGAGCACGCCGGCCGCCGAACAGAGCTGGCCGGGGGTGCAGTAGCCGCACTGCAGCCCGTCGCGGTCGAGGAAGGCGCGCTGGAGAGGGTGCAGCGCGCCTTCCTGCGCCAGATCTTCGACGGTCCGGATCTCCCGGCCCTCGGCGGCGACGGCGAACACGAGGCACGAGTTGGCGCGCCGTCCGTCCAGCAGCACGGTGCACGCGCCGCACTGGCCGTGATCGCACCCCTTCTTCGTGCCGGTGAGGCCGATTCGCTCGCGCAGCGCGTCGAGCAGCGAGGTGCGGTTGTCAACGCGCAGTTCCTGATCGGAGCCGTTGACCGAGAGGGTGATCGAGGTCGTGGTGGCGCGTCCGTCGTCGGACGTGGTGGTGGACAGGTCGACTCCTTTGAGGACAGATCAGTAAAAGCTTCGTGCGGCCCATCAGTGATCGCCAGTTCATCACGGCGAACATGTCAGTGGGATGTCTCTTTCACTCGTTTCGCCGGTGCGGCACCCGGCTCGAGGCGGGCTGGCTAGCAGCGTTGGACGGCTCTCACGTCGCCGTTCTCGAGGATCGAAGTTTGACGAGATGACGTTGACCTGTCAACCTTCGTAGGAGTGGTCTGACGCCCACCGCTGCGGCCCTGCGGTCGGCGGCGGTTTCACCACGTCGATCGAGGAGAAGCACGGGATGTTTGATCGAGCCGGCTTGCCGGCGATCGGTATCTGGACCGACACCCTCGAGGGGGTGCCGGCTGAGGAGTTCCGCGGTTCGGCGGCCGAGATAGAGCATCTCGGTTATGGCGTGCTGTGGCTGCCCGAAGGGGCAGGCAGGGATCCCTTTGTCGCGCTGGCGATCGCCTTGAGCGCGACCGAACATCTCGTCGGTGCCACCGGGATTGCCAATATCTGGGCCCGTGACGCGGTGGCCACGGCGACCGCTGCGCGGACTCTCGCGGAGGCGTTCCCCGGCCGTCAGCTCATCGGTCTCGGGGTGAGCCACCAGGTGCTGGTGTCGGGCATGCGCGGGCACGACTACGCGAAGCCCTACACGACGATGAAGAGCTACCTGGAAGTGCTGCACTCCGCACCGTACGGCGCGCACCAGCCCCAGGAAGAGCCCGTCTTCCTCCTCGCGGCGCTGCGGCACCGGATGCTCGAGCTCGCCAGAACCAGAACGGCCGGCGCGCACCCCTACCTGGTGACGCCCGAGCACACCGCTTCGGCCCGCGAGATCCTCGGCCGCGATCGTCTGCTCGCGCCGACGCAAGCCGTTGTCCTCGACGAGGACGAGACGCGTTCCGCTCGAGTCGCCCGGGAGTACCTGGCCACCTATCTCGCCTTGCCGAACTACGTCAACAGCTTCCGCGCCATGGGCTTCGGAGATGATGATCTCGAGGGTGGGGGCAGCGATCGCCTCGTCGACGCGCTGGTCGTGCGCGGTGGTGAGCAGGCCGTCGCGGACCGGATCAAGACACAACTGGACGCGGGTGCGGACCACGTCGCTTTGCACGTATTGTCAGATCGCGACACCGTGCCGGGCGTGGGTCACGCCCGTGGCACCGTCCCGATGGAGCAGTGGCGCCGGCTGGCCGCGCTGAACTCCGCGTTCGCTTGAGGTCACGCGGCGAGCGGGAAGGGTTGCATCCGGTGGCGCTGGGTCCCTGCCCGGGTGAAGAGGCGAAGGAGGGGGAATTGTGACGGCGAGTGTGGAAGTCGGCCGCAGCATCCTCGCCGGGGGCCGGTACCCCGTTCCCGGGAGACCGGTGGTGGTCGCCACCGCCGGTTGCGCGGACATAGCGGACGAGCTCGTGCGGTCCGGCGAGGCTCGCGGCTGGCGGATGGTGTTCGAGAAGGATCTCGAACGAGTGAACTGGGCGGTGAACGTCCACCGGGCCGCCGCGCTTGTGCTGGTGGCGGACGACGCCGGGTGGGTGGTGCGGTTCGTGTCGGCGTTCCGGGCGATGTCGGCCATCCCCATCGTGGTGGTGGCCGACGTGCACAAGGACGCTGTCGTCGCGGCCCTCGCGACCGGCGTCGACACGGTCTTGCCGCCGGTGGTGGCGAGCGAGGAGGTCCTCGCGCGCACCTACGCGATCATCCGCCGGGGCGACGAGCGGCTCGCTCCGACGACCCGGTATTTGCTCGCCGGGCGGCTCTCCGTCGACGTCTGGCGGCGCCGCGCCCATCTCGGGGAGTGCGACCTGAAGCTCACCTCGACCGAGTTCGACCTGCTGAGCCATCTTATGCGCCAACCCGAGCGAATCCTTGCTCCGCAAACGATCCTGTCCCAGGTGTGGGGTTTCCGCGAAGTCGAGGGCCTGAACACCTTGCGCATCTTCATCGGCCGCTTGCGGGGGAAGCTCGGTGACACCGCCCGCCGCGCCACTTATATCCAGTCGGTGCGGGGGCACGGGTACCGTTTCGCGGTTCCGGTGGTGGAGGTGCCGGACGAGGAACGCGCCGGGCTCGCCGACGAACCCGGACGGGGCTGGCTCGAAGCACTCGCGAAGATCAGCTCGAACCTCGGCCGTGCCCGCGACGACGCCGAGCTGGCACAGAAGCTGGTCGACGGGCTCGTCGGCGCGGGCGTCGCGGACGGCATCGCGGTGCACCACGTGGATCGGGGCCGGTTGCAGGTGCGCGCGCACCGGGGAATGTCGGAGACATGGCTCGACGGGTTCGGCGACGTCGCTCTGTCCGACGACGGGCTGGCCAGCAGCCGCGCGGTCCTGACCGGGCGACCGGTGCAGGTCCCGCAAACGCGCTCCTATCGTTCGACGACCACCGCGCTGAAGTCCGACAACTTCCGGGCAGGGCTGTTCCTCCCCATCGCCGGTGGACCGGAAGGCACCATCCTGGCCTGTCTCGGCCTGGTCCACCGCGACGTCGACGCGCACCGCCCCAGCACCCTCAGCTTCGCCGTCGCCTTGTGCGCGGTTTATGGGGCCCAGCTCGCCGCGCGCGAATTTACGGTGGGCAGAGCCCGTGCGGTGCTTCCGGGCCGAGGCGATCCGGAACCACCCGCGGGAGCGGCCACCACCACCGTCAGGGGTGCAGGGCTGCCTTGACCGTGGCGCCGGAGTCGACGTCCGCGACCTCCTCTTCGATATCCGTCAGCGCGTAGTGCGTGATCAGCTTGTCGATCGGGAGCCCGCCTTGGCGCGCAACTGCACCAGCCGCGGCAGGAGCGCCTGCGGGACGGCGTCGCCGAGGGTCATGCCGTGCATGGCCCGCCGCGCACTATGTTCCACACGTCGAGCTCGAAGGTGCCGCTCCGGTACGACCCTGATGATCGCGGCGTACCAGTGAGGTCGTTGACCTCTCCACGGAGTCCCCAGTGGACGCGTCGACGGTGTGCGTCGGGCCGAACTCGATCGCGACGTCGAGTCGCCACCGGTGCAGTCCGCTGGCGACGATGGCGGTCGTGCCGACCGCACGGGCCGCCATGACACCGGCGAGGCCGACGGCGCCGGTACCGACACCGCGATTCTGGTGCCTGACTCGGAGCCCAGAAGGTGGAACACCGTGCCCGCGCCGGCCTGGACGCCTCATCCCGTGAACACAAGGGTGCCGGCGTGGAGGCCGCGTGGGCATGACGGACGGATCGGGCTAAGTGCAGCCCTGCAACGTCCTGCGCCCGCAGCCGTGGGGCAACGACCGACGGCTCTCCGGGCCTATGCGAACGGTGCTGACTTGGTGGTGGCCGGAGACAGCCGTGGACAGCACGTAGACGCGCATCTGCTCCCGCGTGCGGACGGCCGGCCCGGGGCCGGCTTCACCGACGTGGAAGGTGCGCCGCGCCGCTACTCCGCGAAATTGACGCATCAACGTTGATGCGTCAATCATAGGAGGCGAATCCACCGTGGAGGCGGCCGACACGGCCACGACGGGGCGGGCACGGGATACCGTGGAGGAATGGACGGTGAGGTTGTGTGGTTGGACGACGACGAGCAGATGACATGGCGGGCGTTCCATCACATGCGCACTCAGCTCGCCATGGCGTTGCGCCTGGCCCATCAGCTGGACTCGGGCATCTCGGAGCCGGAGTACGAAGTCCTCGCCGTGCTCTCGGAACAGCCGGCCGGAGAGCTGCGTGCTCGTGAGCTGAGGTTCCAGTTACAGTGGGAGAAGAGCAGGTTGGCGCACCAGATCAGGCGGATGGAGGAACGGGGCCTGGTGACGCGTGCGGTGTGTCCGGACGACCCTCGCGCGCCGATGGTAACGGTCACGGACGAGGGCCTGAAGATCGTGCGGGACGCGGCACCCGCGCACGTGGCGCGAGTGCGCGACCTGTTCTTCGATCCGCTCACCCAGGCACAGCTGCAGGTGATCCGCGAAGCGTCCGAGGCGATCATGGCCCACCTCGGCGAACGATCCCTGCTCGATCGCTAAACGGCGGCCGTGTTCCCGGCGCAGCCGCGTGAGGGGCTGCGACCTGGTCGCTTGACCTGCCGCTGGTCGGCGTGTGCGGCGCGTCGATGATGCGCGATCCGCGCGCCTCAGGGACTACCAGCTTGTGGTGGCTGGGCGAGGTCAAGCGCTGCCAAGTCATCTCGACGTCAGCGAGCGGGTGTTCTTCGATGGCGACCGTGACTCCGCCGGAGAGGACATGGGAGGTCGGCGCGCGGACCACGTCCGGTGGGGCGTGCCGGGTCGTGGAGCCCCAGCAAGGTCCACCATCTTCTCCGGCAGCAACGGCGCGCGCAGTGGGACCGCGGGACCGGTTGAGTTACCGACCTGCATGTGCCTAGCGCCGCGAGCAGCTGCCTCCAGCGCCGGATCGGTGACGGTGCCACCGAGGTAGCCGAGGAAGAGCACTCCGGCGCCGAAGCCGTACGCGGTCGCGGTCAGGCCAGCTCGGGACGGCGAACCTGCCGACCAGCCGGCCCTTGGCGTTGGAAGGACTCTTGGACTCGATGAGCGGGACCGCGCACCTGACCGGACCGCGCGGCGACGTGCTCGCCTGGAACATTACGACCACCGCGCTGTTCGGAGACTGGTCGGTGGTGCCCGACGGCCGGCGGAACTGGGGCCGCTTCCTGTTCGGCTCGCCCGGTCAGCGGGATCTGCTCGCGAGCTGGCGGGCGAAAGCACCGGACTACGTCGGCTATCTGCGCGGCAACCGGACGACCCGGAGCTGGTGCCGTTGATCACGAAACTGCTGTCCCGAAGTGCTGACTCCCGCGCGATGTGGGAGGGTCACGATGTCAAGGACCCCCGTATGGGCGGAAAACATTCCTTCACCCCGTCGTCGGAGAGCTCGAACTGCTCCACGAAACCGTAGTTCTTCCGGCCGACCTCGAAATGCCTGCACGTTTCGTCTCACGCGCGGAGTGACACCGAATCGTCGCGTCGGCTGGAAAGGGTGAAAGTGTTGAACCGCAGGGAAGGGAGGCGTGGTGAGAACGTGAGCCGCGGTCATCATGGGCAAGGCCGGTTTTGACGTGGTCGGGCCACCGGCCGTCTCGCACCCTGAGCGAGCCCGGTCCGCGATCTTTCGCGGATGTGCCGGTCCGAGAACCTTGGAGGAAGCCGTGTCCGCGATCCGGTGAAGATGTACGGCTTCCCATGCCGGAAGCCGGGACCGTCCGCCGAAGCTTTCCACGATCACTGGCGGTACTCCCAAGCCCCCTGAGCTTCGCGATCGCGACGATCACGGGCATGGCGAAGTGCCACCGGTCGGCACCCCGCTGCTGAGTGCGGACCAGTTCGCCGGCGTGAAGGACGTGGTCGGCATGGCGGTAGTGCCGGAAGATCGGGATGTCGTCCAGCCCGATGAGGCGAACTCCACCGACCAGGAGAGCCTCCTGTTCGCCTACGTGCGCGATGAGGTGCTGGACCAGCCGCAGCCGGATAACGTCGCCTACGCGCTGTGGCATCACACTGGACACGGCGTCTCCGCGAAGCTGATGATCGTGGTGGAACAGGACGGCGACCCGGCTGGGCCGTTGACGACGACGCGGGGCTTGGCCGCCGGATCGCGGCTCTACGGCACGTGCGGACGTGGCCGGTGGAGGAGATTCACGGATCCGAGGCGCCGCCGATCTTCGGCGCGCGCGAGCTGTGGTGGCCGTCCGTGAGCGAGTTCGAGAAGGGGGCCGCCCGGAACCCTCGGGCGTTCCACGAGCTCGTCGGTCGCCCGGGGAAGGGCTTTGTCATGCTCGCGCGCGCCGAACCTGCGAAGTGACCTGATCGGGCCGAATAGCACGACCGTGGCGGATCAGGGTCCAACCCGACGGGCTCTTTGCATGCCCGCGGCACCAGAACAGAGGAGACACCCATGTCCGGACGTCTTGAAGGAAAAGTCGCGCTCGTCTCGGGCGGCGCGCGAGGCCTCGGCGAGGCGATCGTCGAGCTCTTCGCGGAGGAGGGCGCCGCAGTAGTCTTCGGCGACGTGCTCGACGAAGCCGGCGAGAAGGTCGCGATCAGGCTGAAACAGCTCGGTGCGCCGGTGACCTACACCAACCTTGACGTGACCCGGCCCGACGACTGGGCCGCGGCAGTGGCGCTCACGACGGAGAAGTACGGCCGGCTCACCACACTCGTGAACAACGCCGCAGTGTACGACTCGGCCGGTTTGATGGCCATCACGCCGGAGGCGTGGTCCAAGCTGTTGAGCGTCAACCTCGACGGACAATGGCTCGGCATGCGAGCGGCGGAACCGGCGCTGCTGACAGCCGGAAAGGGCGCGGCCATCGTCAACGTTTGCTCGTTGTGGGCGAACATCGGCAGCCCAGGTTCCGTGGCTTACCACGCATCCAAGGGCGGCGTCCGGAGCATGACGAAGTCGGTGGCACTCGAATACGCCGAGCGCGGGATCCGCGTGAACTCCCTGCATCCGGGGATGATCGACACCGAGTTCGGCGGTTCGACGGTGATGCGCGAAGACCTCGACAAGCAGATGGCCGTCGTGCCGATGAAACGCATGGGCGCGCCGATCGAGATCGCGTACGGCGCGCTCTTTCTTGCCTCGGACGAGGCGCGCTACATGACGGGTGCCGAGCTCATCGTCGACGGTGGCTGGTCGGTGCCGTGACCGACGGCCAGGGCCGAGTTGGTCACTGTGCCCAACTCGACCCTCAACGATGTGTGCAGTGCCTAGAGACTCCGAGTGGTCGTGTCTTTACCTTCGAGTGACTGCTGAATGCTCATCGAAGGGGATGAACATGACCACGACTCGACGCCGAGTGCAGAAGAATGCCGACGCGTCGTCCACGACGACGCGGGTGGCGATCATCGGAGCCGGACTGAGTGGGATCGCCGCGGCGGTCAATCTCAAGCAGGCGGGCTACACCGACTTCGTGATCCTCGAGCGGGCCGGGGACGTCGGCGGGGTGTGGCGGGACAACGTCTACCCCGGAGCGGCCTGCGACACACCGTCGCACCTGTACTCGTACTCGTTCGAACCCAACCCGGACTGGAAGCGTTCCTTCAGCCGGCAGCCGCAGATTCACGAGTACCTCAAGGGAATTACCGACAAGTACGGCCTCCGCGACAACCTACGCCTGAATTCGGAGGTGCTCGACGCCTCTTGGGACGACCAGCACCACCGTTGGGTGCTCACGACTGCGGACAGCGTCGTCGAAGCGCAGGTACTGCTGGATTGCGCCGGCCCGCTTGTCGAACCGTCCATGCCGGACATTGAAGGTATCGAAAGCTTCGGAGGCACGCTCTTTCATTCGGCACGCTGGGACCACGACACTCCGCTCGTCGGCAAGCGGGTGGCTGTGATCGGCACCGGCGCGTCGGCCGTGCAGTTCGTGCCGGAGCTGCAGCCGAATGTGGATCGTCTGGTGGTCTTCCAGCGCACGGCCCCCTGGGTCTCGCCGAAATTGGACCGGCACATCGGCGCCTTGGAACGGGGCCTGCTGAAGTTCCTGCCTCCGCTGGCGAAGGGCTTGCGTGCCAATCAGACGGCTTCGCGCGAGCTCGGCCACTACCCGCTCATGCGGCGCAACAAGTTCAACCGGACCCTCGTCACGGCCGTCACCAGGGCGATGCTTCGTGCCCAGGTCCGCGACCCGGAGCTACGGCGCCGCCTGACACCGGACTACGAGCTCGGCTGCAAGCGCATCCTCATGTCGAACAAGTGGTACTCGACGTTGACCAAGCCGAACGTCGACGTCGTCACCGACGGAGTAGAGCGGATCACCCCGACCGGAGTCCGCACGGCGGACGGGCGCGACCACCAGGTCGACGTCATCGTGATGGGCACCGGATTCCATGTCTTCGACGCCCCGATCGCGCACCGCGTGCACGGCCGCGACGGGCGTTCGCTCGCCGAGGCGTGGGGCGACCAGCCGCACGTTTTCCGGGGCACCACGTGCGTGGGATTCCCCAACATGTTCCGGTTCGCGAGTATCGGTTCGGGGCTCGGTCACGGTTCCATGATCTGGCAGATGGAAGCGCAGTCGACCTATGTCGTCGACGCGCTGCGCACGCTCGACGCCGAGGGTAAGGACAGCTTCGAGGTCCGCGAGGACGCCCTCAATGCCTATATGAAGGAGATCTTCAGCGACTTCGAAGGCTCCGTCTGGCACCTCGGTGGCTGCCAGAGCTGGTACCAAGACGCCTCGGGCGCGCCCAGCGTGCTCTGGCCGAGGTCGATGTTCGCGTACAGCACCATGCTGCGCCGATTCGACGTCGAGAGCTACGAGCTGCGGACAGCATCGGTTTCCTCGTCCTCGAAGTTGGTGTCGGCATGAGCTCACGATCCGGACTGAAACGAGCCGACGGCCAGCGGCTCAGTCTATTCCTGGCCAACCTGGCCGGGCCCACCGCGCCGATCCTGCACGCGGTCGCCCGGCATCCTTCGGCGACGGCTCGTGGCATCCTGGACGCGGTGTTTGCGACCGTGGGTGGTGATCAGCGCCAGGGCGTGTCCGAAAAGGACCTGGTGGTCGACGGGGCCGGCGGCACCCACCTCGCCGCTCGCTTGTACACGCCATGGGGCGTCGGCGCCGACTCGGCGCTGCTCGTCTACTGCCCCGGCGGTGGGTTCGTCCTCGGTTCGGTGGCTTCCCACGCCAACACCTGCCGGTTCGTGGCCCGTGAAGGGCAGTGCCGAGTCCTGGCGATCGACTATCGCAAGGCGCCGGAGTACCGATTCCCGGTTCCGCTCGACGACAGTGTCGCTGCGTTCCGCTGGGCCGTGGCACACGCCGCCGAACTGAAAGCGGACCCCTCGCGTATCGGCGTCGGTGGCGACAGCGCGGGTGCCAATCTCGCCGCCGGTGTGTGCCTGGAAACCGCGGACGACGCCGTCTCGCCGCGGGCGGCGTGGCTGGTGTACCCGTTTGTCGATGCGGAGTTAGGCGAGTGGCCTTCCGCGAGCCTGTTCGGTTCCGGACCGCTCCTGAGCACCGCCTGCGCGCGGGACATGCTCACCCAGTACGCGCCGGTGGCCGCCGACCAGCGAGACGGGCGGGTGTCGGTGCTCAGGCACGAGCGGCTGGATCGCATGCCGCCGACTTACGTGGCCACCGCGGGCATGGATCCGCTGCGGGACCAGGGCGAAGCACTCGCCCGACGGCTGGTGAAGTTCGGTGTGCCGGTTCGGAACGAACGCTTCACGCGCCTCCCGCATGGGTTTATGCAGCTGCTCATCGACCGCCACGCGCGGGCTGCCGCGAGCCGGGCGTCCCGCGAGCTACCCGGTCTACTGACGGCATCCACCGCGAGTGCCGAGACCGGGCAGCCGGCCGAATCGGACGAGGTCCCCAGCGCGAGTTGAGGTGTGGCCCGCGATCGCACCACGCGCGCTCGCGGGCCACACCTGCCCGGCCGGAGGTTTCCGCGTCCGGCCGCGAAGCACGATTTCGGAGGATTTCATGACGAACCTTGCCGCCGCTCTCGCGGAGACCGCGCGCCAGCACCCCGATCGATCCGCGGTCCGGCTCGATGAGCGCAGGATGACCTACCACGAGCTGCACTCGGCCGCGGCCGCGGTGGCGGCAGACTTGGATCGCCGTGGAATCCGGCCGGGGGACCGGGTCGGTCTCGTGGTGCCGAACCTGCCCGCGTTTCCGGTGCTATTCTACGGAATCCTGTACTCGGGTGCTGTCGTCGTGCCCATGAACCCGCTGCTCAAGGCCCGAGAAGTCCAGTTCCACCTTGGTGACTCGCAGGCATCGCTGGTCTACGGCTGGGCCGGAGGAGGCGACGCAGCGGCAAAAGCTGCGGCCGCCGTGGGCATCCCGTATGTCGCCACCGACGAGTTCGGTCTCGAGCTTCCGGAAGCCGGCCGACACGGTGCCGCGGTGCTTCGAGCAGACGAGGACACGGCCGTCATCCTCTACACCTCGGGGACTACCGGCACGCCCAAGGGCGCGGAGCTGACGCACCGCAACCTGAGCAGCAATGCCCGCACCACTCGCGAGACGTTGCTCGCCACCGGCCCGGACGACGTGATCATGGGCTGTCTGCCCCTGTTCCACGTCTTCGGACTCACGTGCAGCCTGAACGCCTCGGTACTCGGCGCGTCCTGCCTGACCCTGTTGCCGCGGTTTGACGCAGCGAAAGCCCTCACTATGGTCGCGCGCGACCGGGTCACGGTCTTCGAAGGGGTGCCGACGATGTACGCGGCGATGCTGCACCACGCCGACGCGGATGTGGCCGACCTGTCCTCGCTGCGTACCTGCATCACCGGCGGGTCCGCCATGCCGGTGCCAGTTCTGCGCGAGTTCGAGAAGCGGTTCGACTGCGCGATCTACGAGGGGTACGGCCTTTCCGAGACCTCTCCGGTCGCCTCTTTCAACCAGCCGGGACACGAGCGCAAACCGGGCACGATCGGTTTCCCTGTGCGGGGCTGCGAGATCCGAGTCGTCGATGAAGACGGTGCCGATCTCCCAGTCGGTGAGCCCGGTGAGCTCGCCGTCCGCGGGGAGAACGTCATGAAGGGTTACTGGCGGCGTCCGGACGCGACCGCGGAGGCGATCCCCGACGGCTGGTTCCGTACCGGCGACATCGCGACCCGTGACCATGACGGCTACCTCACGATCGTCGACCGCAAGAAGGACGTGATCATCCGTGGCGGGTACAACGTCTACCCGCGGGAAGTCGAGGAAGTGCTCTACGAGCATCCGGCGGTGGCCGAGACGGCGGTCGTCGGCATACCGCACGACGACCTCGGCGAGGAAGTCGGTGCCGCTGTCGCGCTCAAACCCGGAGCCTCGGCCGAGCCGGCCGAACTGAGCGCGTTCGTCCGCGACCGCCTCGCCGCCTACAAGTACCCGCGCCAGGTCTGGCTCATGGACTCGTTGCCGAAGGGGGCCACCGGAAAGATCCTGCGGCGTGAGGTTTCGCCGCCCGGCGAGAGCTGATGCGCGCGGCACCAGCCGAATCGCGCTCAGCGACGGAGGGAGAGTCGGCCGTCAGCGCTGCGTGCACGACCTTCCGGCCCCGGCCGACCGGGAGCTGTAGGCGTTATAGTCCCGAATCGTGCCATGGAAAGAGCAACATCGGCTGTAGGATGAACGCGACGTTGCGGGGCGGCGACCCTACTCCAGGGTCATCGCCCGCAGGTCGACACCGTCGAGTGCGATCGTGCCGCGACCGGATCGTGGAACCGGAGCAGAGCTCCACGATTGTCGACTTGCCGGCGTCACCGGTCCTCGCTATCGAACGAAATCTCGCCGAAACCTTGGTCGTGGTATCGAGGTCTCAAGGGCCGTGACCGGCCACCGAGAACCACGTCCAGTCCGAACAGAGGTGTCACGGGGATGTCCATCGAAGGTGTGGGAGCTACCGCACTGCTCACGGCCTACGCCAGGGCGGAGGAGACGGTTCGAGCCGATCGGCGGTTCGACGACCCGATCGCCCGGGTCTTCGTCGAATCGGTGACCGGATCCGCCGGCGCGGCACTGCTGCCGTTGGGCATGGCTCGTACCGACGGCCCGTCGGAGCTGTGGGTGTCGTTCCGCGAGTACTTCGCCGGCCGGACCCCATTCTACGACCGACAGCTTCTCGATGCCGTCGACCGGGGTGTGCGGCAGGTCGTGCTCTTGGCCGCGGGGCTCGATGCCCGGGCATTCCGGTTGGCCCTCCCACACGACACCACGGTGTTCGAAGTGGATTCCGATCCTGTGTTGCGGTTCAAGCAGGAGAATCTCGACCGGATCGGGGCCACGCCGAGCTGCCGACGGGTAATCGTCCCGGCCGACTTGCGCGAAGATTGGTCAAGCGCGTTGATCGACGCGGGGCTGCGCACCGACCAGCCGATCCTCTGGGTGGCAGAAGGTCTGCTGATGTACCTTGACAGGATCGAGAGCGATCGTCTGCTGTCCGTGATCACCGCGCAGACCCGCGGTGAGGGCTCGATCGCGACGGAATACCCGGCCCGGTTCCCAGACGCCGCGATCTTCGCGGCGCTCACCACGCTCGAGACGGACCGAGCCGCGGCCGCTGCGATGGCGTCGCTGGTCCGTTCGGGTCCTGCGGAGCCTCCGGCGGAGTGGCTGTGTCGCTACGGGTGGAGCTGCAGCTCGACCGACGTGGCGAGCGAAATCGCCGCGAGCAGGAGGAAAGTGCCGGCGGTGTTCACCGACTGGACGCGCGGAGTACCGGTCTGGCTGCTGTCCGGCGGCCGGAGGCCGTCAACGTCGCTGCGGCAGGTCTCCGTTGCTGAGCGTCCCCGCGGTCGCCGTGCCTGAATTGCGATCACGGGGACGCGAACCTCAATCGCAAGGTCAGGTCGCACGCGTAACACCTCAGCGCCGACTGGCGTTCGCCTGGTCAAGAACCTGGGCTGCTCCGCGCGCTCGCCAGCACTTTACCGACGACCGGCGGGGCCCGCCCGTTGGCCTGATGCGCCCCGGATTCTGTGCAGGCTCTGATTCCGGAGAGGATGCAGAGCATGCCGGCACCGAAGGAGTACAGCGATGAGCTGCGTGAGCGGGCGACACGGGTGACGTTGGACGCGATCGCGGCCGAGGGCAGCGGATGGCGGCGATCCGCTGGATCGCGGGCCAGTCGGACGTGCACCCGGAGGCGTTGCGGACATGGGGCAAGCGCCGAGATCGACGCCGGCACGGCGCCCGGTCGCACCAGCGACGATGCGGCGCGGATGGCTGGAACGCGAGGTGCGCAAGTTGCGTCGGGCGAGCGAGATCCTGAAAACGGCATCGGCGTTTTTCCCTGCCGCGGAGCTAGACCGCAAGACCACATAACCCATGACGGTTCCTCTGATCGGCGGGAGGTTTCGCTCGCGGTGGTCATCGACTATATCGATGGCCACCGCGAGCGTGTTGTCGAGGTGAAGAGACTCGGGGCCGAGCCGGTCTGCGCAGCCTTGAACGACGCGGGTACGCAGATCGCACCGAAAACGTACTGGGCAGCGAAAAGATGGGCCCCCTCGAAACGTGTCCTGCGGGATGCGGGACTACTTACCGAGATCGCGTGTTCCGCGAGAACTACGGCGAAACGGCGATCGTCTTGGACCCGTCCAGCTGCCCGGTGTTCTGACGATTGGCCGCCACGGTCAGCTTGAAACCCGTGAGACCCGCGCTGCGCAGGCGTTCCATGGCGCGCACCGCGGTACGAGCCAGGGCCGCGTACGGATCGTTGACCTCCTCGGTGACGCCGTCGCAGGAGATCTGCACGTCGACGTAGTCACTCGCGGCGGTAAGTGCTCAACCGTTCGCGAGGGGGAACCGGTCGGGTGCGGTGCGTGAGTGTGCTGCCACCATCGTTTGCGCCGCGGACTTCGCCTTGGCGACCACAACGTCCCGTCGGTGGCCGTAGCAGCCGGAAAGGAACAGCGCCCCGAATCCGTGTGATTGGGCGTGGAGCTGGCCGACCAACTCCACGGCCTCTTCGTGCTCCCGGCACAGCATCTCGCACGGTGCCAATAACACGTTGACCAGATTGCGACGTTCCCGGTGCAATTCGCTGAAGCTCGGGGACTCGAAGGTGGCGGCGAAGAAGACATCCATCCCGACGCGGTGGTCGATGAGATACCGAGTGTGGGCGGCGGCGATCGCCGCCGCCTGTCCCGCCGGATCGGGTTCCTCCTTGGCCCATCGCCGGGCGAGTTCGTACAGTTCACGCGCCGCCGAGGTGGCCACCGCGGCGAGCAACGCCACGCGATCGGGGAAGTGACGGTAGGGAGCCGCGGCCGAGAATCCGGCGCGACGCGCCGTTGCGGACACGGAGAACCGATCAATTCCGTTTTCGGCGATCAGCAGGGCTGCGACACGGACGAACTCGGCCCGCGTGCCGTCGGAGCTTTCTCTGATCGCCATGATTCATCTGAACAGTACTTCCCGGATGCATTGAGTTCCAGTGATCCGGGTATTACTGTGGTTGGTACCAACGCCATTCGTACAAATAGCGTGGATCACTCGTCGGCAGTCGGATGCGATGATGGTGGGCAGTGCGAAACTGTGCAGCGAAATGGCTGCTCGGTGAGAGCTCTCCGGACTGTGCCAACCGGCGTACGAGGGGCACGAGTCGCGCGCAGCGTATCAACATACGACCTCGCCGCCGCTATGCGGACGGTACCTTGGGGGAATCTCGATCTCGGCGTGCGTGTGCACCACTCTCGTCTACTCAAGTGTGGTCGACGTGGAAGAAGTCGAGGATGACGTCGGTGGCGGAGATGCTTTGCGTCGGGGTGCCAGGACCGCTGGAGTGTTCGGACCCGGGCCAGTTGTGGTCACCGCCGAGTACCCGGTAGTGGACCACCTCCGTGTCGTCCGCGCAGGCGGTCCAGCTGTGGCGGTGGATGTCCGCGGGTTCCTGGCCGGCCGGATCCTCCGCACCGCACTGGTCCCGTCGGACCCATTCATCGATCCATCCCTCGTTGTCCTCGCCCGCAGTGGTGCGGATCGGGCGGGATCGGTCGGTGCCGGCGTAGTCGATGACGCTGTCGTCGTCGCCGTGGAATTCCAGGATGCGCCGGGGCCCGGAACCGCAGTCCCGGACACCGTGATGCTCACTGCCCGGCCGGTAGAACGCTCCGGCCACCGGCGCGATCGCGGACACCAGGTCGGGCGCCTTGCAAGCGAGCAGGTAAGTGAAGCCGCCGCCGGCCGACTTCCCGGTGGCGTAGATTTTCGAGGTATCGACGCACAGGGTGCTTTCTGTTTCCGCCACGAGTGCCTTGACGTAGTCGAGGTCCCGATCGCGGTCCGCTGCGGACGGGAACCGGTCGCCGGGTGGCCAGGTGCGGTGTTCGCCGTCGTAGCGACGGCCTTCGGGGTAGACGACCAGTGCGTTCGCCTTGTCGAGCCCGGTGTAATCCTCGAGATCGGCGGGACCGCCGTTCGCGCCGTGGAATGCGAGAATCAGTGGCAGCGGCTGGTCACTGGTGTACCCGGGCGGGGCATGGTGACGGTATCCGCGGCCGTCACCGATTGTCGCGGGCAGGTCCGCTTCGGTGTGCCCGCTGCCGCATCCCGAATCCACTTCGTGAGGGGGCGCCGGAACCGACGCGATCGAAGGAACTGGGCTTGTGGCCAGAATGCACAGAGTCGCCACTGCCGTTTGCGTCAGACGGGCTTTCATGTCAGATCCCTTCACCGTTTCGCTGGCTAGTAGAGCATTCGTGACGGAGGGTGCGCAAATGCGGTCATCCTGGCCTCCTCCGGAACTGGCCTGGTGCGTCCTGCCCGCCCGGGTGCCGAAAATCTTGGCTTCGGTGGCAGCGTTCGACGCGGTGGAGTGAATCCTGACCTGTTGGGCCGATGTGCGCGCCCTGTTTCGAGGCGGCGGCAGCCGGATCCGGTGAGGCGCAAAATCACCGCGAACGTTCTGCGAAGCTGCCCACCGCAATTGCGGTCGATCGCCTACGGAGACATGGGGAAACCGGCGCGGGGGTCCCCGGCGCCGGACCATCGTACACCGCCGGGGCTTGCACCCCGGTCGGCGTGGATCGGCTGCGGTGGAGAACTTGCCGCCGGGAGGCGCTCGGCAACATGGCCGTCGGCCATGACCAGTACTCGATTGGCGATGGCGGTGAGGCGCAGGTCGTGGGTGATTAGGAGCGTGGTACGGCCGGAGGCCAGGCGGCGCAATGGCACCAGTAGGCGTTCGACGGTGGTGTCGTCGAGGCTCGCGGTCGGTTCGTCGAGCACAAGTACCGGTGCGTTCGCCACCATCGCACGGGCGATCGCGATGCGCTGGCACTGTCCGCCGGACAGGCCGTGACCGTGTTCGCCGATGATGGTGTCGTACCCGTTCGGCAGGGCAATGATGAACTGGTGGGCGTCCGCCGCCATCGCCGCGTGGACGACCTCGCGGTGACCGGTCGTCACTGCGCCGTAGGCGATGTTGTCCCGGACGGTGCCGTGGAAGAGCAGCGTTCGTTGCTGGACGAGGGCCACGTTACGGCGCAACGATTCCAGGGTCAGCGCGCGCAGGTCGACACCATCCAGCTCGACCGCACCACGGTCCGGGTCGAGGAAGCGGAGCAGGAGTTTCGTGACGGTCGACTTTCCGGCTCCGCTCGCACCCGTGATCGCCACGAGTTCTCCCGGCCGGATTTCGGTGGTGACCTGGTCGAGAGCGGGTCGTCGCGCGCCGGGGTACCTGAAGGTCACCGACCGTAGGCGCAGCTGGCCCTCGGCGCGGCCCAACGGCCGGGCTCCGGGCAGGTCGGCAGGCGAGGGCAGCTCGTCCAGCAGCTCGACGATCCGCTCCGAACCTGTGGTGGCGGCCGAGACCATCACCCGCAGCTGGCCGAGCTGTTGCAGCGGGCCGTAGACGAAGGACAGGATTGCGGCGAACGCCAGCACCCCACCGAGGGTCAGCCTGCCGGCGGCGACTTCCCAGGTGCCCAGTGCGATGACGCCGAGCACGCAGACCGTTTCCGCCAGGTGCACCACAGGTGAGTAGAGCGCGCTGAGCCTGGAGATCGCCACATTGGTCTTCAGCAACCGGACCCCTGCCGCGTACAGCCGCCGTTCCTCGCTCTGCTGCCGGTTGTATGCCTGCACGACAGCGGCATTGGCCAGGTCCTCGCCGAGGATCGCCGTGAGCTCGCCGTTCAGCGCGCGCTGTTCCCGTGACCGGTCGTTGATGCGCCGGGCGAACTGCCGGGTGATCACCGCGAACAGCGGTGCGATGACGAACGCCGCCAACGCCAGTTCCCAGCTCAGGTACAGCGCGTAGCAGGTGAAGAAGATCACGCTGAACAGCGACGTGACCACATGCACCAGGCCCGAGCTGACGAACCGCTCCACGGTGTCGAGGTCGTCGGTGAGCCGGGCGAGCAAATCTCCGTGCCGTCGACGTTCGACGAAGTCCGGCGAAAACCTTTGCAGGTGACCGAAGACCCGGGTCCGCAGGCGCAGCAGGAAGCGCTCGCCGGACCGGGCGGTCAGGTATTCGCCCCCGAACACGAAGACGCCGGATAATACCGCGACGCCGGCCCACCATGTGGCCGGCGTCCAGAGCGCGGTGAGGTCGCCGGCCCCGAGCGCACTGTCCACAACGGTCGAGAACATCGAGACCGCCACCGAATCACAGGCAGCAGAACAGATCAGCAGTAGTGCACCTGCCACCAGCCACCGCCGATTGCCTCGGGTCAGCGGCCAGAACCGGCGAAACACGACACGGGTTGCCAGTGCCGGCGTAGCTGGGTCCACTGTGCACACTCCCTTCGATGGTCTACCGGAGCGGGGCCCGCGGCGGTACGCCGCCGCGGGCCCCAGCCGCGCGTCAGCGCTTGGAACTCGCCGGCGTGCGGGGCACCGGGTGGCCGGTGGAGGGCAGGGCCGGCGTGCGGCCGATCGGCGGAAGGGCCGGAACGCTGCGGGGCGACAGACCCGGGATTGCGGGGATCGACTTGGCCATGATCATACCTCGTTCTCGATTTTCGGAGGTGTCGGCCGCCGGGTGGCGGTGACAGTTCGGAACGTTACGGAGCGGCTTGTTTCACGAGCGTCTCGGAACACCGATATGCGGATGAAACAACTGTTGTGCGAAGGTGAGCCGGGTACAACGGAGGTCGGTTATGCGTGTGCTCGTGGTCGAGGACGAACCCGTGCTGGCGGCGTTCATCGCCGACGGGCTGGGCAGGCAGGCGATGGCGGTGGACATTGCCCCGGACGGCCTGGTCGCGGTGGAGAAGCTTGCCGTCGACGAATACGACGTGGTGGTGCTGGATCGGGATCTGCCCGGTAAGCACGGCGACGACGTGTGCCGGGAACTCGCCGCCGAGGGGCTGCGGGTGCGAATCCTGATGCTCACTGCGATGGGGGACGTGCGGGATCGGGTCGCGGGCCTGCGCCTTGGTGCGGACGACTACCTGGCCAAACCGTTCGACTTCGACGAACTCGTTGCCCGCGTTGATGCGCTCGGCCGCCGGACCGGGCCGGCGACACCACCGGTGCTGCGCCACGGAGACCTCGTGCTCGATATCGGGCTGCGGCAAGTGATGCAGAGCGGTCGGCACGTCTCTCTGTCCCGCAAGGAGTTCGGCGTGCTGCATGCGTTGATGGCGGCAGGCGGTGCGGTGGTCAGCGCGGAGGAACTGCTCAGCGGAGTGTGGGACGAGAACGCCGATCCGTTCACCAACGCGGTGCGCATCACGATGTCCCGGCTGCGGAGCAAGCTCGACGACCCACAGGTGATCGAGACTGTCGCCGGGGTCGGCTATCGGTTGCGTGGTGCGGGTTCGTGAAGCGGATGACGCTGCGAGCCAGGCTAACCCTCATCCACACCGGACTGTTCCTCGTCGCGAGCCTGGTCGTGGTCGGTCTCGTGTACGTGTTCAACCGCAATGGCATCGTCCGCGCGCAACGGTCGGTGGCGCCAAAGGCACCCGTCACCGCCCCGACCGGAGCGGTCCCCGGCACCTCCGCGGCGACCACCCGGTCCCAGCCCGTGAGCACCGGCGAGGCACTGGGGGACCTCATGACGAGCCAGCTGGTGCTGTCGTTGCTGACGTTCGTGGTATTGGGCGCCATCGCCGGAGTGCTCAGCTGGTGGCTGAGTGGTCGGCTGCTGCGCCGGGTGCACCTGATGACGGCACAGGCACAGAGCCTCTCCACCGCGAACCTGCACAAGCGCATCGCCCTCGCCGGTCCGCACGACGAGCTCAAGGAGCTCGCGGACACCTTTGACGACCTGCTCGGCAGGCTCGATGATGCCTTTCAGGTGCAGGGACGGTTCATCGCCAACGCTTCGCACGAACTGCGGACCCCGCTTGCGGTGACCAGGACGGTGATCCAGGTCGGGCTCTCCTCCGCGGAACCGGGTGACGTGCAGCGTGCGAGGGACGAACTGCTGCGCATCAACGACCGATCGATCGACTTGATCAGCGGGCTGCTCCAACTGGCTCGCGGTGAACAGGAACTCCGCCACCGGGAGCGGGTCCGGCTGGACCAGGTGGCCGTCTACGTACTGCAGGAATCCCCAGCGGGCGTCGTGACGTTCGATGTGCGCACAGCTTCGTGCACAGTGCTCGGCGATGAGCTGCTGCTCAGCCAGCTGATCGGCAATCTCGTCCAGAATGCGGTGCGCTACAACAATCCGGGTGGCACGGTGTCCGTGCGGGTGGGCGTCGCAGGGGAGCACGGCCGGCTGGAAGTGTGCAACACCGGCCCGGTCGTGCCTGCCGAAGACGTCGGCCGGTTGTTCGA
Source organism: Amycolatopsis jiangsuensis (assembly GCF_014204865.1). Classification (NCBI taxonomy): domain Bacteria; kingdom Bacillati; phylum Actinomycetota; class Actinomycetes; order Pseudonocardiales; family Pseudonocardiaceae; genus Amycolatopsis; species Amycolatopsis jiangsuensis. Next base: position 7,839,818 of record NZ_JACHMG010000001.1, read on the forward strand.
GCCTTTCCAGCGTGGCGGCACGCCACGGACCGGCGCGAGCACGGGAAGCGGCCTCGGCCTCTCGATTGTTCGCGCCATCAGCACCGCCCACGACGGCAAGGTGACGGCGGAGGCCAACCCGCGCGGCGGCCTCACCGTCGCCGTCGAGATTCCGCTCGCGCGGCGCTGACCGCCTCGTCGGCCACCGGGTTGTCGGCGGTATGCGCCGCAGGAAGTTCGTGGCCAGCAGGCATGCCGGGCAGTGACCGTCCTGGTTGAACAGTTCGGCTCGGGTGCAGACCATCCCGCGGTCGAGTTTGGACTGTGCGGCGCGGGCTTCGACGACCGTCGCCCGTAGTGCCACACTGCCGCCGGGGCGCGGTGGTACCGACCACCGCACCTCGTCAACCCCGCGATGCGAGACTGGCCACGTGCGAGAGGTGATGGTCGACGAAAATCCGCATGATGAGTACCACCGAGTGCCACCCGGAGGCGATGATCCCGCCGAACGGCCCGGTTCGGGCGGCTTCCACGTCGTGCCTGCGCTGTGGGTCGAATTCTCCGGCGGACCGGAGGATCGTTTCCTCGGAAACCGGGAGGTGGCCGTACTCGTAAACCGCGCCGGGATCGTTGTCTTCGAAGTACCGATGTTCGACCGGTACGGCGAAGTCCTGGCTGCCCAGCAGTCTCGTGCCGCTGTACAGGTCCGTCATGGCGACAGTATCTCCTGGAATGGTTCGCACCGGTGCACTGACCGGCGCCCGCAATTTCCGGAATCCCGCTACCCCGGGTTGCCACCATTGGCAGTGGCACCGTTGCGGATGCGCGGGACTGCTCACGGCTGCCTCTGGGGCTGGTGATCGAGGCCCGGGGGCTCCGCGCGGCCGGATACAGCACAATCGAGCACATGGCCTCCCCTGCCGACACCGCTGATGTCCGCCGCCACAACACCTCGCTGGTCCTGCGCCAGGTGGCCGAGGCAGGGGTCAGCTCGCGAGCCGACATCCGCCGGGCCACCGGACTGGTCAGCGGAAGCGTGACGTCTATCGTGGCGGATCTGCTTTCCCGCGGCCTGCTCGTCGAGCCGGGGGACCTGGTCTCCACGCGGGGTAGGCCGCAGCGCGTGGTCGGGCTGAATTCCCGGCGGGTCGTCGGACTGGTCGCGACCGTCGTGCCGGGGGCCGTCGAGCTCGAGGTGACAGACCTCTCGGGGCAGCCGCGCTGGAGCCGGAGGCGGACCTACGACGAGCGCGCCCACGGGAGCTCGGCGCTGCTGACGACGCTGGCCGAGGGCCTCGACGAAGCCTGGGACGCCGCAGCCGCCGATCGGAACGCGTACGTTCTCGGGACGGTTCTGATCGTGCCCGGCACCGTGGCGGCCGATTCCGTGATGACCGACTCCATTGACCTCGGGTTGCGCAACATCGATTTTCAGGCGGAACTCGCACCGCTGCTGCGCTACCCGCATTGTTTGTCGGTGTTCAACGACGGCAGGCTCGGCGCGCTCGCGGAGTACCAGGCGCTGCCACCGGCTGTCAGTCCACACGTGATGGCCTACGTCTTCTCCGGTCCGCTGGGGGTTGGCGGTGGGCTCGTCCTCGACAACCAGTTATTCCGTGGTCAGCACGGATTGGCCGGCGAGGTCGGCCATGTGGTGGTCGACAAGGACGGGCCGGAGTGTGCCTGCGGCGCACGGGGCTGCCTGACGCTGTACCTGGGCACGGTCGCGCTGGCAGGCCGGGTTTTCGGGATGCCACCGGAACCCTCCGCCGCAGGGGAAGCGAGCCGCCTTCTGGTCGCGAAAGCGAATGCGGGGGACGAACGGACGCTGGCCGTGCTCGCGGACGCGGGAGACGCACTGGCCTCGGCGGTCAGCACGATGAGTCACCTCACCGACCTCGGCGCGGTCGTGCTCGGTGGCGATCTCGCCCTGTTCCGAGACTGGCTGCTGGAGCCGGTGAACGCCCTCGCAGTCTCCCGGGCGCGGGTCAACCCCCGCTTCTGGCCGAAAGTCGAAGCGGCTCGGTTCGGGGACCGTTCGCCCCAGACAGGCGCGTGGCTGACCTTGCGGGAACGCGTCTTGGCAAACCCGCGCGTGGTCCCACCGATGACCGCGTACACACCGCGCTGAGCACCGTTCGCCGTCCGGCTCGCTTCGCCCCGTACGAGCAAGTCAGCTAGTTAAGTCAGGGCTTGACTTATCTAGGTGTAGGCACTTAGCTTTGCGGGGTGCAGCCACCGAATCCGCGATCGCCGATGTTCAAGGTCTCGCTGCTGTCCGCTTCTCTGCTGCTTTCCGAGGCGGGGGCGGTCTCGCCGACCCTGCCCTACCTGACCCGGGAGTTCCCCGGGGTGAGCCATTCGGCGGTGCAGAGCTTCGTCACGATGCCCGCCTTGGCGGGCATCGTCGCCACACTGGCGGCGGGTGCGTTGGCGGCCAGCGTGGGGAAACGGGCCCTGATGCTCGCCGGTGTCCTGCTCGTCGTAGTGGGCGGGGTGGCTCCGCTGGCCCTCATCCCGGCGGGGAATTTCACGGTGGTGATGGCGGCGCGTTTGCTCGTAGGTGTCGGGGTAGGTTTGCTGCAGCCGTTGACCTCGAGCCTGAATGCGGACTTCTACCGTGGCCGGGAACGCGGCAGGATGATGGGCTGGCAGAGTTCGATGGTCGGCATCGGGAACGTGGTGTGGAGCGTGGCCGTCGCCGCACTGATGACTTTCCGGTGGCAGGCCGCGTTCCTGGTCTACTTGACCGCGCTCGTGATCTTCACTTTGCTCTGGCGGTTCCTCGCCGAACCGGAGAAGGTGCGGTCGCCGGTGACGGCAGGTGAGTGGCAGGCCTCCTCGGGTCGACGCGGTGCGCTGTTGAGCGGGCGGCGGGCGATCCCCAGCGGGACGTTGCCCGCAGCGGTTCTCATGATGTTCATGACCGTCGGGTACCAGGCATTGATCGTCGCCGTGCCGTTCCTCGCGGTCGACGAACGGCACCTCACGGACGGAGCCGGGGTGTCCCTGGTGATGACGAGTTCCGGTGTCGCGTCCATTGTGGCCGGTATCGCCTTCGGCTTCGTGTTCTCCCGGCTTCGCGTCTGGACGGTGACCACGGGCCTCGTGTTCCTCACCGCCGGCCTCGTCTGCGCCGGTGTGGCGCACGATCTCGTCGTCCTGCACGCCGGCGCGGTCCTCACCGGACTCGGCTTCGGCAGCTACATGCCGTTCGCGATCACGACGATGAACGAGCAGGCCACGCTGAAGACCTCGGCACTGGTGACCGCGGTGCTGTACACCGGGGCATCGATCGGTGTCTTCGCCGCCCCCTACTTCTTCACTCTCACAGGACGGATCACCGGCAGTACCTCCGCTTCCGGGCAATTGCTCACTGGAGCAGTGGTGGCCGCGGCGGTGGCCATCGCGGCGACGGTCTTCTACCGGACCGAAAGACGCGGATCGATGGTGGCTGGGCAGGTTGCCGAGGTGGAGGGTGCGTCCACATGACAGTCGTTCCGCCGCGGGTGGTCCCGCTCGCGGAATTTCCGCACAGCACGGCCGATCCGGTGGGAATGAAGGTCCTTGCGGCCGATCCCACCCCGGTTTACGGCACCGCGCTGCTGGGAGTTCCGTACGCGGAGAAGGACGGTCATCCGCTGACGTTGCAGATCCTTCTGCCGCCGACCTGGGAGGAGGATGTCCCGCAGACGTTCCCGTGCGTGGTCTTCGTCCCGGGATCGGCTTGGCGGAAGCAGGACCTCGGCCGGGTGCTTCCGGCGCTGGCCGAGTTCACCCGGCGTGGCTACGTGGTGGCCGTCGTCGAGTACCGCTCGTCGGCTGTCGCAGCTTTCCCAGCACAGGTCAAGGACGCGAAAACCGCCGTCCGGTTCCTGCGTGGGCACGCTGCCGAGTACCACATCGACACCGCTCGGATGGCCATGTGGGGCGACTCGTCCGGTGGGCACACCGCCGTGCTCGCCTGCCTTACCCTGAACGATCGGGAATACAGCGACGAACCAGTGGGCGACGAGCTCGGACTGCGGTGTGTCGTCGACTACTACGGCCCCACGGACATCTCCCGGATGAACGAGGACCCCTCGATCCAGGACCACGTCGCACCGGACAGTCCCGAAGGAATGCTGATCGGCGGCCGGAACGTGCTCGAGAACCCGGATCTGGTGGCGCCGACGGTCGCGGTGAGCCACCTCGGCGGGGAAGTGACGCCGCCACCCATGCTGATCGTGCACGGCAGTAAGGACCGCGTGGTTCCGTTCGGGCAAAGTGCGCTGCTGTTCTCCGCGTTGAGTGACGCAGGCCACCCGGTGGAGCTTTACCAGTTGCGGGGTTCGGATCACGCCGGGCCCGCTTTCTGGCAGCCGGCGGTACTTGATCTCGTCGACGATTTCCTGAAGGTCAATCTCGCTTAGGTGGCCGGGGAGCGCGGAGATGCCCGTGGAGGTGTCGTGGCGGGAGAGCTTTAAGGTTGATCGATCAACCTGAGTCGGATGGCCTGCTCCGTGCACGGGCCGGTTCAGCCGATCCACTCGGCGATCACGGTCCGGCGAGGAGTGCGCGGTGCCGGATCAATCGGGGAGGAGAGCTTATGGGTGTGAGCGCGGATACGGGTAGCAGCCCGGCCGAGGGTGTGCGATGCCCCGCGCCGGCCCGGCCGGTGGTGCTGGTCGCGCCGGATCGCCGTGCTGCTGCCGGCGGGCTCGTCAGGTCCGGTCTGTGTAGTGGGTGGCGGATGCTGCGCGAGGACGATGCCGACCGGGTGAGCTGGGCGGTGTCGGTGCACCGGGCCGCCGCGCTGATGGTGCTCACCGACGACACCGGATGGGTGGTGCGGCTGGTCTCCGCGGTTCGCGCGATGACGGGCACGCCCGTGGTGGTCGTGGGAGATCTCGGGACGGGCGGAGTACTGACCGCGTTGGCGGCAGGCGCCGACACCGTGCTGTCGTCATCGACGACGGACGAGGAGATCCTCGCCCGCACCTACGCGGTCGTCCGGCGCACTGACGAGCGGCTGGCGCCCACCACCCGCTATCTCCTCGCGGGACGGCTCGCGGTCGACGTCTGGCGGCGACGTGCCCGGCTCGACGAGCAGGATCTCCGGCTCACTCCGACCGAGTTCGACCTGCTGAGTTACCTGATGCGTCATCCGGAGCGTCTGCTCGCCCCGGAGGCGATCCTCGCGCAGGTGTGGGGCCTCGGCGAGCCGGCGGGCCTGAACACGTTGCGCATCTACGTCACCCGGCTGAGGGGCAAGCTCGGCGACGACGCACGGCGGCCCCGGTTCGTGCAGTCCGTCCGCGGGCACGGCTACCGCTTCGCCGTGCCCGTGGTCGAGGTGCCGGACGAGGACCGGGCGGGCGTCACCGACGAACCGGGGCGAGGCTGGCTCGACGCGCTCGCGAAGGCCGCGACGGACCTGGCGCGCGCCGAAAACGACGCCGAGCGTACGACGCGGCTCGTCGAGGGCGTCATCGGCGCCGGAGTCGCCGATGGTGCCGCGTTGCACCAGGTGCTGGACGGCCGCTTGGTGGTCCGCGCCCACCAGGGCATGTCCGGAGACTGGGTGCGGGCCTGTGGCGAGGTGGGGCTGTCGGACGCAGGGCTCGCCAGCAGCCGGGCGGTCGCCACCGGGCGGCCGGTCCAGTTCCCCTCCGCGGGCGGCTATCGCCGGACCTCCACGGTGCTGAGGGAGGAGAACTTCCGGTCCGGATTGTTCCTCCCGGTGCAGGTCGGGCCCGAGGGAGAGGTCCAAGCGTGCTTGGGACTGGTGCACCGTGACCGCGGGGCCCACCGCCCCACCACGCTCAGCTACGCCCTCGCGCTTTGCGCGGTCTACGGTGCGCAGCTGGCGCCGTCCGCCGCCGGACCGGTCGATGCCCTTATCGGGGATCGGCACGGGCAACATTTCAGCCGGCTTTCACAATGCGGTTCGGGGCCACGGTGACTTGCCACCGGCAGCGCGGAAAGCCACCCTGGGTATCAGTATTCGTGAAGGCTGCCTTTGGGGTGGCCGGTAGTGCTAACCGGGATGGTATGCCTGGCGAGTACTGGTGGGTCCCCGCGCAGTGGGAGAGGGTGGCTGGCGCAGCGGTCCGGCTGTATTCCCGTAGCCTGAGGTGAAAAGAGTTCTGAAATGCCGAATGTTTCCGCCTACGGTGTTCCGTCGGTCAAAGCGGCGCTGGAGCCGATGACCATCGGAAGGCGTGCGGTCGGGCCACAGGACGTGCGTATCGAAATCAAGTACTGCGGTGTGTGCCACACCGATGTGTTCCAGACCCAGGACGGCTGGGGGCCCGGTGTCTATCCGATGGTACCGGGGCACGAGATCACCGGCTTTGTCACCGAGGTCGGTGCCGAAGTCACGAAATTCGCCCCCGGAGACCGAGTGGGTGTCGGCACGTACATCGATTCCTGTCGCGAGTGCGAGAACTGCCGGTCCGGTCTGGAGGTGTACTGCACCGGCAGCGGTGTCGTGCCCACCTACAACTCGCGGGATCCCGACGGAAACCCGAACCAGGGCGGCTACTCCACCGCCATCGTCGTGGATGAGCACTTCGTGGTGCGGGTGCCGGAGGGGCTGGGGCTGGACGTCGCGGCGCCGTTGCTGTGTGCCGGAATCACCACCTACTCGCCTCTGCGGCACTGGAACGCAGGCCCGGGGACCAAGGTCGCGGTGCTCGGAATGGGCGGGCTCGGGCACGTCGCGGTCCAGTTCGCGCATGCGCTGGGCGCCGATGTGACCGTGTTGTCGCGAACGCTGGGCAAGAAGGAGGATGGTCTCCGGCTCGGTGCCGATCACTACTACGCGACCAACGACCCCGCGACATTCGATCGGCTTGCCGGGCAGTTCGATCTCATCCTGTGCACGATTTCGTCCGCGATCGGCTTCGACGCGTACCTGAATCTGCTGAAGGTCAACGGAACTCTGGTCAACGTCGGCGCGCCGGACGAGCCGATCTCGCTGGACAACTGGTCGCTGATCCCGATGCGGCGGTCCTACGCGGCTTCTTCCAGCGGTGGTGTACCGCAGCTGCAGGAGATGCTGGACTTCGCCGCCGAGCACGGTGTCGCTGCGGTGATCGAGCAGATCCGTCCCGAGGAGATCAACGAGGCTTTCGAGAAGCTGGAACGCGCGGAGGTCCGCTACCGTTTCGTGATGGACACTGCGCAGCTGTGAGTGAGACGACCGTGCCCGCCTCGGATTCGCCGCCGCTGCGGGCGATCCGGGTAGGGCACGGTTCGGCCGGAATGGTGGAGCGGAGCTGATGGGTGATCAAGCCTCTGCCGGGTCGGATAGCGCGGACGAGAGCCACGTCGGCCTCGGTAGTTTCCTCCGCAACCGGCGGGCCCGGCTGAAGCCGGCTGATGTCGGGCTGTCCGAGCAAGGGGGCTTCCGCCGGGTGCCTGGGCTTCGCCGGGAGGAACTTGCCAGCGCCGTCGGCATTTCCGTGGCGTACTACATCCGGATGGAACAGGGCAGCGCACGGAACGTCTCTCCGGAGATCATCGATTCGCTGGCCCGGACGCTGCGGCTCAATCCCACCGAGCACGCGCACCTCAGCACATTGGCCGGGGCCGCTTCGTCCTCGCCGCAGCGGCCGCACAGCGTGCACAAGGAGGGGCGGCTGCGGTCGCTGCGCAGCTTGGTGGAGTCGATGGAGGGCGCGGCCTACGTCACCGGTCCACGTGGGGACCTGCTCATCTGGAATCGCACCGCCACGGCGCTGTTCGGGGACTGGCAACAGGTGCCGGGGTGCCGCCGCAACTGGGGCTGGTTTCTGTTCTGCTCTCCCGGCTATCAGAGCCTTTTCGTCGACTGGGCAGCGAAAGCCGGTGAGTACGTCGGTTACCTGCGTAGTTACGCCGGGCGGCAGCCGGAGGATCGCCAGGTCGGCCCGTTGGTCGAGAGACTCGGTGCGTGCAGCACGCTCTTCCGCGAGATGTGGGCCCGCCAGGAGGTCGAGAACCCTTCGCACGGCAGGAGAATCTTGTACCACGATGAGGTTGGCGAGCTGGACTTGCTGCACGAAAGCATGCTGCTGCCCGCGGATCCGGAGTGCTACCTGGTCTCGTTCCACGCATGGCCGGGCAGCGCCAGCGCGCACAAGCTCCAGACGTTGCAATTGTCGGTTCCGCCGCTGGCGGCGCTGCCCGCCGGATGCCCGGTGGCTGAGCGCGCAACGAGGGCGTGATGGTTCCCGAGTTCGTCACGCCGGTGTCGCCCCGCAGGCTGCACCGGCGCACGATGCTGCAGGACTGGTGCGGGGTTTCTTTCCTGCATTGGGCGGTGGACCCGGCCTCGGTCGCCGCACGGCTGCCGGCGGGCACTGTTCCGGACGTGACCGATGGGGTCACCTACGTTGGGCTCGTGCTCTTCCGGATGCGGCGGGTCCGGCTGCCTCGGGAACCGGGTTTGCCTTACTTGCGGACGTTCTGCGAGGTGAACGTCCGGTTGTACTCGGTCGATGTGCACGGCAGACGAGGTGTGGTCTTCCTGTCACTGGACGCGGCGCGGCTGCTCGCGGTCCTGGTGGGCAGGCTCGGCACGCGGTTGCCCTACCGCTGGTCGCGGATGCGCCAATGGCGATCCGGTTCGGTAGTGTCCTACCGGAGCCGGCGGCGGGAGAGCGGGCCGGACACTGCATCGGTGCGGGCCTCGGTGTCGGTGGCCGGGAAGGTTCGGCAGCCCACCGCCGTCGAGCGGTTCGTGACCGCGCGATGGGGTCTGCACGTGCGGTGCGGCGGGCGCACCTGGTATCTGCCTAATGACCACGAGGAGTGGCCGCTGCACCGTGCCCGGCTGCTCGACCTTGACGAGAATCTGGTCGAGTCGGCAGGCGTTGCCGTGCTCGATCGGGAGCCGGTGAGCGTGCTGTACTCGCCGGGCGTGTCCGTGCGGTTCGGCACACCACTGCCGGTCGATCCGGACTGCTGAAAGGAGACCGAAAGTGCGGATGGGGCTGGCTCTGCCGCAATACGGCCCTGCGTTGGCGGACGCACGCGGGCTGCGGAAGTTCGCGTCGTCGTCCGAGGAGATCGGGTACGACACGCTCTGGTGCGGGGACCGTCTTTTCACCCCGGTCACACCGGACACCGCTTACCCGGGCGGCGACTACCGGCCCTATCTCGAGCGGATCGCCCGCGGCGCAGAACCGTTCACCCTGGTGGCCACAGCCGCCGCGGTGACCGAACGGGTGCGGTTCAACTTCAGCACACTCAACGCCCCGGTGCACGAACCGGTGCAGCTGGCGCGGACGTTGACCACGCTGGATTTCCTGAGCGACGGCCGGATGAACGCCGGATTCGGGCTCAGCTGGATGCGCGACGAGTACGACGCAGTCGGCCTGTCGTGGGCGCAGCGCGGCAGACGGCTGGACGACATTCTTGATTTCCTGGCGAAGTGGTGGACGACGAATCCGGTCAGCTTCGAGAGCCAAGCGGTGTCCGTCCCGCCCACCCGGGTGGACCTCCGGCCGGTCCAGCCGGGTGGGCCGCCGATCTGGCTCGGTGGGGCCAGTGCGCCCGCGTTTGCCAGGATCGGCCGTCGTGCCGTTGGCTGGCTGGGTTTCGACAGGGTGCCGCAGGAGTTCCTGGCGCCGTTGTGGGAAGTGGCCCGTCGCGCCGCGGATGACGCGGGGCGCGATCCGCAAGCGTTGCAGAGTGCTGTCCGGGTCAACGTCGACCCGGGTGAGAGCCCCGGCGAGGTCGCCGCACGCGTCGAGCGGGTACGGGAGGCCGGCGCGGACGAGGTGGTGGTGGATTACCTCTTCGCTTCGTCCTCAGTGGACGAGACGCTCGATCTCGCGCTGGAGCTCATGGCGCGGCAACGGTGACCGGCCACGGTTGTTCCGGTCATCGCGCGGGACAACTTCGCCAATTCGGCGAGTTTGCGGCTGTCGGCTTCGGAATCGGCGGTGTGGACGGGCAGAGTGTGCGGATGATCGGTGGTGAACAGCATGTGACAGTCCAGGTCCAGCGCGCCGGTCTTGAGGGGCTGGGTCCGTTTCCGGTAATCCTCGTGGTGGGCGTCAGCATCATGGGCGCTCCACGCACCGGCGAACTCCTCGCTCCGGCCGGTGAGCGCGACGATGCGGCCTGCCGGTGCATCGGGCCCCAGCCGAGTGGGGGCCGAGCGCAGCTCGCAGGCGATGGCCCTGCTGTGCTTCGGATGATCGGCAGGCGGGTAGATGCGGTGGGTCTCCGGCCGGGTGAACCACCGGTGGAGCAGGCTCCGATCCAGCCCTTTCTAGCGGGTTGCGTGGTCGAACAGCGTACCCGAGAGCGGGATCTGCACCAGAGCCTCGACGAGCGCGGTGACGATCTGGTCCGGGTGTTCTGCAGCCGGTCCAGGGTACGGAGCATGCCGTGCGGCACCTGGTTCCCGCGCGCCGGAGGTGGGGTGCCTGCCGCATGGAAAGGTGATCGCGCTGTAAACGTTGGCCCTCCACCAACTGGGACGGCTCGGGGCTGGCATACTTCACGAAGAACAAGCTGCTGCCCGCGAATGTAGAAAGCAAATCTGTCCGCGCTGGACTGGAACTGGGACCTGTGCCCGTAGTTCGGTGCGCCGACGATGGACAATGCGGCCGCCCACACGCTGCCGAACTTCGACGGTATGGCCAGGCACGGCTTGGTCCCACAGCGTCGTCAAGTGGTCCACGGCCATGGACCAGGGGCACGACCCACACAACGGCGAATGAGACAACTCACCGGGCTGGTCACGTCAACAGCGGAGACGGTCAGGTCGACTACACGATCGAGTACTACACAATGGGACACCTCACGAAGTTCGTGGAACCGGGTGCATTGCGCATCGACTCCAACGACAACGACAATCACACCGTGCGCCACGTCGCGTGGAGGAACCTGGATGTTCCAAAGCACTGATCGCTTATCAGACCGGCACGAGCGAGCAGAGCGTCCGTGTGAACTCGGGCGACGAGTCCTTAACCGCACTGCCGGCACACACCGCGGCCACGTTCATCTGGTGACAGATGGAGCACTGCCCTGCGGTGCCCTTTCCCGGCCCGGCCGCATGCCACGGTGCGGTGCCTGCCGGGTGATCGCGACGGCGACGCGGTGTAAGGAGAATAACGTGCGCTCCCGGTCGACCCGGCTTGTGAAACCCTTGACTGTCAACGCGACATCCGGAAGCCCGTCGCCGGGTACAAGCACTCCTACGCAGGTGATGCCTTGGTAGTTTCGCGCCGATGTGCACATCTCCGTTTTGCCGGATGTCAGCAGCTGACCCGTCAGCGTATCCGCGGCCCGCGCACGTCCGGTGGCGTCGCTCGACGTACGAGGATGGTCGTGGCCGTAGACGCGATGGGCGAACACGACATCGTTGCCGTCGAGCACGGCCAGGCTCGAGGTCAGACCGGTGTGCAAGCGCAGGTCGCCGACGAACGGGGCGAGTGCTCGCAGCCGTTCGTCCCCGGCCGGCCGGGCGGAGCGTGGATCAACGGCGGTGTAGGAGTTGCTCTCGCGCCGTATGAGACCAGCCGAGCCGAGCGCTTTCAGCAGCCGGTGCGTGGTCGATTTCGCGTAACCGGTCCGCCGGCTCAGTTCCGACAGGTGCGTCGGCCCGCAGGACGAGCACAATTCAGCGTACAGGCGCATCGCCTTGTCGAGAGCCGGCTGGGACTGTTCTTGCACTGTCCTCATAGGAGACATCGTGCCGGCGAACGCTCCGCCGAATCTCAACCGTTTCTCACCGGTCCGGGGGTGGGACACGGCGCCCGCGTCCCACCCCCGGCACCCGGTTCAGATACAAGCATAGGTCGGGAACCCGGCGCAGCCCGCGGCTTCATGGCTGGTGCCGGCAGTGGATGCCTGTGCCGCTTCGACCATGCCGAACCCTGCTCCGAGCAGTGCCAGTGCCAGGAATCCGATTCGGACCTTGCGGCTGAAACGCTTCATGGGTGTTTCCTTTCGGTTGGCCCGGACTGCGCCGGGTCGGGTGGCACGTCCGGCGGTGCCCGCCGGTATGGACTATCCAACGGCGTCCGGAGGCCAAGATCGAGAGCGTGTTCGAGGGGTTGGAACATTCGTGTGCCGACGTCGCGTGCGCGCGGAAAGGCGTGAGTCCGTATGCGAGTGCGGTTGCTGGGTGACGTTCAGGTGCTCGTTGGGGGAACTGTCGCGCACCTCAGGGGTGCGGGCCCGCGGACGGTCCTCGCCGTGCTGGCTGCCCGTGCCAACGCGGCGGTGCCGCTGCCGGAAATTGTCGCGGCACTGTGGGGCCAGGACCCGCCCAAGTCGGCCGAGGGCGCGGTGTACACCTACATCTCCAGTCTGCGAAAGGCGCTGGAGCCGGACGGGGGATCGCAGCAGCGGCCAGGTCCGCTGGTCCGTACCCGCGCTGGTTACACGCTCGTGCTTCCCGGCCGGACACTGGACGTCGCGGAGTTCGAGGAGACTTTGCGTAGCGCGCGCCGGCGCCGGGACACAGGTGACGGGCTGGGAGCGCTTCGGGAGGCCGAGGCTGCGCTGGCGCTCTGGCAGGGGCCCGCGCTGGGCGGGGCGAGTGGTCCGTTCGCGGAGACGGAGCGTACCCGCCTGGACCTCGCCCGACTGGACGCCGAGGAGCTTCGCGCGGAAGCGCTGGTGGCGACGGGGGCCGCGGAGGAGGTAGTGGGCCGGCTGTCAGTGCTGGCCGCCGAGCATCCTTTGCGCGAACGGCTGCACGAGCTGCTGGTGCTCGCGCTCGGGCGGAGCGGTCGGCGGGGCGAGGCGCTGGAGGCGTACCGGCACGCGCGGCAGACCTTGGTGACCGAGCTCGGCATCGAGCCCGGCCCCGTCTTGCAGGAGCTGCATCGGGACGTGCTGGCAGACGACGACCCGGGGCCGAGCGGCCGCCCCAGCGCGGTACCTGCCCAGCTGCCCCGCGAAGTGCCCGGGTTCAGTGGCCGGCGGCATGAACTCGAGTATCTGTTGTACGCGGTCGGGGAAGGTGGCGCGACGCTCGTCACGATCGACGGGATCGGCGGGGCGGGCAAGACGGCGCTGGCGATTCGCCTTGCTCGCCGTCTCGCGCAGTCCTTCCCGGACGGCCAGCTGTTCGTGGATCTTCAAGGCTACGCCGCCGGCCGACGCGGCGTGGGCGTCGAGGATGCGTTGGCCCGGCTCGTCACCGGGCTCGGCGGGCCCGCCGATTTCGGCGGGGATGCCGAGGCCGGGTCGGGGTTGTTCCGGACCATGGCTGCGGGTAAGCGGCTCCTGGTCGTGCTGGACAATGCAGTGGACGCGGCGCAGGTACGCGCTCTGCTGCCCGGCGACCCGCGTTGCCTGGTCATCGTGACCAGCCGCGACAGGATGCCGGGCCTAGTGGCTCGCGACGGTGCGACGCGGGTACACCTCGGCCCGCTGCCGGCGGCGGACGCCGTCGCGCTGCTGCGGTGGCTGCCCGGTACGGACGACCGCGCGGCCACCGAGTTGGCGGCACTGTGCGGAAATCTGCCGCTTGCTCTGCGCGTCGTCGCCGAGCGCATCAGGGACTTCGCCGAGCAAGGCCTGGACGCGCTCGTCGCCGAGCTGCGTGACGAGCGGCGCCGACTGGACGCCTTGGCAGTGCCGGATGACGAGGTCTCGGACGTGCGGGCGGTGTTCTCCTGGTCGTACGCCGCATTGGAGCCTGCGGCCGCCGCGGCCTTCCGCGCGCTCGGCGTGCACCCGGGTGGGGAGATCGACCCCGGCGCGGCCGCCGCCACGGTGGGAGCGGACGCGGATCGGCTGCTCGGTGTGCTCGAGCGCAGGCACCTGCTCGGACGGGCGGCGAACGATAGCTACCGTTGTCACGATCTCATGCGGATCTATGCTGCGGAACGCGTTGGCCGATCGACGGCCGAAGCCGATGCCGCGCGTGCACGCATGTTCGCCTGGTACCTGGACGCGGCCCGTACCGTCCGCACTGTGCTCACCCCGGGGCTCGGTGACGACTGTGCCGAGCCGCCTGTCGCGGATGGGCTGCCCGCGATCAGCGACCATCAGGACGGCGTCGCATGGGCCACCCGGCGGATGGGCTGCCTGGAGGCCATGCTCAGATTGGCCGTCGAGCACGGCCACGACGCAATCGCGACCCGGTTGGCGACGGCATTCGGATCGCTGTATTACTGCACCAGCCGGTGGTCGGAGTGGCTGGAGACCGTCCGCCTCGGCCGAGAAGCCGCCGAACGGCGGGCGGACTCGTCGGCACTGGGCCGATTACGCAACGACGCCGGGGTGGCCTGGCACTTCCTGGGCAAGCCGGAGAAGGCGGCAGCCGAGCACCGCGCGGCGATCGAGATCCTGTCAGGGCAGGACGGGGCGGTGAATCCGGCGGTGCCGGCGAACCTGGCGGTGGCATACTCGATGCTCGGGCGGCAGCTCGATGCGGTGCCCCTGTTGCGCGATGCCTGGCAGGCGGCACAGGACCAGGGGAATCCGCACCTCGAGGCCGTGGTGGCGATCAACTTGTGCGCGGTGCTGTCCGGACTCGGTAACCACGATGACGCGATCGACTGCGGACGCCGCGGCGTCCGGCTCGCGGAGGCCACCGGCGCTGGCCATCTCCTGGGACACGCGTTGACCGAGCTCGGCCAGGCGTGCTCGACGGCGGGACGGCCCGGCGACGCCCGAGAGTGGCTGGTTCAAGCATTCGGACACTGGCACGCCCTCGGCGACGAATGGGGTCGACGTGCGGCCGCTGATGCGCTGGCCGGGCTGCCCCATGGGTTCGGGCTCCCCTGACGGAGGTGATATGGGCGGTAGCACACGCCCACATGGCCAGGGTGAGTGACCTGTCTTCGACCCGATCACGCCGAACAGCTGGACTCGCCGCGTACGGCGTCGGAGGAGACCAGCGACCGCGTCCACGAGCGCCCTCTGTTGGAGCGCTGTGAGCGTATCAACGATCACGTATTCGAGGTCGCGAAAGCAATCTCTGTCTGCAGACCGCCATCGGGGGATGATGCGCCCCGAAGTTTCCGGACAGTCTTCTCATGACTATTTTACGCTGTGGGCTGTTCGAACCAGTACGGCCCGATCACCTGGTTCTCCGTGCCGAGCGTCGCTGTGGAGCCGAAGAAGACGTCATCGGTGCTCCAGACGTACAGCGTCGGCACGGTGGTCTCGCCGATCCGGAGGTTCCGGCGGCTCACGCGGTACCGGTTGAGCGCGGCGGTGAGCGCGCCCGGCTCGGAGAGCAGGGCACGTGCTTGTCGATCTGGCTCGACGCACGGCACCTTCGACTCGGAGAGCCGGCGCAGCACGGCCGCGCCGGCTTCCAGCATCCGCCGCTCGGTGAGCCCGGTCTGCCGCCAACCGGTGATGTACCGAGAACGGAGGCGCTGGTCGCATCGGTGCGGAGGTCATTACCGAGCGCGGCGGGATGGGCGTGAACAGGGCCATGATCGTTTGCGCCCGATCCGGCGCGCGTTCGGCGGCCCACCGAGGCAACCGCGGCGCCTCAGTCGTTACTCGCGAGATGTAGATTCCGCCACGCCAAGGCCTTCGCCATCGTGAGTGCGTCGTCGGAGATCTGTTCGACGCCGTACTCCGACGCCTTCTCGGGTCGCACGCCGGGGGAGTAGCCGCGCTGGTCGGGCGCTACCACCCGGATGCCGGCGGTGCCGAGCGCGCAAACTTGCTCTTCCCACACCCGGCCTGCCTCCGGAAAACCGCGCAGTAGCGCGGAACACCTGGCCCACCTTCGAGTCCGGCCGCAATCGCGTCGAAGGTGCCAGCATCGGTCGTGATGCGCGCACTCTCCATCACGGTCGGCCCGGGCTCACCGAGACCGTCTGGGTCGATTCGACTTCGACGCTGAGGGCGCGGTGCGCGTAGCAGGTGTTGGCGGCCGCGACGAGCAACGATCGTGTCCGCTCATCGTCGATCTTGCCGCGGAGGAACAGGTGGGTGTCGAAGGGGAGGGCGTCGGCCGCGGTGGCGGCACTGACGAAGGTACTGGTCTGCACCAGGCGTGGAGAGCTGATCGGCATCCGGCGCACATCAACATACCGGCAAAGCTGGGTGTGGTAGCAAAACGCTGTGCCGATCGCGAAGTAGGACAGCGGGCTGGGGGCGAGCCGGTTACTCGCGTCGGTCTGCACTTGCCACCGATCGGCGGGTGCTTCGGGGAATCCGACGGCCGTGGTGACGAGCCCGGAGGAAAAGTCGTAGTCACCGGTGGCCGCCACGTGCCACTGTACCGTGCCGCTGTGGTTGTCGGTCAGCATCACGGACCGCTCAGTGCTCCCCGGAAGGATGGTGAGTACTCCGTCCGGAACAGCCTCCGTGTCCGCCGGCGCGGGGCGGTGGGAATGCGCCCGGAAGGGGTCGGCCTCCGGCGGGGAAGTGGATGCGGGAACACCGATAACCCGTGTGGCCTTTCCATTGGTGGTGAGCGCGAATGTCCCCTCGCGGCTGCGGGTCAGCGCGGCGTGCGCGGGCGACGATGACAGTGCGGCCGTCACGATCTCCTCGATCTGCTGTTTCGCCGCGCCTGAGATGACTCGGACGTCCCAGCCGAGGTCGAACACGAGGCCGACGGCCTCGCCGCGGGCGAAGGAACCCTGGGAGGCGAAGCCCTGTGAGACCGTGACGTGGAGGTCGGTGATGGTGATCCCGCTGGCGTCCGCGAGGCGGGCGATTCGCGTGGTCACGTCGCCGTGCAGTCCGGCGGCCCAGTGCATCAGCGGTGCGGGAGCGCGACCGGTCCCCTTGAGGTACTTACCTTCGTCTGCGGGCAGCCGCCAGGACCGCCCCGTCGTGGTGTCCTCGACCAGCCCCTCCTTCTGGAAGCGGTGAATTCCCATCACCTCACAGCGGAATGTGTGTTCTGCCCGCTCCGTCTCGTCTGCGATGCCGGTCCGGCCGGCGGCAGCAACGAAGGCCAGCGGGTACGGGGAGTCGGCGAGGTCGGGGTCGCCGGTCTGCGGTAGCGGTGTCGTTGTCGCGTCGTGCATGGTGGTGTCCTTTCCGGCGAAGCGCGCTCGGCGCCGGGGCGGGGTCAACTGCCTGCGGGCTGGTGCCGCAGAGCGGCCGTGATGTAGCGGCGCAGGAATTCGTGTTTGCGTCCAGAGATGTCGTGATCGGAGAGGTTGTCGATCCGATCGTCGAAGGCGCTGAGGGTCAGTGCTCCGACTGAGAACAGATAAGCCCATTCATGGAAACCGGCGGGGCGGCCGGGCAGTACCGCATCCAATTTCGTGATGAACGCGCGGGCCATCGGGTCGAAGAGATCTTTGATGACCGACCGTTGCTGGCTGGAGGGATCGGCTGCCTCGCGCAGGACGAGACGGGCGAACGAGACGTTCTCGGGCTCGGTGTGCATGGCCAGGACCGGGTCGACGAATGCGGCGATCAACCGGTCGAGCGCGTCCGGCGCGGCGGTGTCTGTGATCGTCTCCAACCGGGTGAGGCGTTCGTCGTTGACGTACTGACGAGCCTCGAAGATCGACCGGTACAGCCCGTCCTTGGTGGTGAAGTGGTAGACGACCAAGGAGAGACCCACGCCGGCGGCGTCAGCCACCTCACGCATCGTCGCGCCGTCGAACCCCTTCTGGGCGAAGATCTTCTCCGCAGCCCGCAGGATCTGGCCGGCGCGGCCTCGGTTCGGCTTCCGTGTGCCCCGGACCGGGTTGGTGCTGTCGGTCACCGCGGGAGTGCGAGCAGACTCTCGGCTTCCTCCACGTTCGCCACGGTGGAGTCCAGGTCGCGAACAAGGCGCACGGCGCGTTCGACCAGGGGAAGATTGCCTGGACTCAGTTCACCCTTGCGTAGGTAGAGGCAGTCCTCGAGACCGGCGCGGGCGTTGCCGCCGAGTGCGAGTCCCATGGCGGTGAGCGTGAGGTTCGCACGCCCGATCGCGATCACCTGCCAGCGGGAACCCTCCGGCAGTCGGCGCACCATGGTGACCAGGTTGTCCGGAGTCGCGGCCATGCCTCCGGCGACGCCGAGCACCAGGGAAAACTGCAGAGGCCCGTCGCCGAGCAGCCCTTCGTCGCGAAGCCGCAGGCAGGCATCCAAGTGGCCGGTGTCGTAGATTTCCAGCTCAGGCTTGACACCGAGATCGAGCATGCGTCGGGCGAGCTCACGAACTTGCCGGTACGGATTGCGGAACTCCGCTGTTCCGAAGCTCATGGTGCAGGGGTTTAACGTGGCCATACGCGGGCGCAGTTCGACGAGAGCGGCTCGATCCTCGAACGGCACATCGAGCCCGACGCCGGTCGAGAGCTGGACCAGTATTGGGCAGCGTTCGGCGATGAGATCCAGGGTCCGCCGTGCGATGGACAGGTTCGCCGTCGGCCGGTCGGACTCGTCGCGAAGATGGATGTGCGCGACCGCTGCTCCCGCCTCATAAGCTTGCTGCACCGCCGTTGCGATTTCTTCCGGCTGAGTCGGAAGGTCTGGATTGTCGGTCTTCGAGGCGACTGGCCCGGTGGGCGCGACTGTGAGCACGACACTCATGCGGACTCCAAAACGACCGGCTTCACTGCGGACGGCTCCAACTGTACGTACGTACAGTCCGTTGGTCAACCAGGTGACGACAGTGGTGGTCGAGCCGCTCGCGGCTCGAGGGTGCTGCGGCGAACGGCTGCACCGTGCCGAGGGCCGGCCGGTCGGGCTCGGGCAATGCCGCGGCCTAGCCGCCTGCCCGACGGCCGAAGCCCATCGCGTCGGCCAGTCCCACTCCGCCGTGGATGACCCAGGGATAACTCGACGCGACGTCGCCGGCCGCGAAGAGCCGTGCGGGATGGGCCGGCCCTCGGGATCGAGCACGCGGCCGTCGCCGTCCTTGCGAAGCCCTCCCAACGTCGTGATCAGCAAACCCGGCCACCGCAAGCCGTAGAACGGAGCACGGGCGATCGGCCGCAGATGCATTGCTGGCCGGCCGAACACAGGGTCCGCGTCGTGCGCGACGAACTCGCTGTACCGTGCGAGCCCCACCTCGAGACCCGCCGGATCGACTCCCAGTTCGGTCGCCAGCTCGCCGACCGTGTCCGCCTTCTCGATCCAGCCGCGGGCGATCTCGGCCTGGTTGTCGTCGCTCCAGCGGTAACGCTCGATCTGCCTCATCCAGGATGCCGGGTACACTTCGCACGGTCAGACGAGCGGACCCGCTGCGCGGCCGTCCTCGTCGAAGATCGTCCACATCGGAAAGCCCGGAAAGAAGTCGAAGCTGCCGCGCTGGGCAGTCTTGCCGTGCCGGCTCTCGACCGAATCGTCGCAGAAGCGCCGTCCGTCCGCTCCGACGTAGATGAACCGCGAGTCCTGTGGCTGCGCGTATTCACCGGTCTCGCAGGGCGGTATGCGGATCCCGGGCATGGTCATGTAGTTGTCAGGGTGCGCGAGGTCGTCGCAGACCTTCTGGCCGATGCGTATGCCGTCGCCGGTGTTGCCCGGGCTGCCCCACGGCAGTCGCAGATAGTTGCGGGCCATCTCGGAGTCGTTGGTGAAACCGCCCGAGGCCAGGACCACGGCCCGGTTCGCCCACAGCGTCTGTGGTCCGTCGGGGCCGTTCGCACGCAGACCGTCGACCCCGCCGCCGGGACCGGTGACGAGTCGGTGGCGCGCGTGCCGTAAAGCACGCGGATGCCGCGCGACCGCAACGCGCCTGACGGGCGTCCGCACCGTAGGGGATCCGTACGATTTCGGCGTGCGGGCCGGTGAACGGAACCCCCTCGTCGCGCGGTATCCGGCCGAGCACCCCTGCGGCGCGGGCGCGGATCCAGTCGTCGTTCTGGACCGTCTCCGCGGCCCACGCCCGCACGACGTCCTCGGGCACTGGGTACTCCTGGCCCCGCTCACGCAGGTGCTTTTCGGCGAGCTCCACGTCGACGGGGTACGACCACACCTGACCGGAGACACAGGAGTTCCCACCGGCGAGCGGTTCCGGCATCTTCTCGAGAACAAGCACGTCTGCGCCCGCGTTTTGGGCGGTGATGGCGGCCGCGATACCGGCGGGACCGAACCCGACGACGATGACGTCGGCATTTCGGTTCCCGGTCCCCGTGGCATCGCACAACGCTCCTCCCGGCGGATTTCCGGAACTCAGGTGATGTCTTCGGGAAACGCGGGCGTGCAGTAGATGTTCGTATGCCCGCCCGCGGCCACGAGGTCGACTGCAGCAGCACGCCATGTGTCGTAGTGTGGTGTTTCATGGTGGGCGCCGCGGAAAGCTTCCTCGTCGGTGTAGACCTCGTAGAGGACGAATTTCGTGGGATCGTCGGTCTGCTGGTGGACGTCGAGATGCAAGCAGCCGGATTCCTCACGGACCGACGCGCGTGCCTGTGTCCGGATCGCACGGCGGAAAGTGCCGACCTGGTCGGGTTTGACAGTGATGAAACGAAGACGGAGAACATCAGCGGTGGTCTTTCGCCACGGCTGCCTTGCGCCACTTGGCGTCCTCGACGTCCGCCGGCGTATCGTCATAGGCGGCGGTGATGAACTCGAGCATGTGCCCGTCCACGATGTCACGGATGTAGCAGCCCCGGCCGCCGTAGAAGTGGTTCACACCACGCTCGTTGTAGAGCGGACTCGTGTACGGCTCCACGGAGTGTGCCTCCAGCCTTTCGAGAACCCGGTCCATTTCCTCTTCGGTGATCAGAAAGCACAGGTGCTGCGGGGCGACGTGGTCGTTCCACTCGGCATCTTTGACGTTCATGAACTCGAGGTCGGTCTCGCCGACGTGGACCTTGACGAACGGGCCCCACGCGGTGGTCTCGATGCCGAGCAGTTCGGACAGGAAACCAGCTGCGGAGACCTTGTCGTTGGTGAAGACGATGGTGTGGTTGAGCGTGGCAGGCATGGTTACTCCTCCTCGGTGTGCGTCATGACGGGTAGAAAATGCGGGTTTCCGTGTCACTGTGACTCCGCGGACGCGGGATCGAGCGCGTGCAGGCCGGCCTCGGCCACGGCCATGTCCTGCCGGTAGTGCCCGCCGCTCACGCCGATGCCGCCGACGACCGCTCCGTCGATCGTGATCGGGTAGCCGCCGCCGAACACGGCGAGGCGGTCGATGCCGGTCGGCGCTCCGAGGCGCAGCGGCTCATCCTCCTTGATGAAGTCGAACCAGCCGTCCGTGGCCATCCCGAAGCCGGCGGCGGTGTATGCCTTGTCGTGGGCGATCTGTACCGACTGCACCGGCGCGCCGTCCATGCGGGCGAACGCCTTCTGCACTCCGGATTCGTCCACCACGGAGACGGCGAACGCGCCCCCGTCCTCGACGGCCTTCACGACCGCGTACCGCAAGATTTCCTGTGCCAGTCCGAGAGTGACCGATGGGCGGTTGTACGTGTGTTCCATGGTTTTTCGCTCTCTCCTCAAGAAGTTCGCGCGATGTCGGTGTTACCGGCTGCCGCGGAGCCGGTGATGCGGGCGAGCAGTTCGCGAACCGTGTCGTACCTGCCGATGACCGTGAAGAACCGGATCGAGTCCGGAACTGCCACCATGGCCAGTGCTCCGCAGCAGAGACCGGCGGCTCCACCCGCCACGAACATGCCCTGCCAGCCTGCCGCCGGAAGGACCCACACCGCAACGAATCCGACCAGCACCCCACCAAGCCCAAGCCCGGCGAGGTCGATGGTGACGCTCATCAGCCGGCGACGAGCGGGGCAGTACTCGGGGATCACCGCGACGAGATTCGGCAGTAGGCCACCCATGCCCAGCGTCGTCAGGAGCCTCAGCACCACGAGTTCCACGGGAGTTGTGGCCAATGCGGTGGCCAGAGTGCCCACCGAAAAGACCGCGATGCTTGCCAGCAGGATGCGCCGGCGGCCGAACCGTTTGCCGATCGCGCTGGCGATGATGCCGCCGACGGTCAGGCCGATGAGCCCGACGGTCGCCGCTGCGGTGAAGCTTTGGGGTGAGACACCCCAGTCCCCGGCCATGGCGGGAACGGCGAAGCCGATCATCTGGGTGTCGTGCCCGTCAATGATCGTGATGATCGTGCAGACGACGAGGACACGGCTCTGGAGGTCGGGAAAGCGAGCCTGGTCGATCCCTTTCGCTACGTCGATCGTGCATTCGGACACGGCCGGGTCCTTCCTTCAACGCTGAGGAGGGTCTAGAGCCGCCGCGGCAGGACTACTTCAGTCGCCCGTCTGCACGGTCTTGTCTTTCCGACGACCGAAGTGCAGGACCAACGCTAGCCGAGATCGTGCGCAAGGGGAACAGCAGGAAGAAAGAATGTTTCACTATTCAGAACCGTAGGGTGCTCATTCTGAGACCTAGACGGTGGGCGGCGGCTGCGTGAGCTCGATCAGCCGTGGCGCGAACTCGATCATCCGCTGCCGTGTCCACCGACTCTCCGGGCCGGACACCGACACCGACATCTCGGTGCCTGCCAAGGCGACCGAAATCCCGTTGACGCCAGGGTGGTTGACACCTGAGGAGATCGCGTAGCCCTGCTTGACGATGCGCCGGGTATCCCGTCGCAGCCGCAACTCGCCCTCGGAGCCCTCCTGTGCGGCGATTTTGTCGATCTCCTCGTCGGACAGGCTGGCGAGGATGGCCATGCCCGAACTGCCGCGGCTGAGGAAGGTCAGTTCGCCCGCAGTCCACACGCGCCGGAGCGGATGGGCGGTGCTCTCCGCGCCGGTGATCAACACGGCCCGGTCGCCGACGCGGCGGTGCAGGGTGGCCGACTCCTCGGTCTCCTCGGCCAGCTTCTCGAGCATCGGCACGTAGGCGGTGTATTGGTCATAGTTGGGCAGCGCCGAGGCACCGAGCGCGTAGAGCCTGCTGCCACCGCGGTATCCGCCGCCCTCGGCGTGCTCGACGAATGACTCCTCCTGCAGGACCCGCAGCAGCCGGTAGACCAGGCTCTTGCCGAACCCGGTCTGCCGAACGAGGTCGTCGAGCATCAACGGCCGCGACGACCTGCTGACGAGCTCGAGGACGAGCAGGGCGCGCCGGGCGGTGTCACCGCCTGCGGTAGGGCGAGGTTCAGGCATGCGTTCCAGGCTAGCGCGCCGCGGAAGCCTGCGGGCGGTGTCTCGGAAAGTGCCCGCTGTCGTACCGGTGGCGTTGACACCGCCGACGCATTCACCTAACTTTGAGTTCTATATATTGAATCTGTAAGTTTCGGTAGGTGAACCCTTGATGACTCGTCCCGCTCCTGGAATCCGGCTTCGCGAGCTGCTGGCAGATGGGCGGCTGGTCGTCGCACCAGGTGTGTTCGATGGCATCTCGGCCCATCTGGTCAAGCGCATGGGGTTCGCCTGCGGTTACCTGACCGGCGGTGGCGTCGCCGCATCCGGCTTCGGCGTACCGGATCTGGGGCTGGTGACCGCGACGGAGATGGCAGACCGGGCGGCGCTGTTCGCCGAGGTGCTCGGCGAGGTTCCGCTGATCGCGGACGCGGACACCGGCTACGGCGGCCCGATCAACGTGGCGCGCACCATCCGGGCCTACGAGCGCGCGGGTGTGGCTGCGATCCAGCTCGAGGACCAGGCCTTCCCCAAACGATGTGGTCATCTTCCCGACAAGGAACTGGTTTCCGAGTCGGAATTCGTTGCCAAGCTTGGTGCCGCACTGGACGTGCGGGAGGATTCGCTGATCATCGCTCGTACCGACGCTCGCGGCGTGCTCGGGCTGGAGGCAGCGATCGACCGCGTGAACACCTATGCTGCGGCAGGCGCCGATGTCGTTTTCGTCGAGGCGCCGCAGTCGAATCAGGAAATCGCCGAAATCGCCAAGAACGTCACCGCACCATTGCTGATTAACCTGGTGCAGGGCGGCCGGACACCGATCCGCGGCGCCGAGTACCTGCAGGATCTCGGCTACGCCATCGCGATCCACCCGGCCACACCGCTGCTCGCCGTGGCCAACACGATGGTCGACGCCTACGCGGAGCTGGGTGGCACCCGTCCCGAGGTGACCGCCTCAGAGGTCACCGGCTTCTTCGATCTCCTCGGCCTCGAGGAGTGGTTCGCCGTCGGCGAGAAGTGGGGAAAGTCCTGACATGGGCATGACGATGATCGACAAGATCCTGGCAAGAGCCTCCGGACTCGACGAAGTCCAGGTCGGACAGACCGTCGCCGTCGACGTCGACATGGCGGTGTTGATCGACCTGCAGTTCACCACGAACTGGGTCGAGCCGCTGAAGATCAACGACCCGGACAAGGTGGCGGTCGTTCTCGACCACGCGGTGCCGGCACCATCGGCGGAGGACGCGGTGTGCGGCCAACGGGCCCGCGCGTTCGTCGGAAAGTTCGGTGTGGATCGGTTTTACGACATCGGCAGGCACGGCATCTGTCATCAGGTGATCGCCGAGAACGGACTGGCGCTGCCCGGACAGGTCCTGGCGTGCACCGACTCGCACACCTGCGCCGCCGGCGCCTACAACACCGCGGCGCGCGGGCTCGGGATCGCCGAGGTCTACTCGGTGATGTGCACCGGCAAAACCTGGTTCACGGTGGCCCCCACGATCCGCTATGAGCTGGTGGGGGAGAAGCCCGAGCACGTCAGCGGCAAGGATGTCTTCCTGCACCTCGCAGGCACCTACGGAGACGCGACCAACCACAACCTGGAGTACGGCGGCCCCGGCCTCGGGTCCCTTCCGATGAACGATCGGCGCACCATCGCAACCCAGGGCGCGGAGATCTCGGCGGATTTCAGTACCTTCGGCGTCGACGACCGGTGCCGCGCGGCACTGGCTGCGGTCACAGATCGCCCTTTGGTGCCAGCGGATCCCGATCCCGACGCCACCTATACCGAGGTCCGAACGATCGACCTGTCGGCGCTGGTCCCGTACGTCGCGCGCCCAGGGACAGTCAGCCACAACAGCCTGCCGATCACCGAGATCGAGAACCGCCGGGTCGACCAGTGCTTCATCGGGTCCTGCGCGAACGGCCAGCTCGACGACTTGCGCATTGCCGCAGAGATACTCCGCGGGCGGCGGGTCGCCGACGGTGTGCGGCTCATCGTCACCCCGGCGTCGCAGGCGGTGTACCGGGACGCGATGCGCTTGGGCTATCTGCAGGAGATCGCCGACGCGGGCGGCGTGGTCACGAATTCCACGTGCGGTGCCTGCTTCGGTTACCACATGGGGGTCGTTGGACCGGGCGAGGTATGCCTAACCGCCTCGACCCGCAACTTCAAGGGCCGGATGGGTAGCACCGAGGCCGAGATCTATATGAGCTCCCCCGCGACGGTCGCGGCTTCCGCCGTGACCGGCGTGATCACCGACCCGCGAAAGGTACTCGCATGAGCGGGATCGTTGAAGGGCGCGTGTGGATCGTCGGTGATTCGGTCAATACCGACGCCATGTACCCTGCGTTCGCGCTGAAGATGCCCTATGCCGAAGCCGCGCAGCACGTCTTCCACCAACTGCGTCCAGGGTGGACGGACGAGGTGCGGCCCGGCGACATTGTCGTGGCCGGGCACAATTTCGGCATCGGCTCTTCCCGGCCGGTGTCCAAGCTGTTCACCGAACTCGGGGTCGCCGCACTGATCGCCGAAGAGTTCAACTCGCTGTTCTACCGCAACTGCATCAACTACGGCCTTCCCGCTCTGACCGTGCCGGGTGTGGCCACCGCTTTCCACGACGGCGAGATCGCCCGGCTCGACATCACCGAGGGCGTGGTCGAGAACCGCACCACCGGTGCCCGGTTCGACGTGCCCGCGCTGCCCGCAATGCTGCTCGACATCCTCGACGCGGGGGGACTGATGCCTCGCCTTGCCCGCGACGGCTACCTGCCGGCGTGACCGCCGCGTCGCACGCTCGACCCTTTCCATTCGATTGATCAGGGAGAACCGTCATGCCAACGGAGGAGACGAAACGCGCCCTCGTCGTGGGACTGGGAGTGACCGGCATCTCGACCGCGGTCGGACTGCGTTCGGCGGGCTGGACCCCGGTGATCGTGGAGCGCGCCCCGCGGCGGCGGACCGGCGGTCACATGATCGGGATGTACGACTCCGGCCGGTCGGCCGCGAAGCGGCTAGGGATACTGGCTCATCTACGCGACCGCGCCTCGGTCCTGCCGCACCTCGACATCGACCGCGGTCGCCGCAGGAAGGTGGGGATGTCCTTTCAGGACCTGCCGGGCACGCCGTGGATGATGCTGCGCGGGGACGTGGAACGGGCTGCGTACGCGACACTGCCCGAGGATGTGGAGATCCGGTACTCCACCACGCCCACCGTTGTCGAACAGGACGACGACGGTGTCGATGTGACCCTGTTGAACACCGCGGACGGCACCTCGAAAACCGAGCGCTTCGCACTGGTGGTCGGCGCGGACGGGGTGCGCTCCACGGTGCGGTCACTGGTCTTCGGACCACACGAGGACCACGTCGAGCGGCTGAACTACATGGTCGTCGGCTATACCTACCCGGGCGCGCCGCGCGGACTGGCCATGGGGCAGGGCTGCAGCCTCCTCGAGCCGGATCGCTCGATGTGGGTGTTCGCCTACCGCGACGCCGACCCGACGGTGCTGTTTCAGTACCGCACCGACGACGTCGAGGCCGAGTTCACGCAGAGCCCGGTCGAGCGCGTCAAGGCCGTGTACGGTACCGAGCCGCTGGGCGAGACGCTCGGTGATGCGGTGGCGACCATGGCGGACGCGGATGAGGTGCTGTTCGATTCCTGCGATCAGGTCAAGATGAAGTCCTGGCGCAAGGGGCGGGTCGTCCTCATCGGTGACTCGGCCTGGTGCCTGACCCTGTTCGCCGGGATGGGCGTGTCCGCAGGACTGGCCGGGGCCGACCTGCTCCGCGCCGCACTCAGCAGGCACACCGAGAACCTCAACGCCGGATTGGCCGAGTGGGAACGGACGCTGAAGCCCTACGTCCGGGAGTTCCAGCGGCTCGCCCACGTCCAGCGTGTCACCTGGGTGCCCGACAACAAGAAGCAGATCCGGATCCGCCGGGTGCTCGTCCGGGTGCGCCGATTCCGGCTCGGCGCCCGTCTGCTGGACCGCTTCACGCCATTCGAGGTCACCCGGGCCTGGAAAGAGGCCGACATCGTGCTCGGCCCTGCCGAAACCGACCCCAGCCGGGGCCCGGCCCGGGCGGCCTGAACCCGCCGACGCATCGCCATCCGTGGGAGGTCAATGGTGACTCTGCTCCGACTCGACACGAGCATTCGCACGAAGGGTTCGGTGAGCCGCGAAATCGCCGACACCCTCGAACGCGCGTATCTCGCCCAGCGGTCCGACGGCGGAATCGTCCGCCGCGACCTGGGGACGAACCCGATTCAGGCGGATGTCTGGGCGCCTGCGGCGATGGCGCGCTACACCCCCGAGCAGGAGTGGACCGGGGCCACCCTCCCCGCGCTCGCCGTGGCACGGGAACTGGCGGACGAGCTGATCGCTGCGGACGTGGTCGTGATCGCCACCCCGCTCTACAACTACGGGGTGTCCCAGCACCTCAAGGCGTGGGTGGACATGATCATCGCCGACGACCGCTTCGCACCGCGGACACTCCCGCTGCCCGGCAAACCGGTCGCACTGGTCGTCGCGCGCGGCGGTGGTTACCGCGCTGGCGCGCCGAAGGAGGGCTGGGATCACGCCACGAGCTGGATCGTCCGGATCCTGTCCGAGGTGTGGGGTGCGGACGTCACGCTGATCGACACGGAGCTGACGCTGGCCGACAAGGCGCCCGATTTGCTTCGGTTCCAAGATCTTGCCGCGGAGCTGCGGGCCAGCGCGCACGAGCTGGCCGAGAAGGCCGGCAAGGACTTCGGCCGGATCGCGACATGACCGGCACCGAGGCGTCGCGATGACCGAGGCACCCTGGCTCCGGAACTATCCCGGCGGTCTCCCGTCGCACATCACGCCCGAGTACGGATCGGTACTGGACGCGTTCGACGCGCACATCGCCGAGAATCCCGATCGCGACGCGATCGCGTACTTCGACGGCGCGATCACCTATCGCGAACTCGACGACCGGGCATGCGCCCTCGCCGCTGCCCTGTCCACGCGGGGCTTCGGGCCAGGGGACCGGCTTGCCCTGTACTTGCAGAACGATCCCGCGTTCGTCGTCGGTTTGCTGGCGGCCTGGAGAGCCCGCGCGGTGGCGGTGCCGGTCAATCCGATGAACAAGGCGCGGGAGGTCACGTACCTGCTGCAGGACTCGGGTGCGGCGGCCGTCCTCACCCTGGACGGCCTGTACCACTCGGTTCTCCGCGAAGTGGTCGGTAGTGGCAGCACCGCGGTACGGCAGGTGTTCGTCGCCTCCGCGCTGGATGACCAGACGAGGAACGATCGGCGGGTGCTGCCTGCCACCGCCGCCGCGATCACTGGTCCGGATGTCGTGCTGCTGAGCACCGTGTACGCCCGGTTCGCGGGCCAGGCTTGCGCTTCGGCTCCCACGGATCCCGCCTCGCCTGCCGTCCTCACCTATACCTCCGGGACCACCGGCGTGCCGAAGGGCGCGATCAACACCCACCGTGGTCTGGCCTTCGCCGGCCAGATCTACCGCGAGTGGATGGGCCTCGGCAGCGACGACGTCATCCTGGGGATCGCCCCGCTGTTCCACATCACCGGTCTGGTCGGGCACGTGTGTGCCGCGTTGGTCAGCGGCTGCCGGCTCGTCCTGGTGCACCGTTTCGAGGGCAGCGTGGTGCTCGATGCCATCCGGGAACACCGCCCGACGTTCACCGTCGGCGCCATCACCGCGTTCACCAATCTGGCCGGCGCCGAGGGGGCGACCAAGGAGGACTTCGCGTCTCTGCGGGCGGTCTACTCAGGTGGTGCGCCCATCGCGCCGGAACTCCGCGAACGGATCCGGGACCGGATAGGGATCGTCATCCACAACATCTACGGGATGACCGAGACGACGTCGCCGGCGCACGCCGTGCCGCTCGGGGTGGCCACCCCGGTCGATCCCGGGACCGGCGCGTTGTCGATCGGCTTGCCGGTCTTCAACACGCGGGCCCGGATTCTCGACGACGACGGAACGGTCCTGCCGCCCGGCAAGCTCGGCGAGCTGGCGATATCCGGGCCCCAGGTGGTGCCCGGCTACTGGAACAAGCCGGTGGACACTGCGGACCGGATCACCGGCGGCGAGATCCGCACCGGGGACGTCGGGCTGATGGATGCCGAGGGTTGGTTCTACCTGGTCGACCGGAAATCGGACGTGATCATCGCCTCGGGGTACAAGGTGTGGCCCCGCGAGGTCGAGGACGTCCTGCTCGGGCATCCCGCGGTGCGGGAGGCCGCGGTGGTCGGCGTCCCGGATGAGTACCGTGGGCAGACGGTGCGAGCCGTCGTGTCGCTGCGGGCGGGCGCCGCCGTGACCGACGGCGAGCTGATCGCGTTCTGCCGGGACCGGCTGGCCGCCTACAAGTGTCCCCGTGCCGTCGAGTTCGTCGGTGAGCTGCCGAAGAACGCCGCTGGGAAAGTTCTCCGGCGAGGGCTCCGGTGAGGCTCGCGAAGGCAGGCCGCACCCATGGGTGCGGCGCGGGACAGCACGCTCCCGCGCGACCTGCGGGACGAAGTCCTCGCCGTGCCCCTCAACCGTCCTGCGCGGCCGAACGCGTTCACCACGGCGATGGCGGAGGAGCCGATCGACGTCTACGAGTCGGCGAACTCCGACGACGAGGTCCGGGCGATCGTGGTGACCGAAGCGTGCCCCACGTTTTGCGCAGGGACGGATCTTCGCGGTACCGGCAACGTGTTCGGGCTCGATTAGACGCAGCGGCCCACGATGGCGGAGCTGCGCAGCCGCTTCGACGAGCCGAAGACCGTCGCTGGCGTCCGGGACACCGGGTACGGCTGGCGTTCGCCAATTTTTGCCTGCACCAAACCGGTGATCGCCGCGATCAACGGCGCCGCGATCGGTACTGGCGCCACAATGACCCTGCAAATGGACGTCCGGCTCGCCTCCTCGGTCGCCCGCATCGGCTTCGTGTTCGGACGGTCGGGGATTGTGCCGGAGGCCGCCTCCACCTGGTTCCCGCCGTGACTCCTCGGGAGCAGGCGTGCACTCGAATGGACCTACTCAGCCAAGCTGTTCACGGCCGAGTACGCGAGGGAGGACGGGTTGGTCCGCTCCGTCCATCGGCCCGGCGAGCTGCTGGGCGCCGCCCGGGAGCTCGCTCACCGTTTCGTCGACAGCCGTTCGCCCGTTGCTGTCGCGTCGACGCGACAGATGACGCACCGCAACAGTGCCGCAGCCCACGGCAGAGGCACCGGGTGGAGCCGTTGTCGACGTTCTACACCGGCATCGGAGACGGCACGGAAGGCGTCCGCGCCCTCCTCGAGAAGCGCGCGCCCCGGTTCGAGGGGCGAGCGAACAGGCTTCCCGATGTTTCGCCTCATAGCCCGGTCAGTCCGCCGGTTCTCGTCACACCGTCTCCGTCGTGGGGCCGGTGCCGTCCGATTCAGATCCCGGAGTGTGTCTCATGGCAGCGCATCTTCTCGGTACCCGGCCCGCTTTCCTCGACGGGCGCCCGAAACAACTGCTTATCGACGGCGAATGGGTCGACGCGGCGGCGGGTGAGACCATCGATTCGATCGATCCGTCCACCGGCGAGACGCTCGGAAGTGTCGCCCGTGGCACTGCCGTGGACGTCGACCGTGCCGTGCGGGCGGCTCGCCGAGCCTTCGAAGCGGGGCCGTGGCGCCGGTTCACCACGGGGGAGCGCTCCCTCGTGCTCAACCGGCTCGCGGACCTCATCGAGGACAACGGTGCGGAGTTCATGCACATCGACGCGATGGACATGGGTACGCCGGTGAAGTTCCAGCAATTCCTGCTGGGCGTCACTCTCAACAACCTGCGTTACGCCGCCGCCAAGGCGCTGGACCTCAACGGCGCTACCATCCCCAACTCGATCCCCGGCGGCCAGGTATTCACCTACACCTTGCGCGAGCCGGTCGGCGTAGTCGGCGGGATCATCCCGTGGAACGGCCCGCTTTTCCAGGCGAGCTGGAAGCTCGGCGCCGCGCTCGCGACCGGCTGCACTCTGGTCCTCAAACCCGCCGAACAGGCTTCGTTCGCACCGCTGCTGCTCGGCCGCCTCAGCCTCGAGGCCGGGATTCCGCCGGGCGTGGTGAACGTCGTGACCGGGGACGGGGAGGCCGGTGCGGCTTTGGCCGAACACCACGACGTGGACAAAATCGCGTTCACCGGCTCCACCGAGACGGGGCGGCAGGTTATCCGCGCCTCGGCGGGCAACGTCAAGAAGCTCACCCTGGAGCTCGGAGGAAAGTCCCCGGACATCGTGTTCGCCGACGCCGACCTGGACGAGGCGGTCCCGGGTGCCGCGATGGCGACGTTCGTCGCCTCCGGTCAATCATGCATGGCAGGTACTCGGCTCTACGTCGAGCGCACGATTTTCGAGGAGTTCACCGAGCGGGTCGCGGCGTTCGCGAACTCGCTCAAGGTCGGCAACAGCCTCGATCCGGACACCGATCTCGGACCGCTGGTCTCCGCACAACAGCTCGAGCGCGTCACCGGCTACCTGCAGGCGGGACAGGCGGCCGGCGCCCGCGCGCTTTCCGGTGGTGGCCGGCTCACCACCGACGGCAATGCCTCGGGCTTCTTCATCTCGCCGACCACGTTCGTCGATGTCGACGATGCCATGCCGATCGCGCGGGAGGAGATCTTCGGCCCGGTGATCTCGGCGATGCCCTTTGCCGACGTCGACGAGGTGGTCGGCCGGGCCAACGCCACCAGCTATGGCCTGGCGAGCGGATTGTGGACGACCAACGTGAATACCGTGCAGCGGGTCACGAAGGGACTACAAGCGGGCACTGTCTTTGTCAACAACTACGGCTTGGCGGACCCCGCGGTGCCCTTCGGCGGGTACAAGACCTCTGGCTACGGCAGGGAAAACGGCCACGAGCAGTACGACGCCTACCTCAACACCAAATCGATCTTCCTCAAGACCACATGAGCCGCGCGATCAGTTCAGCGCGTCTACCGCACAGTCGCAAGTTCCATGACGGGACGAGTCGGAGGCAGGGTCGCTCTGGTCACCGGGGTGGCGCGGGGCCAGGGCCGCGGCCATGTGCTGCGACTGGCGCAGGGGTGCGGACATCACGTCGGGGACCTCCGCGCGGACGCGGCGACACCGTACGGTGTCGCGACGGAGGCCGACCTCGCCGAGACGGTGCTGCTCGTCGAGGACCTCGGCCGGCGGGTACTGAGCCGGGTCGCCGATGCCCGGGACCTCCCGGCGATGGAAGGGACTGTCGCGGACGGCATCGCCGCGCTCGGGCAGCTCGACATCGTGGTAGTCAACGCCGGGATCTGCTCGATGGGCCGGTATGGGAGATCACGGAGGGAACTTGGCAGGAAATGCTCGACACCAATTTGCGCGGTGTCTGGAAGACGATTCGCGCGGCCGTTCCCGCGCTCTTGGACCATGGCTCCGGCAGGGTCGGCCGCGCTCACGAGCTCGATCGCGGGCCTGTCCGCCTACGCCAACATGGGACATGCGCTGGAACTCGCACCGGTTCCGGTGCGGCACGATCCACCCGACGACCGTCGACATCGCGATGGTGAATAACGGGCCACCTATGCCGCGGTCACCGGAAAACCGGCGCCACCCGTGTCGACGCGGACCCCGCCTTCGCCACCGTGAACGCCATCGAAGTGGGCTTCATCGACCGGGCCGACGTCAGCGACGCCGTGCTCTCCATGGCCTCGGAGGAAGCGCGGTACGTCACGGGCACGACCCACGGGATCGACGCGGGCGCACTGGCACCGTCCCGGATCCCGCACGGGTGAACCCTCGGCCCGGGTGTCCGATCGACAGGAAAGAAGAGTGACCTCCGGTGAGGGGCCGTGGTCGGTGGCGCTTCGTCTGTCTTGAAGTTCGTCACGGCCGCGAGACACCGCCTCCGTCGGGCGGACCGGCACCACGGTCGGTTTCGGCTCCGATGTCCTGCAGCGCGTCGACAACGTGCCTGAAGGCGGCGAGGTCAGCGGTGCCCACGCGGTCGGTGAGCTTCTCCTCAAGCTGCTGGTAGAGATGGGCCACGACGTCTCGCGATTCCAGCCCGAACGGCGTTGGCTTGACGATGCGGACGCGACGATCGGCTTCACTGGTCCCGATGACGACGTACCCGAGTTTCTGCAATCCCTCAGCCTGCCGGCTGATGGCCTGCTTGCTCACCCCCGCAGCGCGTGCGATGGCGACGATCGTCGCGCCTTCCGGAGTGATATTGCGCATCACGTTGCCTGCTCGCGCCGGCGTGATGTCGTAGCCCGCAGCTCGCAGGCCCTGCTCAAGGTAAGTTGTCATGGCGACGACAGCGCGCTGAACGAAGCTGCCGATGAGGCCGGGCATCGGATCGTTCCAGACGCCACCATCCGGCCCCGGCTCGCCGCTCACGGATCTTGACGGAGAAGACACCTCACCAGTGTAGAGACGACGTTCGAGCCTCTGCGCCGCGCCGCGCGCACTGGCACTCATCCGGAGTCCTTTTCTGTGGAGAACGTGTCGGCGCGAAGTGCTCACCCGGCGTTCGCCGGGCAACGGCTAGCGTTGACGACGATCTCCGCTGCGCCCTCGGCGATCGCGCAGTCGGTCGCGTCGGTGTTCCCGGACGGGATCGAGGGGATGAGCGAGCCGTCGCCCACCCACAGGCCGACGATGCCTCAGGCCCGCAGCTGCCGGTCGACCACCGCCGTCGGGTGCTTTCATGGCGCAGGAGCTGACCGGGTGGAAACAGGTGGTCACCGTCGCTCGTGCGACCTCTCGGAGAATGTCGTCGTCATCGGCTTGCGGACCGGGCGCGGTTTCCTCGCCAAACTGACGGTGTCAGCGGAGCAGCTCGGCCGATCTGCTGGCGATCCTGAGCCCGGCGACCATGACGTCGAGGTCGGCGGTCATCGGCGAGGTAGTTCGGCTCGACCACCGGGGCCGTTTCGAGGCCGGGCGCGGCCAGGCGCACGGTGCCGCGGCTGCGGGGGTCATCGAGGAGGCCACGATCGTGTAGCCCGACGCGGGCGGTGTGGTGCCGGCCAGGGGATATGGCACGTCGAGGCACCGGATCTGCAGATCAGGGCCGGTGGCCGCGTGCGGACGAGCCCGAGAACCTCGGCTTGGTTGGCAGTGCCGTCGGGCACCGCGCTGCGCGGACCGGTAGACGATTCCGCTGGCCGGGTGGTCGTGCAGGTTGTGTCCGACCCTCGGGCAGCTCGGCCATCTGCGCGGTGCCGAGGTCGGCGAGGTGGCTCACCGGGCCGATGCCGGACAACAACAGCAACTGGGGCGAGCCGATCGCGCCGGCCGTGGCCACGATTTCCTTCCGGCATCCGGCCGAGCTCGTCCTGCCGTCGGAGGAAGAGACGACGCCGGTGGCCCGGCAGTTCTTGAACAGCATGCGGTGCACGAGCGCATCGGTGACAACGGTGAGCTTGGGCCGGGCGCGCACGGGAGAGAGTAGGCGTCCGCGACGCTTTGCCGCTTTTCCGCGACGATGGTCAGGTCCGCGGCTCCGAGGCCCTCGCCGAGGCCGCTGCTGATGTCGCACACGCGGCCTTACCCTGCGGCCGCCGCGGAGTCCAGACAGGCCGATGACACCGGGTTGAGGGATGTGGCCTGGGTGACTCTGGGTGGCCCGTCTTGTCCCCGGATGCCTGGATCGCGCCGGCGTCTGCTCGCTCCGGTGCCGGTGGGGTAACAGGCCGTCGTATCCCCAGCCGGCCAGTCCGGATCCGGCCCAAGCGTCGTAGCTCGACCGATGACCTCGGACGTAGATCATTCCCTTGATCGCCGAGGACCCACCGAGCTCCCGGCCACGGGGAAAGGCAACGGCAGGCCTCGCCGCACGGGCAGGCGTGTGCTCACCCGAGCTTCCGCTCGGTCCAGCTCAGCCGTCCGGGCCGCGGGTGCGGGGTTCACGGCCGGGGAACGAGCGGGCCCTGCTTCCATGGTCAGGATTTGGACGGCGGGATCGGCCGAGCGCCGGGCCGCGAGCACGCTGCCCGCGGTTCCATCACCGACCACCAGGTAGTCCGGCGTCGGATGCGTGCCGTCGGTCATGCCTCTGTCTGCCGATGGAGTGGCGGGTGCCGTGGCAGTCCGGCTCATCTCGGGTGAACGCTGTGGCCGAGGGTGAAGTCGGCGGCGCGTTTGCCGATCATCATCGTGCGGCCGGTGGGGTTGCGCGTCGGCAGCGGGCGGACCGACGCGTCCGCGGACCACAGGTACTCGACGCCGTACACCCGCAGCGTCGGGTCGACCACTGAGCGGGTGTCCACTCCCATCCGGGAAGTACCGACCTGGTGGTAGCCGGAGACCGTGTGCGTACGGACTGACTCCCGCATGTCGTCTCGGCCCCGGACGGTTTCGCGCCGGGGACGGCTTCGTCCTTGTGCAGCGCGGCGAGCGCGCGCTGCTCGCCGATCTCAGGGATCTGCAGCATGACGTCGGTCAGGACTTCCAGGTCGTAGGGCTTGTTGTTGTAGTAGCCGAAATCGATCCGCGGCTGAGCGGGCGGAGCACTTGGCCGGTGACCGAGAAACCGTTCTCCGGCAACGGGTGCCCTTCGAGGAGTGGGGAGATGTAGGTGAGCAGCATCGGCTGGACGTTCGGTGCGGCAGCCCGGGACGGGTGCGTGCGAAGACCGCCGGTACCAGGCCGTTGACCTGCGGAGCCACCGGTTCGACGGTCTGGAAGACCATCGGTGTGGACACGTGGTCCTGCAGATTCTGCCCGACGTCCGGTAGGTACGCCTGCACCTCGATCCTCGGCAAAAGCTGTGCGTCGAGCGCGGTTTCCGGACTCGACTTGATGACCAGCGTGCAACCGAGGGCGGGTGCCGGCCCGTACTTGTGTGCACCGGTGGTCTGCGGGTGTTCCATGGGATGATCGCGGCGACGGCACCGACCGGCTGCCGTGCCACCTCGACTTCGGCCGTCAGCCCTTGCCGGACGCTCTCCAGCACGAGTTCGCCGGTTCGCCGGAGATTGCGGCGCACAGCCACTCGATCGCGTTAGCTCGCCTTTCGGGCGACCCATGTGCCCAGCCGGCCGGATCGTCGAACGCCTGACGTGCGGACGATACCGCGAGGTCGACGTCGGTGTCCCGCGCCTCGGGCACGGTCCCGATGATCTGCTCGGTGTCGGCGGAGACGACCTCGATCGTCGACTTCGTGGACGTGCGCGCCAGGCACCGCCGAGGTAGAGGTATTCGTAGCTCTGGTCCATAGCCTCTTCCTCGGGGTGCTTTACCGCGGCCGGGTGTCCTCGGTAAGCGGGCCGGAACGTTGCTTCGCGGCGTCCGCGGTCAGGTCCACGTCACGGGTCTCCGGCCCCATGAGGGCGCCGACGATGACGAAAGCTCCGGAGAGCACCATGAATACGATCGGGGTGTAGCCGTAGGGCATGATGGCGGAGAGGCCGAGCATGTAGAAGCCGGAGAACGACGGTATGACGATGGCCAGGCTGTATCCGATGCCGTATCCGGAGGCGCGGATCTCGGCGGGAAATCGTTCCGCGAGGTAGATCATCGAGATGGCGAACGGCGAGCCCGCGATCAGCAGGGTCACCACGCACCAGAGCATTGTGGTGATCACCGGTTGCCCAGTGAGCGCTGAGTGGCTCATCAGAAACAGCGTGCCGGTGCCGGGCAGGGACAGGGTTGCACCGGCGACAATGAGCATGCGGCGGCGACCGTAGCGCTGCCCGAGCAGCGCCCAGGTCAGATACGCCGCGGCCAGCATGACTGTCCCGATCAGCAGCGTCGTTGTGACGGTTCGGGCCGGGAGCCGGAAGTAGTTCTGCAGGAGTCCCGGCAGTGAGCCCACGACCGCTTGTACCGCGAGCCACATGCCGGTCTGAAGGATGAAGACCTGTTCGAGGATCCTGGCGTTCCCGCCGCGGAAGAGCTGCCGTAGCGGTGCGGCGGCGCTGGTGGCTGTCTTCGCCTTCCGCCAGATCTCGGATTCTTCGACTTTCCGGTAGTAGAAAAGGAAAGCGATGCTCACCACGGTGCCGACGAGGAACGGGATCCGCCATCCCCACTGGACGTAGGGCGAATACAGGTCGTCGGCGGGAAGCAGGGCCAGCAGCAGGAATGTGACGACGGAGATCGCGACGTAGCCGATGCTGTATGAGCACATGATGAGGCCGCCGACCAGGCCACGCCGGTGCTTCGGTGTCGCTTCGATGGCGAGTGGGTTGGCACTGGAGTATTCCCCTCCGAGGAAGATGCCGCCGACGAGGCGGGCCGCGAGGAGCAGTACCAGCGAAAGCGATCCCCAGACCTGGTAGCCGGGCAGGACGCCGATCAGGAAAGTGACGACGGCCGCGCCGCCGATCGCGACCATCGTTGCCGGCTTGCGCCCGAAGGTGTCTCCGAGGTGGCCGAAGAGGAACGCGCCGATGGGCCGGCCGAGGAACGTCGCGGCGAGAATCGCGAAGCCGATCGTGGCGATCGTGGTCGGGGCAAGGCCCGCGGGTTGGAAGTACCTGATCGCGGGGGTGAGCGCGACGGTGGGCAGGAACAGATCGTAGTAGTCGACCGACAGGCCGAAGATTGCTCCTACGAGCGCCTTGCGGCCCTGGGGGGAGGTGCGGTCGTGCCCATTGCGCTGCTCGGTCATCACGGCTCCTTCAACGCGCTCGACACAGATTTCCTGGGTTTGTTCCCGGGCGCCGGCGACGGTCCGGCGGGGCGTCCGGGTTTTCGGACGCCGTTGCCGCCGAGATGCG
The DNA here is from genome assembly GCF_014204865.1 of Amycolatopsis jiangsuensis. Lineage (NCBI taxonomy): Bacteria > Bacillati > Actinomycetota > Actinomycetes > Pseudonocardiales > Pseudonocardiaceae > Amycolatopsis > Amycolatopsis jiangsuensis. Next base: position 7,877,387 of record NZ_JACHMG010000001.1, read on the forward strand.
TGCGCGGCAGCGGTCACCAGCCGACCGGGGCGAGCGCGGCCGGATCGGGCCGCGCATCGGGGTTCCAGTCGGCGGCGACGATGCGCACCCCGTTGGCCGTTCCGGCGTCTTCCGAGAGGAGGAAAGCCACCGGGTCGGCCATCACCTCCGGGTTGATCAGGCGTACGTCACCGGACCGGCTTTGGGCGGGTACCATGGGGGTGTCGGCGGTGCCACCTGGAACGACGACGTTGACGGTCACTCCCGTTCCCTTGCACTCTTCGGCGAGGATCGCCGTGGCCGCTTCGAACGCCGCTTTGCTGGGGCCGTAGGTGAGGAAACCGAGGCGCAGCATGGTGCCGAGACCGGTGGTGACGTTGACGATCCGGCCCCATCCGCGTGCTCGCATGCGCGGCAGCAGTTCCATGGCCAGCAGCGTCGGCGCAAGGGTGTTGGTTTCCCATGAGCGCCGCAGGTGTTCCTCCGTGACTTCCTCGGCGAGAATCGGCCTGGTGACGAAATCCGGCCGGACGATGCCCGGCCCGACACCTGCGGAGTTGACGATGCCGTCGACCCCGCCCCATGCGGCGTCGACCTCTGACACCGCGCGGGCGCGCGCGGCCGGATCGGCGAGATCGGCCGCCGCGGCAAGGGCCTCGCCGCCCGTGGCACTCGCGAGGTCCGCGCTGACCGAGGTGAGCCGGTGTTCGTCCCGATCGACGAGTGCGACGCGGAAGCCGCGGCGCAGGAGCTCTCGCGAAATGATCGTGCCGAAGCCCCCGGCCGCACCTGTCACGAGGATCCGGCGAGTCACGCCGCACCTTCGTCCATCGTGGTCTCGAACTGGAGCCGGTTGAAGCCGGCGCTGATCGGCTTGACGAAATCGTCGATCAGCTTGAGGTGCTCTGGATGGTCGCGGTAGGACTCGTACGCATCGAACGAGTCGAAATCCGCGATGAGCAACAGAGCAGCGTTGCCTGCCTGTCGCCCGAGGTCGCGGATTACTTCATAGCGCCGGATCTCACTGAGCCGCTCTGGTAACGCCCGGATTCCTGCGGCCAGCCGCTCGATGTCCTCACCGGTTGCGGATGGCTGTGTGCTGAGCAGGAAGACGTGCCTGATCATGCAATCTCCTTGACGGTGCCGGGCAGGGGCGGATGTCATCCGGCTTGCCTCGTGCCGGACGCGGACGTGCGGTGCCGGTTCCGTGCCGCGGCGATGAGGTGCCTGCGGACGGTGAGCAGATCGGATGAGGCGTTGAACGCGGTTGCTCCCACCAGGCGATCACCGTCGTGGTGGGTGAACAGCGTCCGCCCTTGCGCGCTGTCGCCCTACGGGTGGCGGAGCCGGTCTTCCCGGCGTGCTGGATGCGCACGCCGTGTTGGTCGGACCACACGTATTCACAGTTCCTGAACGGGCTTCTGACGTCGAAGCAGAGGGTGTGTGCGACGTGCGCAGCCTGCTCCCTGGCTGCTGTCCAGTGTTCGCGCCGGTGTCGGCGGCCGGTTCCGCGTCGCGCCACCGCACGACGTCACCGATGGCGAACACGTCTTGGGCACCCGCGGCACTGCGGTCGGCGTTACAGAGGACGACGTCGTCGATGCGCAGACCCGAGTCGGCAAGCCAGTCGGTCGCCGGGTTCGCACCGCTTCCGACGACCACGACGTCCGCGGGGATCGTCCGGCCGTCGGAGAGGACGAGTCGTTCGACGCGGCCGGCACCGAGCACGTCGACCACCGTGGTTCCCAGCATTAGGGAGACTCCGTTGCCGCGATGGGGTTCTGCCGCTTCCTCGGCGACCTCGCCCGGCATGACCCGGGCGAGCAGGCGCGGCGCGGCCTCGACGATGGTGACGTCGACACCGCGAAGCCGTGCGCTCGAGGCCATTTCCCCGCCGATGAAACCACCGCCGATGACGACGGGATGACGGGCGCCGTCCAGCGGGCGGGACAGACCTTCGGCGTCCGCACGCAAACGGAGATGATAAACGCCGCCGCACCCGGTGAAGGTGGGCAAATTCCGGGCGAGCGCACCGGTGTCGAAGGTCGAATCCCCGGCAGAAGTCCGGACGGTTTTGTGCACCGTGTACATCGATTCCGCCCGGCAGCCACGCGAAAGTTCGATGTCGAGGTCGGCAAGCTGTTCCTCGTCGATCAGCAGCGACGCGCCGGCTGGCTCCGGATCAGACAGCGCTTCCTTCGACAGCGTGGGCTTGTCGTAGGGCAGACAGGGCTCCGCGTCGAGCAGTCGGATCCGTCCGCTGAAGTTCTTGCGACGCAGTGTCCGTGCAAGCCGGACGCCGGCCACCGAGGTGCCGATGACGAGTACGTCGCCGGCCATCACGGGCGGCGGAGCGTGATCGCGCGGACGGGGCAGTCGGCGGCAGCCTCTTCGAGCTCCTCGTCGTCCGCTGTCTCGGAATTTCCGCCGGCCCGGATGACGGCGATGTTCGTCTCGGGATCGAGGTCGAAGACCTCAGGCGCGGCGACGATGCAGTTTCCGTATCCGTTGCAGGCTTTTTCGTTGATCTCGATGGAGTACGACACGGCGTTACCTTCTTGTCGTGCGGACCGTCCCACCCGCTCGGCAGTGACCGGGTACGGGAGGACTGGCGTGATCCGTTCTGTGCCCGGGACGCGGTGGCCTGTTCAGGCGGCCACCGCTGGTCCAGCTCGTACGGTACTCCGAAAACTGAGGTCGTCAACATGTTGACGAATTGCTGCGACGGAGTTACTGTCGATGGCGTCAGCACCGATTTGTAACGTGGAGGTACCGTGGCGGTCTCGCTGAACCACACGATCGTCCTATCGAAAGACAAGGTCGCGGCGGCTAATTTTCTCGCCGAAATACTGGGCTTGGAAACCAACGCTTGGGGTCCTTTTATCCGCGTGCATACCGGTGAGACGGACATCGAGTTCATGAACATCGAAGACTCCGCGTGGAATGATCACATCACCCCGCAGCATTTGTGCTTCCTGCTCTCGGAGGACGAGATGGACGTGCTGCTGAAAGGGCTGCGGCGGCACGACGTACAGCCGTACGAGGACATGTTCTACGAAGAGCCGGGCGTGAACAACTATTACGGCGGCCGGGGATGCTACATCCGGGACGCGGTGGACGGACATCTCTTCGAGTTCATCACCGCGCCGTATGAAGGCAAGCCTGCGAACATCGAAAAGGGCCGCTGGCGGGACCCGGTGGATCCCACGGCCGTCGGGGCCTGAAGCAATGCCAGTACGCCGGTCTCGCGAAGCGCACGCAGGGCAAGGTTGGGGTACGGGACGTGGGGACCCGCCTCCGGTGCGGCGGACGAGATGGCACAGGTCCCTGAGCGAAGACCGGCGCCCGACATCCTGGTCAACACCGCGAAATGAGGTGGACACGGCGAATCCTCGACATTTCCGAGCAGAAGTGTGACCGCAGCCTCGCGGTTGGCCTGAAAAGCTATTCCCTGACCTGCCAGTCGGTCGGTGAGAGGATGTCGAGGCGCGGCTATGGCAAGATCATCAACATCACGTTCAGCATGGGTGTGCTGGGGGCGGACAGTTCGCTTCCCTGGCGTGCTGACCGGCGAATATCGACGGGCCCACTCGGTCGCCCAGGCGTCCGTACGACCTGGTCGGCTCCGCCCTCTTCCTGGCCGGCCCCGGGTCGGACTTCCTCACCGGTACCGGTTTCTAGGCCGATGGTGGTTAGACCTACGCCGCGGTCACCGACGACGACTTCTGCTCGGTCAGTCCTCGCTACATCGATGAGGCGCAGCGCCGCGTCCACAATGGCGTGTTCAGCCATCGGCGGATCGACCAGCACGTGCGGTGCCCTATTCCCCTTCGGGCATAAGGAAGTGACGTAGATGGACGAGAACGATACGTGGATGGCACCCGGGCTGCTGGGCAGCCGGGTGGGTGTCGTCACGGGTGGCGGCCGTGCGCGAGCCATCGTTCTCGATGCGACCGACGTTGTCGCGGTGAATGCTGTTATCGGCACCGAACCGCGGACCGACGATCTGTCCGACAGCGCCGGGATTCGTCGAGCCGGCGCGGTCGCCGAAATCGGGGACGAGGTCTGGAACGCGCTGTTCGGCATGAATGTCAACGGCGCGCTGCGGGTGCCGCGGGCAGCGTATTCGCTGTTGGCCGCAAGCGGTGCCGGATCGATGGTCAACATCGGTTCGCTCAGCGGCGCCTCCGCTTACCCGGACGGGCGTGCCTACGGGTCGAGCAAGGCCGTGCTGATCGTGCTGACCCAGCGACTCGCCGCGGGATGGAGACGTGCCGGGATTCGCGTCAACAGCGTCAATCCCGGTCCGATCAGTACCCGTTGCTGCTGGCGACGCAATGTCCCGAAGCGCTTGCCCGGTGGGTGGCACAGATGCTGCTCGATCGCGTTCCCGATCCCCAGGACGCTTGTCCGATCGGACGAGCCGACATCCCAGGATGCTGGATCTGTACCGGCGCGGCGAGTCCAAGCTCGACGAGCTGGTCACGAGGCAGTACCGGCGCGACGCCGTCGCGCAGGCTTTCCGGGACCAGTCCGCGGGGGAACTCGTCGTCGGCGTCGTCCTCTTCGACTGATGTGCATTGTGACGCCTTGGAGGTTCGATGAGCACACCTGAAGCCGGTGGTCCGCTGAGAGGGACCAGGGTGATCGAGCTCGGCACAGTGGTGGCCGGGCCGTTCGCCGGACGCGTCCTCGCCGACTTCGGTGCGGACGTCATCAAGATCGAGGCGCCGGACCGGCCGGATCCGCTGCGCGACTGGGGCCAGGCCGCGTACAGGGGCCACCGGTTGTGGTGGACAGTGCACGCGCGCAACAAACGGTGCGTCACCCTGGACCTGCGGTCGCGGCGTGGTCAGGACTTGCTGCTCGAATTGGTCGCGACTGCCGATGTGCTGATCGAGAACTTCCGGCCGGGCACGCTTGAACGCTGGAATCTCGGCTGGGAGCGGCTTCGGACGGTCAACCGGGGCCTGGTCCTGGCGCGGCTGTCCGGCTACGGCCAGACCGGGCCGTACGCTGGCCGGCCAGGCTACGCGTCGGTGGCCGAAGCGATGAGCGGGCTGCGGGCGATCAACGGCCATCCCGGTGAGGCACCACCGAGGATGGCGGTGTCGCTGGGCGATTCGCTGGGCGGAATGGTAGCCGTACAGGGCGTGCTGGCCGCGCTGCTGCACCGTGCGCAGACCGGGGAGGGCCAGGTCGTCGACATCGCGCTGACCGAGGCCTGCTTGGCGGTGACCGAGTCGCTGGTCCCGGAATACGACCGGCTGGGCCGGGTTCGCCGACCGGGCGGCACCCGCCTGGACGGGATCGCTCCGTCTAATCTTTTCCGCTCCGCGGACGGGCAGTGGGTCATCGTCGCCGCCAACCAGGACACGATCTTCCGGCGGCTGTGCACGGTAATGGGCAAGCCCGAGCTGGCCGACGATCCGCGTTTCGCCGACCATCGGGCACGGGGCGAGAACCAGGACGAGATCGACGACCTCGTGGCCGAATGGGTGTCCGCCCGTACGGCGAGCGAGGTGGCCGCACGGCTGGAGGAAGCCGGAGTCGTGGTGGGGCAGGTGTACACGGCCGCCGACATCGTCGCCGATCCGCACTTCCGTGCGCGCGGCGCGCTGGTCTCCCACCACGATGAGCGGGTGGACGACGACGTGCTCGGGCCGGGAATCGTCCCCGTCTTCTCCCGCACACCTGGCCGGGTGCGCTGGGCAGGCCCGCCGGAGCCCGGGACGCACAACGACGAGGTCTACCGGGAACTGCTCGGGCTGACCGCGGACGATCTCGAAGATTTGGCTAAGGAAGGTGTCGTATGACCGGGCCTCTGCGTGTACCCGAGTCGATCCGGCTGCGCGAGGTCGGCCTTCGGGACGGCCTGCAGATCGAGCAGCCCATCCCGACGGCGGCGAAGCTGAGACTGCTGGAAGCCCTCGTCGCGACCGGTGCGCGGCGTATCGAGGCGACCGCGTTCGTGTCGCCCAAAGCGGTGCCCGCGCTCGCCGATGCGGAAGAGGTTGCCGCGCATCTTTCCGAGTACCCGGGAATCGAGTTCTCGGCACTGGTCGCCAACCCTCGTGGCGCACACCGGGCGGTCGACGCCGGCGTGACGGCGTTGGAATACGTGGTTTCGGCCTCGGACGGGCACAGTCTGGCCAACGCTCACCGCACCACCGCACAAGCGTTGGACCAAGTCGGCGAAGTGGCGTCGGTCGTCCACGGTGCCGGCGGTACCTGTGAGGTCATCATCGCCGTGGCCTGGGATGATCCTTTCGACGGGCCCACCCCGCCGGGCGGCGTCGTGGCACTCGCCCGGCGGGCGGTGGACAGCGGAGCGGACCGGCTCTGCCTCGGCGACACGATCGGTACGACGACCCCGGTGCGGATGGCCGAGCTGGTGACCGCTGTCCGGACGACTTGCCAGGGGACCCCGCTCGGCGTGCACCTGCACGACACCCGCGGCGCGGGCTTGGCGACCGCGCTGGCCGCGATGCAGATCGGCGTACTGGACCTCGACGCGTCGATCGGAGGACTCGGCGGATGCCCCTTCGCTCCTGGAGCCAGCGGCAACATCGCTACCGAGGAGCTCGCCTTCCTGTGCCGCGAGTGCGGCATTGAGACCGGGCTTGACCTGGAGCGGCTGCGTGCTGCCGCGGCACTGGCGCAGGAGGTCGTCGGCCGGCCGCTGGAGAGCGGCGTGCTGCGCGCCGGCGACCGGTCTCTCGCAGCCGTGCGCCGTTGATCTCAGCCGTGCCCACCTTTGCCCAAAACAAGGGGAACCGACGATGTGGGCGTGACCCGTTTTGGCGGACATCCGAGATCAGGATGCGTGTGCCTCCGGAAGGATGTCGTTCATCATGGAGACTATGGGCAAGAAGCCGCTTCGGGCTCGGCGTTCGTTCACGCGGGATTTCAATGAGGCTTATTCACCGTGGATAAGCCTCACGGGGTGCGTTTATCGATGGGACGTAAAGGAGAATGCTGGGACAACGCGGTCACCGAGTTGTTCTTCGCCACAATCAAAACCGAACTGATCGACCGGCATGGCTGGCCGACGCGGACCGCCGCCCACAAGGCGATCTTCGTAGACATCGAGGCCTGGTACAACACCCGCCGACGGCACTCCCGCCTCGGCTACCTCAGCCCCGACGCTTACGAAACCAACTACCACGCGACCGAAGACACCACCAAACGTCAGGTAGCCTGACACCGCCGCACCGACCCTGTTCGTCAAAACGGGTCGGCCCCGCCGATGCCGGTGACCGTGCTGCACGACTCCGAGAAGCAGTTCGATTGCGCGGTTCATGAGGGCTACGGCCTGTCCGAGATGTTACCGGTCGCCTCGCCCAACCAGCCGGGCCACGAGTGCAAGCCGGACACGATTGGTTCCCGTGCCAGCTGCGAAATGCGGGCTTGAGCGAGCAAGTCGGTGCGGAGGTCATACTCAAACCGCGCCGAGCGGTGTTCCCGCCGAAAACGCGAACTGGAGAACTCGAGGTGGGGGCTCACTCGCCATTCGGCTGCGCGGCAAGCCAATGGTCGAGCTCCAGTGCCAGATGCACCGCGAGTGGACGCTCCGAGGAAGGGCGGGGCAGGAGGCTCTCCGCACGGGCAAGCCGGTTCAAAACGGTATTGCGGTGCGTGAACAATTCCTTCGCGGTGCTGGTCGCATTGCGTTCATGACGCAGGTACGCGAGCATCGTTTCCCGGATTTCGCGCCGTTCGCCCATCAGACCGCCCAGCGTCTGCTGGAGGAAATGCCTGACCCGGTCGGGATCGACGCTGGCGAGCACGACCACCTCGATGTCCTCGTAACTGGTGAAACGTGGTGGCTCCGGCAGGCGCTGCGCGAGTTTTCGCGCGTCGATCGCCTGGCGGTGCGTGAGGCCGAAACCGGCCATCCCGTACGCGCTAGCCCCGATGGCCACGTGGATCGGCCGCTCGATGACGGTGACGGCGTCGCGCAGCGCGCGGAGGTTCAGCGGCGACGGCGCATGCGACCAAGCCCACAGGCTGCTGCCGCTCACCGGCAGTGCGAGCGGACGACCGGCACCGGCCGCACGAGCCAGCTGGTTCGCGGTCTTCTCCAGGCTGCCCTGGTCGACCTCGCCATCGGCCCACAACACAAAACCGATGTGCTGCGCCGCCAGCTCGTAGCCGAGACGCTTGGCGGCGCGCTCTTGGGTGATCGGCGCTCCGTCCAGGATCAGGCGCACCGTTTCCAGCCGCATCGATGTCCCGTCGCTGCGCAACTGGTCACGTTCGAGGCTCACCTGCGCCTCAACGTTGACGAGAATGTCGTCGAGGAAACCGAAATAGGAGCGCGCGGTGGCGTCCAGTGCTTCACCGAGGACACCGGACCACTCCGGCTTGCCCGCGCTCATGGTGCACAGCGTCCGCATCCAGCCGAGCCAGCTCGTGTTCTGGCCTTGCCGATATCCCGTCCACAGCACCTCCCTGTCTAGTCCGCGGCGGATGACGTCCCTGGCGATCTCCAGTGCCTCCGGTGTCAGATCGGTCCCCACCGGCTCACCGGGATACCGGGCCATGGTGACTAGCCATCGCGTGATGTTGGCGTTGCTGGTGGCCCGCGCCGATGCGGCGAGGTCCGCGTCCGCGTCCACAACCGGTAAGGCGTCGAGAATGGCCTGGCCGGTGGCTGCGAACAATTCCGCCGGGTCGTGGAGCAGGTGCTGTGCTGTGGTGGCCACCAGCTCGGCTGCAGGCCCGCTCAACGGCTCCCATCTCGGTGGTGGCACCTCGCGATTGTGCATGGTGCACACCGGGCTGTCAAAAGTATCCACCACGCCCACCTGCCGGGACCGTTGGGCTGGGTTTGCCCAGGGCGTGCTTGTAGTGCTTTGTTAGGTGTGTCGTTGTGGCTGGTCAGGTGGTTGATGTGATCTCCTGTGCGGGTGCTTTCGGAGGAGATGGACGAGGTTCGTCCGGTGATCGAACAGTTCGCTGAGCGGATGTTCGGTGGGTTCGCGCGGCGTGATCAGCGGGGGAAAGGTGAGCTGTATCTGCGTGGGCTGATGCTGGACGGCAAACGCAAGTCGATGCAGCCGATGGCGCAGCGGCTTGAGGTCGATCATCAGCAGTTGCAGCAGTTCGTCACCACCTCGACCTGGGAACACGTCGAGGTCCGGCGACGCCTGACCGGATGGGCCGGGGAGTTCATCGCCCCGGATGCCCTGGTCATCGATGACACCGGGTTTCCCAAGGACGGCAAGGATTCCCCAGGTGTGGCGCGGATGTATTGCGGTGCGCTGGGCAAAACGGGGAATTGCCAGGTCGGGGTGAGCGTGCACGCGGTCACCGACTGGGCCTCGGCCGCGATCGACTGGCGGCTGTTCCTGCCCGAGTCCTGGGACGACGAGAAAGCAACCGACGGCGGGGCCGCGGCCGAGATCCGGCGTCGGCGGGTACGCAGTGCGATCCCAGACGAACTGCGACATCGGGAGAAGTGGCGGCTGGCGCTGGACATGCTCGACGAGGTCATCGGTGAGTGGGGACTGCCGAGCCGGCCGGTGGTGGCCGACGCCGGCTACGGCGACGCCACCGAATTCCGGCTCGGCCTGACCGAACGTGGCCTGACCTACGCCCTCGCCGTCAGCCCGACCGCGACCGCCCACCCCGCCGAGGCCGCGCCGGTGACCCCGGCCTGGAAGGGCACCGGCCGCCCGCCACAGCCGCGCTACCCCGACCCGCCACAGGACCTGAAATCCCTCGCGATGGCCGCCGGACGATCAGCAGGCCGGTACGTCCTCTGGCGACACGGATCACGCAAGACTCCCGGCAACCCCACCGCGAGCATGCGCTCCCGGTTCCTCGCGCTGCGCATCCGCCCAGCTAACCGCAACATCCCCCGCGACAGCGACGGCAGCCTGCCCGAATGCTGGCTGCTGGCCGAGTGGCCTCCCGGCGCACCCGAGCCCACCGACTACTGGCTCTCCACCCTCCCTGCCGACACGAAACTGCGGGACCTGGTCCGGCTGGCCAAAATCCGCTGGCGCATCGAACACGACTACCGCGAACTCAAAGACGGCCTCGGCCTGGACCACTTCGAAGGCCGCTCCTGGCTCGGCTGGCACCGCCACGTCACCCTCGCCGCCGTCGCCCAGGCCATCTGCACCCAGCTCCGCCGCACCCCAAAAGCCCCTGCGCAGGCCTGACCCTCTACGCAGTCCTGCGCGAACTCCAGACCCTGCTCGCGGCCTGGACCGGCACCTGCCACACCTGCCGACAACCCATCCAGCCCCGAACACCACCACAGAAACCCCAACTCAACAGCACCTAACAAAGCACTACTAGGCACTGTGCACAAGAGAGATCGAAAAATCTGTGCACTGTATTGTGCAGTTTGCCCGTACGCTCCAACCTGGCAGGTGTTGCGGCGCAGGTAACCGGACCCGGGCAGGACGGGCGCGCCACCCCACCCATCCGCCCATTGTCAGGAGAGTATGTTCGTGATCGACATCAGTGAGATCGACCGGATTTTCCACGGCCTGCACGGTCGTCGTCGCGCAATGCGCCACACCACCGCCGCCGAGCGCATCGAGCGGCTCGAGCGACTACGTCGCGAGCTCCTTGCTCGCCAGGAGGACATCGCCCGGGCGATCAACGCCGACCTCGGACGTCCGATCGAGGATCGCTCGGAGGTGGCCGCACTACAGTCCAACATCGACAAGGCCAGGGACAACCTGGCCGCCTGGATGCAGCCGCAGCCGGTCGAGAAGTCGCCATCGTCGCCGGAGGCGGAGCGCGTGTTCGTGAAGTACGAACCACGGGGAGTTGTTCTGCTCTTCTCGACCTGGAATTTCCCCCTCAGCATGTTCTTCTCGCCGCTTATCCAGGCGGTCAGCGCCGGCAACGTGGTGCTCGCCAAGCCGAACCCGGTGACCCCGGCGACCGCGGTAGTGATCGAGGAGATCGTGCGCGCGGTGTTCGACGAGCGCGAGGTCGCGGTGATCAACGCCGATGAGATCGCTACCCCGGACGGTCCGCGCGATGCGAACGACATCGTACTGGACCTCCCAGTCGATCACATCTTCCTCACCGGAAGCCCCCGGGTGGGCAGGATCATCGTGGAGAAGGCCGCCCAGCACATGGCGTCGTTCACACTGGAATTGGGCGGCAAAAACCCGGCCATCGTTGACCGGACCGCCGACCTCGACCATGTCGCCGAGGTGTTCGTGACAGGGAAGCTGTTCAACCACGGGCAGAACTGCCTCGCGGTCGACTACGCGTGGGTACCCGAGGCGCTGCGCGACCAGCTCGTCGAGAAGTATGTCGCGGCAGTCCGAAAACAGTACTACGAGGACGGTGTCTACCGGTGGCGCCAGGACAGCCGCCTGGTCGACAAGCGCAACTACGAGCGGGTCAAGGGCTACCTCGACGAAGCGATCGCCGCCGGTGCAAAGGTAGCTTTCGGGGGCGGTACCGACCCGGAAAACTTCGTGATCGAGCCGACCGTTCTGGTCGACGTCCCGGCGGGCAGTAGGATCATCCAGGAGGAGCTGTTCGCGCCGATCCTCCCGGTGCTGACCTACGTGGACGAAGAAGAAATCTACGAGTACGTCGACTCCCTCGGCAAGCCGCTCGGTCTCTCCGTGCACTCCCGGGATGAGGCTTTCATTCAGCGCGTTCTTGACAACACGACCTCTGGTGGCGTGACCATCAACGGGAGCAACCTCCACTGGTCCGAGGAGAACCTCCCGTTCGGCGGGGTCAACAGCTCCGGTTTCGGTCGATACCACGGCATCTGGGGCTTCAAGGAGCTGTCCCACCCGCGCGCGGTCTTCCACGCCGCCGTCCGATGACCGGGTCGTGGCCGGCGCGTCCGGTGGCGAGCCGGCCATGTTGGACATACCGGCCGCGCATGACCATCGACTTGCGCAGTCGTGATTCGCTTTTTTGCAAGGTTGTCGGCGAGGTCGGGCTACGGACCGGCGAGAACACCGCTCCGTGGCCCGACGGAGGACACCAGCTTTCGGACCCGGCCATCCGCCACCTGTGCGGAGAGCTCGGCACCGATGTCGGCCAGCTCCCCGCCCTCTGTCGGCACTATGTGGGCACAGCGTCGCGTCCTGCTTATGATTCCGCCCCCGAAAAGCCCTTGGGACGTGCGGGCGTCAAGCGAAGTGTCTGGGCAGTGAACCGACCGGTGGATACCCGAACCGCCGGATCGACAGGCAGGCCCCGAAGGTTTGCGACCGCCTGCATTGACCGGTTGTGCGGTGCCCAGCGCTGGTCGAAACCGAATTGCCGGCACAGACGCTTCCGACCGCGCGTGCGGGATTTCACCCCGACGCCCCGTAGATTTCGCTGAAATGCGTAGAAATTTCACCGGTCGTCATCCCCTTGGCGTAGAGAGATAAGACGACTTCGTCCACGCCGGTCAGCCGGCGCTGGCGTTTTTTCACGATCTGCGGCTCGAACGTCGATTCCCGATCCCGCGGGACCTCGATATCCACCTGACCGACAGCGTCGGTCACCACGGTCTTCGACCGCGTCACGGTCCGCACGTTCGTCGAGTCCCGGCCCTCCTCGGCACGATTTTTCTCATGCCCGAGATGCTCGGTCATCTCCTCGTTCAGTGCCGCTTCCAACACGTTCTTGGTGAACAGCTTCAGCAGCCCGTCCGGGCCGGTCAGCTCCAGCCCGCGAGCCTTCGTCTCGGCCACCATCGCCGTCGCAGCGGCCTGCTCCGGCGACAGCTCTCGCGCCGGCTTCTTCTCACTTCCACGAAGCCTCATAGGGTTCGATGTCATCACTCACAGTGCCCATCTCGCCGGACCTCGGCCCGGCGTGCCAGGCCAGAAACGCCGTTCACGAGCGGCGCGGTGGCCCACTGCACGCGCGGGCCCACGGCTGACTGCGCCGCGAGCCCGCGACGGAGCTGCACGCATGACTTGCTCCTCCGCCTTGCTTGTCGTCGGTGTCCATCGACACGCCGAGCATCTGGTCCACGGCTTATTCGCCCAGGTAGTTGTCGTACATGCTGAGCGGGCCCGCTTGGTGTAGGGGCAGCTCCGTGTTTACCCAGCGCTTGAAACAGACCGCGCCCCAGCACTCGGAGTCGGTGGTCAGCTCAAACTGTTCCTGCTTCCGTTTGGCCCGGTCCCGGACGCTTCTGGCGCGCGGTCAGCTCGGTCCTCGCGTCGGCCGTTAACAGGCGACACGTACACGACACCTCCCACTACTGTGCGTAGCATTGCGTGAGGTCCTCGGGCCTTACGCAACTATGCGCGAGGGCCTTGCCGGCTGTCGGTTCGCTGGGCAGCAGCGCACGGCTTCATCATGTGTCGAGCTGTGCCAGCTTCGTACGTCGGCCCGCCCACTCGGCTTCGCGCCATGCTGAGGGCATCTCTGCCAGAGCTTCGCGGGCGATACGGGCCGCTTGCCTGTCGTCGCCGAGCGCGTGCAGCACGAAGGCACGTTGTCCGTGGAAGAAGGACGGTACGTACCAGTATGCGGATGCCGGTAGGTCGTCAGAGGTGTCTGGCAGTCCGCCCATCAACGTGTCGGCCGAGGTCAAGGCCTGCAGCGCCTCGTTTCTCAGCCCGTCACGAGCCAGGACCTCGGCGCGCTGAAACTCGGTGTAGGTGCGCAGACCGATATTCACGCGTTCGTCCCGACCGGCTGCAGCGTTCATGGTCTCGGCGTTGCGCAAGTTGCCACGACGCAGGTTCCGGTACGCGGAGAACGATAGCGCCATTGCCAGCCGCTCGGGGTCGTCGGCCTCCGTGGCACGCACGACGGCCTGGTCCAGGTGTTTCCGGGAGTCGCCCCAACGATCCAACGGAATGCTCAGCCACCCGAGGTACTGCTCCAGTTCGGAAAGCAGTCCGATGGCGTCGGTGCGCACCGCTCCCCGTGAGTTGTCGGCGAGCCGAGAGACCATTGCTCGTTGCGCCTGAACCGTCGAGACCACATCGCCGGCGCTGGTGGCGTCTTCCAACCGCCGAACACTGGCCAGCACTTCGGCGATGGCAGCCAAGGCCTTGTGATCGGTGTACACCCGGCCGGAGAGTGCTGCGGCGACTCTTTCCTCGTCCTTGTGGGCAACGAGGCCAAGGTCGTGTTCGTTGGCTTCCAACACGCCGCACAGCGCTGCGCGAACGAGAGCGGACGGCCGCCGGACCGAGCCCCGTTCCAGCTTGCCGAGGTGGTTGCCGTCGAACGCGGACAACCGCCCGTCCGGGTCGGTGGCGGTGATCCAGTCGCGTACGTGACCGGCCAGCTCATCCCGACCCATCGGTGTCCCCGGATGCAGACGCGAAGGCATCGCCTCGCGCGCGAGGCGAAGACGATCGTTCGGCATCCCGGTCACGGCATCGAGTCTACGGCTTCCCCCATCTTCCCCGGGATCTTCCCTGCACAGGAAGCGTGCAGGCGACGACGCTGTTCTGCATGACCGCGTTCATCTACCTTGATGCGGCGGCGATGCGCCCCGTGATCGGCGGCGTGTGGCACCTGACCCGACTGTCCGCCATTCCTGCGCCGGGTGGGGTCATCACGATGCTGTGCAACAAGACAGCGGCCTCCGCGTTCGGGACGTTGAGTGAGCGGAGCGCGCACGGCGTACCGACGCAGTGCCTATATTGCGACTTTGAGTACCGACGAATCCACGGCTACGAGATCCCGCCGAATCATCCGGGCCTGCGGACACCACCGCGGAGGTCGTGATGAGCGTTTGGATCGGGGACGACGGCACTGAGGTTCTGATCGACCGCGATACCGGCGAGGTCGTTGTCGAGGATGACGAGGAACAGGGCATGACACGTGAACGTTGAGGACAAGGGTCCGTTTCGGAACCGGTTGCTGGGTATTGCTCTGCGCGCGGCGCGGAAGCACGCGCGGTATGGCGTGCGGGAGCTGGCCCGGCGGATTGGGACGAACCCTGCTCTGATCTCTAATTGGGAACTCGGCCAGCGCACACCGAAGGTGACCGACGTGGCGGGGATTCTCGGTGCACTGGGTGTCGTTGGCGAGGAGAAGCAGCGAATCCTGCATCTGGCTCGGCTCACCGGTCCCGGCTTGATCGTCCCCGGGAATCAGAGTCACCGCGACCACCTGGCAGCTTTGCGCGATTGTGAAGCCATGGCTCGCAGTATCAGGGTGTGGCATCCCCTGCAGATTCCCGACCTCTTGCAGATCCCGGACTACTCGATGGCAGCTCTTTTCGCGCAAGGTTTCCTCGCCTCGGACGTCCGCGAGCTGGCCACTGTCCGGGCGGAGAGCGGCAATGTCATCCTCGGCTTCGATGCCACACCGATTACCGCTTTCGTCGGAGCTGCTGCGCTCACCAACCTTGTCGGTACTCCGGAGATCATGCGCCGGCAGCTGGAGATCCTCGTGGTGGCCTCGACCGGAATCACCCTGCGCGTCGTGCCGGACGACGTCGGCGAGCACCCCGGCCGGTCCGGGCCCTTCACGCTCTATGACACTCCCGCAGCGACGGTCGCTTACTTCTCCCACCGCAATGCCGGAATTTTCCTTCCCGATGACCGCAACGAGTACCGGGACGTCATCGAACGACTCGACAAGAACGCGAAAACACCCCTCGAATCCGTCATGATCATCGAAGACATCGCCAGTAGGTTCGCCGCATTCGACACGACGTAGTTCTCGGTCCTCGAGACTTGGCCGTCCCCGTCGTCGCGTCCCCTCTGCGACCAGCCAGACGGGACGGTCGGGCCGTTCCGGCAGGCGCAGGGAACCTGCGCCTGCCGGAACTGGTGTGGTTGCCGCCTATCCGAGCGCACCGAGTGTGAGTGTGAGTGCGTCGACGAGATGCGCACGATGACCGGGATACAGGTTGATCTGTGGAGCACCGCCGGGACCGTCGTTAACGAAACTCAGGATCCTGCCTACGCGGGTGAGGTCGATGGCTGACAGCGGTGTGGAACGCGTGCGCTCGCCGGCGTTGTCGCGGGTTGCGGCGTACAGCTGGTGAATCGCGTCCCGCTCGGCGCGCATCAGCCGACGCAGCTCGTCGGCGTCTGCGGCGTCTTCGGTGAGCGGGTCATCGCGACCGTAGTCGCGACCGGCGTCGTCGTAATGTCCTTTCGGTACACACAGCGGCCTGATCCGGGCTGGGCGACCATTCGGAAGGGTGTCGACCAGGCTTTCTACCAGCGCGCGCGGTCGGATGGGGTCGAGTTGGATTACCTCGTGGTTGGTGATCAACCGGATTGCGTCCCGCCCGGACTCGGCGGTGAGGATCGCGGCAGCCTGGACGCTGGCGTCGCGGAGGTTGCTCCAGGAGTAGACCTCACGCCGAGCCCTCGCCAGTACCTCGAGTGTGGCCCGGTACTGCGGGATCAGCGCGCCGTCCCGGTCGATCAATCCGAGACGGGCGAGCTCGTCGAGCGCGCGCTGCCGGAACGCGGTTGCGCCGTCGTCGGTGCGGTAGGTCTGGTCCGGTTCGACCACGACGGGGAGTGCGCCGAGCTCGGCCAGCTTCCAGGACATGAGAAACACGGGCCGGGGCAGTCGCACCGGCCGGTCGAGGATGTTCACGTGTGTCCTCAGCCCCCGATGGTCGGGGGTGTGGGTGGCAGTCCGGTTCGCGGATCCACTAGCCGACCGCCGTCATCGTCGGTCAGGCTGAACGCGGAGTCATCATCCACGCCGTACTTGCGCTGGTGCTCCTTGTCCTCCTCGTCCTTGCCCCTGCCTCCCGCAGCGCCCATACCACCCATGCCGGCCCCGCCGCGGCCACCGGTGGCGCCGCGCCCTGCAGTCGGCCCTCCCGAACCGCGGACAGCGCCTTCTTCTCCAGCACCGACACCGGCACCCGACCGCGCGCCACCGCCAGACCCTCCGGACGGCATGCGGCCGGTGGCCCCGCCGACCCCTGCGCCTGGTCCAGACGACGAGCCGCCAGCACCGCCGAACCCGCCGGGCACAAACCCGCCCCCCGACCACGACGAACCACCGCCCCCGGAGCCCGGCGAGGACCCCGGTACCGGCAGCGGCGGCATCGAACCGGGCCGCGTGTCCGGCAGCGACGGAGGAACGTAACCCGCGGTCTCAGTACCGCCCCCACCCGACTGAGCGCCCGACCCAGAATTCCCACCCGGTGGCGAGGAGGCGGGGGGAGGGGTGTGCACGTCCGGCACCGAACCCCCGGCAGGTGGCGTATGCGCCGCACCGCCCGTACTGGTGAGGTCCGACCGCGCCGACGAATGCCCGTTCGCCCCACCGGTCGACGTGTGCTGCGAGTGCGTGGAAGCGGGCTCCTGCGGAGTAATCGACACGTCGCCGTCGAACGTGCCCAGCTGCCCGTAATCCGTTTTCAAACCTTGACCGCTGGTTTGTGCCTGCTTCGAGTAGCCGTTGTAGCGGTCGAGGTTTTCCTGGGCCATCTTGTTGTAGTTGTTGATCTGGTCTTCGGTGTCGGTGTCCCACGGTGAAGCGCTGTCGAAGAAGTTTTTATGTGGCGGCGTGTTGGGCATCGGTTGCAACGCGGCCTTCATTTCATCGAACCCATGCGCCAGATCTGTCAAGTTCTGCCCGTTGCTGGTATAGGTTTGCGCGGCCGCGGAGGAAGCATCTGCCAACGGGCGAATCCTCGCTTGCGCCGCGTCAGCTCCGCCGCCGGTCCATGTTGACTCCAGGCCAGTGCTCAGCTTCTGCACATCCGAACTGGCTTCGTCGTGGTCCTTCGCGATTTCGCCGAGCGACGCTGCGCCCTGATGCCATTCGGTAGCGCCCTTGCTGGCCAAGATTTTCTGGACCAGCTCCGGGGCGGGAACTGCCTGGTCACCGGTATTGCCGTGCCACACGTCCGACACCCAATGCTCAACGTCGTTGAACCGGTCGTTGAGCCACTTCGTGCCATCGCCGACCCAGTCGAACAGACCCATCACGAACCCGCTTTCTGGCGCAGGTTGGTGACCACCATGTCCGCCACCCGCGTTGCAGGCTCGCACGGATCCGCACGCGCGTTCTTCTTGGCCTGACTGAGTGTCAGTGCGACATCGAAGGACAGATCGTCGGCGACACCGACGCTCACCGTGCAGATATCTCCCGAAGCTGCTCCCGCCTTGTCGATGTATCCGACGGCCGGGAAGCCTTGAATCAACGGAAGCTCACGCCATACCGAGGTTTGCGGTTTGGAATTCCGATATACGGCGCTGAGCCCCTGGTGATCTTGCGTCACATAGCCCACTGAAACACCGGCGTCCGCCTGCCAGTCACAGTTCGGGCCGAGTCCGGCTGTGGCGTCTGGCGTGCCGTTTGGCACGGTGCCGAAAATCTGTTTGAGCTGTTCCGGCGTCAACGCACCTTGGCAGGGGTCGCCGGAGAGCACGGATGCCGGGAGTGGATGCTCGACCTTGGGAGCGCCGCTGTGAGGCAAGGTCTCGCTGGTCGGCGACGGTGGGGAACTCGTCGGGGTCGCGGCCGGCGTCCCGGAACATCCCGCCCCCAGTACAACGGTTGCAACCACGCCAGCAAAGGACGCTAGAGCTCGGGGTTTCCTCACGCGAACCCCTTGTCGTCGCCAGGTGTGACGTTCCCGAGGTCGGCGGCAGCCTGGTCGTCCGAGGACTCGGTGATGCCGAGTGCCTTTTCCAGCCGAGTGACTAGCTCGTTCGAGTAGTTGTAGACAAGCTCGACCTGGTCTCTGCCTCCGCCGAGCGTTCCACCGTTGTGATCTTCGCCGACCATCAGGGAGCTATTGTCAATACCTGTGGATCAAGATCTTTAAGCGGCTTCCTCGTCGGGTCGTTCGACCAGGACGCCGTTGACGAACGTGGTACCAGCACGGACGAGGGCAACGAGGTGTGGTGCGTTCACCGCGCGCCAGCGAGTTTGTGCTGACTCGATGAGCTTGAACGCCATGGCCAGCCCGGCCGCTCGCGAGCCCGGCCCCTTGGTGACCTTCGTGCGATGCCGCACCGTGGCGAACGTCGACTCGATGGGATTCGTGGTGCGCAGGTGGATCCGGTGCTCGGCCGGGTAGTCGTAGAACGCCAGCAGCTCGTCGACGTCGTTGGTGATCTTCGCGGCCGCCTTGGGGAACTTCGCGCCGTAGGCGGCATCGAACGCTGTGACCGCGTCCAGGGCATGGCGGCGGTCTTCGGCGTTCCAGATCTCGGCGAGGGCCTTCTTCGCGCCGGGATGCGCGGATTTCGGTAGCGCGGCAAGAACATTCGCGATTTTGTGGAACCAGCACCGCTGCTCGCGGGTGCTGGGGAAGACCTCGCGTAGCGCGCCCCAAAACCCCAGCGCACCGTCGCCGACCGCGAGTACGGGCGCGCGCATCCCGCGCCGGTGGCAGTCCCTCAGCAGGTCGGCCCACGACTCGGTCGATTCGCGATAGCCGTCGGCCAGCGCGACCAGCTCCTTGCGGCCATCGGCGCGCACGCCGATCATGACCAGCAGGCAGAGTTTGTGTTCTTCCAGGCGGATGTTGACGTGGACGCCGTCCGCCCACAGGTAGACGTAGTCCACACCGGACAGATCCCGCTCGGCGAAGGCACGCTGGTCGGCCTTCCACTGCTCCGTCAGCTTCGTGATCACTGCCGCGGACAGGCCCTTCGCGGACCCGAGGAACTGTCCCAGTGCGGGCACGAAATCACCCGAGGACAGGCCGTGCAGGTAGAGCAGCGGCAGTACCTCGGTGATCTTCGGGGTCTTACGCGCCCACGCCGGCAGGATCGCCGAGGCGAACCGCTGACGCTGGCCTGTCTCCGGGTCGACGCGCTTGTCGTTGACCCGCGGCGCGGTCACCTCGACCGCGCCCGCGCTGGTGAGCACCTCACGAGGCTGGTGGGAGCCGTTGCGCACGACCAAGCGGCGGCCCCGCTCGTCCCGCTGGTCAGCGAACGCGGCGATGTAGGCGTCGACCTCAGCACGCAACGCTTCGGCCAGCATCCGGCAAGCACCCTCACGGACGATCTGGTCGATCAACGATGCTTCACCCGCAGCGGACTGGTCGTTGTCACCAGATGCGGGGTCAGGGACTACGGTGAGCATGGGCGTGCCTTCCCGACCGACGCGCCAACGTCGGCCTGCTTGAGACCTCTACTCGATCACCGGGAAGGTACGCCCTTCCTCGGCAGATCCACAGGTTTCAAGCATTGCTCCCATCAGGTTGTTGTAGCCACTGCTGCCGGGATCGTCAGTTGGTGGATTCATCCGAAGCGTCAAAAGTGCCTTCCGACGCATGCTGTTGTACTTGTCGCGAGTGCGTTTGGCCACGACGAGCATGCTGTGAGCTTCGTCGGTACTCATGGCGAAGCCCTGCCCGGACGGTGCTGCGCCTCCTCCGGAGGCGCCTCCGCCGCCCGCTTGGTCGGTGATGACGAAGCCGAGTCCTTCAAGCCAGTTCGGCCCGGATGCAGGTTGAGACACTGTTTACCCCTCTGGTGACACCTGTTAACGCTGGTAGAGCGGTCCAGCCAAGACCGTCTGCCACGAATCACAGTAGCGGACCGGTCACCGAGCGGTAGTCACTTCGGGAGAAACGTGATCGTCAAGCCGGGGGGGTCCTTGGGTAGCAGCTCCTGGTGGCGGCGGGTCATGGCCTCGTACTCGACGTAGGCGCGGGAGTTGTCCGGGCCGCCGGCGGCCATCATCTCGTCGTGGGCGATGCTTTGTGCGGCGTTCACGCTGGCCACCTGCTCCATGTGGGCGGCTGCGCGACGCGCGTAGTCCCTGCGCTCGACCGCATCGGGCATCCCGAGCTCGGCCAGCCTGTTGTACATGTCGGCGGCCTCGCTATGGATGTCGGCTGCCTCGTGCGCCCAGACCACAGAGTCGCGTAGGTGATCGCCGTAGGTCTTCCGGCTGGTGTCGGCATAGCCGGTGCGCTCGGTTTCGCTCACGTTGAACCGTCACGGGTAAGGGACCGGCTGTGGTGTCAGACCAGCGCCGGTCGGCGTGGCAGATGTTGAGCGTAGTAGGCGGCCTCGTATTCGACCGGAGTGAGGTACTCCAGCCGGGAATGCAGGCGGGCGTTGTTGTACCAGTCGACCCACTCCGTCACTGCGTACTCGACCTCGGACAGGTTCGTGAACGGGCGGTGCCGGTTGACCAGTTCAGTCTTGAACAACCCGATGATCGACTCCGCTAGCGCGTTGTCGTAGGCGTCTCCGACCGAACCGATGGAGGCCGATAATCCTTGCATTGCCAGGGAATCGGTGAAGGCTACCGACGTATATTGACTGCCGGCGTCGCTGTGGTGGATCAACCCTGGCTCGACGGGATGCCCGTGGTGATCACGCCGCCAAAGCGCCATGTTCAGGGCCTTGGACACCAGCGTGGTCGTCTTCGTGCTCGCCGCAATCCAGCCGACGATGGCGCGGGAGTAGACATCGAACACGAAGGCGACGTAGGCCCATCCGGTCTGCGTCGAGACGTAGGTGAAGTCCGCCACCCACGCCAGGTTTGGGGCATCGGCGCTGAAGTCCCGGTTGAGCCGATCACCAGCCCGCACGCTGTCTTTGGCGCGGATCGTGGTTCGCGGTGGGCGGCCCCTGGTCACTCCCTGCAGGTCCAGGTCTCGCATGATCCGGTCGACGGTGCAGAACGCCACATCGTGCCCCTGGCGACGCAGCCAACGGGTCATCTTCCGCCGCCCATAAACAGCCTCGGGTGCCTCCTGCGCGTCCAGCAAGGCGTTGATCAGGTACGCGTCGGCGATATCCCGCCCGGACGGTGGCCGGCGGCGGGCCTTGCGGTAGGTCCTGGGCGCGATCTGGATCCCGTGCGTGGAGAGCGCGCGGCAGATCGACTCGACGCCGTGGACCTGGCGGTATTCGTCGATGAACCCGAGGATCAGTGGTGTCGCGGGTCGAGTTCCCGCGCGAAAAAAGCCGATGCCAGCTTCAGGATGTCGTTGGCTTGCTTGAGTTCCCGGTTCTCCTTGCGCAACCGGTCCAGCTCGGCGCGCTCGGTCGCGGCCAGCTCACCGGCCGCCGCGACGGACGGGACACCCTGCTGGAGAGCCTTGACGATCCACACGCGCAGCGTCTCCGGGTGCACGTCGACCATCGGGCCGACGGCATGCGCGGCAGCATAGGCGGATCCGTACTCGTCGAGACGGTCCAGGGCCAGACGGACAGCCTTCTCACGGACCTCGGGCGGGTAACGCTTGGGCATGGTGACCATCATCCTCACGAAAGGAAGCGGCCCCCAACCCGTGACGGTTCAAGTAGACGCGAGCACTCAGGCTCCTGGGTTTCGTGGTCGTCAGGGTGCTGGTGTCGGCGACGGCCGCGCTATGCCGTCGAACTCCGTGGTTTGGCTCGAGCCTGGGTTGTGGCCCGCCGGGTTGACGGTTGGCTGGAGCCTGCTGGAGAGGTATGGGTGTCGTGTTCGTGTGCGGCCGCCGCCTGTGGTTCAGAGCGCGTCCCCGATCCGGATCTTCCTGGCCGCTTCGTGGGCCCGTTCGGCGGCGGCGCTGGCTCCGTACCTGCGAGCCATTTGTGCGGTAGTCCATCCGTTGAGCAGCATCAGGTCGCCTTCGCTGCCACCGGAGCTGAGGAAGGTGTGTGCCTGGAAGTGCCGGCCGAGATGTGCGTGAAGGTTGCGGCCGAGCACGCCGTGGGCGTCGGCGGCGTTGCCTCGTCGGCGGAGCATGATCTTGATGCCGTTCGGCGAGAGTGGCGTGCTTCGGCGGTGGTCGCTGAGCCACAGTCTGCTGGTGGTGTCGGCGTAGGGGTGGCGCGCCCGGACGCGGAGATAGCGGCCGAGTGCTTTGCCGGTGGCGGCGCTGAAGGGAAGCGCGCGCCATTTGCCGCCTTTGCCGAGGACGTTGACGACGCGACGGGAGAGATCGAGGTCGCGTTCCAGGTCGATGTTGGCGATTTCGGAGAGGCGGCCGCCGGTGTCCCAGATCAGTCGGATGATCGCTTCGTCCCGGCGGCTGTGGAAGTCGCGGCCTTGGCAGTCCCGGAGCACCTGCTTGATGAATTCCACCGGGGTGATGGGGATCGGCTGGTCCGGAATGTGGGGTGGGTTCATGCGAGCCATCGGGTGGTGTTCGATCTCTTCCTCGGTCAGAAGCCAGTTGAACCAGGCGCTCAGGGCGCGGTAATTGTTGTTTGCATTGCCGGGGCTGGTGGTTGCGAGGCGATAGGCGATCCACCGTTTGACGTGGTTCGGTTCGTAGTCGGCGGGCTCAGTCGGCTTGGGTGGAACTGACGCCAGCCACGTTTCGGGGTCGTCGGCTTCCGGCGGTACGTCCGGGTCGGCGAGCCAGATGTGGAAGAAGCGCACGGCGTCGCAGTAGCCGCGGATCGTGCGGGGGCTCTTGTTCTCCGCTTCAAGTGACATGGCCCACTCGTTGATCAACGCCTGCCAGGCCGGCGGAGCGGGCTTCGGGGCTCGGGTGCGCATGTGAAAATCCTCAAATAGGAGTGTCACTGAGCGCTGTGCTAGCTTCCGGGCCGCGTCCGACGGCACGAAAAAGGGGCTGAACCCGCAGGTCCAGCCCCTATCGGTCGGGATGACAGGATTTGAACCTGCGACCCTCCGCTCCCAAAGCGGATGCGCTACCAAGCTGCGCCACATCCCGGTCCCGCCGGCGTACCCGGGGGGTGTGCCGGTCAGCCTAGCGCGCACGCTAAGCTTGCTGCGTTCCCGGGTCGTACCGGGGCGCTGCGGGTGTAGCTCAATGGTAGAGCCCTAGTCTTCCAAACTAGCTACGCGGGTTCGATTCCCGTCACCCGCTCCATTTTTCCTCGGGTCGCCGGGTTGCGGGGCCGAGGCGGCGTCCGCCTCGAGGCGGGTGGCGATCACGTCCAGGAGCCGGTCGGTGTCCACCGGTTTGGTCAGGTAGTCGTCCGCGCCGGAGGCCAGGGTGCGTTCCCGGTCCTCCTCGGTCGCCTTCGCGGTCACCGCGATCACCGGCAGGTCCTCGTGTGCGGCTTCGGCGCGGATGGCGGCGATGGTCGCGTTCCCGTCCAGCTCCGGCATCATCACGTCCATCAGCACCAGCGCGGTGTCCTCGTGCCGCTCCAGCGCCCGGATGCCCGCGACGCCGGTGTCGGCGTAGATCACCTCCAGCCCGGCCTGTTCCAGCACCGCGGCGAGGGCGAAGACGTTGCGCAGATCGTCGTCGACGATCAGCACCTTCTCGCCGTCGAAGCGCTTCGGGGCGCTGTCCGGCTCGGAGACGGTGATCGTGCTCGGCAGCACCGGCAGCTTCGGCGTGGGACGGACCGGGGTGGTGGGCGCGATCAGGTTCGCCGCGCCGACCGGCAGGTACAGCGTGAACGTGCTGCCCCGGCCCGGATCGCTCTGCACCCGCAGTTCGCCGCCGAGCAGTTCGGTCAGCTCCTGGCTGATGGACAGGCCCAGTCCGGTGCCGCCGTACTTGCGGCTGGTCGTGCCGTCGGCCTGGCGGAACGCGTCGAAGATGATCGCCAGCTTCTCCTCGGGAATGCCGATCCCGGTGTCCTCCACGGCGAAGGCGATGATGCCCGCGGCCGACTTCAGCGTCTCCTGCTCGACCTCCTCCGGCTCGGCCGTGCGGATGTGCAGCCGTACGCCGCCCTCGTCGGTGAACTTCGCCGCGTTCGACAGCAGGTTGCGCAGCACCTGCTGCAGCCGGTGCTCGTCGGTGTGCACGCTGCCGGGTACCGGCGGATCGATCCGCACCGCGAACTCCAGGCCCTTGTCCGCGGTGAGCGGACGGCACAGCGATTCCACGTAGCTGACCAGCTCCGGCAGCGTCACGTCGGACATCTGCAGGTCCAGCCGGCCGGCCTCGACCTTGGCCAGATCGAGGATGTCGTTGATCAGCTGCTGCAGATCGCTGCCCGCGGCGTAGATGGTCCTGGCGAACTGGATCTGCTTCTCGGTGAGGTTGCCCTCCGGGTTCTCCGACAGCAGCTTCGCCAGGATCAGCGCACTGTTGAGCGGCGTGCGCAGCTCGTGCGACATGTTCGCCATGAACTCGGTCTTGTACTGCGAGGCCACGGTGAGCTGTCCGGCCCGCTCCTCCAGCTCCTGGCGCGCCTGCTCGATCTCGATGTTCTTGACCTCGATGTCGCGGTTCTGCTGGGCCAGCAGCGCCGCCTTCTCCGCGAGGTCGGTGTTCGACCGGCGCAGCTCGCCCTGCTGCGCCTGCAGCTGCTCGGAACGTGCCCGCAGCTCCTGGGCCAGCCGCTGCGATTCGGTCAGCAGCACCTCGGTGCGGGAGTTCGACAGGATCGTGTTCACGTTCACGCCGATCGTGTGCCGCAACTGCTCCAGCAGATCCAGGTGCACCGACGAGAAACCGTTCACCGACGCCAGTTCCAGCACGCCCAGCACCTCGCCCTGGAACAGCACCGGCAGCACGATCACGTGCACCGGGGGCGCCGAACCGAGCCCGGACGAGACCAGCGTGTACTCCGGCGGCGCCTCGGTGACCAGTATCGTCCTGCGGTCCACCGCGGCCTGCCCGATCAGCGACTCGCCGAGCCGGAAGCGCAGGCCGGTGCGGGACTGCGCGAGCCCGTAGGTGGCGATGCAGTCCAGTGACCGGCCCGCCGCGTCCGACTCGTCCTCGTGTGCGATGAAGAACGCACCCTGCTGCGCGCTCACCAGCGGCGCCAGCTCGGACAGGATCAGGGTGGCCACCGAGGACAGGTCGCGGTGCCCCTGCATCCGCCCGGACAGCTGGGCCAGGTTCGTCTTCAGCCAGTCCTGCTCGCGGTTGGCGGAGGTGGTCTCCTTGAGGTTCACGATCATCTGGTTGATGTTGTCCTTGAGGTCGGCCAGCTCCCCGGACGCGTCCACGGTGACGTGCCGGGTCAGGTCGCCCGCGGTCACCGCCGTGGCGACCTGGCCGATCGCCCGCACCTGCGTGGTCAGGTTGCCGGCCAGCTGGTTCACGCTCTCGGTGAGCCGCTTCCACGTCCCGGACACGCCTTCGACCTCGGCCTGGCCACCCAGCTTGCCCTCGGTGCCGACCTCGCGGGCCACCCGGGTGACCTCCGCGGCGAACGCGGAGAGCTGCTCGACCATGGTGTTCATGGTGGTCTTGAGCTCGAGAATCTCGCCCCGGGCGTCCACGTCGATCTTGCGCGACAGATCGCCGCGCGCCACCGCCGTGGTGACCTGGGAGATGTTGCGCACCTGGCTGGTCAGGTTGTGCGCCATGAAGTTGACGTTCTCGGTCAGGTCCTTCCACGTGCCGGCGACGCCGGGCACCCGCGCCTGGCCGCCGAGGATGCCTTCGGTGCCGACCTCGCGCGAGACTCGCGTGACCTCGTCGGCGAACGCGCGCAGCGTCTCGACCATGCCGTTCAGCGTGTCGGCCAGCGCCTCGACCTCGCCCTGCGCGTCGATGGAGATTTTCTTCGACAGGTCGCCGTTGGCCACCGCGCTCGCCATGGTGGCGATGCTGCGCACCTGCACGGTGAGGTTGTCCGCCATGCCGTTGACGTTGTCGGTGAGGTCCTTCCAGGTCCCGGCGACGCCGGGCACCCGCGCCTGGCCGCCGAGCCTGCCTTCGGTACCGACTTCGCGGGAGACGCGGGTGACTTCGTCGGCGAACGCGGAGAGCTGGTCGACCATGATGTTCAGGGTGTTCTTGAGTTCGAGGATCTCGCCGCGCGCGTCGACGGTGATCTTCTGGGTCAGGTCGCCCTTCGCCACCGCGGAGGTGACCTGCGAGATGTTCCGCACCTGGTCGGTGAGGTTGTTCGCCATGGAGTTGACGTTGTCGGTGAGGTCCTTCCAGGTCCCCGCCACGCCCGGCACCGCCGCCTGACCGCCCAGCTTCCCCTCGGTGCCGACCTCGCGGGCGACCCGGGTGACCTCGTCGGCGAACGCGGAGAGCTGGTCGACCATCGTGTTCAGCGTCGTCTTGAGCTCGAGGATCTCGCCGCGCGCGTCGACGGCGATCTTCTTCGTCAGGTCGCCCCGCGCCACCGCCGTCGCCACCTGGGCGATATTGCGGACCTGCGCGGTCAGGTTGTTCGCCATGAAGTTCACGGACCCGGTGAGATCCCGCCAGATGCCGGCGACGCCGGGCACCGTGGCCTGACCGCCCAGCTGGCCCTCGGTGCCGACCTCGCGGGCCACGCGGGTGACCTCGTCGGCGAAGGACGACAGCTGGTCGACCATCGTGTTCATCGTGGTCTTGAGCTCGAGGATCTCGCCGCGCGCGTCGACGGTGATCTTCTGCGTGAGGTCGCCCTTCGCCACCGCCGTGGTCACGTGCGAGATGTTGCGGACCTGGTCGGTGAGGTTGTCGGCCATCTGGTTCACCGAGTCGGTCAGCCCGCGCCAGGTCCCGGCCGCGCCGGGCACCTCGGCCTGGCCGCCGAGGCGGCCCTCGTTGCCGACCTCGCGGGCCACGCGGGTGACTTCGTCGGCGAACGCGGACAGCTGCCCGACCATCGTGTTCAGCGTCGTCTTCAGCTGCAGGATCTCGCCGCGCGCGTCGACGTCGATCTTCTTCGTCAGATCGCCCGCGGCGACCGCCGTGGCCACCTGCGAGATGTTGCGGACCTGGTCGGTGAGGTTGTCGGCCATCAGGTTCACCGAATCGGTCAGGTCCCGCCAGGTCCCGGCGACGCCGGGGACGCGGGCCTGGCCGCCGAGCCTGCCCTCGCTGCCGACCTCGCGCGAGACCCGGGTGACCTCGTCGGCGAAGGACGACAGCTGGTCGACCATCGTGTTGATGGTGTTCTTGAGCTCGAGGATCTCGCCACGGGCGTCCACGTTGATCTTCTGCGTCAGATCGCCGCGGGCGACCGCCGTGGTGACCTGGGCGATGTTGCGGACCTGCTCGGTGAGGTTGTCGGCGAGGAAGTTGACCGAGTCGGTGAGGTCACGCCAGGTGCCGGTGACGCCGGGCACCTCGGCCTGGCCGCCGAGCCTGCCCTCGCCGGCGATTTCGCGGGAGAGCCGGATGACCTCCGCGGCGAACCGGGACAGCTGCGCGAGCAGGCCGTTCACCGTGTTCGCCAGCTGCTCGTACTGCCCGCGCAGCGGACGGCCCTCCAGCTGCAGCGCCATCGGCTGGGACAGATCGCCCTCGGCCACCGCGCCGAGCACCCGGTCCAGCTCCACCACCGGCCTGCTGACTTCCTCGACCAGCCCGTTGACGGTGTCCACCGCGGTGGCCCAGCCGCCGGGGCCGATCTCGGCGTCGATCCGCTCGGTCAGCCTGCCCTCCTGGCCGACCGCGCCGCGGACCCGCATCAGCTCGGTCACCAACTGCTGGTTGCGCCCGGCGATGTCGTTGAACGCCGACGCGAGCCGGGCGGTGATGCCGTCACCGTGCGCCACGAAGCGGCGCCGGAAGTTGCCGTCGGCGAGGTCGTGCACCGCGGAAAGGAGCCGCTCCAGTGCGGCTTCCTCGCCCGCCGGTACCCCGTCCGCGCCGGTGCCGCCGGTACGCCCGGGAGCCCGCTCGGAACTGGTTGTCATGTCTGCCGACCTTCCCACGACGCCTGTGCCAGCCATGGTCGTCGACCCAGCGTGCCACGGTTCGCCCTACACTTCGAGCCAGTCCGCCCGCGCACGCTGTGCCAACCTTGAAGGACCCTTGAAGGACCAGGACCGGAAGGTCGACCCGGAGGCAGGAGGTTCGTGCATGGTGTCACGGCCCGCCCCGGCCTCGGCTCTGCCACCCGGCGCCGAGCTGCCCGAGCACGCCGGATTCTGGCGTGCGGTGCTGGACGACGTGCGCGATCCGGTGTTCGTGCGTGACCCCGACGGGGTCCTGCGATGGGCCAATTCGGCGGGGGAGCGGCTGGCCGCGGGCGCCGTCCCGGAGTTCGTGGACGTGACGGAAACCACCGGGAAGGTCGATGCCGGCGGGGTGCTGCGGCCCGCCCGGATCGGCGCGCTGCCCGACGGCTGGCAGGCCTGGACGGTGCCGGACGGCGGCCGTCGCCGTCCGGAGGAGTTCCTCGCCGAGGTCGGTCCCCGGCTCGCGGCCGCGCGCGGCCGGCACGGCACCGCGCGGCTGATCGCGGAACTCGCCGCGTCCGCGCTCGGCGACTGCGTTTTCGTGCTGCTGCCCACGACCCGTGGCCGCTGGGAGTGGTGGAGCAGCGGTGGCGCCGCGGCGCCGGGGCACGGCCGGATCCGGCGGGTGCCCGCGCAGGCGGCGCCGGTGCTGGCCGGGGCGTTCGCCGCG
The DNA here is from genome assembly GCF_014204865.1 of Amycolatopsis jiangsuensis. NCBI lineage: Bacteria > Bacillati > Actinomycetota > Actinomycetes > Pseudonocardiales > Pseudonocardiaceae > Amycolatopsis > Amycolatopsis jiangsuensis. Next base: position 7,906,467 of record NZ_JACHMG010000001.1, read on the forward strand.
GCCGGCCGCCCGGAGGCCCGTGCGGTGCCCGGCAGCGAGGTCGCGGCGTTGCCGCAGGTGGTCGCGGAGCAGTTCCGGGCGCACAGCGACGTGTCGGTCGCTTCGCTCGGCGGCGAGGGGGTGGCCGGGGCGGTGCTGGTCGGCCGGCGGGGAGAGCCGCCGTTCGGCGCCGCGCAGTCACGGGCGGTCGAGGGGTTCGCGACGGCGGCCGGTACGGCGCTGGCGAACGCGCACCGGTTCGCGCTGCAGGAGGAGGCCACCCGCGGCCTCGAGACGACCCTGCGGCCGCAGGACCCGGCGCGGATGGACGGCGCGAACTTCGAGCTGTGGTACGAGCCCGCGGCCGGTGTGCTCGGGGTCGGCGGCGACTTCTACGACGTGCTGGCCCGTGACGACGGCAGTGCTTTCGTGGTGGTGGGGGACATCTGCGGCAAGGGTGCCGAGGCCGCCGCGCTCACCGGGCGGGTACGGCATTCGCTGGCCGCGCTGCACCTCGTCGAACGGGACGGCCGGACCTTGCTGCGGCTGCTGAACGAGCTGCTCATCGCGGGCGGCAGCAACCGGTTCGCGACGCTGGTGCTCGGTTCGGTCGCCACCACGGACTCCGGGCTGGAGGTCACCCTCGCCTCCGGCGGGCATCCGGCACCGCTCGTGCTGCGCCGGGGCGGTGGAGTCGAGGAGATCAGCGTGCCCGGCACACTCGTCGGGATTTCGCCGCAGGCGCGGTTCGCCGAGGCGACCACGCAGCTGTCCGAGGGCGACGTCTGCCTGCTCTACACCGACGGCGTGACCGAAGCCCGCAACATCACCGAGTCGACCGAGCTGTTCGGCGACGAACGCCTGTACACGGTGCTCGAGGACTGTGTGGGGCTGCCCGCGCAGGAGGTCGTGCAGCGGCTGCGCGAGGCCGTGCGGGAATGGCTCGGCGACTCCGGCCATGACGACATCGCCGTGCTGGCGATCGAGGCCACCGCCCACGCGGAGTAGAGCGGCGCGCGAGCGGGTACTCCGGGCGTTCGGAAGACGATCGATCCGGATGGAGGACCGATGACGGACACATTGCGCGGACGGCGCGTGGCCGTGCTGGCAGCCGACGGTGTCGAGCAGGTGGAGCTGGAACAGCCACGCGACGCGGTGCGGCAGGCGGGCGCCGAGGTCCACCTCGTTTCGCTGTCCACGGGCGAGATCCAGGCCATGAACGGCGACATCGACAAGGGCGACCGGTTCCCGGTGGACCACGCCGTGTCGGAGGTGTCCGCGAGCGATTACGACGCGCTGCTGCTGCCCGGGGGCACGATGAACCCGGACAACCTGCGCCGGGATCCCGCGGCGGTCAAGTTCGCGGGCGACTTCGTTCGTGCGGGCAAACCGGTCGGCGTGATCTGCCACGGTCCGTGGACCCTGGTGGAGGCGGACGTGGTCCGCGGCCGCCGGATGACCTCGTTCCCCAGCGTGCGCACTGATCTCCGCAACGCGGGTGCCACCGTGGTGGACGAGGAAGTGGTGCGGGACAACGGGATCGTGTCCAGCCGGGACCCCGACGACCTCCCCGCGTTCTCGAAGGCGATCGTCGAGGCGTTCGCCGCGAGCGACCGCCCGGTCGGCTGAGCGCGCGCAATCGGCTGGCGCCATCCGCCCCGGCGCGGGACCCTTGAGGGGGAGTGCGAAGGGGGAACGCGATGACTGTCCACTCGCGCCGTTACGGGCGCCGATGCCGGGAACACTTCGAGGACCCTGCCGGGGAGCCGGATGCGGCCCCGGTGGGGGACCCCGGGCGCGAGCGGGCGGACGAGCGGCCGCGGGAGACGCCGGGACCGGTCAGCTCCAGCGTGGAGTCCTCTGTGGACGAGTGACGTGTCGGCCTACCGGTTTTCCTCCGCGCGCCGCGTCAGCACCAGGGGTGCGTCCTCGGTGACGGCGATGGTGTGTTCCGAGTGCGCCGTGCGTGAACCGTCGGCCGAGCGGATGGTCCAGCCGTCGGGGTCGTAGACGATCTCGTCGGTGGTGCGGGCGAACCACGGTTCGAGCGCCAGGGTCAGTCCCGGGCGGAGCTTCAGGCCGCGACCTGCCCGGCCCTTGTTGGACACGTGCAGGTCCTCGTGCATGGTGCGGCCGATTCCGTGTCCGCCGAACTCGGTGTTCACCGGATAGCCGTAGGAGCCGGCGACCGCCCCGATGGCCGCCGAGATGTCGCCGATGCGGTTGCCAGGGCGGGCGACCTCGATCGCCGCCTCCAGTGCTTCCTCGGTGGCGCGGATGATCCGCAGGTCCTCTTCGGCGGCGGTCCCGACGATGACTGTGCGGGCCGAATCGGCCGACCAGCCGTCGATGCTGACCGCGAGGTCCGCGGTGAGCACGTCGCCGTCACGGAGGACGTAGTCGTGCGGCAGCCCGTGCAGGACGGCGTCGTTGACCGACAGGCAGATCACGTTGCGGAACGGGCCTTCGCCGAAGGACGGCGCGTAGTCCCAGTAGCACGAATCCGCTCCGCGGCGCTTGATCATCCCCCGTGCGTGCTGCTCCAGATCCAGGAGGTTGACGCCAACGTCGGCAATCCTGCCGATCTCGGAGAGCACTTCGGCGACGAAACGCCCGGCCACGCCCATACGCTCGATCTCCGCGGGCGTTTTGAGTTCGATCACGAAAACCTCGCGTCCAGTACCGGTATAGTTATACCGAACCGTAGCACGTCCGGGATACCTGCAGGTGTCCACGGGCTGACCCTGGCGGGGGAGTTACCACCGTTCGGACCACCCCGCGTGGCTATCCGAGTACCCTCGGTTGTCGAGGAGAGGGGCGGCGCCGATGGTCCGCGGGAACGTGATGCCCGGTCCGGCAGTGTCCTGGGACCAGGATCGGCCCAGTTCTGCCCGGCTGTCCGACGCGCTGCTCGGCGGGCAGGACCACTACGCGTGCGACCGCGCGGTGCTGCGCCGGTTGCTGCGGGTCGCCCCGGCCGCCCGCGAGGTGGCCGGCGAACGGCGGCAGTGGCTGCTGCGGACGTTGCGCTACCTCGCCACCCGCCGGGGCGTGGACCAGTTTCTCGACCTCGGCTGCGGGCTGCCCGCCGCGGAGAACACCCACCAGATCGTGACGCGGTTCCGTCCCGGCGCGGAAATCGTCTACGTGGACCACGACCCGGTGGTGCAGGTGCACGGCCGGGCGGTGCTGGAGGAGAACGACCACGTCCACGTCAGCGGTGCCGATCTGACCGATCCCGGTGCCACGCTGGGAGATCCGGTCGTCTACCGGTACCTCGACTTCGACCGGCCGGTCGCGGTACTGCTGTGCGACGTGCTGCACCACGTGGAAAGCCTCGAGCACGCGCAGTACGTCGTCCGCGGCTACCGCGATCAGCTCGCCCCTGGTTCGTATGTGCTGCTGACCCACGATCATCTGCCGGAGGACCCGGCGCGGGCCGAGCTGGCCTGCCGCATCGGCGAGGTGCTGGCCGCGGCCGGGCTGCACACCGTGCACCGGGACCTGGCCGAGATCGTCTCGCTGTTCGCCGGGCTCGATCTGCTCGAGCCCGGCGTCGTCCCGCTGCACGAATGGTGGCCCTCAGGCCCGCGGCTGCTTCCGTTGAGCGATCAGCACTTCCTGAGCCTGGGTGGCGTGGCGCGCACTCGGTGAACGCGCGGGATCAGCCCGCGTCGAAGGTGTCCGGGTCGGGTCCGGTACGCAGTCCGCGGTCGAGCGAGGACAGCGCGGCCACGTCCTCGTCGGCGAGGGTGAAGCCGAAGACATCGAGGTTCTCTGCGATGCGCGAAGGCGTCACGGACTTCGGGATCACCACGTTGCCCAGCTGCAGGTGCCAGCGGATGACGATCTGCGCCGGGGTCCGGCCGTGTTTGGTGGCCAGCTGCCGCACGGTGTCGTCGGCGAGCAGATCGCCGCCCTTCGCCAGTGGACTCCACGCTTCGGTCGCGATGCCGTGCCCGGCGTGGAACGCGCGCAGTTCCTCTTGGTTGAGGTACGGGTGCAGCTCGATCTGGTTGACCACCGGCGCCACGCTGCCCTCGTCGAGCAGCCGCTGCAGATGGGTCGGCTGGAAGTTGGACACGCCGATGGCGCGTACTCGGCCGTCCTCGTACAGCTTCTCCAGCGCCTTCCAGGTGGCCACGTACTTGTCGCGCTGGGGCAGCGGCCAGTGGATCAGGTACAGGTCCAGCTGGTCGAGACCGAGCCGTCCGAGGCTGGCGTCGAACGCGCGCAGGGTCTCGTCGTAGCCCTGGTCGGCGTTCCACAGCTTGGTGGTGATGAACAGTTCGTCGCGGGCGATGCCGGACTCGGCCAGCGCCTGGCCGACGCCTTCCTCGTTGCCGTACACCTTCGCGGTGTCGATGCTGCGGTAGCCGGCTTCGAGCGCGGCCTTCACCGCGGCCTGCGTCTCGTCGTCCGGCACCTGGAACACGCCGAACCCGAGCTGCGGCATCTCGACACCGTTGCCGAGCTTGGTCACGGGGATGCTGGTCATGGGAACCCTTTCTGCGAAACGGAAATCAGGGCAGGATGGTGGGTACGACCCCGCCGTCGGTGCGCAGTGCGCCGCCGGTGGTGGCCGCGGCCTGTTCGGAGGCGACGTAGGTGATCAGGTTCGCCACCTCCGCCGGGCGGATCAGCCGGCGCAGCAGCGACGTCGGCCGGTCGTTGCTCAGGAACCGCCGTTCGGCCTCGGCGAAGTCGACGTCCGGGTAGAGCCCGGCCACGAACTCGCGGACGCCCTCGGTGAGCGTCGGCCCGGGCAGCACGCTGTTCACCGTGACGCCGGTGCCGGCCAGTTCCTGAGCCATGCCACGGGAAAGCGCGAGCTGCGCGGTCTTGGTCATGCCGTAGTGGACCATCTCGGTCGGGATGAGCACCGCGGAATCGCTCGCGACGAAGATCACCCGGCCCCAGCCCCTGCGCGCCATCCGCGGCGCGTAGTGCCGGCCCAGCCGGACGCCGGAGAGCACGTTGACCTCGTAGAAGCGCTGCCATTCGGCGTCCGGGATCTCGAACACCGGCTGTGGCGAGAAGATCCCGGCGTTGTTCACCAGCACGTCCACGTCCGGCAGTTGCTCGACGAGCTCGGCCACGCCCTCGGCGGTGCCGACGTCCGCGGCGATCCCGCGCGCGCCGAGCCGTCGCGCCACCTCGGCGACGCGGTCCGCGTTGCGGCCGTTGACCACCACGTCGGCGCCCGCACCGGCCAGCGCCTCCGCGGTGGCTTCGCCGATTCCGGCCGTGGACCCGGTGATCAGCGCGGTCCGGCCGGTCAGGTCGATGTTCATCGGATGCGGACTCCTCCGGACGTTCGCGAGTACAGTGACACACGACAACTAGCAGCGTCAGCAATACTTGCACACGCGTTTATTTGCACACGCCGATGATGCCGTGTGGTCGTGGTGCCCGCAACCGCGGGTACCCCGCAGGAGGGGGTGAAACGTGTCACTGGCCGACGATGCCGTCGAGGCTCGCGCACAGGGCTGGCGCACGCTGGCCGCGCTGCACGCGCGGATCGAGGATCGGCTGCAGCGCGCACTGGAGCGTGACCACGAGCTGTCGGTGAGCGAGTACACGGTGCTCGACGTGCTGGCCCGCCAGGACGGGTTCCACCTGCGGATGAACCAGCTGGCCAACGCTGTGGTGCTGAGCCAGTCGGCCACCACGAGACTGGTCGCTCGGCTGGAGGACCGCGGCCTGCTCGCCCGCTACCTGTGCCCGACCGACCGGCGCGGCATCTACACCGAGGTGACCGAGACCGGGCAGCAGCTGCTCGCCGCCGCCCGGCCCACCCACGACGAGGTGCTGGCCACGGCCCTCGCCGGCGCCGCGGAGCTGCCCGAGCTGGCCCCCCTGGTCTCGGCCCTCGGCTCCCTTTCCTTCACACCGAAGTAGTCCCGCCGCGGATCTGCAGTGGTCGGCGGCTCAGGGGCGCAGCCGGTGCAGGTCGCGGGGGAAGAGCGTGGTGCCGCGTACGTTCGGCACGCCGAGTACCCGCGCGACCCAGCGTTCGAGGCCGATGGCGAACCCGCCGTGTGGCGGCATGCCGTGGGCGAAGGCGTCGAGGTAGTCGGCGTACTGCCCGGCCGCGTCGCCGAGCACCGCGTGGTAGTCGGCGTAGCGGTGCCGCCGCTGACCGCCGGTCACCAGCTCGACCCCGCGGAACAGCAGGTCGAAACTGTTCGAGCGGGCCGGATCCGCCGGGTCGGGCTCGGTGTAGAAGGGCCGTTTCGCCATCGGATAGCCGGTCACGAACAGGAACGCCGAACCGTGCTCGCGCTCGGCCCATTCGCCCAGCCAGCGTTCGTGCGCGGGCGCGAGGTCCGGTTCACCCCGCGGGTCGGTGTCCGTGTGCCGGGCGAGAAGTTCCTGTGCCGCAACGAAATCCAGGCTCGGGATTTCGGCCGGCACGGACGGCGCGTCCGGTCCGGCCGCGTCCGCCATCTCGGCGACGACCTCGCGCAGCAGCGCCATCACGTCGCGGTGGTCGGTGATGAAGCCGAATTCGGCGTCCAGGCTCGTGTACTGCGCGAGGTGCCTGGCGGTGTCGTGCGGTTCGGCCCGGAACACCGGCCCGGTCTCGTACACCCGCTCGAACACGCCGACCATGGCCTGTTTGAAGAACTGCGGGGACTGCGCGAGATAGGCCGGCCTGCCGAAGTAGTCGAGGCGGAACAGGTTCGCGCCGGATTCGGTGGCCGTGGCGACGATCTTCGGGGTGTGGATCTCGGTGAAGCCGCGCCGGTCGAGTGCCCGCCGGAAAGCTGCGACACTCGCCGCGGAAACCTCGAAACGCTTGCGCAGCAACGGGTGCCGCAACGCGAAGGCGGGATGGTCCAGCACCGTGGGCAAGGCGGCCGGAACCTCGGGCCGGTAGAGGTCGAACGGCGCCCGCCACGCGGGAACGGACAGCACCTCCAGCTCCGGGTCGGCCAGCTCCACCCCGTGCGGTGCGCGGGGATTGGCCGTGACCCGGCCGGTCAGCCGCACCACGGTCTCCTCGGCGAGGCCGGCCGGTGACGTCGTGCGCCGGCCGGTGGCGGAGGTGGATGGTGCCGGGGTGAGGGTGGGGCGTGCCCCGGTTTCCTCGGTGACAAAGCCCGGGCGCGCTGCAGTGTGGCTGCCGTCGAGCCTCGGCTGCGCGGCGGTTTCCCCGCCGCCGGGTGACGCACCGGCCGTGGGTTCCCGGCTCGCGGCCGATGCCGGGGTCTCCCGGAACACCGCCTGCGCGGTGCCGGAGCGGTCCCGGATCACCAGGAACGTCACGGATTTCAGCACGCGCCGGCGGTGTATCCAGCCGGCGACGGTCACGGTGGCGCCCACGTGGTCACGCAGGCAGGCCACCAGGGTGCGGGTACTCATCGGTTCTCCTGAGCGCACTCGGCGACCCCTTGGGGGTGCGGGCGAGAAGGGAACTCGCGGTACCACCGCACCTTTGCCGCCGGGCGCGCCGGCGGCCTCGTTCGGGCCCGATCACGGTGGCTGGCCGGCGGGGCATTTCCTCCCCGCACTCGGGAGTGTCTTCACGCGTGGCCGCGGCGCTGCCTTCTCAGCGGCGGCAGCTCTCTGTCCCCCGCACCCGCCTCGCGCTACTCGTCTCCGTCGACGTGTTGCCGGCGACGATAACCCGCCGCGTGCGGCGCCGTCGCGGGATTTTCGCCGACGGTCCCGGCCTCCGCCGCAGCGGAAGCCGGGGCCGGGCACGGGGATCAGCGGACGCCGAGCAGATGCTCCAGCGCCAGCTGGTTGAGCCGGGTGAAGTGGTATCCGCGCTTGCCCGCGGCCTCCACGTCGAAGTCCTCGGCCGCCAGGTCGTCGAGCGTCTCGCCCTCGGCGAGGGTGGGCGTGGCCAGGTCGGGCACCCGTGAGGCGGCCAGCGCCTCGGTCACCTCCGGATCCGCCCGGAACGCGCGGGCCTTCTCCCGCAGGATCAGGTACGTCCGCATGTTCGCCGCCGCGGACACCCAGACGTCCTCGGGATCCTCGGTGCGCAGCGGCTTGTAGTCGTAGTGCCGCGGTCCGTCGTAGCCGCCGTGCTCCAGCAGGTCGACCAGGAAGAACGCGCTGGTCAGGTCGCCGTGCCCGAAAATCAGGTCCTGGTCGTACTTCGGGCCGTGCTGGCCGTTGAGGTCGAGGTGGAACAGCTTGCCCTGCCAGAGTGCCTGCGCGACGCCGTGCACGAAGTTCAGCCCGGCCATCTGCTCGTGGCCGACCTCCGGGTTGAGCCCGAACAGGTCGGGCCGCGCCAGCTGCGAGATGAAGCCGAGCGCGTGCCCGATCGTGGGCAGCAGCAGGTCGCCGCGTGGTTCGTTCGGCTTGGGCTCGAGCGCGAACCGCAGGTCGTAGCCCTGCGAAACGACGTAGTCGGCAAGGAGGTCGAGGCCCTCCTTGTACCGCGCGAGCGCGGCCCGCACGTCCTTCGCCGCGTCCGACTCGGCACCCTCGCGGCCGCCCCACACCACGTAGGTCCGCGCGCCCAGCTCCGCGGCCAGGTCCAGATTGCGCCGGACCTTGGTCAGCGCGTACCGGCGGATGTCGCGGTCGTTGCTGGTGAGACCGCCGTCCTTGAAGACCGGATGGCTGAACAGGTTCGTCGTGGCCATCGGCACCTTCAGGCCGGTCGCGCTCAGCGCCTTCTTGAACTTCGCGACGGCGGTGGCCCGGTCGGGTTCGGTGGCGAGCAGGTCGTCGTCGTGGAACGTCACCCCGTAGGCACCCAGCTCGGCCAGCCGGTGCACGCTCTCGACCGGATCCAGCGCCGGGCGGGTGGCCACGCCGAACGGGTCGGAAGCCGGCCAGCCCACGGTCCACAGGCCGAAGGTGAACTTGTCGGCCGGGGTGGGGGCGTAGTCGTCCATGACTGTCCCTTCATTTAGTTCACGTTGTAGACTAAATATCCGGCTGCCGGGCCGGTCCGTCAAGAGGGAGGTCGCGATGACGCAGCCGGTGCGCCACGACGCGATGCGCGCGCGCAACCTCGGGCTGGTGCTCGGCGAGGTGAGCCGCGGCGGCCCGCTGACCAGAGCCGCACTGGCGGAACGGACCGGGCTGACCAAGTCCACGGTGTCCAAGCTGGTCGGGGATCTCGTCGAGGCCGGGTTTCTCGCGGAGACGGGTCCCACGCGGGTGGGGGAGCGCGGCCGGCCGGGGGTCTCCGTCGCGCTCAGCGGTGCGCGGATGGCGTCGCTCGGGCTCGAGGTCAACGTGGACTATCTCGCCGCCGATGTGCTCGATCTTTCCGGTGCGGTGCGGTTTTCCCGCCGTGTCGACCGGGACAACCGTGGCCGGGCTCCGGAGGTGGTGCTGCGGGCGGTGCAGGACCTCGCCGAGGTCGCGCTCGCCGAAGCGCGGGCGGCCGGGCTGACCGTGGCCGGGGCAGTGCTGGCGGTCTCCGGTCCGGTCGCCGGCGGGGTGCTCGCCAGCGCCCCGAACCTCGGCTGGCGGGACGTGCGAGCGGCGGAGCTGCTCGACCTGCCGGTGCCGGTCGCGCTGGAGAACGAGGCGAACCTGGGTGCGCTGGGGGAGCTGTGGTTCGGTGCCGGTGCACCGGATTTCCTCTATGTCTCCGGGGAAATCGGCATCGGTGCCGGACTGGTGGTCGGCTCGGAGCTCTTCCGCGGTGCGCGCGGCCTGTCCGGCGAGTTGGGGCACGTGCTGGTTTCCGCGACCGGCCCCGACTGCCGCTGCGGCGCCCGGGGTTGCCTGGAAACCTATGCGGGACAAGAAGCTCTGCTCGCCGCGGGCGGGCAGCCGGACCTGCCCGCCCTCGTTGCCGCGCTCGAGGCGGACGACCGCACGGCCCTCGCCGCGGCCGACGCGGCCGCCGAAGCCCTCGGCCTCGCACTGACTTCGGCGGTCAACCTGCTGGATCTGGACCGCATCGTCCTTGGCGGGGTGTTCGGTCCGCTCTTCCCGTGGCTGGCCCCGCCTGCGGAGGCCGTGCTGACCGCACGGCTGGCCTCGCTCCGCGGCTCGGTGCCGGTGCTGAGCTCCTCCACGCTGGGCGCCTCCGCCGCCACCCTGGGCGCCGCGGGCCGCACCATCCACCGCATTCTGGCCGACCCGGCCGATTTCCTGCCGCACTGAACGGAAAACTGACCTGATACCACAAAGGACAGTGACCATCACGGACACTGCGGGCTCCGCAGGCGCGGAGTCGGTTCGGCGGCAACCGAGGGAGTCGAACCCTGCGCGGCTTGTGAAGGCGGCGCTCCTGACCGGCCCTGACCCTTCGGCGGGCGACGGCTGCCTTGTACTCCTTCCAACAGCATCGGGATACCCCGGATTCCGCCCTCTGCACCCGGTTCACCCGAACGGGGTCGAACTGGCAAGCTGGGTGGATGGATGATCTTCTGCTCCGCCGGGTGCGGGTCGGAGTGCGGGGACCGCTCGCCGATGTGCGGGTGCACGACGGCGTGGTGACGGCCGTCGAGGAGCCCGGTGCCGGGTCCGGCTTCGCCGCCCGGGTGCTCGACGGGCACGGCGGCACGGTGCTTCCCGGGCTGGTCGACGCCCATGCCCATCTGCTGCAGTGGGCCGGGTTCCGGCGCCGGATCGCGCTGGGCGCCGCGCGTTCGGCGGTCGGGGCGGTGGAGTTGCTGATGGAGCGGCTGCTCGCCGCGCCGGAACGGTCGCAGGAGCTGGTCGTCGGCGCGGGATTCCGGGACGGGCTGTGGCCGGACCAGCCGCACAAGGACCTGCTGGAGCGGGCGCTGCCCGGCCGGGCGGTGGCGTTGTTCGGCGCCGATCTGCACACGCTGTGGCTGAGCCCGGCGGCGTTGCGGGTGATCGGGCTGGACCATCCGACCGGCGTGCTGGTGGAGAACGACTGCATGAGCGCCACCGCGGCGCTGCCGTCCGCGCCGGTGGAGGTGCAGGACGGCTGGGTCGCCGAAGCGCTCGCCGCGGCGGCCGCGCGCGGGGTGACCGCAGTGGCCGACTACGAATACGCCGACACCGTCGCGGACTGGACCCGGCGGGCCGCCGAAAAGCCGCCGCTGATCCGGGTTTCCTGTGTGATCGCGCGGTATCTGCTGGAGCAGACCATCGAACGCGGGCACCGTACCGGCGACCTCCTCGAAGCCGGGCACGGACTGCTGACGGTGGGTCCGTTCAAGCTGTTCGTCGACGGTTCGCTGAACACCCGCACCGCCTACTGTCACGATCCCTATCCCGGGTCGGGCGGGGCGGGGTCGCTGGAGCTGCCGCCGGAGGAGCTGGTGGCGCTGATGCGCCGCGCCGCCGGCCACGGGCTGGACCCGGCCGTGCACGCCATCGGCGACCGGGCCAACACCATCGCCCTCGACGCGTTCGCCGAGGTCGGGTGCGCGGGCCGGATCGAGCACGCCCAGCTGCTGCGTCCCGAGGACGTGCCGCGGTTCGCCGCGCTGGGCCTGGTGGCGAGCGTGCAGCCGGCGCACCAGCCCGACGACCGGGACGTCGCCGACCGGCACTGGTACGGACGCACCGAGCGGGCCTACCCCTACCGCGCGCTGCTGGAATCGGGTGCCCGCTTGGAAATCGGCTCGGACGCACCGGTCGCCCCGCTGGACCCGTGGGACGGGATCGCCGCCGCGGTGGAGCGCACCGACGACGACCGGCCGCCGTGGCATCCGGAGCAGGCCATCCCACTGGCGGACGCGCTGGCCGCGGCCTCGGGCGGCCGCCGGGGCGTCGCGGCCGGCGACGTGGCCGACCTGGTGCTCACGGCGGCCGATCCGAGTGGCCTGTCCGCGGCGGAGCTGCGCGACCTGCCGGTGTCCGCGACGATTGTCGGCGGGAACCCGGTGTACGTCGCGTGAGTCAGTCGCCGTGCGGGTCGGCCGCGTTCAAGGCCGCCACGACCTGGTCGTAGTCGCCGCGTGCCTCGCCGTAGCGCAGGAACTTCACGCGCTCGACCTGGATCTCGCGGGCGTCCGGACGGGTTTCCAGCAGGGTCATCACCTCCGACACGAACTCGTCCAGCGGCATCGCGAACTCGCTCTCCTCCTGGCCGGGCAGCAGCGCGGTCCGCACGGCCGGCGGCTCGAGCTCGACGATCTTCACCGAGGTGTCGGCCAGCTGCAGCCGCACCGATTCGCTGAGCATGTGGATGGCCGCCTTCGAGGCGTTGTAGCTCGGGGTGACCTTCAGCGGCGTGAAGGCCAGCCCGGAGGACACCGTCAGGATGGTCGCGTCCGGCCGGGTCCGCAGGTGTTCCACGAACGCGGCGATCAACCGGATCGGGCCGAGCACGTTGGTGGTGACGACCGCTTCCGCGGACTCCAGGAACGACTCCGGCCGGTGCCAGTCCTCGACCCGCATGATGCCCGCCATCGCGACCAGCACGTTCAGGTCGGGATGCTTGGCCAGCACCTCCTTGGCCGCGGCCTGGATGCTCGCCGCGTCGGCGGTGTCGATCTCGACGGTGTCGAGGCCGGGGTGTTCGGCGGCGAGCCGCTCCAGCAGTGCGGTGCGCCGTCCGCCGATGATCACGGTGTTGCCCTTGGCCTGCAGTTCGAGCGCGAGGGCCAGGCCGATGCCGCTGGTCGAGCCGGGGATGAAGATGGTGTTTCCGCTGATGTCCATGCTTCGAGTCTCGGGTCCGCGCGGCGCCGGCGGCAGAGAGCGCTCATCGGGGGATCGGCGATCCCTGGCCGCTGCCGTGACCGGCGCGGATACTGGCGGGATGGACCGAGGCGAACTGGCGGCGTTCCTGCGCCGCCGCAGGGAGCAGCTGCGGCCGGAGGACGTCGGCTTGCCGCCGGGAGCCCGCAGGCGCGCCCACGGGCTGCGGCGGGAGGAGGTCGCCGCGCTGGCGGCGATGTCCACCGACTATTACACGCGGCTGGAGCAGCAGCGCGGTCCGCAGCCGAGCGAGCAGATGCTGGCCGCGCTGGCCCGCGCGCTGCGGTTGAGCGGCGACGAGCGGGACTACCTGTTCCGGGTCGCGGGCCGCAACGCGCCCTCACCGGCGGCGGTGGCCACGCACGTGGCGCCGGCGTTGCTGCGGGTGCTGGACCGGCTTTCGGACACCCCCGCGCTGATCCTGTCCGATCTCGGCGAGACGCTGGTGCAGAACCGGCTGGCCACCGCTCTCTATGGCGATCGGTCGCAGTACACCGGGCTCGCCCGCGCCGAAATCTACCGCTGGTTCACTGATCCGCGGGAACGGCTCGTCTACCCCGAGCACGACCGTGCGCGGCAGGGCCGCGCGCTCGTGGCGAACCTGCGGGTGACCCACGGTTCGCGCGGGCCGCAGTCGCGTGCGGGGGAGCTGGTGCGCGCGTTGTGCCTGGAGAGCCCGGAGTTCGCGCAGCTGTGGGAGCGGCACGAGGTCGCGAAACGCTTCGAGGACCACAAGGTGCTCGTCCATCCGGAGCTCGGCGACATCGAGGTGGACTGCCAGGTGTTGTTCACCGAGGACCAGTCGCAGGCGTTGCTGGTGCTGACCGCGCCGCCGCGTACCGAGGCGTTCGAGAAGATTCAGCTGCTGGGAGTGCTCGGGCACCAGAGGTTCGAGCAGGCCCGCTGACCGGGTGCCGGGCTGACAACTTTCGCCGGTCGCGGCTGTTCCCGCCCTGACAACGATTCCGCGGTGGGTTGCGGCCCGCCGCGGAAGTCCTTAACTTCCGGGAAAAGTCCAGTACCGGAGGACGTGATCGGATGGGGCCGAAGACGCGCCGCGTCGTGCGTGCCGTGGCGATCGCGACCGTGCCCGTGTTCAGCGTGCTGTTCGGCTCCGCTGCCGCGGCTCCTGCCGGGCCACCTTCGGCAGCACCGTCTTCGGAAGCACCGCCGCCCGCCGTGGCCGCGGCCGGTATCCCGGCTTCCTACTACGTCCGGGACACCGTGTCCCACATCGCGAAGCTCCAGTCGGACCTCGCGCTGACCGACGGCACCTTCGACGCCAACGTGGATGCCGCCACCGCGTCGTTGTCCGGGACGCTTTCCCTGCCGCCGACGCCGGACGCCTACTTCGTCGCGTTCCGCTTCATGCCGGCGACCAGCACCGTCGAACTGGTCCCGGACGGCCCGCAGGGCGGCCTTCTGCTGAAGAACCCGGGCGATGCCGGCGAGGTGGCGCAACGGCCATTCCCGGACGGCAACAGCTACCTGTCGGTGATTGCCGACCTGACCCTGCGGGTCGACATCAGGCTCAGCGAGGCCACAGTGGACGGACGGGTGCTCGACCTCGGCGAGGACTGCCGCACCGCCGCGCCGGTGGAGATCCGCCTGAAGGGCGTGATCGGCCTGCAGCCCACGGCGCCGCCGACGAAGATGACGACCACCTTCGCCATCCCGCCGTTCTCCGGCTGCCGCGGTCACGAGAATCTCGACCGGCTGATCACCGGGCTGGTCTCCGGGCCCGGCAACACGCTGAACACCACGATCGCCGTGCGGTGCGTGGGAACCTGCGAGGCCGACGCAGCACGGTGACACCGTGACCCGGCGAGCGTGAAGCCGCCCGGGCGGACGCGGCGAGGCCTGTAACAGTTTTCTGTCCACTCCCGACTCCGTAGCGCAGGGTGACTTCCGCAAGGGCCTCTGCGCTGGGATAAGGACGAAACACCTCCACCTGACGGCGCGGTTGGTGTCGGACAGTAATCGACTGTTCCTGATGAGTTCATCCCCGGACCAGGGAGCACAATCCATGCGCACGATCGCTATTCCCGTTGCGGCAGCTGCTGTCCTCATGAGCGGCGCGGGTGTCGCCAACGCCGCCGAGCCCGCCGTGAGCACCCCGTCGACCCCGTCGAGTTGCGCGGAGCAGACGGATGCCCAGGCCGTGCTGGACCAGGCCCGGTCCGCGCTCGCCGACGCGCAGTCCAGGCTCGGCGAAGCCGAAGCCGCTGTGCGTTCACTGAACGCCGACAAGAATGCCCAGCAGAAGATCGCGGACAACCTCGGCGCGCAAGTCCGTGCCGCGAGCGTGGACAAGATCGCCCACCAGCAGGCGTTGCCGGGTCTGCAGGCTGCTTTCGAGCAGGCCACCGTGAAACGAGGAACTGCCGCGGCGGCGTTGCGGGACGCGAAGAATGCCGCAGCAGGGGCAGTCGACGACATCGCTCTTCGCCAGGGCTACATCGCCGCGTTCAAAACCAAGTACGCCGCCGCGAACCGGCGCGCCGAAGCCGCGAAGGACGAGATCGAGAAGCAGCAGAAGCTCTACCGCAAGGCCAAGGACGCCGGTGACACCGCCGCCATGGAGGCCGCGCACGCTGCCGCCGAGGCCGCTCGCGCGTCCCTCGCCACCGCTGAAGCCGACATGAAGCACTACGGCCCGGCGTCGCAAGCCACGCAGCAGGGACACATCGACAAGGACCAAGCGTTGCTCGACGCGGTGACCGCCGCGCAGGAGGCGTTCGACCAGGCGAGCGCCACCCGAGGCGCGGCCGCCGCCGCGGTCCGGGACGCAGAGCGCGCGATCGCCGCGGATACCGCGCTCGGCAAGAAGCTTCACCCGCAGTACCAGACGGCACTCGCCGAGATCGAGTCCATCAAGGCGGCCGGCCAGGAGGCGTACAAGAAGGTGCTCGCGTTGCGCGAAACCGTCGCCGGCCTGACCGCGGACCTCGCCGACGCACAGAAAGCACTGGACGCGGTGGTGTGCCCGATCATCCCGGCGAACGGCACCCAGTCGCCGGGTACCGGAAACGGCCAGACGGGCCACTCCGTCACCACCACTCCGCAGGCCGTCACCACCGTGCCGGTGAGCCAGTCCGCCGTGCGCCACGTGATCACCACGGCCGGCGGAGGCAAGACGAGCCGTCCGGTGACCTATTCCCAGCTCGCCCAGACCGGAGCTCTGCCGGGGGACGAGCTTTCCTGGCTGCTCGGTGGCGCCGCGGCACTGCTGGCCGCCGGCGGTGCGGCCGCGGTCTACGGGCGCCACTCCAAGCGGGACTGACCGCGCCGCTGCACCGATCACCCCGTCCGCAGTCCGCGCGGACGGGGTGATCGGCGTTCAGCCACCGAGCACCAGCGGCACCAGGAAGTAGATCTCGAGGGCTTCGTAGGCGGCACCGATGACGAAGAGCACGAGCGCTGGGATCCAGAGCCAGCCGAGCCGGGACAGCCCGCGCACGTATCCCTGGCGGCGCGTCGGGGCGCCGGCGGTCGCCGGCCGCAGCCAGGAGCGGCCGAGCAGGTAAGCACCGAACATCACGAGTGCGTACGCCTGGAACTCGATGAGCAACGTGAGTGAGTGCGGGATGAGGGTCAGCCGCGAGGTCGCGTCGACCGGGGCGAGGGTGACTCCCAAGTCGACCGTTTTGACCGCGAAGACCGCGAGTCCGGCGAACGGAATCGCCAGCGACGGCAGGGTGATGAGCAGCAGCGCGGTCGGGAACACGTTGACGAGGAAGATGACCGTCGCGAACAGCCAGCCGTTGCCGACCACGGAGTTGACGAGCGATCCGCCCGAGCCGCCGGCGAACGAGCCTGCCCTGGCGGCATGCAGGTCCGGGAACAGCAGCCCCAGCACCAGCCCGAGGACCAGCATTCCGTAGACGAAGAGGTTGACCAGCAGGTAGGCCCGGAGGTCGGCGCGGATGATCTGGAACGGCCTGCGGAGCAGGTGCATGGGGATTCACGTCCGTTTCTCGGGTCGGATGGCCGGATGCCGGCCGGCTCGGCACCGCGACTAACACACTGTGTTACTGAGATCGGCAGGACGGTATCACAGTGTGCTAGTACAGTGTGTTGACGGAGGTGGTGACGATGACCGAGGAGACCGGTGCCAGTAGCCGGGACAAGGTTCTGCGGGCGGCCATGGCGATGTTCGGTGAGGATCAGGGGGCTCGGCTCAGCGTGCGGGCGGTCGCGGCGCGGGCCGGGGTGAGCACCGGCTCGCTCCGGTACCACTTCCCGACCCAGCGCGCCCTGCAGGACGCCGTGCTCGCCGGCATCTACGACGCGGTCAGCCCCGGCGATCGGATCCACGACCGGACCGCACCGGCCCGGGACCGGCTGATCGACTGCCTGCGGCAGGTGCTCACGCTGGCCGGTGTGGGCGATCAGGCGCGAGCGGCCTGGCGCGAGGTTTTCACCGCCTACATCGAACCGGAACCGACCGACGAGAATCGCGCGGCGTATCTCGCCATCGACCGCGAAGCGCACCGCCGTGTGGAGTACTGGCTGACCGTCCTGCGCGACGAAGGCAGCCTCGCCGAGGGCGACAACGCCCGGCGTGCCAGATTCCTCGTGACCGTCCTCAACGGACTGTCGATCGCGAGATCGCTGCCCTCCGAGAACTCGATCCTGGCAACCGAGACCGAAACACTCCACGCGGCCGTCGACCACGTTCTCACCTCGCCGTACTGACGGCCCGGCTCACGGCGGATTGACGCTGGACACCGCTCCGGCGAGGATCAGGGAATCCGGATGGTTGACAACGTTGTCACGATGAGAGGAACGCAATGCGAACGCGGAGACGCGTCTTCGCCGGCCTGGTGCTCGCCTCGATCACCACGGCCGGCCTGCTCACCCCCGGCGCCACGGCTTCCGGCACCACTGCTCCCGGCACCCGTACCTACGGCGCTCGCATTTCTGGCACAACAGCTTCCGGCGCCAGCACTCCCGACGCCGCCTCCGCTGCCCCGGCACGGTTCGCCGCCGATCCGGCCACGCTGGTCGACACCTCGATCGGCAACAACGGCGACGGGACCACCTTCCCCGGCGCCACCACGCCGTTCGGAATGGTGCAGCTCAGCCCGGACACGCAGCTGAACAAGTACGCCTCCTACGACTATGCGCAGAACACCATTCTCGGGTTCAGCCACACGCACCTGTCCGGCGTCGGCTGCCAGACGATGGGCAACTTCCGGTTCATGCCCACCACCGGTGCGGTCACCTCGTCCGATCCGGCGCAGTACGCCGCGAAGTTCAGCCATGCCGCGGAAACCCGCGCGCCCGGCTACTACGGCGTCGAGCTGGACGACGGCATCCGGGCCGAGCTGGCCGCGACGCAGCGCACCGGGCAGCACCGCTACACCTACCCGTCGGGCTCCGGGCCGCAGAACGTGCTGATCGAGGTCGGCCAGTCCAACGGCAGCACCTACGCCGGGGACGTGCACGTGGTCGGCGACGACACCGTCGAGGGCTGGCTGCAGGGCGGCAACTTCTGCGGGGAGACCGGCAAGGAGCGGTACCGGATCTTCTTCAGCGCCAAGTTCGACCGCACGTTCGCCGGCTTCGGCACCTGGACGGACGGGCAGCTGACCGCCGGGCAGCGGGACGCGACCCGCGGCAGCGAACGGACCGGTGCGTGGCTCACCTTCGACCCGGCAGGCGGGGACCAGGTCGGCGCGTCCGTCGGCCTGTCCTACACCTCGATCGGTGGCGCCCGGCTCAACCGGGCCGCCGAGCAGCCCCGGTCGTTCGACCGGGCGCGCCGGTCCGCGCACGACACCTGGCGCGGCGAGCTGAACCGGATGCGGGTCGCCGGCGGTACCACCGCGGATCAGCGCACCTACTACAGCGCGCTGTACCGCTCGCTGCTGCACCCGTCGATCGGGTCCGATGTGGACAATCGCTACCGCGGACTGGACGACCGGGTGCACCGCACGGATTCGACGTACTACCAGATGTTCTCCCTGTGGGACACCTACCGCGCGCAGAACCAGCTGGTCGCGCTCCTGCATCCGGACAGGGCCGCGGACATGACGAAGTCGGTGCTGCGGATCGCCGAGGACGGCGGCTGGGTGCCGCGCTGGGCCCTGGCGACCAGCGAGACGAACGTGATGAGCGGCGATCCGGTCACGCCGTGGGTGGTGGACAACTACGTCCGTGGCCTGCTCGACGACCGCACCGCCCGCCGGCTGTTCGACGTGCTGTGGAAGAACGCCACCAAAGTCCCCGCCGACCAGTCGCTCTTCCGCGGCAGGGACGGCAACCCGACTTACACGAAGAACGGCTGGGTCGGCTACCAGGACCTGCCCGGCTACACCTACGGCGACAGCCGGCAGGCCGGTTCGGCCACGCTCGAGTACTCGCTCGCCGACTGTGCGCTGTCCACAATGGCCGGTGGGCTCGGCTACCGGGACAAGGCGGCCACGCTCGCGCGGCGCTGCGACAACTTCGCGAAGCTGTGGGACACCGGCGTGACCTCGCACGAGTTCACCGGATTCCCGCGCTCGAAAGACGCGGACGGCACCGCTGTGGGCGATCCGGACCCGGCGAAGTCGATCGGCTTCCACGAGGGCACGCCATGGCAGTACCAGTGGCTGGGCCAGCAGGACCCGGACACATTGCTCGGGTTGATGGGCGGCCCGGCGAAGGCGCAGCAACGGCTGGACACCTTCTTCGACCTGCCCCTGCTGCTGACCGATCCGGCGAAGGCGGCAGCCGAATCGTGGGTGCACGGAGCCTACGACTACCACAACAACTTCGCCTTCAATCCGAACAACGAACCGGATCTGCACGCCCCGTGGATGTACGCCTGGACCGGGGCGCCGTGGAAGACCTCCGCGGTGCTGCGCGCCGCTCGCACCCTGTTCACCGACACCCCGTATGGCATGCCCGGTAACGACGACCTGGGCACGGTCTCGTCCTGGCTGGTGTTCTCGATGGCAGGCGTGTTCGAGGCGCAGCCGGGGTCGGGCAGGTACCTGATCAGTGCGCCGATGTTCGAGAAGGTCGAGATCCGGCCGGCGCACGGCCGTCCGGTGACCATCGAGGCGCCCGGCGCGGACGCTTCGAAGTTCCAGTACGTGTCCGCAGTGGACACCCGGCGCGGACCGGTGCGGCAGAGCTGGCTGTCGCACCGTGACCTGCTGCGCTCCGGCACGATCCACGTGCGGCTGTCCGACCGGCCGACGGCGTGGGGCACCGGGGCCGCGCCGCCCGCGCTCGCGCGGTCCTGAGGAACTGTCGGTGGCGGGTCCTACGATCGGCCCGCCACCGACAACCGCAAGGAGGCCTGCTGTGGACCTGCGCCGCTTCGCCCGCGAGGAACGTGCCGACTTCGCGGATTTCCTGGACACCCTGCGCCCGCAGCAGTGGGCCGAGCCGACGCTGTGCACCGGGTGGACGGTGCGCGACGTCGTGGCCCATGTGGTGAGCTACGACGAGATCGGCGCCCGCGGCCTCGTCCGCCGGTTCGCCAGGGGGAAGCTGTCCCTGGACCGGGCGAACGCACTGGGGCACGAGGAGTACCGCGCCCGGCCGCCGGAGGACCTCGTCGCCGTCCTGCGGCGCAATCCGCAGCCGCGCGGGCTGACCGCCGCGTTCGGCGGCATGATCGGGTTCCTCGACGGGCTGATCCACCAGCAGGACATCCGGCGCCCGCTCGGGCTGCCGCGCACCATCCCGCCCGAACGCCTGTACGCCGCCCTGCGGGTCCTGCTGTTCGCGATACCGGTCGGCGCCGCCCGCCGGCTGCCCGGCCTGCGCGCGGTCGCCACGGACCTGGACTGGTCCGCCGGCCGGGGCGCCGAGGTCCGCGGCCCGGCCGAAGCCGTCCTGCTGGCACTGGCCGGCCGCCGTGCGGCGACCACGGACCTGGCCGGACCGGGGCTGGAGCTGCTGGTGTCCCGCACCCGGGACTAGTGTCCTGCGCCTGAAATTCGCTGACAAAACCGTGTGAGTGAGTCGAGGATCTCTTCGGCGGTCTTGGTCCAGAGGAATGGCCTGGGGTGAGTGTTCCAGTCGGTGATCCAGGAACGTATGTCTTTCTCCAGGGCCTGGACGCTTTTGTGGACACCGCGTCGGATCTGCTGGTCGGCGAGGAAGCCGAACCAGCGTTCGACCTGGTTGATCCAGGAGGAGCCGGTCGGGGTGAAGTGCATGTGGAACCGCGGGTGCTTGGCCAGCCACGCACGGATCTCCGGGGTCTTGTGAGTGCCGTAGATGCCCCTATGGATGTCAAGCGGCGCTGGACTGTGGCTGCCTGCTCGACGTAGGCGTCGGGTTGGTGATCAGGTAGTAGATTTCCCGTGCGATATAGCGTTTGAGGCAGCGGATGGTTTCGCGGCGGGTCCTGCCTTCAGCGGCACGTCGGTCAAGGTAGTCCTGGGTGCGCTGGTCCCAGCGCAGGCGAGAGAGCGCGATGCGGTAGAGGGCGGCATTTGCCTGGCGGTCGCCGCCGCGGTTGAGACGGCGTCGTTGGGTCTTACCTGAGGACGCCTCGATGGGGCTGGCTCCGCACAGGGCTGCGAAAGACGCCTCGCTGCGCAGACGGTCCGGGTTGTCCCCGGCCGTGACAAGCAGGGCTGCCGCGCTGTCGGGGCCGATTCCGGGACGTTCCAGCAGCGCTGGGGTGTGCTGGGTGACGGTATCGGTAATCCGGTGCTCCAAGTCGCGGATCTCCACGGTCAGCGCGCGGATCCGGCAGGCCAGCAGCCGAAGTGTGTAGACCGCTGCGCTGGTCACGTCGCTGGGTGTGGTCGATGGAAGTTCCGTGCAGCGGCGGAAGAGCGTGGGGTTGCTCAGACCGGACAGTGTCTCGCGCAACGCCGGGTCGGCGGCGATGAGCACCGCCTTGAGCTGGTTGATCGTCTGTGTCCGGGCTTTGATGGCGGATGCCTTGGCCAGCTTGAACATGCGCAGCATCTCCACCGGGCCGTCGCCGGTCTTCATGCTTCCGGTCGCCCGGCCGGAGAGTACGGCGCGGGCGGCTGCTTCCGCGTCGATGGAGTCGGTTTTGCCGCGTCGGCGGCGGGTGGCCTTGTCCGGCTGGTTGACCTCGATCACCTGCACGCCCTCGGCGCCCAGGTGTCGAGCCAGCGCCGCGCCGTAGGACCCAGTGCATTCCACTCCGGCTCGCCGAGGCGTGCCGAACGTGCGTGCCCACGCCAGCAACTGTCGATAGCCGGCCGACGTCGCCGGGAACGTCTCACTACCCACCAACGCGCCCAGCACGGTGATCACTGCCGCGACGTGCCGATCCTTATGAGTGTCCACATCGAGAACGACGTCGTCGGCGGTGTTGTCGCCTTGGCTGGGCAGGGCTGGGTGGGGCATGCTGGGCACGGTTGTCTGTCTCCTGACCTGGCTCGGAACGGATGGCCGTCGCTGGGCCGGTGGAGGCGGTCAGAACTGTGATGGTGCCCTGTTAACGGCAAGGCCCCTATCGGGACACGCCCCGCCGGTCCAGCGGCAGCAAGCACCGCCCCGGACCAAGGCCGCCAGATCTACAGAAAGCCACCACGGCCGGTTGTCACACGGGGCAAACCGTGGCCCGGGACGGCACCTGATCATTCTCACAGTTGTCGCAGACCAGGTGCACGCCCAACTCCGCCGGCACCGTCTTATCGATCGTGACCAGGAACTTCTTGAACTCGCCGGCCCGATGCTGGCGGTGCAGCTCACCGATCACGGTGCCGTCGGCGATGTTGAACGCGGCGAAGAGGCTGGTGATGCCGTGTCGCACATAGTCGTGGGAACGGCGCTCAGGGATGCCGGGCATCATCGGCAGCACCGGCTGGGATCGGTCCAGCGCCTGGATCTGGCTTTTCTCGTCCACGCACAACACCACCGCCCGCTCTGGCGGATTGTGATACAGGCCAACGACATCGACGACCTTCTCCACGAACAACGGATCTGTGGAGAGCTTGAACGTCTCCGCCCGATGCGGCTTCAGCCCAAAATCGCGCCAGATCCGCCCGACAGTCGACTTGCTCAACCCGGACTTCTCCGCCATTGACGCTCGTGACCAATGCGTGGCGTTGCGCGGGGTCTGCTCCAACGTCGCCACGATCACCTCTTCGACCTGATCGACGGTGATCAACGGCGGCCGACCCGGGCGCTGCTCATCCAACAGCCCGTCAAGCCGGTCAGCCACGAACCGAGATCGCCACTTGCCCACCATCGTCCGATGCACACCCAACCTGGCAGCGATCTCGATATGGGACAGGCCTTCCGCGCACGCCAGCACAATCCGACACCGCACCGCCAACGCCTGCGCCGACTTTGCCCGCCGCGACCACCGCAACAACGTCTCCCGCTCCTCAGCGGTCAACACCACCTCGGCCACCGGCCGCCCACTACGCGCCATCCACCCACACTAGACTTAGTCATAGGATTTCAGGCGCAGGACACTAGCGTGCCCCGGATCCCACCCGTGTCGACAGCCGGTGACACCCGGCCCGGGAAAACCGCTGTCCCGCCCGGGTGCCCGGCTCGGAAACCCCTGCGATGGCGGGGATTTCCGGGAACCGCGGCTTCACCCGGACCGGGGACTTGCGTCAGCATCGGAGGACATCCGGAATGGGCTCCCACACCACAGGGGAGGGATTCCGGTGTTCCGATGGCAGCAGGCGGAGGGAAAGCGGCACGCTCTGGAAGGGCCGTTCCCGCCGCGGCCCGACGAGACCTTCGTCGCCTTGTGCGGCGCGGAAGTCACCGTGGCGCGCGGCGATGTGCCGCAGCTCGGCGGACATTGGTTCGATCCGACGTGCGCCGAGTGCAACGCCGTGTGGCTGAGCCGGACATGACCGATCTCCGGTTGCTGGAACGGATCCGCGACCTGCAGGCCTCGCTGGCCACGGATCTGGCGTTCCTGGCCCGCGCGGTCGACGAGGAGGCGCCGAGGCCGGACGCGGTCCGCGATCTCGGTGAGCGATTGCTCGACCTGGGCGGTGCGCTGGTCGCGCGGGCGGACGAGCTGAACGCGAAGGTGCTCGCCACACTGCCCGCGCACGGCTGGCTCCCGGAGGCCGGCGCCCGGCGGCGCGCGCTCGGCCTCGCCCACCAGGTCGGCCCGCGGCCACTGCGGTGCGGGCCGATCTTCCTCGCGTTGTGCGGCGCGGCCTGTTTCCCGTTCTACGGACGCGATCCGGACGACCGCACCGCGCGGCACGAACTGTGCCCGGCCTGCCGCACCCGGCACGATCCCGTACGGCAGGCGTGACCGGCGGTCCTCCGCTCCGCGGCGCCGGGAACCGCACGCGAGGCCTGCCGTGCGGTGTCAGGCAGCCGTCGGGAACGGTTCGGTGACGATCGCGGCCACGTCCACCTCCGGCGGTTCCACGAACAGCGCGGTCGCGTTGTCGTGGCCGCCCATGGCGATGGCGGTCGAGACGAGGGTGGCGGCGGCACGGGACGGATCGGCCAGGATCCCGTCGATCGTGGCCGGGGGAAGGACCTTGTGCACGCCGTCACTGGTGAGCAGGAGACCGCCGCCGACCACCTCCGTGGTGCCGATCTCCGGCGCGGTCGTGGTGCGCACGCTCGTGGTGACCACGTGCTCCATCCGCGGCGAGTACGGCTGCCGGCGCGTGCGGAAGTACTCGGCCATGGTGTGGTCCTCGGTGAGCTTGCGGATCATGCTGCCGTCCCAGCCGTACGCACGGGCGTCGCCCACCCAGGCGATCCGGTAGCCACCCGTGAACGGCATCGCGACCACCAGCACCGCGTCACCGGTGCCGCCCAGCTTCCGCAGCGCCTGCTGGGCGTTGAGGATCGCGGTGACCGGCCCGTCCGCCACCGGAGTACGCGCGGCGGCGGCCGCCGCGGTCTGCGCGGCCCGGCCGGCGCCGGGATCGTCCCCGACCCCGTCGGCCAGCGCGAAGGTGATGCCGGGGGCACCGGCCGCGGCGTACGCACTCACCGCGTCGGCGTTGCGCGCCCGCGGACCCTGCTCGCTCGCGGTGTGCCACTGTGGATATCCGGCCATGACGACCTCCCGGACTTCGTCTGACAGGTAACCCTTCGTCTGCGTCCAGAATGCGCTTCGTTCCTGGGAACAGCCTGAGGATTTCCCTGCTCGCGCTGTCGTCCCGGACACCGGACCGGAAGGCCTGCCCCCTGCGACAGGCCTTCCGGTCCGGGCGGGTCAGTACACCAGCCGGTACACGGTCTGGCCGTCCACCGTCGTGGCGGTGAAGTTCGCCGCCACCCAGTCGCCGATCTCACTCGACCCGCCACCCGGGCCGCCGCCGCGGCCGCCGTCCACGTAGTACGAGACCTCACCCGCGGCCACGTACTGCCGGAACTCCGCCAGCGTCGGCGCCGGATCGCTGCCCATCCAGCCGCCGATGCCGATCACGCCCTTGCCGCTGGCCAGCTCCAGGCTCGCCGCCGACTGGGAGCTCGTGGTCGCCGCGGCCCACTTGGTCGTGGTCCGCGCCAGCAGCTGCCCGAGCGCGGCGCTGTCGCGCTCCATCCCGGGACCACCGCCGCCGAAGCCGCCCATCCCGCCGGCTCCGCTCGTCTGCGGCCCGGAGGTCGGGATGGAACCACTGTGCGGCACGGAAACCGTCTCCACGCCGTAGGCGGCGGTCCCCGCGCCGAGCGTGACGACGGTGGCCACGGCCAGCCCGGCGATCAGCGTCCGCAGCCGCGGCAGGCCCACCACCACGAATGTGGCGGCGACCAGCCCCAGCACCACGATCACCCAGCGCAGCGCCGGCAGCCAGTCCGGCGTGCGGTCGAGCAGGATGAAGTCCCACACCGCGGTCACCGCGATCATCGCGCCCAGCAGGATGCGCGGCGCCAGGTAGGCGCGGCCCCGCCACAAGGCGTGTCCCGAGATTGCGACCACCGCGGCGATCGCCGGGGCGAGCTGCACCGCGTAGTACGGGTGGATGGTGCCGCCCATGAAGCTGAACACCACGGCGGTCACCAGCAGCCAGCCACCCCAGACCACGAGCGCGGCCCGGGTGCGGTCGGTGCGGGCCGCCCGGCGGGTGAACCACAGCCCGGCCGCCAGGCCGAGCAGCGCGGCCGGCAGCAGCCAGGAGACCTCGGTGCCGAAGCTGGCGCCGAACATCCGGCCCAGACCGGAGTCGCCCCCGAACATCGCGTTACCGCCACCGCCCCCGCCGCCGGGGCCGCCGCCCGGGCCGCCGTTGCCGTCGCCGCCGAAGATCCGGCCGAGACCGTTGTAGCCCAGCGCCAGCTCCAGCAGGCTGTCCCCGGTCGAACCGCCGATGTAGGGCCGCGACGCCGTGGGCCACAGTTCCACCAGCGCCACGAACCAGCCCGCGGACACGAGCACCGCGCCCGCCGCGGAAAGCAGGTGCAGCAAGCGTTTGCCGAGCGTCGCCGGCGCAGCCACGAGGTAGGCCAGCGCGAACGCGGGCAGCACCAGGAATGCCTGCATCATCTTGGTCAGGAAGCCGAAGCCGATCGCGGTCCCGGCGAACACCAGCCATTTCGGGCTCGCGTTCTCGATCGCTCGGACCGTGCAGTAGGCGGCCGCCACCAGCAGCAGCACGAGCAGCGCATCCGGGTTGTTGAACCGGAACATCAGCGCGGCCACCGGGGTCAGCGCGAGCCCCGCGCCGGCCAGCAGCCCCGGCAGCGGACCGGACACCCGGCGCACGGTCAGGTACAGCAGACCGACCGACGCGACTCCCATCAGCGCCTGCGGGGCCAGCACGGTGAAACTGGAGAACCCGAAGACGCGGGCGAACGCGGTGGTCACCCACAGGGCGGCAGGCGGTTTGTCGACAGTGATCACGTTGCCCGGGTCCAGGGAGCCGAACAGCCACGCCTGCAGGTTCTGCGTGCCGGACTGGACGGCGGCGGCGTAGAACGAGTTGCCGTAGCCGGAGGCGGTCAGGTTCCAGAAGTACAGCACCGCGGTGACCACCAGCAGGCCGAGTGCGGCGAACCGGGTCCACGGCGGGGCGTTTCCCGTGCGGTGCCGCGGATCCCGCGCCCGGGTCGCGGCGGGACGGGCGGACAGGACGGTCATCAGGACTCCTCGGGGACGGTACGCCCGCGGCGCGGGTTGAAGACCCAGCCACGCAGCAGCAGGAAGCGGAGCACTGTGGCGGCGAGGTTCGCCACGACGAGCACAGTGGTCTCCAGGACGATTCCGGGGTTCGCGGTGTGGTTGAGCAGCGCGAGCGAGCCGCTGGTCAGCACGAGACCGAGCCCGAACACGATCAGGCCCTCGAACTGGTGCCGTCCGGCGCCGGCGCGACCGCGGACGCCGAAGGTCACCCGCCGGTTCACCGCGGTGTTCGCGATGGCCGTGATCAGCAACGCGGTGAAGTTCGCCGCCTGCGCGCCCACCACGGTGCGCAGCAGCAGGAACAACAGCAGGTAGGCGGCAGTGCTGGCGACGCCCACCGCGGCGAACCGGACGAGCTGGGTGACGAGGCGGGGCGACACTCCGGGTGCCTCCACTCCGATCGGTTCCCGGCCGAGCTGCTCACGCAGCCGGTGCACCGGGATCTGCCCGGTGAAGGTGGCGCGGGTGATGCGGGCGATGCCTTTGAGGTCCGCGGTCGCGGTCGCGGCGATGTTGACCGACGAGTCCGGGTCGTCGACCCAGTCGACCGGCACCTCGTGGATCCGCAGCCCGGCACGCTGGGCGAGCACGAGCAGTTCGGTGTCGAAGAACCAGCCGGTGTCCCGCACGTGCGGCAGCAGCCGCCGCGCGACGTCCGCGCGGATGGCCTTGAAACCGCACTGCGCGTCGGAGAACCGTGCGGCGAGCGTGCTGCGGAGGATCAGGTTGTAGCAGCGTGAGATGAACTCTCGTTTGGGGCCGCGGACGACGCGCGCGCCACGGGCGAGGCGGCTGCCGATCGCGACGTCGGAATGCCCGGACAGCAGCGGCGCGACGAGCGGCCCGAACGCGGCGAGGTCCGTGGACAGGTCCACGTCCATATACGCGAGCACCGCAGCGTCCGAAGCGGACCACACCGCGTGCAGGGCCCGGCCGCGGCCCTTCTCGTCGAGGTGGTGGACCTCGACCTCGGCGAATTCGCGGGCCAGCCGCTCGGCGACCCGCAAGGTGCCGTCGGTGCTCGCGTTGTCCGCCACGGTGATCCGGTACGGGTAGCCGGATCGTTCGGCGAGGTAGGCGTGCAGCCGGCGAATGCACGGTTCGAGGTCGGCTTCCTCGTTGTAGACCGGGATGACGATGTCGAGCACGGGATGCGGGCCGCCGAGGCCGACCGGGGTCGTCCCGGGCCGCGGTGCGGGCACGGCGCCGGCGCTGCTGCGGGAGGGGGCGGTGGCGTTCATGACGTTCACGGTCGTCGGCGGGGCTTTGCCCACCTTGTGGTGTTGCTGTGCGGCCGCTGTGGGTCTTGCCCCACTCAGGTGATCTTGACCGGACAGCACGGAACCCCTGGGCAAGCGCAGTCGTCCAGGGGTGTGTCCGGCCGGAGTCAGCGGGTCAGGTCGTACACCACGACACCGTCCACAGTGGTCGGTTCGTAGTGGTCGGCCACCCAGTCGGCGATCTGCTGCGCCAGATCGCTGCCACTGCTGCGGCCGCCGGGCATGGTCATGCCGTCGCCGAGGAAGTAGTGGATTGTCCCGTTACGCACCCACTGCTCGAACTGTTCGAGGGTGGGATACGGGTCGGTGCCGTTGAACCCGCCCACCGCGAGGACCGGCTGCCCGCTGCCGAGCTGGTATCCGGCGGCGTTGTTGGAGCCCACCGTGGCCGCCACCCAGGTGTAGCCGTCGGCGCCCGCTTTCAGGAGCGCGGTCAGGTTCGAGCCCGGCAGCGTCGTGCCGAGCAGTCCGCCCGCGGGTCCGCCGCCACCCGGTCCGCCACGCATTCCGCCGCCCATCCCGCCGAAGTTCCGGCCGGACGCCGGTCCGGCGGATGGGATCGCCCCGGTGTGCGGGGTCGCCGCGGTCGCGACGCTGTACGCGCCGGTGCCGGCGAGCAGCGTCACCATCCCCGCCACCGCAAGGGATCGCGCGAACGCTCGGTTGAACTGGTTGACAAAGAACAGTCCCACGGCCGAGCACAGTCCGGCCACGAGCATGCACGGCGCGAGCCACGGTTGCCACGACGGTTCTTGCCGGAGCAGGACGAAAGTCGTGACGGTGGTCAGGGCGAGACCGCCACTGAGCAGTCCGGCGGCGACCGGGTCCGTCCGCAGCCGCCACAGCTGGACCACCGCAGTGCCGACGAGCGCGGCGATCGCCGGGGCGAGCGCGATCGTGTAGTAGGGATGGATGATCCCGCCCATGAAGCTGAAGACTGCGGCGGTGATGACCAGCCAGCCGCCCCAGATCAGCAGCGCGCCGCGGCCGGGGTCGGTCCGCGGTGCGCGGCGGGTGAACCACACCCCGGCTCCGAAGGCGAGCACCGCCGCGGGCAGCAGCCAGGCGATCCCGCCGGCCATCTCGCTGCCGAACAGCCGGAACAGCCCGGTACTGCCCCAGCCGCCGCCGGAGCCGCCACCGGGACCGCCGACGGACCCGCCGCCGACGCTGCCCGTCTCGTCGCCGGTGATCCGGCCGAAACCGTTGTAGCCCAAGGTGAGTTCGAGGAGGCTGTTGTTCTGCGAACCGCCGATGTACGGCCGGTCCGCAGCCGGCCACAGCGCGACCACGGCGAGATACCAGCCGGCCGACACGACCACGGCGGCCAGTCCGGCGAGCAGGTGCAGCAGACGTTTGCCCAGCGACGTCCGCGCGGCCACGAGGTAGGCCAAGGCGAACGCGGGCAGCACCAGGGTCGCCTGCAGCATCTTGGCCAGGAAACCGAAGCCGACCGCGGTACCGGCGAGCACCAGCCACTTCGGGCCGGCCTTCTCGATGGCGCGCACCGTGCAGTAGGCGGCCGCGACGAGCAGCAGCACGAGCAGCGCGTCGGGGTTGTTGAAGCGGAAGATCAGCGCGGCCGCCGGCGTGAGGGTGAGCACGGCGCCGGCGATGAGCCCGGCCGCGGACCCGGACGTGCGGCGCACCGTCGCGTACATCAGCCAGGTGGAGCCCACTCCCATCAGCGCCTGCGGGACGAGCACGCTCCAGCTGCTCACTCCGAACAGCCGGGCGGAGAGGCTCATCACCCACAACGCGGCCGGCGTCTTGTCCACGGTGATGCCGTTGGCCGCGTCGCTCGAGCCGAAGAACAGCGCCTTCCAGCTGAGCGAACCGGCCTGCGCGGCGGCGGAGTAGAAGGCGTTGGCCCACCCGGAAGCCCCCAGGCCCCACAGGTAGAGCGCGGCGGTGGCGACGAGCAGGGCTGCCAGCACCGGACGTACCCACGGGGGTCGTCGCCGGGACGGGACGAGCGCGCTCGGCGCTGCTTCAGGGGTCACGACTGCGGTCATGCCGCCACACTCGCGCCCCGACCTGGGGCAGCGGTATGTCCACCCTGTGCGCCTGCTGTGCAGCGCCCCTTCACGGCAACCGGGCGGGGGATGACGCGGTGGGCAGCTGGCGCTGCGCGGGGACCGCCGTGGGCAGCCGGACCGCGAACTCCGTGCGGCCGGGGCGGCTGTGCACTTCGATGGTTCCGTGGTGGGCGACGAGCACCGCGGCCGCGATTGCCATGCCGAGCCCGGTCGACCCGGCCGCCCGCGATCGGGAGGAGTCGCCGCGTGCGAATCGTTCGAAGACCTCCGGCAGGAGTTCGGGCGGGATGCCCGGGCCGGTGTCGGTCACGGTCACCACGGCGCTGCCGTCTGGGGACTGCGCGAGCGCGGTGACCACCGTCGTGTCCGGCGGCGTGTGCATGCGCGCGTTCGCCAGCAGGTTGGCCAGGACCTGGTGCAGGCGTTGCACATCGCCGAGCACGAAGACCGGCGCGTCCGGCAGTGCGAGCTGCCAGTGGTGCCCCGGTCCCGCCACGTGCGCGTCGCTCACCGCGTCCGCGACGAGCCGGGACAGGTCGACCTCGGCGACGTCGAGCGGGCGGCCCGCGTCGAGCCGCGCGAGCAGCAGCAGGTCCTCCACGAGCGTCGTCATCCGGCCGGCCTCGGATTCGATGCGGCTCATGGACCGGGCGACGTCGGAGGGCACCAGCGCGCGGCCGCGTCCGGCCAGCTCCGCGTACCCGCGGATGGCCGCGAGCGGGGTGCGCAGCTCGTGACTGGCATCCGCGACGAACTGGCGGGCCCGCAGCTCGCTCACGTGCCGGGCCTCCAGTGCCGCGGAGATGTGCCCGAGCATCAGGTTGAGTGCCGCGCCGACCTGGCCCACCTCGGTGCGCGGGTCGGTGTCCGGATCGGGCACCCGTACGGACAGGTCGACGTGACCGCGGTCCAGCGGCAGTTCCGACACCCGCGACGCGGTCGCAGCGACCCGCTCGAGCGGGCGCAGCGTGCGGCGCACCGCGAACGCGCCGACGAACGCCGCCGCGGTCACCCCGGCCGCCGCCACGCCGAACAGGATCAGCCCGACGGTCAGGAGCGTCTGCTGCATCTGGTCCAGCGGTACCCCGGTCACCACCACGCCGCCGGGAATCGGCATCGCGGTGAGCCGGTAGTCCCCGAGGTCCCCGATCGTGCTCGTGTAGGCATGACCGTCCGGTGGGAGACCCTGCAGCACCGCCACTTCGTCCGGGGTCAGCGTGATGCGCTCGCCATGCGCCGACAGCGCGCCGCCGTTCACGAGCCTGCCGTCGGAGAAGTGCACGTTGACCGTTCCCGCGCCCTGCCCGGGGGCGTCCAGCGGGTTGTGCCCGCCGAGCGGTCCGTCGTGCGTGGCGAACTCCTTCGCGCGGCCGGCCGCGGCATACAGCTGGTTGTCGGCCTGCGACGTGAGGAACGCCCGCAACGCGAACTCGCTCACCACGCCGATCACCAGGCACACAAAGGAGAGCAGCAGCACGATCGCCACGGTCAGCTTCACGCGTAGCGAGAGCCGCCCAAAGCGGGTGGCAGCGAGCTTCGCGCGAACAGTCACCCCTCGAGCGTGCGAGGACTCTGTGTGGCTGCGATATGTGCCGCCTGTGAGTCCGCTGTGCGGTCGTCAGTGCGTGCAGGTCAGTTTCAGCCCAGTGACCGCGCCGCGGCGACGGCCTGCGCGGCGTAAGACCGTCCGAACAAGACGGTGTGCACGAGCAGCGGGAACAGTTGGTGCAGCGGTATGCGCTCGCGGTACCCGTCGGCAAGCGGTGCGGCTTCGTGGTACGCCGCGACGACGCGCTCCAAGCGCGGGCAGCCGAACAGGTGCAGCATCGCCAGGTCCGTCTCACGGTGCCCACCGTGCGCTGCCGGATCGATGAGGACGGCGCCACGGTCGCTCCACAGCACGTTGCCGTTCCACAGATCACCGTGCAGCCGAGCCGGTGCTTCGGTGGTGTCCGGAAACCGCGCGCAGGCCCGTTCGATCACTGCCGCTTCCGAAGAACTCAGCGCGCCGGCGTCGACCGCAGTGCGCACGTACGGCAACACGCGGTGTTCGGCGTACCACTGCGGCCAGCTGTCCCCGGGCACGTTCCGCATCGATGCGTTTCCGATCCACGCGTCCGCGGGACCGCCCGGTGGGGGAGCGCCGAACGACGGTGCGCCGGCCGCGTGCAGAGCGGCAAGTTCGCGTCCGAACGTCTCCGCCGCGGCAGTAGTGGGGGAGGACGCGTCGACGAGGTCGAGCACGAGCCAGTCCGCGTCGGCCCCGTGGACCCGCGGCACCGCCACCGCTCCGGCGTCGGCCAGCCAGCGCAGCCCGGCGGCTTCGGCCGCGGCCGCCCCGGGGGCGTACTTCACCACCGCGACCGCACCGCCGGCCAGCGTGACCCGGCCGAGGGAGCCAGTGTGCCCGGCGCCGGTCACGGCCCGGCCGGTGAGCCGCGCGGCCGCTTCGGCCGGTCCTTCGGAGCGCTGCCGGGGAACCACGTCCCGCACGCTACGCCCGCGCCCGCGCCCGGCCGCTGACCGGGACGTGCGCGGATGGCCCCCGGGCCGGTCTCGTCACGCCTCTGGCCTAGACTCGGACGTCCCGGTCAGCAGGTGACCGGGGGCGTCCCGAGGGACGTTCGCAACCCGTATCGTTTACCGCTCGAGGAGAAGATCTTGAAGAGCACCGTCGAGCAGCTCAGCCCGACGCGAGTGAAGATCAATGTCGAGGTGCCGTTCGACGAGCTCAAGCCGAACTTCGACCGCGCCTACCGCAAGATCGCCCAGCAGGTGCGCATCCCGGGCTTCCGGCCCGGCAAGGCGCCCGCTCGCGTCCTGGAAAGCCGGATCGGCCGCGCGCCGGTGCTCGACGAGGTCGTCAACGAGGCCATCCCGGCCAAGTACATCGAGGCCGTGCGCGCCGGCGAGGTCCGCACACTGGGCCAGCCCGAGTTCGAGGTCACCAAGCTCGAGGACCGCGACGTGCTGGAGTTCAGCGCCGAGGTCGACGTGCGCCCGGCCATCGAGCTGCCCGACCTCGAGGGCCTGGAGATCAGCGTCGACGACGTCGAGACCACCGACGAGGAGGTCGCCGAGCAGCTCGACGAGCTGCGCGCCCGCTTCGGCACCCTGACCGGGGTCGAGCGGCCGGCCGAGAACGGCGACTTCGTGTCGATCGACCTGGCCGCCACGGTCGGCGGCGAGCCGGTCGAGGAGGCCTCGACCACCGGCCTGTCCTACGAGATCGGCTCCGGCCAGCTCGTGGACGGCATCGACGAGGCGATCGTCGGCGCCAACGCCGGCGAGACCAAGTCCTTCACCACCAAGCTGGTGGCCGGGGAGTACGCCGGCCAGGACGCCGAGGTCACCGTCACCGTGCAGTCGGTCAAGCAGCGGGAGCTGCCCGAGGCCGACGACGAGTTCGCCCAGCTGGCCAGCGAGTTCGACACCGTCGACGAGCTGCGCGCGGACCTGCGCGAGCGGCTCGGCCGGGTGAAGAAGATGCAGCAGGGTGTGCAGGCCCGCGACAAGGTCCTGGACATTCTGCTCGAGCGCACCGAGGTGCCGATCCCGGAGAAGGTCCTCGAGGCCGAGGTCGAGAACCGCAAGCACGACGCGGTGCACCCGTTCGACCACGACGAGGCGAAGTTCGCCGAGGCACTCGAGGCCGAGGGCCGCACGCTGGACGAGTTCAATACCGAGGTCCAGGAGGAGTCGGAGAAGGCCGTCCGCACGCAGCTGCTGCTGGACACCATCGCCGACGACGAGCAGACCACGGTCGACGACGGCGAGCTCACCGAGCGGATCGTCTACCAGGCCCAGCGCTTCGGCGTCAGCCCGGACGAGTACGTGCAGCGGGCCCAGCAGTCCGGCCAGCTCACCGCCATCTACGCCGACGTGCGCCGCGGCAAGGCGCTCGCCTCGGTGGTGCGAGGCACCACGGTGAAGGACGCTTCCGGCGCCGAGGTGGACCTGTCCGAGCTGTTCGGCTCCGACGAGGCCGAAACCGAGGAGGCCCCGGCGGCCGAGGAGACGGCGGCCGCGTCCGCGGAGTAAAGCTGTGAGCGAACTTGGGCGGTGTCAGGCATTCTGCACCGCCCGAGTTCGTTAGGGTCGGATACGAGATCCAGTACCGGCTCCAGTGCGGCGGCGGTCCCCGCGACCGCGCCGCGCCAGAGCCGGCCCACCCCGATCAACCGAGCGCGAAGTGCAAGGAGACCCTTCATGAGCGACTTCCGGCGGGCTCCGCAGGCGCGGTACATCCTGCCTTCCTACGTCGAGCGCACCAGCTACGGCGTGAAGGAGTCCAACCCGTACAACAAGCTGTACGAGGAGCGGACGATCTTCCTCGGCGTGCAGGTGGACGACGCGTCGGCCAACGACGTGATGGCCCAGCTGCTGCACCTCGAGCACGAGGACCCGGACCGCGACATCAGCATCTACATCAACTCCCCTGGCGGGTCGTTCACCTCGCTGATGGCGATCTACGACACCATGCAGTACATCCGCCCGGACATCTCCACCGTGTGCCTCGGCCAGGCCGCCTCGGCCGCCGCGGTGCTGCTGGCGGCCGGCACGCCGGGCAAGCGCATGGCGCTGCCCAACGCGCGCGTGCTGATCCACCAGCCGGCCACCGAGGGCACCTACGGGCAGGTCTCCGACCTGGAGATCCAGGCCGCCGAGATCAAGCGGGTGCGCCGCCAGATGGAGATCATCCTGGCCAAGCACACGAACAAGGAGCCCGAGGAGATCCAGGCCGACATCGAGCGGGACAAGATCCTCACCGCCGAGGAGGCCAAGGCCTACGGCATGATCGACGAGGTGCTCCCGTACCGGAAGGCTTCGGCGAACTGATCCGACGAGCCGGTGCGCGGGCAATCCTCGCCGTGCACCGGCCCGCTGGTCTACTGTCGTAGGTTCGACGTTCCCGCACCGGGGCCGGGGTGCTCCCGTTCGCGGCTTCGGACGGGTACCGTCGGTGGCAATGCGTGCAGCCCCGGGTCGAGTCGGTGAGGCCCGGGACCGCCAGAGAGAGCAGGTGCGCACCCCGCGCACCGGAGGGGACGAGGTCAACGGCCATGGCACGGATCGGTGACGGCGGGGATCTGCTCAAGTGTTCTTTCTGCGGGAAGAGCCAGAAGCAGGTGAAGAAGCTCATTGCCGGCCCCGGGGTGTACATCTGCGACGAGTGCATCGACCTCTGCAACGAGATCATCGAGGAGGAGCTGGCCGAGGCCGGCGACGTCAAACTCGACGAGCTGCCGAAGCCCGCGGACATCCGCGACTTCCTCGAGCAGTACATCATCGGCCAGGACGAGGCGAAGAAGACCCTCGCGGTCGCGGTGTACAACCACTACAAGCGGATCCAGGCCGAGGACAAGGCCGGGCCGAAGGACTCCAAGGACGAGCCGGTCGAGCTGGCCAAGTCCAACATCCTGATGCTCGGCCCCACCGGCTGCGGCAAGACCTACCTCGCGCAGACGCTGGCCAAGCTGCTCAACGTCCCGTTCGCGATCGCGGACGCCACCGCGCTGACCGAGGCGGGCTACGTGGGCGAGGATGTGGAGAACATCCTGCTCAAGCTGATCCAGGCGGCCGACTACGACGTCAAGCGCGCCGAGACCGGCATCATCTACATCGACGAGGTCGACAAGATCGCCCGCAAGTCGGAGAACCCGTCGATCACCCGTGACGTGTCCGGCGAGGGTGTGCAGCAGGCGCTGCTGAAGATTCTCGAGGGCACCACCGCGTCGGTGCCGCCGCAGGGCGGGCGCAAGCATCCGCACCAGGAGTTCATCCAGATCGACACCACGAACGTGCTGTTCATCGTGGCCGGCGCGTTCGCCGGGCTGGAGAAGATCATCAACGAGCGGGTCGGCAAGCGGGGCCTCGGCTTCGGCGCGGAGATCCGCACGAAGGCCGAGATCGAAGGCAGCGACGTCTTCTCCGAGACGATGCCCGAGGACCTGATCAAGTTCGGCCTGATCCCGGAGTTCATCGGCCGCCTCCCGGTGGTCGCCACGGTGAACCACCTGGACAAGGAATCGCTGGTCTCCATCCTCACCCAGCCGCGCAACGCACTGGTGAAGCAGTACAAGAAGCTCTTCGAGCTGGACAACGTGGAACTGGAGTTCACCAAGACCGCGCTCGAGGCGATCGCCGACCAGGCGGTGCTGCGCGGTACCGGCGCCCGTGGCCTGCGCGCGATCATGGAGGAAGTCCTCCAGCCGGTCATGTACGACATCCCGAGCCGCGAGGACGTGGCGAAGGTCGTGATCACCGAGCAGACCGTGCGGGAGAACGTGAACCCCACGATCGTGGCCCGGCAGCCCTCGCGGCGCACGCGCAGCGAGCGGGGCGAGAAGTCCGCCTGATCGGCCGCCGCCGCGGCGCCCGCGGAGCTTAGGAGGAGTCGGCTGCCAGGGTGTTCGCGGCAGGCGCGATAATGAACAGGATGACGACCGTGCCGCTGACCGCACCCCCGGGGGACGACACCGCCGACCCGGCCGAAGCGGTTTCCTCCGACCCCGCCGGCTCGTCGCCGGCCACCCCGGTCGGCATCGTCGAGCTCAGCGAGCGCGTGGTGGGGTCCGTCCTGACGCGCTGCCCGTGGCTGCCGCGCGCGTCCGAGATCTTCCTGGGCCTCTGCACGCTGGTCTGTCTGGTCGCGATCGGCACCCGGCTCTCCCCGCTGCCGCTGATCCCGATCCCGCTGTTCGGCGCGGCCTACCTCTTCCTGCACCGCCTGCGCACCGCGCAGACCCGGGTCCACCAGCTCCGCTGGTCCCTGCTGAGCGCGCTGTCGGCGATGATCGGCTTCTGGCTGATCTCCGTGGTCGCCCGCTGGGTCTCCTGACCGGTCCGCTCCCTTTACGCAGTCCGGGGCAGGTGCTTGCCCAGGAAGCTGACCAGGCTCGGGACCACCGTGCGGAAGAACGTGTCGCTGTGCCTGCCCTTGGCGGTGTAGGCCACGGCCGGGTGGGTGGCCGTGATGTACTCCCGGACGCCGGTGATGAACCGGTCCTCGGTGCCGCAGTAGACGGCGGTCGGGATGCCGTTCAGTGCGCTCGGATGGCGCAGTGGGTCCAGCGCCGTCCAGTCGGTGCGGCCGGTGAAGATGCGGCGCTTCTCCATCTCCGGCCACGACGTGATCAGCGCGGGGGAGACGGCCGCGATCGCGGCGGGTGGCTGGCGGCGTTCGGCACGGCGGCGGCCGTAGAGCATCGCCCCGAAGCCGCCCATCGACACTCCCGCGCAGGCGAACGGCTGTCCGTCGGGCCCGGCGAAGCCGCGTGCCCGCAGCCACTGGGGGACCTCTTCCAGCAGCATCGCCATCGGGTCGTCACCGGGGTGGACCGGATGCCAGTAGTTGTCGCCGCCGTCCACGGCGACGTAGCCGTACGGGCGCACGGCCTTGCGCGCGACGTCGCTGCCGAGCTGCCTGAGCAGTCCGCTCGGCGCGGCGGAGCGGGCGTTGCCGTGCAGGCCGTGCAGCAGCAGGGACATCGGCAGCCCGCGCGGAGGGTGCTTGCTCGGCAGCAGGAACACCAGGTTCACCATGCGCCCGCGAGCCGCGGAGTACACCCGCTCGACCCGCATGCTGCCCAGCTGCGTGACCGGGGTGGACGAGGCGACCCCGAGTGCCCGCTGCAGCGCCTGGCTGAACGGCACGACGCCGGTCGCGGTGCCCACGGCCACGCCGGCCACGCCGAGTCCCGACGCGCCCGCGATGAGCAGTGAACGACGGCTCACCCGCCGCCGGTCACCGGTTGGTTCGTCCACCTGTCCCTCCGTCCCCCATACAGCCTAGGACGCCGTGGCGGACCGAAACGTTGCGTTGCGAAATCTTCACGCGGATGGACACCACACCGACCCTCCGAAAGCGGACAATGGGGACACCGTCCGACCGGATCGGGTGACGCGACCACTGTGGACGCTCCGCGTCGTCCGAAGTGGACTTCAGCCGGAGAGTCCGAGCAGCCGCCGGTCCCCGGTGTAGACGTTCATGCTGTCCCCGCGCAGGAAGCCGATCAGGGTCATGGAGTTCTCCTCGGCCAGCTCCACCGCCAGCGACGACGGCGCCGAGACGGCCGCGAGCAGCCCGATCCCCGCCATCGCGGCCTTCTGCACCAGCTCGAACGACGCCCGCCCCGACACCAGCAGCCCGAGGTCCGGCGCCGGGATCCGGCCGGCCTGCAACGCCCAGCCGAGCACCTTGTCGACCGCGTTGTGCCGTCCGACGTCCTCGCGCACCACCGCCAGCTCGCCGTCGGCGGTGAACAGCGCGGCGGCATGCAGGCCGCCCGTGGCGGAAAACACTTTCTGCTGTTCCCGCAACGCGTCCGGCAGGTGTGCCAGCACCTCTGTGGACACTGTGAACGCCGAGGAGGCCGGGGAGAAACGGCTGCGCAGCTTCACCGCGTCCAGCGCCGCCTTCCCGCAGACG
Source organism: Amycolatopsis jiangsuensis (assembly GCF_014204865.1). Classification (NCBI taxonomy): domain Bacteria; kingdom Bacillati; phylum Actinomycetota; class Actinomycetes; order Pseudonocardiales; family Pseudonocardiaceae; genus Amycolatopsis; species Amycolatopsis jiangsuensis. The sequence goes on from NZ_JACHMG010000001.1 coordinate 7,944,864, forward strand.
CCGCACGAGGAGGTGGTGTAGAAATTCCGTTCCACTCCGGTGTCCGGTGGTGACACTCCCTCCGCGAGCGTCACGTCGAGCACGTTGTAGGTGTTGCGTCCCCGGTCGTCGACGCCGTCGCAGTACCGGGCCACCGCGATGTCCTCCCGCGCGCCGAGTACCCCTTCGGACAACAGGAAACCGTGCGCCAGTTCCACATCGTGGCCGGGTGTGCGCATCGTCACCGCCAGGGATCTGCCGCCGACGCGCAGCTCCAGCGGTTCCTCCGCGGCGAGCGAGTCCGGTCGACGGCGCTCGCCGTCAGCGGAGATCCGCCGCACCGGCCGCCGCACGGTGAGTCTGCCCATCGTCCCTCCACCTTTTCGTCCCGAATTCGTTACCCGACGAACCAGACATACGACATCCGGCCGGTGCAACGACGACGGTTTGGTAATACATTCCCTGCACCCCCTCATAGTTCGGAGGAGTCTGACGATGGCCGTCCCCGGCTTCCTCGCCCGCTCTCGTATCGTGGCACCGCCCGGGTGGACACGCTGGCTGGTCCCGCCCGCCGCGCTGTCCATCCATCTCTCGATCGGGCAGGCGTACGCGTGGAGCGTGTTCAAAACCCCGCTGGAGAAGACCCTGCATCTCTCCGGCACCCAGTCCGGGCTGCCGTTCCAGCTCGGCATCGTGATGCTCGGCCTGTCCGCCGCCTTCGGCGGGACACTGGTCGAGAAGAACGGCCCCCGCTGGGCGATGTTCGTGGCCACCGTGTGCTTCTCGGCCGGCTTCCTGATCTCCGCGCTCGGTGTCGCCACCGGCCAGTTCTGGCTCGTGGTGGTGGGCTACGGCGGGATCGGCGGGATCGGGCTCGGCATCGGGTACATCTCCCCGGTCTCGACGCTGATCAAGTGGTTCCCGGACCGGCCGGGAATGGCGACCGGCATCGCGATCATGGGCTTCGGCGGCGGCGCGCTGATCGCCTCGCCGTGGTCCTCGGCGATGCTCGGCAGCTCGCCGGGCACCGGTGACATCGCGGTGGCCTTCCTCGTGCACGGTCTCGTCTACGCCGTGTTCATGACGCTGGGTGTGCTGATCGTGCGGGTACCCGCCGAGGGCTGGCGCCCGGCGGGCTGGACGCCGAAGGCGGACGCCGCCAAACCGCTGATCTCCACCGCGAACGTCTCCGCCGCGAACGCGCTGAAGACCCCACAGTTCTGGTGCTTGTGGATCGTGTTGTGCCTCAACGTGACCGCCGGCATCGGCATCCTCGAGAAGGCCGCGCCGATGATCACGGACTTCTTCAAGGGCACTTCGGCGCCGGTCGGCACCGCCGCGGCCGCCGGGTTCGTCGCGATGCTCTCGCTGACCAACATGCTCGGCCGGTTCGTGTGGTCGTCGGTGTCGGACTCGGTGGGGCGCAAGAACATCTACCGGTTCTACCTCGGTGTCGGCGCCCTGCTGTACCTGGTGATCGCGCTGACCACGAACGGCTCCAAGCTGGTGTTCGTGCTGTGCGCGATGCTGATCCTCTCCTTCTACGGCGGCGGGTTCTCCACGCTCCCGGCCTACCTCAAGGACCTGTTCGGCACCTACCAGGTCGGCGCCATCCACGGCAGGCTGCTCACCGCGTGGTCGGTCGCCGGGGTGCTCGGCCCGCTGATCGTCGACGGGATCGCCGACAGCCAGAAGGCGGCGGGCAAGACCGGCCCGGACCTCTACGCGACGTCCTTCTACATCATGATCGGCCTGCTCGTGGTCGGCTTCATCGCGAACGAATGCGTGCGCCCGGTCAAGGAGCGCTACCACGAGCCTGCCGGCGGTACCCAGGTGGGGAGTGAGGCCTGATGAACGCATCGACACCGGCCGAGGGCCGCTCCGGCGGCCGTACGGCCCTGCTCGTGCTCGCCTGGGTGTGGGTGCTGGCGCCGTTCGTCTACGGCGTGGTCGAGCTGATCACCAAGGTCGTCGACCTGTTCGGCGGCTGAGCCGCCGGCGCCGCTGAAAAGCCCCGGATCCGTCCGGGGTTTTTCACTGGACAAACAGTCAAGAGTTGTTGACTATTGAGCGCATGCCTGGGGAAGACACACCGGCGCAGGACGCCGTGCACATCCGGACCACCGAACAGCTGCGTGCGGTGAACAACGTGGTGCGCCATCGCGTGCTGGCCGCGCTGCGGGATGGTCCGGCGACCATCACCCAGCTCGCCGAGCGGCTGGGCCTGGCCAAAGGCAGCTCCAGCTACCACGTGCGGGTGCTGGAGCGGGCGGGGCTGATCCACGTCGTCCGCACGCGCAAGGTGCGTGGCGTCGTGGAGCGCTACTACGCGCACGTCGGCCGCCGGATCGTGCTGCCCGAACCGGTGGCGGGGCAGCGGGATGTGCTGATGCAGCACGCGCTGGCCGACCTGGCGACCGCGCCGGAGGGGACGCCGCGCTACGTCCGGATGCAGCACACGAGGATCGGGGAGGCGCAGTTCGCCGAGTTCGAGCGGCGGCTGGGCGAGCTGCTCGACGACCTGCGTGACGCTCGCGACCCGGACGCCCCGGCGGCGACCGCGGCGGTCGCGTTCTTCCGTCCGGGCAAGGGCGCGGCCGAATGACCGCGCCCGCGATGCCACGTGCTTTTCGCCGATTGTGGACGGCGGCGACGGTCAGCTCGCTCGGCGATGGTGCCTACGAAGCCGCGCTTCCTTTGCTGGCTCTGCTGCTGAGTCGCGATCCGCTGGTGGTCAGCCTCGTCACCGCGGCGACGCTCGCGCCGTACCCCGTGGCCGGCTTGTTCGCGGGTGCGCTCGTGGACCGCTGGGATCGCCCGCGCACGATGTGGGTCGCCGATCTGGCCCGTGCGGCGCTGCTGGTGTTCACCGTGGCCGCCGGGATCTTCGGCCTGCTCAGCATCCCGGTGCTGCTGGGGGTGGCGTTCCTGCTCGGCACCGGGCAGCTGTTCTTCGACACCGCGGCGCAGGCCTATCTGCCGGATCTGCTCGCCCGCGACCAGACTCTGCTCAGGCGTGCCAACGGGTATCTGCGGGGTACCTCGACCACGGCGGGGCAGTTCGTCGGGCCGCCGGCCGGCAGTTTCCTCTTCGCGCTGGGCCGTACCGTCCCGTTCGGGGTGAACGCGGTGTCCTTTGTGGTCAGTGCGGTGCTGATCCGCGGCCTGCCCCGGGTGCCGGTCCCGCCGCGGCAGCAGGGCCGCTCGGTGTGGGCGGAGTCGAAGGAGGGATTGCGTCACCTGGTGCGGGACCGGTTGCTGCTCGGGCTCGCGCTGCGGCCCGCGGTGGGCAACCTGGCCTTCGGCGCGTTCGGGGCGGTGCTCGTGCTGTTCGCCCGCGACGCGCTCGGGCTGGGTGCGGCCGGATACGGTTTCCTGCTGGCCGCGGAAGCCGTCGGCGGACTGCTCGGGGCGATGGTCGTGGCCGGTCCGCTGGAAAGGCGGCTCGGGACGGGCACCGCGCTCACCGTGACCGCGCTGGTCGAGGGCGGCGCCGTGCTCGCCTTCGGGCTGGCCCGCGACCCGTGGTTCGGCGGTGCGATGTTCGTCGTGGTGGGGTGCGCGATGGCGGCCACCATGGTGCTCGGCTCGGCGCTGCGGCAGGCGGTGACCCCGGCGAGGCTGATGGGCCGGGTGACCGCGGCGTCGCGGCTGGTCGCCGTTTCCGCCGGACCTCTCGGCGCGGTACTGGGCGGCTGGCTGGCCGCCGCGGCCGGCGTCCGGGCGCCCTACCTGATCGCCGCGGGTGTTCTGGTGACGATGATGCTGGTGACGATGAGTATGACCAGCAACCGGCGGATCGAGGCGGCACTGGCCCGGGTCGAGCAGCAACCGGTCGAGCCGGCGGTCCAGCCGGAGTAGTTCGAGCAGCCGTGGAGGCCGCGGCTGCCGGCGAACGGCGGGCGTGCTCAGCGGCCGTCCGGGCCGGGGATGCCGACCGCACGCAGGAAGTTGTCCGCGAAGAAGTCGTACGCCTCCCCGGCTTCGGGGAGGCCGAGGACGGCGAGCGTCTCGTCCACCGGACGGCTGAGCGCGTGCAGCAGGACCGGCCCGATGAGCTGTTGCAGCAGCAGCGGGACGGGGAGGTCGCGGATCCGGCCGCGGCGGATCTCCCGGCCGAGCCAGGCCCCGGCCCCGTCCAGCAGCCAGGGCAGATGCCGGCTCAGCAACGACTGGATGGCCGGATCCTGCGGCCGGGCCAGGATCTCGGCGAGAATGGCGGGCAGGACGCGGGGCTGTCGCTGGAAGTTCTCGCCGATGAGCCGGCAGAAGGTGCGCAGGGTCGCCGCGAGGTCGTCGCCGGCCGAGTTGAGGTGGGCTTCGACGTCCGAGGTCGGGCTGTAGCGGTCGTAAACGGCCAGCAGCAGTCCGTCACGGCTGGTGAAAGTGGCGTAGAGGCTCGGGATCGAGCAGCCGGCCTCGGCGGCGACGGCTTCGACGGTGAACGCGGCGAGGCCGAGCTCGCCGACCAGGCGGGCACCGGCTTCGACGGCACGATCGCGGACCGGCCGCCGGCCGCCGGGATCGATCCCGGCGGCCCGTACCGCCGCGTCGAGCGCGTGCCGGGTGCCGCCGAGTCGCCGGAGCAGGGTGCTCCGCGAGATTCCGGCGTCCTCGGCGATGGCCTGCACGGACACGTCCGCGATGTCCTTGTCGAGCCGGCGGGCGGCGTTCAGCGCGGCATCGACCAGGTCCTGGTGTACCTCGGCGGAGCGGCTCGGTGCGCGGCCGTCGGTGCTCATCGGCTCGTCGCCTCCGGAGGGGGTGGGACGCGGACCCGCCGATTCTAGCCGCGGACTTCGGCCAGGCCCGCTGCCCGCAGGGCCGGGGCGACCTCGGTGCCGATCAGCTCGTGGGAACGCACGAGGTCGGCGTGGTCGAACAGGGCGAAGTCGGTGAACGCCACGAGCGAGCCGTAGCCGCCCGCGCGGCACTGCTCGACCAGCCGCTCGGTGACTGTCTTCGGAGAGCCGACGGCGAAGTCGTCGGGGTGGCTGTGCAGCCGGGCGATCCTGTTGTCGGCGGCTTCGAGGGACTGGACGTCCCGCCGGAAGACGTCGATCGCGGCTTCGCGCTTCTCCTCGGCCTCGGAGTCGGAGCCGGCGACGAAAACCCGGCGGCGGAGGCCGAGGTTGCGTGGGTCGAGCGGCCGCCCGGCATCGGTGACGGCGTCGCGGTAGTGCTGCGCCAGTGCGTTCGCCTCGGGCGTCGGAAGGAAGGCGGTGCAGACCTTGTGGCCGCGTCGCCCGCCCCACGCGGCGGATTCCGGGGACATGGCGGTCACCCAGATTTTGTCGCCCGTGCCGGGACGGATCCGCGGCGAGAGAGTGACCCGGTCGAGGTTGTAGAACTGGTCCTGGTGGGTGACTGTGGGATCTTCCGCGGCCTTGCGCAGGAGGTCGGCCCCGCTGTGGTACCGCGGGCGGATGTCCTCAGTGGACAGACCGGCTTTGCGTGCCTCGACGCTGCCGGCACCCGGGGCGATGCCGGGTTCGTAACGGCCCTGGGTGAGGTAGTCGAGCATGCCCACCTCTTCGGCGAAGCGGCGGGCGTCGTGCAGCGGCAGAACACCGCCGAGGGTGCTCAGACGCAGGGTCGAGGTCTGCGCGGCGACCGCCGCCACGAGCAGATGTGTCGAGGGCGCGAGACCGGTCGGGGTGAAGTGGTGCTCGGCGAAAGCCACCCCGTCGAACCCGAAGCGCTCGCAGTCCACCCACAACCGCAGGTAACGCGAGTAAGCGGCCTGGAGCTGTTCCGGCGTCGGATCCTGCTCACCGGGCACGGTGCCCGCGTTGAACAAGGAGAAATTCCAGGTTTCGATCATCATCGGCTCCTTCGCTCGCACTGACACTTAGCAACAGTAAACATCTATGTCAGTGTCAGCAAGTGTCGAGCGTGCTGCCCAGGACGCATCACCGCCGGAACGGTCTCCCTGCGCATCGTCGTCGCGACCGGTCTCTCTCCCGGACGCCGCGACGGATCCGCGACCTCGATCGTGCAGACCTCAACCGCGGAGTTCGGTGAGCAGGCTTCGGCGCGCGGAGTGCACGTGATCCTCCGCGGCGCGGGCCAGCCGGGCCGGTTCGCCGTCGCGGATCAGGGTGGCCAGTTCGCGGTGCTCGGCCACCACTCGCGCGCGGTAGTGCTCGTTTCCCGCGGAAATTCGTTGCAGCTGGAAGAGATACACCTGGGAGCGCACCGCATGCCACGCCTCGGTGAGGCGGGCGTTGCCGGCGGCGGCGTAGACCTGGTCGTGGAAGGCGATGTCCAGCGCCAGCAACCGGGGGCCGTCGGCGCGTCCACGGACGGCGGTCGCCAGCTCCGTCACCCGGGTGTCCAGGCCGGCCAGGTTCTCCGGCGTGGCGTGCGCACGTGCGGTCGTGGCGGCCAGCCGGTCCAGCGCGGCGCGGACGGAGTAGACCTCCTCCACGTCAACGGCGGTCACGTCGACCACTGTGGTCGGCCGGTGCCAGCCGCCGTGGATCAGGCCTTCCCTTGCCAGCAGGGCCAGTCCTTCGCGGACCGAGCCGCGGCTGATCTCCAGCGACGCAGCCAGCTCGACCTCGCGCAGGGGTGCGCCGGGCGGGAAGTGGCCGGCGAAGATCGCCTCACGGACCCGGTCGGCGGCTTCCTCGGCCAGTCCGCGACGGGCCGCCTTCCTCAGCGGGGTGACTTCCACGGGCTAATGTTGACATTCGGACATTCGCCGGTCAACGTGGGGTTTCCGGTCCCGACCTCCCGAGGAGTGCCCATGCCCGCCCGTCCCGCGTTCCACCTCGCCATCCCGGTCGACGACCTGGCCCGCGCCCGCGAGTTCTACGGCGGCGTGCTCGGCCTGTCCGAGGGCCGCTCGGCATCGGCCTGGGTCGACTGGGACTTCCACGGCCACCAGGTGGTCACCCACGTCGTGGCGGGGGCGCGGTCCGAGGCGGGCCGCAATCCGGTGGACGGGCACGACGTGCCGGTGCCGCATTTCGGCCTGGTGCTCGACGTCGACGGCTTCCACGACCTCGCCGGCCGGCTGCGCGGGGCGGGCACCGAGTTCGTCATCGAGCCCTACCAGCGCTTCGCCGGGGAACCGGGGGAGCAGTGGACCATGTTCCTGCACGATCCGGCAGGCAACGCCCTGGAGTTCAAGGCGTTCCGCGACGAGTCGCAGTTGTTCGCGAAATGAACGTCCTCGTCACGGGTGCCTCGCGCGGGATCGGCCGCGCCATCGCCGTCGCCTTCGCCACCCGGGGCGACCGGGTCGCCGTCCACTGTGGATCCAACCGGAAGGCCGCGCGGGAGACGCTGGACGCGCTGCCGGGCTCCGGGCACGTGCTGGTGTCCGGCGACCTCGGCAACCCGGAGGCGGCGCAGTGGATCGCCGAGGTGGCCGAGAAGCAGCTCGGCGGGGTGGACGTGCTGGTCAACAATGCCGCGATCGGCACCTCACCGGAGACCGCCACCCCGATCGCGGACGGCTCCTACGAGCAGTGGCAGGAGGTCTGGCGGCGCACGGTGGACGTGAACCTGCTGGGCGCGGCGAACGTCTCGTTCCACGTCGCCCGGCACCTCATCGCCCGCGGTGCGCCGGGCCGGATCGTGAACGTCGGCTCGCGCGGGGCGTTCCGCGGCGAGCCCGAACACCCGGCCTACGGCGCGAGCAAGGCCGCACTGCACGCGCTCGGCCAGTCCCTCGCGGTCGCGCTGGCCCCGCACGGGATCGCGGTCACCTCGGTCGCGCCGGGTTTCACCGCCACCGAACGCGTGGCGGGCCGGCTGACCGAGCAGGTGCGCCGGCAGAGCCCGTTCGGCCGGGTCGCCGAGCCCGAGGAGGTCGCCGACGCGGTGGTGTTCCTGGCCTCGGCGGAAGCGACCTGGGCCTCCGGTGCGGTGCTCGATCTGAACGGCGCGTCCCACCTGCGCTGAGCTGTGAACTGAGTCACCCGTGCAGCAGATGGCGGCCCGGGGACGTCGATGAGGTGTGCGGATCGCCGGGAAAATCGTCGTGTCCGGGCTCGCGCTGGTGGTGTTCGCCGGCACGGCCTACGGGTACGCCACTTTGCAGTCGCTGGAAGACATCACGCGAAGCAACGTGATCGACTCCCCGGGTGGTGCCACTCCGGGGGAGCAGCCCGCCGACGGAGCGGTCGACATCCTGATGGTGGGCCGGGACTCGCGGACCGACAAGCAGGGCAACCCGCTGCCCGCGGACATGCTGCGGGAACTGCGCGCAGGAGACAGCGCCGACGATCTCACCGACACCCTGATCGTGCTGCGCATTCCGAACGGCCAGCAGGCGGTGCAGGCGTTCTCCATCCCGCGGGACTCCTACGTGCCGATACCGGGGGGCGGGAAGGACAAGATCAACTCCGCGTTCGGCCGGGCCAAGCTCGCCGAGGCGAAGAAACTGCGGGCCGGCGGGGAGAGCGACAAGGGCCGGATCGAGGAGGGCTCGCTGACCGCGGGCCGGCGGGCCACCCGGCAGGTGGTGGAGGACCTGACCGGGGTCACCATCGACCACTACGCCGAGGTGAACCTGCTCAGCTTCTACCAGATCAGCAAGGCGATCGGCGGGGTCCAGGTGTGCCTGAACCAGGCCACCCACGATCCGGACTCCGGGGCGAACTTCGTCAAGGGAGAGCAGAAGATCGCCGGTGCCGACGCACTCGCCTTCGTCCGGCAGCGCAAGAACCTGCCGCGCAGCGACCTCGACCGGGTGCGCCGCCAGCAGGTGTTCCTCGCCTCGCTCGCGGGTCAGGTGCTGTCCGCGGGCACGCTGGCCGATCCGGGCAAGATGGGCGCGCTGATCGACGCGGTGAAGGAATCCGTGGTGCTGGACCAGAACTGGGACCTGCTGGACTTCGTCGCCCGGATGCGCGGAGTGTCCGGCGGCGGGATCAAGTTCGCCACGGTGCCGGTGGTGAACCCGGACTACCGTTACAACCCGGCGCACCCGACCTGGACCGCGGTGCAGGTCGATCCGGAGCAGGTCGAGACGTTCGCCGCCGGGCTGATCGGGGCCGCCGCGCCGAAGCCGGCCGCGGGGTCGGGGAAGGCCACCGTGGACGTCTCCAACGCGGGGTCCACCGAGGGCTTGGCCGGACGGGTGGCGGATGTCCTGAAGGGCAAGGGATTCACCCCCGGCCCGACCGGCAACGCGCCGACCCGGCGGACTTCGCTGGTGCGGTACCCGGCCGCGCTGGCCGACGAGGCGAAGTCGATCGCGAACGACCTCGGCGGCCTCACCACGGCGGAGTCCGCGGACGTGCCCGCGGGACACATCGAGGTGGTGCTCGGCTCGGTCTACTCCGGACCGGGAGTCGCCGCGGGCGGTGGTGCCGCGCTGGGTGCTGCCGGGGGTGGCGCGGCGCTGGGTGCTGCCGGGAGTGTTGCTGCCCGCGGCGCCGCCCGCACCGAGGAGCCGCCGATCACCTCGGCCGGCGAGAACTGCGTCGACTGACCACCGGCCGCAAGTCCGTGAAGGCCTCCTTCAGAGAACTAGAGTCCCTGAAGGGGGCCTTCACGGAACTCCACAGAGCGCCCGGCGAGCACCGGGTGGGTGAGGCAGGGCGAGCGGGTCAGGCGTGGTGGTGTGGTTCGAGCCGCACCACGATCGCCTTCGACACCGGCGTGTTCGACTTCTCCGCGACAGAGTCCAGCGGTACCAGCGCGTTCGCCTCCGGGAAGTAGGCGCCCGCGCAGCCGCGGGCGGTCGGGTAGGCCACGGCGCGGAAGGCCGGCGCCCGGCGTTCGCCGTCGAGCCATTCCGAGACCAGGTCCACGATTTCGCCGTCCGCGACGCCCAGGGCGGCCAGGTCCTCCGGATGCGCGAACACCACGCGGCGGCCGTCCTCGATGCCGCGGTAGCGGTCGGACAACCCGTAGATGGTGGTGTTGTACTGATCGTGGCTACGCAGGGTCTGCAGCAGCAGCCTGCCCTCGGGCACTTCCGGGTATTCCAGGCCGGACACGGTGAACATGCCCTTGCCGGTGGCCGTCCCGGTGAACTGGCGCGAGTCCCGCGGCGGATGGGGCAACGTGAACCCGTCCGGTTCCCGGACCCGCCGGTTGTAGTCCTGGCAACCGGGGACCACGGCCGCGATGCGGTCGCGGATGAGGTCGTAGTCCTGTTCGAACGACCGCCACGGCACCGCGTGGTCCGGCCCGAGCAGCCGCTCGGCGAGCCGGCACACGATCGCGACTTCGGACAGCAGATGCTCGCTCGCCGGGGCCAGCCGCCCGCGTGAAGCGTGCACCTGCGACATCGAATCCTCGACGGTCACGAACTGTGGCCCGGACTCCTGCACGTCCCGTTCCGTGCGTCCGAGCGTCGGCAGGATCAACGCGGTGCGCCCCGGCACGACGTGCGAACGGTTGAGTTTCGTCGACACGTGCACGGTGAGCGAACAGGACCGCAGTGCTTCGGCCGTGCGCTCGGAATCCGGGGTGGCCGAGGCGAAGTTGCCGCCCATCGCGAAGAACACCTTGCCCAGCCCGTCCCGCATGGCGCGGATCGAGTCGACGGTGTCCCAGCCGTGCTTGCGTGGCACGGCGAGGCCGAACTCGCGGTCCAGGGAGTCCATGAACTTCTCGGGCATCTTCTCCCAGACGCCCATGGTCCGGTCGCCCTGCACGTTCGAGTGGCCGCGGACCGGGCACAGTCCGGCGCCCGGCCGGCCGATCATGCCGCGGGCCAGCGCCAGGTTCGCGATCTCCGAAATCGTGGGCACCGCGTGCTTGTGCTGGGTCAGGCCCATCGCCCAGCAGTAGATGGTGCGCTCGGACCCGGCGATCATCCGGGCGATCCGTTCGATCTGCGCGCGGTCCAGGCCGGTGGCACGTCCGATCTCCGGCCAGTCGACCTCCCGCAGCTGCTTGGCCCAGTCCTCGAAGCCGAGCGTCTCGCTCTCCACGAACTCCCGGTCGACGATCGACCCCGGCGCCGTTTCCTCCCACTCCAGCAGCAGATGCCCGACCGCCTGGAACAGTGCCAGGTCCCCGCCGACGCGGATCTGCGCGAACTCGTCGGCCAGCGGCGAACCCTTGCCGGCCACCCCGCGCACGTTCTGCGGGTTCTTGAACCGCATCAGCCCGGCTTCGGGCAGCGGGTTCACCGCCACGATCCGCGCACCGTTGCCCTTGGCCTCTTCCAGTGCCGAGAGCATGCGCGGGTGATTGGTGCCCGGGTTCTGCCCGACGACCACGATCAGGTCGGCGCGGTGCAGGTCGGCCAGCGTCACCGAGCCCTTGCCGACGCCGGTGGCCGCCGACAGCGCCGCGCCGGAGGACTCGTGGCACATGTTCGAGCAGTCCGGCAGGTTGTTCGTGCCGAACGAGCGCACGAGCAGCTGGTAGGCGAACGCGGCCTCGTTGCTGGTGCGGCCGGAGGTGTAGAAGATCGCCTCGTCCGGGCTCGTCAGCCCGCGCAGCTCGCCGGCGACCAGCGCGAACGCGTCGTCCCAGGAAATCGGCTCGTAGTGCGTGCCGCCCTCGCGCAGCACGAACGGCTCGGTGATCCGGCCCTGCTGGCCGAGCCAGTAATCGGTGCGCTCGGCCAGCTCCGGCACCGGATGCGCGGCGAAGAACTCCCGCCCGACCTGACGCTTCGTGGCTTCTTCGGCGACCGCTTTCGCGCCGTTCTCGCAGAATTCGGCGAGCTTGCGCTTCTCACCGTCGGCCTGCCGCGGCTCCGGCCAGGCACAGCCCGGGCAGTCGAATCCGGCGCGCTGGTTGAGCAGGCGCAGCGTCCGCGCGGTACGGCCGACACCCATCTGCTCGACGCCGCGGGCGAGCGACACCGCCACACCGGGAATCCCGGCCGCCCAGGTTTTCGGCTTGCCCACTTCGATACGGGCTTCGTCCACGTCTTCGGCCGGCGCTTCACGGGTCATCTGCCCATCGTCCGCCCCGGCGGCCGATTACCCAAGCCGGGGGCGGGATTCGGCCCGCCGCAACCCGCGGTCGGCGGCCGTCACGAGCAGCAGCAGCCCGCTGATCACCACGAGCACCACGGCGAGCCGGTGCAGCCCGCCCGAATCCGCGTGCCCGCCGTAGCACTGGGCGATCACCGTGGAAGCGACGATCGCGCCGAGGTACTGCGCGGTCCGGAACAGCCCGCTCGCGGTCCCGATCGTCTCCGCGGGCGCCTCGCGGTACAGCGTGGTCTGGTTGGCCACGCTGGTCAGGCCCTGCGCGAGCCCGAACACCGCGACCAGGCCGAGCAGCCCGGCCGGCCAGGTGGAATCGTCGACGAACAGCAGCGCGACCGAACCGGCCACGAGCGCGCCCGCGACGACGAGCAGCCGGGCGCGGACGCCGGTCGGCCGCCCGGACAGCGCGGCCGCGACCACCGCCACCGCGGACATCGGCAGGAGCATCAGCCCGGCCACGGACTCGGAGAAGCCGCGGCCCTCCTCGAGCCACTGGACGTAGCCGAACATGATCGCGTAGATCGCCATGAAGCTCAGCGCCTGACGCAGGTAGGTGCGCAGGATCGCGCGGTTGGCCGCAAGCATCCGCAGGTCGATGAACGGCGTGCGGACGCGCAGCTCCACCCACGTGAACACGCCGCCCACCGCGATCGCCGCGGCGAGCAGCCACAGATCACCGATGCCGGGTGCCATCAGGTAGCACAGCAGCACCAGCAGCGCCGCGGAGAACAACGCGATGCCGGCCAGGTCGATCCGCGCCGGTTTCGGCGCGCCCGCGGCCCGCGCCGGCGCGTCCTTCGGCACCCAGAGGACGGCCAGCAGCAAGGAGATCCCGGCCAGCGGCAGGTTCACCGCGAAGATCGCCGGCCAGCCGAACAGGCTGATCAGCACCCCGCCGAGGGTCGGGCCGATCACCATGATCGTCTGCGAGGACAGCGACAGCACCGACAGCACCCGCGCCGGCACGCCCTGGCCGAGCGCGTCCGCCCGCTTGCGCAGCACCGCCATCGCGGCCGGGAAGCCGGCGCAGGTGCCGATGCCGAGCACCGCGCGCACGCCGGTCAGCCACTCCACCGAAACCGGGATCATCCCGCCGATCGCGGCGATGATCACCACCAGCGCGCCGCCGACCAGCACGCGCCGCGCCCCGTAGCGGTCCACCAGCAGCCCGACCACCGGCTGCCCGACCGCGGTGGCCAGGTACAGCGCGGAGATGAGCCAGGCGGTGCGTTCCGGACCGGCACCGAAGGCCTGTCCGATCGGCACCAGCGCGACGGCGATCAGCGTGGAGTTGATCGGGTTCAGCACCGCGCTCGCGACCAGTGGGGTCACGAGCCGGGCGCCGAAGCGGGCGGGTGCTTTCGCGGTGGTGGCGGTGCTCGTGACGGCTCCTTTGCTCAGCGCTGGGCGACGCGCTGCAGCAGAGGCAGCGCGCGCCGGACGGTTTCGAGTTCCTCGGCGGTCAACTCCGCGCCGAGCGCGGCGGCGAGCCATTCCTCGCGGTGCTGGCTGATCCCGACGACGGTCTTGGCCCCGAGCTCGGACAGCGCGAGCACGGTGCGCCGCCCGTCCGCGGGGTCGGGCGTGCGGCTGAGGTAGCCGAGCGAGTCGAGCACGGAGAGCGTGGCGGCCATCGACTGCTGCCGCACGTGCTCGGCCGCGGCCAGCTCACCCTGCGTGGCCGGGCCGTCGCGATGCAGCCGGTTCAGCACGGCACTCTGCGACGGTGTGAGGATTCCGGCGTTGTCGACCTGGCGCAGCCTGCGGTGCAGCTGGCCCACCACGCCCCGGAGCCAGCCCGCCGACTCGGCGACGTGCGGGGGAACGGAACTCATCTGCACAGTCTAGCCTGTGCAGCCCAGCCTGTGCGACCGTGCCCGGACAGCGTGAAGGCCTCCTCGAGGGAACGCGGAACTCCCTCGAGGAGGCCTTCACGGGTCGTGGAACGAGCGGGTCAGACCGGGTGCGGGGAGGGGCGGTCCGCCGCGGGCAGGCCGGCGCCGAACTGGAATTCGATCGAGCCCTCGTTCACGCCGGGGCCGTTCACCTCGTGCACGGTGATCGCGGCGGCGATCAGCAGCACGAGCCCGACCAGCGCGGCAATGCCCGGCAAGCGGCTGGCCGAGGGCGTGCGGTAGCCACCGCCGTACCCCGGGGACGAGCGCGCCCGGCGCTCACGGCGGCGCTTCTTCTTCAGCTCCTTCTTGGCGCCGAGCCACGCGTCCATCTCGGCGTGCTTGCGCCATTCCGGGTCGATCAGGTCCGGATGCGTCTCGATCGAGTAGTCGTCCGGATCCTCCGGCCGGGTCATCGCGGCACCCCTTTCCCCCTGAGCACGCCCGCCGTGGCGGGTTTCCTAGACTTGTCCATTGTGACCGAGAACGCTCCGCAGCAGAAAACCGACCTTCCGGGTGCCTGGGACCCGGCCGCCGAGGAAGCACCCCTCTACGACCGCTGGGTAGCGGCCGGGTACTTCACGGCCGACGCCACGTCGGACAAGCCGCCGTTCTCGATCGTACTGCCGCCGCCGAACGTCACCGGCAGCCTGCACATGGGGCACGCGCTCAACCACACCCTGATGGACGCGATGAGCCGCCGCCGCCGCATGCAGGGCTACGAGGTGCTGTGGCTGCCGGGCATGGACCACGCGGGCATCGCGACCCAGAACGTGGTCGAGCGCCAGCTCGCCGGCGAGGGCCTGTCCCGCCACGATCTCGGCCGCGAGAGGTTCGTCGAGCGGGTGTGGGAGTGGAAGGCCGAGTACGGCGGCCGGATCCTCGGCCAGATGAAGCGCCTCGGCGACGGCGTCGACTGGTCGCGCGAGCGGTTCACCATGGACGAGAACCTGTCCAAGGCCGTCCAGACCGTCTTCAAGAACTTCTACGACGCGGGCCTCATCTACCGCGCCGAGCGGATCATCAACTGGTGCCCGCGCTGCCAGACCGCGCTGTCGGACATCGAGGTGGACCACAGCGAGGACGAGGGCGAACTCGTCTCGATCCGGTACGGCGAGGGCGAGAACGCCATCGTCGTGGCCACCACCCGCGCGGAGACGATGCTGGGCGACACCGGCATCGCCGTGCACCCGGACGACGAGCGCTACGCGCACCTGGTCGGCACGCAGGTCGAGCTCCCGCTCACCGGGCGGAAGATCCCGATCGTCGCCGACCGGCACGTGGACCCGGAGTTCGGCACCGGCGCGGTGAAGGTGACCCCGGCGCACGATCCGAACGACTTCGAGATCGGCCGCAGGCACGACCTGCCGATGCTGACCGTGATGAACGAGCGTGCGGAGATCACCGTGGCCGGCCCGTTCGATGGCCTCGACCGGTTCGAGGCGCGGCCCGCCGTGGTCGCCGCGCTGCGCGAGCAGGGCCGGATCGTCGCGGAGAAGCGGCCGTACCTGCACTCGGTGGGACACTGCTCACGCTGTGACACCGTGGTGGAGCCGCGGCTTTCCCTGCAGTGGTGGGTGAAGGTCGCGGAGCTGGCCAAGGCCGCGGGCGACGCGGTGCGCGACGGCCGCACCAGGATCCACCCCGCCGACCTGGAGAAGCGCTACTTCGACTGGGTCGACAACATGCACGACTGGACGATCTCGCGGCAGCTGTGGTGGGGCCACCGGATCCCGGTCTGGTACGGCCCGGACGGCGAGGTCGTCTGCGTCGGCCCGGACGAGCAGCCGCCCGCGGGCGAGGGCTGGACGCAGGATCCCGACGTGCTGGACACCTGGTTCTCCTCCGGCCTGTGGCCGATGTCCACCATGGGCTGGCCGTCGTCCTCGGCGGATCTGGCGAAGTTCTATCCGACCAGCGTGCTGTCCACCGGCTACGACATCCTGTTCTTCTGGGTCGTGCGGATGATGATGTTCGGCGTGCAGGAGATGGACGGGCGCCAGCCGTTCGACCACGTCTACCTGCACGGCCTGATCCGCGACGCGAACGGCAAGAAGATGTCCAAATCGCGGGGCAACGTGATCGACCCGCTGGAGTGGATGGACACCTACGGCGCGGACGCCACCCGGTTCACCCTCGCCCGCGGCGCGAACCCGGGCGCGGACATGGCGCTTGCCGACGAATGGGCAGCCGGCTCCCGCAACTTCTGCACGAAACTCTGGAACGCCAGCAAGTTCGCGATGATGAACGGCGCGGACGCGACCGGCCCGCTGCCCGCCGCCGCCGAGCTGACCGAGGCCGACCGCTGGATCCTCGGCAGGCTCGCCGCGCTCGTGTCCGAAGTGGACGAACTGTTCGAGGAGTTCCAGTTCGCCAAGGTCGCGAACGCGCTGTACCAGTTCACCTGGAACGAGCTGTGCGACTGGTACCTGGAGCTGGCGAAGGTCCAGCTGTACCAAGGCGATTCCGTTCGGGTCGAGGCGACGCGCACCGTGCTCGGGCACGTGCTGGACGCGGTGCTGCGGCTGCTGCACCCGTTCGTGCCGTTCGTCACCGAGAAGCTGTGGACCGCGCTCACCGGCGGTGAGTCGCTGGTGATCGCGGCGTGGCCGGAGCCGGTCGGCGGATACGCCGACCCGGCGGCCGACGCGCGCGTCGCGGACGTGCAGAAACTGATCACCGAGATCCGCCGCTTCCGGGCCGACCAAGGACTCAAGCCGGGCCAGAAGGTGGTCGCCCGGCTCACCGGCGACGGTTTCCCGGCCGGACACGAGAACGCGATCCGCTCGCTGGTCCGGCTCACCCCGCCCGACGACGGGTTCACGGTGAGCGCATCGCTGGAGGTGTCGCTCGCCGGCGGCGTCGTCACCGTGGAGCTGGACACCTCCGGCACGATCGACGTCGCCGCCGAACGCAAGCGACTGCAGAAGGACCTCGGCGCGGCGCAGAAGGAACTCGCCCAGACCGACGGCAAACTCGGCAACGAGTCGTTCATCGCCAAGGCCCCCGCGCAGGTCATCGAGAAAATCAAACTACGCCGCGAAACCGCGGTCGCGGACATCACCCGCATCGAGGCGAGGTTGGGACTTTTGCCTCAGAATTCTCTGCCTCAGCAAAGCTGAGGCTGGATCTTTTGCCTCAGCAAGCTGAGGCGGCGGGATCGCCGGGGAGCCGCCGTCTTCCTTCCCGATGCCACGCGGCCTGGGGGCCGCGTGGCATCACTCAGTCCAGACGGCGGCGCGATCCCGCGTGGTGCGCGGGTTTCGTAAGCCGGTCTGGGGGCGGGTGGTGTCGCTCAGTCGGGGTGGTGGTGCGGTTTCGTGTGGTGTGTGGGTTTCGTAAGCCGGTCTGGGGGCGGGTGGTGTCGCTCAGTCGGGGTGGTGGTGCGGTTTCGTGTGGTGTGTGGGTTTCGTAAGCCGGCCTGGGGTCGCGTGGCCTCGCTCAGTCGAGGCGGTGGCGCTGTCCCGTATGGTGCCTGGGTTTACTCAGTATCCTGCGCGGGTTTCGTCGCCGACTCGGGTTTCGTCAGTGGTCGGCCAGGTGGTGCCGGATGACGCCGGCGATGCCGGCCATTCCGATCGGCAGCGGGTGGTAGGCGGCCGCGGCCAGCAGCTTCGTGTCCTTGCCGTTGATCCACGCCGCGCCGGTGCGGGCGCAGGCGTCGTGCCCGGCCGACGGCGTGAAAGTGTCTACATAGGACGCATCGCCGTCCGCTGCCACGGCCTGTTCGACCGCCGCGTTCAGGGCTTCCTCGACGCTGGAAAGCCAGGCGTAGTCGCCGTCGGCGAACGGGAGGACGTCCGGGCAGGAACCGGACTCCGGGGCGATCCGCGGATAGCCGATCGCGAGCACCTCGGCCCGTGGCGCACGCGCGTGGATCTCGGCCAGCACCTGCCGCACGTTCTCACTGGTGGCCGCGAGCAGCGCCTTCATCGTGTCCACGCCGTCCACGGTGAAATGCCGCTGGCAGGGATTTCCGGAGGGGTCACTCGCGCGCAACCCCGGGCAGGTGCCCACGAGCGAGCCGAACACGCCGGAATCGTTGCCGCCGATGCCGACCGTGACCAGATCGGTGTCCGGACGCAGCGCGGACAGCTGCGGCGGGTTGACGCCCAGCGGCACGTCCTGCGCCTGCGTCAGGTCGCCGGTGTCCGCGCCGGAACAGCTGATGTCGGTGAAGCGGGGCACGTGCAGGGCCACCGCGAGCAGCGCCGGATAGTTCGCCGTGGATCTCGCGCAGCCCAGCGGATCGAGCCGCTGCAGCGGAATCAGCGGTCCGGCCGTGTAGGAATCGCCGAGCGCGACGTAGTGGCGGAAACCGCGTGGCTGCGCGGACGCGGCCGTCGCCGAGGTGCCGAGCAACGCGAGCACGGCCAGTACGGCGAGCACGATCCGGGTGGTGCGCATGGGGATCCCTTCTCCCGAGCCGAACGCAGGACGGGGTCCACTTTCGGCCGGGAGGGGATCGTTGCCTGCCGCCGTTCGGGTGGTCGGGCCCGCGGTTCACCCGGTAGGCGGGTGATCCACGGATTCCCCGTGCTCCCACGGTTTCCGGAAGCTGAGCAGGTACCGCCAGAACAGCAGCGGACGGATCTCACAGCCGGGCAGCAGCCGCTCCGCGTCACGGCGCACGTCCGCCAGCCCGGGGAACTCCGTCCGCACCGGTGCCGCGCGCACCGGGTCGGCGCCGCCGTTGAGCCGGTCCCCGGCCGCGACCACGAGCCGGGCCGCGGCGTTCACCGGAACCGCGGCGAGCAGCCGAGCGAAGTCGCGCGGCGTGCTGGAACGGGCGCAGCCCAGCACCGCCAGCACGCCGCCGGGGACGAGTGCCCGGCGGAACTCCAGCACCGTGTCGAACGGCATGTGGTGCAGTGACGCCAGGCACGAGATGAAGCCGTACGCGCCGGGTTCCAGTGCCTCCGCGGTGACGTCCGCCTGCCGGTAGGACACCGTGCCCGGTCCCGGGGATCCGGCGGCCGCCGCACGGGCCACCATCGCCGCGGAGGTGTCGATCCCGTCCACGGTCAGGCCCGCCGCGGCCAGGCGCCGGGCGAACCGGCCTTCGCCGCAGCCGACGTCGAGTGCCCGGCCCGGTCCCGGCGGGACGAGCCGCAGCAGCCGCGGGTGGTAGTGGTGGTTGTGGTCGAACGGCATGCGCCCGACCCTGCCATGCCGGCGGGCGCGAGCCGGGCAGGTAGGCTTGACCCACCGGCCGGAGCAGGGCATACCGCCTGGTTAGCCGGTCCGGAGGCGCCCCTTCCCGGGTGCCGCAGCGACGTTGTCGAGGAGCGAGTGCGTGCCGCGTGGTGAGGGCGGCGGCCCCGAGGGGCCGTTCGGTGCCGAGGAATCCGAAGAGCCCGAGGGCGGCCCGCGCCGGCGGCCCGATCTCGCGGATCCGGACAGCTTCGCCGGTGTCGACGAACTCGGCGGACCCGGTGACGAGGAAGAGGACGGCACCGAGCCCGACCTGGACGCTCCCGACGCGGCGTACACCGTGGGCGGCGGCTCGCGTGGCGGGATCGGCGGCATCGGCCAGCTCGGCGACAACCTCGCCCTCGGCCCGGTGCCGGACCTGGTCGCCGGCGCCGACGCCGAGCTGCACGAGCTGGACGACGAGGGCAGCACGGAGCAGCCCGGCGACGAGAACGGCCCGGAGGCGCGCCGTGCGCTGATGGCGGTCGAGACCGAGCTGAACCAGCGGTGGCCCGAGACGAAGATCGAACCTTCGCTGGCCCGGATCCAGGCGCTGGTGACACTGCTGGGCGAACCGCAGCGCGGCTACCCGGTGCTGCACGTGGCCGGAACCAACGGCAAGGGCTCGGTCACCCGCATGATCGACTCGCTGCTCACCCGCATGGGTCTGCGGGTCGGCCGCTACACCAGTCCGCACCTGCAGCTGGTCACCGAGCGGATCGCACTCGACGGGCTGCCGATCTCCGCGGCACGCTACGCCGAGCTGTTCGAGGACATCGCGCCGTACGTCGCGATGGTCGACGGGGCGAGCGAGGACGGCGTGCCGATGAGCAAGTTCGAGGTGCTCACCGGGATGGCGTTCGCCGCGTTCTCCGACGCGCCGGCGGAGGTCGCGGTGCTCGAGGCCGGGATGGGCGGCGCATGGGACGCCACCAACGTGGCCGACGGCCAGGTCGCGGTGCTCACCCCGATCGGCCTCGACCACACCGACTACCTGGGCCCCACCGCGGTGGACGCGGCGCGGGAGAAGGCCGGGATCATCAAGCCCGGCTCCGTCGCGGTGCTCGCCGAACAGGACACCGACGTGCTGAACGTGCTGCTCGAGCGTGCTGTCGAGGTGGACGCCGCGGTGGCCCGCGCGGGCAGCGAGTTCGGCGTGCTGGAGCGCGAGGTCGCGGTGGGCGGCCAGCTGCTGAAGCTGCAGGGCCTCGGCGGGGTGTACGACGAGATCTTCCTGCCGCTGCACGGCGCGCACCAGGCGGCGAACGCCGCGCTCGCGCTCGCCGCGGTCGAGGCGTTCTTCGGCGCGGGCAAGGACAAGCAGCTCGTGCTGGAGGCGGTGCGCGAGGGCTTCGCCGAGGTGACCAACCCCGGCAGGCTGGAGCGGGTGCGGGCGGCTCCGGCCGTCATGGTCGATGCCGCGCACAATCCGATGGGCGCGCGGGCGCTCGCGGCCACGGTCACCGACGAGTTCGCGTTCCGCCGGCTGGTCGCCGTCGTCGGGGTGCTGACCGACAAGGACGCCCGCGGCATCCTGGAAGCGCTGGAGCCGGTGGTCTCGGACGTCGTGGTCACCCGCAATTCCTCGCCGCGCTCGATGCCGCTCGACGAACTCGCCGAGCTGGCGTCCGCGGTGTTCGGTGAGGAACGCGTACTGGCCGATCCGGATCTGGGCACCGCGATCGAGACCGCGATCGGCCTGGTCGAGCAGTCCGAGGATCCGGAGGAGCCGCTGTCCGGCGGCGGGGTCCTGGTCACCGGTTCGGTGGTCACCGCGGGCGAGGCACGCACGCTGTTCGGAAAGGAGCCGGCATGAGCGAGCACGGCACTTCGGAGCCGGCCGCGGCGGCCCGCCCGCCGGCGAAGGACCCGATGAAGGGGTTCCGCGGGGTCCTGTCCGGGACGCTGATCATGGAGGCCATCACGGTCGCGCTGGCGCTGCCCGTGGTGGCGAAGCTCGGTGGCGGCGTCACGAGCTTCACCGGCTGGGCGGTGATCGCCATCGCCGTGGCGCTGATCGTGCTGTGTGGACTGCTCAAGCACCGGTGGGCGATCCCGGTGGTGCTGGTGCTGCAGCTCGCGTTGATCGCGATGGCCTTCGTGCTGCCCGCGATCGCCATCCTCGGGGTGCTGTTCCTGGCGGCGTTCCTGTGGTTCCTGTGGATGCGCCGCGACGTCGCCCGCCGGATGGCGGCCGGCACGCTGGCGAGCCAGCAGCACCAGGCCTGAATCACCAGGGCAACGGGCCGCCCGGTTCGGTGAACGTGCCGGTGGGGCCGTCCTCGCCGAGTGTCGCCATGCGCACGATCACGTCGGCGCCGTCCTCGACCGGCTGCCCGCCGCCGACCCCGGCGGTGAGGTCGGTGGCGGTGTAGCCGGGTTCGACCGCGTTGATCTTGATCCCCGGCAGTGCCTTGGCGTACTGGACGGTCAGCATCGAGACCGCCGCCTTGCTCGCGCCGTACAGGATCGAGTTCACCCGGAACTGGTGGCGTTGTGGAGTGGTGACCGCCCAGAACGAGCCGAGTGCACTGGAAACGTTCACCACCACCGGGTTGGCGGATTTCCGCAGCAGCGGCAGCGCGGCCTGGATGACCCGGACGACGCCCACCGCGTTGGTGTCGAAGTGCCGGAGCGCGCTCGCGCCGGTGATCTCCTCGACCTGCGCGAGTCCGGCGGCCTCGGCGATCCCGGCGTTGTTGACCAGCACGTCCAGCCGGCCTTCCGCCTCCTCGATCACCCGCAGCGCGGCGTGCACCGAATCGTCGTCGGTGACGTCCAGCCGCACGAACCGGGCGCCCAGCTCGGCCGCGGCCCGCTGCCCGCGTTCGACGCTGCGTGCCCCGAGGTAGACGGTGTGGCCCGCGGCGAGCAGCCGGCGCGCGGTTTCGCGGCCGAGGCCCTTGTTCGCGCCGGTCACCAGTGTCACGGTCATGGTCCTGCTCCTTTCGTCGTGGTCCGTCCCACGATTCGCCCGGACGGCGCGGCGGGGGAGTGCCCCGGCGATCCTGGGGCCGGCAGGACCAGGCACCGTGCCGCCCGGCTGCCTACCCTGGAGCCATGCCCGACGACTCGAACGCCCTCGGCGAGTACCTGCGGGCCCGCCGCGAACTCGTCACACCGGACAGCGCCGGGCTGCCGCGGCTGGGCACCCGCCGGACACCCGGCCTGCGCCGGGAAGAGGTCGCGATGCTGGCCGGGGTCAGCGCGGACTACTACCTGCGCCTGGAACAGGGCCGGGACCGCAATCCGTCGGTACAGGTGCTGGAATCCCTCGCCCGGGTGCTCGGGCTCGACGAGACCGGTACCGCCTACCTGCTGAGCCTGGCGGTGGAGAAGCACCGCCGCACCCGGCGCCGTCCGCGCAAGGAGACCGTGCCCGCCGGGATCGCCAAGCTGCTCGGCTCGGCCGGGCTGCCCGCGTTCGTGGAGGGCCGCTACTTCGACGTGCTGGCCGCCAATCCGCTGGCGGCCGCGGTCTCGCCGCGGCTGGTGGCCGGGCGGAACCGGCTGCGGGACGTCTTCCTCGATCCGGCCGAGCAGGCGCTCTACCCGGACTGGGACGGTGCCACCGCCGCACTGGTCGCCGGATTCCGGCAGTCCGCGGGCACGGACACCGGCGATCCCCGGTTCATCGAACTGGTCGGTGAGCTGTCGCTGGCCAGCGACCGGTTCCGCAGGCTGTGGGCCCGCCACGACGTGAAGCTCCGGGAGGGCGCGGTGGTCACCTTCGACCATCCGCAGGTCGGCGAGTTCACCCTGAACCGCGAGAAACTGGGCGTCGGCGGTACGGCCGGGATGCTGCTGGTGATATACCACGCCGACCGGGGCAGTGCGGACGCGGACAAGCTGGCGCTGCTGGCGTCCACCGTCGCGGAGTCCCCGACCGAGCCGGTGGCCACGCCGTCCGAATAGCACCCGGGCCGTCCGCCGTTGTGGAAAAAGCTGTGGTGCCCGGCAGCTGGGGAAAGCCCGTTCACCGGCCGGTCAGCTGGAGTTGGCCGCACCGCCGCGGCAGCGGGATAGAACGACCGCCATGACCGAACTGATCCCCACCCGGCGCTGCGTGCTCAGAGCCGGACTGGCCGTCCCGGCGCTGGCCGCCGGTTCCGGGCTGCTGCTTCCCGGGGCCGCCACCGCGGCCCCGCTCGTGCGCCGGGACCGGCCGGTGCTCACCCACGGCGTCGCGTCCGGTGACGTCACGACCGGCTCCGGCGTCGTGTGGTCGCGGGCCGACCGTCCGGCCCGGCTCGTGGTCGACATCGCCCGCGATCCGTCGTTCCGGTCCGCCCGCCGGGTTCCCGGCCCGGTGGTCACGCCGGACACCGGCGGCACCGGCAAGGTACGGGTGGCCGGACTGCGGCCGGGCACCGAGTACCACTACCGCGTGACCGCGGTGGACCTCGACGGCCGCGCGTCGAGCGAGGCGGTGGCCGGCCGGTTCGCCACCGCGCCGCTGGGCCGTACCAGTACGCGGATCCTCTGGAGCGGCGACGTCGTGGGCCAGAACTACGGCATCAACCCCGGTCTCGGCGGCATGACGATCTTCTCCGCGATGGCCGACCGCCGCCCGGACGTGTTCCTGCACAGCGGCGACACGGTGTACGCCGACGGCCCGCTGACCGACACCGTGACGCTGCCCGGCGGAGGCGGTACCTGGCACAACATCGTCACGCCGGAGAAGTCGAAGGTCGCCGAAACCCTCGACGAGTACCGCGGCCAGCACGCCTACAACCGCCTCGACCGGAACTTCCTGCGCTTCGCGGCCGAAGTTCCCGCGTATGTCCAGTGGGACGACCACGAGGTGACCAACAACTGGTATCCCGGCGAAATCCTCGACGACCGTCCGGAGTACACCGAGAAGCGGGTCGACGTGCTCGCCCCGCGGGCGTACCAGGCCTTCCACGAGTGGCATCCGATCGACCGGCGTCAGGCCGTGGACGGGCGGGTGTACCGCAGTTTCCGCTACGGCAGCCGGGTCGAGGTGTTCGTGCTCGACATGCGCACCTACCGTGACGCGAACACCGCGGACCCGACGCAGCCGGGCCACATCCTCGGCGACAGGCAGGCCCGGTGGCTCGCCGACGCGGTGTCCCGCAGCACCGCGACCTGGAAGATCGTGCAGGCGGACATGCCGATCGGTCTCGTGGTCCCGGACGGCACGGCGATCGAGGCAGTGGCCAACGGCCTGCCGGGCGCGCCGGGTGGCCGTGAGACGGAGCTGGCCTGGGTGTTGCGGCGGATCGCGCGCGACCGGGTGCGCAACGTCGTGTGGCTGACCGCGGACGTGCACTACAGCGCCGCCCACCACTACTCGCCCGACCGCGCGGCGTTCCAGGACTTCGACCCGTTCTGGGAGTTCGTGTCCGGTCCGCTCAACGCCGGCGCGTTCGGCCCGAGCGCACTCGATCCGACCTTCGGCCCGGAGGTGGTGTTCGCCCACGCTCCGGAAACGCAGAACTCCTCGCCCGCACAGGGATTCCAGCATTTCGGCGAGCTGAACGTGGACGGCCCGAGCGGGGCGCTGACGGTCGACCTGCGCGACGCCACCGGAGCCTCCCTGTGGTCGAGGACCCTGCACCCGCAGCGCCGCTGACCGCACCGGATAGGCTCCGCGGCGAATAACACGGATCCACGCAAGGAGAAACACCGTCGTGACTGAACGCACGCTGGTCCTCGTCAAGCCCGATGGCGTCGCGCGCGGCCTCGTCGGCGAGGTCGTCTCGCGCATCGAGCGCAAGGGCCTGAAGCTGGCCGCGCTGGAACTGCGCACGGTCGAGCGCTCGCTCGCCGAAGAGCACTACGCCGAGCACAAGGAGCGGCCGTTCTTCGGTGACCTGCTGGAGTTCATCACCTCCGGCGCGGTGGTCGCGCTCGCCGTGGAGGGCCCGCGCGCGATCGCGGCGTTCCGCCAGCTGGCCGGCGGCACCGACCCGGTCGAGAAGGCCACGCCGGGCACCCTGCGCGGCGACTACGGCCTGGAAACGCAGTACAACCTGGTGCACGGTTCGGACTCGCCGGAGTCGGCCGAGCGCGAGCTGAAGCTCTGGTTCCCGGACCTGTGATCCGGTGCGGGTGCCGGTGACCGCGCGTCCCCGGCACCCGCGGCTCAGGCCGCCGCGCCGCCGTCCACCCGCAGCACGGTGCCGGTCACGAACGAAGCCCGGTCGCTGAGCAGCCAGGCTGCCGCCTCGGCGATTTCCGCGGGGTCCGCGCCGCGGCGCAACGGCGTGCCGGCCACCAGCTGGCCGGTGAGGCCCGGCGTGTGATCCTCCCAGTCGCGGATCATCTCGGTGGCGGTGTTCCCGGGCGCGATCGCGTTGACCCGGATGCCTTCCGGGCCGTAGCTGACCGCGGCTGATTCGGTCAGGCTGTTGAGCGCCCGCTTCATCGCACCGTAAGCCGGCAGCTGCGGATTGGCCCGGGTGCTCCCGACACTCGAGTTGTTCACGATCGCGCCGGTTCCGGCGGTCGCCCGGATCGCGGTGATCTCGGCGGCCATCGCCAGCCACGGACCCCGCAGGTTCACCTCGTAGAGACGGTCGAAATCGGCCTGTGGCAGCTGGTCCACCGGGAGCGGCGGGGTGAACGTCCCGGCGTTGTTGAACGCCACGTCCAGCCGTCCGTAGCGCTGCACGGTCGCGTCCACCGCGGCTCGCACGCTCGCCGGATCGGCCAGATCGCAGACCACGTACTCCGCGGTGCCGCCGGCCGCGCGGACCTCTTCGGTAACGGCTTTCAGCTGGGCTTCGGTGCGCGCCGCGAGCAGCACCCTGGCGCCTTCCCGGGCGAACAGCCGGGCCGCGGCGGCGCCGATGCCGCGTCCGGCGCCGGTGATGAAGGCGGTCTTGCCGGTGAGCAGGCCGCTGGTGGTGTTTTCCATGCCTTCGAGACTTCGCGGCCGGGCCGGCCACAGCCAGGCACCGGGAGTACCTGGCTGAGTGCGGCGGACGCGGTTCACACTGGCTGGGTGGATCGACGAGAACTTGCGGGATTCCTGCGCGGCAGGCGGGAACGGATCAGCCCGGCCGATGTGGGGCTGCCGGCCGGCACCCGGCGCCGGACGCCGGGCCTGCGTCGCGAGGAGGTTGCGCGGCTGGCCTACATCTCGACCGAGTACTACACGCGGCTGGAGCAGGCCCGCGGTCCGCGGCCGTCGCAGGAGGTGCTGGCCGGGCTGACCCGCGCGCTGCGCCTGACCGACGTCGAGCGCGATCACCTGCACCGGCTCGCCGATGCCCCGCTCGTCCCGTCCACGGGTCCTGCCCGTGAGGTCCGGCAGAGCATCCTCGACCTGCTGCGCCGGCTCCCGCAGGCGGCGGCGATCGTGCTGTCCGCGGCGCACGAGGTGATCGCCTGGAACGACCTCGCCGTCGCCTTGATGGAGGATTTCTCCGCGCTGCCCCGCCGCGAGCGCAACTTCGTGCGCCGCGCGTTCCTCGGACCGCACCTGTACGGGTTGTCCGACGTGCAGCAGTTCGCGCACTCCTCGGCGTTACGGCTGCGGGCCGCCGCGGCCCGCTATCCCGGCGACGCCGACCTGGCCGAGCTGATCGCGGACCTGCGCGCCGGCAGCGCGGAGTTCGCCCGGCTGTGGGAACAACACGACGTCCGCGCGGAACCGGTGCTGCGCAAGACTTTCCGGCATCCGGTGGTCGGCCCGGTCACGGTGGACTGCGACGTCCTGGAGATCTCCGACCGTGACCAGCAGGTGGTGCTCTACA
The DNA here is from genome assembly GCF_014204865.1 of Amycolatopsis jiangsuensis. Taxonomy (NCBI): domain Bacteria; kingdom Bacillati; phylum Actinomycetota; class Actinomycetes; order Pseudonocardiales; family Pseudonocardiaceae; genus Amycolatopsis; species Amycolatopsis jiangsuensis. Next base: position 7,971,573 of record NZ_JACHMG010000001.1, read on the forward strand.
CCGTCGCTCCCGGTTCGGCGTCGGAGGAGGCGTTCCGGCTGCTGTCGGTCATCGGCACGCAGCGGATGACGCCGGAGGACGATGCCCCCTCCCGGGCCACGCGCTAGCCTACGAGGCGTGCCGATGTTTCCGCTGCCCGCGACCGAGTACCTGCCGCATCTGCGTGCGCTGACCAAGGACTTCGCCGAAGAGGTGCGTGCCGGCCGGCTCGAAGCCGTGGTCCCGTCCTGCGGGGAGTGGACCCGGGCCGAGCTGGTGGCGCACCTGGGCAACGTGTACCGGTGGGCGGCGAAGATCGTGCGGACCGGCGACCGCGAACGGACCCCGGTCCCGGTGAGCGGGGATCCGGCGCGGTGGTACGAGGAATGCGCGGCGGAGCTGCTCGAAGCGCTCGCCGGCGCCGATCCGGACGAGCCGTGCTGGCATTTCGCCGGTTCGGCGAAGACGAAAGCGTTCTGGTTCCGCCGTCAGGTCTGCGAAACCGCGGTGCACCTGATCGACGCGCACGCTGCCCGTGACGCCGTCGTGCGGCTCGATCCGCTGGTCGCCGCGGACGGTGTCGACGAGGTGCTCGGCAGTTTCCTGCCCCGGGCCGCCCGCTTCGGTCCCGCCCCGTCGCTGCCGGTGCCGATCACCTTGCGCGCCAGCGACTTCGACCAGTCGTGGACGCTCGTGCCGGGGGAGCCGCCCGCGCTCGGCGACGCGCATGCCGCGGCGACGGTCGAGGCGCCGGCCCAGGACCTGCTCATGGTGCTGTGGAACCGCAGCCGGCTCGACGAGGCCGGCCTGCGGATCACCGGCGACGCGGAGGTCGCCCGCGCTTTCCTCGCGGCGAAGCTCACGCCCTGACCCAGCGGGACCACTCGGAAGCGGGAGAGTCCCTGCGCCATTCAGGCGGCGTTCACCGGCGCGCCTTCCGCCGGTCGTGCCGGTGCACTTACCTGGCACGAAGCTGCTTCCTCGAACCTGGGGTCCCTTGTGAAGAAGTCACGTTTCGTGCTGCTCAGTGCCGCGCTCGCGGTGTCCGTCGCGACACCGGCGTACGCCGATCCGCTTGCCGCGCCGCTCGGCACACCGCCTGTCGAGGGCGCGCCCGCGGCATCCTCGGCCAGGGAAACGCCGGTTTCCGCCGCTGCTCCGGCGACCGACGACGGCCTGGAGACCAGCAGTTCCTCCACCGAGCTCGCACCAGGTCTGGACCTCACCCAGTTCGACCGCTTCGATCCGAAGGGCTGGATCCGCGGTGACACGCTGAGCGTCGACCTCACCAGCAAGGTGCTGAAGCCGACGTATCTCAGTCCGGGCACGGTGTCCGCGCGGACGCCGCTGTCGCAGCAGATCGCGCGAACGGGCGCGGTCGCAGGCGTGAACGGCGACTTCTTCGACATCAGCGCCACCGGCGCGCCGATCGGCGTCGGCATCGACAAGGGCCAGTTGCAGACCGCTCCCGCCACCGGGCACAACGTCACCGCGGCGATCACGAGCGAGGGTCGCGCGAAGCTCGCGGACATCTTCCTCGAAGCGTCTGTGACCATGCCGGACGGCCGTGTGGTCCCGGCCACCAACTTCAACAGCCCGGTGCTTGAGAAGGACGCGTTGGGCGTCTATACGCCACTGTGGGGTTCCTCGGCCCGCGAGACCTCGGTTGCCGGCGCACAGCGCGTCGTCGAGGTCGAGATCCACGACGGTGTGGTGACGCAGGTGCGGCCGCGTCCCGTGGAGGGACCGATCCCGGCCGGCGCCATCCTGCTGCTCGGCCGAGATGCCGGAGCCGACGCGCTGTCGACGTTGCACGTCGGTGACCGCGTAGGTGTCGCGTACGCGCCGCGTACGCACGCAGGAAAGGTCGCTGTCGCGGTGGGCGGCAACGAGGCATTGCTGAAGGACGGGCAGCTGCAGGCAGTTGACGACACCACGCTCGCTCCGCGTACGGCGGTCGGCTTTTCCGCCGATGGCAAGCGGATGTGGCTCGTCACTGTGGACGGGCGGCAGGCCGACAGCCGGGGCATGACCGAGCTGGAGCTGGCTCGGCAGTTGAAGCGTCTCGGCGCGGACGACGCGATCAACCTCGACGGTGGCGGTTCTTCCACGCTTCTCGCCCGCGGGGAGGGCGAAGCGGCACCGAGTGTGCGAAACGCTCCTTCCGATGGCGAGGAACGGCTGGTGCCCAACGGGATCGGCGTGTCGACCGTCGCAGGAAGCGGGCGGCTGACCGGCTTCGCCCCCGCACCCGCGCAGCCGGGCGAAAACTCCGATCGCGTCCTGTCCGGACTGACCCGAGTACTCGTGCCCAACGGTCACGACGAGACCGGGGCCGCGGTCGCCGCCACCCCGAGGTGGCGCACGTCGAACCCGATCCGTGGCACCGTCACGAAGAACGTCTTCACCGCGCACGAGGACCGCTGGCGGCCGGACGCGCGGACGGACGTGGACGTGACTGCGCGGCAAGGCCTGGCGAACGGGCGTACGAAGCTGACTGTGCTCGGTACTCCCGTCCGGCTCGGCTCGAGCGCGAAGCAGGTGGCGTTGTCCGGTGCCGGCGCGAGCGGAACGTTCCAGGTCTACGGCTACGACGCCGACGGCTACGGCACCTGGATCGAACCATCGGACGTGAAGCTGGAGTACGACCCCGCGGTGGTGAAGGTGGTGCCCTCGGGGAACGGCTTCGCCGTCACCGCGGTGGCTTCTTCCGGCTCCACCGCGGTCACCGTGCACGCTGCCGGTCTCACCGAGCACCTCGCCGCCTCTGTCGGCAGCGTGCCGCAGGTGGCGGCTCCGCTCGACGGTCAGGACGGCTGGTCGGCCTCCGTGTACCCCGCTGCGGTCGGCGCCGCGCTTTCCCCGGCCGAGGGCCACGACGGTGGCGACGGCCTGGCGCTCGACTACCGGCTCACCGGGACGACCGCGACGCGTGCGGCCTACGTGAACGCAGCGAATCCGATCGAGGTGCCCGTGGGCACGCAGAAGGTCGGCCTGTGGGTGAACGGAGACGGGAAAGGCGCCTGGCTACGTGCGGAACTGCGCGACGCGTCCGACGTCGCGTCCATTGTGGACCTCTCGCTGAGTGTCGACTGGACCGGCTGGCGGTACGTCACCGCCGCGCTTCCCGCGGGCCTGGCGGACGGACAGCGGCTGTCTCGCTTCTACGCCGTGGAGAACGTGCCGGATCAGCAGTACTCGGGCCGGCTCGCGTTCGACGACCTCACCTTCGAGGTCGCGCCCACCACCCCGCTGCCGGCGGACCCGGCCTACCACGATCCCGCGCTGGTCACCGACGGCACGCTCGGCCGCGGCGGGCTGCGTATCGCGGTGGTCAGCGACGCCCAGTTCACTGCCGATGCGCCGGACGGGCCGCTCGTGGCGCAGGCGTGGCGGGCCTTCCGAGAGGCAGTGGCCGCGGAACCGGACCTCGTGCTGATCAACGGCGACCTGGTGGACCGCGGTACGGCGGCGGACTTCGCCTTGGCACGCAAGGTGATCGGTGCGGAGCTGGACGGCCGTGTGCCGTGGTACTACGTGCCCGGCAACCACGAGGCCGAGGGCGGCGACGGCCTCGCGCGCTTCCAGGAAGTTTTCGGCGCGCCGCATCGAGTCGTCGACGTGCACGGTGTCCGGCTCGTGCTGCTCGACTCCTCGCGGGGTTCTTTGCGCGCCGGTGGTTTCGACCAGGTGCGCATGCTGCGCGACGCGCTCGACAGCGCCGCGGCGGACCGTTCGGTGCGCGGTGTGGTGGTCGCGATGCACCATCCGGTCAGCGACCCGAGCCCGACCGGCAACTCCCGGCTGGCCGACCGGAAGGAAGCCGCGCTGCTGCCGGACTGGCTCACCGATTTCGAGGAGAAGTCCGGAAAACCGGCCGTGTCGATCGCCTCGCACGCGGGCGTGTTCGCCCTGTCCCGCATCGACGGGGTGCCCTACCTCGTGAACGGCAACTCGGGGAAGACCCCGGCCGCGGCGCCCGGCGACGGCGGGTTCGTGGGCTGGACGCTGGTCCGAGTCGATCCCGCCGACCACTCCGGTCCGGTCCGGTTCGAAACCCGGCCGAACGTGGACGCCCTGACCCTGACCGGTCCGGGCGCCCTGGCCCCCGGCACGACCGGACGGGTCACCGCGACGGTGGACCAGGGTGGCCGCACCGTTCCGGTGACCTACCCGGTGAGCGCGGCCTGGACCGGCCGTGGTGTGCACACCGGCACCTGGCCCCCTGCCCTGCGAGACGTCGTGTCCCTCGATCCGGCGACCGGATCGGTACACGCGCTGCACCCCGGAACGGCCTGGATCTCGGTGACAGTAAACGGAATCTCGCGCACGGTGGCGGTCACGGTGCGCTGACCGGAGCACAAATCGCTCGAAACTGTCGGACCCCCGTCCTAGAGTCCTCGGCGTGGGAGAGGTGGAGGAACCGGCCCTGGTGCAAGCCAAGGCGCTGGTCAAGCGATTCGGTGAGTTCGAGGCGGTCCGCGGCATCGACGTCGAGGTGCGGCCGGGGGAGGCCTTCGGCTTCCTCGGGCCCAACGGCGCCGGGAAGTCGTCGACCATGCGGATGATCGCCTGCGTGTCGCCGCGCAGCGACGGGGAGCTGCGCGTGCTCGGGATGGACCCGGGCGTCGACGGTCCGCGCATCCGCGCGCGGCTGGGCGTCGTGCCGCAGGAGGACAACCTCGACGCCGAGCTGACCGTGCGGCAGAACCTGCAGGTCTACGGCCGCTACTTCGGGCTGTCCCGGGCACACGTGCGGCGCCGGGCCGGTGAGCTGCTGGAGTTCGCGCAGCTCACCGACCGCGCGGAGAAGACGGTCGAATCGCTGTCCGGCGGCATGAAACGCCGGCTGACCATCGCCCGCTCGCTGGTCAACGACCCGGAGCTGCTGCTGCTCGACGAACCCACCACCGGCCTCGACCCGCAGGCGCGGCACCTGCTGTGGGACCGGCTGTTCCGGCTCAAGGCGGCCGGCACCACGCTGATCGTCACCACGCACTACATGGACGAGGCCGAGCAGCTCTGCGACCGGCTGGTGGTGATGGACGGCGGCCGGATCGCCGCCGAGGGCTCGCCGGCCGAGCTGATCGCGCGGCATTCCACCCGGGAGGTCGTGGAGCTGCGGTTCGGGCCGGGGGAGCAGGAGCGGGCCGCGGAGCGGATGGCGGGCCTGGCCGACCGCGTCGAGGTGCTGCCGGACCGGGTGCTGCTCTACACCATGACCGGCGAAGCCACCCTGGAGCGGGCACACGAGCGTGGCGTGCGCCCGGTGTCCAGCCTGGTGCGCCGCAGTTCGCTGGAGGACGTGTTCCTCCGGCTCACCGGCCGGACGCTGGTGGACTGATGGCGACCGCTTCCACCGGCCGCGTCGTCGGCCCGCTGCACGGCGCGTGGCTGCGCGTCGAGGGCCACTGGGCCTGGTACCGCCGCTACTGGCTGAGCACGCTCTACTCCACCGGGCTGCAACCGGTGCTGTTCCTCGCCGCGATGGGCCTCGGCTTCGGCTCGCAGGTCCGGGCCGGACCGGCCACCGGCGGCGTGTCGTACCTGGCCTATGTGGCCCCGGCGCTGCTCGTGGCCGGATCCACCCAGCTGGCGGTCGGCGAGTCCAGCTATCCCGTGCTGTCGGGGTTCAAATGGCAGAAGGACTACCTCGCGGTCACGGCCACACCGGTGTCGCCAGGGCAGGTACTCGGCGGGCACCTCATCTGGAGCACCATCCGGCTCACCCTGGCCGGCCTGGTCTACGCGCTCGTCGCGCTCCTGTTCGGCGCGTGGCAGAACGCGGGGGCGCTCGTGGTCGTGCTCGTCGGCACGCTGACCGGGCTCGCCTGCGGGGCGCTGTTCACCGCGCTGGCCGCGCGCACGTTCGACGAGGGCCAGCGGTTCGGGCTGCTGTTCCGGTTCGTGCTCATCCCGATGACGTTGTTCTCCGGCACGTTCTTCCCGATCACGCAGATTCCGGCGGTTCTGCGGTGGCTGGCCTGGCTCTCGCCGCTGTGGCACGGCACCGAGCTGGCCCGGGGAGCCACGCTCGGCGGGAGGGGCGGTCTCGCCGTGCTCGGGCATCTCGCGTACCTCGCCGCGCTCGTGCTGATCGGCTGGGGCCTCGCGCATCGCGCCTTCTACCGAAGGTTGGTGACGTGATGACGACGGCGAGGCCCGGGTTGGTGTTGCGCATCGCGCCGGTCGGCATGTACCACGGCCGGGCGGGCGCGCTGATCGAACGGGCGCTGATCGTGTACGGGCGTTCCTGGGTCGTTCTGGTGTCCGGTGCGCTCGAACCGCTGCTGTACCTGCTCGCGTTCCAGATCGGCTTCGGCAAGCTGGTCTCCACCGTCGCCGGTCCGGACGGCCGGCCGATGAGCTACGTGGCTTTCGTCGCCCCGGCGCTGCTGGCGTCCTCGGCGATGAACGGCGCGGTGTTCGAGACGTACAACATGTTCTTCAAGCTGCGCTACGCGAAGCACTACGAAGCGGTGCTCGCCACGCCGGTGGGGCCGATGGACGTGGCGCTCGGCGAGATCGGCTGGGCCATGCTGCGCGGCGGCCTCTACACGGTCGCGTTCATGGCCGTCACCGGTGCGATGGGGCTGCTCACGTCGTGGTGGGCGCTGTTGCTGCTGCCGGTTGCGCTGCTGGTGTCGTTCGCGTTCTCGGCCATCAGCATCGCGCTGGTGAGCTTCCTGAGGTCCACCTCGCAGCTCGACTACATCCAGCTCGTGCTCATGCCGATGTTCCTGTTCTCGACCACGTTCTTCCCGATCACCGTCTATCCCGCGGCCCTGCAGTGGGTGGTCCGCTGCTTCCCGCTGTACCACGGCATCGAGCTGATGCGCGGGCTCGCCGGCGGCTTCTTCTCCTGGAGCATGGCCGGCAACCTCGCCTACCTGCTGGCGCTCGCGGCATTCGGGGTGTGGGCGTCCACGAGGAGGATCGCGAAACTGCTGCTGACGTGACAATGACCACCGTGCGTCGTGTTCCGGGCGAGGCCGTTGTGGTGGGGTTCGGAGCGGTCGAAAGCCGCACGGTGGTGCCGGCCGGATGCGGCATTCTTCGCGGGTGCGGTGGCGTCAAGTCCGGTGAAGCGCACCTGGCCGCCGGGGGAAGCAGGTCGGGGCCGCCGCGTACCCGCCGGGGCGCGCGGCGGATACGACTCCGGCACTGGTCACCGTCGTCCGGCGCGGGCGCTCGTCACGCGCGCGGGAATGATATTTACCGCGGCAGGAGAGGACAATGCGGGGCGGTGAAGTTCGCCCGGATGCATGAGCGCGGCACGCCCGGGTGCCTGCCGCGGGGCACCGACTACACCGGGTGCGTCCCCGGGTGTGGGATACTTGCGTCGGCCGCTGCGCCGACGGGCATCCCGCTCGCGTCGTGAGCGGCCCGGAGGAGTGCCGGACCGGCACCACGCGCGTCGCCCCCGGGAGGCCGGGCCAAAGGTCGACGTCGTGGCGGCTGGCCCGGGGCCGGCACCCCGCCGAGAAGACCAGGACGTGCGTGGCCGCCGATCCGGCGGAGCGCACGGTTGCCAGCAGGATTCCCGCCGCTGGTCACCACCACGGCGGGCACGGAACGGAAAGGGCCCCTGTGCGGCCGCGTCGTGACCGGTGTGAACCGGCAGACGCGCCCGGGGGCGGAGGAGACATATGTCGAACGCGGACACACCCGCCGATCAGACCGGCGGGAATACCGCCGCACCCGCGAGCAGCCGGCTGGGCGAGCTCCCACCGCGCATCCGCGTGCACGCGCTGGCCAAGCTGCTCGGCCAGAGCAGCCGCGACCTGCTCGCCAAGCTCGCCGAACTGGGCGAAAGCCCCCGCAGCGCCGCCTCGAGCGTGACCCGCGAGGTCGCGCACCGGGTGGCCGAGGCCCTGGACCCGGCCGGCACCGACCCCACTGGGGCAACCCCGGCAGCGCCGGGAACCCCACCGGCCACGGACGAAGCCACCGCCCGCGCCGGCCAGCCCACCGAGTCCGGCACCGCCGGCTCCCCGGCGACCTCCGGCACCGAGGCCACCGGCACCGTGACTTCCGGAGCCGTGGCTGCCGGTCCCGGCAGTGTGGCCTCCGGCGTCCCGACCGCCGGCGTCCCGACCGCCGGCGTCCCGACCGCCGACGCCTCGAGCGCCGACGCCCCCGGCGCCGCGACCTCCGGTACCGGGAACGACCCGGCCGCGACCACCCAGTCCGGCAGCGCGGAATCCGCGACCGGGCCCGGCGCCGGGGACGTCCCGGCCGCGACCACCGCAGCGGACCCTCAGGCCGCGGCGGACACCTCCGACCAGTCCGCCTCGACCGCGGGCACCGGCCGGTCCGCGGGCCGGAAGTCCGGGTCCGGCAGGCGGACCGGCGGCAAGTCCGCGACCGGCCGTGCCGCGGCAGCGCGGGCCACCGATGCCGCTTCGGAGACCACCGCCGAGGTCGGTACCGCAGGCCAGGACACCGCCGAGTCCGCCTCGGCCGGTGACCGGGCCGGTACCGCCGCGGACCAGGGCACCCCGACCGCGGAACCCACGACGCCCGGTGACCCGGCCGCCGGTGAACCGGACGGCGCCGGCAGCTCGACCGCCGGGCAGGCGGGCGAAACCGCGGCCCCGGAGAAGTCCGGCCGCACCGGTTCGCGGCGCAGCCGCCGGGCCGTCGCGCCCGCCATCCCGGCCGAACAGCAGGAGACCGAGCAGGCCACCGCGGCGCGCGGGCCTGTGCACGTGCCGGTGTTCGCCGCGCCGTCGCCGGTCTTCCTGCCGCCCGAGGAGACGGCCGCGCAGCCGTCGCGGAACACGCCCGAAGCGGTGTTCGGCGTCGGCGACGAGCCCGTCAAGAGCGGCAAGCGGAGCAAGCGCGCCGAGAGCAGCGAAAGCGCCGAAGCCGAGGACACCGCGGGCGAAGACGGCGAGCGTTCGGACGAAGACGGCGACGACCCGAACAGCCGTCGCCGGCGTCGTCGTGGCCGCCGGGGCCGCGGCCGGGGCAAGGGTGGCGACGAGGGCTCGTTCGAGACCTCGGAGCAGTCCGAGAACGACGAAGCCGACCAGGGTGGCAAGCCCGGCGACAAGGCAGCCAAGCCGGACAAGGCCGAGAAGGAAGACAAGTCCGAGCAGTCCGCCGAGAGCGACTCCGGCGACGATGCCGACTCCGACGGCGGCACCAAGCGCCGTCGCCGTCGTCGCCGTCGCAAGGGCGGGGACGACGACGCGCCCGAGACCACCGGCGGCGACGACCCGCCGAACACCGTCACGCACGTCCGTCAGGCCAAGGCCGAGCCCGAACGGGCGGCACGCGACGAGGTGCGCAGCGTCCGCGGGTCCACCCGGCTCGAGGCCAAGCGCCAGCGCCGTCGCGACGGCCGCGAGGCCGGACGGCGCCGGGCCCCGATCCTGTCCGAGGCCGAGTTCCTCGCCCGGCGCGAATCGGTCGAGCGCACCATGGTGGTCGCCGAGAAGGGCGATTCGACGCAGATCGGCGTGCTCGAGGACGGCGTGCTGGTCGAGCACTTCGTCACCCAGTCCGGCACCGGCTCGATCGTCGGCAACGTGTACCTGGGCCGGGTCCAGAACGTGCTGCCCAGCATGGAAGCCGCGTTCATCGACATCGGCCGCGGCCGCAACGCGGTGCTCTACGCCGGCGAGGTCGACTGGGACGCGGCCGGCCTGGAGGGCAAGGCCCGCAAGATCGAGCAGGCGCTCTCCACCGGCGACAGCGTGCTGGTGCAGGTCACCAAGGACCCGGTCGGGCACAAGGGTGCCCGGCTGACCACGCAGATCTCGCTGCCCGGCCGGTTCCTGGTCTACGTCCCCGCCGGCGGGGCCACCGGGATCTCGCGCAAGCTGCCGGAGAACGAACGGCGCCGGCTCAAGGACATCCTCAAGCGGATCGTCCCGGAGGACGCGGGGGTGATCATCCGCACCGCGTCCGAGGGCATCAGCGAGCAGGAGCTGGACCGCGACGTGCGCAGGCTCAAGGCGCAGTGGGACATCATCAAGGACAAGGCCGCGGCCGGTTCCGGCAAGAAGGGCAGCGCCCCGGCGATGCTCTACGAAGAGCCGGACCTGCTGGTCAAGGTCGTGCGGGACCTGTTCACCGAGGACTTCGCGAAGCTGGAGGTCCAGGGCGGCAAGGCCTGGGACACCATCCACGGCTACGTCCAGCACGTCGCGCCGGACCTGATCGAGCGGCTCAAGCGCTACACCGGCACCGGCGACGCGTTCGCCGCCCACCGGATCGACGAGCAGATCACCAAGGCGCTCGACCGCAAGGTCTGGCTGCCCTCCGGCGGTTATCTGGTCATCGACCGCACCGAGGCGATGACCGTGATCGACGTGAACACCGGCAAGTTCACCGGCTCCGGCGGCAACCTCGAGGAGACGGTGACCCGCAACAACCTGGAGTCGGCGGAGGAGATCGTCCGCCAGCTGCGGCTGCGGGACATCGGCGGGATCATCGTGATCGACTTCATCGACATGGTGCTCGAGTCCAACCGCGAACTGGTGCTGCGCCGGCTCACCGAATGCCTTGGCCGTGACCGGACCCGGCACCAGGTCGCCGAGGTGACCTCGCTCGGCCTGGTGCAGATGACCCGCAAGAAGATCGGCACCGGCCTGCTGGAGGCGTTCTCCACGCCGTGCGAGCACTGCAAGGGCCGCGGTGTGGTCGTCTCGACCGAACAGCCGCAGCGCGGCAACGGCTCCGGCAGCCACAACGGCCACAACCACGGCTCCGACACCAAGGCCTCGCGCCGCTCCCGCGGCCGCGGCAAGGGCGGCGATGACCAGCACAGCGAGCACCAGGCCAAGGCCGAACCGGTGACGCCCGCGCCGACCCCGGAGCAGCGGGAGTCGGTGGTCACCGCGGTGCAGGCGATGGCCAACGCCTCGAAGGCCGCCTCCGCCAGGGGCGAGCACGAGCAGCCCGCCACGGACGAAGCTGCCGGTGAGCCGACCGCGACCGAGTCCGGCCGCAAGGAGGGCTCATCCTCCGGCGAGACGGGGAACCGCTCGAAGACCACCGAAGCCGGACCGCGCGGTGCGGTCGCCGGCACGTCCTCCGGCGAAACCGCGGGCCGCAGCGAGGCCGCAGAGTCGAAGGAGACCACTGTGGCCACCGGGACCACGGCGATCACGGGGACGACCGGGAACACGGCGACCGCTGAGCCCGCCGTGACCACGGCGACCGCTGAGGCCGAGCCGGGCCGCGAAGTCGCGGGCCAGCCGGTGACCACTCCGGCCGACGAGGCCGAGGTGCGCCCTCAGGAGTCGCCCGCCCGCCCCGCCGGGGAGGTCGCGGACGCGCCGGTGACCACTCCGGCCGACGAGGTCGTGGTGCCGCAGTCCGAACCGTCCGTCGAGCCGTCGTCGCCGGAGCCGGAGACCCCCGAGGACCCAGCGACCTCGAAGGCGTCGGCGGCCGCAGTGACTCCGGAGACCCCGGTCGCCGGGTCGTCGTCCGCCGGTCCGGACGCGGACGCGGAACCCGAGGTCGAGGTGCCCGCCCCGGCGGGGCGGAGCGGACGCAGGCGGTCTCGCCGGGCGGCTTCCCGGCCGGCCGGTCCGCCGGTGCACGCCACCGACCAGAGCTGAACGAGCACTGGGGGACCCCGGGTGCAACCAGACCCGGGGCCTCCCGTAACCTGGAGTTCGGCTCACCACCAGAGTGAGCCGCTGCGCGAGCACCTGGACCGCCTTCCCGGCGGGCCGGCCGCGCCAGCCCCTTAACCCATTGTCGAGCAATGCAGGAGACTTCCGTGTCGGCGTACGCGATCGTCAAGACCGGCGGCAAGCAGTACAAGGTGGCCGTCGGCGACGTCGTCGAGGTCGAGAAGCTCGAGGGCGAGCCGGGCACCGAGCACACCTTCCCCGCCGTGCTGTTCGTGGACGGTGGCGAGGTCACCACGGACGCCGACGCGCTGGCGAAGGTCTCGGTCACCGGCAAGGTCGTCGAGCAGACCAAGGGTCCGAAGATCCGGATCCACAAGTTCAAGAACAAGACCGGCTACCACAAGCGCCAAGGCCACCGGCAGAAGCTGACCCGCGTCGAGGTCACCGGCATCTCCCAGTAAGACCTTCCGGATCTTCGCAAGACCCTGAACTTTGCCAGAAAGGGCTGAACAATGGCTCACAAGAAGGGTGCGTCCAGCTCCCGCAACGGTCGTGATTCGAACGCACAGCGCCTCGGCGTGAAGCGCTTCGGTGGCCAGCAGGTCAGCGCGGGCGAGATCATCATCCGCCAGCGCGGCACCAAGTTCCACCCCGGTGTGAACGTCGGCCGCGGTGGCGACGACACGCTGTTCGCGCTGGCCGCCGGTGCGGTCCAGTTCGGTGTGAAGCGCGGCCGCAAGACCGTGAACATCGCGCCGTAACGGGCGATGTCGGGGCGACGTGGGTCCGCGGAAAGCGCGGACCACGTCGCCCCGTTACTCGTGTTGGCCCGGGGGCCGAGCCCCCGGAACCCCCACGGTGCGGCCGCTGGCAGACCCAGCGTGACCCGCGCCGTTTTTTGTGTGCAGGGAGAGTAGGCAACGTCATGGCGTCCCGGTTCGTGGACCGCGCGGTCATCCACCTGACCGCCGGTGACGGGGGCAACGGCTGTGCCTCGGTGCACCGCGAAAAGTTCAAGCCGCTCGGCGGCCCGGACGGCGGCAACGGCGGGCACGGCGGCGACGTCACCCTCGTCGTCGACCCGGGCGTGCACACGCTGCTCGACTTCCACTTCCGCCCGCACGCCCGCGCCGGCAACGGCAAGATGGGCATGGGCAGCCACCGCAACGGTGCCGCCGGCGAACCGCTGGAGATGCGCGTACCGGCGGGCACGGTGGTGTTCACCGAGGACGGCGAGCTGGTGGCCGATCTGGTCAGCCCGGGCACGCGGTTCGTCGCCGCGCAGGGCGGCCGAGGTGGGCTGGGCAATGCGGCGCTGGCGTCGAAAGCCCGTAAGGCGCCCGGATTCGCGCTGCTCGGCGAGCCGGGGGAGAGCCGCAACCTGGTGCTGGAGCTGCGCTCGGTGGCCGACGTCGGCCTGCTCGGGTTCCCGTCCGCGGGCAAGTCCTCGCTGATCTCGGTGCTGTCCGCGGCGAAGCCGAAGATCGCCGACTACCCGTTCACCACGCTGGTGCCGAACCTCGGCGTGATCACGGCCGGGTCCACTGTGTACACCATGGCGGACGTGCCCGGCCTGATCCCCGGCGCGTCCGAGGGCCGCGGGCTCGGCCTGGACTTCCTGCGCCACATCGAACGCTGCGCGGTGCTGGTGCACGTGGTCGACTGCGCCACGCTGGAGCCGGGCCGCGACCCGCTGTCCGATGTGGACGCTCTCGAGGAGGAGCTCGCCCGCTACACGCCGGGGCTGGGCGGCAAGCTCGAGCAGCGTCCCCGCGTGGTCGTGCTCAACAAGATCGACGTTCCGGAGGCCGCCGAGCTGGCCGAGTTCGTGCGGCCCGACTTCGAGGCACGCGGGCTGCGGGTGTTCGAGGTGTCCACCGCGTCCCGCAAGGGGCTCAAAGAACTGAGTTTCGCGCTCGCCGAGGTCGTGGAGGCCTACCGCGAGGCGCAGCCGGTGCTGGAGCCGGAGAAGATCGTGCTGCGCCCGCTCGCGGTGGACGACAGCGGCTTCATCGTCGAAGAGGACCCGGAGGAGGACGGCGCGTTCGTCGTCCGCGGCGCCCGGCCGGAGCGGTGGATCCGGCAGACCAACTTCGCCAACGACGAGGCCGTCGGCTATCTCGCCGACCGGCTCAACCGGCTCGGCGTCGAGGAGGCCCTGGCCAAACGCGGGGCGAAACCGGGAAGTCCGGTCACCATCGGCGACATCCAGTTCGAATGGGAGCCTTCCACCCCCGGCGTCGCGGTGCACTTGTCCGGCCGTGGCACCGACGTCCGGCTGGAGCGTAACGACCGGGTCGGCGCGGCCGAACGCAAGGAGGCGCGGCGGATCCGCCGGGACGGGCCCGACGACCTGGAGGACGACGAGCCCGCCGGCCTCGCCGACGATCTGGACGGTGTCTGGACCGGCGAGGACGGGCACGCGGAGCCGGACCGGTGAACGGGACCCGGCAGGAGATCGCCGGGGCCCGCAGGCTCGTGGTCAAGATCGGCTCGTCCGCACTGACCACCGCGGGCAGCGGGCTCGACGTGGCCCGGCTGGACGCGCTGGTCGACGCCATCGCCGCCCGGGTGCGGCGTGACGCGCAGATCGTGCTCGTGTCCTCGGGTGCGATCGGTGCCGGGCTGGCGCCGCTGAAGCTGGGCAAGCGGCCGCGGGATCTGGCCACCCAGCAGGCCGCCGCCAGCGTCGGCCAGCTGACGCTCGCACACGCGTACGCGGAGTCCTTCGGCCGTTACGCGCTCACCGTCGGTCAGGTCCTGCTGACCTCCGACGACGTGGTGCGCCGGTCGCACTACCGCAACGCCCAGCGCACGTTCTCGCGGCTGCTCGCCCTCGGCACGGTGCCGGTGGTGAACGAGAACGACACCGTGGCCACGCAGGAGATCCGGTTCGGTGACAACGACCGTCTGGCGGCGCTGGTGGCACACCTGATCGGCGCCGAGGCGCTGATCCTGCTGTCCGATGTGGACGGTCTGTACGACGGTGATCCGCGCGCCGGTGCCACCCGCCGGATCGCCGAGGTGCACAGTGAGTCCGATGTGGACGGTATCGCGGTCGGCATCTCCTCGTCCGGCCTCGGTACCGGAGGGATGGTTTCGAAGCTCGCCGCGGCCCGCACCGCTGCCGGAGCGGGGATCCCGGTGTTGCTCGCCGCCGCCGTCGACGCTGCGGACGCACTCGGTGCTGCCCGCAGCGGTACGGCTTTCACCCCGGCGGACACCCGGCTGTCGGCCCGCCGCTTCTGGCTCGGCTACGCCACCGACGCGTCCGGGAAGCTCCGTCTCGACGACGGAGCGGTGCGGGCGATCCTGCGCCGTCGTTCCCTGCTGGCGGCCGGCATCACCGGCCTCGACGGCGACTTCCAGGCAGGCGACGTGGTCGACCTCGTCGACGCGGCCGACGTTCCGGTGGCCCGTGGCGTCGTAGGTTTCGACGCGGCCGAACTGCCCGCGCTGATCGGCCGCTCCAGCCACGAGGTCCCGGTGGAACACCGCCGCGAGGTCGTCCACGCCGACGATCTGGTTCCACTGCGCCGCTGACCTTTGAGGTGGAGTACCACGCGGGCCAGCTGCTCCGCGTACGCCTCGGTGAACCCGGCCGATTCCGGGTCCTGCCCGGTGATGGCCCTGGCGACCTGGTGCTGCAGGAACTCCCGCTGCTGCCCGGCACTACCGGTCTCCGGACCGCCCTCGGCCAGGTTTTCGCGAAGGAAGATCCGGCTGAGGTCGGGGTCGGCGGCCCCGTCACGCGCGAAGTCGGCCACGACGTCCTCGAGCGGCCGTTCCGGTGTGGCGAGCGCGCGGAAGCCTTCGAAGGGGGCACTTCCGACCGCGGTGCACGGCGCGGGGCCTCGGACGCGGACGTCAGCGTAGCCGGTGATTTGATCAGACGTACGGTTGACTTAATCATTTGTATGGTTACTTATGGCTCTTTCGGAAGTGAGTGAAGAAGACCGTGAACGAGGTCGAAGTGGCCGTGGTCGGGGGCGGTACCGGTGGGCTGTGCCTGGCACACGGGCTGCGCCGCGCGGGAGTGAAGGTCGCGGTGTACGAACGCAGCCGCACGCGTACGGAACGGCTACAGGGCTACCGCGTGCACATCGACCCGACCGGATCGTCGGCACTGCACGAATGCCTGTCACCGTCCACTTGGGACAGTTTCCTGGTCACGACCGGAACGAGCGCGGGCGGCTTCGCCTTCGTCACCGAACAGCTGCGGGAGCTGGCCATGCTGTCGCGGCCGCCGGACGCCGACCCGGCCACTGCGCACCACTCCGCGAGCCGCATCTCGCTGCACCGGGTGACGGAATCGTCCGGTACGACAAGGAATTCGTCCGGTACGAGTCCGGCGGAAACGGGGCGGTCCTGCACTTCGCGGACGGCACCACCGCGGAGGCCGGCCTGGTTGTCGGCGCGGACGGGGCGAATTCACGCGTGCGCCTCCAGCTGCTGCCGCATGCCCGGCCTGTGGATACCGGAATCACCGGCGTCGCCGGGAAGTCCCCGCTCACCGCCGAATCCCGCGGGTGCGTGCCGGAGCGGTTGACCAGCGGCCCCAACCTGGTGCTGCCCCGCCGGGCTGCGGGATGTTCACCGCGCCGCACGAGTTTCCGGACGACGCGGAAAACGACGAGACCGCCGCGATCGACCCGGTCCTGTTCGACAACACCGCGAGCTACGTGATGTGGGTGTACGCGGCGCGCACCCGGTGTTTCCCGGCCGGGCTGGCCGAACTGGCGGGGCCCGGCCTGCGTTCCCTGGTGCTGGAACGGATCGAAGGCTGGCACCCGGCGTTCTCGCGGCTCGTGGCGGATTCCCCGGACGCGACGGTGTCTCTGCTGCCCATCCGGACCTCGGTTCCGGTGGGGGCCTGGGAGACCGGCCCGGTGACGCTGCTCGGCGACGCCGCGCACAGCATGACGCCGTTCCGCGGCATCGGTGCGAACGTCGCTCTGCGCGATGCGCAGCTGCTGTCCCGTGCCCTGGCCGGTGGCGGCGATGTCCGCGCAGCTGTGGCCGATTACGAACGGCGGATGCGCGAATACGGCTATCGAGCGGTACGCGCCTCGGCCCGCAGCGCCGACCGGTTCGTCACCGAAAGCCGCTTCCACCGCGGTCTCACCCGCGGCGGATTCGCCGCCATGGGCAGGGTTTCCGAGCTGCGGCGGAGATTCGCCGGGACGCCAGGCTGAGCGGGCTCAGTGCCCCGCGGTCAGTTCCCCCGACAGCCGGTCGTGCATGGTGGCGCTGGGCGCGTTCAGGCCGACGATCTCCACGGTCTTGCCGAGTGCGGCGTACTTGGTGGTGATGGCGTCGAGCGCGGCGACCGTGGAGGCGTCCCAGATGTGCGCGTCGGTGAGGTCGAGGACCACGTGGCCGGGGTCGCCGCGATAGTCGAACCGGGAGACCAGATCGTTGCTGGAGGCGAAGAACAGCGCGCCGGTGACGGCGTACACGACCTGGTTGCCGTCCGGGTCGAGGGCTGAGGTCACGTCGACCAGATGCGCCACCCGGCGGGCGAAGATCACCATCGCGGTGATCGTGCCGACCACCACGCCGATGGCGAGGTTGCTGGTGGCAACCACCACCGCGACGGTGAGCACCATGACGGTGATCTCGCCGGCCGGCATCCGCTTCAGCGTGGCGGGTGCGACGCTGTGCCAGTCGAAGGTGCCGAACGCGACGAGCATCATCACCGCGACCAGTGCGGCCATCGGGATCCGGGACACCAGCGGGCCGCAGACCAGGCAGAGCACCATCAGGAAGACCCCGGCCAGGAACGTCGACAACCGGGTCCGGGAGCCGGCGGTCCTGACGTTGATCATGGTCTGGCCGATCATCGCGCAGCCGCCCATGCCGCCGAAGACGCCGGTCACGACGTTGGCGATGCCCTGCCCGATGGCCTCGCGGGTCTTGCTGGACCGGGTGTCGGTGATGTCGTCGACCAGCTTCGCGGTCATCAGCGATTCCATCAGCCCCACGAGGGCGAACGCGACGGCGTAGGGCGCCAGCAGTCCGAGCGTGCCGAAGGTGAACGGGACGTCCGGGATGCCCGGTACCGGCAGCGCCGAGGGCAGCGCTCCCTTGTCGCCGACCGTCGGCACCGAAATGCCTGCGGCGATGGTGAGCACGGTGAGCGCCACGATGGATACCAGCGGCGCGGGCACGATCTTCGTGAGCCGGGGGAAGAGCACCATGAGCACGAGCCCACCCGCGAACAACGGGTAGACCGGCCAGGGCACGGCGATGAGTTCCGGTACCTGCGCGAGGAAAATCAGGATGGCCAGCGCGTTGACGAATCCGACCATGACGCTGCGCGGCACGAACCGCATCAGCTTCGCGACGCCGAGGGACCCGAGCACGATCTGGAACAGCCCGCCGAGGATCACCGTGGCGACCAGGTAACCCAGCCCGTGCTCACGGGCGAGCGGCGCGACGACGAGCGCGATCGCACCGGTGGCCGCGGAGATCATCGCCGCTCGTCCGCCCACGAACGAGATCACCACCGCCATCGTGAACGAGGCGCACAGACCCACCCGCGGATCGACGCCGGCGATGATCGAGAACGAGATCGCTTCCGGGATCAGTGCCAGTGCCACGACCAGGCCGCCGAAGAACTCCGTGCGCGCGACCTTCGGGGAGAACCAGGCGGGACGGGTACCGCGCAGCCGCGCGGGCACGGCGGACAGCAATGAGGACACAGTGGACGGACCTGTCTTGTTCGGGCGGCGCGGGCACCGGGTGGACGCGGCTCTCGCCGCCAACTCTTCCGTTACGTTAGAGGAGAGATGGGCGGCGGCGGACGTGGCGGTGCCGGAATGCGGTCGAGATCACGTGCGGGCCGGGGAGTCCGCGTCCGGCAGTCGCTCGCGGTGCGCGCGCAGCAGCGCGGAAAACTCCTCGGCCGCGGTGAGCTTCGCCCGCAGATCCCGGCAGGCCTGCTCCGCGGCGCCGCTGAACTCCGCGAGCCGCCCGGCCGGGTCGGCCACGGGCGGGCTGCCCGGAACCGGGTCCAGGATGGCGAGCACCTCGCGCATCTCCTCGAGCTGGAAACCCAGCGGTTTCATCCGCTTGATCAGCTGCAACCGGTCGATGTCCGGTTCGGTGTACAGGCGGAACCCGCCCTGGCTGCGCGCGCTCGGCACGACCAGCCCGACTTCCTCGTAGTAGCGGATGGTGCGCAGGGAAAGGCCGGTACGCTCGGCGACCTCGCCGATCTGCATCCGTTCGCGCACGCCGTTTCCTTTCCGAACCCCGCTCCGCCACGGTAACGCACTGTCCTCCCGTGCCGAGTGGTCGTCAGGCGAACGCGGAGACGTGGTCGGCGACGAATTCGCGGAGGCTGCGCGGGGCGCGGCCGATGAGCCGTCCGGCATCGCCGGAAAGCCAGGCCGCGTCGCCTTCCGCGACGAGGCCGAAGGCCTGCACGTTCGAGGTGGCGGCCGATTCGGGCACGCCCGCGTCGACCAGCATCGCGCGATGCGTCTCGGGGGAGACGCTTCGGTACTCGACCTCGTGCCCGAGTGCGGTGCCGAGCGCCGTCGCCACGTCGGCGTAGCTGACCAGCTCCGGACCGGTCAGCAGGTAGCTGCGGCCCGCGTGCGCTGCCGGCGCGCCCGCGACCGTGGCCGCGGCCGCCGCGACGTCCCGGGCATCGACCATGCCGAGCCGGCCGTCGCCGGAGCACATGACGAAGCTGTGCGACTCCCTGATCGAAGGAATGAAAGCGAAAAGGTTCTGCAGGAAGAAGTTCGGAGCCAGCAACGTGTAGTCGAGTCCGGTGGCACGCACGTGCGCCTCCACCCGCGCGTGGTCGCGGCGCCGCGCGACCGGCGAATCCGCTGTCGCCTTGTGATTGGTGATCTTCACGACGTGCCCCACGCCCTGGCGTACGGCGGCATCGATAACCGCGATCTCGTGCTCCGGCACCGCGGCGCTGATCAGCAGCACGGTGTCCACCTCGCGCATCGCCGCGTCCACCGTCGCCCGCTGCTCGAAATCGCCCACCGCTACGTCCGCGGCGCCGCGTGGCGCCCGCGACCGGTCCCGGACCAGCGCTCTGGCCGCGTGCTGCTGCTCGCCGAGCAGCCGTACCGCCTCGGATCCGACCTTGCCCGACGGCCCGGTCACCAGAATCACCACGGCCCTTTCCCTGGGGTAGCGCCCGGATTCCGGGCTCGAGCCCATCGTCTCCGTTTCCGCTGTCATTTGTGAAGTAGGCACCTTTGAGATGTATAGGTACCTGATGGATACTGACTCTGACGACGGTTCGAGGCGCTTCTACGCGAAAGACTGTCCCTCTCGTACGGTGGTGGACGTGCTCGCGAACAAGTGGGTGCTCTACCTCCTCAGCATCCTCGAGGGCAGCGCGCGGCCGCTCCGGTTCACCGAGATCCGCTGCCGGATCGACGGCATCACACAGAAATCGCTCACCCAGGCACTGCGCAACCTCGAACGCGACGGCCTCGTCAGCCGCACCGTCTACCCGGCCATCCCGCCCCACGTCGAATACGCCCTGACCGACCTCGGCCTCGAAGCGGGGCGGCTCACCACCCAGATCGCCGAATGGTCCCGCGCCAACGCACCGCGGATCGTCGCGGCTCGCGACCACCACGCGCAGAAGCCGTCCGCCGCGTTCGGCAGTCCTGAGCAGCGGTGAGCGTCAGAGACGTCGGGGCGCCTCGATACCGAGCAAGCCCAGGCCGAGTACGAGGGTCCGCGAGGTCAGTGCCGACAGCTGGAGCCGGGAGTCCCGTAGCTCCGGTGTCTCTGCAGTGAGCACGGGACATTGTTCGTAGAACCGTGAGAACGCGACAGCGGTGTCGTACAGATACGTACACAGCTTGTGCGGTGCGTACGCCGACACTGCCGCCCGTACAGCCTCACCGAAGCGCAAGAGAGTAAGCGCCAGTGCTCGTTCCGCCGCTTCGGCCAGTATGACGGGCGCGCCGTCGCCGCGGTCGCCTGCTTTGGCGAGGATCGACTCGATCCGCGCGTGCGCGTACTGCAGGTAGACGGACGTGTTGCCGTCCTTGGCGAGCATGCGGTCCCACGCGAACACGTAGTCCCGCTCGCGGTCCCCGGACAGATCGGCGTACTTCACCGCGCCGATGCCCACCGCATGCGCGACAGCGCGCTGTTCCGCGGCGCTCAGTTCGCTGCGCTCGGAGACGACCTCCGCGGCCTGGCTGACCGCTTCGTCGAGCAAGTCGGCGAGCTTGATCGTCTCGCCGGCGCGTGTCCGCATCACCTTGCCGTCCGCGCCGAGCACCGAGCCGAATCCGATGTGCTCGGCGTGCACACCGTCGAGCCATCCGGCCGCGCGGCACACCGCGAAAAGCATCGCGAAGTGCTGTGCTTGCGGCGTGCCGACCACGTACAGCAGATCGGTCGCACCACGCTCGGCGGTCCAGTACTTCGCCGTGGCGAGATCCGTGGCCGCGTAGCCGTAGCCGCCGTCCCGTTTGCGCACGATCAGCGGCAGCCGATCGTCGTCGCGGTTGCGGAAGCCTTCGGGGAACACGCAGACCGCGCCGTCGCTGATCTCGGTGAGCCCACTTGCCTCGAGTTCGTCGACGACTTTCGCGAGATTCGGGTTGTAGAAGCTTTCACCGTAGAGGTCAGCGTTGGTGAGCGTGGTGCCGAGCTGCCGGTAGACCTCGTTGAAATGCCGAGTCGACTCGTCGATGAGTTCCTGCCATACCGCAAGGGTTTCGGTGTCCCCGCCCTGCAGTTTCACCACGCGCTCGCGGGACCTCGTCGCGAACGCCTCGTCGCTGTCGAACTTCCGGCGCGCGGCCTGGTAGAACGCGTTGAGGTCGCTGATTCCGCCACGCACCGCGGGCGGTTCGTCGATCAGATGCTCGATGAGCATGCCGAAGGGGGTGCCCCAGTCGCCGAGATGGTTGTGCGGCAGCACTTCGTGCCCGGCGAACCGCAGCAGCCGGGCGATCGCGTCACCGAGCACTGTGGACCGCAGATGCCCGACGTGCATCTCCTTCGCGACGTTGGGGCTGCTGTAGTCGAGGGCGATGCGGCGCGGCTTTTCCGCCGGGGCCACACCGAGCCGGTCGTCGCCCGCCAGCGCTGCCACGCGCCGTTCCAGCCACGAGCGGCGCAGGACGAGATTCACGAATCCGGGACCTGCGATCTCCGGTGGCTCGGCGATGTCTCCCAGGTCCAGGTGCGCGACGATCTGCGCGGCCACCTCCCGCGGTGGCCGGCCGAGCCGCTTGCCGAGGCTCATCGCCAGGTTGCACTGGTAGTCGACACCGTCGCGAGTGGACACGACGACGAGTGCGTCCGCCGGTTCCGGGTCGATGCCGAAGGCGCTGTGGAGGGCGTTCACCACGCGTCGCCCCAGTTCCTCGTTCACTTCGAGCTGCTGCACGGTGTCCCTCCTTCGCGTCGTCGGATCGGGGCAGCGTACCGACTCCGCGCGGACGGGTTCGACGTGTTTACCGCAGCTCGCTGCCCTTCGTCTCGGGCAGGCGCAGGATGACGAGAAACGCGATCGCCGCCGCGACGGCCACGTACCAGAAGAACGCGGTGCCGGCACCGGTCGTGGACAGCGCGTTGAGCACTAGGGGAGCGGTGCCGCCGAACACCGCGACGGTGAGGTTGTACCAGGCGCCGATGCCCAGGCCGCGCAGTTCTGTGGGGAACAGCTCGCTCATGATCGCCGGGGCCAGCGAGGTCATCGCGGTGTAGAGCCCGAGCCCCACGCAGAACACGACGAGCAGGCTGCCCAGCCCGGGTCGTACGAGGTAGGAGAGCGGCACGATCACCAGTGCGGTCGCTCCCGACCACACGAGCAGTTGCGGTCGGCGTCCGGCCCGGTCGGCGAGCGCCCCCATCGGGTACTGCAGCGCGACGAACAGCGCGGTGCCGATGGACAGCGCTAGGAAGGTGTCTACGTCGTCCGCGCCACGGGTCTTGACCGCGAACGAGGTGAGCGCGCTGAAGAACGTGTAGTAGCAGAGCGTGGACAGCATGGTGAAGCCGACGAGCTGCCCGACCGCGCGGGGATGGTGCGTAAGCGTGGTGAGCAGCGGTCGCCGGACGCGCCGGGCTTGGTCCTTCTTCTGGTGGTACAGCTCGGTTTCCGCGAGACTGCGGCGCAGCCAGAGGCCGACCACGCCGAGCACGCCGCCGAGCAGGAACGGAATCCTCCAGCCGAACGAACCGAGCTGGGCCTTGTCCATGGTGCGCGCGAGCACGAAGCCGAGCACGGTCGCGATGAGCACGGCGGTGCCGGTGGAGATGTAGAAGAACGAGGAGTACCGCCCCCGCCGCTGCCTCGGCGCGACCTCGCCGAGGTAGGCCGAGGCGTTGGACACTTCGCCGCCGAGCGAGAGCCCCTGCGCGATCCGCGCGATCAGCAGCAACACCGGCGCGAGCCATCCGACCTGCGCGAACGTGGGCAATACTCCGATCGCGACGGACCCGCCGGCCATCAGCCCGATGGTGAGGATCATGGCCGGCTTGCGTCCGTGCACGTCGGCGAACCGCCCGAGCAGCACCCCGCCGAGCGGCCGGAAGAAGAACGCGAGCGCATAGGTGGCGAACGTGTTGATCAGGGCGAGCGCATCATTGCCGGGCGGGAAGAAGGCCCCGGCGAAGTAGATGCTGAACGTCGCATAGATCGTCCAGTCGAACCACTCGAGCGCGTTCCCGGCACTGGCGGCGAACAACTTCCGCACCGGCAACCGATGCCGCACCACACCCTCGACCGCCGCCGGCTCACCCATCCGCCCGACCTCCACATCCACCCGGAGTGGAACGGCACTTTGCCAGAAAGCTCCGGAATTCGGTAGCGCCCGCCGCATCCTGGACCGGCCCGGCGATGCTGTCCTTGCGGGGTTGCGGGGTTGCGGGGTTGCGGGGTTGCGGGGTTGCGGGGTTGCGGGGTTGCGGGGTTGCGGGGTTGCGGGGTTGCGGGGTTGCGGGGTTGCGGGGTTGCGGGGTTGCGGGGTTGCGGGGTTGCGGGGTTGCGGGGTTGCGGGGTTGCGGGGTTGCGGGGTTGCGGGGTTGCGGGGTTGCGGGGTTGCGGGGTTGCGGGGTTGCGGGGTTGCGGGGTTGCGGGGTTGCGGGGTTGCGGGGTTGCGGGGTTGCGGGGTTGCGGGGTTGCGGGGTTGCGGGGTTGCGGGGTTGCGGGGTTGCGGGGTTGCGGGGTTGCGGGGTTGCGGGGTTGCGGGGTTGCGGGGTTGCGGGGTTGCCCTTGCTCAGGCGTCTTGCCCTCGCTCTCGATGCCCCGCGCTCCCGGCGATCCTTGCCCAGGTGCCCAGGTGCCCAGGTGCCCAGGTGCCCAGGTGCCCAGGTGCCCAGGTGCCCAGGTGCCCAGGTGCATGTCCCTGCCTTGTCCCCGCGCGTGCGTGCTCCTGTCTTGTCCCTGCGCGTGTGACTGTTCCTGCTCTGTTCCTGCACCCGCCCCCGGGACGCATGGCACCGCCGCCTCGAGCACACGGCGTCCCCCTCGTACGGGCACGCCGGAGGACCCAGCCAGCCCCGCCGCACGTGACTCGACGCAGGGACCGCCGCCTTCGGTAGGCGGCGCTCTGCTGACTCGCGCAGGCACCAGGGCTTCGCCGACCGCACCGGTATGGCGCCCACTCGCTTGATCAGCGAATAGGGCCGTTCCGGTACGGAAGGCTTCGCTCACGCCAGCAGGCACGAAAGCTCCGCCCTCTGCCACCGCCGTCGCCGCTGCCGTTGTCTCCGACGATTCAATGCGCAGAATCCTTACCCAGCGACCCAGCGACCCAGCGACCCAGCGACCCAGCGACCCAGCGACCCAGCGACCCAGCGACCCAGCGACCCAGCGACCCAGCGACCCAGCGACCCAGCGACCCAGCGGTTGCACGTTTCGCACCACGTGCTGCTCACCAAGTCACCTGCCGAGTCCGCATGCTGCGTCGTTCGGCTGAGCCTTCACGTCGTGTCACTCACGCATCGCACGGTGGTGAGCCAGCCCCGCACAGCCCGCGCGGAGGATGTGCGTCGCCCATATCGCCGAGGTACCCGCACAGCCCGCACCGGCCCCGCACAGCCCGCGTCAGCCCGCCGTCACCCCGCACGCTACGACGTTCACTTCCCGTCCGACAGATCCCCTCCTCCCTTCACAAACACCCGTTCCACACGGCCTCCGCAAGCCCCGGCTCAGGCTGTGCTGGCCAAGGCGAACGGGAGCACCGCGTCCGCCCCGGCGTTGCGGAGCAGGCGGGTGGCCAGGGTCATCGTCCAGCCGGTGTCGATCACGTCGTCCACCAGCAGGACCGGGCCCTGGAGCCCGGCGACCGCCGAGGCCACCGGCTCTGGCAGGCTCAGCCGCCGCCACAGATCCGCCAGGCGCTGGGCGCTGTTCGCCTGCCGGGGCGGCGGGCCGGCCGAGGCCAGTTCGCCGAGGTAGTCCAGCCGTCCGATCGCGGACAGTCGCAGGGCGAGGCTGTCGACCAGGTGCGGCCGCGTCGCCGACGGGATCGCGACCACTGCCACCGGCCGCTGCGCCCATCGCCATGAGGCCAGCACCGTGACGCACGCTTCGAACACCGAGTCCGGCACCTCGCCGTCGGCCGAACCCGTGCCGACGAGCGAGCGCAGCCGCCCGCCCCAGCCCACGTCGGTGAGCCGGCCCAGTACCTGCCCCGGCTCAGCCTGTTCGCCGGCCGCGATCCGGCCGGACAACGGCACCTCGAGCCCACCCATCCCGCTCGGCCACTGCTTGCGTGGTGCGATGTCCACCCCCGGCCGGTCCAGCCGTTCCCGCGTGGCGCCGGCCACCTCCTCGGACACCGCCGTGTCCCAGTGCTGTCCGGTGCAGTTGTCGCAACGCCCGCACGGCGCCGCCTCCGGATCGTCCAGCTGCCGGCGCAGGTACTCCATCCGGCACCCGGTCGTCGCCACGTACCCGAGCATCGCCTCCTGCTCCGCGGCACGCGCCGTACCCACGCGTTCGTAGCGTTCGCGGTCGTAGTCCCAGTGCTGCCCGGTGCTCTCCCAGCCACCGCGTACCCGGCGCACCGCACCGTCGACGTCGAGCACCTTCAGCACCATCTCCAGCCGCGACCGGGAAAGCTCGACCGACGGCTCCAGAGCCGCTGTCGAAAGTGGACGGTCGGCGTAGGACAGCGCATTGAGCACCTGGGACACGCGCAACTCGTCCGGGAAAGCCAGCGATCCGAAGTACGCCCAGATCGCCTTGTCCTCCCGCCCCGGCAGCAGCACGACCTCGGCCCGCTCCACCCCGCGGCCGGCCCGGCCGACCTGCTGGTAGTAGGCGATCGGCGAGGACGGCGCGCCCAGGTGCACCACGAAGCCGAGATCCGGCTTGTCGAAACCCATCCCGAGTGCGGAGGTGGCCACGAGCGCCTTGACGCGGTTCGCCAGCAAATCGTCCTCGGCTGCCTGCCGATCGGCCGGATCGGTCTTGCCGGTGTAGGCCGTGACCGGGTACCCGCGGTCGCCGAGCAGCGCCGCGACGTCGTGCGCGGCCGCGACCGTGAGGGTGTAGATGATCCCGGATCCGGGCAGCTCCGCCAGGTGTTCGGCGAGCCAGGCGAGCCGGGCCTGGTCCGTGGGCAGCTCGGCGACCGCCAGCCGCAGACTCTCCCGGTCCAGTGGTCCGCGCAGCACCAGGGTGCCGGCCCGGTCGCCGATGCCGAGCTGCTCGGCGACGTCGGTGGCCACCCGGTCGTTGGCGGTCGCGGTGGTGGCCAGCACCGGCACCCCGTCGGGCAGCTCACCCAGCAGCGTGCGCAGCCGCCGGTAGTCCGGCCGGAAGTCGTGCCCCCAGTCGGAGATGCAGTGCGCCTCGTCCACCACCAGCAGTCCGGCCTCCGCGGTGAGCTTGGGCAGCACCCGGTCGCGGAAATCCGGGTTGTTCAGCCGTTCCGGGCTAACCAGGAGCACATCGACCTCGCCCGTCGCGACACTTGCCTGGACCTGATCCCACTCCTGCGCGTTGGCCGAGTTGATCGTCGCCGCGTGGATCCCGGCGCGCGCCGCCGCGGCGATCTGGTTGCGCATCAACGCGAGCAGGGGCGAGACGATCACCGTGGGTCCCGCGCCCTGCTCCCGCAGCAGCGCCGTGGCGAGGAAGTACACCGCGGACTTTCCCCATCCGGTGCGCTGCACGACGAGCGCGCGCCGGTGCTGCGCGACCAGCGCCTCGATGGCCGTCCACTGGTCGTCGCGGAGGGTGGCGGTGTCGCCGGCGAGCGCGCGGAGCAGGGTCTCGGCGCGGGTTCGCAGGGTCTCGGTGGTGTCCACGTCCCCACGTCTACCCCATGTCTCCGACAAACCGGGAGCCGGAGGCGGAGCGAACGGACCGGTCACACTCGAAAACGGAGGGTTATGTGACTCATGTCACAAAGTGAGCTGATCTCGGGGCGGCCACGTCGTGGTCCGAAGTGGCAGCCGCCGCGCCCTCGCGCGTATAGGCTCACCGGCTATGTCACCACGCCGGATCGGGGTCATGGGCGGCACCTTCGACCCCGTGCACCACGGTCACCTCGTCGCGGCGAGTGAGGTCCAGTCGCGGTTCGCCCTCGACGAGGTCATCTTCGTGCCCACCGGCCAGCCGTGGCAGAAGACCGGCCGCCGGGTCACCCGCGCCGAG
Source organism: Amycolatopsis jiangsuensis (assembly GCF_014204865.1). Taxonomy (NCBI): domain Bacteria; kingdom Bacillati; phylum Actinomycetota; class Actinomycetes; order Pseudonocardiales; family Pseudonocardiaceae; genus Amycolatopsis; species Amycolatopsis jiangsuensis. The sequence goes on from NZ_JACHMG010000001.1 coordinate 7,998,768, forward strand.
GACCGTTACCTGATGACGGTGATCGCCACCGCGTCCAACCCGGTGTTCTCGGTGAGCCGGGTGGACATCGACCGCGGCGGGCAGACCTACACCGTCGACACGCTCCGGGACCTGCACGAGGAGTACCCGGACGACGAGCTGTTCTTCATCACCGGCGCGGACGCGCTCGAGCAGATCCTCACCTGGCACAAGGCGGACGAACTGTTCGACTTCGCGCACTTCATCGGCGTCACGCGGCCCGGTTACCGGCTCAACTCCCACCACCTTCCCAGCGGCAAGGTCAGTCTCGTCGAGGTCACCGCGATGGCGATTTCGTCCACCGCGTGCCGGGAACGCGTCGAACGCGGTGAGCCGGTCTGGTACCTCGTACCGGACGGCGTGGTGCGCTACATCGCGAAGAAGGACCTCTACCGCAAGGACCGCGACGGCTGACCGGGTACTCTCGTCCGGGCGAACCCCGAATCCGAAGGAGCACTGTGGCAGCGACGTCCGAGGCACGGGACCTGGCGGTGGCGGCAGCGCACGCGGCAGCCGACAAACTGGCCGGCGATGTGGTCGTGCTGGACGTGTCCGACCAGCTGGTGATCACCGACGCCTTCGTGATCGCGTCCGCGCCGAACGAACGGCAGGTCGGTGCGATCGTCGACAACGTGGAGGAGAAGCTCCGCGTCGACGGGCACAAGCCGGTCCGGCGCGAGGGCGCCCGCGAAGGCCGCTGGGTGCTGCTGGACTACGTCGATGTCGTGGTCCACGTGCAGCACGTGGACGAGCGGTCGTTCTACGGACTCGAACGGCTCTGGAAGGACTGCCCGCGGATCGAGGTCGAAGGCCTCGAGCCGGTGCCCGCCGAGGTGCCCGGCGACGACGCGGAGGGCCGGCAGGCGTGAGCCCGGTGCGGCTGCTGCTGTGGCGGCACGGCGAGACGGACTACAACGCCGCCGGCCGCATGCAGGGGCACCTGGACTCCGCGCTGACCCCGGTCGGCTGGAACCAGGCGCGGTTCGCCGTCCCGGCACTGGCCCGGTTCTCGCCGGAACTGGTGATCGCCTCGGATCTGCGCCGGGCCACCGACACCGCCACCGTGCTCACCGACGCGATCGGCGTGCCGCTGCGGATCGACAAGCGGCTGCGTGAAACGCACCTGGGCGAATGGCAGGGGATGACCGGCCCGGAAGTCGACGAGGCCTACCCGGGGGACCGCGAGCAGTGGCGCACCGACGCCGCGTGGGCCCCGCCCGGCGGGGAGTCGCGAGTGGACGTGGCCGAGCGGGCCGGCGAGGTTGTCGACGATCTGCTGTCACCCGCCTCCGACGCGGGCGAGGCAGTGCTGCTGGCCACGCACGGCGGACTGATCGTCGCGCTCACCGCGAAATTGCTCGGCCTGCCCATCGGGGTCTGGCCGTCGCTGGGCGGGATCATGAACTGCCACTGGGTCGAATTCGGCCGCCGGGACGGGAAGTGGCGGCTGCACGCGTACAACGCGGGGATCACCGGCTGAACCGATGGGCCCGCACCTGCTCGTTTTCGGCGACTCCCTGAGTTTCCACGGTCCCGAAGGTCCATGCGCCGCGGATGACCCGCGCCTGTGGCCCAACGTCACCGCGAACGCCCTGTCGGGCCGGGCCGATCTGGTGGCCGGAATCGGCTGGACCGCACGCGACGTGTGGTGGTCTCTCACCGGCGATCCGCGGGTGTGGGCGGATCTCCACCGCGTCGACGCGGTCGTGTTTGCGATCGGAAGCATGGACACACTGCCCTCGCCGTTACCCACGTATCTCCGGCAAGGGCTGCGGTATCTGCGGCATGACGGCGTACGTCGTGTCGTGCGCGGCGCGTACTTGGCTGCGCAGCCGCGGCTGTCTGTCGTGTTGCGCGGACGTCCTCGCGTCCTCCCGGCGCATTTGACGGTCAGCTTTCTCGACCAGTCTGTCGAAGCGCTGCGCGTGCTACGGCCTGAGCTGCCTGTGTTCGGGATGGTGCCTTCGGTGCACCGCGCGGACGCGTACGGGCGCGTGCATACCGGGCGCGCCGAAGCTGCCGCTTCGCTTGCTTCGTGGGCCGCGCGGCGCGAAGTGCCATTGCTCGACACGCCCGGCACTGTCGGCGACCACGTACTCAGCGGAGCAGGCAATCCCGACGGTATGCACTGGGGATGGGCTGGTCACGAGGCGTTCGGTACCGCCATGGCAAAGCTCATCGCGCCGTACCTCGGCTCCGGCGACGTAGGCTGACCGCGTGTCGGTCGCCGTGGTCACGGACTCCACCGCCCACCTGCCCGAAGGCTTCGCCGAGCGGCACTCGGTGCGGGTGGTGCCCCTGCACGTCCTGGTCGACGGAGTGGCTTCACTCGACGGCGCCGAAACGGGTCCCGCCGCGCTCGCGGAAGCCTTGGGGGAGCGCAAGATCGTCACCACTTCCCGGCCCACTCCCGCGGAGTTCGCCGCCGAGTTCCGGGCCGCGCTCGAGGCGGGCGCGGACGCCGTGGTGTCGGTGCACCTGTCCCGGGAGTTGTCCGGCACCTGGGAAGCCGCGGTGATCGCGGCCGAGGAGGTCGGCACCGACCTGGTCCGCGTGGTCGATTCCCGTACCACGGCAATGGGTTTGGGGTTCGCCGCGCTGCGCGCCGCGGCTGTCGCAGCGGACGGGGCCGGTCCGGCGGATGTCGAAGCCGTCGCGGTGGACGCGGCCCGATGCTCGTCCACGCTGTTCGTGGTGGAAACACTCGAACACCTGCGTCGCGGCGGTCGGATCGGGCCCGCCGCAGCGTTGCTCGGCACCGCGCTGGCGGTCAAGCCGGTGCTGCACATGTCCGAGGGACGTATTCTGCCGCTCGAGAAGGTACGCACGATGAACCGGGCGATCGGGCGGCTGGTCGAACTGTCCGTGCGAGCGGCCGGAGCGGGGCCGGTCGAACTGGCGGTGCACCACCTCGCGTCCCCGGAACGCGCGGTCGAGCTGGCCAACCGGCTCGAGGAAGCGGTACCCGGCTGCGCCGGCGGATGTGTCGTCTCGGAGATCGGCGCGGTGATCGGCGCACACACCGGTCCCGGTGTGCTCGGCGTCGTGGTGCAGCGGGCGGCGCACTCCTAGCTGCGTGTCCCGGCCAGCACCGAATCGGAACCGGCCGCCTGCCCAAGCTCGTCATCCGGCAAGACGAGGTGCTGCGTCACCCCCCGGACGTTCATCCCCCGACGCCGCGCGATTCGCCCGCCCGGACCACGGTTGCCGGCCATCGTCGTCGACCTCGAGCGGCTGTTCATCGCCGACCTTAAGGACATTGTCTACTAAACAGTTCACTATTCGATGTACAGTCACGTGCATGCTGAACTGCGAGACGCGGGGTGACGCGCTGGCGCGGCTGGGCCGTGCACTGGCGGATCCGACCCGCTGCCGGATCCTGGTCGCGCTGCTGGACGGCACCAGCTACCCCGGCGCGCTGGCCGCCGAGCTCGGCTTGTCCCGGTCGAACGTGTCCAACCACCTGGCCTGTCTGCGCGGATGTGGCCTGGTCATCGCCACCTACGAAGGCCGTCAGGTCCGCTACGCACTCGCCGATCCGCACCTGGCCAAGGCCCTCAACGAGCTGGCCCAGGTAGTGCTCGCCGTCGACACCGCCCAGCCCTGCCTCGACGACACTGCCCAGCCCTGCCTCGACGACGCCGAGCAGCTCACCCCGGCCACCGCGAAGGCCACGCGATGAACGACAAGGCCGCCGACCACGCACTTACCCCGCTGGCCACGACCACCCCGTCACAGGTGGGTGCCTGTACCGACGACTGCTGCGAGCCCACGCCGGTCGCCGCAATGCTCGACAGCAATCGCCGAATGGTGTTGAGGCGGCGAGTCCGCTGGTTCGTCGCGGCCACGATCACCTACAACGTCATCGAGGCAGTCATCGCGATCACCGCCGGGTCGAACGCCTCGTCGACCGCGCTGATCGGTTTCGGGCTCGACTCCGTGATCGAAGTGGCCTCGGCCGCCGCGGTCGCCTGGCAGTTCTCCGGCGCCGACCTTGAAGCTCGCGAACGCGCCGCGTTGAAAGCCATTGCTCTCTCGTTCTTCGCGCTCGCTGCCTACGTCACCGTCGAGTCGGTCCGCTCTCTGTCCGGCGCCGAGCCGGCCGGGCACTCGACGGTCGGAATCGTGCTGGCCGCCGTGTCGCTGCTGGTCATGCCCGGCCTGTCCTACGCCCAACGCCGGGCGGGTCGGGAACTCGGCTCCGCGACCGCCGTCGCCGACTCCAAGCAAACCTTGCTCTGCACCTACCTTTCCGCGGCCTTGCTCGCCGGCCTGCTGCTCAACAGCCTCTTCGGCTGGTTCTGGGCCGATCCCGTCGTCGCCCTCCTGATCGCTGCCGTCGCGGTCAAGGAGGGACGCGCAGCCTGGAAAGGCGAACACTGCTGCTGACTCAGTTCACAGCGGACTCCTCTCGGATCGGCCCCTCCAGCCCGGTGAAAGTATGACCGATCGGCACGTCGTGCCTGCGTGATTCCGGGCTCCGCGGACCGAGTTGTCCACAAGGGGTGGGTTGTCCACAGGTGCGGCGCGATGCCCTCGCCGGAGGGCTGCCCGAGCCGCTAGCGTCGATCGTGTGTTCGATCAGTCCGCCCGGGATCCGGGCACCCCCGTCAACGCCAGGCTCGCCTGGCTGGCCGACCAGCTGGCCGCGGGCCCGCATACGGTCGGGCCTGGTGGCCGGCTCGTCCGGCGCTGGCTGCCCGGTGGCGGCGCCCCCGGGCATCCCGGCCTGCCCGCGGTACTCGGCCGCCGGGGCGTGCTCGTCGTGCTTTCCGCGGTGCTCGCCGCCGCGGTGGTGGCCATCGGGTTCGCGGTGTTCGGTGGATCGCCTGCGGCGGAGGTCGCGCCACCGTTGCCGAGTGCTCGTGCCCAGGTACCTGCGGCTTCGTCGTCATCGTCCTCGGCGAAACTGGTGGTCAGCGTGATCGGCCACGTGCGAACGCCCGGCCTCGTCACTGTCCCGGGCGGCTCGCGGGTGGCCGATGCGGTGCGCGCCGCCGGTGGAGCGGAGCCGGGCACCGACCTGTCCGGCCTCAACCTGGCGCGAAAGCTCACCGACGGGGAGCAGTTGGCGGTCGGCCTGCCCGCGGCCCAGACCGCCGCGGCGGGTGCGGGTGCAGGGGCGGCGCCAGCCAAGGTCGACCTGAACACCGCGACCCCGGATCAGCTCGACACCCTTCCCGGCGTCGGCGAAGTCACCGCGCAGCGCATCGTCGACTGGCGTACGCAGCACGGCGGCTTCGCGAGCGTCGAGCAGCTTCGCGACGTCGACGGAATCGGGGATGCGACATGAACAAGATAACCTACATGCATGACACCCCGCAAACTGCTTCCGGTCGGCATCCTGCTGCGGATCTCCGACGCGCGAGAGGAGGACACCGCAGGCGTTGAGCGGCAAGAGAAGGATTGCCGATTGCTCGCCGCGGCACTCAGACCGTCGGGCTACGACGGTGTGGAGATCGTGGCGGTGTACACCGAGAACGACACCTCGGCGTTCAAGCGGAGAAAAGTACGGCTACCGGACGGGTCGACAGGGCTGCGCGTGATGCGGCCGGAGTTCCGGCGGCTCATTGACGACCTGACCTCGCGCGCGATCCTCGGCGTCGTCGCCTATGACCTCGACCGCGTTGCACGTGATCCGCGAGACCTCGAAGATTTGATCGACGCGGTGGAGATGACCCAGGCGTTGACCCGATCGGTGACGGGCTCGCTCGACCTGAGCACGGACGCAGGGGTCACGATGGCCCGCGTGATGGTCGCCGTGGCGAACAAATCCAGCCGTGACACGGCTCGCCGGGTGAAGCGCAAGCGCGAGGAGATGGCCGAGCAAGGGGTGTACGGTGGCGGTGGACGGCGCCGCTACGGCCGGGCCGTTGACCGGAAGACCATCGTGCCCGAAGAGGCCGAGATCATTCGTGAGTGTGCGCGCCGAGTGCTCGGCGACGACGAACGGGCTCCCGAGTCGTTACGGGCGATTGCGCTCGACTTGACGAGGCGTGGAGTGCCGACCGCGACCGGCGCGGTAGACCAGGAGACTGGGAAACTGGTCGGCTGGCAACCTCGGTCGATCCACTCGTGCCTCACCAGCGGCCATATCACTGGGCTGCATACGTTCCGCGGCGAAGTGGTGGGGGAGGCGGACGATCTCGCGGCGATCCTCGACCGTGAGACCTGGGAGCGGGTGCAGGTCGCCCTGGCGAAGCGGAACCACGGACGGGGGCAGCAAGCTCTCCGCAAGTGGCTGAGCGGCCTTTTGCTGTGCTCGGCGTGCGGTCACCGGCTGTACGGCTGGCCGAACCCGAACAAGCGCCTTCGCCCGGGCGGCCGGTATGCTTGCCCGCCACCGAATACGCCGAAGATCGGCGGCTGTGGCAAAACGGCAGTCGACGCGGAACATGCGCACGATGCGATCGAGGCCGAAATTTTGGCGTACCTCCGACGACCGGACAATGTCGCCGCGCTGGCCACCACGGTGAGCGCCGACGCCGCAAACCGAGCGCAGCGCGAGGCGCGCGACGACGAGCAGCAGCTGAAAGCCGCTGCGGAGATGTGGGCGCGGCGTGAGATCACGCAAGCCGAGTACCTGGTGATGCGACGTGAGATCAGCGACCGCTTATCGCAATGGCAGGCGATCATTCGGCAGAGCATGCCGGGGCCGGTGCGGCGCCTGGTGTCCGCGGATTCGATCGAGGACGCGTGGGCAGAGATGCAGCCGCCGGAGCGACGTGAGGTCGCGCAGGTGATCTATCCGTACGGGATCTTGGTGGTTCCGCCACGGCCAACCCACCGGTTCAAGTTTGACCCGGACCGGTTAGTGCGGCTCGATCGCCCGTGGCAGTCCAAATGACCGGCAACGGTTTGACCGGGGGAGCGGCCCTCCGCTGCCGTTTCCGCTAGCGCACGATACGCAATGGCGGGCGGGGATCATCGTCAGCATCCCCGCCCGCTGCACGCATGATCGATCGTCGCTCAACGAGGTCGATCCGCCGGACCAGCGCACGCACGATGCGATTTTGCGCGGACAGGCTGATGGTCGTCACGCCGGAAAGGACCAGTAATGCGATCGACAGATCCCATGCCGCAGGTCTGATCAACTGGGTTCCGACGATCACCAAGTACGTGGCCTGCACAACCACAAACGCCGCCGACGCGGCAAATCCTGACCACCCCACCCACATGCGATTCGGCATGCCCCTCGTCTCCAGTTCTCCCCGACCCATGATTCGTACATGTGTTCTAACGGGCAGCTTTCACTGTCCGTTAGCTGGGCCGAACTACCTTCACTCGAACGCCTTAGTCACGCGCCAGCTGCCGTGATCTCGTCGGCCAGCTGGGCGAGCACACCCTGGCGACGGGCGAGGCGCGTCGCCATCTCCAAGGTTTCCTCGGCCTCGGCGTCGTCTCCAGCAGCGCGAAGCGACGTGGCCAGATCGAGCAGTGTCCGTACCGCGGTGACCGCGTCGACGCTTCCGTCGGCGCGGCGAATCGGCGCGGGCCCAACAAGTCCCGCGGGATCGGCTCCGCGAGCGATGGCGTCGATCGCGCCGGCCTGCCACTGCAACGCGTCTTCCAGGCGCCGTTTGTTCGCCGCGCGCATGCGCCGGCCCTGTGCGGCATTCCTGAGTGTTTCCCTCGACATGCCGGCGCGCTCGGCCAGCTCGACGAGCGTCAATCCGAGCTGACTGCGCCGGAAGTCGATCCACCAGCCGAGGCTGCCCTCTGCGTACTCGCTTTCGCCCACGGTCACCACTGTAACGTGGCAAAACTTGGCATGTCTAGATGTGACAGGCGTCACTTGGCGCGTCGTTTCCGCATGTCGTCTCGTTACATCGCCAAGTTCTGCCACGCGCAGTGACATGTAATGCCACGTCCATCTTTGACGACGTGGCAAAGCGGGGCATAACGTGGCGGCCATGCGAACGAGAGAGATCGACGGGGACAAGATCCGTCAGGCCCGCGAGGACGCCGGCCTGACTCAGGCCAAGCTCGCCGCGATTCTGCGCATCGCACCTTCGACGGTCGGCCACTGGGAGATCGGCAACCGATCGCCTGTCGGCGCCAACTTCCGGGAGCTGTGCAAGACACTGCGCGTCACCCCGGCCGAGCTGACTGTGGACGAGCCCAGTGCCACGGCGGCGTGAGGCATGTCCGGTAAGCGATCCAGTGGCAGTGCCCCCAACCGCTACCCCTGCAATCCGTGCAGCGGCTCAGGGACCGTGCCTATCGACCCGAAGGACCGACGCAAGGGCGACCGTCAGTGCCCCACCTGTGAAGGCATGGGAACCGTCGGCGGGACCTGAGCGCGCTGATCAGCGGCTTCGCGACATGGCCCGCGAACGTGTCGCTGGCTGGCCGCCGCTGACTCCGGAGCAGGCGCGCCGCCTGCTCGCAGTGCTTGCGCCACCGATGCTCACCACCCGCGAAAACACTGCCGCATAACGAGAAGCTCGCCCCGTGCGGACACACGGAGCGAGCAAACGACCAGAGAGAAAGGGAGTTCTCCATGATCGGCACGAAGGATATCGCCGCCCAGCTGCGCCGCTGGGCCGAGACCCAGGACGCGCCGCAGCGGGCAGCGTTCGAGGTGCTCGACGAGCAGGGCCACTGGCTGCGGAACAAGGCCTTCATCGACGCGTGCGTGCACGAGGACGAGTTCGAGGGCGTCGTCTACATCTCGTGGTGGCAGGCCGCCGAGGCTGAAGGCGAGCTGACTGGATCGTCGGGCGAGATGGCGGTGCTGCGGTTCGCGCTGTTCCTCGCCCAGGACCCGGTGGGCCTGTCGTCGCTGGACTCGAGCAACCGGGCAATCGTGGTCCGGGAGTTCGCTCGTGCGCTCGGAGTGGCTCGGTGACCGCCGCGATGAAGCGGGCGCGTGTCGTGCTCAGCGGCGCGCATTGCTGGCGTCCCGTTCGCTTGGCCGAGGTGGTTGGGTTCGGCGGAATCGTCGCGGTGACCGTCGCGGCCGCGGTGCTCGGGCTCGTCGGCTGCAAGCCGGTCGAGGGTGCGCCGTCGCCGCGCGCGCCGTACTCGGAGGACGCGGGCAAGCCGGACTACCGGTGCGGCTACGACGGGAATCGCCGGTGCCCTGCGGATGGGTCGGTGAACCGGTAGTGCCGAAGCAAGCGAAGAACCAGCCGTCGCCGCAGACGAAGGCGCAGAACAAGCGGAGCGCCGAGCGTGACCGTGCCGATGTGCGCGAACTCAAGGGAATTTTCGCGCGACAGTCCGATCCAGTACCCGGCTCCGGCGACCCGCGCCGTACTGGCCGATGAGCGGCACACATGCCACCCCCGGAGGGGAACCCGTGAGCGCCAACGAAAAGCCGGATAGGCAAGTCGCAGCAACTGTCCCGTGTGGACGGTGCGGACAGTCGGCTTACGTCGGCAGCGACGGCATCCGCTGCTACTGCTCGGCGCGGCTGTCTGCGGCCGAACGCCATGAGCGAGCGTTGAACCGAGTGCGTCGAGTGGGGGCCGGGAAATGAAGACGTGGCACGAGGTGAACGGCACTCTTTTCGGGTTCCCGGAGCTGCCGACGCCGGACGAGATGGGCGTGGAGCTGCACGCCAAGTTCACGGCTGCCAATAAGTCCATTCTGGACAGAGCAGCTGCGGTCAAGCACCGACGCCCGGCGAAGCCGCGGGCGTGGCGGGGGCCGAAACCGGGAAACGGCCAGTTCTCGCCGGAGCCGGGCAAGCCGGGGTCGGTGCTGGAGCTCGATGGCAAGCGTTTCGAGGTGTGGGCCGCAGCGCCCGCCTGGGGCGGCGTCAAAGCTGTCTGGGCGGTCTGGGATAGCCGGTACTTCATCGTTGACAAGTACGGCCGCTACGCCGAGTACGACGTGCAGGGGCACCAGATCGGCGACGTGCACCGCGGTGACCACGAGGGCGGTGCGGCGTGACGGCGTCCCGGGGCACCACCAACCGCGACGCGCGCGGGGGAACGCGCGACCGGGCGGCGCGGCGCGCGTTCCTGCTCGCCGCGTTCGGGAACGGCGAGACGGCGCCGTGTTATCGCTGCGGCGCCGAGCTCACCAACGAGACGATCACTGTTGACCGGATCGTTCCCGGACGTGACGGCGGGCGGTACACGCGCGACAACATCCGCCCGGCGTGCGGCATGTGCAACAGCCAGACCGGCGGGGCGCTTGCTCGCCACGGGGAGCGTGCCGCGTGAGCGCGATGTGCAGGAACAACCATCCGCTGACGCCGGAGAACATGGCGGAACGGCGCAGGGATGGCTGTGCACGGATAACTCTCGTCTGCCTCACGTGTGAGCGCGGCCGCACCAGGCGTCACCGGAGCGGCGAGGCGCGCAGCCCTCGTGCTTCCCGCGTGGCCACGTTGCAGGTTCGACGGTCCCGCGAATCCGCCGGCCGGGCCAAGCGCCGAGCGGTGGTGCGCGCAATCGGTCCCGTCGACGGGTGGGAGGCCGAGCACGGGGCATGTCCGCCGCGGGTACGGCCCCGGGCGTGGGTTGATCGCGTCGCCCTGCAACGGCACCTGAATGGGCGGGAGGTCGGTCGGGGCCTCACGACCGGCGAGCGCAGGGCGCTCTACCTCCTGCGGGTAATCAGGGGAGGTGCCGTGTGAGCGAGCGAGCGGCGACGTGGAGCTTCCCGCAGCTGGAGAAGTCCGAGACCGAGCACCCCGAGCCGGAGGTGCTCTGCCGCCCGGCGGCAGACGACGAGCTGCCGCGCGGGGCGCGCACGGTCGCCCGGCTCGCCGAGGGGGCGGGCTGGGCGGTCGCGGCGACGTACTCGCGCGGGACGAAGCCGGGGCGCGGCCTGCCGGTCGTCGACTCGATCGCGCTGCGCGTGCGGCGTGACGGCGTGCGGGCGTGGGCGGTTTGGCTGAACGGAAAGTTCGATCAGGCGCAGATGTTGCCCGTGGGCGGCATGCCGGTAGCGACGACCGTCGCGGGGCTGCGCGAGGTACTCGCAGCACCGTCCGCTGGACAGCGGCTTGAAGGTGCGGCGTGACCGCGCCGACGTGGGAGCAGGTGCATGGCGGGGACACGGTCTACGCGGCCGACGGTCGCAAGTGGACGATTACCGCGCGAGACGCCGAGCGGGAATGGGTGCATGAGGGCCGCGAAGCGCGGTTCGTGCTCGCGCTCGACGGCCGCGAGGTCGAGTTCTGGACGATGCTCGACCACCCCGCGATGGTCGCCGAGCGGGCCGATCACAGCGCCGAGGCGCACGTAGCGCAAGCGCTGATCGATGGCGGAATTCGGTTCAAGGTATTGGAGGAACGGTACGTGACAACCGTCGAGCCGATGGCGGCGCAGCCGCCGAAGCGGCCCGTGAAGCGCGATCAGTGGGGGCGCTATCTGCTGCCCGATCCGCGTACAGGCAAGGAGAAGGCGTGGACGCGAGCGACGACGCTCGCCCGGGTACTCGCCGACGAGTACAACCTCGGGCAGTGGGCCGAGCGCATGGTGGCCAAGGGCATGGCCGCGCGGCCCGATCTCGTGGCGGGCGCGGCGGCCGCGCCGCTGGAGGATAAGAAGACGCTGCAGGGCATCGCGAAGCAGGCGAAGGAAGCCGCGGGCAGCACGCAGGCGGCCAACCTCGGGACGGCGCTGCACTCGTTCACCGAACGGGCGGACGGCGGCGAGACGATCGACCAGCTCGGCGCGCCGGCCAACCTGCACGCCGACCTTGTCGCCTATCAGCAGCGCATGCGTGAGGCCGGTTTCACGATCGTGCCCGAGCTGATCGAGCGCATCGTGGTGTGCCCTGAGCTCGGTGTGGCGGGGACGTTCGACCGCGTTGTGCGCAAGGCGGACGGCACGCTCTCCGTACTCGACTTGAAGACGGGCAAGGATCTCTCGTACGGGTGGATGGAAATCGCGATCCAGCAAGCCATCTACGCGAACGCGACGCACTACTACGAGCCCGACGGCGAGCGGCTCGTCGAGATCCCGTCCGGCGTGCTCGACCGCAAGCGCGCGTACATCCTGCATCTGCCGGTCGGCAGGGCGTCGGCGCAGCTGTACACGGTGGATATCGAGACCGGGTGGCGGCTGGCACAGATCGCGGCCGACGTGAAGACCTCGCGCAGCAAGGCGAAGGAGCTCGCCGAGCTGATCGAAGCACCGACCGAGGACGCCGACGCCGTCTACAAGCGCATCACGCACGCGCAGTCGCAGCAGGAACTCGCGGCCATCTGGGAAGATGCGCACCCTCGGGGACAGTGGACCGCTGCAGTCAACACCTACGCGCAGGCTCGCCTCCGTCAACTGACGGGCGGCGCCGTGTGACCATGCTGAGCGAAAAGGAGTTCCGGCGGTTCGCCAAAAAGGTGCGGATCATGCCGAGCGGATGCCTTGTGTGGACCGGATCGCAGATTTCGACCGGTTACGGGAACCTCAAAATCCGCAACAGCTACCGGCTTGCACACCGTGTCGCGTATGAGCACTGGATTGGGCCAATCCCGGACGGCCTGCAGATCGATCACCTCTGCCGAAACCGTGCATGCGTCAACCCCTCGCATCTGGAGGCGGTCACGCAACGCGTGAACATCCTGCGGGGAGTCGGTGCCACGGCGGAGAACGCGCAGAAGCTGGAGTGCTCGAACGGACATCCGTACGACGGTGAGAACACCTACTTCCGGCCTGATGGAAGGGGTCGCGAATGCAGGGCATGCATGCGCGAGCGCAATCGAGCCCGCTACGCACAAGCTCGCTGCCGTCAGTTGACGGCAGCGTAAAGGAAAGGGAAGAAATACCATGACGAATCCGTTCGCCTTCGGCAACGCGACCGCACCGGCCCCGACGGCCTCCGCACCCGCGCAGCCGCCGGCATCCGCTCCCGTCGCCGCACCCGCAACGCTGGCGATCGACACCCCTCCGACCGCGCCGGCTGCCGCACCCACGCCGGCGGGCGACGACCCGTTCAGCGCTCCGGCGCCGCAGGCCGCGCGGGGCCCGCGGGTGCGTGACATGTACGGCCGCCTGCTGCTCGTGATCCCGCACAAGCTGGAGGAAGACCTGCCGAACCGGCTGCAGCCGGGCACCACGCAGGACCGACTCACGGCGGACGTGATCATCCTCGACGGTGGGGAGATCCAGTACGGCGGCAAGCCCGAGGCAACCCCGCCGGTGCCGCACACGAAGACCGTCGCGACGCCGTTCAAGTCGGAGCGGATGTTCCTGTCGCAGCGCGGCCTGATCTCGCAGTGCCGCGAGGCGCTGGCGAAGCGGCTGCAGGGGCAGCCGGGCATGGTGCTCGGCCGGCTGACGACCGGAGAGGCGAAGGAAGCCGGTCAGAACGCGCCGTTCCTGCTCTCGCCACCCACCGACGAGGACAAGGCGCTCGCCCGGCAGTACCTCGCGCAGGTCGACCCGTTCGCCTGATCCGGCAACCGAACCCCGGGGCGGCCGTCAGCGCGCAGGGGGCCTTGGCGGCCGCCCCGGTTCCATCTCTCCCGAAGGAAGTATCCCATGCAGTTCAACCGATTGGCGCTGCGCACGGCCGCACTGGCCGCGCTGAAGGCCGACGAGAAAGCACACGACGACTGGAACGCGAAGCGGCGCGAGGACCACCGGGCCGAGCGCACCGAGTGGGTCGAGAAATACGGCGATGCGTGGCTTGCCGCGCTGCCGAAGCTGCGCGACAAGCTCCGCAAGGGACGGCCGGTCACCTCGGGGGACCTGCCTGCGAGGAGCCGCAACTACGGGTCGCGCTACCCCGCCACGTTCGACGACACGGAGCCGAAAGCCACGCCGTACACCGGCGGGCACGCGTTGCGCGCGCTCGTACGCGTGCTCGATGCCGTCGCCGACGAGAAGATCAGCACGCACGCGCTGGAGCAGCTCGGCGTCAAGCGCGACGCGCTGCGCGAAGCCGTGCGGCACCTCGGCGCGGGCGAGGTGCGGGCATGAGCGTGAGCACTCCGATCGCCGTGCTGCATGAGCATGGCCTCACCTTCCACCAGACCGGCCCGCTGAAGAAGGCAGGCTACGACACGGCCGAGGCGGTCGCCGAGCTCGTCGACGCGCACCGCGACTACGCCGGAGGCGAGTCGGCTCTCTCGCGGGTGCCGAGCATGGGCCCGCGTCGCGTCGCGCTCGTCTGCGAGGCGGTCGACGCTTGGCGGGAAAATCAGGCACCCCGCACCCCGGATATCGAGTGTCAGCCTCCGTGCGTCCACTGCTCGCCGACGTCCGCTCGGCGCACCAAGGAAGACTTGACGCGCCGCATCGAACGTATGACGGCGGTACGGGACACGTACCGCACTCAGGCCGACGATCTTGCCGCGGAGTTGACGTTTGTCGCCTCGCGTTACCTCGCGGACGACGGCGGGTTGCGGTTCTCCTCGCAGCGTTGCACGGGCGTCTCAGCTGACGCGCTGGCCTGGTTCGGCGTGGGCGTCCGCTCCGAACCCGAAGAGGACGAGTACCCGCGCGATCAGTTCGACCTGAGCGCTTGCGAGCGCACGTTCGAGATGGCACCGCAGCACGTGCAGGAACGGATGCTGCCGGTCCTGCAGCAGTACCGGGCGGCGGTCGCGGCCAATCCGCGGGCGTAGCAGTGGAGGGCGTGAGCGGTCAGGCCGTGCGTCCGGGGATCCGAGCCCCGGCGTCCACGTGAGCACAATCGAGGTCCTGAGCGTGACGGTGCCCGGCCGTCCCGCGCCGCAGGGCAGCAAGAAAACCGGGTCAGCTGGACAACTGCGCGAGGCGAGTGCCTACCTGCCCGCGTGGCGGGCCGCGGTGAAGCGCGCCGTCTACGAGCGGTACCGCGAGCTCGGCGTCGTGCCGGGAGATCTGCCGTTGCTGCTCGGGCCCGTGGCGTTCGGCGCTACGTTCTACATGCCGGGCGGGCACCGCGTCGACTCGCCGCCGGACCTGGACAAGCTGCTGCGCGCCGTGTGGGACTCGCTCACCGCGGCACGCGTGTGGGAGGACGACGGGCGCGTGGTCGAGGTCGACTGGTGCTCGAAGGTCGCGGCCACCGAGGCGTACCCATTCACTGGCGCGCACCTGCAGGTGCGCAGCGTCGAGGCGCCCGCCGCAGTGGACGGGGCCGACCTGCTCGGCGTCACTGAGGGGCGTGCCGCGTGAAGGTCTACTTCTCGCAGGGATTCAGTCAGGTGGTCGACGTCGCCGCCGAGTCTGTGGGCGAGGCGATCGAGAAGGCAAGCGTGGAAGTCTACTTCGGACTCTGCCATGAATGCGGCCACAAGATGAGCGAGGACGGCGAGGCCGAAGCGCTCTACGTCTTCGACGACAACAACAACGAGCTGTGGCGCCACCCGTCCGTGGGCGGTGAAGCGTGATGCCCGCGGAGCTGTCCGCTCTCGACGTTGCCGAGCCGCGCGGTCCGTACGAGCGCGGCGCGCTCGCATGGTGGGCAGCGGGCTGGGAAGGCGTCGTGCCGCTCGGCGCGCGTGCGAAGTGGCCGCCGCCGGCCGGGCGCACCGGGTGGGCCGGAGTGAACCCGTCCTACGCCGACGTGTACGCGTGGGCCGCGGGACCGGAAGGCGCGGGCAACATCGCGTTGCGGCTGCCGCGTGGCGTCTACGGGCTCGACGTCGACGCCTACGGGGCGAAGACCGGCGCCGAGGCACTCGCCGCGCTGGAGGCGCAGCACGGCCCGCTGCCGGACACGTGGGTGATCACCTCACGCGACGACGGGCGTTCGGGCATCCGACTCTTCCGCGCGGCGCTGCCCGAGGGACGGCGCTGGAAGAATGAGCCGGGTGGGCACGGCCGGGGTATCGAGTCGATCCACTACGGACACCGCTACGCGGTGACGTGGCCGAGCGTGCACCCGTCGGGCTCGACGTACGTGCTGCGCTCGTCACGCACCTGGGAGGCGCACGAAGGTGCGGTGCCCGTCGACGAGCTGCCGCAGCTGCCCGCGGCGTGGGTCGACGGGCTGAGCGAGCCGGGCGAGATCGCCACGGGCTCGGCGGCCAGCGATCAGGCGACCCGCGATGCCGTCGCCGCGTTCCGCGACGGCGAGACGTGCGAGCCCGTGCGGCGCGCGCTGAGCCGGGCGCTGGAGCGCGTGCGCGACGCGGTCAGCGGCGACGCACTGCACCCGGCGGGGCTGGAGAGCGTGCACGAGCTCGCGCGGCTCGGCCACGAGGGACACGCCGGCGTGCGCCAGGCGCTCACGCAGCACCACGAGGCGTTCGTCGAGGCGCGCGCCGGCCGCGGTGCGTCGAACGGCGACGCCGAGGGCGAGTGGTGGCGCATGATCGCCGGCGCCGTCGGCAAGGCGCCGGGTGCGCCGCGCGCGGAGTGCGATTGCGCGCTGCTCGCGGGCGAGGGGCTGCTGTTCGAGTTCACCCCGGCCGAGGTGATGCCGGGAAAAGGTGAGGAGGGGGACGAGCGCGCGGGCGTGGTGGCGGGCATGACGGTGGTTGACCCGGTCGACTTCATGCTGAACGAAATGCTGTCGTTCGCCGAGGTAGCTCGCCGCGAGCCGCCCGCGCCGCTCGTCTCCGAGCTGCTCTACCTCGACACGCTCGCGTGGCTGATCGGCAAGCCGGGCAGCTTCAAGTCGTTCGTGGCGCTCGATCTCGCGGCGCACGTCGCGCTCGGCCGGGCCTGGGCGGGCCGCCGTGTGCGCCAAGGCGTCGCCCTGTACGTCGTCGCCGAAGGACTCGGCGGGATCGTGCTGCGGGCGCGGGCCTGGCAGAAAGTCAGGGGCGAGGTGCCCGACGAGTTCCTCCGGCTCTACCCCCGCGCCGTGCAGGTGCGCAACGCGGCGCACTGGGACGCGCTGGTCGAAGTCGCGCGCCGCCTGCGCCCCGCGCTGATCGTGCTGGACACGCAGGCCCGCGTAGCGCAGAGCGTGCGAGAGAACGACAACACGGAGATGGGCGAGTTCGTGGGGCAGCTTGACCGCCTGCGGCGAGCGAGCGGTGCATGCGTGCTCACCGTCCACCACGTCGGCCGCAACGGCGAGGATGCCCGCGGCGCGAGCTCGCTCGACGGGGCGCAGGACACCGAGCTGAAGGTCGAGCGCGTAGGCGGGCCGAAGGCGCTGACAGCCCGGCTCGTGGTCGACAAGCAGAAGGACGGCGCCGACACCGACGCCGTGTCATTCGAGATGGTGCCGGTGGATCTCGGCGTGAATGGCGAGGGCGACCCGGTGAGCTCGCTCGTGGTGGACACCAACGCATTCGTGAGTGCCGCCCCCGCACAGCCGTGGAAGGAGAATACCCCGGAGAAGCTCGCGCGCATTCTGGACGTCCTGCACGAGCAGTTCAGCCAGACGGGGGCGACCGGATACCAGGTGCTGTCCGTGCTCAAGGAGCGAGGCTGGGACCAGGAGTACTCGAAGACCTCGTTCTACCGCTGCTGGAACACGTTGATCAAGGATGAGCAGATCGGCAAGATGGCCGGCTCGCAGCGGTTCAAGGCCATCGTGGCGGCCGAAAACCCCGCTGGGGATTAGTTCCAAAACCATGATCACGAGTTTCGAGGTGGAACTAGTTCTGGGACTAGGGCTTTTCCCAACTAGTCCCAGAACCAAAACCCCATGACCTGCAAGTTTCCCAACTTGGAACTAGTTGGAACTAGTTCTGGGACTAGATGGTTCCACTAGTTTCACCCCCCTTAAAGGGGGTGAAAGTGGGACTAGTCGGCCGGAACCAAACCAAGTAAGGAGTACCTAACAATGGCGCCGAGAGTTGTGGCCGACACCGTGAAGACCGTGCCCGCGCCGAAGCTGCCGACCGTCGCGAGCACGGTCCGCGTGGTTCCAGATACGACGCCCACCGTCCCGGACACCCGGCCGACCATGCCGCAGCGCGCCGCGGCGCAGCCTGCCTCCGCGGGCCCCGCGCTCAAGCTCCGCCCGTATCAAGCCGAGGCCATCGACGCGATCAAGGCCGCGTGGACCGCGGGCATCCGGCGCCCGGCCGTCGTGCTGCCGACCGGGGCGGGCAAGACGGTCGTGTTCTCGGCGCTCGCCGCGATGATGCACGAGCGTGGCGTGAAGACCGTCGTCCTGGCGCACCGGGACGAGCTCGTGCAGCAGGCCGCGGCGAAGCTGCGCGCCGTCTCGCCGAACCTGCGCATCGGGATCGTGAAGGGCCCGCGCCGCGAGACCGCCGGCGTTGACGTGATCGTGGCGAGCGTGCAGTCCCTGGCGCGGGAAGAGCGTCGGCTGCAGCTGGCCCGGGCCGGCGTGCGGCTCGTGATCATCGACGAGTGCCACCACGCGGTGGCGAACACCTACATGGCAGTGCTGCGCGACCTCGGCGCGTTCAGTGACGATCCGCTCGACGGCGCCTACGCCGTCGGCGTCACGGCCACCCTCGGCCGGTCGGACCGTGTCGCGCTGGAGGCCGCCTGGCAGCAGGTCGTCTACAAGCGCGACATCCTCGACATGATCCGGGACGGGTACCTGGTCAACGCCAAGGGCGTGCGGGTGCGGATCGCCGGTCTGGACCTGCGCACCGTCAAGCGCAGCCGCGGCGACTTCCAGGACGCCGCACTCGGGCAGGCCATGCACGACTCGCTCGCGCCCGCGGCGATCGCCCGCGCCTACCGCGAGCACGCGGCGGAGCGCCAGGGGATCGTGTTCACACCGACCGTCGAGATGGCGCACGAGATGGCCGAGACGTTCACCGACGAGGGGTTCCCGGCCGCCGCGATCGACGGCACCACGCCGACCGAGCAGCGCCGCGAGACGCTCGCGCGGTTCGCGCGCGGCGAGCTGCAGGTGCTCACCAACTGCATGGTGCTGACCGAGGGATTCGACGCGCCGTGGTGCTCGGCCGTGGTGATCGCGCGGCCGACGAGCTCGGCACCGCTCTACATCCAGATGGCCGGGCGCGGGCTGCGTCCGCATCCGGGCAAGCGCGACGCGGTGATCCTCGACGTGGTCGGCGTGACCGGGAAGCACAAGCTCGCGTCCATTGCGGACCTGGCGGGCGCTGAGCGCGTCGAGAAGCTCCCAGACGACCTCGCCGAGTATGACGAGACCCTGGACCTGCTCGGGATCGCTGAGGAGGCGAACGCAGGCGGGGGAGCGTGGCAGGAGCCCGGCGCCGACGGCCCGCTCACGAGCGAGATCGTCGACCTGTTCGGCATGCGCCGAAAGACCTGGCTGCAGACGGCGCGCGGCGTGTGGTTCCTCTCGGCCGGCGAGGCGCTCGTATTCCTTGCGCCCGACGCCGAGCCGGGTCACTACCAGGTGGCGCGCTGCCCGGCGCGCGAGCAGGGCGGCGAGTTCCTGCGCTCGGGCCTTGACCTCGACGCGTCGATGCAGCTCGGCGAGCAGTACGCCGAGGAGGGCACGAAGGCGCTCACGAGCAAGGGCGCGTCGTGGCGCAAGCTTGCGCCGTCGCAAGGCCAGCTCAACGCCGCCGAGCGGATGGGGATCGCGACCGACGGCATGAGCCGGGGCGACCTGTCCGATGCCATGTCCGTCGTCATGGCGTCCCAGCGCATCGATCCCATGCCGTGCGTCGCGACGGTCAGCGAAGGGGGCTACTGGTGAACGCCGATCCCGTGGCCCGCACCACCGTCCAAGTCATCACGAAGAACGTTGCACCTCTGGAAAGGAAAGAAGATCATGACCGTCGCTGACGAAGCTGCCCAGCTCAACACCATCTCGCAGGACATGCCGCTTCACGCGCAGCAGTCCGTCACTGCCGAGCTTGAGCAACTCGGCCCGCACGTCGCGCAGCTGCTCGGCCACGACCACCCCGGGAATCAGCGCATTCAGGAACTGATCAACAACGCGATGCGACTGTCAGGCGACACCTTCCAGGCGCTCGAGCTCCTCGGGCAGGCCTGCCGCGAGGTCGCCCAGAGCCTGCAGAGGGGCTGAACGCGCCTGACGACCGCCGCACCCCCGAGGAGATCCTCACCGACCTCGTCACGGACGACCAGCCACCGGCTGACCTCGTCGACAAGGTGAAGCGCCAGATCCCCCGGGAGCCGAAGTGATCCAGACTTGCTCGCTCCCGATCCGGCCCGGCACCGCGCGAGCGCTCGGCCTGCGCGCGCGGTGCCGCGGCCCGTCGCGATCCTGCGATGCGACCATGAGCTGTCCGACGCCGAGCGCGAGGAGCTGGCGCGGCAGTTCGCCAAAGCACGCGCGAACCCGCGATTGGTCGTGCTGACCAGCAACCCCGACGGACGCACGGTCACGCCGCGGCGCTGAGACCTGCCCTACATCCGCAGTGCGATCCGGCAGTGCCTGTGGCCCTTTTCGGCCCACCGATGCCCCGATGCGAGAGGATGACCGCCGTGGATGACCTAATCGCGGAGATCCGCTACATGCTGCGGCACCCGATCCGCGCGAACGCGGCCACGTGCCGCGCGGTGGCCGATACCGAGCTCGGCGCCGCGCTCGCGTACCTCGTCCAGCACCCGATGCGTTCGCTTCGGGAGACGTTCACGCCGATCTTCGACGACATCGCGAGGGGAATGGGCCGGTGATGCGTTTGAGGCTGGCGTAGCCGAGCACATCGCCCGCCACGATCCAGCCCGCGTGCTCGCCGAGGTCGCCGCCAAACGGCGGATTGTTTCTACCGGTAGTTCTTGGCTCCACTGCTCCGGGTAGTTCTGGCCCCGTTGTGGATTTTCCGGCGAGTTTTGGCCCCACCTTGTCTGATGTGGACACGCCCACGATGGTGTGAAGGGGCGCGGGTCACCCGGTCGGAGCGGCAACGATGGGCGGCCTTACCCACTTGCTCGGTCGTGTCGGAGGCCTGAGTTGTCCTTGTCGCGCGTGGAGTTGTTCGCACGCATTCGTCGTGATCGCCGGTTGGATCCGGACGTGTCGGTCCGCACGCTCGCCGAGCGGTACCGGGTGCACCGCCGCGCGGTGCGGGAGGCGCTGGAGAGCGCGGTGCCGAAGGAGCGCAAGAAGCCACCGCCGCGGCGGTCGGTGCTGGAACCGGCTCACGGCTGGATCGACGAGATGCTGCGCGAGGATCTGGCCGCGCCGCGCAAGCAGAAGCACACGACGATCCGGATCTACCGGCGGTTGATCAGCGAGTACGGCTTCGACCAGGCGGGCAAGACGGTGGTCTATGAGTATGTCGCGCGCCGGCGCCCGGAGATCATCGCCGAGGCCAAGGCCGGGCACGCCCATCTCGAGGGCATG
Source organism: Amycolatopsis jiangsuensis (assembly GCF_014204865.1). Classification (NCBI taxonomy): domain Bacteria; kingdom Bacillati; phylum Actinomycetota; class Actinomycetes; order Pseudonocardiales; family Pseudonocardiaceae; genus Amycolatopsis; species Amycolatopsis jiangsuensis. Next base: position 8,019,870 of record NZ_JACHMG010000001.1, read on the forward strand.
GTCCCGCAGCAGCACCAGCCGGGCGAGGAAGCCGAGGTCGACTTCGCCGACGTCTGGGTGCGGATCAACGGCGAGGCCACCCGCTGCCACCTGTTCACGCTGCGGTTGTCGTATTCAGGCAAGGCGATTCACCGGGTCTTCAAATCCGAGGCGTTGGAAGCGTTCATGCAGGGCCACGTCGAGGCCTTCGCCGCGCTGGGCGGGGTCCCGACCCGCCACATCCGCTACGACAACCTCAAGCCCGCCGTCTCACGGGTCTGCTTCGGCAGGGAACGGGTCGAATCCGAGCGGTGGGCCCAATTCCGCTCCTTCTACGGGTTCGACGCGTTCTACTGCATTCCCGGGCAGGAAGGCGCCCACGAGAAGGGCGGAGTCGAGCAGGAAGGCGGCCGGTTCCGCCGCAACCACCTGGTCCCGGTGCTCGACGTCGCCAGTCTCGACGAGCTGAACGAGCGCTGCGCGCGGATTGACCTGGACGAGGAGGACCGGGTCATCCACGGCCAGCGGGTCACCGTCGGGTTCAAGTTCCGCGAGGAGGTCGACCTGTTCGCGCCGTTGCCCGTCGACGACTATGACTGCGGCGCGGTGTTCACCCCGAAAGTCGGCAGGGATTCGAGGATTACCGTCCGGCAGTGTCTCTACTCGGTTCCGGCGCGGTTCATCGGCCGCCGGGTGCGGGTGTCGTTGCGCGCCAACGACCTGCTGGTCTTTGACCGCGGCAAGCTCATCGCCCGGCACCCGAGGATGACCCAGCGCGGCGCCTCCCACGACAACCTTGACCATTACCTGGAGATCTTGCTGGGCAAGCCGGGCGCGCTGCCCGGGTCGACCGCGCTGGCCACCGCGCGGGCGGAAGGCATGTTCACCACTGTTCATGACGCGTTCTGGAACGCCGCGCGCGAAGCTCACGGCGACCGCGACGGCACCCGGCTGCTGATCCAGGTCCTGCTGCTGCACCGGCAGCTCGCGGCCGAGTTCGTGATCGCCGGGATCACCACGGCCCTGGACGTCGGCGGGACCAGCCCGGACCTGGTCGCGGTCGAGGCCCGCAAGGCCGAGAAGGCCCACCGCGACACCCAGCCGCTGCTCGATGACGCCGACTGCGCCGAGCTGGGCATCGAGACCATCGTCATGCCCGCGATCACCGACGACACGCCGGATCCGCGCATCCGCGTCACACCGGCCGGCGGCGCCGACGTGATCACCCTGCACCCGCGGGTCCCGGCCCTGACCGAACGCCCGCTTCCACCGCTGGACATCTACGACCAGCTGCTCACCCGACGCCGGAAAGGCACCAGCGCATGACTACCGCCCCCGCCGAACGCAAAACCCTGCCCGGCATGGACAGCCTCGACACCCTGATCGACCAGGCCTGCCGCAGCCTGGCGATGCCGACGATCCGTGAACGCTTCAGCGAGATCGCCGAGTCCTCGCTGCGCGAGCAGGCCTCCTACAAGACGTTCCTGCTCGAGCTGCTCGAAGCCGAGGTCGAGCATCGCGACGAACGCCGCCGCACCCGGCTGGTCCGCGAGGCGAAGTTCCGGCGCCCCAAGCGCATCGAGGACTTCGACTTCGCGATCAACCCGAACATCTCCCAGGAGGTGGTCAACACCCTCACCGAGCCCGGCTGGGTCGCGTCCGGGCAGCCGCTCTGCCTCATTGGCGACTCGGGCACCGGCAAGACTCACCTGCTCATCGGGATCGGCACCGCGATCGCCGAATCGGGCCTGAAGGTCCGCTACACGACCACGGCGAACCTGGTCAACGAGCTGTCCGAAGCCGCGGGCGACAAGCAGCTGACCCGCGTCTATGCCCGCTACGACAAGGTCGACCTGCTCTGCTTGGACGAGTTCGGCTACATGGAACTGGACAAGGTCGGCGCGAAACTGTTGTTCCAGCTGTTCACCGACCGTGAGGAACGCCGCGCGATTGCCATCGCGACCAACGCCCCGTTTTCAGAATGGCCGAAGACCTTCACCGACCAGCGGCTCTGCCGCGCGGTGATCGACCGGATGACGTTCAACGGCACCATCATCGAGACCGGCAGCGAGTCCTACCGCGCCCAGAGCACGCAAGCCCGCCTGCTCGAACAAGCTGCCCAGCTCACCGGCGACTGACCATCCGAATCTGGATCCATGAGGTCTGACCAGGCAGAATGATGCAGGTGACCGATACCGCCGAATCCTCGACGAGCACCACGCCGCCGGCGCTGGTTCAGATCGTGGCCGGACGGCCGCACCCGATCGGCAGCTTCCGGTTCTTCTTCGCCGACCAGCGCTGGGAGTGGTCCGACGAAGTGGCCGCGTTGCACGGCTACGCGCCCGGCACCGTGGAGCCCACTACGGACTTGCTGCTGTCGCACAAGCATCCGGAGGACCGTGACGCCGTCGCCGGGACATTGGCCGCGGCGGTTCGGGACGGAACGGCGTTCTGCAGTCGTCACCGCATCATCGACACCGCCGGCGCCGAGCATCACGTGCTGGTCGTCGGCGACCGGCTCTACAACTCCACCGGCGCCACCATCGGCGCGACCGGCTACTACATCGACCTCGACGGCGGTCTGGCCGACCTGCGCAAGCAGGTCCTCGACGAAACCGTCCCGGAATTAGTCGGGGCCCGCGCCAAGATCGAGCAGGCCAAAGGCGCGCTCATGCTCGTCTACGGCATCACCGCCGACCAGGCATTCGCCGTGCTGCAATGGCGCTCGCAGGAAACCAACACCAAGCTGCGGGTTCTGGCCGAAAAGCTCGCCGCGGCCTTGACCGCCCTCGGCGGCGGCCCGCTGCAGCAGCGCACCCAGTTCGACCACCTGCTGCTGACCATTCACCAGCACCCCGACCAATCGGTCACCGCATAGCGGCTTCCTGCCACCGCCACACAGACCCCGACCTCACGAAGATCGCGGCGCCGAGGGCCCTGAAACGAAAGGGCCGGCTGCCCACGGCGATCTGCCCTGTCGGGGGCAGGGTCCGTGAGCACCCGGCCCGCACAACCTAAACCCGCCGCCGTCGCGCCACCGAGATGGACGCGGCCCCACTCCAAACTTTCACCCAACCAGGGTGGAGCCAAAACTCCCCGGAAACCCGGAAGGACCCTCACCCGCGACTCAACCCGTCACGGCACTGCTGGGGCCAAAACTTGCCGGAAAAGTGGGGCCAGAACTAGGCGGCAAAGACAGGCGGATCGTCCGCGAGTGCGGCAAGGAAGTCGAGAGTATTTGCAAGTATCTAGGGCAACGGATTGACGGACCCGGCGCGGCTCAACAGCTGACACGCCAACCAGGTGCGCGCGCGTAACCGGTCAAATGAGATGACCGGTTATCCTGATAGCAACCGGTGACGAGTAGGGGGTGCAGGTGGACAGGCGCTACGGCACCACGACAGGCCAGGGCTACGGCACCCAGCACCAGGCACTGCGCCGGGCGTGGGCACCGAAGGTCGCAGCAGGCGCCGCGTCGTGTGCACGCTGCGGCCGCACCATCGAGACCGGCACGCCGTGGGATCTCGGCCACCGCGACGGCACCGGCAAGCGCGAGTACTCCGGCCCCGAGCATCGGTCGTGTAACCGGCAGGCAGGTGCGCAGCTGCGCAACCTGCGCGCTCTCGACCCGGCACCCGCACCGATGACGGCGTGGTGATCAGTGATGATCATGAGTGACGAGCAGATGATCACCGGCCGCCGTTTTTTTGGTGATCATGGTCGCCGGGTGATCCACGTCCCTGTCAAAGTCTCTCTCCCCGCGGCTTCCGGGACCGCGCGATGAGCCCGGCCAAGCGCTTGCCGCTGCCGTCGGACGTGCTCGGCGCGACCCGCACGGCGCTGCGCGAGCTGGAGGTCGACGACGAGGACCGCGCCGCGGTCGCGCTCGCGATTCGGCTTGCGTCGGCGATCGACAACGAGGACAGGTCGGGGCACGTGCTGGCCGAGCTGGCGGGCAAGCTGCTCGCCGTTCTCGTCGAGCTCGGTGCGACGCCGGCCGCCCGCAAGGCCGTGCTGCCGAAGGGCGGTCCCGTCGAGCGCACCCCGCAGCAGCGGGCGAAGGATGAGCTGAAGGAACGCCGCGCGGCGAGGGCCGGTGCGCCATGACGGCCGCCGTACTCGAACCGGAAGTCGTCTACGGCTCGACTACGCCTCGGCTCTGGACGCGTCCGCTCGTCGAGGGCCCGCCGGGGCCGTGCGGGTGTGGCTGCGCGCTGACGCCGGAGACGAGCTACGGGTTTGACGTCGAGGAATTCGCGCGGGACACGCTGCGCCGGCCGCTGGATCCGTGGCAGCGGTGGGCTGCGATCCACGGCGGGGAGCTGCTGCCCGACGGGCGCCCGCGGTTCCGGATCCTGCTGCTGCTGATCGCGCGGCAGAACGGCAAGACCGAGCTGCTCGTGATCCTGACGCTGTTCTGGATGTTCATCGAGTGTCGACGGCTGGTGCTCGGGACGTCGACGAACCTCACGTACGCAGTGGAGTCGTGGAACAAGGCGGTAGACCTCGTCGAGGCGTCCGAGGCGCTGGCCGAGGACATTCCGCCCAACGGTGTCCGGCGTACGAACGGCGAGAACGAGCTGCGGACGATCTACAAGGCCCGCTACCGGGTCGCCGCGAGCAATCGGAAGGGCGGCCGGTCGCTCACGATCGACCGCCTGATCGCCGACGAGCTGCGTGAGCACCACGACTTCACCGCCTGGAGCGCGGCCGTGCCCGCGATGAACGCCGTGTGGGACGCGCAGGCGTGGGCGATCTCGAACCAGGGGGACGACCTGTCGGTGGTGCTCGACTCGCTGCGCAAGGCCGCGCTGTCGTTCATCGAGACGGGCGAGGGTGACGAGCGGCTCGGGCTGCTGGAGTGGTCTGCTCCGGATGGCTCGAAAGCCGCGGACGTGCGCGCGATCCAGGCTGCCAACCCGAACCTTGGCTATCGGCTGTCTCTGTCCAGCATCCTCGGTGAGGCGCGGCGCGCGCAGGCCGCCGGCGGGGAAGAGCTGGCGCACTACCTCACCGAGATCTTGTGCATGCGCGTGCCGATGCTGGACCCGGCGATCAACGCGGACCGGTGGGCGGCATGCCTGGATCGAGGAGACCTGTCGGACGTGCGCGGCCGGGTGGCGTTGTGCTTCGACGTGTCGCTCGATGGCCGGCACGCCACGCTCGCCGCGGCCGCGGTGCTGCCAGACGGACGGGTGCGGGTCGAGGTCGTGGCGGCGTGGGACGACATGGCGGTGATGCGGCGTGAGATGCGCGGCTGGGTGCGGCGCGTCGGGCCGCGCCGGATCGGCTGGTTCCCCTCGGGACCGGCGGCCGCCTACGCCGCGGTGCTGACTGACAACGACCAGGCCGACTGGCCACCCGAGGGGGTCGAGGTCGAGGGCATCCGCGCCGAAGTGCCGGCGGTGTGCATGGGGCTGGCAGAGCTGGTCGACGCGCAGCAGGTCGCGCACTCGGATGACCCGTTGCTGAACGCGCAGGTACCGGCGACGGAGAAGCTTCGGCAGGGCGACGCGTGGCGGTTCACCCGCCGCGGCGCCGGCCACTGCGACGCCACCTACGCCACTGCGGGGGCTGCGCACCTCGCGCGCACTCTGCCTGACGACAAGCCCGCGCCGTGGTTCGGCGTGGTGTGAGGAGATCCGTGATGACGATCAAGCGCGCGTGGCCGGTGGCGCTGCAGTGCGGGGGCGGCGCGATCGCCGCGGCCGGTCTATACGGGCTGGTTGGTCTGCTGTGGACAGCCGTGGTGGTGGGCGTGGCGTTGCTCGCCCTGGGCACGGTGGCCGAGGCGAAGGGCGGCGCGTGATGGGACTCGGGAGGTTGTTCACCCGCACGTCGGGAAGCGGTACGCGGCATGCGCGGATGCTCGTGTCGGACGGGATCCGGATCGGCCCGGCCGCGGGCATCGCGGGTGATACGTGGTGGGGCCACGGCGGGTTCCTGCGTGCCCTGGGCATCCCGGGGGTGGATCGCGCGGTGCGGCTGATCTCGTCGGTGGTGGGTGGTTTGCCGTGGGACGCCTACACCGACGGCGCCGCCGACTTCGCACAGAAGGTCGCGCCGCGGCCGATCCTGCTGGAGCAGCCGAACCCGGAAGAGGTGCGGATGGCGTCGTTCTCGAACTGGACGGCGGACTACCTGTTGCACGGCAACGCGGTCGGGGTGATCGCCGAGCGCGACGGGGCCGGCGTGCCGACCGCAATCGTGCCGGTGCCGGCGCGCATGGTCGGGATCCGGCGCGCCGACGGCCAGACCTATTCGGTGTTGCCGACGGGCGCGATTGAGTACAGCATCGGTGGGCGGGTCTTCTCCGCGCACGACGTGCTGCACGTGAAAGGGCTCGCCGAGCCGGGTGCGCTGCGTGGGCTCGGCGTTCTGGAGGCGCACTTGCATGGTGACGGCGCGCTGGGCCTGGCCGAGGAGCTGGCGCGCCAAGCCCGCAACATCTCCCAGGACGGCGTGCCGACCGGTGTGCTCAAGGCCACCAGTCCGGACGTGACGCCGGACCAGCTGCGCGAGGCGAAAGCGCTGTGGCTGGAGACGCAACGCGATCGGACGATCGCCGCGCTCGCACCGAGTACGGACTTCGAACCGCTGGCGTGGGATCCGGAGAAGCTGCAGCTGATCGAGGCGCGGAAGCTGTCGCTGCTGGAAGTCGCGAACGTCTTCGGGCTGCCGCCGCGGTACCTCGGTGCGTCCTCAGGTGACAGCATGACCTACTCCAACGGCGAAACCGAAGCCATCGACCTGATGAAGTTCAGCGTCGGTGAGCACGTCGCCCGGTTCGAGCAGACATTGACGCTGCTGTTCCCGCCGGGCACGTGGGTCACGGCGAAACTGGACGCGATCCTGCGCGCAGACACCGCAGCGCGCTACACCGCGCATGAGACCGGCATCCGGGCCGGCTTCCTGCTCAAGTCCGAGGCGCGTGCGCTGGAGAACCTGCCGCCGGTGGACGGGATCGACGACGAGCCGGCACAGCAGCAGTCGCCGCCGCACGCCACTGTCTTACCGCTCCCTACCGGGAGCCAGAGCCCGCAGGAGGAAGCCTCGTGACCGGAAAAGCACGAACCACCACCCGCAAGGCGAAGGCGACGCCGGCGCCGAAGCCCACCGAGCCGACTCCGCCGGCGAGCGCCACCGCGGCCGAACCGGCCGCGCCGGCCGCGCGGACACCGGACCCGCGGCGCGAGGTCGTGACAGTCGGCGAGTGCATGGTGCCGGGGTGCCCGGTGCTGGAGTTCGAGCCCGGCCGCGGGCTGTGCATGGACCACTTCACCACCCGACTCGACTTGAGGGAGGTCGCTCGCCATGACCGGTGACGTGCTGACCCGGCAGTGGATGCCGGAGCTGGAGGTGCGCTCGGCCGCGCAGGGCGGTGACGGTCGCACCGTTTGCGGGATCGCCGTCCCGTACGGACGTCCACAGCAGATCGACTCGCGGCTGACCGAGCAGTTCGCGCGGGGCGCGTTCAACGCGCAGCTGCGCGCCGCGCACCGCATCCCCTTCACCCGCAACCATCTGCCGCACGGCGGGACGCTGATCGGCGTCGCTACCGAGCTGCGCGACGATGCCGCCGGGCTCTACGGCGAGTGGCGCGTGTCCAAGACCCCGGCGGGGGACGAGACGCTGGAGCTGATCAAGGACGGTGCGCTCTCCGAGCTGTCGATCGGGTTCCGTGAGGGGCAGAACCGGGCGCTGCCCGGCGGGGTGACCGAGCGGGCGAGTGCGACCCTGACCGAGGTGGCCATCGTCATGGCCGGCGCCTACGGCGACGCTGCGACCGTGGCCGCGGTCCGCGCCGAGTCCGCCGTGGACCGGCGCGCCGAGTTCGACCGGATCCTCGCCGCGTTGCCGGTCCTGTCGGCCGAGGCGGACGCGTTCACCCGTGCGGCGGCGCGCGGCCAGTCGAACCTGAAGTACGGGCCGGGTTCTCCGCTGTGGAAGTACTGGACCGGTCCGGAGGGGTTCGCGCGGTTCGGTAGCAGCGCGACGCCGTGGGAGACGCTGCGTGACGCGCTGCTGAAGGAGGGCGTGCCGCCCACGATGGCCGATGGCCTGGCCACGAACATCATGCAGGCCACCCCGGCCGGGCGTGCGTTGTTCAAAGCGCACCACGCCGGAGCGCGCGGGTAACCGGTGTAGTCGGGTAGTCGGTTACACTTCGATCAGACGCGGACGCCGACACCTCAGCCCCTCACTGAAGCTGACACCCCGGCCTCTCGGGCGGACGACCCCCATTCGTTCGATACCCGGGAGGCCGGCGTCATGCCGAACCCGTACCTGGTGCGGCTGCGCGAGCAGCACGACCAGCTTCACGCGTCCATCGAGGGTGTGCAGACCCGCGCCGCCGAAGGCAACCGCGAACTGTCCGAAGAGGAACTGCGGTCGGTCACCGAGCAGGCCACGCAGATGGACACCCTTACCCAGCAGATCGAGCAGCTGGTCACCATCGAGACCCGCAGCCGCCGCGCCGGCGAGCTCGCGGCCTCGCTCGGCGAAGACCCGGGCACCGAAGGCAACGGCGGCGAGCCGCAGAACCTCGGCGGCGAGCCGCAGCAGAACCGGTCCCGCGCCACGACCCGCGACCGCGACCCCGGCCACTACCGCTCCGCCCACGACGGCGGCCACCGGTCGTTCTTCGCGGATCACTACCGGGCACGGATGCAGGGCGACCGTGAGGCACAGCAGCGCCTCGACGAGCACATGCGCGCCGTCACCCAGACCCCCGGCGGCGACGGCATCGTGCCGCCCCGCTGGCTCGTCGACGAGTACGACCCGCTGGCCCGCCAGGCGCGCGCCGTCGCGAACGTCGTCCGCCAGATCCCGCTCGGCCGCGACCCGCGCCCGCTGACCCTGCCGAAGCAGACCGCCGGCACCGACCCGAACATCGTCAACCAGTCCGCGGAGGGCGCCAACACCGCCGCGTGGGGCACCGACCGGTTCGCGACCGACACCGACACCCTGACCCCGGTCACCAAGGCCGCCTACCAGGACGTGTCCCGCCAGCTGCTGGACAGCTCCAGCCCGGCTGTGGACTCGCTGATCTTCGGCGACCTGCACGCCGCGTGGGATGCCGTCGTGGAAAGCCTGGTCTGCGCCGCGATTCTCGCGGGCGGCACCGCGACCGGTGCCACGTTCGCCACCGAGGCCGCGTTCTCCACTGACGCCGACGCGATCGATGCTGTCATCGACGCACAGACCGAGGTCGCCGGTGACCAGCGGGGCCCGGCCGACCTCGCGGTGATGAACTTCCGCCGGTTCGGCGCCTACCGCAAGCTCAAGGACTCGACCAACCGGCCGCTGATGCCGGTGACCCGCTACGGCCCGGCCAACGCCAGCGGCGCCCTGGGCAACCAGCTCGTCGGCGACATCGAGGGCGTCGACGTGATCGCCTCGGCCGGCGTGCCGACCGCCTACGCGGAAAAGTACGCCGTGCTGCGCCGGCAGGCGGTCATGCTCGCCGAGTCCGACGTGCTCGACTTCAGCTACGAGCAGGTCGTGGGTCCCTCGGCGGTCCGGATGGGGATCTGGGGCTACGTCGGCGCGCTGGTGCGCAACCCGAACAGCGTCGCCGTCCTCACCGTCACTGCTGCGACGGCGGGCTGATCATGGCCACCTGGCCACCGCAGCTGACGGACCTGAAAGAGGACGCGACGATCCCGGGAACGGGTGACGACGCCGTTCTTCAGTCCGTGCTTGACGCTGCGGTGGCCATGGTCCAGCGGGTGCGATCCGATCTCGACTTCGGCCCGCACCCGCTGGGCACGCCGCCGTCGGATGACGTGTGGCTGGGCACGATCCGGTTGGCCGCGCGGTGGTTCGCCCGCCGTCGGTCCCCGGAAGCACTGGTGGACATGGCCGAACTCGGTGCCGCGCGGATTCCCGCGTTCGACCCAGACATCGAGCGGCTACTCGGGATCGGCCGTTTCCGAGGACCGGTGTTCGCATGAGCAGCATCACCGACGCGGTCGCCGCACTGCACACCGTGCTGGACTCCGTGGCCGAGCTGGACAAGCGGGTCTACGAGGACCCGGGGCAGTCGGTGACCGGTGTCGGTGCCGTCATCACCCCGCCGACTGTGTCGTGGGGCGGTTTCGGTGGGCCGGAGCCGAGCGAGGCGACGTTCGTGGTGCACCTGGTGGTGCCGTTCGACCAGTACGCCACCGCGCGGCTCTACCAGCTCGTCGAGCCGGTGGTGGCGGCGATCGAGGGCGACCCGCTGTTCGCGGTGTCGTCGGCATCCCCGGGCCTGTTGCAGCAGGGCGGGACACAGCTTCCCACGTACGCCATCACGGTGGACGTGGGTTTGTAGGAGGAGGAAACCATGGCGCTCACCGTGCGGCGTCTCAAGGTCATCACGCTGACCATCGGCGGGGTGTCCGTGGAATGCCAGCTCGCCAGCTGGACCCTGGACCCGGGTGTGCAGGACGGCGACCGGATCTACACCTATTGCCCGGACGGTACGGCGGTGGAGGAAACCGATTCCGAGCCGACGCTGGCACTCACCGCCTACAGCAAGTGGGTTGTCGGTGGGTTCGAGGATTTCCTGTGGACGAACCGGGGCACTGTGGCCGAGTTCGAGCTGAACCACCACCCGGACATTGAGGGTGAGCACGTCCGCTGGACCGGGACGCTCATGGTGCAGCCGGCGCCTGTCGGTGGGGACCGAGGCGACAGCGAACAGACCGAGATCACATTCCAGGTGATCGGCGATCCCGAGTACTCGCGGCCGTAAGGGAGAACGCAGCCATGGCACGCCAGAGCGTTACGACGCAGCTGATCACGCACGCGGGCACCGCGCCCACGGCCGCATCGCCGAACGCGGACGGGGACATTGTGGACACGGGCGGCACGGTGTTCCTGCTGGTCTCGAACAACGGCGCCTCGGCCGCCTCGGTCACCGTCCAGACGCGGGCCACCTACGACGGGCTTGCGGTGGAGGACCTGACCGTGGCGCTTCCGGCCGGTGCCACCAAGGCCATCGGCCCACTGTCCACCGCCACGTTCGGTTTCTCGGCCGGGGACACGAACGCCAAGCGCGCGTTCGTGGACTACACGGGCACCCCTGCCGATCTCGCCCGTTCCGTGCTCGCCTTCACGTAGGAGACCCACCATGCTCACGCTGAAAATCACCGGGGACAACGGGTTTGACGACGAGGTGACCGCCAAGCCTCGGCACGTGCTGCTGTTCGAGCGCGTGAGCGGTATCCCGTTCTCCCAGCTGGAGGACGGGATTTCGATGGCGAACCTGTACCAGCTCGGCCACCTGGTCATGAAGATGACCCACCCGGACGTGACGCCGATGAAGCTGTCCGAGTTCGAGGAGACGTTCGACGTGCTTCCGGTGGGCGGTGAGCAGGAGCCGGACCCTGGCCACGCGGGAGCCTGAACCGGTCCGTCATCGAACTGGCGCTGGCGACCGGGATCGCGCCCCGCGACATTGCAGAGCTTGACCACCGATCACTGAACACCATGGCCCACCTGGTGGACCAGGCCAACAAAAAGGTCAGAGGAAAACCCTCGGGGACAGGGGAAGTCCCGAGCCGCTACGGCTCCGCCCAACTGTCGGGATGAGCGCGAGGGAGGTGCGCCCGATGGCCAAGACCAGCTTGACCGTGAAGGTGCACATCGAGGGTGTGCGGGAGGTTCTGCGCGCGTTCTCGGTGCTGCCGAAGGACGCGCAGAACGCGATCCGTGACCACTCGCAGAAACTGGCGCAGAAGCTCGCAACCAAGGCTGTGGTGGACGTGTCCGCGCACGGTGGTCCGCAAGGCCCCCTGCTGGCCACCACGGTGAAGACGGTGCGCGACCGGGTGCCCGCGATCCAGGTGGGCGGCACGCGCCGTCTCGGCCGTCACCGGGCGCCGGCGTACGGGATGCTGTTCGGCTCCATCTTCGGGATGAACGGCCGCTCCGGTTGGTTCTCGGCGGCGAAGTACAAGAGCGCGCACGGCCACCAGTACCGGCCGCATCAGGGCCAGGACGCGTACGCGTTCTTCCCGCTCGTGGAACGGGAAGCGGCCACCATCTCGCGCGAGTGGCATGCCGCCGTGGACGACGTGGTCCGCAAGTTCTCGGCGGGTGACTGATGGCCGCCGAACGCACGATCCGGATCAAGTTCGACGGTTCCAGCGCCGGGCTCGTCGCCGCTGCCGCTGCCGCCAAGGCCGAGATCAAGGCACTGTCGGACGACTCGAAAAAGCGCAGCAAGTCCCTGAGCGCGTTCGCCGTACGCGTGGGCGCCGCCGCGCGCAGCTTCACCGACCTGGCGCTCAAGGCGTCCACGGCGGCCGGGGTGCTGAACCTGCTGCCCGCGATCGTCGGCGCCGTCGCCGCATCGGCCGGTCTGCTGCCGCTCGCGGTGGCCGGCGGGTTCGCACTCGCCGGTGCGATGGTCGCCGTCAAGCTCGGCGCGGACGGCGCCAAGAAAGCGTTCGCGCAGCTCAACCCGCAGCTGAACACGCTGAAAACGCAGGTGTCGGCGAGCTTCGAGAAAGCGCTATTGCCCGCGGTGCGTAACCTGCAAACGCTGCTGCCCAAGACCACCAGCGGGTTTCAGCAGATCGTGACCGCGCTCGGCGGTGTCGCCACCAAGGTGACGGCGTTCCTCGCGACCGCCCGCGGCACGGCGCAGGTGAACACCATCCTCTCCGGCACCGCCCGGGTGATCCAGAACCTGGGCGCGTTCCTGGCGCCGGTGATCGCCGCGTTCGTCCGGATCGGTGCTGTGGCGATGCCGATCCTGGCGCAGCTGACCAGCGGGCTCGGCGCGGCCGGGGAGAAGTTCAACGCGTTTGTGCAGGGCGCGGCCGACTCGGGCCAACTGGAGCAGTGGATCCGCAGCGCCATCGCGGGCTTCTCGTCGTTCTTCGGCGTGCTCAAGGACGTGGGCGCGATCATCGGCGACGTGCTCAGCGCGATCGCCGACGCCGGCGGGGGTGTCGGGGGCATCATCGGCCCGCTCATCAGCACCATCCGGACGTTCCTCGATTCCGCGCAGGGACACGACACCCTGGTGGGGTTCTTCCAGTCGCTCAACAGTGTCGCCGGTTCGGTGTCACAGGTGGTCGGTGCGCTGCTCGCCGCGATCGGTCCGGCGATCCCGCCGCTGGCCGCCGCGTTCGCGAGCCTGGCCAGCACGATCTCGACCATCCTCGTGCCGGTGATCCAGTTCCTGGCGCCGGTGCTGGCGAACATCGCGAACTTCATTCAGCAGAACACGAGCTGGATCACGCCACTGGTGATCGCGCTCGGCCTGTGGGCGGCCGCGCAATGGGCATTGAACATCGCGATGGACGCCAACCCCATCGGCTTGATCATCATCGCGATCGGTGTGCTGATCGCGATCGTGGCCACGATCATCACGTACTGGACGCCGATCAAGGACTTTTTCATCGGCATTTTCAACGCGGTCAAGGACGCCGTGACCGTTGCCGCACAGTGGATATGGCAGCGGCTGCAGGACGCGTGGAACTTCGTCAAAAACGTGTGGTCCGGGGTCACGGGGTTCTTCTCCGGGCTCTGGAACGGAGTCAAGTCCGGCGTCTCGGCCGCGGTGAACTGGATCGGGCAACGCTTCTCCGACGCCTGGAATTTCATCAAGGGCATCTGGGGCAGGGTGTCCGGGTTCTTCTCCGGCATCTGGTCCGGCATCGGCAACGGGCTCAAGTCTGCGCTGAACGGCGCCATCCGGCTGCTCAACGGCGCCATCCACGGCATCAACGCCGTCACCGGGGTGGTGGGGATCCCGAACATCCCGGACATTCCCTACCTGGCCCGAGGCGGCACCGCGCGCTCCGGCCGCTCGTACGTCGTCGGCGAGAACGGCCCGGAGCTGTTCACCCCGGGTGTCACCGGCCGGGTCACCTCGCACGAGCAGAGCTTCGGCCGCCCGCAGACGGTGAACCTGACGTTGGACCTCGGCGAGGGCATCACGCAGCGCGTGGCGCTGGAGATCGATCGCAACAGTGTGCAGGTGCGGCGCCTGGCCGGCGCCGGGACAGGGGGCCGTCGATGAGCACCACCGCGACCTACCTCGACGACCTTTCCCGGGTCCGGATCGCGTTTGACGGGTTCGGCACCGCGGTGGATTCCGCGTTCGTCGAGCGCAGCATCGACGGCATCACCTGGGCCACGGTCCGCGGCGGCGACACGGTGCCGGTCGTGGCCGGCGCGGGGCACCTCGACGACTACGAGTTCGCCGCCGGCGTACCCAACTTCTACCGGGTGTCCGGAGTGGACGGCGGCCCGATCCTCGGCGTCCCGGATCCGGGCACACCCGTGACCGGTACCAACGTCAGCCTCACGCCGCCGCTGCCGGCCGCGGTGCTCGACGGGGACGCGCTGCTGCTGCTCGCCTCGATCCGCAACAGTGGCACCGGCGCGCCGGTCGCGCCGGCAGGGTGGACGCGGGTGCTCGACCTCGGCAACGTTGCGCTGTTCTCCCGCGTCTACGACCCGTCGGTGGCCGCACCGACGGTCACCTTCACCGGCGGGACGGTCGGCGCCGACACGATGGCGCAGATCATGGCGTTCCACAACGCCGACCCCATGCCGGTCACCACCAACACCCTCGTCAACGCGAGCGCGCAGAACGTGGCGCTCGCCGGAGTGAGCGTGCCCGAAGAGCAGATGATGAATCTGTTCCTCGCGTGGAAGCAGGACGACTGGACCGGCGCCGTCGGCCGCGGGTTCGCCGAGATCGGCGACTGGTCTTCCACCGCCGGGGACGACGCGGCGATGTGGTGGGAATACACCGTGCAAGGCGACACCGATATCGACTTCACCACCGCCACGCTGACCGTGACCGGCGGCGCCGCGGCGATCTCGAAATCCGCCGCGCTCGCGTTCCGCCGCGCCGCCTACGTCACCCGCCAGACCACGACCGTGACGCCGGTCCTCGATTCGGCGTGGATCAAGAACCCGCAGCGACCCTCGTTGAACCGCAAGGTCACCGTGTCCGGCGTTTCGGAGATCACCCGGCCGTCGCGCTCGGGCACATTCGACGTGGTGGGCCGGACGTTGCCGGTCGCGATCTCGGATGTGCAGGGCTCGCGCCGGTACACGCTCACGGTGATGACTCGTACCCTGGCCGAGGCCGCGGACTTCGATCAGGCGTTCGCGTCCGGGCTGCCGGTGTTCCTGCAGGCGCCCGAGCTCGACGCCGTCGTCCCGACGCTCTACGCCAGCGTCGGGGAGGTGACGCTGCGCCGCGGGCAGTCGGTGCGCGCGCCGCGCAGGTACTTCGACCTGCCGCTGACCGAGTGCGCCGCGCCGGCGTCCACCGTGTACGGCAACACCTACACCTGGGCCGACGTGGTCGCCGACTACCCGAGCTGGTCCGACGTGCTCGAGAACGTGGCCACCTGGTCCAACCTGATCGACCTGGTCTCGGACAACGAAGTGGTCGTGCCATGAGGCCCGTCACCGCCACATTCCTCGCCTCCGTGCGTGGTTCGCACCGCATGATCGCCCGCGCCCGCCTCGTCGCGCCCGGCCAGACCGGCACCACCCCCACCGGCCTGGCGTTCCCCGGCGGCGACCCCGCGGGGCTGCTGCCGATCAGCGCGGGTGACGTGACCACCGACATGACCGCCGACGTACAATCCACCCTCGCGCTCACGACGCTGTATCCGTGGCCGGGCGACCCGTTCGCCGCGGGAACCCCGTACGGGCAGGAGATCTACGTCGAACGCGGCATCGAATACGGCACCGGCACCCGCGAGTACGTGGGGCTCGGCTACTTCCGGATCGACTCGGTGAAGCAGCAGCAGGCACCGAACGGGCCGATCACCATCGCGGCGTCCGACCGGATGGCGCAGGTGAAGGACTCCCGCAACGTCTCGCCGCAGACGTTCGCCGCGGGCGGCTCGGTCGGCGCGTGCATCGACACCGTCGTGCAGCAAGCAGTCCCGGGCGCGGTCACCGACTACGGCGACTGGGACGCCTACGGCACCAGCCTCGCGTCCGCGCACGTGATGGGTGACGACCGGTTGCCGTTCCTGCAGGACCTGCTCGCCGCCTACGGGCGGTACGCGTTCTTCGACTACCGCGGCGTCTACACCGTGCGGCCGGTGCCGGACGTGACGACACAGGAACCCGTGTGGACAATCGACGCCGGCCGCCACGGCGTGCTCGTCGAGCAGCAGCGCACCATTTCCCGCGACGCGGTCTACAACGTCGTCGTCGCCCGCGGCGAACCGGTCGGGGAGCTGCCGCCGGTGCAAGGCCTGGCCTACGACAACAATCCCGCCTCACCGACCTACGTGTTCGGCAGCTTCGGCATCGTCCCGACCTACTACTCCTCGTCGTTTATGACCACCATCGAGCAGTGCGAAGGCGCCGCCGCCGCGCAGCTGGCCAAGGCCACCGGGCTGCCCTACTCGGTGTCGCTCGGCACCGTGCCCAACCCGGCGCTGGAGGGATGGGACGTGGTCACCGTCGACAACGGACGCGACAACGCCGAAACCCACGTGCTCGACCGCATCACCTACGGGCTCACCCCGGATTCCTCGATGGGCATGGACACCCGCAAGCAATACCTGGAGGGGGTACCGTGATCGCCGGATCCGATGGCGCGCTGCTCGCCGCCCTGATCGCCGAAGCCGGCCGCGGCCCCGCCGGCAGCGAAGACCTGTCCGACTACACCGGCCAAATCCTTGCGTGGGACGCGCTCTCGGGCACGAATGTGGTGCACGTCAACGGCGCCGACATCCCGAACATGCGGGTGGTGCAGTCCGGGGTCGGCCTGGCGTATCAGCCCGGCGACGTGGTCAACATCATGCGCCGCGGAACGCAATGGTTCATCCTCGGCAAAATCGGCGCGCCCGGCGCCGGCGCGGGGAACCAGATTGCCTCGCGGCGCATCGCTATTCAGCGGAGCATTCCCGCCGGGGGAGACTTCGCCGACCTCACCGGGTCCTACGGCCCAGAGGTCTCGCTCTACATCGGATCCTCACGCCGATGCCTGGTGATCCATTCGTTCGAGTGCGCGGTGAGCGGATCCGTGCCGGTGTCAGGCGAGGGAGCGCTCGCCCGCGGCGCTGGGTTTCAGGCGGTTCAGGTCTCCGGCGCTTCGAGCCTGCCTGTGGAAACTGCGGTGACCGATGCGTTCGTGCAGAACGGTTGGGCCACCAATCAATCCGTAACCGCCTCGACGCTCGTAACCGCCG
This sequence comes from Amycolatopsis jiangsuensis, assembly GCF_014204865.1. NCBI lineage: Bacteria > Bacillati > Actinomycetota > Actinomycetes > Pseudonocardiales > Pseudonocardiaceae > Amycolatopsis > Amycolatopsis jiangsuensis. The sequence continues at coordinate 8,037,026 of NZ_JACHMG010000001.1, forward strand.
CGAATGGACTCAACGCCGGACTGAACGTCTTCACCTGCAAGTACCGCGCCACCGCAGACTCCGGCCTCGCGGTCCAGGTCAACAACCGCGTCCTGACCGTGATCCCGTTCTGAGAGGGAAACCGAACATGCCCAACACCACACCGATTTACGGGTTCCGGTACCCGACGCTCACCGAACCGCCGAACGGGCCGGACCAGGTGAGAAACCTCGCGTTCGACCTCGAAACGAAGATCGCCACGATGGACGCGATCATCAACGCGCAGATCACCACCCGCTACGCGGGATCGGTGAGCCCGACCAACGACGACGTGATCGGCACCAGTGAGGCGATCCTCACGGAGAAGGTCACCTTCGCCGCGGTCGCCGGCCACCGGTACCTCGTCGTGCACACCAGCGATACGGCGATCGCGTCCGGCTCGCCGAGTGCGGGCACCTGGAACTACCGGTACGCCTCGGACGGCAGCTTGAGCACTGCGGGCACGCTGATTCAGCAGTACGTCGGCCCGCCGCCCACCGGGGGCCATAGCACCGATACCCGCACCACTGTGTTCACCGCGCCCGGATCAGGCACGTACACGATCGGCTGTGGCTACTACACCAACGGCGGCGCCACCGTCCGGCACTACGCGAACGCCAGACGCCTGACCATCGTCGACATCACGTGACCGTCCACAGTGCACGAAAGGGGTGACGGTGGGTGCTCTGGACATTGGCCAGCTACTTGCCTCGGCCGGACCGTCGGCCGCGCTGCTCGTGGTCGTCGTCGTTCTCGGCTGGCTGTGGGTACGCGCCGAGCGCCGCGCCGAACGGCTCGCGAAACAGCTCGACGCGGAGCGGGCACGCCGGTGGAGGGCCGAGGACTCCGCAGCCCGGGCGAAACGCAGGAGAGGTGAGATAGATGCGTCCTAGCCGTACCTCGCTCATCGCGATCGTGTTGGCCGTGGTGGCGCTCGGTGGCGCCGCCTGGGCAACGCTCGCGCCGCTCGCCGTGCGGCAGGACGCGGCCGAGGTGCAGTCGCAGGCGCGAACCCTAGCCGAGCAGGTCGCCGACGCGTGCGCTCGCGGAGGGGAAACAGCTGTCGAGCTCGGGTCGGCTTGCGCGAAAGCAGACGAAGTGAAGGATCAGCCGAACGTGGCCGAGCCGGCGGCCACGACCACTGATCCGGCTGCCTTGCGGAGCGCTGCGCGGACTGCTGTCGAGTCGTACTGTGCGGCCCGCAACGGCTGTCGGGGCGCGAACGGTGAGACACCGGACTTCGATGCGCTCACGAGCGCGGTGCTTGCGCGGATCCCGGCACCGGCGGACGGCACGGACGGCAAACGAGGGCCGGGGCCGAGTGATGCACAGGTGTCCTCGGCGGTCGCGGACTACTGCGACGCCCACGACCAGTGCCGCGGCCCGGCCGGCGCGCAAGGCACACCCGGCATTAACGGCCACGACGGCGCCGCCGGCCCGGCCTGCCCGGACGGCTACGAGCTGCGCGACGCGGTGATCACCGCACCGGACCAGACCACCTACTCCGGCAAGGCGTGCGTGGACCCGTCCAGCAGCACCCCGCCCACCGACCCGCCCACCCCCGGAGGCTGACCGATGGCACTTGGCATCGACATCTACCGCAGGTTCCAGACCGTCACCAGCTGGTCCGCGGTGAAGGCCGCGAAGGTGACGTTCGTGTACGTCAAACTCACCGACGGCGGCGGCATGCCCGCGGGCGGCCGCGGTGACGCCGAGGTGGCCGGCGCGAAGTCGGTCGGGATCCCGGTCGGCGGCTACCACTTCGTCCAGGCCAGCCCATCCCCCGAAGCGCAGGCCGATGTGCTGCTCGGCGAGGTGCGCCGCCTCAGCGTGACCGGCTGCGCACCGATGCTCGACCTCGAAGACAACCCGACCGGCTCGTCGCTGCCGAACATCCCCGACAGCCAGAAGCGCGCGTTCGCGGTGCGGTTCCTGAACCGGGTCGCGGCGGCCGGGCTGCGGCCTGGGGTGTACCTGAACAACGCGCTCGCCAAGGCCCTGCGCCCCGACACGTGGGGCGTGCCCGGGCTGGTGATCTGGATCGCCCGCTACGGCGCGAAGCCGGATCCGGCGGCCGGCCGCTACGACATCCACCAGTACAGCTCGTCGGGCTCCATCCCGGGCATCACCGCCAGCGGGGTCGACCTCGACGAGTCCTACACCAGCAACCACCTGACCGCGCACACCGAGGAGGACGACATGGCCGACCTGAACGAGGTCTTCACCAAGATCTGGTACAACGCGCTCTGGACACAGAAGGACGCCGCCGGCAAGGTCACCGGCACCCCGAACCCCAGCCAAGTGCTCGCGATGCTGCACAACCAGCTGACCGCGCTCACCGCGCAGGTGTCCGGCCTGTCCGCCGCGGTCGCCGCGCTCTCGAAGGACGACGCGCTGACTCCGGACGCGGTCCGGCAGATCGTCACCGACGCCGTTGCCGCGAACGTCCGCATCACCGGCACCGTCGAGATCACCGGCGCCGAACCCGCGCCGGCCGGCCGGTGACCGGGCAGCACGCCGCCCCGGTCGGCGAACCCACGGTCTGGCAGCGGCTCGGCGCGTGGGCGCGCACCGCACCCGGCCGCTACCGCAAGGCTCTCGCGGCGCTGTGGGGTGTGCTGACCGCCCCGGTCGTGGTCGGTGTCCTCGCGGCCGCCGGCGTCCACATCGACGGCGACACCGCAGCCCTGATCATCACCGCCGGATCACTCGTGCTCGGCACCGGCGCAGTCGCCGCGTCGAAGCCCAACGACTCCGCCACGGCGCCGGCCAGCGTCGACCCGCTCTACGCCGAGGACGTAACCCGCGGCCCGGCCTGAGCGAGACAGACGAGAGCCCCGCCCCTGTATCACGCAGGTGGCGGGGCTCTTTTCGTCGTCTCTGGGGCGGGTCCGGCGACCCAAGGGGGAGGAGGGCGCCGGACCCGCAGGCCGAACGCTACCTGGCGGCCGGACCGGGCGCGGTGTCAGCCGCCAGCGTTCTGCTTCAACGTGGTGATCACGTCGTTGGCCACGTCGGCTGCACCGGCGCAGCTGTCGACCTTGCCCATCTTCTCCGTGCGGGGCGCCACGTCGACCAGGAACGAGAGCCGGTCCGTGACGCCGACGAGCACATTGCAGGTGTTGGGCGTCGATCCCGCCTGAGTGGCGTAGGCGACGGCGGGAAAGCCCTGGATCGGCGGTAGCACGTCCCAGCGCTTCATCTGCGGCTTGACGTTCACGTAGGCGTTGCTCAGCCCGTCGTTGCTCGCGGGGTAGTAGGACACGCCGATGCTGGCCGTGGTGTCAGGGTTGGTCCACGAACAGCTCGAAATCGGTTGGCTGTCGGGCTTTCCGGTGATCGCTGAGCCGAGTTGCTCGGTGATCTGCTGCGGGGTGAGTGCCTGGCAGGGGTCGCCGGAGAGCGCGTTGTCCGGTAGCGGGTTCTCCACCTTCGGCGCACCGCCGTAGGGCACCGTCTTCGCAGACGGATCGGTGGTCGGCGTGGACGATGCCGTGGGGGTTCCGGCGGTGGTCGAGGAGCAACCGGCGGCGAGCGCTGCAAGGCCGAGCATCGCGACGGTGTTGCGCACGCGCATCAGAGTTTTCCCGGGGGTTCGGCGTCGGGGTCGACGTTCTTCATGGTCTTGGTCTGGTCCTGCTCGCTCTCGCCGATCGCGTCGAGCGCCTTCTGGATCCGGTCGGCCAGTTCCGTGATGTAGGCAAGCTGCGCGTCGATCGCCTCGGCTCCGTGCGAGTACGCGCCGAGCTGCCCTTGCCCGTCACCCACCAACGCCACATTCGCGGCCACAGTCGCCGGGTCCTCCGATGGGGGCTTCATCGTGACCAGCTGGGCGGCCTTGCGTTGCATGTCCTGTACCGCGATCTTGTGGTCGTTCAGGTTCCGGAGGATCCCCTTCGCCTCCTCCACCTCCAGCGAGAACCCGTCTTGCCGAGGTTCGTTCGACCATGGGTTGTAGATCGAGAAGTTGGTGTCCTCCCACACGAGATGTCCTCCCCGCACTCGGGTGTCTGCAATTGCCGACACGCGGGCGATGGTAGCCGATCACCTACAGCGTGTGGGGCTGATTCGGGAGGTAGGTTGCGTCGGTGGCACGGCAACCGCATTCACCGGCAACGCGGGAGTTCGGCGTGCGCGTGCGGGAGCTGCGGCACCGGGCAGGCCTGAGCCAAGAGCAGTTGGCCGAGGTCGCCGGGGTGCACTGGACGTTCGTGAGCCAGGCCGAGCGCGGCTTGCGGAACCTGAGCCTTCACAACCTGCTGAAGTTCGCCGAAGGGCTCGGCGTCGACCCCCGGGAGCTGGTGCACGGCCTGAGGCCGCCGAAGGGGTGAGGTTCAGCCGCCGGGCAGGGATCGGTCCAGATCGGCGGTGAGGGCCATGCGCAGGATCCACTGACGCTGCTCGCCGACGACACCGAGCGCGCCGAGGATCCCTGCCACGTCCAGTGGTTTCGGGGTGCGGTGCCCGAGTTCCCACGACGAGATGACGGCCGGGTGTACCCCGACCCGGCGGGCCAGTTCCCGGACACCCCAGTGCGCGTTCTTCCGGGCTGCACGGAGCGCGGCACCTAGTTCGGGCGTTGCTTCATGCATGGCCACCACCTCCGAACGCGGCGAAACGCGACAAGCGTACGTGAACGCGCGTGCTCGGCGGTGATCGCGGTCCATTGCGGCACTCGAATAGACGAACGCGGCAAACGCGGGCGAAAGTAGGCAGGTGACCGATCGCCTGCTACCTACCGCCGACGCCGCCAAGGCCATCGGCGTGGACCGCCGAACGCTGCAACGGTGGTGGAAGGCAGGCGACGTGACTCCCGAAGTGGTGACCCCGGGAGGGCACGCCCGGTGGGACGTGGACGACCTGAAACGCCAGCTGCGCGACCGTCGCTGACCCCGGGCGCACAGAAGCGGCCCACCCGCGAAAATCGTTGGGGGCGGGCCGCACCTGTTCTTCAGACGTGCTAGTCAGCCGGCTGCACCGGGTTCTCCTGGATCACCTCGTCAACCAGTGCCGTGAAGTCCGCCATGGTGTACGCGTCGCTCAGGGTGTGCAGCATGAGCCGCCCGACGATGATGCGCCCAAGCGCGGACTCGGCCTTCAGCTCGACATCCGTGAGCCGATCTTTCGCGTGCTTGGTCTTGATCAGCCCATTGCCGTCCTTACGTGGCGCGCCCCGGATCTGCTCGCGGGTCGCGAGGAGCTGCGTCGCAGTCTGGCCGGTAACCGCTACGTGGAACCTGTTCTGCATCATGGCGAACGCCGTCTGCGTGGATCGCTTGGTGCTGTCGTAGTCGACGGCGTCGGTGAGAAGGTCTCGGACTTCCAGGTAGTCGATCTTCTCCTGCAGGCGGGCAAGCTGCGTACGTGAGGCGTCTTCGCGGATGTACCCGCCGTCACGCCGAATCGAGGGCAGTACCTCTCTGGTGATCCACCGTCTGAATTTGCGCGCTTCCGGTTTTCGGCTGTCGAGCACCAGATCTAACAGGCCGGACTCGTTAACAGCTTTCGTCTCGACGCGCGCACCTCGTGAGTTCTCGACACGGGTACTAGTCGTGTCGAGCGGATCCACCCTGCTCAGAGCGCTGCTGACGTCGGCGAGATCGAGGATGGTGCACACGTCCGAGGCGATCCACCATGGCTCTCCATTGAGATCGATGACGACGCGGACGTTGTTCCCTTCGAAGTCGAAGGGCATGATTTCGCTACCGGGCATGGCTGGCCTTTCGGGGGACTGTGGACTATTACTCGCGTTTCATGGTCGACCTGTTTCGCGCGTGATCAATTTGTTAACGACAGAGCCCCGGCCGCCACGAAGGTGACCGGGGCTCTGTCGTCGGGCTGCTGTTACTGCGGCGCAGGCGCGAAGCTTTCCACCCATGTGGCGCCGTCCCACCACTGGAGCTGACCCTGCTGGTTCGGTGACGGGTACCAGCCCGGCGCGGGTGCCTGCGGCTGCACCGGCTCGGCGTTACGCTGCTTGCGCTTCGCCAGCAGGTCACCGATCGACCCGGCCGGGTAGCCGGTGCTGCTGCCGGACGCGTCCATCATCGAGGTCTGCTTGCGCAGTTCCTTCAGCTGGGCCTTGGCCACGCGCTGCTTTTTCGACGAGCCACGGACGACGCCGCCGGTGCCGACCATCAGGGACTTGCGGATGATGCCCATAGTGTTCGGGCCTTTCTGTTCAGCGAGGTTGATCGGGGAGTCGCGTGCGATGCGATGGCTGTTACGGGCTTCAGCTCATGGCGGGTGAGGTCCCCGCTGACATGGAGGGGCCGCTGATGGTCAGATGGCGTACTTCCAGACGGTGAGGCTGTAGGCCGAGAACCACGCGCCGGCGAGCACGTAGGCCGCGAGGACGGCCACGGCCGTGGACTTGCGGCGCTTGGCGAGACCGAGCGCGATTGGAATCAGCAGCACGAACGCCGGTAGTAGGAATCGCACCTTCGCGAACGGCAGGCCGGCACTGCACAGGACCAGCAAGAGCGCGCCGAGGCCGTACGCGGCCAGCGGCCACGAGAGCCGGCGTATCGACACCACCGCAAGAACCACCGCGGCGATCACCAGCAGGGCGACAAGCGTGGGGAAAGCGCCGTCGGGACGTAGCAGTGTGCGGGGTATCCACTCGATGGCTTCGCGGCCCCAGTCGAACCGGGTGTTCCAGCCGCGGAGCTCGATGTCCTGCCACCCGGCCCATGAGCCGGTGCGCGCGGCGACGAATCCCCAGTAGCCGACCAGACCGATCGGCGCCAGCACCGCGGCTCCCAGCGCCGGCCACCGGCGTTCGCCACGCCATGCGGCGAGCACCGCCGCGAAAACGACGACGACGATCAGCACGCACGCGACCGAGCGCGTGAACCCGGCGAACATCGTCGCCACGCCGGCCAACGCCCAGTTCCGTTCGAGGACTCCGACGAGCGCCCACGCTGCGAGCGCGGTGAACAGTGCCTCGGTGTAGACCATGCTTTCGGTGATGGCCATCGGCGCGCCCGACCACAGCACAACGAGCACCAGGCCAGCTCGCGGGCTCGCGACGAGCCGGCCGATTCGGTAGAGCGCGCACGCCGCGGCCACGCCAGCGAGCGTGGACACCACGACGCCCGCGGCCGGCAGCGGCAGGCCGGTCTTGCCGACCAGGCTGATCAGCATCGGATACAGGGGGAAGAAGCCGTATGGGGCGTCCGCGAACGCGTTACCGTCGATATCCAGTGGGTTCTGCACGCCGGCGTAGTTGTGCTCGGCGATCTGCAGGTACCACCAGCCATCCCACGAGCGCAGCCGGTCGCCGAACGGAAGGTTCCGATACGCCGACATGCCGGCCAGCACGGCGACGCTGACCACGCGGACGGCGAGGAACAGCCCGGCCGCGCGGGCATATCCGGATCGCGACCAGCCCTCGAACCGGCGGCGCGTGGTCTGCAGAAGGCCGGTATCGGGCGGAGGCGAAGTGATGATCGTCGATGCCGGAAGCTTCAGGAGAAGCCCCGATCTGTCTGCCTCCGTCACGGTGCTTCCCCTCGCTCGCGTCCGTTCGTAAACGTCGTCGCGCTCGCGCAGGTCGTTACGCATGCTCGCCGGCTGACGGATTGTGGTGAGCATCACTGCGCCTCCGCCCCGGCAGCCCGCAGCCGGTAATTCCGGTGCCACGGAAGCGGGCCCGAGATTCCGTCGAGCGCGCTCATGAACGCTCGGGTGCACGCCGGGCAGAAGTCCTGCGGGGTGATCCAGCCGTCGGCGAGGTACTCGATGCAGCTCGACCACCCCGACCGCCGCGGTGCTTCGCACGCCGGCGCGGTGGCAGGGCTCTTCTCCGCGCAGCGGGGGCACACGTGCGCCCAGTCGTAGCTCGGCAACTCAGCGAAGGTGTTTTCGCCGCCGGGGTTGTGCCGGGCCACGTATCGCGCGTTGCACAACGCTGTCTCGGTCCCGGGCCGAGCGATGTGGTAGCGCGTCATGTCACCCTTGGGCGTGGTGAAGTAGCGGGCAATCGCAGGCGTTGCCTGCTCTGATGCCTTTCGCGTGGTCACTCCGATGCCCCTCCGGTCTTGGCGTTTCTTAATGTCTTGGCGTGTTCATGTCGG